>CAVXEZ010000030.1:0-327991 GCA_963760975.1 uncultured Chloroflexia bacterium | reverse complement strand
CTTCCTCGGCGAAGCGCGGGGCGACGCCGCGAAGCACGCGCACGAAAGCCGCCCCATGATGACGCGCCCGCTGATCGCGCTGGCGCTGCTGGCAGTCTTCGGCGGCGCGCTCAATCTGCCCGGCGCAGCGCCGCTTCAGGGATGGCTGGCGCACACGACCGGCGAGGCGGAAGCCGGAGCGATGAATCTCCCGGTCGCCGCGCTCTCGACGCTGATCGCGCTGGCGGGCATCGGCGCGGCGTACTGGCTCTACGGTAAGTACCGCGAGACCGATCCGCTGGCGGGGCGCTTGTTCGCGGCTTCCGCTTCGGGGCTGGCGCATTGACGACCTCTACCATGCGCTGTTCGTCCAGCCGTACCGCCGCCTGACCACCTGGCTCGCCGCCGCCGACAGCCGCGTTTTCTACGGGCTGGATGACGCCGCCGTTCGTCTCTCGCAGGGCGCGGGCGACCGCGTCCGCAGGACGCAGACCGGGCAGTTGAACTGGAACGTCGCCGGGGTGATCGGCGGGCTGATCGTCGTCCTGCTGGTCGTGCTGTTGGGGAGGGGCGCATGAGCCTGCTGCTGATCCTGCCGCTGATGATGGCGCCTGTCGCCTACTTCGCCGGGCGGCTGCTGCGACCTGCCGCTGCTCGACATCTGGCGCTGGCGACGCTGGCGCTGTTGTGGCTGCTCTACCTGCTGGCGGTGGGCGACGTGCTGCCCGCCGGGCTGGCAATTGGCGCGGTGACGCTGCGCATCGACGCGCTCAGCCTGCTTTTTACCGGGCTAACGCTGGCGCTCGTCCTGCTCGTGCTGGTCTATTCGCGCGCGGAGGTCGCCGGAGAGGTGGGCGAGGAGAAATACTACGCGCTGCTGCTGATCCTGACGGGCGCGCTGATCGGGCTGGCGTGTGCGACCGATCTGTTCAACCTGTGGCTGTGGTTCGAGCTGATGGTCACGGCGACTTATTTCCTGGTCGCCTTCCGCCGCGACGACCCGGCGGCGCTGGAGGCGCTGGTTAAGTATCTGGTGCAGAGCGCGCTCGGTACGGCGCTGGTGCTGTTCGGCATCGCGCTGATTCTGGCGCAGACCGGCACGCTCAGCCTCGATCAGATTCAGCGCATCGTTCAGCCGGACGTGGCGGGCGTCGGCGGGGCGCTGCTGCTGGTCGGCTTCGGCGTCAAGCTGGCGCTGGTGCCGCTGCATACCTGGCTGCCCGACGCCTATTCGCAGTCGCCGGACGGCATCAGCGTCTTACAGGCGGGCGTGGTCACGCAGGCGGGGCTGATCGCGCTGCTGCGCACGCTCGCGCCGCTGGCATCGTTCGCCAATCTGCTGCTGATCTGCGGCATCGTCAACATGGTCGTCGGCAATCTGCTGGCGCTGCGCCAGCGCGACCTCAAGCGCCTGCTGGCGTATTCGAGCCTGCCGCACGTCGGCTTCATCCTGTTCGGTATCGGCGTCGGCTTGTCGACCGGGACACCCGACGGCATCCAGAGCGGGTTGTTCCACCTGCTCAATCACGGCTTGATGAAGGGGCTGGCGTTCCTGGCTGCCGGAGCGCTGCTGCTGGTGCTGCACCGTCAGCGCGGCATCGACCGCCCGCTGCGCATTGACGATCTGGCGGGCGCAGCCCGCAGCGCGCCGCTGGCGGCGCTGGCGCTGACGCTGGCGCTGCTCAGTCTGGCGGGCGTGCCGCCGCTGGCGGGTTTCATGTCCAAATGGCAGATTCTCGCTGCCGGGATCGCGGCAGGGTCGCCGCTGCTCGTCTGGCTGACGGTCTTCGCCGCGCTCAACAGTCTCTTTTCGCTCGCCTATTATCTGCCGGTCGTGAACGCGCTTTTCCGGTCGCCCGCCGCTGCGAGCGCCCCCACGTCGCTGCCGCTGGCGGTGCGGCTGCCGCTGGTGGTGCTGTCCATCGCGTTGATCCTCGTCGGGTTGTTCCCCAACGCGCTCGTCTGGCTGACGCACCCGGCGAGCCTCGCCCTGTTCGGTCCGTTAAGTTAGAGATGGGGCAAAAACGATGAACGCCAAAGCAAAGTCTGCATGAACAAGTTCTGGATCGCTTAAATCGCACGGTGCTCGAAGCTGCCGCCTACCTCGCCACCACCGACCAGAGTCTGACCGACGGACGCCACACCGCTTACGGCGTGCTGGCGCAGTTGGTCTTCTGGCACGAGCAGTACGTTTCGGTCGCGGGGGCGCTGCTTCAGGGACGCCCGCCGATTCTGAAAGCTGGCTCGTTTGAGCATTTGAATCAGGTCGCGCGCAGCAACTTCAGCGGCGATTCGATGACGATGCTGGCTTACGATCTCTCCTGCTTGCAGAAGGAATTCGACGCCATCCTGCGCAAGCTGCCCGACTGGTCGGTCAACTTCCCGATCAAGACCGACAGCGAGCCGCGCAGCCTCGAACAGCGCCTGATGGAGATCGAGGAGCACATTCGCCGCCACGTTCAAACCCTGAAGCGGGCGCAGTTCCAGCATCAGGAGATGTAAGGGGTTCTCGATGGAAATTCTGCTTGCGCCGCCGCTCGCCTTCATCATTTACCTGCTGCTCGCGGGTGGGCTGGCGCTTATCGGCAGGGCGATGGCGGGGTCGTCCCGTCCATCGCCCCTCAAGACGAGCCTGTACGCCAGCGGCAACGCGCCGGGGCAGGCGTCCTCGCCCGGCTACCGCGCCTTCTTCGTGATCGCGCTGTTCTTCGCGGCGCTGCACCTCGGCGCGCTGATGATCGGCAGCAGCGATTTGTCACCTGCCGTTGCGCTCTACGTCGGCGGGCTAATCGTGACGCTGCTGGCGCTCCTGCTCGGTTAAGCGACCCTTACCCTGTGCGAAACACTGTTTCGCCCCTCTCCATAGGGAGAGGGGAAACGAGCGCAGCGAGTGGGGGTGAGGTTAAAGAAAGAAGAGGCAGTTTTCTACATGAACTGGACGGATGTGATCAACGAAGTCGCCCTCTGGGCGCGAACCAGTTCGCCCTGGGTGATTCACTTCAACAGCGGGTCGTGCAACGGCTGCGACATCGAAATCCTGGCGACTCTGACGCCGCGCTACGACCTCGAACGCTTCGGCGTGCGGCTGGAAGGCAGCCCGCGCCACGCCGACGTGCTGATCTGCACGGGCGCGGTCACGCGGCAGGCGCGCGACAGCCTGCTGCGCATCTACGAGCAGATGCCGGAGCCGAAATTCGTGGTCGCGGTGGGGGCGTGCGCGCTCTCCGGCGGCGTGTTTCAGGGCTGCTACAACGTGCTCGACGGGATTGACAAAGTGATTCCGGTCGATGTCTACATCCCCGGCTGCCCGCCGCGCCCGCAGGCGATCATCGACGGTATCGTCGGCTTGCTGCAACGGCTGAAGGAAGGCGAGCGCGCCTCATGACCGACACGACGATAACGACGATTGAAAACGCCCGTGCCCTTCTGGCGGCGTGGACGGAATCGGCGCAGACGCCGGAAGCCGACCGCCTCGATGTGGTGGTGACGGCGGGCAATCTGCTGGCGGCGGTCGCCGTGCTCAGGCAGTGGGGCTATCTCTCCGCCATCACCGGGCTGGATCAGGGGCACGAGGCGGGGCAGTTGGAAGTGCTTTATCACTTCTGCTCCGGCGCGGCGGTCGTGACGCTGCGCGTGAGCGCCGCCCGCGAGTTGCCCTCCGTCCCCAGCGTTTGCCGCCTGATCCCGCCTGCGGTGGTATTCGAGCGCGAGCTGCGCGAGATGTTCGGCATCACCATCATCGGCATCCCCAACGACGACCCGCTGTTCCTGCCGGACGACTGGGCGCAGGACGTGTATCCGCTGCGCAAAGACGCGGCGCTGGAATGAAAGTGGAATGAAGGCGAGCATGGGCGAGACATTCACGATCCCGATTGGACCGCAGCACCCGGCGCTCAAGGAGCCGGGGCACTTTGAATTCTCGGTGGATGGCGAGATCGTCACCGGCGCGACGGTGCGGCTTGGCTACGCGCATCGCGGCATCGAGAAGGCGACCGAGGCGCGCAACTGGACGCAGGACCTCTATCTGCTGGAGCGCATCTGCGGGATATGCTCGCACGTCCACGCGCTTGCCTACGCCCTCGGCGTCGAGAAGCTGGCGGGCGTGACCGCGCCGCCGCGCGCTCAGGCGATCCGCGTGCTGGTCGCGGAGATGGAGCGCGTTCACAGCCATTTCCTCTGGCTGGGCGTGGCGGCGCACGAAGCCGGGTTCGACACGCTGTTCATGTACTCGTGGCGCGACCGCGAATCCGTGATGGACGCGCTCGAACGGCTGACGGGCAACCGCGTCAACTACTCCGCGAATGTGCTCGGCGGCGTCAAGTGTGACGTGACGCCCGAAATCGCCGACGCCATCCGCGTCGCGGTCGATCAGCTTGAGGCGCGCACGCATCACTACCTCGACGTGATCACGACCGATGGGCTGTGGATGCAGCGCACGAGCGGCATCGGCGTGGTGACGGCGGAGCAGGCGGATCAGCTTGGCTTGATGGGACCGACGGCGCGCGCCTCCGGCGTGCTGCGCGACATCCGCGTCGTCGCGCCTTATGCCGCTTACCCCGACTTTCCCGTCCAGCCCGTCACCGACACGGTGGGCGATCTTCAGGCGCGCTTCGTCGTGCGCCTCAAGGAATTATTCGAAAGCTATCGCCTCATCCGGGAAATCCTCGATCATCTGCCGGAGGGCGAGTTACAGGTGCGAATGCCGCGCCGCATCAAGGCGGGCGAGACCATCAGCCGGGTCGAAGCGCCGCGCGGCGAATTGTTCTACTTCATCAAGAGCAACGGGACGGATACGCCGGAGCGCGTCAAGGTGCGCACGCCCACGCTCTGCAATCTCGCCTCGGTGCTGACGCTGGCGGTCGGTCGCCAGCTAGCCGATGTCCCGATGATCCTCGTTGGCATCGATCCATGCTTCTCGTGCAATGATCGCGCGGTCACGCTGGTGGACGCGCACGGTGAGCGGCGCTGGACGTGGGCAATGCTGCGCCAGCACGGCATCGACTTCTATCGGAGGCAGGCATGACGCTGTTAGGGGCGCTCTTCGCGCTGTTGATCTTCCCCGGCGGGCTGTTTCTGGTCGCGGTCGGGCTTGCCTACCAGTGGGTGCGGCGCAAGCTGGTCGCGCGGCTGCAAAACCGCATCGGACCGCCCTGGTTCCAGCCGCTGGCGGACATCGTCAAGCTGCTGGCGAAAGAGGAAATCATCCCCGACGGCGTCAACGCGGCGCTCTTCGTCGGGCTTCCGGTGATCGCGCTGGCGGGCGCGCTGACCGCCGCGCTCTATCTGCCGCTGGCGGGCTTCGCGCCTGCTTACAGCTTCCCCGGCGACCTGATCGTGACCGTCTACCTGCTTAGCCTGCTGACGATCTGCACCAGCCTCGCCGGGATGAACACCAGCGACCGCTTCTCCCTGATGGGCGCGGTGCGCACGCTGACCCAGCTTTTCGCCTACGAAGCGCCCTTCATGCTGGCGCTGCTCGGTCCGGCGGTTGCGGCGGGAAGCTGGCAGATCGACCAGATCGCCGCCAATTCCAACTGGCTGATCGTGCTTCAGCCGGTTGGCTTCGTCGCGGCGGTGATCGGCTTGATGGGCAAGCTGGAAATGCCGCCCTTCGACGCGCCCGAAGCCGAGACCGAGATCGTCGCCGGAGCGCTGACCGAGTACAGCGGGCGTGGGCTGGCGATCTTCCATCTCAGCCGCGCCGTCGAGCTGGTCGCCGGGCTGACGCTGATCGCGGCGTTCTATCTGGGCGGTGTGGTCAACCCGCTCGACTACTTCCTGAAAACGCTCGCGCTGCTGGTCGGGCTGGCGGGGCTGCAAGCGCTGCTGACGCGCATCCGCATCCTCCAGACGGTCGGCATGTGGTGGCGCTATGGCGTGCTCTTATTGCTGGTGCAGTGGGTCGTCATGATCGTAGGAAGGGCGCTGTGAAAATCGCGGGAATGCTCGAAGATACGCTGCACTCGCTGGTGCGCAAACCGGCGACGGAAGTCACGCCGGTCGCCCCGCCGCTGCGTCTGCGCGGCAGGCTGCACTGGAATCCCGAAGAATGCACGGGCTGCGCGCTGTGCGTGAAAGACTGCCCGGCGAACGCGATTGAGTTGATCCGTCTGGACAACAAGGAGAAGCGCTTCGTGATTCGCTATTCGGCGGATCGCTGCACCTTCTGCGGGCAGTGTGTCGAAAACTGCCGCTTCGACTGCCTGAGCCTGTCCTGCGAGGAGTGGTCGCTGGCAGCGCCGACGCACGCGGGCTTTACGGTCTATTACGGGAATGATGCGGATGTCGGACAAGCCCTGGAAACGCAGTCTGCAAACGGTCATCGAGGAGCCGAGGCGCTCGTCGAAGATCGCGCTGGTGGGGATCGGGCATGAGCTGCGCGGCGATGACGCCGCCGGACTCCGGGTCGTTCGCGGGCTGACCGGGAGCGAAACCCTGCTGGTGATCGAGGCGGGGGCAGCGCCGGAGAATCACACGCATACGCTGCGCCGCTTCCAGCCCGCGCTCGTGCTGCTGTTCGACGCCGCGCAGATGAACCTCGCGCCGGGTGAAATCCGGCTGATCGATTTGAATGCCATCGACGGATTCGGCGCGAGCACGCACACCACGCCACTCACGCTGTTTGCGCAGTACGTCTGCGCAGCGCTGGGTTGTGAGGCGCTGCTGGTCGGTATTCAGCCGGGCAATAGTGCCCTAGATGCACCTCTTACGCCGGAAGTGAAGCGCGCCGTCAGGACGCTGCGCCGGGCGCTTCAGGCGAGTCTCGGCGTATCGACCCCGACGGATGCGTGAGCGTATCCCGGAATTCTCAACGCTTTCCAGAAATTGACGACCGCAATACCCCTGTCAGCGTGCGACCAAGTCGCCTGACTGTGCGTATAGTTGAGTAGCTTACACACTCACGGAGTCAGGACAGGGACAATCATGCAAGTTACCACAACGTCGGCGGGGAAATCCGTCCTGGTGACGGGCTGCTCGTCGGGTATCGGGCGGGCGACGGCGGTCTATCTCGCCCAGCACGGCTGGACGGTCTTTGCGACCGTGCGCAAGGAAGCCGACGCCGACAGCCTGCGCGGCTTGAATTTGCCGACGCTCGTCCCGGTTTGCCCGGTCGATCTCACCAAGCCCGATCAGATCGCTGCCGCTGTTGAGACGATTGAGGGAGAATTGCGCGCCCGTCACGAGCCGGGGCTGTACGCCATTGTCAACAACGCCGGGGGCGGCGGCGTCGCGCCGATTGAGCTGATGGACGTGGACAAGTTCCGCGTCGAGCTGGAAGCGCGCCTCGTCGCGCCCGTCGAGCTGCTTCAGGCATTTCTGCCCGCGATCCGCGAGACGCACGGGCGCATCGTCTGGATCGTCACGCCGTCGATTATCCCGATCCCCTACGTGTCGAGCATTCACGCCTGCGACTTCGCCGTCAACTGCATCGCGCGGACGCTGCAAATCGAACTCAAGCGCTGGGACATCCCCAATATCATGATTCGCTGCGGCGGCGTCAAAACCGCCGCGCCCGCCCGCAGCGCGCAGGAGTTGGAGGAGTCGTTTCAGCAGTGGTCGCGCGAGCGCCTCGCGCCCTATGCCGACGTACTCAGGAAAGAGCAGGACGAGTTTTCGACGTTCGACGCCAGGCGCACCGAGCCGGAGGAGATCGCTAAGGTCGTCTACAAGGCGCTCACCGCGCGCAAGCCGAAGCGCCGCTACCAGATCGGCTATCTGTCCGGTCTCGCCGCCGCGCTCGAATACCTGCCGCAGACCTGGGTCGATGCCATCATGGCGCGCCGGGGCTGATACGGTCGCGGCGCGCAATCCCTCGCTGACGCTGTTGTCGATGCGCCCGCGTCTGCTCAGAATCCATCATTTTGCTGAGAATCGGGTACAATTCCGGCGATGTCTTACGCTTATCCTCAGCGGAGATGGAGACACGATGCCCGTTCGTCATTCAGACAAGCCTATCGGCGTGCTGCTGGCGCAGCTTGGAACCCCCGACGCGCCGACGCCGCAGGCGGTTCGCCCCTACCTCAAGCAGTTTCTCTCGGACAGGCGCGTTATCGACTACAACCCGCTGTTCTGGCAGCCCGTTCTGCGCGGCATGATCCTGCGCACCCGCCCGCGCCGCTCGGCGCAGTTGTACCAGCGCATCTGGCTGGATGGAGGCTCGCCGCTGCTGATCTATTCGCGCAAGCAGGTCGCGGGCTTGCAGGAACGCCTGGGCGGCATCTACCGCGTGGTGCTGGGGATGCGCTACGGCAATCCGAGCATCGCCAGCGCCTTACACGCGCTCGAAGACTTCGGCATCGACCGGATTCTGGTCGTGCCGATGTTCCCGCAGTATTCCTCGACCACGACCGCCTCCGTTTACGACGCGGTCTATCAGGCGGCAGCCGCCAAGCGCTTCGTGCCGACGCTGCGCTTCGTCGAACCGTATTTTGATCGACCGGAGTACATCGCGGCGATGCAGGCGCACCTGTGCGCGCAGGTCGCCGCGCTGAGCGAGCCGCCGGATAAGTTCGTGATCACGTTTCACGGCATCCCCAACCGCTACGTCCAGACGGGCGATCCCTACCGCCGGCAGTGCGAGCGGACAGCGGCGCTTCTGGCGGCGGCGATGAGCTGGGGAGACGACGAATGGACGGTGTGCTTTCAGTCACAGTTCGGACCGGAAGCCTGGCTGCATCCCTACACCGAGGACGTGCTGCGGGCGCTGCACGGGCAGGGCGTCCAGCGCCCGCTGATCTTTTCGCCGGGGTTTGTCACCGACTGTCTGGAGACGCTCGACGAGCTGGGCAACGAGGGGCGCGAGCAGTTTGAAGAAGGCGGCGGGCGCGCAGAGGATTTCCATTTCGCGCCCTGCCTGAACGATGCGCCCGCCTGGCTTGACGCGCTGGCGGTGCTCGTCAGCGAGAACGCGCTGGGTTGGGTCAAGCCGGACGCCGAAACGCTTAGCGCGGGTCGAAGCACAAGCTAATCATCCGCTTTTTCTGCACGCGGTTAACTCGAAAGTGAACAGGCGTGAACTTCGTCTCCCGCCGAAACGGGGCGCGCGACTTAAGCCGTGTTTGCGCGCTGGCGCCGACGGGCGCGAACCGAAGTTAAGTCCATGCGTGGATATACGGCGAGAAACGCGGTAAGTTAGGGGTACTCACGCTGTTGGCGCGGACGAATTGGAGGAGGAACGATGCAGTCGAAAGTTTCGCGTGGGAACGTGCTGGAGCTGGCGGACGCGATTCGCACGCGCCGCTCGGTCTCGAACTTCACCGATCAGCCGGTCGAGCCGGAGCTGGTGCGGGAACTGCTGGAAACGGCGGTCTGGGTGCCTAACCACCGCCTGACCGAACCCTGGCGCTTCGTCTTCCTGACGGGCGCTGCCGCGAAGCACTATGCCGAAATCCGCCGCGAGATGGCGCTGGACGCCTGCGGGCTGGAAGACGAGGCGGCGCGTCGTCAGGTGGGGGAAGGCACCTACCAGAAATTCATCGGCGTCCCTGCTTATCTGGCGGTCATCATGAAGGAGAGCGAGAAGCCTGACGTGCGCGAGGAGGATTTCGCCGCCTGCTGCTGCCTGACGCAGAATTTCCTGCTGCTGGCGTGGGAGCGCGGCTTGGGCACGCACTGGAAGACCTTCAAGAACGACCCGCGCCTGCGCGCGCTGCTGGGGCTGTCCGACGACGAGAAAGTGGTCGGCTGGCTGCACGTCGGCTACCCGGATGGCGCGCCCGAGCCGAAGGAACGCGCCGTCGCCCACGAACGCCTGACTGTCCTCGACAGCGCGAATTAGTCATTTGATGTATTGGAAGGAGATTGAATCATGATCGTGACCTGTAACCGCATCCCCGTGAATCCCGAACATGCCGACGCTTTCGAAGAACGTTTTGCCGACCGCGCCAGCCTGGTCGATGGGATGCCGGGCTTCATTTCGTTCCAACTGCTGCGCCCGAAACAGGAGGGCGAGCCGTATGTCGTCATGACCTTCTGGGAGTCCGACGAAGCCTTCCAGAAGTGGACGCAGTCGGCGGAGTTCAAAGAGGGACACGCCCGCTCCGGCACGCTGCCGCCGCAGACCTTCGCCGGGCATCCCACGCTGGAAATCTACGAAGTCCTTCAGAGCACGACCAAAATCGAGCGCATGACCGAGTAGCGCGCTACTCCCCGCGCTCGACGCGAAGCTGTCCATCGTCCAGTACGCGCACGGGCAGCGGATCGCTGATGTCGCCGATGAACGCGCCCGCCGCCGTGTGATTCCTGAACGCCATGAACTGCCACGCCCCCGCCGCGTCCTGCACCAGCCTGCTGGAATAGAGCGAGCCGATTGCGTCGCCCAGCAGCAGCCGGGCGGCGGAGGCGTCGTAAGCGCCTAACGGAGAATCGGCGCTGAGGTAATACGTCCCTGTGACCGGGGCGGCGAGGCGCGCCTGTCGCGCTTTGGCGAGCATCGGGAAGGGGCACGAGAACAGCAGATACCAGCGCCCCTGAATTTCGACCACCTGCGGCACTTCCATGTGCCCGAATTCGCCCGGCGCGCTCAGCGGCGGCTGCACCTCCCAGTGAACGAGATCGTCTGAAGTCGCGTGCCCGATCACGCCGCGCGCGTCGGGCGCGCCGTCCTTGACGCGGGCGGTGATCAGGGCGTGGAACTGCCCCGTTTGCGGATGCTGGATCACGTAGGGGTCGCGCCACGCCTGATCGTGCCAGGCGTTCCGGTCGAGCAGTTCGTACCAGGTCGGGTCGGCGACGATGCGCGGGTTTTCGGGATGCTTCTCCCAGTGCGTCAGGTCGGGCGAGATCGCCAGCCCGATGCGCTGCACCAATCCCTTGCTCGGCGCGGGTGGTTCCGGTGTAGAACATGTACCACAGCCCGGCGTGATGGATGATGCTGCCCGTCCAGGTGGTGTAGTTGTCCCAGCGGGCGGCTGCCCCGCTGCCGGATCGCCCGACGGACGCAGCGCATCCGGCAGGATCGTCCAGCGGCGCAAATCCTGCGAGACGGCGTGCCCGATGGAGACGTGCCAGTGGCGCAAACTTGGGTCGCCCAGCGCGCGATCCGCCTGAAGATAGAAGATGTGTGTGTCCCCGCCGTCCTGCGCGAACCAGAAATCCCAGACCCACTTATCGCTGAGGTGAAGTGGCATTGACCTGCGCTTATCCTTTCACGCCGCTGCTGCTCACGCTCTGGACGAACCATTTCTGGAAGAGCAGGAACGTCACCAGCACCGGGATCGTCACCAGCGCGGCATACGCCATGATGCTGCCCCACTTGATCGGCGCCTGCGTCTGGAAGAAGTCCATGCCGACCATCAGCGGACGGTACGTCTCGGCGCGCGTGACCATCAGGGGCCACAGGTAAGCCGACCAGAACTGAAGAAACTTGAGGATGGCGACGGTGGCGAAGACCGGGCGCGAGATCGGCACGATGATCTGCCAGTAGATGCGGAAATTGGTCGCGCCGTCCACGTAAGCCGCCTCGTCGAAGTCCTTCGGAATGCCGATGAAGAACTGGTAGAACAGGAAGATCGAGAACGGCTCGGCGATGAACGGCAGAATCTGCACGTGGTACGAGTTCAGCCAGCTTCCGCCGACGGTGATCTGCTGCACCATGAAGCCGACCAGTATCTCGAAGGGCAGCGCCAGCACCAGCGTGACGACCGCGCTGGCGATCCACTGCGGCAGCCCCTCGACGATGCGGGCAGCAGGCGATCCGTGACCCACGATCCGGCGCTGTTCCACAGAACGAGCCAGATCAGCCCGGTCAGCAGCACCATCAGCAGCAGGACGATCAGGTTGAGGAAGAAGGTCATTTCGTTGACCTGCATCATCAGCGGGACGGCAATCGCCTCCAGCGGGATGATGATCAGCGAGACGACCAGCCCCAGCACGACGGCGCGCGCGCGCCAGCGCAGCCGCGCCAGCACGTAAGCCGCCATGCTGTTGACGAACAGCCCGGCGATAACCGTGATCAGCGTCATGAACAGCGAGTTGAACATGTACAGGTCGAAGGGCACGCGCGAGAACACGTCGCGCACGTTGTCGAGCGTCAGCGTCGAAAGATCGGGTAAGAAGGCGCGGATGCTCGCCAGGTCGGCGATCACGCGGTCGTTCGGCTTGAAGGCGGCGACGATCATGAAGATGATCGGGAACAGGAACAGGAAACCCAGAAAGAGCATGAAGGCGTAGGTCAGCGTCCGCCCGGCGATTCTGCGTCCGCGCGCCTCGATGGCGCGTCGTCCGGCTTCACTGCGTTGTGCTTGTGTGAGTGCCATCAGTCCACCGCGCTTTCTGACCGCACCAGCCGCCGCTGCACCAGCGAAATGATCAGCACCAGCGCGACGAAGACCACCGAAATCGCCGAAGCGAAGCCGATCTGGGTCTGCCGCCAGCCGGTGCGAATCGCCAGCCAGACGATGGTCGCGGTCGATCCGCCGGGACCGCCGTCAGGCGTCATCACGTTGACCTGATCGAACAGCCGGAACGCCAGGATGGTCGTCGTCACCACCACGAAGATCATGGTGTTGCGCAGCATCGGCAGGGTGATGAAGCGGAAACGCTGGAAGGGACCTGCGCCGTCGATGCCGGAGGCTTCGTACAGGTCGCTGGGGATGTCTTGCAGCCCCGCCAGGAAGATCACCATCTGGAAGCCGACGCCCTGCCAGATCGACATGATGATGATGGCGGGCATGGCGGACGACTGGTCTTGCAGCCATTGAAACGGACCGATGTGGAAGACGCTCAACATCTGGTTGATCAGCCCGAACTGCGGGTTGTACAGAAATGCCCAGACCACCGCGATGATCACCATCGCCGTGACGACCGGGCTGAAATACATGGTGCGAAAGACGTTGACGTAAGGAATTTTCTGGTTGATCAGCAGCGCCAGTAACAGCGCCAGCCCCGTTTGCACCGGCACGACGATGATGGCGAAGTACAGATTATTCCCCAGCGCCTGCCAGAAGCCGGGGTCTTTCGCCATGATGGCGTAGTTGCTGCCGCCGAGCGTCAAGGTTCGCGCCACTTCGAAATCGCGGACGCTTTCCAGCCCCGGATAGATCGAGTTCAGGTCGTCGACCGCGTTGGGACGCCAGCGGAAATTCCATGCGCCGCTGCTGTCCTGATACCAGCCGACCGAGGGGCGCTGCTCCGGCACCTGATCGGGGATGGGCGGCAGTTGGACGATATTGAGGCTCAAAATCTGATCGTAATTGCGCAGACCCACGTAATCGGCTTGCGCGCCGTTGAACTGCTGGTTGGTCAGGCTGAGCTGGATTCCGCGAACGAACGGGATAATCATGAAGATGACCAGCAGAATCAGCGCCGGACCGCCCATCAGCAGCGCGGAAGTCAGGTCTCGACCCTGGCGACCTGTCAAGTATCGCAGCATGGCACCCTCCAGATAAAACGCCGGGGAGCAAGGTTCGGCTCCCCGGTAACGAACTGTGCGACCAGCGCTTAGCTGCTTTGCTGGTTGGCGATGGCGTTGTCGATGCTGTCGACGGCTGCTGTCGAGCGTATCCTGCACGTCATCACCACGCGCGATGGCGGTGACGGCGGTCTCCATTGCCGTCGAGATCGTCGGGTAGACGGCGGTCTGTGCGCGCGGCACGGCGACGCCGTTCTCAAGCTGCTCGCGGTAGATGTACAGATCACCGCCCGGCTCGTAGTTCGGGTCTTGATCCAGCGCCGAAATCCGCGCCGGGATCGCGCCGTTGGCTTTGGTCATGGTCAGCACGTTGTCCGGCTGGATCAGGTAATTGATGAAGGCTGCCGCGCCGTCCGGGACAGAGCAGCCAGCGGTGATGCCCCAGTTCCACGACCCCATGCCCGTGACCGCGCCCTTACCGAAGTTCGGCGACGGGATCAGCACCAGGTTATCGCCCAGCGCCTTCTTGTAGTCGGGGTACATCCAGTGACCGACGTAGCTCAGCGCGACCTTGCCGCCTTCGAAGTCGGCGTTGGGATCGACCGGCGTCGCGGTGGCATAGCCGTCGGTGAACAGGCTCTGGAACCACGTCATCGCCGCGACGGCTTCCGGTCCGTTGAGGACGCCTTCAGCCGTCTTGTAGGTGGAGCGGTCAATCGTGTCGCCGCCGAAGCTGCGGATGATGGGACCGAAGGCATACGAGTACCACTCGCCCGTGTTCTGGAATTCCAGGTCGAGCACGTAGCCGTCCGACGGGACGACATCCTTGAGCGCCGCCAGCGCCGCGTTGAACTGATCGAGCGTCCAGGCGTCCTTGATGTCGGTGGGGATGGTCACGTTCGCGGCGTCCAGCAGGGACTTGTTGCCCCAGATCGCCAGACCGCTGTCGAACTGACCGAGGCTGTACAGCTTGCCGTCGACCGTGCCCTGCGCGATGATCGAGGGCAGAACGTCGTCGAGCGTCGCCTTGTCGAAGTACGAGTCAATCGGGATCAGATCGCCCGCGTAGACGTAGCTGTAGATGAAGGGACCATCGAAGTCGAGCACGCAGGGCAGCGTCCCGGCGAGCGCGGCTGCGCGCACCTGGTCGTTGTAGCTGCCTTCCGGCACTTCCTGCGGCGCGATGGTGTAGTCACTCTGGCTGCTGTTGAAGCCATCGATCAGCGTGTTGAGCGCGTCGCGCTCCGAGCCTTGACCGGAATGAAACCACAGGCTGACTTCCTGTGCCGACCCTTGCGCCGCCGCCGGGGCGATCAGCACGCTCAGGGCTGCCAGCACGAGCATAAAGAATCCAAATCGTTTGAACATCGAGCAACCTCCTTTAGGAAAAGCTCACTACTTAAGACAAGCGATTCTGGTGGGCTTGGACGATTGCGTTCTTCTTTTCTCTTGACTACACTCCTGTGCTAGACCAACGGGTCGTGATGAAGCGGCAGGCAACCGTTCACTCTGGTCGGGTTGTGGTTGTCTGTCGCGGAATCACCTCAAGCGGTGGTAGGTGGGGTGGGGCAGCCTGCTTCCCCTGCATGATGTCGAGCAGATAGCTCATGGCGGCGTTCCCGGTCGCTTCCAGGTGCTGCCGCACCGTGCTCAAGCCGATGTGCTCGCTGATTTCCAGATCGTCGTAACCGATAATCGAGATGTCTTCCGGCACGCGCAGCCCGGCTTCGCGCAGCGCGTTGAGGCAGCCCATCGCCTGCATATCGCTCATCGCAAAAATGGCGGTCGGCGGGTCGGGCAGTTCCAGCAGCGACGGAATCAACTGGCGCGCGCTCTCGTAGCCATACGGCGCCAGCCGCCGGTATTCCGCGCGATAAGGGATGCCCGCTTCGGCGAGCGCCTGCTTATAGCCCGCATGGCGCTCCTCGCTGGTGGTGAAGCTGAACCGGTCGAAAAACTCGTCGCCGATGTAGGCGATTCGCTCGTGTCCGCAGTCGATCAGGTAGCGCGTCGCCAGGTAGCCGCCGTGAATGTTGTCTTCGGCGATGCAGGGCCAGTCCGCGTTCAGATGGTGGTTGATGCCGACGAACGGGATGCCGACCTGCGCCAGCGCCTCTTGCTGCGCCTCGTCGAGATCGAGGTCGATCACCAGCAAGCCTTCGACGCTGTGTGTGGCGATGATCGCCTGCAAGCGCTCGACGTAATGTTCCGGTGAGTTGATGCTGTAGAGCACCAGGTCGTATTCCTGATGCGCCGTTTCGTTGAGGACGGCTTGCACGCCGCGCAGGCGCTCGACGAACGAGTAGTAGGTCGTGAAGGAGAGCGTGATCACGCCGATGTTGAACAGGCGTTGGTGTCGGGAGAGCTTGCGCGCGACTTTGTTCGGCTTGAAGTTCAGTTCCTGGATGGCTTGCAGGACGCGCTGACGGGTTTCTTCAGTGACCTGTGTGCTGTTATTGAGGACGCGCGAAACAGTGCCAATGCCGACGCCTGCGCGCTTTGCCACATCGTAAATAGTCGCGTGTTCCATAAGTCTATTCGTGTATATGTCAATAACTTCGACCGCAGAAGCGCTGCATGGAAGCGCTTCCATGTAATTCGCTATTAGAGCAAGCGTCTCAATTAAGTCAAGAATTTCTCATCTGGCTCTCATAATTGGGGGATCAGCGCGGGAGAGCGATGCCCGATCAGGTCTGCGCGGCGTCTTCTTCCGCCAGCGCGCGCCGCTCGACCGTCTCACCGGCGGGCGCGCAGTCCGTGTCGAGCGGCAGCCGCACCGAAAAGGTCGTGCCTTCGCCGGGGACGCCCGCGCTCGCCACGTCGATCAGACCGCCGTGCGCCTCGACCAGCGCTTTGGCGACGGCTAAGCCCAAGCCCGTCCCGCCGCTGTCGCGGCTGCGCCCGTAGTCGGCGCGGTAGAGGCGCTCGAAGACATGCGGCAGGTGTTCCGCCGGGATGCCTTCGCCTGTGTCGCTGACCTCGACCTGTACCCATTTGTCGATGCGCGACAGGCGAACGGTGATCTTGCCCTCGGCAGGGGTGTGGCGCAGCGCGTTGCCGAGCAGATTGTGCAGCACCTGATTAAAGCGCTCCTCGTCGATGCAGACGGTGGGCAGGTTTTCGGGTGCTTCCAATTCGAATTCAACGCCCTTGTCCTCCACAACAAGCTGGAAGGGGGCGACGAATTCTTTCAGCGCCGAGCCGAGATTGATGCGCTTCAGCGTCAGCGGAAGCTGCTTGGCGTCGGCGAGCGACAGTTCGTGCAGGTCGTTGACCAGACGGCTGAGCACGCGCGTCTGCTCGTACAGCCCGGCGATCTCGGTCTTGGTCATCGGGTAAGCGTCGTCCAGCATGGCGTAGAGGTTCGCCTGAAGCGCCGTGATCGGTGTGCGCAGTTCGTGGGCGACATCGGCGACCAGGTTGCGGCGCAGTGTTTCGGCATCCTGAAGCTGTTCGACCATACGGTTGAACGAGTTGGCGAGCGAAGTGATCTCGACCGTGCCCCTGACCTGTACGGTACTGGACTGCCCCGCGCCGACGCTCTCGGCTGCCGCCGCCAGATTGTCCAGCGGGGTCGTCAGCGAGCGGCTGATCAGGATGCCGAACAGGATGCCGATGATCCCGCCGACGACCGTCAGCAGGAGCAGGAGTTCGTCAGCGCCGAAGCCACCCAAATTCGACAGAAAGCGGAACCCGCTCGGCGCAGCGCGCGGCTGCGACCCGACGACCAGATCGGCAATCGTCTGGTCGCCGAGCGTCACGGGCAGCGTATCCACCGTGTCGCCATCCTCCGGCGACGTGCCATAGATCAGCGTCCCATCGGGGCTGACCAGCGCAAAATCCGCCTGATTGGAGAAGCCCGGCGGGAAGACGCTTTTCGCGCCCGCGAACAGGGTATCCACGCCGTCCCACGAATTGTGCGCCTCGTAGTACAGGCTGAGCTGGTCGCGCAAGCCGCTGAACGTGCGCAGCGGATCGTCCTGATTGTTCTGAGACAGGTTGGCGCGCACGATCACCACCGTGATCATTGAGACGGCGATGAAGCTGATGAACGCGACCGCGCTGAAGGCAATGCTCAGGCGTACCCACAGATAGTTCATTTGCTGCCTAACCGGTAGCCGACGCCGTAAGCCGTCTGGATGTATTCCGGCTTCTTCGGGTCTGGCTCGATCTTCTTACGCAGGTTCTTGATGTGCGTGTCCAGCGAGCGTTCCATGCCCTCGTACTGATAGTTGAGGGCGCTCTCGATCAGCTCGCTGCGGGTGAAGACGTGTTCCGGGCTGCGCATCAGCGCGTGAATGATCTCGAATTCGACGCGCGTCAGCTCCACGTCCTGCCCGTTGACGCTCAGCCGACGGCTCGACGGGTCGAGGCGCAGCTCCTTGTAGCGCAGCACGCGCTCCGCCTCCGTATCGAGTTCGCCCAGGCTGCGCCGCAGCACCGAACGCACGCGCGCCACCACTTCGCGCGGGTTGTACGGTTTGGTGATGTAATCGTCCGCGCCGACTTCCAGCCCGACGATCTTGTCGAGATCGTCCACCCGCGCGGTCAGCATGATGATCGGCGTGGCGCGCAGCGCGGAATCGGCGCGGACTTTGCGCGTGAAGGCGAGTCCGTCCTCGCCGGGCAGCATCACGTCGAGCACCACCAGATCGGCGTGCTCGCTGCGCAGGATGTGGAGCGCGCTGGCGCTGTCGTAGGCGACGAAGACGTGAAAGCCGACCTCCTCCAGGTAGACCTGAAGGGCGCGCACTGTCTCCCGGTTGTCGTCCACGATCAAAACGCTCTGGGCAGCCATCCGCTCGTTCCGCTCTCGTAGCCCTCCCTCGATTATACCCGCGTAAATATGAGGATTCGGTGAATACGTGAAAGTTTACACTTTAATCACATTCCGCCCGCACTCGCTTCAGAATCAAAGAGCAGAATGAATCTAGGAACCAAAGATTTGGAGTGTTTGTATGCGTGTAACCACGACCTTGTTGTTGCTCGCGCTGCTGACGCTTGGGATTCCGGCGGGCACGGCTGCGATCTATACGGCGTCGCAGACCGATGCGTCCGGCTCACCCGCCGGTGTGCAGACGGGCGCGCAGCCGCTGGCGCAGCAGGCGACCCAGACCAGCCGCCTGTCGCAGTTCGCGCAGTTCAGCGCGACGCCAGCGCCGACGACCGTCTCATTGTTAGGATCAGTCGAACCGTATCAAACCGCGCCGCTGACCTTCCGAACGTCCGGGACGGTGGCGGAGGTGCTGGTCAAGACGGGCGATTTCGTCAACGCCAACACGGTCATCGCCCGGCTGGATCGCACCAGCCAGCAGAGCGCTTACGATCAGGCGGTGCTCAATCTGGAAAAGGCGCAGTTGAACCTTCAGGATTTGCAGCAGCCGCCCAGCGATTCGGACATTCAAATCGCGCGGGCAAACCTCGCCAGCGCGCAAGCCAGCTACAACAACACCGTCAATTCGACTTCCGCCAGCGACCTGCAATCCGCGCAGTTGAAATTGCAGCAGGCAACCGACTCCTACAATCTGGCGGTGCAGGAGCGCGCCAACATGAACGGCACGCAGCAGCAGCTTGATCTGGCGGACGCGCAGGTCGGGGCAGCGTCCTTCAACATGCAGATCGCGCAGCTTCAGCTCGACAAGCTGACAACCCCCAACAACGCGACCCAGTGGTCGGCTTCGGCGCGGCTGGCGGTGGCGCAGTTGCAGTATCAGCAGGCGCTTCAGGGCGCGACCCAGGCGCAGCTTGACAGCGCGCAGTTGGCGCTGGAGATCGCCCAGCAGCAGGTGACGACGGCGCAGACGGCGCTCGACCGCACCGATCTGGTCACGCCGATTGCGGGCGTCGTCACTGCCGTCAATATCAGCGTTGGCGATACGGCTTCCTCCGGGACGGCTGCCGTCGAGCTGACCGACATGTCCGAACTGCTGCTCAAAGCGCCGCTGCACGAGCTTGACCTCGAATTGGTCAGTTCGGGTTCTCCGGCGACAGTCACGCTCGACGCGCTGCCGAACCTGCAAATCCCGGCGACGGTCGATCACATCGCCTGGCTCGGCGTCGAGTTGTCCGGCATTGTCCAGTACGACGTGTGGCTGAAGCTCAATTCCGACGATCCGCGCATTCGCCTGGGCATGACCGGCGAAGCTTCGATTACGCCCAGCGTCTAGCTCTGGCGACGGGAGCTTGAAAGGATAAGTATGGCTCAGTTATTACAGCAGCCCTGGATGCAAATTGCGCTGCCCGTCGTCGGCTTTGTGCTGGGCACGCTGATCATCTGGCAGGTTGTTAAGTTGTTTTCGCGTCCCGGTTGGTGGCGGGCGCTGCTGCGCGTCGTCGCCACGACGGCGGTTTTCGTGCTGGCGCTCTACGGACGCTTCTGGATTATGAACTACCAGACGAACGAGCCGCAGACCAACGCCGAGACCAAAGTGGTCGCGGAGACGGCGCAGGTCAGCACCGGCACGCTGACCGTGACGCTCGACGCCGTCGGCTCGCTCGCGCCGCTTCAGGAACGCGCGCTCACCTTCCAGAGTTCCGCGCCCGTCACCGAGATCGACGTGAAAGCGGGCGACCACGTGACCGCCGGGCAGGTGCTGGCGAAGCTGGACGACACCGACGCACAGGCGCGGGTGGAGAGTGCGCAGCTTTCGCTGGAGCAGGCGCAGCAGTCGCTCGATCAGTTGACCGCGCCGCCCAGCGACCTCGATCTGGCGCAAGCGCAGGCGCAGGTTGCGGTGGCGCAGGCGTCGATGTATTCCGCCTCGCGTACGGGACCTGCTTCGCAGGACGTGGAGATCGCCCAACTGCAAGCCGAGCTTGCCAAGAACCAGTTGTGGCAGACCCAGATCAACCGCGATCAGTCGGTGGCGCAGCAGGAGCGGCGCAGCGGTCCGCTCAACTGGGTGCAGACTCAGCAGATCGACCAGTCGGTCAACCAGTCGCAGAACAGCGTGACCCAAGCCGAGGACAACGCCGCCAGTGTCGCCAGCGAGGGACCGGACGCCAGTTCGCTGGCTTCGGCGAACGCTTCGCTGCTCTCGGCGCAAGCCAACCTCGACAGCCTCAAGAATGGTCCCTCCGCGTCGGATTTGCGCCGCGCGCAGATCGCCGTCGAGAATGCCCAGCTTAGTCTGGATGACGCCAATCGCACGCTCGATCAACTGACGCTGACCGCGCCGTTCGACGGCATCATCGCCGAACAAAATCTGGTGCTCGGCGTGCTGCCGTCCGCCGCTGGCGCGATGACACTGATCGACACCAGCCAGTACACCATCGACGTGAGCGTCAACGAAGCCGACGTGCCCAACGTGGCGGTCGGTCAGCCGGTGCAGCTCAGCGTTGACGCCATCCCCGACGCCTCGGTGATCGGGACGATTACCGGGCTGGACGACGCGCCGACGGCTTCCGGGCAGTTGGTGACTTACGTTGCGCACGTCACGCTCGACCCCGCCAGCGCGCCGCTGCGCCCCGGCATGAGCGCGATAGCGACCATTCAGGAGAAGGCGCTGCAAAACGTGGTCGTGCTGCCCAACCGCTACATCCACACCGATTCGACCACGCAGCAGGATATGGTCACGGTCGAGACTGCGCCCAGCACCTACACCGATGTCCCGGTGACGATTGGCGAGCGCAATGCGACGGAAAGCCAGATCGTCAGCGGCTTGAATGTAGGTGAGAACGTCGTGATCCTCGTCTCGCCGGCGGAACTCCGGACGACGCAGCAGGGTGGAAGCTTTGGTCTGCTCGGCGGCGGCATCCCCGGTGCGGGCGGTGGCGGCGCGTTCCGAGGCGCTGGCGGCGGTGGATTCCCGGCTGGTGGCGGTGGTTTCGGCGGCGGGAACGGAGGCGGCGGTGGGCGCTAACGGTAAGAAACCGACTGTCTCGACCAACGGCACCGGCAAGCCGCCTGTCATCGACATCCGCGACATCACCAAGACCTACAAGATGGGGCAGCTGACGCTGGAGGTGCTCAAGGGGATCACGCTGCAAATCCACCGGGGCGAATTCCTCTCGATCATGGGTCCTTCCGGGTCGGGCAAAAGCACGCTGATGAACATCCTCGGCGCGCTCGACCAGCCGACCAGCGGCGAATACTATCTGGATGGCGAAGACATCTCGCGCATGAACGAGAAGCAGTTGGCGCGCGTCCGCAACCAGAAGATCGGCTTCGTCTTCCAGAACTTCAACCTGCTCAAGCGCACCAACGCGCTCCGTCAGGTCGAACTGCCGCTGATCTACGCGCACGCCTCGGATCGTTCCAAACGCGCCAAAGCCGCGCTGGAATCGGTTGGACTGGGGCAGCGCCTCAAGCATCTGCCCAGCGAGCTGTCCGGCGGTCAGCAGCAGCGCATCGCCATCGCGCGGGCGCTGGTGACCGAGCCGTCGATCATCCTGGCGGACGAGCCGACCGGTAACCTCGACTCGCGCAGCGGCACTGAGGTCATGCAAATCTTCCAGCAGTTGAACCAGGAGAAAGGCATCACGACCGTCTTCGTGACCCACGACCCCTGGATCGCGCGGCATACCCAGCGCGTGATCATGATCCGTGACGGTAAGCTGGTCGCGGATCAGCAGGTCGCGGAGCCGCTGGTCGCCGGGCAGGAAGAGCGCCCGTCCGAAACCGAGATGCTCGAAGGCGTCTTCCACGAGACCTACTACGGCGGCAAGAGCGAGGAGTACACCTAGTCATGGCGATGATGGAGAATCTCCGCATCGCGCTGAGCAGCATCCTGCTCAACCGCCTGCGCGCGCTGCTGACGACGCTGGGCATCATCATCGGCGTTGCCTCCGTGATCAGCCTGATCAGCCTGGGGCGCGGCGTACAGGATTTCGTCGGGCAGCAGTTTTCAGGGCTGGGCGCCGACGTGCTGACCGTCCGCGAATCACGTCCGCGCGGGCTGCGCACAGCGCAGAACCCGCTGACGATGAACGACGTGACCGCGCTGGCGAATCCGGCAATCGTGCCGGACGTGGCACACATCGCCGCCGTCTATCAGATGAACGCGACGGTCGTCAACGGCGGTAACAGCGCCAGCTTACAGGTGCAGGGCGTGACCGCCAACTACGCCGACGTGAACAACTGGCATCCGGCGCAGGGTGGGGCGTTCTTCACCTCGCTCGACATCGACCGCCAGTCGCCCTACGCCTTTCTGGGCACGACGGCGGTTCGAAGACCTGTTCGGCAGCGCTCTTGCCAACCCGGTCGGCGAAACGATTCTGATCAACAACCAGCCGTTCACGGTGGTCGGCGTGATGGAGCAGCAGACGGCGACCGGCTTCCAGGACCCGAACGAGTTGATCCTGATACCGATTTCGGCGGCGCAGACCCGCCTGACCAACGCGCGCGTCGCGCCCGGCGGCTATACCGTCTCGACCATTCAGGCGCAGGTCGCCTCGACCGATCAGCTCACCGCCGCCACCGACGAGATCACCAACTACCTGCTAGCGCAGCACGGCATTCGCAACGCTGCTCAGGCGGATTTCACCGTCTCGAATCCGCAGACCATCGCCGATACGCGGACGCAGGTGCTCGGCACGCTGACGATCTTCCTGAGCGGCATCGCGGCGATCTCGCTGCTGGTCGGCGGCATCGGCGTGATGAACATTATGCTGGTGTCCGTCTCCGAGCGCACGCGCGAGATCGGCTTGCGCAAAGCGGTCGGCGCGCGGGCGGGCGACATCCTCGGTCAATTCCTGCTGGAAAGTATCGTGCTGTCGCTGATCGGCTGCGCGGGCGGCGTGGCGCTGAGCTGGGGCATCACCAGCCTGGTCTCGCGCCTTTTAGGCATCGCGCCGTCGCTCAGCCCGGACGTAATTTTGCTGGCGACGGGCATCAGCAGCGCGATTGGCGTGTTCTTTGGCTTGTATCCGGCGCGCCGCGCCGCCCTGATGCGCCCGATTGACGCTTTGAGGTTTGAATAATGCTCGTCGGCAGCAGTGAAAACATTCGTATCGCGCTGGTGCAGCTTCGCTCGAACAAGCTGCGTACCTTCCTGACCATGCTCGGCGTCATCATCGGTATCGGCGCGGTGACGCTGCTGCTCTCGCTGGGGCAGAGCGTGCAGTCGTACATCACCAGCCAGTTCGAGGGCATCGGCGCGAACCTCGTGCGCGTCAGCGCCTCCCGGGATTCCAACGGCATCGTCACCGATTTGACCATGGACGACGTGAATGCGCTGGCGGATAAATCGCGCGTGCCCGATGCCGAATACGTCATGCCGGACAACTCGGGCAGCTATTCCGTCGTGGCGGGCAGCAACGAGTTCACCGTCAGCACGCAGGGCGTCACCACCGATTATCTGGCGGTGGAGGGGCGTACCGTCGACTCCGGGCGCTTCTTCACGGCGCAGGAGCAAGCCGACAGCGCCCGCGTCGCCGTCATTGGCGCCGTCACCGTCGAGAACCTGTTCGGCACGGCGAACCCGCTGGGTCAGCAGATTCGCGTCGGCGACGTGATCTTCCAGGTGATCGGCGTGCTCAACAATACCGGCGACAGCGCGCAGAATGACGATATGGTGATCGTGCCGATCACGACCGCGCAGACGCGCCTGAACGCCACGCGCACCGATACCGGACAGCCGGTCGTCAACCAGATTCTGGTGCTCGCCGCCGACAACAACGTCGTCACCGACCTGGTGGACGAGGTGACGCGCGTCATGCGCGAGCAGCGCAACATTCAGGCGGGTGCGACTGACAGCTTCCGCGTCTTCACCGCGAGCACGATCCTCGACTCGCTCACCAGCGTCATCGAGACCTTCACGGTCTTCCTCGGCGTGCTCGCCGGGATTTCGCTGGTCGTCGGCGGCATCGGCGTGATGAATATCATGCTCGTCACCGTCAACGAGCGCACCCGCGAGATCGGGCTGCGCAAGGCGGTCGGCGCGCAGCGCGGCGACATCGTCTTCCAATTCCTGATGGAGGCGATTGTTATCACCCTGATCGGCGGTGGCATCGGCGTGATCATCGCCGTCGCGGGCGCTGCCCTCATCACGACGCTCGTCCAGACGTTCGTCGTCTCGGTGCGCGTCTCCAGTATCATGCTCGCCGGAGCAATTTCTCTGATCGTTGGCTTGTTCTTCGGGGTGTATCCAGCCAATCGCGCGGCGCGGCTCAACCCGATTGATGCGCTGCGTTACGAATAGACAGGTGTAAGGGGCTATGCAAACTGTTCTGACTATCGGCGCATTCTTCGCGCTGCCGTACATTTTCTACGCCGTCATTCAAACGGCGCGTCGTCATAGCGAGATCAATACCTTCGGCACGCTGCTGGCATGTGCCGCGCTGATCATCCCGCTGAGCATCCAGGCGATTGAGATCGTCACCGATACGACCAAGCCGCTGACCATCGCGGCGGTGCTCGCCTGCGCGGGCATCGTCGTCCTCTTCAGCCTGGTCATCTCCGTCCTCGACCTGCGCCGACCGGACCACGCGCTGAATCATTCCTATGGTCCGCTCGGCATCGGACTAGGGCTGCTGCTGGTCGCCGGGACGATCATCACGCCGACGGTCGTCTCGCTCTTCCCGAACGCGATTGCGACGGCGCAGGGAACCGCCAGCAATCAGAGCATCAACACCAGCCTCGCCTCGAACGGAACGCCCGGCGCATCCTCGCTGGCGACTGTCCTGAGCGCGCAAACCGGGCTGGAAGGCGACGCGCTGCTCGCGCAGGTCAATCAGGGCAAGAGCATCGCCGATCTCGTCAGCGCGCACAGCGGCGACCTGAAAGCCGTCACCGACGCCTTCACGGCGGCGCTCACGGAAATGTCCGCCCAGCGTCCGCAGTTGTTGCAGCGCTTCGGCGGTGATGCGGCGACCGTCGCCGGACAGATCGTCAGCGGGCAGGCGTCCGCCCAGTTGACGCAGTTCCTGCTCCCGGCGCTAATCTCCGGCACGAGCCAGTCCCAGGGCGCGGGCGGCTTCAACCGGAGCGCGTCGAGCGGGACGCCGGGCGCGGGTGGCTTCAACCAGCCCATCCAGAACGGCACGCCGCAACCGGGCGGCTTTAATCAAGGCGGGCAGAACGGCACGCCGAGTCAGGGCGGCGGGTTCAACCAGCCTATTCCGACTAACACGCCGGGGCAGGGCGGCTTTAACCAAGGCGGGCAGAACGGCACGCCGAGTCAGGGCGGGGGCTTTAATCAAGGCGGCTTCAATCAGCCTGTTCAGAGTGGGACGCCCGGTCAGGGCGGGTTTAATCCGGGTGGCTTCAACCAAGGCGGGCAGAACGGCACGCCCCAGAGTGGCGGCTTCAATCAAGGTGGGCAGGGCGGACAAGGCGGGTTCAACCCCGCCGCGCAGAATCCGACGCCGCTGCCCAGCGCCACGTTAGCGCCAACCTCGACGCCGCTGCCGACGCGCACGCCGGAGCCGACCGCTACGCTGATCCCGACCTCGACGCCGCTCGGCGCCGAGACCGAAACCGTGAACGCGCCGACCTGCTCGCTGACGGTCTTATACAACCTCAACATGCGCGCCGCCCCGAATAAAGATGGCGGACTGATCCTGACCATCCCGGCGGACAGCGTCGTCGCCTCGACCGGCAACAACGGCGACGGCTGGTGGCAGGTGACGTATCAGGACCGGACTGGCTGGGTCGACGGCAGCTACGTCACGCCCTCTTCGGCGTGCGACGGTCTGCCCACGCTGCACTGATCTTGCTGTGTGCTGTTTTCGCCTTGTCTCTGCCGATGTCTGAGCAGATGGCGTCTGGCTTTCAGGACGATGATTGTTCTCGTAGGGGCGGGTCTCAGACCCGCCCCTACTGATTTCCAACCATGAGTTCGCCTGATTACGACTTGACCGCGCCCGCCGTCAGCCCAGCCACGAAATAGCGCTGGAGCGCGAAGAAGACCACCAGCGGCACGCTCATCGAGATGAATGACGCCGCGCTCATGATGTCCCATTCGGTCGCATACGTGCCCAGCAGCGCCTGGATGCGCACCGTCATCGGCTGGTTCTCCGGCGTGCTCATGAAGATCAGCGCGACCAGCAGGTCGTTCCACACCCACATGAACTGGAAGATCGTCAGCGACGCCAGCGCGGGCACGGACAGCGGGATGACGATCCGTGAGAAGATCACCCAGTCGTTCGCGCCGTCGATGCGGGCGGATTCGAGCAGTTCGCGCGGCAGCGAAGCGAAGAAGTTGCGCAGCAGATAGATGGCGAACGGCAGCGCGTAGCCCGTATGCGCCAGCCAGATGCCGACGTAAGTTCCATTCAGCCCCAGCCCATTGAAAAATTGCAGCACCGGCACCAGCGTCGTCTGGATAGGGATCACCAGCAGCGCCAGCACGATCAGGAATATCAGGTCACTTGCCCAGAATTTCTGCCAGGCGAAAGCATAGGCTGCCAGCGAGGCGATGAATACGGGCAGGATCGTCGCCGGGATGGTGATCTTGAAGCTGTTGAGGAAGCTGTCGCCCATGCCCTGCGCCGTGAGCACGTGCGCATAGTTATCCACCGTGAAGCGCACAGGCGAGAGCGCCGTCCACCAGCCCGAATCGGAGATGGCTTCGCGGGGGCGGAACGACGTGACCAGCAGCCCGACCGACGGCACCAGCCAGATCACCGCCAGGATGAACAGCGTAATGTGGATCAGCCAGCGCGCCTGAAAGCGAAATGGGCGTCGTCGGGCAACCGTCTGAGATGGCGTTGCAATCGCAGTCATCGTCCTTGCTCCTCGGTGCGGAAGCGGCGGATATTGAAGATGATGAACGGCAGCATCACGATCAGCATGATCGTGGCGATTGCCGATCCTTTGCCGGGCAGCCCGTTTTGGAAGGTTTCCCAGTACATACTGAAGCCGATGATCCGGCTGGCACCACGTGGACCGCCCTGCGTCATGATGAAGACGAGGTCGAACGCCTTGAGCGTGTTGATCACCATCGTCGTCGTCACGACGACGATCGTGGGCCACAGCATGGGGACGGTGATGCGCACGAACGTCTGAAGCGAGTTCGCGCCGTCGACGCGCGCTGCTTCCAGCACCTCCGTCGGCAGACCTTTCAGCCCCGCCGACAGAATCACCATGCAGAAGCCCGTCCACATCCAGATGCCCGCGATGATCAGCGCGAAGTTCACGATGTCGACTCGTCCCAACCAGGCGATGGGATCAAAGCCCGGAATCAAGCCGCTCAACACGGCGTTGAGCACACCCGTCGTCGTATCAGGGCTGTAGACGAAACGCCAGATGATCCCCGCTGCCGTGAAGGAGATCGCCATCGGGATGAAGATAATCGTCTTGATCAGGACTTCGTAACGCACGCTGTTCGCCAGCACGGCGACCAGCAAGCCGATCCCGACCGTGCCCGCCGTGAACAGGATCAGCCACAGGATCGTGTTGAAGATCGCGCCGCTGGGCGGGAACTGCGAGATGTCGAAGAACGTCCGGTCGCGCGTGAACAGATTGACGTAATTCTGAAGCCCCACGTACTTCGTGAACTTGAAACCCAGCCCGGTATCGAAGCTGAGCAGCGTCGTGATGATCGTGGGGACGACCAGGAAGATGGTAGCCAGAATCAGCGCCGGGGCGGCGAAAACCCAGCCGAGAATAGGATTGGATTTCATAGGCGGAATCCTTGAAGTCACTATTCTAAAGAAAGAGGATGGGGCGACGTTCAGCGTCGCCCCACTGGATAGCTAGACCTCGGTCACCTGAGTGACCGCGCCCGTTCAGAAAGCCGGATGCTTAGTAGCTGGTCGCTGCCGCGTCTTCGATCTCCTGAAGCTGCGTCATCATGTTGTCCGGGTTCGAGACAAATTCCTGAAGCGACGTGCCCATCTGGCTGCTGACGGCGCTCGGCATCTGGTCGGAGCCGTCGAACACGAAGGCGCTGGCGTTTGCCACCTCACTGGCGTCAAGCGATGCCAGCGGCGAGTACACGTCCATACCGACGTTCTTGTTCGGCGAGACAATCGCGCCCGTCTTCGCCCACAGCGTGTTGCCGTCGGTGCCCGCCATCCACTGGACGAACTTTGCGACCTCAGGACGATCCGCGAAGACCGCCAGCAGGTCGCCGCCGCCCACGACCGGCGCGCCAATGTCCGAGTTGAACTCCGGGAACAGGAAGGCGTTGAAGTCGTCAATCGGCTTCAGGTCGGGGAAGTTGCTGGCGATGATGCCGCCCATGAACCCGCCCTCGAAGTACATCTCCGCCTCAGGATTGGGGCGGAAGACCAGGTTCGCGGCGGTGGTGAAGTCCGTCGACAGCGTGCCGTCCACGCCGCCCGCCAGGTTCGTCGCAGGGGAAATGACCTGCTTGAAGGCGTTCATCGCGTCGATCACGCTCTGATCCGTCCAGGGGATTTCGTGGGTGGCGAACA
Organism: uncultured Chloroflexia bacterium; assembly: GCA_963760975.1. GTDB lineage: Bacteria > Chloroflexota > Anaerolineae > Aggregatilineales > Phototrophicaceae > Flexifilum. The sequence continues at coordinate 299,340 of CAVXEZ010000030.1, read as the reverse complement.
ACTGCTGATACTTGTCGACGCCGTTCATACGGACGTAGATGTTCTCGAACCAGTCGGTCAGCGTCCAGTTATCCGAGCCGCCGATGCTCCAGGGCGTCTTGCCCGCGTCGACGTACTTCTGCTGAATTGCCATCAGGTCGTCCCAGGTCTGCGGTACTTCGACACCCAGGTCTTTGAATGACGGCGGCTTGTACCAGATTGTGCTCTTCGAGTTGGCTTTGGCGAGCAAACCGTAGATCGCGCCATCCACCTTGCCCAGGTTGATGATCGAATCCGGGTAGTTGTCAGTCAGGACGGACATGTCGATCACGCCAGCGCTGCCGTCGGCGTTGACCAGCGGCTTCAAATAACCGGCGCGGGCGAACTCAGCCAGGTTGCCGGGCTGCGGGATCAGCGCGGCGTCAGGCGGGCTGCCGCCAGCCAGGCGGGTGCGCAGGATCGGCACGAGCTGACGATTACTCTCGACGACCACCTGAATGCCCGTCTGGTTGGTGAATTCGTTGAGCGATTGATTCATGGCGTCGAGTTCCGAACCGCCGAACGTCGTCATGAAGGTGACGACCTGGACTTGATCCTGCGCGCTGACCATCGGAGCGACAGCCAGCATCAGCAGACCAAGTACCATGACAAGAATCGAGAGGCGTTTCAACATGATTATTCTCCCTTACGATTACATATACACCTGCTATACATACGCAATATTGTCCTGGTGTTCGAGCAAATCTCCTTTCTTCACGCCTGTGACAAAGGTGCAGTCGAATGACGTTGGATAAGCTGTACAGGTAAAAGCGTCCGCAGCGGCGTGAGTGGCTCGTCGTCGATCTTTTTCAACAGCAGCTCACCGCCGATCTTGCCCAATTGGTACGCGGGCGACTGGATCGTCGTCAGCGGCGGTCGCAGATGCTTGCTCAGAAAGATGTCGTCAAAGCCGATGATCGAAATATCGGCGGGAATTTTCAGGCTGCGCTTGAAAACGGCGTCGAGCGCGCCCAGCGCCACGATGTCGCTGGCGACGAAGACCGCCGTCGGCGGCACGTCCAGGTCGAGCAGCGCGTGCATCGGCGCGGAGCCGCTCGTATCGGTGAAGTGACCTTCGCGCACCAGATCGGCGTCGTAGGGAAGCCCCGCTTCGGCAAGCGCCTGACGGTAGCCGTCGCGGCGCTCGCTGCCGGAGCGATAGGCGAATGGCGCGTTGCTGATGAACCCGATCCGGCGGTGTCCCAGGTCGATCAGGTGCCGGGTCGCCAGATAGCCCCCGCGCAGATTGTCCGCGTCCACGCACGGGATGTCCGAATGTTCGCTGGAGCCGATCAGCACAATCGGCGTGCCTTCCCGGTGCAGGAGGTTGACTTCGGGATCGTTGATGAGCGGCAGTGAAATCATCAGTCCGTCAACCTTGCGCGTGCGCACCAGTTGACCGTAGGTGCTGGCTGCGGCATCCGGCTGCGCCGCGTGGACGAGCAGGTGATACCCCTCCGGCTCCAATACCTGGATCGCGCCGCGCAGGATTTCGTTCATGAACCCGTCGACCGACATCTGCTCCGGGCTGAGCCGCAGCACCAGGGCGATCATCATCGTCCTGCCGCGCGCCAGGTTTGCAGCCTGAACGTGCGGCACATAGCTTAATTTCTCCGCGATGTGCAGCACGCGCTGACGTGTCGCCTCAGAAATGCTGGCATTAGGCACATTGTTCAGAACAAAGGAAACGGTCGTCCTGGACACGCCAGCAACTTTGGCAATGTCGCTCATAGTTACCCGTTTCTTCGCCATAGGCTATTTTGGAGTAACGCGAGTTACTAACCCGAAAGTAGCGAAAATCGGCTGGTTTGTCAACGTCTCGATTGGGCGTTTTGTACAAATTGCTCTGGCGTGACAACTCGTGAATAGCGCGCTGTCCACCTCCTTTCAGGGGAAAACAGCGCGCATCTACGGGTCAGAGCGGGCGGAAGGCTTGCCCGTTAAAGTCTCATGAGTAAAGCGCCGCGCCGGGAGATTACGGCGTCTGGCGCGCTTCCACTCCATCGAACGAATCGGCGGGCTGGTCGATGAACCCCTGCGCGAACTGGATGAAGCGGTACACGTCGGCGAAGTTGGAGACCATGCCGACCGAGATGCGCAGCGCGCCGAGTACACGCCCCATGACGATCATCAGCTCAGGCAGGCTCATACGCTGGTCGGCTTCAAGCGCGCATTCCAGTTCTTCCTTGGTCAGTCCGAGCGCGGTTTCGCCCGCGCCGGGATTGCAGAAGCAGCCCGACCGCAGCGAGATATTCTGCTCGTTGGCGAGCCGCTCGATGATGCGGTAGTCGATAATCACGCCGCTCGGATCGTAGAAGTTCAGTGAAATCGTGCCGCCGCGCATCTCGGTCGTGATCGGACCATAAATGCGCATCATCGGCGCGCCGTTGCTGTGCTTCAACTTCGTGAGCTGGTCGAGCAGCCAGCCCGTCAGGCTGACCACGCGCTCGTGAATCTGGTCGATGCCGACGTGCTCGATGTGCTTCAGCCCGATCTCGACGCCGGGCAGGTTCAGGTAGTCAATCGTGCCGTCCTCGAAGCCTTCCGATCCGTCGTGCAGATAATGCTTCTGCACGTTCACGGTGGCAATCGTGATTGTCCCGCCCGCGAACCAGGGGCGGCGCAGCTCGGCGATCTTGTCCCGTCGGGCGATCAGCGCGCCGATGCCGGTGGGGTAGCCGAAGATTTTGTAGAACGACAGCGCCACGAAATCCGGCTTGCACTGGCTCAGGTCGAGGCGGTTGGTCGGCACGAACGCCGCTACGTCGAGCAGCACGTCCCAGCCTTTGGCGTGCGCGCGCTCAATCCACGCCAGATCGTGCTGGACGCCGGAGAAGTTCGACTGCGCCGGGTAGGCGAACAGGCTGCTGCTGCCCGGCGTGATCTGGTCGAGATTCGCTTCCAGCCGCAGCGGGTCGATGCGCAGGTCGGGCGGCAGAACCGGCGTGTAGACGACTGCCGCGCCCCGGTGCTGCGCGAATTCGCGGATGCCGTTAACGGAGTTGTGATTGTCGAAAGTCAGCAGGTAGGTGCTGCCGGGCGCGAAGGGGTAGGCTTCGCCGAGCAGCTTGAGCGCGCCGCTGGCATTCTGCGTGAACACCAGCAGATATTCGTCCGGGTCGGCGTTGAAGTAGCGCAGCACGTACCGGCGGGCGCGTTCGTCGAGCTGGGTCGCGGCGTATGAAGTCGGGTTGCTCGAATGCGGGTTGCCGAACACTCCACGCGCCAGAAGTTCCATGTGTTCTTGTAGCTGGGAGGTGGCGTATAAGCCGCCGCCGGTATAGTCGAGGTAAACCTGATTTTGCTCATCCAGCCGCGCGTAGTCGTGCGCGCGCAGGGCATCGAGCGAGGACGTTGCTGCGTAGGCGGGGTACTTTTGGATAAAACAGTCGTACTCCTCATCCATCGCGGCGGCGCTTTGTTCTTCTAATTGTTGTGTCACCATAAGCACGCTCCTTTGCCCCTCATTGTACCTCTGATTCCGCCCGATGTCGTCTGCACCGGGCGGAGATCAGGAAGGATGTCATCGGAAGGAGCGCGTTACGCGCTGCCGCGAATCACCAGTTCGGCGTCATACGTGAATTCGCGGTAGGTCAGGTCGCCCTGCATCCGCTGGAGCAGCAGCCGCGCCGCCTGCGCGCCCATCTCGCGTTTGGGGACGCGATAGGTTGTCAGGGGCGGCGTGACCTGCGAGACGAGCAGAATGTCGTCCACGCCGGTGATCGCCAGATCGTCCGGGACGACGCGCCCCAGTTCTTTCGCCGCCTGCATGATCCCCAGCGCCACCAGATCGTTCCCGCCGATTACCGCGTCGAGTTCCGGGTGCGCGTGCAGAAGCTGCGTCCCCAGATCGTGACCGCTTTCCAGGGTAGGGTATCCCGTGACGCACCATTCCCGCTTGGCTTCGATGCCGTCCGCCGTCAGCTCGCGCACGAAATCGCGGATCGACAGATACTGCGAGCTGTGTCTCAGGCTGAAGAAGCCAATCCTGCGGCGACCCGTCCCGTACAGATAGCGGGCAGCCATCAGCGGGACAGCTCCCTGACGGTAGCGCGCAGCGACCACGCTGGCGAGCGGCTGCGGCGGACGCCGGTTGATGGTCACGACGACCGGATGCCGCTTGAGCAGCGGGAACAGCACTTTGTCGGACAAGCGCGAACTGCAAATGATCAGTCCGTCAATCGTCGTCTCGTCGAGCTGCGACAGCACCGCGCGCTCGCGGGCAGGCGTTTCGTTGGTGTTGGCGACCAGCACGTGATAGCCTTCTTGCCAGAAGACTTCTTCCGCGCCCTGAAAAATCTCGGAGAAATAGGGGTTGGTGATGTCCGGCACGATGGACCCCGCCCAGTTCTATTTCTCGGACGGCGCAGCCAACCAGTAACTGAAGAAACACGGCGTCGGGGGCATGTCCGACGAAACGGCGCAGCTCCTGCGCGAGCGCTATGGGCTGGACGAGCTGTTCATGACCCAGTACGTCAAGTGGATTTCCGGCTTCCCGCGCGGCGACTTCGGCTATTCGTTCGAGTGGTCGACCGACGTGTGGTCGCTGATTTCGGGTCGCGTCTGGTACACGATCCTCCTGGGCGCGGCTTCTATCGTCATCATGGTGGTGCTGTCGATACCAATCGGAATCTATTCCGCCACGCACCTGTACTCGCTGGGCGATACGCTGCTCTCCGCCGTCGCCTTTCTGGGGCTGTCGGTGCCGGGCTTCCTGCTGGCGCTGATCTGGGTCTACATCGGCGGGATTCTGCTCGGCATGGATGTCCTCGGCAGCCAGTCGCCCCAGTTCGCCAACCAGCCGATGAGTCCGGCGATGGCGTGGGACTTCTTCCTGCACCTGTGGCCCGCTGCCATCATTCTGGCGCTGGCGAGCACGGCGCAGTTGATGCGCATCATGCGCAACGGAATGCTCGACGTGCTCAACCAGCAGTACGTCACGACCGCGCGCGCCAAAGGCTTGAAGGAGCGCGTGGTCATCAACCGCTACGTGGTGCGTGCCGCGCTTAATCCGGTGGTCAGCGTGGTCGCGCTGGAAATCCCCAAGATCATCTCATCGTCGATTCTGATCGGCGTGGTGCTGTCCGTGCCGACGACGGGACCGATGTTTCTGCGCGCCCTGCAAAGCCAGGATATGTTCGTCGCCGGGACGTTCCTGCTGCTCATGTCCGTGATGCTGCTGGTCGCCAACCTGATCGCCGATCTCGTGCTGGCGTGGCTTGACCTACCTGTTCATCGCCCACGACCTGTCGGTGGTCGAGCACATCAGCAACCGCGTCGCCGTCATGTATCTGGGCAAGCTCGTCGAGCTGGCGGACGCGAAGGAACTCTACCGCCACCCGCTGCATCCGTACACCGAGGCGCTGCTCTCCGCTGTGCCCTCCACCGACCCCGACCTCAAGCGCGAGCGTATCGTCCTCACCGGCGACGTGCCCAACCCGGCGAACCCGCCGTCCGGCTGCGCCTTTCACACCCGCTGCGCCTACGCTCAGGAGATTTGCAGACAAAAAGTGCCGGAATGGCGGCAGAATAAGGACGGGCATGGCGTTGCCTGCCACTTTGCCGACGAACTTTCTCTGATTGGAGCGAATCAACGTGCGACCCTCAATTGAACAGTTGAAGCGCTGGTTTGCCGCGCCCGCGCCGCTCACTGACCTGCGTGCGCAAATCCGCAGCGCGGGCATCACGCCGCGTATGCTCGGCGCGATCCGCACCGTCGTGCCGGACATGGCATCTATTCCCATGCTGACCTACACGTCCTACCGCGAGTTCGAGCGCAACGGCGAACGCCCCGGCTACCAGACGCCGTATTTCGCGCGCCGGGCGATGCTCGCGCGGGCGCTGGTCGAATACATCATGGGCGATGCGACCATGCTCGACCCGCTGCAAGACCTGTTGTGGGCGATCTGCGAGGAAACGTCGTGGGTGCTGCCTGCGCACGAGGAGCAGGGACCCGATTACTGGCGCATCGACCCGACCGTCGTGCGCGACCAGCCGTTCGGCGCGCACACGGCGCTCACCCGCGAGCCGGACAGCATCGACCTGTTCGCGGCGGAGACGGGCGCGACTCTGGCGGAGGCGATCTATCTGGTCGGCGACGACCTCGCCCCGGAAGTCCGGCAGCGCGTGCGTCAGGAGGTCGAGCGCCACATCTTCAAGCCGTATCTGGCTTACGGGCGCAGGAACACTGGTGGTTCAAAGGCGCGCTCAACTGGAACGGCGTCTGCAACGGCAGCATCGGCTTGGCATTCCTGCGGCTGGAGCAGGACGTGCAGACCAAAGCCGAAGCGCTGGCGCTGGTGCTGGAGGGCTTCGAAGCCTACATCGCTACCGGCTTCGAGGCGGACGGCGGCAGCATCGAGGGCGTTGGCTACTGGAATTACGGCTTGATGTACTACGTCACCGTCGCCGAGCTGCTGCGCGAGATCACGGGCGGCGCGCTCGACCTGCTGGCGAGCGAGCGCATGAAGGACATCGCCTATTATCCGGTCGGCATGGCGCTCAAGCCGCCGATGTACCTCAACTTCGGCGACGCGCCGGACGAGGTTTATCTCGCTGCGGGCATCGCTCAGAAGCTCGCCGAGCGCACGGGCGTGCCCGACCTGCGCGCGCTGGTTGGCAGCAACACCCAGCCGGACGAGCAGAGCTATTCCGTCGCCAAGCTGGCGATTCTGGTGCGCCAGATCGTCTGGTGGGACGGCGCGGACTGCGACGTGCCGCCGCTGAGCGACTACGTTCTGCCCGATGTCGGCGTCGTCAAGCTGGTCGGCGCGGCGGGCGACAAGTCGGTCGTGCTAGCGGTCACCGCCGGGCACACCGATGGGCATCACAGCCACGTCGACGTGGGCAGCTTCGTCTATCACGTCGACGGCGAAAGCCTGATCCCGGACGCCGGGCGTGGCAAGTACGCGAAGGATTATTTTCGGCAGGGGCGCTACGCCAACATCTTTAACAACGCCTACGGGCACAACATCCCGCGCATCGGCGGAAAGCTGGAGCAGCCGGGACCGGAGTTCGGCGGGCACAAGCAGTATCACGGGACGATTGTCGAACACGGCGAGCGCGATGGCGCGAAATTCGTCGTCGTTGATTTCCATGCCGCCTACGATCTGCCCGAACTGACGCGCGCCCGCCGCACGTTGACGCTCAATCCGCGCACGGGAGCAGCGACTATCCATGACTCGTTCGCCTTCGCAGGCGCGTTGCTCCCCATCGAGGAAGCGTTTGTCACCTGGGGCGACGTGACTGTCAGCGGCGACCGCGTGACCATTCGCGGCGCGCATTCCGCCATCACCGTGCAGGCGGATGGCGCGGCTTTCTCGGTCGAGTCGCTGGAAGCGGAGACCCGCGCCAACGAGCGCCCCGGCGTGCTCAAGCGCATCACGACGCCGGTGAGCGGGACAGAGTTTGAGTTACGCATTACGCCGCTGGAAGGGTAGGCACCAGCCGTTCGTCATTCCCCTCACCCCCCGTCCCCTCTCCCACGCAAGCGGAGAGAGGAGAAAACTAACGGCGGGTTTTGCGCCTCCCTGAAGTCGGGGAGGGGCAAGCTGACCGAAGGTCAGCCGGGGTGGGGTAAGTTAGAACAAGAGCTTATTCGTACCTACAAGGATGCACATCATGATCGGTCAGAAATGGGCGTCGGAGATCACCTCCTTCGCCGACGAGAAAACCGGGCGCAAAATCAAGCAGTTGACCCGCACCGGCAACAACGTTCACATGTACTTCACCGAAAACTCGTTCGTGCGCGGCAGAAACGAAATCATCTTCCAGTCGGATCGCGCCTCCGGCGAAGACAAAGCGCCGCACGAAGACCCCCAGTACAGCATCTTCCGCATGAACCTCGACACGGGCGAGATCGAGCAGATCAGCGACGACGTGGTACGGGCGGCGCACGCCGTCACCAAGACGCCGGAAGGCGATCTGGTCGCCTACACGACCGACTGCGAGGTCAAGGTGCTGCACACCGCCAGCGGCGAGACGACGCTGCTCTACACCGAGCGCGGCGCGTATCAGGCGGCGAGCGTGCCTTCGATTGCGCCCAACCGCCAGTACGTCGCTTTCTGCCGCAACGAGGTCAGCGAGGCGCCGATCCACTATCACGGCGCGAACTACGGCGGCTTCAAGGAGCGCTTCTACGCCATCAAGGATGGGCGCATCACCTTAGCCTATATGGATGGTTCGGGCGCGTTCGACGTGTTCAAGGACACCCATCAGGTCGGGCATTTCCAGTTTTCGCCGGTCGATTCGACGCTGGGGACGTTCTGCCACGAGGGACCCTGGAACCTGGTGACGCAGCGCATCTGGTTCCTCGACTTCATCTCGCACGAGGCGCGCCCCTGCTTCCGGCAGGAGGAGCAGGATTCCATCGGTCACGAGTTCTGGACGCAGGACGGCTATGTCTTCTTCGACAATCGCGGTCCCGGTCACGACGGCACCATCACCTCGGATCGCACCCAGGCGGTCGTCACGGATGTCGCCGTCAACCAGAACACCATGATCCCATTTGTGGGGTTGATGGATCGAGATGGTAAACTCGTTCGCAAAATCGATCTGCCGTACTATTGTAACCATTACCACGCCAACCCCGACAACACCGTGCTGGTTGGCGACGACGTGGACGAGCTGATGCTGATCGACATTTCCGGCGACAAGGCGACGCATCAGGTGCTCTGCACGCACAAGACCTCGTGGCACACGCAGAGCAGCCACTGTCACCCCACCTGGGACTGGGACGGCAGCCGCATTCTCTATGCGTCGGACTTCGGCGGCAAGGTGCAGTTATACTTACTGGAGCTTTAGGCATCGATGTGTGAGAGCGGGTTTCGAGCACCTTTTCAACTCGATACGGAAAATCGTTTGTAGGGGCAGACCTGTGTGTCTGCCCAGTCCTGTGGGCGCACACAAAGGTGCGCCCCTACGCCGTATCTAATGGTCGGGCTGCACAAAACCCGCTCCCGCGAAGACATTTCATAGCAAAAGGATCTACCCATGCAAATGCGTTATCCCTCGAACCCTGAGAAGGTCAGGAAGTTCACCACCGACCAGTTGCGCGAAGAATTTCTGATCGAGCGCCTGTTTGCGGACGACGAAGTCAACCTCGTCTACAGCCACATCGACCGCATCATCGTCGGCGGCGCCTGCCCGGTCTCGACCACGCTCGAACTGACCGCCAGCCCCAAAGACCTCGGCGCGGATTTCTTCCTGGAGCGCCGTGAAGTCGGCATCGTCAACGTCGGCGGCGCAGGCGCGGTCACGGTCGATGGCGAAACCTACGCCATGATGAAGCTCGACGGTCTCTACGTCGGCAAAGGCGCGCGGAGCGTCCAGTTCACCAGCTCCGACCCTGCGAAACCGGCGCATTTCTACTTCACCAGCACCCCGGCGCACGCTACCTACCCGACGACCCACATCCCGATCAGCAGCGCCGAGCCGAATCACCTGGGCAGCATCGCCAACTCCAACGAGCGCACCATCAATAAGTACATTCACCCGGACGGCGTGAAAAGCTGTCAGTTGGTGCTGGGCGTGACCCTGCTTGAGCCGAACAACATGTGGAACACCATGCCCGCCCACACCCACGCCCGCCGCATGGAGGTCTATTTCTATTTCGACGTGCAGGGCGACAACGTCGTCTTTCACCTGATGGGCGAGCCGGACGAGACGCGCCACCTCGTCATCCGCAACGAGCAGGCGGTCATCTCGCCAAGCTGGTCGATCCACGCCGGGATGGGCACGGGCAACTACGCCTTCATCTGGGCGATGGCGGGCGAGAACCAGACCTTCAGCGACATGGACGCCGTGCCGATGCGCACGCTGCGCTAAGCTGTGCAGTGAAGAAATCAACGTAGGGGCGCACCTGCGTGTGCGCCCGGCTCCGCTTGGGGATAGACACACAGGTCTACCCCTGCAAATGAATGGATAATGGCAATGACTATTCTTGATGACTTTCGGCTGGATGGCAAAGTCGCGCTCGTGACCGGCGCGAGCCGGGGGCTGGGGCAGGCGATGGCGCTTGGTCTGGCGGAGGCGGGCGCGGACATCGCCGGGCTGGATCGCACACCCGACTGCGCTGAAACCTGCGATCAGGTCTCTGCGCTCGGTCGCCGCTTCATGAACATCAGCCTCGACCTTCACGAAGCGTCCGTCGCCACGCTCAACGCGACCGTCGCCAGCATCGTGCAGGAATTGGGTCGCCTCGACATCCTCGTCAACAACGCGGGCATCATCCGGCGCACGCCCGCGCTCGATTTCAGCGAGGACGACTGGGACAGCGTCATCCAGATCGACCTGAAGGCGGTCTTCTTTCTGGCGCAGGCGGCGGGGCGTGTGATGGCGGGGCAGGGCGGCGGCAAGATCATCAACGTCGCCTCGATGCTGTCCTATCAGGGCGGGATTCTCGTGCCGTCTTACACCGCCGCCAAGAGCGGCGTCATGGGTTTGACGCGGGCGCTGGCGAACGAGTGGGCATCGCTGGGCATCAACGTCAATGCGATTGCGCCCGGCTACATGGCGACCGACAACACCGCGCCGCTGCGCGCCGACGCCGCCCGCAGCCAGTCGATCCTGGCGCGCATCCCTGCCGGGCGCTGGGGTGACGCCGCCGACCTGAAGGGCATCGCCGTGTTTCTCGCCTCGTCGGCTGCGAACTATCTGAACGGCGCGATCATCCCGGTCGATGGCGGCTGGCTGGCGCGCTAGAAGCGTTCCACATATAAATTGTAGTAGGAGCGAGTTTCAAACGAGAGGCGCGAGTATGCTGCCGCCAATTCCCCCTCACCCTGCTCAATTTCGTTGAGCCGTCCCTCTCGTGCGAACCTCCAGTTCGTCTGACGTAAACGGGGCGAGGGACAAAGCCGCGTTCTTCCCTCTCTCCCGCTTGCCTGGGAGAGGGGTGGGCGACGAAGTCGCACGGGGTGAGGGGAATTAACGGCAGCAAACCCGCCCCTACAGTCATTTTGCATACCAGGAGGGATTATGTCTGCTGCGACACGGCGGGATGAAGCGAAGCGCGTCACCGTTGGCGAGGGGCGCGAGCGCTACCTGACCCACACCGACCATCTGATGATGGTCGTGATCGACTGCACCGACGGACCGCGCGAGCAGCCCGATCCGCCGCACCATCACCCGCACGAACAGATCACCTACGTCGCCGAGGGCGAGCTGATCTTCTTCATCGAGGACACGCCTTACCGCCTGAGCGCGGGCGACATGATCGCCGTGCCGCCGAATCTTCCGCACACCATCCAGCCGCTGACGCCGAAGGTGCGTCTGGTCGATACCTTCAACCCGATCCGCGAGGAATTCCTCAAGTAGGACGCACGGCTGTGCACCAAATTCGAATTGGTCGCGCGATTTGTAGGGGCAGACCGATGTGTCTGCCCTGGTGATCGTAGGGGCGCACGGCTGTGCGCCCTTGCCCTGCTAGCCCCGCTTGTGGAACGTCAGCAGCTTCATCTCCGTCATCTCCTCGATGGCGTAGCGCAGCCCCTCGCGTCCGAAGCCGGACTGCTTGACCCCGCCGTAAGGCATGTGGTCGACGCGGAAGGTGGACACGTCGTTGACCATCAAGCCGCCCACCTCGATGCGGTCGAAGGCGGTCTGGATCAGGTTCCAGTCGTTGGTGAACAGCCCCGCTTGCAGTCCGAAGTCGCCCGAATCGACGGCGTGAATCGCGTCCATCACGTCTGTATAGCGGTACAGCCCGACCAGCGGACCAAACACCTCCTGGCACGAGACGCGCATGTCCTCGCGGATCGAGGCGAGCACGGTCGGCTCCCAGACGTTGCCGTCGCGCTTGCCGCCCGCCAGCACTTCCGCGCCGTTCTGCTGGGCTTCCGCCAGCCACGTCTCGATGCGGTCGGCTGCGCCCGTGTCGATCACAGGACCCACGTCGGTCGCCTCGTCGAGCGGATCGCCCGTCTTGAGCGCTTTCACGCGCGGGATCAGTTCTTCGACGAACTGGTCGTAAACGTCGTCGTGGATGTAGACACGCTGCACCGAGATGCACGACTGCCCGGCGTAGGAAAAGCCGCCCCACGCCACGCGACCGGCGGCGTAGGTCACGTCGGCGTCGTTGTGGACGATCACCCCGGCGTTGCCGCCCAGCTCCAGCGTGACCATCTTGCGCCCGGCGCGCTTGCGCAAATCCCAGCCGACCGCCGGGCTGCCCGTGAAGGTCAGCACCTTGATGCGGTCGTCTTCCACCAGCGGCGCGGCGTTTTGGGTCGCGCACGGGATGACGGCGATGCCGCCTGCGGGCCAGCCCGCCGCCAGCACGATCTCCGCCAGCTTCAGCGAGCTAACGGGCGTCTGGCTGGCGGGGCGCAGGATAATCGGGTTGCCCGCCGCCAGCGCCGGGGCGACCTTGTGGGCGACCAGATTGAGCGGGAAATTGAACGGCGAAATCCCCACGACCGGACCGCGCGCGACGCGCTGGACGTAGCCCGTGCGTCCCTCGGTGCCCGGCAGCCAGTCCAGCGGCACGACTTCGCCATAGATACGCTTGGATTCTTCGGCGGCGACTTTGAAGGTGAACACGGCGCGATCCACTTCGGCGCGCGCCGTGCGGATCGGCTTGCCCGCTTCCATCGCCAGCGCGCGCGCGAGTTCTTCGTGGCGCTCGGCGATCCCGGCGCTGATCTTCTCCAGAATTTCGGCGCGCTTCCACGACGGCAGGTGGCGCGTCGTCTCGAACGCCGCTGCCGCCGTCGCAATCGCCGTCTCGATCTCGGCGGGTCCGGCGCGGTGGATCACCGCCACCAGCGAGTTGTCGTAGGGGCTGCGCACTTCGATGGCGTCGCCTGTCTTGATCCACTGTCCGTCGATCAGAATACCATACTCGCCCAGCGCCGCCTTCGACGCATCGGCGGGAGAGGCGGTTCGGGCTTGCGCGTCGCGTAAACGTTCGACTGTCATAATCTTCTTCTCTCCTCTATCAATCAATCTCATTCGCTCTTTGATCAGAGCGGCGAGTGTATCAGGAAGTCGGGCAGCGTGCCGCGCCTGCGCCCGTCCTCAAACCGAGTTCCGCGTGTTCGAGATTTGCCATAAGGTAGCGCCAAACGGAAGATTTTTACAGGGGTTCGGCTGAGTTCTGCATGAGTATTGCCCGATGGGCGCGGGTCAGTCGCGGCGCGTGCCCGGCGCGATCTGTGAGGATCGATACGGCGCAACGCCACCATCGCCCGCGAACTCGTCATCAGCCCGCGCACCGTTGAAAACCACCTCTACCACATTTTCGATAAGCTGGGCGTCTCGTCCCGGACGGAAGCAGCGCTCTTCGCCCTGCAAACCGGCTTATTGAGCGCCGAAATGAGTGGAATTCCTCACGACAACCGAAGCCGCAGAAGATAACATGGCAGATAGTGAACAATTACGGTCGATAAGCCGGTTTCCGGGGGAGGAATAAATGACGATGGCGATCGAGGCGACCGCTGAGTCTGTTCGACGGAAATTTCGCGCGCGATTGACAAGCAGCTCTGGATGATTGAGGCGCACATTCAGGACTGACGCGCTCTACCCGCAATAGACCGCGCAAATGAGTGGAATTTCTCACGACAACCGGAGCGACAGCTTCTAGCATAGTGAAATAAGTAAAGAAATTCCACTCACAGCCAGCTTTGCGAAATGAATATCGGAGGAAGGAGGCGCTGTGCCTTGAGCTTGATCGTGCCCTATTGAAGTCGTTGCAAGTCATCAAACAGCTACAGAACAAACACATACTCACCGAGCGAATCGCTCATACACATATTGAGGAGATCGACCATGAACCCCAGCACGCTGAACATGCTGAAATTGGGGCGCGTGCCCGTGCGCGTCATCGCCATCGCTTTGATCGCTCTGCTTGCTCTGGGACTGCCCGTCATGGCGCAGGAAGGAACCGAAGAAATGAACCCGATGCCGAATATCGTGCTGGTGCATGGCGCCTGGGCGGATGGCTCTAGCTGGAGCGGCGTCATCTCGATCCTTCAGGCGGCGGGCTACAACGTGACCGCGCCGCAGTTCCCCGAAACGTCGGTCGATGACGACGTGGCTCGGCTGCGTCTGGTGCTCAATCGCCAGAGCGGTCCGACTATCGTCGCCGGGCATTCCTATGGCGGCGAGATCATGACCGCGCTCGGCGAGGATGCGCCGAACGTGGTCGGGCTGGTCTACATCGCCGCCTTCGGGCTGGACGAGGGCGAGTCGATTGGCGGGCTGCTCGGTCAGGGCGACCCGACCCCGGCGCTGGCGCATCTGGACATCGACGCGCAGGGCTTCGCCTGGCTGCCTGAGGACGATTTCGTCAACCACTTCGCCTCGGACGTTGATCCGGCACAAGCAAAAGTGATGTACGCGGTGCAGCAGCCGTTGAACGCCAGCGCGCTGGGCTACGTCATGGGCACGCCCGCCTGGAAGGCGCTGCCGTCGTGGTACATGGTCGCCACCAACGACGAAGCCATTCCGCCCGATGCCGAGCGGCTGTTCGCCCAGCGCATGGGCGCGACGACGGTGGAAATCGCCTCCAGCCACGTGGCGATGGTCTCGCACCCCGACGAAGTCGCCAAGCTGATCGAGCAGGCGGCGGAGTCGGTGGCAGTCCCCAGCTAAACCTGTCCATCGGTGATGGCGAGGTCAGGCAATTCCATGCCTGACCTCGCCGCGTTGGCTTCTCCGATAGTCGTAGGGGCGCACACACGGTGCGCCCAAACTGTTTTAGGACAGGTTCTGTGGATCGAGCGCGTCGCGCAGACCGTCGCCCAGGAACGAGACGACCAGCACGATCAGCATCAGGGCAGCGCTGGGCAGGAAGACCTGCACGGCGTTGCCTTCCAGAAACGGGATGGCGTCGGTGATCATCTTGCCGATGCTCGGATCGGGCGGCTGGATGCCCAGCCCCAGCAGGCTCAGCACCGCCTCGTTGACGACCACGCTGGCGATGTCCAGCGTGCTGCCGACGATGATCAGCCCGGCGACGTTGGGCAGGATGTGGCGCAGGATAATGCGGCGGTGGCTGGCTCCCAGCGAGCGCGCGGCGACGGCGAAATCTTCTTCGCGCAGCACCAGCGTCTGCCCGCGCACGAAGCGCGCCATCAGGGGCCAACTGACCAGACTGAGCGACCCCGCCACCAGCAGCAGCCGCCCGATCCCGCCGAACTGATCCGTTACGGCGGGACCAAACGTCGCCGCGATCAGGATCGCCAGCAGCAGACCGGGGAAGGCGAACAGTACGTCGGCGAGGCGCGTCACCAGAATGTCGAGGATGCCGCCGTAGTAGCCCGCCAGCAAGCCGAGCGTCGCCCCCAGAAAGATGTTCAGTGCCTCCACGTAGAAGGCGACCAGCAGCGAGACGCGCAGCCCCAGCATCAGCCGGGCGAGCGTGTCACGTCCGAGGTTGTCCGTGCCGAAGAGGTGCGCGGCGCTGGGCATGGCGTTGATTGCGGTGTAGTCCGAGGTGATCGCGCTCTGCGCATAGACGACCGGACCGAAGGCGGCGGTCAGCACCAGCGCGATCAGCCCGATCAGGCTGACGACGGCGAGGTGATTGATCGAGAAACGACGCCACAGGTTTTGCAGCGGGAACTCGCGCTGAGCAGGACGCAGTTGCGGCGGCGTGGTCGTGCGCTCCATCGGCTAGCCTTCCAGCGAGACGCGCGGGTCGAGCACGACGTACAGGATGTCGGTCACCAGATTCATGGCGACCACCGCGATTGCCAGCAGCACCGTCGTGCTCTGGATCACGGGGTAATCGCGCTGCGAGATCGCCTGCACCGAAAGAAAGCCGATGCCAGGGATCGTGAACAGGTTCTCGACCACGAACGCGCCCGTCACGAGGAAGGCAATCGACGGACCGATCACGGTGACAATCGGCAGCATGGCGTTGCGGAAGGCGTGAACCCAGCGCACGCGGTTCTGGCGCAGCCCTTTCGAGATGGCGGTGCGGATGTAATCCTGGCGCAGCACCTCCAGCATACTGGTGCGCGTCAGGCGCGCCATGTAGCCCATGCTGGCGGCGGCGAGCACGATGACGGGCATGATCCAGTGTTCGGGGCGTCCCCAGCCCGCGACGGGCAGCGACGGCAGCCCCTTCAGGTAGAATTGGTAATTGATCCAGCGCAGCACCGGGATCAGCACGAAGCTCGGCACGGCGTACAGGATCAGCATGAAGCTCATGCTGGCGCGGTCGAAGATGGAGTTCTGCCGCAGCGCCGACCACAGCCCCACCGGGACGCCGATGGCGAGGCTCAGGCTCAGCGCGACGAACCCCAGCTCGAACGAGACCGGCACGCCGCTGCTGATCATGTCCCACACCGGGCGCCCCTGATAGCGAAACGACAAGCCCAGGTTGCCGTGCAGCAAGCCGGAGATGTAATTCCAGTACTGCGTAAACCAGGGCAGGTCAAGCCCGTAGAGGTGGCGCAGCCGGTCGTAAATCGCCGGATCGCTGCGGTTGCCCATCATGTTGAGGATCGGGTCGCCGGGAGCCAGATAGCCGACCAGAAACGTGACGAAGGTGATGCTGAAGATGACGAACGGCAGGCTGATCAGGCGTCTGAGGATTATTCGGGACATGTGCGGCTTTCACCAAGGTGGCGACTTGCAGGTAGGGGCACGATATATCGTGCCCCTACGCGGTTCATTGTTGATCGATGGCTACGACGTGCGTCCGGTCAGCTTCGAGAAGTCCGGGATGACCAGCCCTTGCCCGTTGAAGACGATGCCCTGCACGTAGGGCTTGACCAGCACGTTCAGCTTCGGGTTGAACAGTGGCAGCCAGCCGACTTCGTCGACCGCGATCTGCTCCGCCTGATTGTAAAGCTCCAGGCGCTTCTGGAGGTCGTCGGTCAGCACGTCGGCTTGATCGACCAGCGCGTCGAACTGAGCGTTGGAGTAGTGCCCGTTGTTGTTGCCCACGTTGCTGTGAAGCTGCATCGAGATGAAGTTTTGCGGGTCGGGATAGTCCGCGCCCCACACGCTGTAGTACGCCTGCAAGCCGGTTTCAGGGTGTTCGGCTGTGTCGTTCAGGCGCGCGCTGAAGGTCGTCAGTTCCAGCGGGTCAAGCTGTACGTCCACGCCCAGGTTGTCGCGCCACATCGACTGAAGCACCGTGACGACGCGCTCGTTATCGCCTTCTGTGCCGTAGGTCAGCTTGACCGTGCCGATAGAGTCGGGGGTCACGCCTGCCTGCGCCAGTTCGTCCTTCGCGGCTTGGGCGTCGAAGTGCAGCCCCTTGATCGGCAGTTCCGAGCCGGGGATTCCGTCGGGCAGGATGCGATCCGTCGGCACGACGGTGCCGCCGAGCACGGCGTTCGCCAGCGTGTCCTTGTCAATCGCCAGCGCGAAGGCGCGGCGGACGTGAACGTTGTCGAACGGCGGGATGGTGTTGTTGAAGCCGACGTAGCGCACCGCGAACGAAGCGGTCTGGCGGAAATCGGGCAGCGACTGCACTTCGGGAATGTGAACCGCCGGGACGCCGTTCTGCTGGCTGCCCATGATGTCCAGTTCGCCGGTGCGGTAAAGCTGGTAGGCGGTTTCGCTGTCCTGAATGAATGGCATCGTGATCTTGCTGACGATGGGTTCCTGCGGGTAGTTCGGGTTCGGCACGAGGATGATGTTCTGCCCGTGATTCCATTGGTCGACCATGAACGGACCGCTGGAGACGGGCTTCTCCGCCCAGCTATCCGGGTTGGCTTCGGCGGCGGCTTTCGAGATGATCTTCGCCGAGCCGAACGTCATCTGGTCGAGGAAGTAAGCCGACGGCTGAAGCAGCGTCAGCACGAGAGTCTGGTCATCCGGGGCGCTCGCGCCGGAAAGCGTCGTCGCTTCACCGTTGGCGATTTCGTTCGCGCCCTTGATGTTCGACAGGTAGAAGGGACCCGTCCAGCCGCCCGTGTTCGGGTCGAGCGCGTGCTCCAGCGACCAGATCACGTCCGCCGAGGTGATCGGCGTGCCATCGGAGAACTTGGCGTCGGGCACCAGCTTGAAGGTGTAGGTCAAGCCGTCGTCGGAAACCGACCAGCTTTCCGCGAGGTCAGGGATCACGTGCAGGTCGCCGTCAAAGCGCACCAGCCCGCCGTAGATCAAGCCGATCACGGTGAAGTCCTGGGCGTCACTGGCTTTGGCGGGGTCGAGCGAAGGCAGGTCGGGGACGCCTTCAATCGACCAGTTGAGCGTTCCGCCGCTGTCCTGCGCCGCAGCCGGGACGACCGCGATCAGGACGAGCAGCGCCAGAGAGAGCAGTAAAGGGAAAAACAGCCGTTTGTGCGGAAACATGGATATTCTCCTTTGCAGAACGAAAAAGAGCCAGCCGGGAAAGGAGGCTCTCGTCTATAAACTTCGCCACCCCGGAACTACACTGGTAGAGAGTATCACAACTATTGAGCGATTCGGGAATCCGCCTGAGCAGCGACCATGCCATGAAAGTAACACGGCACGAGGAACTCTGCAAACCCTGTGGTACATTTGAGGCAACAGGATCAGGTAATCTTACAATGGAGCATCCATGAGCGGGTTTCGGGATCGGTTTGTCAGGCTCGGCGATCTATCGCTGCACGTTCAGGAATGGGGCGACCTGGACGCGCCGCTGCTGCTGCTGCTGCACGGCTTGGCTTCGACCAGCCACATGTTCGACCTGATCGCGCCGCCGCTGGCGAAGCATTTCCACGTCGTCGCCCCGGATCAGCGCGGGCATGGGCTGAGCGACAAGCCCGCCGGTGGCTACGACTTCGAGACGATTGCGGGCGACGTGGATCGCCTGCTGGATCATTACCACGCGGACAAGGCGATCCTGTTCGGGCATTCGTGGGGCGCGTACACGACGCTCTACTACGCCGCCGCGCACCCGCAGCGCGTCGTCAAAGCCGGGCTGATCGACGGCGGCATTCGCGCGCTGAGCGATCTCTACCCGACCTGGGAAGAAGCCGAGGTCAAGCTGGCGCCGCCGACCTACGTCGAGCAGAGCCGCGACGACATCCTGCGCCTGATCGAAGTGGACTGGCTCGGCTCGGTCTTTCGCCCCGAACTGCTGCCGCTGGCGCTGTCGATCTTCGATACCAGCGACCCGCACGACGTTCACGCGCACCTGAGCTTTGACAACCACATGAAGATCGCCCGCGCGCTGTGGGAAATGCGCCCGGCGGATTACTTCGCGCGCGTCCGCTGCCCGCTGCTGATCGTCAACGCGGTCGCTCCCGGCGAAGCCCCCGACGCGGACGTTCAGGCGGCGACCGACGAAGCCGAGCGCCTCATCCCGCAGGCGCGGGTGATCTGGATGGACGAGTCGATCCACGACATCCCCTGGCACCGCCCGCAGGAACTGGTTGACGTGCTGCTGCCGTTTGTGAGCGAGTCCTGAATACTGCTGCGGGAAACGAGAGGGGTTTTGTAGGGGCGCAGCGCGCTGCGCCCTTCGCGCGGGTTGGGGTAGGGGCACGGCGCGCCGTGCCCCTGCGACGGCAAATTACGTCACGAAATCACCCGCTGCAACTGGTCTCGTACTGCCACACCCAGTTGCGCGGCTGGACGAAGTGCGGATAAGAGACGAAATGCCCATCGGGCAGGTTGACGCACGACACGTAGCTGTTCGCGGCGGTCACGAACGTCGCCTGATAGGCTTGCTCGAATCCCAGCGCCCAGCCGAGCGCGTTGCGCAGCGCGGTGTCGTTCCCCCAGACTTTGCCAAAGCCGAACATCGGCTTGACCCGATTGGGCGGTGGTACGTCGGTCACCGGGTTATCGGGCAGGTAGGCATACTGGTTCAGGTCGAAGCCGACCGAGTAGTCTTTGGTGAAGGCGTCGATGCGCCCCGTGTCCGCGCGCCAGATCAGGAAGCCGTTCTCGAAAAGCTGGTAGGCGGCGCTGGTTGTCACCGAGGTTGAAGTTGGCGGCGCGGTCGGCGCGGGCGGAGCGGGCGGCGGGTTGCCCGTGTAGATCGACCAGGTCAGGTTGTAATTGCTCAGAACGGTGTGCCCGTCTGGCAGCGTGAAATAGAACTGGCTGGTCGTGACCGGGCGGTACTCCGAGATGTAGACGAGTTCGTGCGCGGTCGCCCAGCCGAGCGCGTTGCGCACGTAGGCGTAGTTCCCCCACACTTTCCCGAAGCCCAGGATCGGGCGGACTTTCCCCGAAGGCGTGACGAGCTGCACCGGGTTATCCGGCAGCCGCCCGTAAGCGGTGGACAGGAAATGCCACACCTTTCCGCCCGTCTGCCCGACGTAGACCCAGATGTCGCCCGAATCGGGTCGCCAGATCATGAAGCCTTTCTCGAACTGCTGGAAGGTCACGCCAATGTTGTACAAGCCTGTGATGATCCCGCTGGTGTCGGTGGGCACGCGCAGGATTTGCCCGACGTAAATCAGGTTGATGTTGGTGATGCAGTTCGCGCTTGCCAGCGTAGTGGTCGTCAGATTGTAGCGAACGGCGATGCGGAACAGCGTATCACCGGGGGCGACGCGGTAAGTCGCCCAGTCCGTGCGTGGAGTACACGCCTGTGCGGAGGCGGGCGCGGCGGACAGACCGAGCATCCCCATAGCGATCCCAACGGCGAGAAGTAAGAAGAGGACTCGAAAGTATTTTTGTCTCATGTGGATTCCCCCTTAGAACCCGGTAGACGCAGCCCGGCGAGGTCATTTCCCGCCAGACAACTCTTACTCAATTTTACAAGGGTTTGTTTTATTTAACCATTCGTTCGCAGCGCAGAAGATCGTACTCACGAGAGCTTTCCCCTGCGCAGTCGCCGCTCGTAGGCCAGGCAGGGCGTCGCCGCTTCGCTTGACGCACGCCTCGTGCCGATTTACACTAACCGCATAAATCTTCTGCCGCAGGATCAATCGCATGACCGTTTCGCTGGACAACTCCAAGGCGTTGTACCAGGGCATTAAAGACGCGGGTATCCGCTTCATTTCGGCGCTGCCGGAGACGTGGCTGGTCTATCTGCTGCAAATGGCGGAAGACGACCCCGACATGCGTCTGATCGAAGTCGCCAAAGAGGAAGAAGCCATCGGCATTGCCGTCGGTGCGCACTTCGCCGGGCAGCCCAACCTGCTGCTGATGCAGAATCACGGCTTTCTGGCGGCGATCAACGGTATCGTCTCGCTTTCCATGCTCTACCGCGTGCCGCTGTGCATGTTGATCGCGCATCGCGGGCACATGGGCGAGCCGTATCCCTGGCACACGCAGGGCGGCATCGTCACCGAGCCGGTGCTGCGCGCGCTCGGCATCCCCTTCGACTACGCCCGCGACCCGGCGAAGGTCGCCAAGCAGATCAAGCAGGCGTACACCTACTCGCAGAGTTCGCTCTCGCCGGTGGCGCTGCTGCTCTCCCGCGATTTGATGGAGGACTGACCATGAAGCGCGCCAAGTGCATCGAAGCCATCTACCCGGAATTGCAGGACAAGCTGGTCGTGACCATCATGGGCGCGTGCGCGCAGGAACTCTACGACCTCGGTCACTGCGCCAACTTTTTCTATTTGCAGCACGCGATGGGCTTGGCGTCCTCGATTGGCATGGGCTTGGCGCTCAACCTGCCGGACGAAAAAATCGTCGTCCTCGACGGCGATGGCTCGCTGCTGATGAACCTGGGCACGCTGACGACGATGGCGCGCTACCAGCCGAAGAACCTGACGCACATCGTCTTCGACAACGGCAGCCTGCTCTCGACGGGCGGCTTCGCCTCGCACACGACTTCCGGCATCACCGACCTCGCCGCGATTGCGCGCGGGGCGGGCGTGCCCAACGTCGCCTCGGCGGCGACGCCGATGGACTTCGTCGGCGCGGTGGCGGACGCCTTCGAGCGCGACGAGTTGAGCGTGATCGTGGCGAAAGTCGAAGCCGTTGGACCTGATCACTTCGGCATGGATTTGAAGCTGCCGGAGAACGCCTTCCAGTTCGAGCGCTGCATCCGCGAGCGTAAGAAGATGTCCAATTCATAAGGAGAATAGCGATACATGCAAGTCGCATTGGCTCAAGTCTGCGTCGATGATCGCCTTGATCATACGCTTTTGCGGACGCAGATTCGCAGTAGGGTTGCTCAGCTAGGCTTGCCCTGCGATCAGGTCTTCATCGTCAACGAAATCGGCGGCAATATGGGCAGCAGTTTCAGAAACACCGTTCAGCTTGTCCGGCAGTCGGGCGGCGAGATCACGCTGGCAGCCGTGCTGCACCACGACGACTGCCGCGCTGCCAAAGCCGGGATGCGCAAGCCGCTGGACGACACCGTCGCGCAGGTAGCGGCGTTTCTCGACGAGAGCGGGATGCCCTGCGCGCTGGTCGCGGGGCAGATCGACACCGCCACCAACCAGATCGACTGGCAGACCGAGCAGCGCGTCGATCCCGCTTCCTGACGCGGTGAGATAATCGGCTGCTTTGAACTTTCGACTTTATTTCAACGATCTTTTTTAGGAGTTTTTTATGCCCGCAAAAGTGACCGTTTTATCGCTGCTGGTCGAGGAATTGAACAGCGGTCGCATCAAAGTGGTCGATCTGTCGCAGCCGCTCGGCGAAGAGACGGTCGTCATCGACCTGCCGCCGCAGTTCGCCCAGTCGCCCGGTTTCACCCGCGAGACGATCTCGTCCTACGACGACCGGGGACCCGCCTGGTACTGGAATATCATCCACCTGGGCGAGCACACCGGCACCCACTTCGACGCGCCCATCCACTGGATCACGGGCAAGGATCACGCCAACAACAGCACCGACACCATCCCCGTGCGCCAGTTCGTTGGACCCGCCTGCGTGATCGACGTGACCAAAGAAGTCGCGCTCTACGAGGATTTCCTGCTTACGCGCGAGCACGTGCTGGCGTGGGAAGGCGAGCACGGCAAAATTCAGCCTGGCTCGTGGGTCTTGCTGCGCACCGGTTGGTCGAAGCGCGAAGGGCGCGACGCCTTCCTCAACGTCAAAGCGGATGGACCCCATTCGCCCGGCTGGCACAAGGACTGCGTGCAGTTTCTCGCCCGTGAGCGCGACGTGCTCGGCGCGGGCGTCGAGACCGTCGGCACCGACGCCGGGCAGGCGGGCACGTTCGATCCGCCGTTCCCGTGCCACACGTTCATGCACGGCGCGGGCAAGCTGGGGCTGGCGAGCCTGCGCAACCTGGATCAACTGCCGCCGACCGGCGCGGTTGTGATCGCCGCGCCGCTCAAGATCGTCAGGGGATCGGGCAGCCCGGTGCGCGTACTGGCGCTCGTGCCAGTAGGACTGAACGCGATGCTGACCGACGCCGAGATGCGGGCGCTGCCCGTGCTGCTGCTCGCCCGTGTACGGGCGGTGCTCGGCGCGAAGCTGGTCGGCTTTTACGTCGTCGGCTCGCTGGTCACGGGTGATTTCGACGCCCGCTGCAGCGACATTGACCTGATCGCCGTGACTTCGGCAGACATTGACGCCGCCGACTTCGAGCGCCTCGCCCGGATGCACGCCGACCTCGTGCGCGAGCAGCCCGCGCTGCACGACCGCATCGAAATCATCTATACCTCGGTTGATCGTCTCAAGGGCGATCGGCGGGACTACGACATCGTCATCACCAGCCCCGGCGAGCCGTTCCACGTGCGCGCCATTCACCACGACGAGTGGACGATCAACTGGTACGTGCTGCGCGAAAAAAGCGAGGTGCTCTTCGGACCGGACCCGCGCACGCTGGTCGCGCCGATCCCGCACGAGCAGATCGTCCGCGTCGTGCGGGCGCTCAGCCAGCAAGCCCCCGGCTGGCTGGAGCCGAGGGCGTCGCTCGGCTTTCAGGGCTACGTCATCCTGACGCTCTGCCGCAGCCTGCGGCTGGTGCGAACAGGCGATTTTGTCTCGAAGCCGCAGGCGGCAGCCTGGGCGGCGGCGCAGTTCCCGCAGTGGGCAGGGCTGATCGAGAAGACGCTCGAATGGCGCGTCGTCGGAGCGACGACTTCAGCCGATCCGGCGGCGATGCTTCCCGAAACGCTGCGCCTCGTTCAGTTTTTGGTCGCTCAAATTATGCAGGATTCGGACGATGACTGACAGGATAGACGCTGGTCGCTGTTGGTTGGGCGTAATCGCTCAGCCCGCTTCTAGCGGGCTTGATCCTGTAGCCGGATGCTTTGAGCGTCCGGCGTTAGTCTTTCCCCTGAAACGACGTGCCAGTGGAGATGCTTCGAATCCTGATACGCGCCGAGGTTGGTGATCACGCGGCACGCGCCCTGTTCCGCCACAACCTGCTCGGCGATCTCTCGAATGACCGTGAACATCTCCAGCAGCAGATCGTCGTCGTCCGGCGTCAGCGCCAGCAGCGAGGCGATGTGCCGCTTCGGGATGACGACGATATGCACCCGGTAGGCGGGGCGCGTGTGTTGAAACGCCAGCACGTTCGCCGTCTCCCGAACGGTCTCGACGGGCGTTTTGCCGCTCAGCACCTCGTCGCAGTAGAAGTCATCTGCCATGTTGGCGCTAGACCAGCAGGTCGTGGTACTTGGTCAGCCCGTCGATCAGGCAGTCGATGTCGTGCTGGTCGTTGTAGAAGTGTGGCGAAATGCGCAGGTTGTCGTCGCGGCTCGACGTGATGATGCCGTCGCGCTCCAGCCACTTGACCAGCAGATCGACCTTGTGCGAGCGCACCGTGATCAGCGCGCCATGCTTGGCGGGATCGACTGGCGAGACCAGGTTGAAGCCGCGCTTCATCACGCCTTCCTTGAGCGCTCCGGTCAGTTCGCCGACGTGCCGCTCAATCGCCGCCAGCCCGACCGACTGCACCAGCTTGATCCCGGCGACCGCCGCGTAGGTGTTGGGCACGGGCGGCGTGCCGGATTCGAAGCGGCGGGCGGTGGGCGAGGGCGCGTTGTGGTAGATGTCCATAGCGAAGATATTCGCCTGCGTGAACCAGCCGCCCACCGTCGGCGTCAAGCCGTCGATCAACTCTTTCTTGACGTACAGATACGCCAGCCCCGCCGACGCCAGCAGATATTTCAACACGCCGCCGACCAGAAAGTCCACGTTGAGCTGCTTCACGTCAATCGGCATCGTGCCCAGCGCCTGATAGCTGTCGACCAGCACCCGCGCGCCTTTGGCGTGCGCCAGCTCGACAATCGCCGGGATGTCCAGCTTCGCGCCGTTGCGGAAGCAGACGTGCGTGATCGACACGACGGCGGTGCGCTCGTCGATGGCGTCCGCGAAGTATTGCAGCGGGATGCTGTTCCCGGCGGCGGGCACGTGGACGACCTGCGCGCCGCGTGCTTCCTGCGCGTGCCAGATTTGCGAGACGGTCGGGAATTCGAAATCGCTGACGACGACCTTGTTGCGCTCGCCCGTGAAGTCGAAGGCGCTGGCGAGCGCGCTCACTCCGGCGGAGACCGAGGTCGTGACGGCGATTTCCGACGCTTCGGCGTTGATCAGCCCGGCGAAGGCGCTGCGGGCGGCTTCCTGCCGCTCGACCCAGTATTCCCACGGCGATCCGCGTTCGTCCCAGTCGTGCAGGTAGTCGGCGTAGGACTGGCGCACCTCGTTCGAGAGTGCCCCCTGCGAGCAGCTATTCAGGTAGATGTAATCCTTGAAGATTGGAAAATGGTTGCGAATGTCCATGATCAATCCCTTTTAATGCTGGGTGGAAAGTAGTTAGAAGTTAAAGGTTAAAAGTTGAAAGTGGCTTTTACGCCATCACTTTTAACTTTCCTTACTTTTAACCTTTAACTCAGCACTTTACCTTCCCAGATACGCCTTGCGAAGCTGCTCGTTGTCGAGCAGGTTGGCGGCGCTGTCGGTCAGGACGATGCGCCCGGTCTGGACGACGTAGCCGCGCGTCGCAATCGACAGCGCCATGTTGGCGTTCTGCTCGACCATGAACACGGTCACGCCCTGCTGGTTCACCTGCT
Source organism: uncultured Chloroflexia bacterium (assembly GCA_963760975.1). Taxonomy (GTDB): domain Bacteria; phylum Chloroflexota; class Anaerolineae; order Aggregatilineales; family Phototrophicaceae; genus Flexifilum. The sequence continues at coordinate 273,514 of CAVXEZ010000030.1, read as the reverse complement.
GGATGATCTCGAAATTCTGCTCGACCAGCAGCGGCGCCAGCCCCATCGACGGCTCGTCCATCAGCAGCAGCTTCGGGCGCGACATCAGCGCGCGCGCCATCGCCAGCATTTGCTGCTCGCCGCCGCTCAGCGTGCCGCCCGGCTGGCGCAGGCGCTCCTTCAGGCGCGGGAACAGCCCCAGCAGCCGCTCGAAATCCGCGCGGATGCCGTCGCGGTCGCGGCGCAGGTAGGCGCCCATCTCCAGGTTCTCCTGCACGCTCAGCGCGCCGAAAATGCGCCGGTTCTCCGGCACGACCGCCATGCCGTGTTCGACGCGGTAGCTGGTCGTGGTATTTTGCACCGGAACGCCGTCGAATTCCACAATCCCGCTGGCGGGTTTGACGATGCCGAGGATCGTCTTGAGCGTGGTCGATTTGCCCGACGCATTGCCGCCCTAGCAAGCACACCAGCTCGCCCGGATACACCTCCAGACTGACGTTTTGCAGGATGTGGATCACCCCGTAGTAAGTGTTCACGTCCTTCAGCCGCAGGATGGGCGATCCGTTGTTCTCCCCTCGCCCCGCTTGCGTGGGAGAGGGGGAACGTGAACTGGGCGAACTCTCGTTCGCGCGTTCACGCGGGGTGAGGGGCAAGTTTTTCATTTTCGCCTCTGCTGCGCGTTGTGACCGAGATACGCCTCGATCACCAGCGGATCGGTGGCGACCGCGTCGAACGTCCCCTCGGCGATCTTCTCGCCGTGATCCAGCGCGACCACGCGGTCGGAGATGCCGCCGACCACGCTCATGTCGTGCTCGATCAGGATGATCGTCAGTCCGAGTTCGTCGCGCAGCTTGCCGATCAGTTCGGTGACTTCGCCCGTCTCGTTGGGGTTCATCCCGGCGGCGGGTTCGTCGAGCAGCAGCAGCTTCGGCTCGGTCATCATCGCGCGGGCGATCTCCAGACGGCGGCGGTTGGCGTAAGACAGGCTGTAGGCGGGCTGGTCGTGGCGATAGCCGATCAGCCGCTCGCCGAAGAACGCCAGCTTCTGCTCGGCAAGCTGGCGAATCTGGGCTTCCTCGCGCCGGAAGCCCGGCGTCCGCAGGATCACCTGAAACCAGTTGGCGTGGCTGCGCCCGAAGGCGGCGCTCATCACGTTTTCCAGCACGCTCATGTTCAGGAACAGGCGCAGGCTCTGGAAGGTGCGCGCGATCCCCAGCCGCGTGATCCGGTACATCTCCAGTCCGGCAAGCGACTGCCCGTTGAAGCGAATCTCGCCTCTTGTCCGGCTGGTACAGCCCGGTGATCAGGTTGAGCACGGTCGTCTTTCCCGCGCCGTTGGGACCGATCAGGCTGACGATCTCGCCTCGCTCGACGCCCAGCGACAGGTCGTTGACGACCTGCAAGCCGCCGAAATGCTTGGATACGTGGTCGATCTCCAGCAGTCGCATGGTGTCAGATCACTTCCACGCGCCGCTGACCGAGCAAGCCGTTGGGACGGTAGATCATCAGCACGATCAGCAGCACGCCCACGAAAATCAGCCGCGTGATGCTCGGCTCCTGCGAGAGCCGCGTCTCCCAGACGAACACCAGCAGGTACAGCGTCGGGATCAGCACGACGAAGCGCGCGACCGTCTGCTTGATGCGGCTGACCGCCAGCACCAGCACGATCAACAGCCCGAAGGCGAGGTTGCCCGCCTGCACCGCGTCACTTGGCGCGACCAGCCAGCCGCGTATGGCGTCGCTCAACGCCGAGCCGGTCGCTTCCAGCGGCGCGAAGGCGTCCGGCGCGGCAGCCAGCAGCAGCGCGCGCACGACCACGCCGAACACGAACAGCGCGACCAGCAGGGCGGGCGTCTGCCAGCGCGGCTTGAGGATGCCGAACAGCGTCAGCAGCGCCCCGGCGTAGAACAGCTTGCCCGCTAAATCGGCGTTGCGCAGGATGTCCGGCACGGCGACGATGATCAGCGCGCCCAGCAGCACGCCCGGCAGGCTGCCCAGTCCGCCCAGCACGATGATGGCGTAGACCGTGATCAGCAGCGCGGTATCGAAGTTGCCCGGAAAGACTGACCCCTGCCACGCCGCGAAGATGCCGCCGCACAGCCCGGCAATCGCCGCGCCGGTGGCGAACGCCTGCACCTTCAGGCGGCGCGTGGGCATTCCCATCGCTTCGGCGGCGAGTTCGTCCTCGCGCAGCGCCGTCCACGCCCGCCCGACGCGCGACTTGTACAGGTGATAAATCACCAGCATGATCACGGCGAGCAGGATCAGCAAAATATAGTAATACTCGCTGACCGACGAGGCGGTGAAGCCGAAGAAGCGCAGCGGGTCGAGGTTGACGATCCCGTTGGGACCGCCCGTCAGGTCAATTGGCTTGTCCAGCCCCGGCAGCGAGACGCGCGTCAGGCTGGTCATCAGCTGCACGAAGATCAAGCCGAAGCCCAGCGTGACGATGGCGAGGTAGTCGCCGATCAGCCGCAGCGACGGCAAGCCGAGCAGCAAGCCGAACAGCCCCGACACCAGCGTGATCAGGATCAGCGTTTCCCACGTCGGCAGGTGAACGCCCGTGAAGTCGGACGACAGGTAAGCGTAGGCATACGCGCCGATGCCGTAGAAGGCGACGAAGCCCAGGTCGAGCAAGCCCGCGTAGCCGACGACCACGTTCAAGCCCAGCGCCAGCGTGCCCAGCAGCGCCACGTTCCCGGCGATACGGATGGCGAAGGCGTTGCTCGTCAGCAGCGGCAGCGTGAAGCCGATCACCACCATCACGATCAGCCAGCCCCAGAAGGGCAGCCGCCTGCTGATCGGGTCGAGCAGCCCCGCTAGCCCGGTCTTGCGCGTCACGCGCTGCTGGTACTGCTCCACCCACTGGTCGACTCCGATCTTTTCCTCGGACATCGGCTAGACCTTCTGCGCGATGCGCGCGCCCAGCAGCCCCTGCGGGCGGATCAGCAGCACGACCACCAGCACGGCGAACGCGACCACGTCTTTGTAGGTGGACGAGATGAAGCCGACGGCGAACGTCTCGACCAGACCGAGCACGAAGCCGCCGATCATCGCGCCGGGGATGTTGCCGATGCCGCCCAGCACCGCCGCCGTGAAGCCTTTCAGCCCGGCGGTGAAGCCCATGAAATGCCAGATGCGCGTGAAGACCAGCCCCGTCAGCACGCCCCCCGCGCCCGCCAGCGCGCTGCCGACGAAGAACGTGAACACGATCACCTGATCGACGTTGACGCCCATCATCGCCGCTGCCTCGCGGTCAATCGAGACGGCGCGCATGGCTTTGCCCAGCCGCGTGTTGCGCACCAGATATTGCAGCACGATCATCAGGACGACCGCCGAGACGATCACCAGCGCGCGCGTGGCGGACAGCCGCGCGCTGCCCAGTTGAATCCCCAGACTCGGCGGGATCAGCTTCTCGGTCTGGTAGTTGCGGTACTGCGCCGTCAGCGTCAGTTGGACGGCGTTTTCGATGAAGAACGACACGCCCAGCGCGCTGATCAGCGGGGCGATGCGCGGCGCGTTGCGCAGCGGGCGGTAGGCGAACTGCTCGATGACCACGCCCAGCACGCCGCAGCCGAGCATCGCCGCCACCAGCATCAGCGCGATCACCAGCACCGGCACGCTGGTGGGGATCATCGCCACCATCACGCCGTAGCCGATGAACGCGCCGACCATGTACACGTCGCCGTGCGCGAAGTTGAGCAGGCGCAGCACGCCGTAGACCATCGAGTAGCCCAGCGCGATCAGGGCGTAGACCGCGCCCAGCGTCAAGCCGTTGATCAGTTGTTGGGGCAGCGTTGCGAAAAAGATGTCCATATCGGCGGAGTTTCAGCACCTTCTTTCTCTCAGAACCTTACCCCTCAATCCCCTCTCCACAACGTGGAGAGGGGAAGTTGAGCGTAGCGAAACAGGGGTGAGGTCAATACCAAAGCCATTCGTGGGTTAGGCAAACCTATAAAGTCAGTCCGGCTTGTATGCCGCAAAGACCTTTTCGAGTTCCTCTGCCGTTGGTGGAGCGATGCCCTTCCAATCGTAGTCAAAGACAGTTCCATATTCCCGCGAAAGGTCAAGTTCGCCTTTGCCACTCCACGTGCCCGGCATACCTGTAGACTTACTGACAACGATCAGGTCTAGTCGTGGCAGCCCTTTAACTTTGCAGTATCGCAAGATGTATTCAAGGATCGAACCTAAATACCAGGGCAGCGGCGCACCGCTGCCCATCGAGTCGTGCAACATTCCGTAGGTCAGGGTTTGGCGTTTTTTCGCCCGGTCAATCAATATCAGCCAAGCTCGTGAGGCATGAGCAGATCGCTTTGCCACGATTGAACCCTCAAATACACCAGCTTTTTACGACCCGGCTTCTTCCGTCGCCATAGGCTCGCTCACGACCGGCACGTAGACGAAGCTGTCGCCCTGCACCTGGAAGATGTACGACGAGCCGTTCAGCACGTCGCCGTTCTCGTCGAACGCCAGCGGCGTGCCCATCACGCTCATGGGAATGTCCGTGTTGGCGATTTCCGCGAGCACCGATTCGCGGCTCAGGTCGCCGCTCGTATACGCCCGCTGGATCGCTTCCAGAATGACCTGCGCGGCGGCGTAAGTCGGCGGACCGAACGTGCCGAACGAGCCGTATTCGTCGGTGTAGCGCTGCACGACATCCGCCGACGACTCCAGGCTGTGAATGTCCGGGGCGAACGACGAGACGTAAGCGCCTTCGGTCGCGCCCGCCGCGCCTGCGATGAAGTCGTCAGTCGACTGGAAGCCGTCCGCGCCGACCAGAATCGCGCTCACGCCCTGCTCCTGCATCTGCTTCGCCAGCAGCGCGCCCTGTGAGGCGATCTGACCGGGGAAGAAGACCGCGCCCGCGCCCGACGCGCCGATCTTGGTCACCAGCGCCGAGAAATCCTGGTCGTCCTGCGTCACCGATTCGCGCCCGGCAATCGCGCCGCCGTCCGCTTCAAACGTGTCGGTCGCCAGGTCTGCCAGCCCGGTCGAGTACGAAGTCTGGTCGTCGATCACGAACAGGGAGGTCACGCCCAGTTGGTTGTAGATGAAATTGCCGTCCGTCGGACCCTGATAATTGTCGTTGGGCACGACGCGGAAGAAGGTGTCGAAGCCGGTCGTCGTCAGCGAAGGACGGGTCGCCGAGCTGCCGACCTGCACCAGCCGCGCGTCCTTGAACTGCTGCTCGACGGCTTCCACTTCCTGGCTGCCCGCCGGACCGACCACACCGTACACGTCGGCATCGGCGATTAGCGACTCGGCGACCGTCACGGCTTTGGCAGGGTCAAGCTCGGTGTCGCCTTCCACCAGTTCGACATTCCATCCCGTCGCGCTGTTGAAATCCTCGACCGCGAGCTTCGCCCAGTTCAGTTGCTCCGTGCCAATCGAGGCTGCGGGACCCGTGAATGGACCCATCACGCCGATCTTGATCGCTACGGTCGGCACGCTGTCTTGCGCGAATGCCACGCTGTTGAGCGCGACCAGCACGAGCGCCAGTAACAGTAGAACGATGGGGGTTTTGCGTGAAGCTGACATCCGTTTCTCCCTCTTTTACTACGCTCTCGAAAGATTAGACCCATTGCAGATAATCAACGCCCTGAGGTTCAACCCTCGCTGTTGCGGTCATACGGGATGATCTTGTCCCACTCGTCGGCGCTGGAGCGCGCCACGAAGGCGACGACCGGCTCGGTATCGCTCATGTTGTAGACTTCGTGCGGAACGCCGGGTTCGATGAAGATGAAGTCGCCCGCCTGATTTTCCAGCACGTTCTTCAGACCGGGACCGAATTCGTGGCGGACGTGTCCTTCCACGATGTAGAGCATGACCTCGAAATCGACGTGGATGTGCGCCCCGGCGACGCCGCCCGGCGGGATGGTCGCCACGTTGATCGAGAGCGCCTTCGAGCCGACGTTCTTCGCCGACATGCCCGTTTTATAGGTAATGCCGTTCCAGCCGCGATGCGTCTCGCTGCCGCGAATCGTCGTGATGCCGTCGTGGGATTCGACATTCTGCTTCAAGTCTTCTTGAGTCGCTGCCATTATTCACTTTTCCCCTGCCCAAAGCGTGGTGGGCGAACAGTGTAACGTTAAGCCGCCGTAATTGTCCAATTTGGGAAGGAATTCACAGGTGCGCGTTCGCTGTGCATTTGCCGGGCGTAGGCTATACTCTCCGCCTCATTCGCAGGCAAAGGCATGAATCGATGCGTTATACCCGCCTGGGGCGCACAGGCTTGAAGGTCTCGGTGGTCGGCTTGGGCTGCGGCAACTTCGGCGGCATCGGCAGCGCGCCCGCCTTCTTCGGCAAAGGCGAGACGGAAGAAGAAGCCTTCCAGTTGATGGATGCCGCCTGGGAGCTGGGCATCAACTTCTTCGACACGGCGGACGCTTACGGCGGCGGGCGCAGCGAGACCTACATCGGTCACTGGCTAAAGTCGCAGGACGCCGCCGTCCGCGACCAGATCATCGTCAGCTCCAAAGTCTTCAATCCGGTCGGCGAGGGCGTCAATGATCGCGGGCTGTCGCGGCGGCATATCTTCCGCGAGGTCGAAGCCAGCCTGCGTCGGCTCGGCGTCGATCATCTGGATATGTATCTGATCCACGAACCCGACCCGGAAACGCCGCTGGAGGAAACCCTGCGCGCGCTCGACGACCTGATCCATCAGGGGATGGTGCATTACATCGGCGCGTCCAACATGCCCGGCTGGCTGATGGCGAAAGCCCTCTGGATCAGCGACAAGTACAACCTGCACCGCTTCGAGTGGGCGCAGAATTCCTACAGCCTGCTGGAGCGCGGCGACGAGAGCGCCATCCTGCCGCTGTGCGCCGATCAGGGGTTGGGCTACACACCCTTCAGTCCGCTGGCGGGCGGCTGGCTGACCGGCAAGTACCAGTCCGCCGCCGATTTCCCGGCAGGCTCGCGCATGACCCTGCGCCCGGAGCCGTATCGGCGCTTTCTCAACGACGCGACTTTTCAGGGGCTGGCGCAGTTCAAAGCGGAAGCCGAGCGGCGCAGCGTCAGCATGAGCGGCTTAGCGCTGGCGTGGCTGATGAGCAATCCGCTGGTGACCGCGCCGATCATCGGACCGCGCAAGCCCGCTCACCTCGACCCGGTGCGCGAGGCGCTGTCGCTTCAGTTGACGGCGGACGAACGCGACGAGCTGGCTGGCTTATTTCCGAATTTCTGAATGGATAGCAATTGTTCGTAGGGGCACGGCGCGCCGTGCCCCTACGGAGTATCTGCGAGGGTTTTTATGCAGATTTTGATCGTCAATCAGAATGAAGTGCGGCAGCTCTTGCCGATGAGCGAGTGCATGGACGTGATGGCGAAGGCGCTCAGGACGCTGGCGCGCGGCGAGGCGATTTTGCCGCTGCGCCCCGTCATGTGGCTGCCGGAGAAAGTCGGCGCGCTGGGGATGATGCCGAGCTATCTCGGCGACATCCGGGCGATGGGCTTGAAGGTCGTCAGCGTCTTCCCCGGCAATCACGGCACGGAGTACGATTCGCATCAGGGCGCGGTGCTGCTGTTCGAGACGGAGCACGGGCGGCTGCTCGCCGTGATCGACGCCAGCGAAGTCACCGCTATTCGCACGGCGGCGGTCAGCGGCGTCGCCACGCGCTTGCTGGCGCGCGAAGACGCGCACGATCTGGCGATTCTGGGCAGCGGCGTGCAGGCGAAGTCGCACCTCGCGGCGATGCTTCAGGCGCGCCCGGCGATTGATCGCGTGCGCGTCTGGAGCCGCAATCCTGACCACACGCAGCGCTTCGCCGAGCGCGAGTCCCGGCGCTGCGCCATCCAGATCGAGCCAGCCGAGACGGCGCAGGCAGCCGTCGCCGGCGCGGACATTATCTGCACGACCACCGCCGCGCCGCAGCCGATCCTGCTGGGCGAGTGGATCGCGCCCGGCGCGCACGTCAACGCCGTCGGATCGAGCGTACCCTTCGCCCGCGAGCTGGACACGGCGGCGGTCGTCCGGTCGAAGCTGTTCGTGGATCGGCGCGAGTCGACGGTCAACGAGGCGGGCGATTTCCTGTTCCCGAAGCAGGAGGGCGCGATCAGCGACGACCACATTCGCGGCGAGATCGGCGCGCTGCTGCTCGGCGAGACGCCGGGGCGCGAATCGCCTGACGAAATCACGCTGTTCAAGTCGCTGGGGCTGGCGATTGAAGATTTGGCGGCAGCCAACCATGTCTATCAGAAAGCCGTTGCCGTCGGCGCGGGGACTGCCGTCGAACTGGGAGGAGTACGCCATGATGATTAACGCTATCCCGCTCGAAGACATCCGCGCAGCCCGCGAGCGCATCGCCGATGCGGTCATTCATACGCCGCTGGTGCGCCTGTACGTGGACGACGCGCCCGCCGAGATTTACCTCAAGCTGGAGAACTTGCAGCCGATTGGCTCGTTCAAGCTGCGCGGCGCGCGCAACGCCATCGCGCTCGCCAGCCCGACGCAACTGGCGAAAGGCGTCTACACCGCCAGCGCGGGCAACATGGCGCAGGGCGTCGCCTGGAATGCGCGGCGGCTCGGCATTCCCTGTACCGTCGTCGTGCCGGATCACGCGCCGGAGACCAAGCTGGCGGCGATCACGCGGCTGGGCGGCAGGATCATCAAGGTGACGTTTGACGAGTGGTGGCAGGTAGTCGTCACGCACCAGTTCCCCGGCTTGGAGGGGCTGTTCGTCCACCCGGTCAGCGATCCGGCGGTGATGGCGGGCAACGGCACGATTGGGCTGGAAATCCTCGAAGATTTGCCGGATGTGGACGCCATCGTCGTGCCTTACGGCGGCGGCGGCTTAAGCAGCGGCATCGCCTCGGCGGTCAAGGCGCTCAAGCCGGACACGAAAGTCTACGCCTGCGAGGTCGAGGGCGCAGCGCCGTTCGCGGCGGCGCTGGCGGCGGGCGCGATCACCGAGATCGATTATCAGGCGAGCTTTGTCGACGGCATCGGCAGCAGCAGCGTTTTGCCGGACATGTGGGATCGCGTGCGCGAACTGCTCGACGGCTCGCTGGTGATGTCGCTGGCGCAGGTGGCGGACGCCGTGCGCCTGCTGGCGGAGCGCAACCGCGTGATCGCGGAGGGCGCGGGCGCGACTCCGGTCGCGGCGGCGCTGGCGGGCAAAGCGGGGAGCGGCAAGGTCGTCTGCATCGTCTCCGGCGGCAACATCGACTTCGCCAAGCTGATCAAGATTTTCAAGCGCGAACTCTAATCAGGCTGCCCGCATCAAGAATTTGTATCGTTTCTTGACACGCAGAGGAAGGGGCAGGTTTCCGACCAATAGAGCTACTGGATGAATCCTCACTAAAGCCTCACCCTTCAATCCCCTCAGCCACAGCGTGGAGAGGGGAAGCTAAGCGGGTGAACCCTGGTTCACGGCGCAGCGGGGTGAGGTCAGAAAACTAGCATCACTCGTTTTCAACCCGCTCTTACAACTCCGATCTCCACCCCGATTCGGAAAACAGCATAAACGACCGGCATCGCTTCCTTCAGCACCGTCTTGATACTTTCTTGATGGGGATCGCCGAATCCTTGACACGCCCTTGAGGGCACTTCTGCTAACATACTTTCTTCGTTCGCGGCGCGGTGATTCACGGTCGGATAAGCGATGTGTTCACTGCGCCGGACTCTGAATACAGGGGATTTGCGCCATTCCGGCGCAAATGGGGGACAGTCATTTATGCAGAAGATCAATATGGGTCGGCTGCTCATCGGCAAGCCGCTTGAGACGAAAGCGCTTCCCGAACAGGCAATTAGCAAACCCATCGGCTTGGCGGTATTCGCTTCGGACGCGCTCTCGTCCACCGCCTACGCGACGCAGGAAATGTTGATTATCCTCTCGCTGGCGGGTGGCAGCGCCGTCGTGCTGGGCTTGTCGATCCCGCTGGCGATTGCGATTTCGACGCTGCTCATCATCGTCACGCTCTCGTATCGCCAGACGATTTACGCCTATCCCAACGGCGGCGGCGCCTACATCGTCGCGCGCGACAACCTCGGCGAGCTTCCCGCGCAGATCGCCGGCGCGGCGCTGCTCACGGATTACATCCTGACGGTCGCCGTCAGCATCTCGGCGGGCGTCGAGCAGATCACGTCCGGCTTTCAGGGCTTGATCCCGTACCGCGTCGAGATCGCGGTCGCCGTCATTATCCTGATGACCGTCATCAATCTGCGCGGCGTCAAGGAGAGCGGGCGCGTCTTCGCCGTGCCGACCTATTTCTTCCTGGGCATGATGCTCCTGACGCTCGGCATCGGCTTCTTCCGCTATTTCACCGGCACGCTGGGGACGGTGCAGAACGTGGTGGCGATGAGTCACGACGTGCTGGAGCCGCTCACGCTCTTCCTGATCCTGCGGGCGTTTTCCAGCGGCTGTACTGCGCTGACGGGCATCGAGGCGATCTCCAACGGCATCACCGCCTTCAAGAAGCCGCGCAGCCACAACGCCGCTATCACCCTGATCTGGATGAGCAGCATCCTGATCTCGATCTTCCTGGGGATCACCTTCCTTGCGCATCAGGTCGCAGCCCAGCCCAGCGATGTCGAGACGGTTATTTCGCAGCTTGGACGCACCATTTTCGGCGACGGCACTTTGATTTACTTCCTGGTGCTGGCGGGCACGGCGCTGATCCTGCTGATGGCGGCGAATACCAGCTACGCCGACTTCCCCCGGCTCGCCGCGCTGCACGCCGGTGACGGCTTCCTGCCGCGCCAGTTGACCTTTCGCGGCGGGCGGCTGGTCTTCGCCTGGGGGATCGTCGTGCTGGCGATTGCCGCCTCCGCGCTGGTGATTCTCGCAGGTGCGAACACGACCGCGCTGATCCCGCTCTACGCCATCGGCGTCTTCCTGAGCTTCACCATTTCGCAGACGGGCATGGTCGTCCGCCTGCGAAAGATCAGCAAGCTCAAGCCCGGCGAGAAGATTCACGGCTTGGAAACGGAGTTGGAATACGATCCCCACTGGAAACGGCACGTCGCCATCAGCGCCATCGGGGCGTTCTGCACCTTCATCGTGCTGCTGATCTTCGCCGTCACCAAGTTCGTCAGCGGCGCGTGGATCGTGGTGATCCTGATCCCGACGCTCGTGTTCATCTTCTTCCGCATCCACCATCACTACAAGGATGTCGCCCACAGCCTGAGCCTGCGCGGCAAGCGCCCGGAGCTTCAGAAGCACCCGGTGCGCACCCTGATTCTGGTCGACGACGTTCACGCCGAGACGGTGCGCATGGTCGACTTCGCCAAGTCGCTCGACCACCCCTGGCAGGCGATTCACGTGGCGATTCATCCCGAAAAGGCGGAACTCGTCAGGCAGAAGTGGCAGGAGCGCATCGGCGAAGGCGAACTCGTCATGCTCGACTCGCCGTACCGGATGCTGGTCGAGCCGATCAAGGATTACATCGAAACGCTTCAGCGCGAGCTGCCCGGCTGCTTCGTCCACGTCATCATGGGGCAGCTTGTCATGAACAGCTTCTGGACGCAGGCGCTCCACCAGAACAGCGCCTTCATCTTCAACCTGGCGCTGAGCGGCATGGAGCGGGTGGTCGTGACCACCGTCCCTTACCAGATTCATCGTCGCGGCGAGGAGGAAACTGCGCAGGAAGTCGCCGAGGCGGAGGAGCCGAGCGATGTCTGGGCGGAGACGCCCGTATCATAAGCCTCACGCTGCACTCCAATTCAGTCGATGAGAATTCCGACCCGGCGACGCGCTCGCCGGGTTTTTTGCGCCCGCACCATGCCAACCATTATTTTGCGTCTTTGAAGTGGAGTGACACAATCTTCGTCCGCTGAAAATGATTGCGCGTCCTGGACGTTTGCTTACGATTGTCGCGCGATGAATGGCGCTTGCTGCTTCGCCGCGACAGCCTTTGAGCGCGCAGCCTGAGGAGAGAAATCGTGGAACAGATCAGCTTGAACGGCGAATGGACGCTTTACCGCGCGCAGGAGGCGAATAGCATCGTGGCGCGCGTGCCCGGCTGCGTGCATCTGGATTTGCTGAACGCCGGGCAGATCGAAGACCCCTTCTACCGGGACAACGAGACCCGGCAGTTCTGGATTGGCGAGACGGACTGGAAATACGAGCGGCGTTTCACCGTCTCCGGCGCATTTCTCGCTCACGAGCGGGTCATGCTGCGCTGCTTCGGCTTGGACACGCTGGCGACGGTCGAAGTCAACGGCATCCCCGTCGGCAAAGCCGACAACATGTACCGCACCTGGCTGTTCGACGTGAAACCGCAGCTCAAAACAGGCGAGAACGTCCTCACGATTTGCTTCGACGCGCCGATGCCGTTCCTGCGGGCGTGCGAGCGCGAGCGCGGCGTATTGCCCGCCTGGCTGGGTTCAGACCGCGTCAACAGCGGCGCGTGGCTGCGCAAGGAGCCGTGCAACTTTGGCTGGGACTGGGGTCCCAAGCTGACGACCAGCGGCATCTGGCGCGACATTGAGCTGATCGCCTACACGGCGCGGCTCGCGGACGTGGCGATTCGCCAGCAGCACGCCAGCGGCGAAGTCGCCCTGAATGTGCAAATCCGGGTGGAGAACCCGGCGGCGCAGGCGCTCGCCGTGCGGATTGAGGTTCGCTACGATGGCGAGACCGTCGCGTCGGTTGAGCAGCCCGTCAGCGGGGATCAAGCCAGCGCGCGGATGACGATCTCCCAGCCGAAGCTGTGGTGGATCAACGGGCTGGGCGAGCAGCCGCTCTACGAGATGCAGGTGCAGCTCGTCGGCGCGGACGACGCCGTCCTCGACGAGCAGAGCAAGCGCATCGGGCTGCGCACGCTGACGCTCGAACGCCACGCCGACCAGTGGGGCGAGTCGTTCTACTTCGCCATCAACGGCGTGCCCTTCTTCGCCAAAGGCGCCAACTGGATTCCCGCCGACACGTTCGTGCCGCGCCTGACTGCGGACAACTACACGACCCTGATCCGCGACGCGGCTGCCGCGCACATGAACATGCTGCGCGTGTGGGGCGGGGGAGTCTACGAGCAGGACGCGTTTTACGATCTGTGCGACCAGTACGGGATCGCCATCTGGCAGGATTTCATGTTCGCCTGCGGCACGTATCCCGCGTTTGACGATGCTTTTCTGGCGAACGTTCGCGTCGAGGCGGAGGACAACGTCCGGCGGCTGCGCCATCATCCCAGCCTGGCGCTGTGGTGCGGCAACAACGAGCTGGAGCAGGGCTTGGTCGCCGCCGAATGGACGGCGAAGACGATGAGCTGGGCGGATTACGGCAGGCTGTTCGACGTGCTGCTCAAGGATGTCGTCGGAGCCGAAGACCCCGACCGCCCGTACTGGCCCAGCAGCCCGCACACGCCGGTCGGCGACCGCGCCGACTTGATGAATCCTGACAGCGGCGATACGCATCTGTGGCACGTCTGGCATCGGCGCGAGCCGTTCGAGTGGTATCGCACCCGTTTCGACCGCTTCGTCAGCGAGTTCGGATTCCAATCGTTCCCGGAACCCGCCACGCTCGAACCGTTCATCGAGCCGGAAGATCACAACATCACCAGCTACATGATGGAGTACCGCCAGCGCAGCGGCATCGGCAACAGCACGATCATCCACTACCTGCTCGACTGGTTCCGGCTGCCGTCGTCCTTCGAGAATGGCATCTGGCTCAGCCAAATCTTGCAGGGCATGGCGATCAAGTACGCGGTCGAACACTGGCGGCGCAACATGCCGCGCACGATGGGGACGATCTACTGGCAGTTGAACGACTGCTGGCCCGCGCCAAGCTGGTCGTCGATCAACTCGCTCTACCGCTGGAAGGCGCTGCATTACATGGCGAAGCGCTTCTACGCCCCGGTGCTGATTTCCGGCTTGGAAGATCGAGAGGCGGGCACGGTCGCGGTGCATGTCACCAGCGACCTGCTCGAAGCGGGCAGCGGCGTCGTGCGCTGGCAGTTGGCGACCACCGACGGCGCGGTCATCGAGGGCGGGACGTTCGACGCAGCCATCCCGCCGCAGCAGGACAGTCTGGTCAGGACGCTGTCATTCGCGGGCGCGCTGCAACAGTACGAGGCGCGCGACCTGCTGATCGGACTGGCGCTGGACGTGAACGACGAGACCGTCTCGGATAATCTGGTGCTGTTCGCGCGCCCCAAACACCTCAGCCTGCTCGACCCTGACCTGCGCGTCACCGTCCGGGCGAGCAGCGCGCATCATTTTCAGGTCGAAGTCAGCGCGGCGCATCCGGCGCTGTGGGCGTGGCTGGCGACTGACGACGGCGAAAGCAGTTTTTCCGACAACTTCTTCAATTTGATGCCGGGGACGCCGCGCACGGTCGAAATCGAGACGAAGCAGGCGCTCTCCGCCGACGAACTGCGCGAGCGCTTGCTCGTCCGCTCCCTGTTTGACACCTACGAGGAACCCGCGCCCGAACTGCACGGCGCGGCGCGCTGATACCTGCCCGGCGGCACAAAAACGAAGCGGTCGCTCATTTGTGAGCGACCGCTTTTTGTCTTGATGGATGGTAAGGAGGGGCTTCGCTCATTCCGCGACCGGGCTGCCCTCCGTGACCGGCGCTTCGGTGAAGAAGACCGGGTTTTCGAGCGTCCGATGCACCGGGCATTTCTTGGCGATTTCGTGGAGGCGGGCGATTTGCTCCTCGCTGAGCGCGCCCTCGAAGCGGATTCGCTCGGTGACGACGTGGACGAACGGCGCATCACCCGTATAGTCAGGATAATCTTCGGGCTTGACGCGCTCCAGCTCGACCTCGACCTCGACGCCTTCGAGCGCCCAGCCTTTGCGCTGTGCGTAAGCGCGCGTCGTCACGGCGACGCACGCGCCAATCGTGCCCTGAAGAATTTCCATCGGGGTCGGCGCGGTGTCGGTGCCGCCGTCCTGAATCTGTTCGTCTGCCATGACGGTGTGATTGCGAATCTGAATTGCCGTTCGATACCCCTCTTCCGAACGCACGATAATTGAAGCCATGAAGTCCTCGCTTATAGATAACCGATGTGAACAATCCAACTCAAAGCCGGTTCAGCTTTTGCTGCGAATCGCTTTCCCGGAAAATGGCGCGCCAAACAGCGGCGCGAACACGCAGAAATCGAAGATGCCCGCCGCCAGCGGCACGACGCCGATGACCGCGATGATGATGCCGACCGTCTCTTTGACGACGAGCAGCCCCAGTGCGATCAGGATGATCCCTGCGATGATGCGCACCCAACGCCCTGTCCCGCTGGCTAGAAAATTGATCAGTGACATGTTGACGCTCCATTCTTCCTTGTCATCATACAATGGTTAGATGATCCGTCCGGTGCGGCGCTTTCCCCGCGAAAGCGCCAGGGTGACAAATGGCAGAGCGGAGGGTGACATTCGTCCGGCGTTCGCCCAACAGGGCGTCATTTGTCAAAGCGTGCTACACTTCAGTCAGATTGATGAACGGGCAGCATTCAGCACGACAGGCAGTCGCGGAACCTTCACGTTCATGCACTTTATCCCAGACGTACCGCGCGCGGGATCGTGCAGAATGATGAGAGGTCTGTTATTGCGATTGTGAAGATCAGTTCTTATAATCGGTCAACGCTTAACAAACCAATAGAGAACCGCGCACGGAGGAACCTATTTGCAAGAGGTACAGGTTTCAACGACCGAGTCCGCAGTTCAGGCAGCATCAACCTACCGGGTTGAGGTTGCAGCCGGTACGCAAGCCGCCGGTTACCGTGTCCATCGTCTCTACTTTCTTGAAGGCGCGCTCAGCGCCGAAGACATTCTCCGCGTGAGTAAGGAGCTGCTCGCTGATCCGGTGACGGAAACCTTCACCATCAGCCGGGTGGACTCGCCTCCCCAGAAAGACCCAATCGCATCGTCTCATAGCATCGAAGTGACGCTGCTGCCGGGCGTGACCGATTCGGCTGCCGAAAACCTGCTGCGCGCCGCGCATCTGCTCGGCGTGAGCGGGCTGGCGCGCGCCGCGACCGGGCAGCGCTATCTGCTCGACGGAACGCATACGCGCGCCGAACTGGAACGGCTGGCGGCGGATCAGTTCGCCAACGCGGTCATCCAGCGCTTCAGCATCGACCAGCCAATCGCGCCGCCGTTCGTGCCCTACCAGCGCGCCGACGCGACCGTCGAAGTCATCGCCCTGCGTGACGGCGACGACGCGGGACTGCTGCGCATCAGCGCGGAGCGGCGTCTGGCGCTCAATCTGGACGAGATGAAGGCGATCCGCGACTACTTCCGTGAAGAAGAGCGCGACCCCACCGACGCCGAACTGGAAATGCTGGCGCAAACCTGGAGCGAACACTGCGTCCACAAAACTTTCAAGGCACTGATCGACTACACTGATCTCGACACGGGCGAAACGCAGACCATCGACGGGCTGCTGCGCACCACCATTCGCGCGGCGACCGAGAAAATCGACAAGCCGTTCGTGCGCTCCGCCTTCGTCGATAACGCGGGCATCGTCGCCTTTGACGACACCTGGGACTTAGCGTTTAAGGTCGAGACGCACAATCATCCCTCGGCGCTGGAGCCGTTCGGCGGCGCGAACACCGGCGTCGGCGGCGTCGTGCGCGACATCCTCGGCGTCAGCGCCCGCCCGATTGCCAACACCGACGTGCTCTGCTTCGGCTTGCCCGATACGCCGGACGCGCAGATTCCGACCGGGACGCTGCACCCGCGCCGCATCGCCGACGGCGTGATACACGGCGTCGAGGACTACGGCAACAAGATGGGCATCCCGACGGTCAACGGCGCGGTGCTTTACCACCCCGGCTACACGGCGAATCCGCTGGTCTTCTGCGGCTGCCTCGGCATCCTGCCGCACGGCGCGCACGTGACCGGCGCGCAGGACGGCGATCTGGTCGTCGTCATCGGCGGGCGCACCGGGCGTGACGGCTTGCGCGGGGCGACCTTCTCCAGCATGGAGATGGACACCAGCACGGGCGGCATCGCCGGGAGCGCCGTGCAGATCGGGCATCCCATCCACGAGAAACAGGTGCAGGAAGCGCTGCTTCGGCTGCGTGACGCGCGGCTCTACCACGCCGTCACCGACTGCGGGGCGGGCGGCTTATCCTCGGCGGTCGGCGAGATGGCGGCGGGGCTTGGTGCAAGTGTGCGGCTGGAAAGCGTGCCGCTCAAATACCCCGGCTTGCGCCCCTGGGAAATCTGGCTCAGCGAGGCGCAGGAAAGGATGGTCTTCGCCGTCCGGCGCGAGGATTGGGAGCAGTTCCAGGAGATTTGCGCCGGGCAGGATGTCGAAGCCGCCGAGATTGGCGTCTTTGAAGCGACCGGGAGACTAAAGCTGACTTACGAGAAGCACTTCGTCGGCGATCTCTCGGTCGTTTTTTTACACGAAGGGATTCCCCAGCTTCACCTGACCGCCGAATGGCGCGCGCCGAAGATTGATACGTCTGGTCGGGCGTTTCATGAAACGCCCCTACATGACCCATCGGATGTAACTCCTCGCGCTGCTGGCGCACCCCAACATTCGCAGCAAGGAGAACATCGTCCGGCGCTACGACCACGAGGTGCAGGGCGCGACGGCGGTCAAGCCGTTCGTCGGCGCGGCGGAGCATGGTCACGGCGACGCGGCGGTGCTCGTCCCGCTCGACACGCAGCGCAATTCCAGTCGGGCAGAGCAGTTGCGCTTTCCGCCGGGCATCGCGCCATTCTACGGTGAGCTCGATCCGTATGCGATGGCGTGGGCGGCGGTCGACGAAGCCTTCCGCAATCTGGTCGCCGTCGGCGCTGACCCGGATCAGGTGGCGCTGCTCGACAACTTCTGCTGGGGCAGCCCCTATCTGCCGGATCGCATGGGCAGTCTGGTGCGCTGCGCGCAGGGCTGCCACGACGCGGCGCTGGCATATGGCGCGCCCTTCGTCTCCGGTAAGGACAGCCTGAACAACGAATACAACGATGTCGATGGCACGCGCCATGCCATCCCCGGCACGCTGCTGATCTCGGCGCTGGGCATCGTGCCGGACGTGGAACATACGGTCACGTCCGACTTGAAACAGCCCGGCGACCTGCTCTATAGCGTCGGCGCGACCCGTGACGAACTCGGCGGCAGCCACTTCAACTTGATACGTGGCGTAGGGGCGCATGGCAATGCGCCCGCCCCCGTGCCAAACGCGCTTCAGTCGATGCGCGCGCTGCATCAGGCGATCAGCGCCGGATTGGTGCGCGCCTGCCACGACTGCTCCGAAGGCGGGATCGCCGTCGCGCTCGCCGAGATGTGCGTCGGTGGTCGGCTGGGCGCGACTGTCGCGTTCGATTTCGACGCGGCGCTGCTGTTCTCGGAATCGCTGACTCGCTTCATCGTCGAAATCAAGCCGGAAGACGCTGCTGCTTTTGAGCGGGCGCTGGCAAACATTCCGCTGGCGCGTATTGGCGCGGTCACGGCGGACAGCGCGCTCACTTTTAGCGCGGGCGGGACGGATTTGCGCCTGCGCGTGTCCGAAGTGGAACGGGTATGGCGCGGCGAAGCCAATGAAACGGCGAACGTAGGGGAGCACGGCTGTGCGCCCTTACAAAACGATCATCCGGTCACGCGAACGTCCGCTGCTCGCACGACCCCGCCGCGCGTGCTGATTCTGCACGCCAACGGCAGCAACCGCGACCGCGAAGCCGCGCTCGCCTGCGAGCTGGCGGGCGGGCAGCCGGAGATCGTCCACGTCAACCAGTTGATCGGCGGGGAGCGCCACCTGCTCGATTATCACATGCTGGTCGTGCCCGGCGGCTTCTCGTATGGCGACGACATGGGCGCGGGCGTGCTGTGGGCGCTCGACCTGCGCCAGCGCTTCGGCGCGGACGTGGCGCGCTTCGTCGCCGACGGACGCCCGGTGCTGGGCATCTGCAACGGCTTTCAGGCGCTGGTCAAGGCGGGGCTGATCCCCGGCAGTACCGAGCGCAGCGTGACGCTGACCTACAACGCCTCGGCGCGCTTCGAGTGTCGCTGGGTCTATTTGCAGGCGAACCCCAACAGCCCGTGCCTGTTCACGCAGGGGCTGGACGAGCCGATCTACTGTCCGGTCGCGCACGGCGAGGGGCGGCTGGCGGTCGTAGATGAAGCGACGGCGGAGGCGCTCTGGTCGGGCGACCTGGTCGCGCTCAGCTACAGCGAAGCCGACGGTTCGCCTGCGGGCTATCCTGCCAATCCCAACGGCTCAGTCGACGGTATCGCCGGGCTGTGCAACCCGGCGGGCAACGTCTTCGGGCTGATGCCGCACCCGGAGGATCACGTTTTCTGGTGGCAGCACCCGCGCGGCGCCCGCGAGATGGACGGCTTGCGGCTGTTCAAAAACGGCGTGAAGTTTGCGTAGTTGCGTTTGTAGGGGCGCAGCGCGCGATAACTATTTATGAGGAGGAGCGAATGCTGAGTAACGAGGTTCTGGCGCAGGCGGTTCCCCTCCGCTCGGTTGATCTGACCGGGTGGGGCGAGAAGCAGTCCGGCAAGGTGCGCGACATCTACACCGACGGCGACAAGCGCATCCTGATCACCACCGACCGCGTCTCTACCTTTGACCGGGTGGTCGGGGCGATCCCGTTCAAGGGGCAGGTGCTCAACCAACTGAGCGCCTGGTGGTTCGAGCAGGTGCGCGACATCGTCGACAGCCACGTGCTCGACGTGCCCGATCCGAACGTGACGGTGGCGCGGCAGGCGGAAACGCTGCCCGTCGAAGTGATCGTGCGCGGCTACATCACCGGCGTCACCAGCACCTCGCTCTGGACGCTCTACGCGCAGGGGGAGCGCAAGCCTTATGGCATTCCGCTGCCGGAGGGCTTGCGCAAGAATGACGCGCTGCCGACGCCGATCATCACGCCGACGACCAAAGCCGAGCACGGCGCGCACGACGAGCGCCTGACGCGCGACGAGATCATCGAGCGTGGGCTGGTCGCCCAGCCGCTCTGGGAGCAGGTCGAGCAGGCGGCGCTGGCGGTCTTCGCGCGCGGGCAGGAAGTCGCGCGCAAAGCCGGGCTGGTGCTGGTCGATACCAAGTACGAATTCGGTCTGGTCGATGGACATCTGATGCTGATCGACGAAGTGCATACGCCTGATTCCAGCCGCTACTGGACGCTGGAATTGCTCGAAGCGTCGCGCAACAGCCCGCAGAACTTCGACAAGGAGATTCTGCGCGAGTGGTTCGTCACGCAGGGCTATCGCGGTGACGGCGCAGCGCCCGCCATGCCGCCCGAAGTCATCGCGCGCGTGGCGACGCGCTACATCAGCGCCTACGAGCGTCTGACCGGGCAGACCTTCGCCCCCGGCGAGCAGCCCGCCGTCGAACGCATCCAGCGGAACATGGCGCAGTATCGCGCGGGAGTAGCTGCCCGGTGAATGCACTCGTCCCGATCCTGATGGGATCACGTTCCGACTTGAAGCACGCACAGACGGTCGCTGCCGCGCTGGAGAAATTCGGCATCGCCTCGCAGATTCGGGTGGCGTCGGCGCACAAGACGCCCGCCGTCCTGCTGGACATTCTGGCGCAGTACGAAGCCGACCCGCGTCCGAAGGTCTACGTCACGATTGCCGGGCGCTCCAACGCGCTCAGCGGCATGGTCGACGCGCAGGTGACTGCGCCCGTGATCGCCTGCCCGCCGCTCTCCGACACGTTCGCGGGCGCGGACATTTACTCGTCGCTGCGGATGCCGAGCGGAGTTGCTCCGGCGGTGATCCTCGACGCGGAAGGGGCGGCGCTGTTCGCCGCCAAAATCCTGGGACTGGCGGATGCGGCGCTGCGCGACAAGATCGCGGCGCTGCACAAAGACAACAGCGACCGTCTCGCCAAAGACGATGCGGAACTCAATTCATGATTTTCTCCCTACGTGCAGCCTTCGGTTGTGCGGCAGGAAGTCACACGAGTTGAACCACCGAGTGATGGTGAGGGAATAGTGACAGAAGCGTTCAACAGCGACGATTTGTTCAGCGACGATCACCCACACGACGAGTGCGGCATCTTCGGGATTTACGCGCCGGGGCGGGACGTGGCGCGCCTGACCTTTTTCGGCTTGTACGCCTTGCAGCATCGCGGGCAGGAGAGCGCGGGCATCACCACCAGCGATGGACACTCCGCTTATTCGCACAAGGACATGGGGCTGGTCTCGCAGGTCTTCAACGAGGAAAACCTCGCCCCGCTCAAGGGGCATCTCGCCATCGGGCACAACCGCTACTCGACCACCGGCTCGTCGCACGTGCGCAACGCCCAGCCCTACCTGATCGAGACGATCTACGGACCGCTCGGCGTGGCGCACAACGGCAACCTGACCAACGCGCTCGAACTGCGCCACAAGCTGCTGACGCGCGGCGTCGGCTTGTCCTCGACCACCGACAGCGAGGTCGTCACCCAGATTCTCGCCTCGCCGCCGGACGTGTGGGCGGACGAAGATTCCTTAAGCGGCTATCACATGGGCGAGTGGGAGCAGCGCATCCGCGCCTTCACGCACGTCGCCGAGGGCGCGTATTCGCTGGTGATCATGACGCGCGACGCCGTCTACGCGGTGCGCGACCCGCATGGACTGCGTCCGCTTTGCCTGGGCGAGCTGGAACACGGCTTTTGTGTCGCCTCGGAATCGAGCGCGCTTTCGACCATCGGCGCGCGCTACGTCCGCGAGCTGAACCCCGGCGAGATCGTCCGGCTGGACAGCGACGGCGCGACCTCGATTTACGGCTGCGACCCGCAGGAACCGGCGCTGTGCAGCTTCGAGTACGTCTACTTCGCCCGCCCGGATTTGCTGCTGGAAGGGCAGTCCGTCCACAACGTGCGCCAGCGCATGGGGCGCGAACTCGCCCGCGAATCCCCGGCGGACGCCGACATCGTCGTACCCGTGCCGGACTCGGCGACGCCCGCAGCCATCGGTTACAGTCTGGAAAGCGGGCTGCCGTTCACCGAGGGGCTGATCAAGAACCGCTACATCGGGCGCACCTTCATCCAGCCGGACGACCAGCTTCGGCAGATGGGCGTGCAGTTGAAGTACAATCCGCTCTACTCGAATCTGGCGGGCAAGCGCGTCGTGCTGGTCGACGACTCGATTGTGCGCGGCAACACGGCGGGTCCGCTGGTCGATCTGGTGCGCTCCGCCGGGGCGACGGAAGTCCATCTGCGCGTCTCGTCGCCGCCCGTGCGCCATCCCTGCTTCATGGGCGTCGACATGGCGACTTACGATCAACTGATCGCGCATCGCATGAGGATTGACGAAATCTGTCGTCGCGTCGGCGCGGACAGCCTGGCGTATCTCAGCTTGCCGGGGATGCTGACCGCGATCCGCGAGACGCTCGGAGACGATGCGGCTGCTTCGCACGAGCATGGACATTGTACCGCCTGCTTCTCCGGCGAATACCCGATCCGCGTGCCGCAGTGGCTGTTCGCCGAGAACCGCGACAAGCTGGTCTTTGAAACCGTCTGGGGGGAACAGTGAGCTTCAACGTGCTGATCGTCGGCGGCGGCGGGCGCGAGCACGCGCTGGCGTGGTCGCTGGCGCGCTCCGGCTCGGTCGCCCAGGTTTACGTCGCGCCGGGCAACGCCGGGACGACGTGGGCGCGGGCAGAAAGGCGCGCGCCGTCCGTCAACGTGCCGATTTCCGCCGACGACATCCCCGCGCTGGTGGCATTCGCAGCGGATAACCAGATCGACCTGACCGTCGTCGGTCCTGAAGCGCCGCTGGCGGCGGGGATCGTCGATGCGTTGCAGGCTGCTGGGCTGCGCGCCTTCGGTCCGACGCGGGCAGCCGCCCAGTTGGAGTCCTCGAAAGCCTTCTCGAAAGCCTTCATGCGCCGCCACGACATCCCGACGGCGGAATACGCCGCCTTTGACGACTACGAGGCGGCGCGCGAGTTCGTGCGCGGCTTCGGCAAGCCGGTCGTCGTCAAAGCCGATGGGCTGGCGGCGGGCAAGGGCGTGATCGTCTGCGATACGGCTGGATCAAGCCGACGAGGCGCTGCGCCGCATTCTGCTCGACGCCGAGTTCGGCGCGGCGGGTGCGCACGTGATCGTCGAGGAGCGGCTTGAGCGGCGCGGAACTGTCAGCGCTGGCGTTCAGCGACGGCACCAACGTCGCCCTGATGCCTTTCGCGCGCGACCACAAGCGCGTCGGCGACGGCGATCAGGGACCGAATACGGGTGGCATGGGCGCCTATGCTCCGGTTTCCGATCTGCCGCCCGATCTGGCAGATGGGAGCGTCATCCGTCATATTCTGACACAATCCGTTCGCGGCATGAGCGAAGAGGGAATCCCGTATGTGGGCGTTCTGTACGCGGGCTTAATCCTCACACCGGCAGGGGTAAAAGTCCTGGAATTCAACTGCCGCTTCGGCGACCCGGAGACACAGGTCATCCTGCCGCTGCTCGACGACGATCTCGCCGAGATCATGCTCGCCTGTATCGACGGACGGCTGGCGGAACAGCCCCCGCGCTGGCTGCCCGAAGCCTGCGCGACGGTCGTGCTGGCGTCGCCGGGTTACCCCGGCAGCTATCCCAAAGGACTGCCGATCTCCGGCTTGGATGCGGAATCAGACGACGTGATCGTTTTCCACGCCGGGACGGCACAGCAGGGCGATCAAGTGGTGACGGCAGGCGGGCGCGTGCTGGCGGTCAGCGCGCGCGCCGGGTCGCTGGCGGCGGCGCTCAACCGCGCCTACGCCCACGTCGAGCGCATCCACTTCGACGGGATGCATTACCGCCGCGACATCGGGCGAA
Organism: uncultured Chloroflexia bacterium; assembly: GCA_963760975.1. Lineage (GTDB taxonomy): Bacteria > Chloroflexota > Anaerolineae > Aggregatilineales > Phototrophicaceae > Flexifilum. Next base: position 249,907 of record CAVXEZ010000030.1, on the reverse strand, counting down.
TCTACGAAGGGATCACGCGATGACGCAGCCAAACGCCTACGCGCAGGCGGGCGTGGACATCGACGCCGGGAACCGCGCTACCAAGTTGATGGCGCAGGCGGTGCGCTCGACTTACGGCGCGGAAGTGCTGGCGGGGATCGGTGCTTTTGGCGGGCTGTACGACGCGGCGGCGCTCAAGGCGATGGACGCGCCCGTGCTGGTCGCTTCGACCGACGGCGTCGGCACCAAGACGAAAGTCGCGGCGCGGCTGAATCGCTGGGACAGCATCGGGCAGGATTTGGTCAACCACTGCGTCAACGACATTCTGGTGCAGGGCGCGCGCCCGCTCTTTTTCCTCGATTACGTCGCCTCGTCGCGCCTGCTACCGGAGCAGATCGCGTCCATCGTCGGCGGCGTGGCTGCTGCCTGCCGCGAGGTCGGCTGCGCGCTGCTCGGCGGCGAGACGGCGGAGATGCCCGGCGTCTACGAGGCGGGCGAGATCGACCTCGCCGGGACGATTATCGGCGTGGTCGAGCGCGGCAAAATCATCGACGGCTCGGCGATCCAGCCGGGCGACGCGCTGCTGGCGCTGCCGGCGAGCGGGCTGCACACCAACGGCTTCTCGCTGGCGCGGCGCGTGCTTGCCGATCTGGACTGGAACGAGCCGCTGCCGGAACTGGGCGGCACGATTGGCGACGCGCTGCTGGCGCTGCATCGCGCCTACCTCGATCCGGTGCAACGCTTGTGGGGGGCGGGCATCGCCATTCGCGGCATGGCGCACATCACCGGTGGCGGCGTGATCGACAACCTGCCGCGCATCCTGCCGGGCGGCACGGGCGCGCGGATTCAGCGCGGCGCGTGGACAGAACCGCCGATTTTCGGGCTGATTCAGGAAGTCGGCGCGGTTTCCGACGACGAGATGTTCCGCGTCTTCAACATGGGCTTGGGCATGATCCTCGTCGTCTCGTCCGAACAGGCAGCGGCGGCGCAGGCGGTTGTGGCGGAAGCGGCGCGCGTCGGCGAAATCGTCGCGGGCGATGGGACGGTCACGGTGGAGCAGGGCGAACGATGACGGCGCGGCTAGTCGTGTTAATTTCCGGGAACGGCACTAATTTGCAGGCGATCCTTGACGCCTGTCATCAGGGCGAACTGGACGCGCAGGTCGATCTGGTCGTCTCCAATCGCAAGGCGGCCTATGGGCTTGCCCGCGCCGAGGGGGCGGGCGTGCCGACGCTCTACTTTCCGCTCAAGCCTTATACCGACGCCGGACATGCGCGCGAGGTCTACGACGGCGATCTCGCCCAGCGCGTGCTGTCGTATGCGCCGGACGTGATCGTGCTGGCGGGCTGGATGCACATCCTCAGCCCGGCGTTCCTCGACTGCTTCCCGCGCCGCGTGATCAACCTGCATCCGGCGCTGCCGGGGCAGTTTCCCGGCATCGACGCCATCGAGCGCACATTTGAAGCCTACCAGCGCGGCGAAGTGGCTTCCGGCGGCTGCATGGTGCATTTCGTCATCCCGGAGATCGACGCGGGCGCGGTGATCGCGCAGACGGTCGTGCCGATCCAGCCCGGCGATACGCTCGACACCTTCGAGGCGCGCCTGCACGACGCCGAACACCGCCTGCTGATCGAGGCGATCAAGCGCATCATCCCCGCCTGAATGGGCAGCGCGGCGGCTTAGTTTGGTTATTTCACCTTATACTATTTGTACACTTACCACGATTTGCGACTTTCGCTTTCTCCGGCTAATATTGTGTCCCCAAGTGTGAAGCGTCATATTGAGTCACGCGATGGATAGTTCGCATCTGCTGCAAGTGCGCGACCTGACAAAAACCTTTCGGGGGCTGCGCGCTCTCGACGAGGTCAACCTGTACGTCGATCCCGGCGAAATTCATGGGGTGATCGGACCCAATGGCGCGGGGAAAACGACCCTGTTCAACTGCCTGACCGGTTACCTCCCGCCTACGCGCGGCACGATCCAGTTTCTGGGACGCGACATCACCGGGAAGCGGATGCCCGCCGTCACCCGGCTGGGGGTCGCCCGGACGTTCCAGAATATCCGGCTGTTCGGCGCGCTCTCCGTGCTGGACAACGTGCGCACGGCGCAGCAGTTGCACACGCGCTTCGGCGCGCTGGAGCTGCTGCTCGGTACGGCGTCCTTCCAGCGCAAGGAGCGCGCGCTCACCGAGCAGGCGATGGCGCATCTGGAGTTGTTCGGCTTGGCGGAACACGCCGAGCGTCAGGCGGGCGGGCTGGCGTATGGGATGCAGCGCCGTCTGGAAATCGCCCGCGCGCTGGCGACTTCGCCCAGGCTGCTGCTGCTCGACGAGCCTGCCGCCGGGATGAACGTCAGCGAGACCGACGCGCTGCACCAGATGATCCTGAATGTGCGCAAGCGCTTCGACGTGACCATCGTCCTGGTCGAGCACGACATGCGCCTGATCATGAATATCTGCGACCGGATCACCGTGCTCAATTACGGGCGCGTGCTGGCGACCGATACGCCGGAGGCGATCCGTCGCAACCCGGACGTGATCGAGTCCTACCTGGGGAAAACCCGTCAGACTGCTGCCTCCTGAACGACGAAGCGAGAGACTGGCGCTATGCTCCGGCTTGACGACATTGACGTATATTACGGCAAAATCCAGACGCTTAAAGGTGTTTCGCTCACCGTCAACGACGGCGAGCTGGTCACGCTGATCGGCTCGAACGGCGCGGGGAAATCGACCACGCTGCGGACGATTTCCGGGCTGCTGCGCCCGCGCCGGGGCGGCATCACCTACGATGGCAAGTCCATCGATCACCTCGCGTCGCACGAGATCGTCAATCTGGGCATCGTTCACTGCCCGGAGGGACGCCGCCTGTTCGGGCATCTGACGGTCGCGGAAAACCTGCGGCTGGGCGCGGTCACCAGGCGCAGTCGCGGGGCGTTCGAGCAGACGCGCCGCGAAGTCTTCGACCTGTTCCCGCGTCTGGAAGAACGGGCGGGGCAGTCCGCCAGTACGCTTTCCGGCGGCGAGCAGCAGATGCTCGCCATCGGGCGGGCGCTGATGGCGCATCCCAGGCTGCTGCTGCTCGACGAACCGTCGCTGGGGTTAGCGCCGCTGCTGATCGAATCGGTGTTCGCCACCATCCGGCGCATCAAGGCGCAGGGCGTGACTATTCTGCTGGTCGAGCAGAACGCTTTTCAGGCGCTCGAAGTCGCCGACCGGGGCTACGTCATGGAGACGGGCAAGATCATTCTGGCGGATACGGCTGCGGCGCTGCGTTCCAATCCGCAGGTCGAGCAAGCCTATCTGGGAGGGGAAGTCGGCGTATGAGCCTGCCGTTGTATGCCTTGCAGCAGCTCATCAATGCCTTGAGCATCGGCAGCCTGTACGCGCTGATGGCGGTCGGCTTGGCGATGGTCTTCGGCATCTTGCGGCTGATCAACTTCGCGCACGGCGACATGATGATGGTCGCCGCCTACATCGCCGCTTTTGCGCTGATCGCCGGGATACCGCTGCCGATTGCGCTGGCGCTGATGGTCGTCGGGACGGTGCTGGTCGCCGTGCTGATGGAGCGTGTCGCCTACCGACCGATCCGCTCCGCGCCGCCGGTTGCCGCGCTGCTGACCTCGTTCGCCGTCGGGCAAATCCTGCAAAATTCAGCCCTGCTGACCTCACGCTTCGCCCAGCAGCCGGTGCAGATCGCCTTCCCGGCAATCGACTTCCTGCGCGGCGTCGTCACCATCGGCGCGCTGACCATCCCCAAAGTCAACATCGCCAGCCTGGTGCTCGGCTTGGTGCTGCTGCTGCTGCTCAGCCTGTTCGTCACGCGGACGACGCTCGGTCTCTCGATGCGCGCGGCTGCCGAGGACATTCAGGCGGCGCAGTTGATGGGCATCGACACCAACCGCGTGATCGTGACCGCCTTCGTGATCGGCGCGATACTGGCGAGCGTCGCCGGGCTGCTCTACGCCGTGCAGACCGGGACGATCAACCCGGACATGGGCTTCTCGCCGGTGCTCAAGGCGTTCATTGCCGCCGTGATCGGTGGATTCGGCAGTATCAGCGGGGCGGTGGTCGGCGGCTATACGCTCGGCATTCTCGAAGTGCTGCTGACGGCGGTGCCGGGGCTGGGTGACATCCTGCCTGCGGCGACCACCGCGCCGGGCGTGATCCAATTCTTCAAGACGTATCTGCCTTCGTCGCTGACGAGCTATCGGGATGCCTTCGTGTTCATCATCCTGATCCTGCTGCTGCTGGTGCGCCCCGGCGGCATCCTGGGCACGTCCGACAACGAGAACGCGGGCTAAGGGTAGCGAATGGTTGCCAGGACACAGAGAAACGGCTTCCTCATCCTGCTGGCGCTGACGGTCGTGCTGCTGGCGGCGCTCGATTCCTCCGGCAGCAATTTCTGGCTGAGCATCGTCATCAATCTGGGCATCTACATCATTCTGGTGGTCAGCCTCAACCTGTCGAGCGGCTTCACGGGCGTCTTCTCGCTGGGGCACATCGGCTTCATGGCGCTCGGCGCGTACATCTCGGCTATTCTCACGCTGCCGCTGGACAAGAAGCACAGCTACCTGCGCCAGCTTCCTCACTGGCTGGCGACCGTCCATTTCGACATGATGATCGGTCCGTTCCCGCTCGGCTTCCTGCTGGCGACGCTGATCGCCGGGGTGATCGTGACCATCGTCGCCATTCTGGTCGGGCTGGTGCTGATGCGGCTGTCCGGGCATTTCGTCGCCGTCGCCACGCTCGGCTTTCTGGTGATCGTGCGCGTCGTGCTGATCAACGCCGACGAATTCACGCGCGGCTCGCGCACCTTCTCCAACGTCACCCAGTACACCGACTTATGGTGGGTCTTCGTCTGGCTGGTGATCACGCTCTACGTCATCTGGCGGATCAAGTTCTCCGCTTACGGGCGCGCCATGTTCGCCCAGCGCGAGGATACCGCCGCCGCGCAGTCGGTCGGCATCGTGGTCATGCGCCCGCGCCTGCTGGCGTTCGCGGTCAGCGCCTTCTTCACCGCCGTCGCCGGGGCGCTTTACGCGCATTACCTGACTTCGTTCTCGCCCAAAGTGTTCTACTTCGACATCACCTTCCGGGTGATCACCATGCTCGTGATCGGCGGGATGGGATCGGTGACGGGGTCGGTCGTCGGACCGATCTTCATCACCGCCATCGCCGAGAGCCTGCGCCGTCTGGAAGACGCGACTCTGCTTTACGGCGTCAGCCAGATCGCGCTGGCGGTGCTCTTTATCCTGATTATCATCTTCCGACCCGGCGGCTTGATGGGCGACCGGGAGATCAATTTCAGCGGGATTTGGCAGCGGCTGCGCCCCGGCGGAGCGGCTGTGCAAGGCGGCGACGTGCCCGGACCATAAACGGTCGAGCAGCAGCCATCCACTCGTAAGTAAAGGTTTAGTCGAGGAGTAGAGAAGATGAAACATCGTTCCACCTTTATGCTCGTCCTTATGACACTGCTCGCTGCCGTGATGCTGTCCAGCTTCGCGGTGATCTACGCGCAGGATGAACCGATCAAGATCGGGCTTGGCTACGACCTGACCGGCGCGGAGTCGTCGCTCGACCTGCCCGCCTCGAACGGCTCGCTGCTCGCCATCGACGAGATCAACGCGGCGGGCGGCGTGCTCGGTCGCCAGATTGAGGCGGTCTCGCACGACACGCGCTACGACATGGCGCTGACCGCGCAGGTGGCGCAGCAGTTCGTCGAGCAGGATGGCGTCGCGGCGGTCGTCGGCTTCAGCGACTCCGACTCGGTGCTGGCAGCGGGTCCCATCATTCAGGCGGCGGGCGTGCCCTTCATCACGGCGGGCGCGACTTCGCCGCTGCTGCCGGAGCAGGTCGGCGATTTGTTCTTCATGGCGTGTTTTGGCGATAACGTGCAGGCTGCCGCCGCTGCGGAATATGCTTACAAGAACTTTGGCGACACCGCTTACCTGCTGACGGACGAAGGCGTCGAATACACGACGCTGCTGGCGGAATACTTCAAGTCGCGCTTCGAGCAGCTCGGCGGCACGATTGTCCTCGAAGACACCTATGCCGACGACGCGACCGACTTCTCGTCGCAGATCACCAAGCTGCGCGCGCTGTCGGATCAGCCGAGCTTCTACTTCATCTCCGCCATGCCTTACAACGTCGGTCCGGTCGTCCTGCAGATGCGCCAGGCAGGGCTGGACGGTCCGATTGTCGGCGGTGACGGCTACGACACGCCCGACATCGTCAGCGTCGCGGGCGACAGCGCCAACAACGTCTACTTCACCACGCACGCGCTGATGGATCCCGATCTCGGCACTGACGGCATCAAAGCCTTCATCACCAACTACACCGCCGCCTACGGGCACGCGCCGGAGAACGCTTTCGCCGCGCTCGGCTACGACGCCGTCAAGCTGCTGGCGGACGCCATCGACCGCGCCGGTTCGACTGACGCGACGGCGATCCAGCAGGCGCTGCTGGCGACCAAGGACTTCCCCGGCATCACCGGATCGATCACTTTCGCCAACGGCAGCCACATCCCGCAGAAGGGCGTGACCATCATCGAGATCAAGGATCAGAAGTTCACGCTGGCGGCGGAAGTTGTGCCAGAAGAAGTTCCGCCCGCCGTCCCGACGGAAGAAGCCAGCTCGTAGGTTTTTGAAACGACGGTATATTTTGGTAGGGGCGTTCCATGGAACGCCCCTACGGCGCACGGGTACAGAGGAGGGGAGCGATGCCGCAGCCGGAATTGTTTTCGATCACGCAGGAGCGCCTGGAGGCGATCCGCGAGCAGCTTGCGCAGCAGGGCGTGGAGTTCGTCCGCTTCGAGCAGAGCGATACGCACGGGATCGCCCGTTCCAAGACCGTGCCGACGCGCCATTTCGTGCGCTTCGCCACCACCGGGCTGAATTTCCTGCTCGGTCATCTGGGTTTCGACGTGCAGTCGGGCGTGGCGATGGGGTCGGGCTATCTGGAAGACCTTGGCTTCCCCGATTCGCACATCTTCCCCGATCTCGACACGCTCGTGACCGTGCCCTGGGCAGACCGTTCGGCAGCCGTGTTGTGCGAGCCGCGCTTTCAGGACGGCACGCCCGCGCTGGCAGCGCCGCGCGCCATCGCGCGAGGTTTGCTGGGCGAGCTGGAAAACATGGGCTACGGCTTCTTCTCCGGCTTCGAATACGAGTTTTACCTGGTCAACCACGACACGCGCGAGCCACCGTTCCCTGGCATCCAGATTTTCACCACCCTGCGCAATAACTTCGATCCGGCGCTTGTCGATCAGATTCTGCTGGACATGCCCAAGATCGGCGTGGACATCATCACGTCGAATTCGGAGTACGGTCCGGGGCAGATGGAGATCAATTTCGCTCCGGCGGGCGGCATCAGCGCCGCTGACCACGCCTTCCGCTTCAAGAACGGCGTCAAAGAGATCGCCCAGCGGCGCGGCTACATGGCGTCGTTCATGACCAAGCCCTACGCCGATCAATCGGCAAGCGGCTGCCACTACCATCACAGCCTGACCGACCTCAAGACTGGGAAAAATGCTTTCTCGAACGAAGACAACCCCTTTGAGTTGAACGACGTCTGCCGCTGGTGGCTCGGCGGCGAAATCAAGCACGCGGCGGCGATCTGCGCGCTGGCTTCCCCGACGATCAACTGCTATAAGCGCTACAAGCTGTGGTCGTTCGCGCCCACCAACGCCACCTGGGGCACCGAGAACCGCACCGTTGGCGTGCGCGTCAAGGGGCTGAAGGGCGAAGGCGCGCATCTGGAGAACCGCACACCCGGCGCGGCGTCCAATCCCTATCTGGTGATGGCGGCGACGCTGGCGGCGGGCATCGATGGGCTGCGCAATCACATTGAGCCGCCCGCAGCGACCGAGGGCATCGCCTACGGTCTGGAGGGCGTCGAGAATCTGCCCGCCGGGCTGCCGCAGGCGCTTGAAGCGCTGGAAGCGGATGCGGCGCTGCGCGATCTGCTCGGCGAAGAATTCATCAAGCTGTATCTCGCCGTCAAGCGCCACGAGATCAACAAAGCCGCCCAGCACGGCGCGGATGCCAGCGCTCCCGGCTTCCTCGACCGCGTTGAGCCGTTTGAAGTAGACGAATATTTCGAGTTTTTATGAGCCGTCCAATTGCGGCAAGATGGTATTAGTCAATACCTCACCCCCAGCCCCTCTCCACAACGTGGAGAGGGGAGTTGAGCGAAGCGAAACGGGGTGAGGTCAGAGACTTGCAGCGATCATATCTTTGAATTTAGCGGTTAAGAGTAACCATCATGGCAAAGCGAACAAAACACGTGCTCGAACTCGCCGATCAGGTCGCGCTGCAAGCGGAACATGAGGGAGTCCGCCTGGTGCGCTTCCTCTACACCGACAACGGCGGCGTCATCCGGGGCAAGGTCTCGAATATCAAGGGGCTGCGCGACCGCATCAACGATGGCATCGGGCTGACGCTGGCGATGCAGGCGATGAACATGCTCGACCAGCTTGCGCCCGTCGAGGGCATGGGACCGGTCGGCGAAATTCGTCTGACGCCCGACCCGGCGACCTTCCGCGTGCTGCCCTACGCCGAAAAATCCGCCGCCATGACGACCGACATGCTCAAGCTGGACGGCACGCCCTGGGAAGCCTGCCCGCGCTCCTTCCTCAAGCGGCAGATTCAGGCGGCTGACGACCTGGGCATCTCGCTGCAAATGACGGTCGAGATGGAATGGGTGATGGCGAACAAGCTGCCCGACGGCAGCTACGCGCCCATCGACGAGGCGCTCTGCTTCAGCAGCTCCGCCATGACGATTGCCCACGCCGCCATCCTCGATATGGTGGAGGCGCTCGACGCGCAGAACATCGGCGTCGAACTTTACTACCCGGAGCTGGGGCACGGGCAGCAGGAGATGTCGATCCATCACGCCGACCCGCTGACCGCCGCCGACAACCACGTCCTGGCGCGCGAGACGATCCGCAACGTCGCCTACAAGCACGGCATGTACGCCTCGCTCGCGCCCAAGCCGTTTCTCGATCAGGCGGGCAACGGTGGGCACATTCACTTCAGCCTGTGGGACAAGTCCGGCAAGCGCAACCTGATGTATGACCCCAGCGGCGCGTTTGCCATGAGCGATACCGGGATGCAGTTCATCGCCGGGATACTGGCGCATCTGCCCGGCTTACTGGCGCTGACCTGCGCCAGCTACAACTCGTATCATCGCTTGCAGCCGCATTTCTGGAGCAGCGCCTACACCGCCTGGGGACCGGACAACCGCGAAGGCGCGGTGCGCGTCGCGTCGCGCTACAAGAGCGACGAGGAAGGCTCCGCCAACGCCGAGCTGAAAGCCGCCGACCTCTCCGCTAATCCTTATCTCGCCTTCGGCGCGCTGATCGCCGCCGGGCTGGATGGCGTGCGGCGCAAGCTCGACCCCGGCGCGCCGACGCTGGTCGACCCCGGCAACTATACCGACGCCGAGCGCAAGAAGCGCGGCATCAAGCGCTTCCCGACCACGCTCGACGAGGCGCTGGACGCGCTGGAGAAGGATAAGGCGCTGACCTCGGCGCTCGGCGACCTGCTGGCGACGAGCTACATTGCCGTCAAGCGGCTGGAATACGACACCTTCAGCCAGCAGGACGAGGCTTACGAGATCAAGCACCACTTCTGGAAATTCTGAGCGAGGGCTTCCCCATGACGTTCGACGAAATCCGGCAGATCGCGCTGTCGTTTCCCGGCGTGGAGGAGCATCTGGTGTTCGGCAACCCGACCTTTCGCGTTGGCAAGCGCTTTCTCGCCTGCATAGCGAAAATCGACCCGAACACCCTCTGCATCAAAGTGCCCGATCAGCGGGAGCGCGAGTATTTTCTCGCCGCCAAGCCGGACGTGTACTATCTGACCGATCATTACGCCTCGTTCGAGGCGCTGCTGGTGCGGATGCCGATAGCCGATCCCGACGAAGCTGCGCGGCTTGTTCGAGCAGGCGTGGCGGACGTATGCCCCAAAGCGGCTGGTGGCGAACTATCAGGCGAATCAATGACCATAATGCAACGAAGGATGTTTCATGATTGACCTTGCCGACGTTCCAATTGTCGATCACCACGCGCACGCGCTCAAGAAAATCGCCGAGCCGATGGCGCTGGGGGAGTTTCAGGGCTACTTCACCGAAAGCCCCGACCCGCTGGTCAAGGCGCGCGACGTGCCCGATACGATCATCTGGCAGTGGGGCATCCGCGAGCTGGCGGGCTACTTGAACTGCGAGCCGACCGCCGCAGCCGTGCTCGCCGCGCGCAACGCGCTGCCGCTGCCGCAACTTGCCGACGATATGTGGCGCGACCAGAACAGCGAAACCCTGCTGATCGACTACGGCTTTCGCGGCGCGGAGAACTACACGCCGGAGGAGATGCGCGCCGCGTTCAACCAGCGCGTCGAGATGCTGCTGCGGCTGGAAACCTTCGCGCAGGAATTGATCCTGCGCCACGCGACCTTTTCGCAGATGCTCGACGCTTTCGTCGCCGGGGTGGAAGGCGCGCGCCAGTCCGGGCACGTCGGCTTGAAAAGCATCATCGCCTACCGCACCGGGTTGGACATCGACTGGACGACGCGCGACGACGCGGTGCGCGCCTTCGGGCTGGTCAAGGATCAGGCGGACAGGGAAGGGCGGATTCGCCTTGCGAACAAGCCGCTCAACGACTATCTCGTGCTGACGGCGCTGGAGATCGCCAATCGTCAGGAGATGCCGATCCAGTTTCACACCGGCTTCGGCGACACCGACGTGAACATGATCAAGGCGAACCCGCTCTACATGCGCCCGCTGCTGCAAAGCGACCAGTTCCGCGACGTGCCTTTTGTGCTGCTGCACGCGGCGTATCCCTACGTGCGCCAGCTTGGCTATCTGGCGGCGATGTATCCCAACGTCTACATGGACATCTCGCTGGCGATCCCGTTCATCACCACCGAAATCCCGCGCATGATCCACGAAGCGCTGGCGCTGACGCCGCTGACGAAAGTCCTCTATTCGTCGGACGCCTTCAGCATCCCGGAGATTTTCTGGCTGGCGAACCGCTGGGGGCGCGCCGCGCTGGAGCGCGTGCTGAGCGAGATCGTGGCGGCGGGCGCGCTGACCGAAGCGCAGGCGCGCCGCGCGGGCGAACTGATTCTGAGCGGCAACGCGCGCCGGGTGTATGGGTTATAGTGCTGCGAATCGCGGAGGGTTTAAACCCTCCGCTAGAAATATAGTCGTCCACTAAAGGGACGACCGGAACAGAAATGCTTTTAGCCGCCCCTTTAGTGGGCGGTAAATGTTCTAGCCGGAGGATTAATCCTCCGGCTGCGCCAGTTCATAGTTGTTTAGGAGTATATCTTGACTGATCCCAAATCACTCGCGCCTGGCACGCGCGCCGTCTGGGCGGGCGAAGAAAACCACGATTTCTGGCTGGGCGCGACGCAAATTCCGGTCGTCCACAGCGTTTCGTTCGGCTACCCGGACGTGGACGAATGGCTGGATGTCGCGCTGGGGCAGCAGCCGGGGCACATCTACGGGCGCAACACCAATCCGACGGTCGCGGCGTTCGAGGAGAAGCTGCGCCAGTTGGAAGGCGCGGAGGCGGCGACCAGCTTCGCCACCGGCATGGCGGCGATCAGCAATACGCTGTTCACGCTGCTCGCGCCCGGCGACCGCGTGGTCTCGGTCAAGGATACCTACGGCGGCACCAACAAGCTGTTCACCGAATTTCTGCCGCGCCTGAACGTCCGCGTCACGCTGTGCAACACCACCGACCACGACGCTATCGAAGCCGAAATCCGGCAGGGCTGCGCGGTGCTCTACCTCGAAACGCCGACCAACCCGACGCTCAAGGTGCTCGATCTGGCGCGGCTGGCGCGAGCGGGGCACGAGGCGGGCGCGACCGTCGTCGTCGACAACACCTTCGCCACGCCGATCAACTCCAATCCGCTGGCGTTTGGGGCTGATCTGGTGCTGCACAGCGCGACCAAGTTCCTCGGCGGGCACGCCGACGCGCTCGGCGGCATCATCTGTGGATCAAAGGCGCTGGTCGAGCGCGTCTACCATTACCGCGAGATCACCGGGGCGTCGCTCGACCCGATGGCGGCGTATCTGCTGCTGCGCGGCATGAAGACGCTGCACCTGCGCGTGCGTCAGCAGAACGCCAGCGCGCTGCGCATCGCGCAGTTCTTACAGGCGCACCCCGCCGTGCAGGAAGTCTATTATCCGGGGCTGGAAAGCCACGAGGGACACGACATTGCCGTGCGGCAGATGCGCGGCTTCGGCGGCGTGCTCAGCTTCACGCTGAAAGGCGACTTCGACACGGTGCGGGCGTTTCTGCCGCGCCTTAAGCTGGCGCACCGCGCTGCCAACCTCGGCGCAGTCGAGACGGTCGTCGGACCGCCCGCGACCACCAGTCACGTCGAATGCACGCGCGAAGAACGCGAGGCGATGGGCATCCCGGAGACGTTGATCCGCTATTCGGTTGGCATTGAAGAAACGGATGATTTGATCGCCGACCTGACGCAGGCGCTCGACGCGGCGAGCGGCTAGCCCTTGCGCAGCCGGGGGTCGAGCGCATCGCGCAGCCCGTCGCCGATGAAGTTCACGCACAGCACGCTCAGCGAGATCATCAAGCCGGGCCACAGCACCAGCGAGGGCGTCAGCGTCAGGTAATCCTTGCCGTCAAAGAGCAGGCGCCCCCACGTCGGGAAGTCGGGCGGGAAGCCCAGACCGAGGAATGACAGCGCCGATTCGGTGATGATGGCGCTGGCGATGCTGAACGTCGCCGAGACGATCACCGGGCTGAGCACGTTGGGCAGGATGTGGTGGCGCAGGATGTTACTGTCGTTCGAGCCGAGGCTGCGGGCAGCCACCACGAATTCGCGCTCTTTGGTCGTCAGGACTTCGCCGCGCACCAACCGCGCCGTCGGCATCCAGCCCAGTCCGCCAATAACGACGACGGTCAGGATGAAGATGCCCGCTTCGGGACCGAAGAGCGTGCGCAGCGAATCGCGGAAGAGCAGCGTAATCACCAGGAGCAGGGGAAGCTGCGGCAGGCACAGGAACATATCGGTCAGGCGCATCAGCAGGTCGTCGACGGCGTTGAAATAGCCCGCCATCAACCCGACCAGCGTGCCAATCGACATCGAGATCGCCATCGCCACCACGCCGATGGCAAGCGAGATACGCCCCCCAAAAATCACGCGCGCCAGCGTGTCACGTCCCAGATTATCCGCGCCAAACGGATGCGCTGCGCTCATGACCGTGTTCGCCGAGAGAATATCGATATATTCGGGATCGGTACGCCACACCAGCGGTCCGAGGGCAATCCCCAGAAAGATCAACAGCAGAATAGCCGACGCACCCATCGCAAGTTTGTGTTTGCGGAAGCGCACCCAGGTATCGACCCAAAGCGACCGGGATTTGCGAGTGACTTCCGGCTTGATTTTGACGCTTGCGAGTTTGCTTGTCGTTGCCATAGTGCCTACCAGATTAATTGTAAGAGATACGCGGGTCAAGCAGCGCGTACAGGAGATCCGCGACAAGGTTGAAGACCACGATCAGCACGGCAAAGATGAACGTCAGGGTCTGGACGGTGGGTAAGTCGCCGCCCTGAATGGCGAGGATCAGAAGCTGCCCCAAGCCGTTGACGCGGAAAATCTGCTCGGTGATGATCGCGCCCTGGAAGACCTGCGGAATGCCGATTGCCACCAGCGTGACGACCGGGATCAGGCTGTTGCGTAAGGCGTGCCCGGCGACGACCCTGCGTTCATTCAAGCCCTTCGAGCGCGCCGTGCGCACGTAATCCTGACTGAGATTGTCCAGCATGGCGGAGCGCGTAAACCGGGTGATCTGCGCCAGGAAAAACAGGCAGAGGACGGCGACGGGCAAGAACATCTGCCGCAGTTGGACGATGAAGCTGTTTACGTCGGTCACCTTCAGCGTGGTGTTGTATACCGAGGGAAACCACTTTAGATCGACAGCAAATATAATAATAAATAATAATCCAGTAAAGAATGTCGGCACGGAGTAGCCGACCACTGACAGGAACGTGGCTGCCTGATCAAATATCGAATACTGCTTGTAGGCGGACAGCACCCCCAGCGGCACCGCGATGATCACCGCCAGCACATAAGCGATCCCGACGACCCACAATGTTTGAGGTATGCGCTGGATCACCAGGTCGATGACCGGGCTGCGCGTCTGCCACGAGTAAATCCGCAGCCGATCTGCCGACCCCGGAAACCTGATTCCCGTGATCTCTTCCACCAGATTCAGCGGCTCGTTGATCATGAACTGTTGCAGCCAGCGCGTGTACTTCACCAGAAACGGGTCGTTCACGCCCATCGACTCGCGTATCTTTTCGCGCACCTCCTGCGGAATTGTCAGAGGGAGGTTGCCGACCGGGTCGCTGGGCGACAGGTCAAGCAGCGCGAATACCACGAAACTGATCACAAGTAGCGTGGGGATAATTGTTAAGACACGGCGGACGAAGTACTGGGTCACGCTTTTTCCTCAGGATGGCACGCTGAAGGTGCGGGGTGGAAATATAGAAACATGGAGGGGCGAGTCCGCACTCGCCCCTGTTGAAGTGATTCAACTCAAGCCACCGACAGCGCCTTAGCTGGCGAGCGTCCAGTCGGCGATGTTCCATTCTTCCGAATCCCAGGCGTTCATGCGGATGCCTTCGATGCGGTTGTTGACTGCCGACACGCTGGCGCGCCAGATCAAGGGGATGACCGCGCCCTGCTGGACGACCATGTCGTTCTCCTGAATGGCGATAGCTGCGCGCTCATCCAGCGGAGCGGTTTCCGCGAACTTGGCGACGAGCGCATCGTAGTCCGCGTTGCACCAGCGCCCGACGTTGTTGCCCAGCCAGTTGTTGTCAGGACCCGCAGACTGGTCGCAGGCATACTGCGACATGTAGGCTTCGGGGTCGGTGCCGGGGAAGTTGTTGGTGAACATTTCGATGTCGGCGTAGAACTTGCCGTAGGTGTCCGGGCTGGCAGGGTCGCCGCCGAAGAACACGCCCGCGTCGATGTTGCGCAGTTCCGTCGACACGCCAATCTGCGACCACCACTGCTTGATGAGTGCCTGAGTCGCCTGCCGTACCCCATTGGTGGAGGTCTGATAGAGAATCTTGAGCGGGACGCCGTTCGCCTCGCGGATGCCGTCGCCGTTCGTGTCGACGATTCCCGCGTCATCCAGCAGCTTGTTCGCGCCGTCGATGTCCTGCGTCAGGCAGGCATCGTTGGCGGTCGAGACGTAAGCGGGCGGGGCGGGCAGAATGTTGCAGGTCGCCTGACCGGCAGCCGGTCCGTAAACCGTCTGGGCAATCAGACCGCGATCAATTGCCATCGACAGCGCCTGGTAGACCGCCGGGATGGTCAGGAAGGGATGCGCGTTCGAACCGTCCGCTGCCAGAACCGAGCGCATATCGCCCAGCGCGGGGTCAGGATTGGTCTGGTTGAGGATGAGGCGCTCCACCTGGGTTCCGAAGGCGCTCACCAGCCTGCCGTTTCCTGCCGCTTCCATCTGCGCCAGAATGTCGGGGGTTACCTGAAGGTTCCAGGCATAGTCGGCTTCACCGGTTTCC
Organism: uncultured Chloroflexia bacterium; assembly: GCA_963760975.1. Classification (GTDB taxonomy): domain Bacteria; phylum Chloroflexota; class Anaerolineae; order Aggregatilineales; family Phototrophicaceae; genus Flexifilum. The sequence continues at coordinate 234,365 of CAVXEZ010000030.1, read as the reverse complement.
AGCACCGCGCGCGCCGCCGATTCGGCGTCACCGCCGCCCTTCAGAGTCACGTGCTGGAAGAAGGGCTTGCCCTCTTCGCGGTAGTGCGGGTTCGGGATGAAGGTCACCACGTCGTTGGCGCGGAACTCGTCGACGATGTACGGACCCGTGCCGGCTGGGGCGAAGTTCTGGTCGGTGCACTGCTGCGCCGCCGCGCCCATGCAGTCCGCGAACTGCGCTTTCTGGATGACCGGCGATTCGTCGCCGACAAATGCCGCGTAGGGGAACGGCTTGGGCGAATCGAAGGTGATCTTGACCGTCAGCGGGTCGACGGCTTCGACGCTCTTGATGCCATCGAAGTGCGTGATCTGAGAGCAGCCGGTCGCTTCGTCGGTGCAGTACTGCCACGTGAACACGACATCGTCAGCGCTGAAAGGCGTGCCGTCCGACCACAGAATACCATCCTTGAGCTTCCAGGTGATCGTGGTCAGGTCGGCAGATACACCGCCGTTCTCGACCGTCGGGATGTCTTCCACCAGCTCAGGCACCATGTTCGCGTTTTCGTCGTACTTGGCGAGCGGTTCCACGACCAGCGATGCGGCATGGAGGTCTTTCGTGCCGCCGGAGAGATAAGGGTTCATGGTGGATATGGCTTGCCAGTAGAGGATGTTGAGGGTGCTGTCATCCTGAGCGGCTACCGTGCCGATGGCGCCCAATAGCAAGACCAGGATCAAAAACACGGCGATGAAACGAGGTTTGGACCTGTTCATGAAGCGACCTTTCTTTCCAAGACTCTATGCGATTGAAATGGTTTTTCCGTCAGTATACTTAAGTTTAATGGAACTGCAAAAAATTCAAATCAAGAATTATTGCTAAATTTCGCTGCCGTAATTTGTGCAAAGTTTCTCAATACGCCTCCTTTGTTGTGTAAATTGAATAACACTTGCAAGTGCAATCTGGCATTTGTCAAGCGCCGCTGGATCGGATAAAACTTCCGCGTTTATGGTAGATATACAGGATATACACAATGGCGTTGGATCGCGTTCAATTGCAGAAAGATATTTATGCGCAATATATTCGTGAACACGAAGCGCTCGGTGAGACAGGCACGCTGGAGCATCTGGAAAAGTCGCAGCAGTGGGACTTATCCGGCACGTTGAGCGGGGGCGGCGTGCTGGTCTTCCCGCATACGAGCGTGCAGGACTGCGGCTATCAGGTGGCTGCCTGCGCCCGCGCCTGTTTGGACAGCGGCGCGGATCGCGTGGTGGTGATCAGTGTGCTGCACGCCTTCACCGACGAGATGGAACAGGCGCGCCGCCGGGTTGCCGCCGGGGGCGATCCGTCCAAAGAGGCGACCTGGGGCATTCAGGGGACGGGAATATCTGGCGGGCGCGAAGAATGGAAGAAAGATCACGCGCTGATGAGCTGGCGGCACTTCTGGAACGCCGAGGTCAGGCGGCGTGGGCTGCCTGCCTCCAGGACGCCCGAAGTCTTCGAGCGCTATCCGTATCTGGCGGGCGGCAAGCCCGACCAACTGCCGGGGATCGAAGAGCTGGCGGCGCTCGTCAAAGACGCCGTGATCGTCTCGACAGCGGACGCTTTCCATCACGGCATCGGCTATGGCGATACCCCGGAAGACTCGTACCAGCCGAACGAAGAAGGACTGCGTCACGCGCAGTCGGTGATCGAGGATGGCATACACATTCTCGAAACAGGCGATTACTGGGGCTACAACCAGCACTGCGTCGCGGCGAAAAGCGACGCCCGCGAACTCGGGGCAGGTCTTCCGCTATCTGCGCGGCGCAATGAGTGGGCGCGTCCTGGACATCACCTATACCGATTTGTCGGAACTGTACAAACAACCGCCGCCGACGTGGGTCGCCGCTGCGCTCGTCGAGTGGTCAAAGTGACCCGCTGACCCGATTTCACGCTTTTGTTATATGTCTATTTATTCTATTGCTCACGCGCGCTAAGGAGCCGCAATTTTGACACACAAAGACCGCTGGACAGCGCTGAAGATCGCCCAACGCCTCCGCCTGATTGATCCGCTGGTGTACCGCTGGCGCGAACCGCTCCCCTCATTCCGCTACAAAGCGCTCACTAGCCCGTTGGATGCGCCGCCGGTCGGCGCGGAAGTGGACGACGGCGACTGGGAAGTCGTCGAGCCGTTCACCTACTGGGGACGCTGGCGTACCGATTTCGTGCTGCGCACGCATTTCCAGCTTCCCGCCGGGGCAGAGGATGCGCGGCTTGCCCTCTACCTGCCGCTCGGCGATTCACGCGACTTCAGCCACCCGGAAACGCTGGCATACCTCGACGGACAGCCTTACGCCGCCGCCGACCGCCATCACCGCGAAATTCTGCTGCCGCAGGCGCTTCGTGACGGTCAGCCGCATCTGCTGGCGCTGCACGGCTGGGCAGGGGGCGATATTGCGGGCGATCCGAACGTCAAGCTCTACATGGAGCAGTGCGCGGTCGTGCAGATCGACCAGCCGACGCGCGATTTGATCGCCGCCGCCCGCGTCGCGCTGGATGTCGCTAACCAGCTTGACGAGAATGATCCGGTCAAGGGGCGGCTCTACAACGCGCTCGACGACGCTTTCAAGGTGCTGGATACGCGCGATCCGATTGGCGGCGAGGCGTTCTACGCCAGCGTCCCGGCGGCGCTGGACGCGCTCAAACGCGGGATCGCCGCTGCTGGCGCGCCGCTGGACGTGGACATCGTCGGCGTCGGGCACGCGCACATCGACGTTGCCTGGCTGTGGACGCTGGGGCAGACCATGCGCAAATCGGGGCGCACCTTCAGCACCGTCCTGCGCCTGATGGAGCAGTTCCCCGACTACGTCTTCGCGCAGAGCCAGGCGCAGTTGTACCAGTACACCGAGCGCAACTACCCGACGCTGTTCGAGCAGATCAGGCAGCGCATCGCCGAGGGGCGCTGGGAGGTGATGGGCGGCACGTGGGTCGAGCCGGACTGCAACGCCATCGGCGCGGAGTCGCTGGCGCGGCAGTTTTTGCTGGGGCGCGGCTACTTCCGCAGTCACTTCGGCGATGTCGATACGCCGGTGCTGTGGCTGCCCGATACTTTCGGCTATAGCTGGGCGCTGCCGCAGTTGATCAAGCAGGCGGGGATGAAGTATTTCATCACCCACAAGATGAGCTGGAATCAGTACAACCAGATGCCCAACCAGATTTTGTGGTGGCAGGGGCTGGACGGCACGCGCGTGCTGACGCACTTCCTGACCACGCCGACGGGCGACCAGTTTCTGCCGTTCTCGACCACCTACAACGGTCTGGTGAACGCGAAGGAAGTGCTGGGGACGTGGAATAACTTCCGGCAGAAAGAACTGCACAATGAGCTGATGACCGCCTACGGCTACGGCGACGGCGGCGGCGGTCCCACCCGCGAGATGATCGAAAACGTCGAGCAGTATGCGCAGCTTCCCGGCGCGCCGCGTATGCGCTTTGGCACGATACGCGAGTTCATGGAACGCATCGAACGCGAAGTCGCCGATAAGCTGCCGGTCTGGAACGGCGAGTTCTATCTGGAATACCATCGCGGGACGTACACCAGCCAGGCGCGCAACAAGCGCAGCAACCGCAAGAGCGAGTTTCTGATGCACGACGCCGAGTTTCTGGCGGCGCTGGCGGCGCTGGCGACCGGCTACGAATATCCTCATGCCGAAATCAATCAGGCGTGGGAGTTGATCTGCCTCAATCAGTTTCACGACATCCTGCCGGGGTCGTCGATTGGCGCAGTCTACGAAGACAGCGCGCGGGATTACGTGACCATCCGCGCGTTGGGCGAGCAGGTGCGCGAAGACGCGCTGGCGGCGCTGGCGAAAACGCTCCCGGCGGGGACAGCGGTCGTGGCTGCCAACACCACCTCGTTCGGCGGTCGCCGTATCGGGCTGCTGGAAGGCGCGCTCGGCGGCGGGCTGGTCGATGCGATGGGCAACGTGCTCGTGACGCAGGTAGTCGAGGGCGGCACGCTGGTCGAGCTGCGCGACCTGGCGCCCTACAGCGTCGTCGGGCTGCGCGAGACGAGCGCGGCGGCGTCTGCGTCGAGCGGTGCGCTCTCGGTCACGCAGGCGAACAACCAGACTGTGCTCGAAAACGCGCTCGTCCGCGTCGAACTTCAATGCGGGCGGCGACCTGACCCGGGTCTACGACAAACAGGCGGCGCGCGAGGTGCTGGCGGACGGCGAAGTCGCCAACGCGCTGCTGGCGTTCGAAGATCGCCCGATGAATTACGACGCCTGGGACATCGACATCTTCTACGAAGACCGCACCGAGAAAGTCGAGGGCGTCGAGCGCGTGACCATCATCGAGCAGGGCGCGCTGCGCGCCGGCGTCGAGGTGACGCGCCGCTATCGCAGCAGCACCATTCGCCAGAAAATCTACCTGTGCGCGGACAGCAAGCGCATCGACTTCGACACCTGGATCGACTGGCACGAGCAGCACACGCTGCTCAAGGCGGCGTTCCCGGTCAGCGTCCTGAGTCCGGCGGCGACCTTCGACGTGCAGTGGGGCAACGTCCAGCGCTCGACGCACAGCAATACCTCGTGGGATATGGCGCGCTTCGAGACCTGCGCCCATAAATGGGCGGATTTGAGCGAGGGCGATTACGGCGTCGCGCTGCTCAACGACTGCAAGTATGGCTACGACATTCACGACAACGTCATCCGCCTGTCGCTGCTCAAGAGCGCGACCAACCCCGACGCTAACGCCGATCAGGGTGAGCATTGGATGACCTACAGTCTGCTGCCGCACGACAGGCGACTGGCGCGACGAAGTCATCCCGGCGGCTTACGATCTCAACGATCCGCTGATCCTGCGGCGTGTGAGCGCGGGCGGGGCAGGGGATAGCGCCCGCGCCGCTCGTCTCGGTCGACTCGCCCAACGTCGTGATCGAGACGGTCAAGCAGGCGGAAGACGGGAACGGCGTGATCGTGCGCTTGTACGAGGATCATCGCAGTCGGGGCAGCGTCACCGTCCGGGCGGGCTTCTCGGTGGCGCAGGCGTATCGCTGCAATCTGCTCGAAGAGAACGACGAGGCGCTCGACGTGCAGGATAATCAGGTGACGCTCGATATTTCGCCCTATCAGATCATTTCGCTGCGTCTGATCCGGTAGCGGTGGCACTCTGTTGACGGTTTGCGGGGGCGCAGCACACTGCGCCCCTGCACGTAAACGTCCCCTACACAGCTTCCGAACGAGTCAATTGTGTCGTTTGTCACAATCGAGAGGTGATAAACGACACTTATTGTTACAACTGGCGTGACTTGTTTCGCCCCCTCTGCGTATAGGTCTGTGACGAGAGTGAGGGGACACGTCAATGACGAATCAAGCGATTTCTTTCCACAATCTGAAGGCGGTTCAACCTGGGCAAAGCTCTGCGGAGAAGCGGCGCACGCAGGAACTGGCGATCAGCCAGGCGACCTCCGCTTCGATTACCAAAGCTGCCAGCAAACAAACTTACTACACGATCCGCTTCCTTGTGGATCGGGAGCGTATTGCGAACGCCTACCGAGCCTATGCTTACTTCCGCTGGGTCGATGACCGGCTCGACGCGCGCACGGCGGCGAAAGCTGAAAGCCTCGCCTTTCTGGAGCGCCAGCAGCGGCTCGTGGACGGCGACATTGTGCGCGGTCTGACGGTCGAAGAGTGTATGGCGCTCGATTTGATCGCCAGCGACCCGGTGCAGGGCAGCGGCTTGCGCGCCTACATCCAGCACATGATGGCGGTGATGACGTTCGACGCCAACCGCCGAGGACATCTGATTTCGCAGGACGAACTGAGCGAATATTCGCGCCATCTGGCGACGGCGGTGACGGAAGCGCTGCACTACTACATCGGTCACGACTGCTATTCGCCGCAGACCGAGGCGCGCTATCTGGCGGTGACCGCTGCGCACATCACCCACATGCTGCGCGACACCTACGAAGACGTGGCGGCGGGCTACTTCAACATCCCGCGCGAAGTCCTCGCCTCCAACGGGATCAACGCCTGGGATGTCGCCAGCGAGCCGTACCGCATGTGGGTCAAGAGCCGGGTCGAGCTGGCGCGCGCCTACTTCGCGGCGGGCAGGGAGTATCTGGCGCAGGTGCAGAATTGTCGCTGCCGTCTGGCGGGCTACGCCTACATGGCGCGCTTCGAGAGCGTGCTGGACGCCATCGAGCGCGACGGCTACCTGCTGCGCGCCGAGTACCGCGAATGCAAGACCGTGCGCGCCGCCCTGAAAATGGGCTGGACGACGCTCGTGCGCACTCTGCGGGAAACGTCCTCGCAGGGCAGCGCGCCGGAGTTTCTTCAGGCTTGAAATCGGTCGTTGAAGGGCAGCAGTCAGAGGCAGGCAGAGTCATGAAATCACGTTCCGTCATCGTCGTTGGGGCAGGCATTGGTGGGATCGCGGCGGCGGCGCATCTGGCGCAGCGCGGGATGCACGTGACTGTGTTCGAGAAGAATCGCCAGCCGGGCGGGCGCTGCAATCACTTCATCCGTGACGGTCACACCTTCGACACGGGTCCGACCCTGCTGGTCATGCCGCTGCTTTACGACGAGGAATTCGCATCGCTGGGCGAGTCGGCGCGCGACATGCTCGAACTCCAGCGCGTCGACCCGACCTATCATCTGGTCTTCGACGATGGCAGCCAGCTCGCGCTCACCTCCGACATGAAGCGGATGCGCGACCAGCTTGAGGCGATAGAGCCGGACAGCTTTCCGAGCCTGCTGCGCTATCTGGAAGAAGGCGACCGCCATTACGATCTGGCGATGAAGCGGCTGGTCGAGCGCGACTTTCGCAAGGCGGGGGACTTCTTCAATCTGAGCAATCTGCCGCTGCTCGTCCAGTTGAAACCGCTCGCCCGGCACTACGATCACATGGGGTCGTACTTCCGCAGCCCGCGCCTGAAATCGGCGTTCACGTTTCAGGATGTCTACATGGGGCTGAGTCCATTTGAAGCGCCCGCCACCTTCTCGATGATGTCCTACACCGAACTCGCGCACGGCGTCTGGTATCCGCGCGGGGGCATGTACCGCATCGCCGAAGCGTTGATGGACATCGCGCGCCGGGCGGGGGTGGAGTTCGTCTTCGGCGCGCCGGTCGAGCGGATTGCGGTCAACGGCAGCGGTGCGCGCGGCGTGGTTCTGGAGGATGGCTATCGCGCCGATGCCGATGTGGTCGTGGCGAATGCCGATCTGCCTTACGTCTACCAGAATTTGCTGCCAGAGGACGGGCAGGCGGATCATCTGGCGCACAAGCGCTTCTCCTGCTCGGTCATCAGCTTCTTCTGGGGCGTGGACAAGCCGTACCCCATGCTGAACCCGCATACGCTGTTCCTGGCAGACGATTACCATGCCAATTTCGAGAGCATCATCGACCACCTGGGGCTGCCGGAAAACCCCAGTCTGTACGTCCACGCGCCGACGCGACTCGACCCGACTTTCGCGCCGCCCGGCGAGGATACCCTGATCGGCATCGTCCCGGTGGGGCATCTGGACGAGCGCGGCGAACAGGATTGGCTCGAAATCCGCGATCAGGCGCGGCAGGCGATTTTCAAGCGGCTGGCGCTGCTAGGGATCACCGACTTGCAGGATCACATCAAGTTCGAGGTGAACTACACGTCCACTGTCGTGGCGCAAGCGCTATAACCTGATGAAAGGCTCGACGCACGGGCTTGCCCACACGCTGACCCAGCTTGCGTACATGCGACCGCACAACCGGCATTCGCGCTATCACAATCTGTACTTCGTCGGCGCCAGCACCCACCCCGGCACGGGCGTGCCGTCGGCGCTGGTCTCGGCGCGCCTGGCGGCGAACCGCGTGATGGACGATTTCTGCGCGTGAGGTTTGACCTCACCCCTCAATCCCCTCTCCATAGGGAGAGGGGAAGCTAAATGGGTAGGTTCGCACGGAGTGGGGTAGCTCTTATTTATCGCGGGTGAGGGCGAAGCCGCGCAGGAAGCTCTCCTGCAAGACCAGAAAGACGATTAACGGCGGGATCGAGGCAATCACCGCTGCCGCCAGCGCGACCCCCCAGTTCCCCTGATCGAGCGCATCCGACGTGATGCCTTTCAGCGCCACCTGAACGAGCTGGCGGTTGTTGTCGTTGATGATCAGCAGGGGCCACAGGTATTGATTCCACACGCCGATGAACTGGATCATCCCCAGCGCGCCGATCACGTTCCACGAGAGCGGCACCAGCACGCTGCGCAGGTAGCGCAGCGGACCCGCGCCGTCGATCTGCGCGGCGTCGGCGAGTTCCGCCGGGATATTCATGAAATGCTGGCGGAATAACAGCGTGCCGGTGGCGCTGGCAAGGAAGGGCATGACCAGCGCCTGAAACTGATTCGTCCACTTGAGCTGTCCCATCAGCCGGTAGAGCGCCACGATCAGGATGTCGGTTGGCATCATCAGCGTGAGCACCACGAAGATGAACAGGAAGCCGCGCAGCGGGAAGCGGAAATAGACGAACGCGGTGCCCGCCAGCAGCGAAGTGACCGTCTTGCCCAGCGTGACGCAGATCGCCACCAGAATGGTGTTGCCCATCAACTGCACCAGATGGCTGGTCGTCCAGGCTGCCGAATAGTTCTGGATCAACTGATCGCCGAACTGCAAATTGGGCGGATACGCCATGATCTGCCCCAGATTTTGCGTCGATTTGATGATCGAGAAGATCATCGGGAAGCCGGTGATCATGCACAGCACAATCAGGATCAGGTGAGTCAGATATTTGGGGCGGCGCTGATAGGATGTCGCGCGGAGACTACGCATTGTATGTCACGCTCCGTTCGGTGGTGCGGAATTGCAGGATGGTGAGACCGGCGACGAGGACGAACAGCATCACCGACTGCGTTGCTGCCATGCCCGTGTTGTGGTTGATGCGCAAGTCGAGATACAGGTTGTAGATCAGCACGGTCGTCGAATTGGCGGGACCCGGTCCGGCGAGCACGTCAATCGTGCCGAAAATGTCGAAGAAAGAATAAGTCAGGTTGGTGATCAGTAAAAAGAACGTGAAGGGCGAGAGCAGCGGGAAAATAATCCGCCGGAAGCGCACAAAGGCGTTCGCGCCGTCGATAGACGCCGCTTCCAGCAGGTCGTTGTCAATATTCTGCAAGCCAGCCAGGTAAAAAATGACGTTATAGCCGAGATTTTTCCAGATCGACGCGATCACGACCAGCAGGGGCGCCAGAACTGGATCGCCAAGCCAGTTGGGTTTGGTATGGAACACTTGCGACCATGCGTAGTTGATCACGCCGACGACCGGGTTGAACATGAACAGGAAGATCACGCCGATAATGGCGGGAGAAATAGCGTAGGGCCAGATCAGCAGCGTGCGATAAATGCGAATGCCGCGAGTCTTCTGGTTCGCCAGCATGGCGACGCCCATTGAAATCGCCAGCCCGCCGACCACAATCGCGCCGGAGAACAGCAGCGAGCGCACCAGCACGAGCACATAGGGATTCTTGACCAGCAGCGTGCCGGCGTCGGTCTGCTGTAGCTGCGGATCGAGTAGGCGCTGGTAGTTCGACAGACCGATGTAAGTCAGGTCGATGCCGTTGGGCGCGGACTGGTAGAAACTCAGGTTGAAGGTGCTGATGATCGGATAATACAGAAACAGGACAAGGATGATCAGGGTGGGTAAGAGCAGTAGGTAGGGAACCCGCCGACCACGAAAAACCGCCTGCATTGGGGGTCTGCTTTCCTCGTATAAGGCTGCGCCGCTGCGAACCAACCGCGCATGAGCGGAATTGCTTCGCAGCGAGACGCAGCAACCAGACAGTAGCTGATGTAAAACGGGCGGGACTCATCGACCCGCCCTCATTTGTTATAAAGATAGCCTCAAGCTACCCGAACCGCAAAACTGCTTACGACGATGACAGGCGGCTGTTGTAGTCCGCCAGCGCGGCGTCTGCCTGTGATTTGGCATCCGCCAGCGTCGAGTCGATGTCGCCGCCGTTGACTACGCTCTGGATCGCCTGGTCAACGATGGTGCGAATCTGCGGGAAGGGACCCATGATCGCGCCTGCTGTCGCTGGGGTGTTCGCCGCCGCCTTGAGCTGATCGACCGCCGTCTTCAGGTTGGGATTCTCGTCAAAGTATCCCTCCGAGGTCAGAAGGTCCTGCGCGCCCAGGGTATCCGGCATGTAGCCCGTGCCCTTGTGCCAGCGCGCCATCTGCTCCGGCGCTTCCAGCCACATCAGGAACTCGGCAACCGCCTGATTTTCCGCGTCCGTATTCGACGAGCTAACCCACAGGCTCGCGCCGCCGATGATCACGCCCTGGCGCTCAACGTCACCGTTGGTCGGGAAGAAGCCGGTGCCAAGCTGGAAGCCCGCATCTCAGCGGCGGTCGTGAAGCCGCGCAGCGCGCCCGTGCTCTCCAGAATGATGGCAGCCTGCTGAGCGTTGAAAATCTGGTTGGCGCCCAGGTTGTCTTCCAGCTTGCCGGTGTACGTCCAGTAACCCTTATCGTTGATGTCCTTCCAGAACTGCATGATCGCTTTGGCGGCGTCGCTGGTCAGGTTGGTCTCGGTAGCGCGCGCCTGGCGACCGTTGCCGTTATTCGCCAGTTCCTGCCCCTGAAGCGCCATCCACTGCTCGAAGTACCAGCCGTAAATCTGCATACTGATGCAGTACGGCGCGGCGTTCGCTGCCATGATCGCTGGCGCAGTCGGCTTCGAGTTCCTGCCAGGTCGCCGGAGGGGTTTCGGGGTCGAGTCCTGCTGCCTTGAACATGTCCTTGTTGTAGTACAGCAGCGGGGTCGAGTTATTCCAGGGCATCGACCACAGCGTATCGTTGACCGTGAAGTAGCTGATCAGCGGTGCCATATAGTCGGCTTTGACCTGCGCCAACTGATCCGCCGAAAGGATCGACTGCACCGGCGTGAAGAAGCCGGAGTCAATTGCCAGCGGCGTGCCCAGGTCGAAAATCTGCGACATGTTGGGACCTTCGCCCTGTCCCGCCGCCTGGATCACGGCGTCGAGCGCTTCGTTGTAGCTGGTGCCTTTGCGCTGCTCGCTGACGTGAATATCGGGGTGCGAGGCGTTGAAGTCGGCGACCAGATCGGTGACGACCTGACCATTATTGCCGCCCATCGCGTGCCAGAAAGCGATCTCCGTCGGGGATTGAGCGGCGGCAAAGCTCGCCGTCCCCAGGAGTGCGACCAACATCACACTCAACAAAATCGCGGCTAAACGTATTCTTCGCATTTTGTCCTTCAGTCCTTTATCAAGGGGCATAAGCCCACAAACCGACAGCGCTCAGTTCTAAACGTGACAGGTTAATATAAGTGGACAACAATTTTAAGAACTCTTTATCTCATAGCGTGCTCCATAACTGTGTTTCCCGGCACTTCGCTCCCAAAGATAGGACAGATTCGCAGGCGAGAATCACGTTGACAAAGCCGCCGAGCTTCGAGACTGCCGGTGCAGCAGGTCGAAATCAGCCGAAGAGATGACCTGAATAATCCGCCCATATCATGTGGCGGATTTTAACTTGCTCTAGCGGCGGTCGCAATAAGTTGTGTTAAATGGTCTTAACATTTTTATGCTGATGGGCATATCCACGCCCGCTCGAAATGGCGCAGCTTGCAGTTTACGCCTTTTGCGGACGCCCGCGTTATGATTAACCGCGCACCGCGGAGCATGGATCATTCGATGAACCTCGACCTGTTTGCCCAGACCACTCGCCCCGATCCGTCGCTGTTCTTCCGGCGCGGCGAAGTGGGCGATCCCCGTCTGGGCGAAATCGTGCGCTGGCAGCCTGACGGTTACGCTGACGCGGACGTGGTTTTGCTCGGCTGCCCGCAGGACGAAGGTGTGCGCCGCAACGGCGGGCGGGTCGGGGCGGCGGCAGCGCCGGATGCGATTCGCGCGTGGCTCTACCGCCTCGTCGTACCGGCTGGCGTCCGTTTGTTTGACCTGGGCAGCACGGTCATTCAGCCGTCGCTGGAAGCGACCCACGATCTTCAGCAGCAGGTCGTCCGCCAGATCATCGCCGACGGCAAGACGCTGATCAGTCTGGGCGGCGGCAACGACCTGTCCTATCCCGACTGCTCCGGCTTGGCGCAGGTCTACCCCGACGTGCTGGCGTTCAACGTCGACGCGCACTTCGACGTGCGCGACAATCCGCTGCGCAACAGCGGCACGCCCTACCGGATGCTGCTCGAAGAGGGTTTCGTACTAGCCGCCCAATTTCTACGAGATGGCGTACCAGCCGTTCGCGGTCGCCCAATCGCACCTGGAGTATCTGAAGATGAAAGGCGCGAACGCGCACAGCCTGAACGATCTGCGTCGGCACGGGCTGCTGACTCGTTTTCAGAGCGTTCTGGACGAAAGCGCCAGCCGCGCGATCTTCTGGGGTATCGACATGGACTCGGTGCAGATCGCCGAAGCACCCGGCGTCAGCGCGCCCAATCCGCTCGGCATGAGCGGCGACGAGCTGTGCCAGATCGCCTCGCTCGCCGGGAGCGACGCGCGCTCGCGCCTGTTCGAGATCACCGAAGTCAATCCATCGTATGACATCGACGGTCGCACCTGCCGTCTGGCGGCGGTGGCGATCTGGCATTTTCTGGCAGCACGGGAGGCAAAATGACCCGCGAAATTCATGCGCCGCGCGGTACAAACTTGACCTGTAAGAACTGGCTGATCGAAGCGCCGTACCGCATGTTGCAGAACAACCTCGATCCGCAGGTGGCGTTCGACCCCGACAACCTGATCGTCTACGGCGGGCGCGGCAAGGCAGCGCGCAACTGGGAAGCCTTCGACGCCATCCTCGAATCGCTGCGCAACCTGGAGCCGGACGAAACCCTGCTGGTGCAGTCGGGCAAGCCGGTCGCCGTCTTCCGCACCCACGAAGACGCGCCGCGCGTTCTGCTGGCGAACTCCAATATCGTCCCCAAGTGGGCGACGCAGGAGAACTTCGATAAGTGGGAGCGCGATGGGCTGATCATGTACGGGCAGATGACCGCTGGTAGCTGGATTTACATCGGCACGCAGGGCATCTTGCAGGGCACGTATGAGACCTTCGGTGCGTTAGCGCAGCAGATGGGCTGGGGCAGCCTGAAGGGGAAGTTCGTCCTGACGGCGGGACTGGGCGAGATGGGCGGCGCGCAGCCGCTGGCGATCACCATGAACGAGGGCGTCGGGCTGATCGTCGAGGTGGATCGCTGGCGCGCAGAACGGAGACTTGGTCTCCGCCAGGTCGATGCCATCAGCGACGATCTCGAAGAAGCGATGACCTGGGTCGAGGAAGCGGTCAGCAACCAGACGCCCAAATCCATCGCCCTGATCGGCAACGCGGCGCAAATCCTGCCGGAACTGGTGCTGCGCGGCGTCGTGCCGGATGTCGTCACCGACCAGACTTCGGCGCACGACGTGATGTACGGCTACATCCCGGCGGGCATGACGCTGGACGAGGCTGCGGCGCTGCGGCAGAGCGATCCCGACGAGTACCAGCAGCGCGCGATGGCGTCGATGGCGGCGCACGTCCGCGCCATGCTCGATTTCAAGGCGAAAGGCAGCATCGTCTTTGACTATGGCAACAACCTGCGCCAGCGCGCTTACGACTTCGGCGTGACCGACGCTTTCGACTATCCCGGCTTCGTCCCCGCCTACATTCGTCCGCTGTTCTGCGAGGGCAAGGGTCCCTTCCGCTGGGTGGCGCTCTCCGGCGAGCCGGACGACATCTACGCGACTGACCGCGCCATGCTGGATTTGTTCCCCGAAGACGAGCATCTGCAAGCGCTGGCTGACGATGGCGCGTGAGCAGGTCGAGTTTCAGGGGCTGCCCGCGCGCATCTGCTGGCTGGGCTACGGCGAGCGCCTCAAAGCCGGGCTGCGCATGAACGAGATGGTCGCGTCGGGCGAGCTTGCCGCGCCAATTGTGATCGGGCGCGACCACCTGGACAGCGGCTCGGTCGCCAGCCCCAACCGCGAGACCGAAGCCATGCGCGACGGCTCGGACGCCATCGCCGACTGGCCCCTGCTGAATGCGCTGATCAACGCGGTCGGCGGCGCGACCTGGGTCAGCATCCATCACGGCGGCGGCGTGGGCATCGGCTACAGCATCCACGCCGGGCAGGTGATCGTCGCGGACGGCACGCCGGAAGCCGCGCGCCGCCTCGAACGGGTGCTGACGACCGATCCGGGCATGGGCGTTGTCCGTCACGCCGACGCGGGCTACCCCGAAGCAATTGCGTTCGCCAAACGCAACGGCATCAAGATTCCGATGCTGGGGAAGTAGGCACTATGGTTTGGGCTTTGCCTCACCCCGTTTCGCTCCGCTCAACTTCCCGTGCGAACTTCGTTCGCGCCTCCACATTGTGGAGAGGGGGCAGGGGGTGAGGTTGTGATCGATCTCCTCGTCCACAGCGCGGCGCAGGTAGTTACCTGCGCGAGCGACGCCCCGAAGCGCGGTGCAGCCATGACCGACGTGGGCATCATCGCGGACGGGGCGGTGGCGGTCGATGGCGGGCAGATCGTCGCCGTCGGCAGCAGCGCCGACCTGCGCGAGCACTACCCGGCGCGCGAAACCATCGACGCGAGCGGCAAAGTCGTCTGTCCCGGCTTGGTGGACGCGCACACGCACGTTCTCTACGCGGGCGACCGCGCCGCCGAGTTCGAGCTGCGCATTCGCGGCGCGAGCTACATGGAGATCATGGCGGCGGGCGGCGGTATCGTCAGCACCGTCAGGCAGGTGCGCGCCGCCTCGGTGGAGCAGTTGGTCGCCGAGACGCGCCCCCGGTTGGACGCGATGCTGCGGCTCGGCACGACCACCGTCGAGATCAAGACGGGCTACGGGCTTGACCTCGACAGCGAACTCAAGATGCTGTGCGCGATTGAACTGCTCGATGAGACGCATCCCATCGACATCGTGCCGACGTTTCTGGGCGCACACGCCGTCCCGCCGGAGTACGCCGGGCGGAGCGATGCTTTCACCGATCTCGTGGTTGAGACGCTGATCCCGGCGGCGGCAGAGTGGTACGGCGGCTCGTCGTTCGCGGCGCGCGGCGTCCCGTTCTTCATCGACGTATTCTGCGAGCAGAACGCCTTCGATCTGGAGCAGTCGCGGCGGGTGCTGGAGGCGGGCGTCGCGCATGGGATGCGCGTCAAGGCGCACGTGGACGAGTTCGCCAACCTGGGCGGCGCGCGCATGGCGGCTGATCTGGGCGCGGTCAGCGTGGATCACCTGGACGCGACCAGCGCCGACGAGATCGCGCTGCTGGCGCACTCGGAGACGGTCGGCGTAGTCATCCCGGCGGTCAATTTCAACTTCGGCAGCGCGCATTTCGCCGACGCGCGCGCCCTGATCGACGCGGGGGCGGCGCTGGCGCTGGCGACCGACAACAACCCCGGCTCCGCGCCCTGTCCCTCGCTGCCGCTGGTGATGGCGATTGCCTGCCGCTATCAAAAGCTGCTGCCCTCGGAGGCGCTTAACGCCAGCACGATCAACGCGGCGTATGCGGTTGGCATGGGCGATGAACTCGGCTCGCTTCAGCCGGGTAAGCAGGCGGATTTGCTGGTTGTGAACGCGCCGGATTACCGCCATCTGGCTTACCAGTTCGGCGGCAATCTGGTGGGGCAGGTCATCAAAAATGGAAAAGTGGTTTCATGAATCCGATCTTGCTGGACGGCGAACACCTGACGATTGAGCAGGTGCTGGCGGTCGCGTATGGACACCCCGGCGATCCAGTGGTCATGCTGTCAGAGAGCGCAAATGTCCAGGTGGATCGCGCGGCACGGGGCGTGCAGCGACTCCTGGACGAAGGCAGGATCGCCTACGGTATCACCACCGGCTTCGGCGCGTTCAAAGACCGCCTGATCGCGCCGGATCAGGTCGAGCAGCTTCAGCGCAACATTCTGGTCAGCCACGCGGTCGGCGTCGGCGATCCGTTCGACCGCGCCACGACGCGCGCGATTATGCTGATCCGCGCCAACACGCTGGCGCGCGGCTATTCCGGCATCCGGCGCGGCACGCTTCAGCTTCTGCTGGATATGCTCAACGCGGGCGTGCATCCGGTCATCCCCGAAAAAGGATCGCTGGGGGCGAGCGGTGACCTGGCGCCGCTGGCGCACATGAGCCTGCCGCTGATCGGCGAGGGCGAGGCGGAATATCAGGGCGAAATCCTGCCGGGCGGCGAAGCGCTGCGCCGCGCCGGATTGCAGCCAGTCACGCTGGCGGCGAAAGAAGGGCTGGCGCTGACCAACGGCACGAGCGTGATGTGCGCGCTGGGCGTGCTGGAGACGGTGCGGGCGGAGCGCATCAGCCACAGCGCCGACATCGCCGGATGCCTGAGTCTGGAAGCGCTCAACGGGACGCCGCTGGCGTTCGACCAACGCATCCACGCGCTGCGCCCGTTCCCGCGCCAGATCGACTGCGCCGCCTACCTGCGCCGGGTTTTGGAGGGCAGCGAGTTCACGCGCGACGAAACCTCAACCGACGTGCAGGACGCCTATACGCTGCGCTGCATCCCGCAGGTGCATGGCGCGGCGCGCGACGCGATTGCCTACTGCCGCTGGGCGTTCGAGATCGAGCTGAATGCCGTGACCGACAACCCGCTGATCTTCATCGACGAGGCGACGGATACGATTGACGTGATCTCCGGCGGCAACTTTCACGGCGAGCCGCTGGCGATTGCGCTCGACTATCTGGCGATTGGCTTGAGCGAGCTGGGCAACATCTCCGAGCGGCGCATCATGCGCCTGACCGACGAAGCCTCGAACGTGCATACGCTGCCGCCTTTCCTGACGCAGAACGGCGGGCTGAACTCCGGCTTCATGATTTTGCAGTACACGGCGGCGGCGATGGCGACCGAGGACAAGGTGCTGGCGCATCCCGCCAGCGTCGACACGATTTCGACCTCCGCCAACGTCGAGGATCACGTCAGCATGGGCGTGACGGCGGGGCTGAAGCTGCGACAGGTGGCGACCAACGTCGAGCGCATCCTCGCCATCGAATTGATGTCCGCCGCGCAGGGCATCGACTTCCGGCGGGCGGTGATCGGCGTGGATAAAGTGCTGGGACAGGGCACCGCGCCCGTCTACCGTTTGATCCGCGAGCACGTCCCGTTCATCGAGGAAGACACGGTGCTGTACCGCTATCTGGAGCAGATGCGTCAGTTGGTCGCCAGTGGGCGCATCGCCGACGCGACCGACGAGATATTGAGGTAAGAACTGATTGAACCGCCAAGAAAACGCCAAGAGAAAATCAACCGCATCCCTTGTATCCAGTGGAGGTGCTCATGCAAAGCCCCGATCTGCCTCAGGGGACGACGGCGAACACCATTTCGCTGCTGCTGGGGCATCCCGACCCATCGACCCTGCTGACGCCGCAGTTTCAGGCGGCGGTCGAGCGCGTGATGACTTCGCCGCAGGCGCAGGGCGCGCTGCAATACGGCAACGAGCAGGGGAATCTCGCCCTGATCGACTATCTGGTCGAGAAGACGCGGCGCGATCAGGGCATCCCGCTGCGCAGCGAGCAGGTGATGATCGTGGCGGGGTCGACCCACGCGGTCGACATGATCGCCCGGCTGTACGCGCGCGGCGGCGCGGTGATCGTCGAAGCGCCGACCTACGCCGATTCGCTGCACATCTTCCGCGATCACGGAGTCGAGTTGCACGGCGTGCCGATGGACGCGCAGGGCGCGAATGTCGACGCGATGGAGGGTTTGCTCAAGCGAATGTCTGGCAGCGCCAACCCGCCGCGCCTGTTTTACTCCATCCCCGATTTCCACAATCCGACCGGGATCACGCTCACGGTGGAGCGCCGCCGCGCTATCCTACGGCTGGCGCGGCAGTACGACCTGACGGTTGTCGAGGACGACGTGTACCGTGACCTCGCCTTCGACGCGCCCGCGCCGCCCAGCTTTTTCGCGCTGGCGCAGGACGAAGGCGGCGACGTGCTGCACATCGGCAGCTTCTCGAAGACGCTCGCGCCCGGTCTGCGGCTGGGCTGGCTGGTCGCGTCCGGCGAGGCGATCCAGCGCTTCGTCGCCTGCGGCACGACCCAGATGGGCGGCGGCGCCAGCCCGCTGAGCGCGCAGATCGTCGCCGACTACTGCTGTCACGGCGACTGGGAGGCGCACGTCGAGGGGCTGCGGGACCTGTACCGGATGCGCCGCGACACGATGCTCGCCGCGCTGGAAAAGCACATGCCCGCAGGCGTGCGCTGGACGACGCCCGGCGGCGGCTTCTTCGTCTGGGTGACGCTGCCGGAAGGCGTGCGAGGGCGCGAGGTGAAGCAGGCGGCGCTGGCGCGCGGCGTGATGGTGGCGTCCGGCGAGGGCTATTTCGTCAACCCCGCCGATGGCGCGCACAACCTGCGCCTGACCTACAGCTTCGCCCCACCCGACGACATCGAGACGGCGGTACGCATCCTGGCGGACGTGATTCACGGCGAGTGAGGGGCACCCACAGGGCGCACGCCGTGCGCCCCTACGGCACACTTCACGCGGCGCTGGCGCGCTGGTTCTTTTTCCAACCTGCGCATGTTGTTATAATCCGCCGAAAAAGAATAGGAGCAGGCGCTCTTGCAGACTTTTGATTACGTGATTGCGCACAATATTCAGGAAGCGACCCATTTTCTTTCCCGACCGAATTGCGCGGCGCGCGTGCTGGCGGGCGGCACCGATTTGCTGGTGCAGCTCCGCGAAAACCGCCGCTCGCTCGACCTGCTGGTGGACATCAAGCAGATTCCCGAAGCGACTGAGCTTCGCTTCGACCCGGTTCAGGGTTTGAGCATTGGCGCGGCGGTGCCGTGTTTTCGCATCTGGAATGACGCGACCGTCGCGGCGCTCTATCCCGGTCTGACCGATGCGGTGGCGCTGGTCGGCGGCATCCAGATTCAATCGCGCGCGACGGTGGGCGGCAATCTGGTCAATGCCTCTCCGGCGGCGGACACGATCCCGGCGCTGATCGTCCACGAAGCGATCTGCGACATCGCCGGGGCGGGCGGCATCCGGCAGCTTCCGGTCGAGTCGTTCTGCGTCGCGCCGGGACAGACTGCCCTGCAAGCGGGCGAGTTTCTGGTCAGGCTGCGCATCAAGCCGCCCGCTGCGGGCTTCGGCGCGCATTACCTGCGCTTCATCCCGCGCAACGAAATGGACATCGCGGTCGTGGGGGCGGGCGCGGCGGTCGTCCTCGACGCCGATGGCGCGACGGTTCGCTGGGCGCGCGTGGCGCTGGGGGCGGTTGCGCCGACGCCGCTGCTGGTCGCCGAAGCGGGAGCGTATCTCGCCGGGCGTGAAGCGACCGACGATGCTGTCAATCAGGCGGCGCAGATCGCAGCCGACGCCGCCACGCCGATCACGGACGTGCGCGGGACGGCGGCGCAGCGCAAGCACCTCGCCGGGGTACTGGCGCGGCGGGCGCTGAAACTCGCCCTACAGAGAGCCAGAGCCAGTCTTGAGGAGCCGATGCGATGATACAGGTTCAAACGTGGATTAATGGCGAAGCGGTCGAATTCCTGTGCGAGCCGCGCCAGAGCCTGCTGGAAGCGCTGCGCGATACGCTCTGGCTGACCGGGACGAAGGAAGGCTGCAACAACGGCAACTGCGGCGCGTGCAACGTCATCATGGACGGCGCGCTGGTCAATTCGTGTCTGGTGCTGGCGGTCGAGGCGCAGGGCAAGTCGATCACGACCATCGAGGGCATCGCGCCCGCCGATGGCTTGCACCCGATCCAGCAGAAATTTCTGGAACACGCGGCGCTGCAATGCGGCATCTGCACGCCGGGGTTGATCGTGGCGACCAAAGCGCTGCTGGATCACAACCCGAACCCCACCGAGCACGAAGCCCGGCTGTGGCTGGCGGGTAATCTATGCCGCTGCACCGGCTACGACAAAATCGTCCGAGCCGTGCTGGACGCGGCGCAAGCCATGAGGGAAACCGTATGACTGACGTGATCGAATCGCCGGACAAGGCTCAGGAGACCGCCTATCGGGTCATCGGCAAGCGGCTGGATCGCTTCGACGCCGCCGACAAAGTGACCGGGCGGGCGCAGTACGGCGCGGACATCCGCCTGCCGAACATGCTCTACGGCAAAGTCCTGCGCAGCCCGCACGCGCACGCCCGCATCCGCTCGATTGACACGAGCGCCGCCGAAGCGCTGCCCGGCGTCAAAGCGGTCGTCACCGGCGCTGACTTTCCGGACGTGGGCGACCGCATGGTGGACGTGGGCGAGGGCGGCGCGGCGAACCTGCGCTACCAGAGCGAGAACGCGCTGGCGCGGGACAAGGTGCTCTATTTCGGGCATCCGGTGGCGGCGGTCTGCGCGACCAACGCCTACATCGCCGAGGAAGCGCTGGCGCTGATCAAGGTCGATTACGAAGTGCTGCCGCCCGTGCTGGACGCGCCTTCGGCGATGCAGCCGGACGCGCCGATCCTGCTGGACGACCTGCGCACCGACGAGATGGGGCTGAAGGGCAGCCAGCCGACCAACGTGGCATCGCACATCCAGCACGTGCTGGGCGACGTGGAGCAGGGCTTCCGCGAGGCGGCGGTTGTCGTCGAGCGCGAAGTCAATACCGCGACGGTGCATCAGGGCTACATCGAGCCGCACAATGCGACGGCGCTCTACAATGCTTCCGGTCAGTTGACGGTCTGGTGCAGCACGCAGGGATCGTTCGGCGTGCGCAGCCAGCTTGCCGACATTTTGATGATCCCGATCTCGAACGTGCGCGTGATCCCGACCGAGATCGGCGGCGGCTTCGGCGGCAAGATCAGCGTCTATCTGGAGCCGATTGCTGCCGTACTCTCGCGCAAGAGCGGGCATCGCCCGGTGCAGCTTCTGATGAGCCGCGCCGAAGTCCTCGCCGCGTCGGGTCCCACGTCGGGATCATCCATCCGCATCAAGATGGGGGCGGATGCGCAGGGGCGCATCACCGCCGCAGAGGTGTATCTCGCCTACGAGGCTGGCGCGTACCCCGGATCGTTCGTCGGCTCGTCGGCGGGCACGATTCTGGGGGGCTACAAGATCGACAACGTGCGCATCGACGGCTACGACGTGGTGGTCAACAAGCCGCGCGTGGCGGCGTACCGCGCGCCGGGCGGCTCGAACGCCGCGTTCGCGTCTGAGGTCGTGATCGACGAGTTGTGCGAGAAGCTGGGCATCGATCCGCTGGAGTTCCGGCGGATCAACTGCGCGCAGGAAGGCGACCGCCGCCCCGATGGTCCCGTTCACGGCAGTATCGGCTTTCTGGAGACGCTGGAAGCGGCGCGGCAGCATCCGCACTATAATGCGCCGCTGGAAGGCGCGCATCGCGGGCGCGGGATCGCCTGCGGCTACTGGGCGAACTACGGCGGGCAGTCGAGCGCATCCGCCAGCATTAACCCGGACGGCACGATCAGCCTGCTGATCGGCTCGATTGACCTGAGCGGTCAGCGCACGGCGACGGCGATGCAGCTTGCCGAGACGCTCGGCATCGATCCGGCAACGATCACGCCGCAGGTCGGCGATACCAATTCGGTGGGCGAAACCGAAGGCACTTACGGCAGCCGCACGACCTTTGCGACCGGCTGGGCTGCCTACGAGCTGGGCAAGAAGATCATCGCGGCGATGACGGACTGCGCCGCGCAGTTGTGGGAAGTCGCGCCGGAGGCGGTCACCTACAAAGATGGCATGTTCAGCGCCGGAGACGAGCGGATGGATTTCGAGGAAGTCGCCGCGCGGCTGGGCGAAACCGACACGCCGATCATGGCGAGCGTCACCGTCGTGCCGTCCGGCTACGCTCCCGGCGTCGCCTGCCACATCGTCGACGTTGAGGTCGACCCGGAAACGGGCAAGATCGACATCCTGCGCTACACGGCGGTGCAGGATACCGGGACGGTGATCCACCCGGATTTCGTCGAGGGGCAGATTCAGGGCGGCGTCGTGCAGGGGATCGGCTGGGCGCTCAACGAGGGCTACCAGTACAGCGACGATGGTCGGCTGATGAACGCCAATCTGCTCGACTACCGGATGCCGACTTTCCTCGACGTGCCCATGATCGACACGGTGAGCGTCGAAGTGCCGAACCCGGGGCATCCCTTCGGCGTGCGCGGCGTGGGCGAAGTGCCGATTGTGCCGCCGCCCGCCGCCATCGCCAACGCCGTCTACGACGCGATTGGCGTGCGCATGGACGTGCTGCCGATGTCGCCGTCCAACGTGCTGGAAGCGATCTGGAAGCAGCAGGCGCAGGGCTGAGCGCGCGTGATGGCGACCGTCTGGATTCCGCCGCTGCTGCGCGACCTGACCAACGGGCAGGCGAGGTTGTCCGTGCCCGGCGAGACGGTGCGCGAAGTGATCGCCGAGCTGGAGAACCAGTATCCGGGCATCAGGCGCGCGGCTTGTTCAGGACGGGCGCATCCGACCGGGGCTGTCGGTGGTGGTCGATGGCGTGGTCAGCAGCGCCGGGCTGCGCCAACGCTTGAGTGAAGCGAGCGAAGTGCATTTCCTGCCCGCCATCAGCGGCGGGTGATACAAAGGGACTATAATTTGACGTTACGTTGGGTTTCGTGTTGGAGCGTAGGGGCGTTCAATTGAACGCCCCTACAATTCGCAATTGTGTGAGTTCCCATGCGAGCCAGCGTAGTGACTTACTCAGGAGCAGTTGTTAACCATCATGGAAAACCAGTTACAGCGCACTCCCCCGGAAGCGCAGGGAATCGCCTCCGCTTCCATTCTTGGCTTCATAGAAGCCGCCGACGCGCAGATTGACGAGCTGCACAGCTTCATGCTGGTGCGGCACGGCTCGGTCGTGGCGGAAGGCTGGTGGTCGCCCTATGCCGCCGAGCGCCCGCACATGCTGTTCTCGCTGAGCAAGAGCTTCACTTCGTCGGCGATTGGCTTGGCGGTGACGGAAGGGCGGCTGTCCATCGACGATTTCGTCACCTCGTTCTTCCCGGACGACCTGCCGGAGCCGGTCAGCGAGAATCTCGCCGCTATGCGCGTGCGCCATCTGCTGTCGATGAACACCGGGCACGCCGAAGACACAACGATGTTTCTGCGCCAAAGGGAGGATGGCAACTGGATCAAAGCCTTCTTGGCACAGCCGGTTGTCCACGCGCCGGGGACGTATTTCCTCTATAACAGCGGCGCGACCTACATGCTCTCGGCGATCATCCAGAAGCTGACCGGGATGACGCTGCTCGCCTATTTGCAGCCGCGCCTGCTGGAGCCGCTGGGCATCGAAGGCGCGACCTGGGAAAGCTCGCCGCAGGGCATCAACACCGGCGGCTGGGGCATGAACATCAAGACCGAAGACATCGCCCGCTTCGGACAGCTATATCTGCAAAAAGGCGTCTGGCAGGGCAAGCGCATCCTGCCGGAAGACTGGATCGCTCTGGCGACGCGCGAGCACTCCGACAACCGCAAAGAGACGCCGGAGAGCGACTGGGAGCAGGGCTACGGCTTCCAGTTCTGGCTCTGCCGTCACAACGCCTATCGCGGTGATGGTGCGTTCGGGCAGTACTGCGTCGTCATGCCGGAGCAGGACGCGGTGATCGCCATCACCAGCAGCGTCAAGGACATGCAGGCGGTGCTGAATTTGATCTGGGATCGGCTGCTGCCCGCCATGAGCGCCGCGCCGCTGCCCGCCGATGCTGCCGCTCAGGAGAAGCTGACGCGCAAGCTGTCGAGCCTCGCTCTCAATCCGCCGCAGGGGAAGCGCTCGTCGCCGGTGGCTGCCCGTATCTCCGGGCGCGCGTATAAGGTGGACACCAACGCGGGCGGCGTCGAGACGATCTCGCTGGATTTCGCGGACGACTGCTGCGTGATCACGACGAAGACGGCGAGCGGCGAGCATCGCGCTGCCTGCGGCTATGGCGCGTGGCAGGAGGGCAGAGGGACTCTGCTTGATGACGATACGCGCGTCGTCGCCAGCGGTGTGTGGACCGCCGAAGATACTTTCACGATGACGATGCGTCTGTACGAGACGCCGTTTTACTACACCGTCGTCTTTAAGTTCACGGACGGTCAGGTGGCGATAAACGGCGACGCAAACGCCACGTTGTTCGAGGAATTGTCGTTCGCATTTACGGGGCGGCTGGTTTAGCTGCGCAGAGGACGACGATCATCGCTACCGAACGACCGCTTCCACTCGCGCTGCTCTCCGGGCTGAGCCGTCAGGCGCGCGATCATCTGCGGGCGTGTGGGATCACCGACCTGCGCCAGATCGCGGCGATGCAGCCCGACGATCTGACGCGCTTCAAGGGGATCAAGACGACTGCGCCCGCCGTCCATGCGCACGCGCGGGCGCACGTCGAGGAATGCCCGGTCTGGTTCGAGGCGCTGCCGTCAGCCTGCCGCCAGACCGGGATCATGTTCGATCTGGAGACCGATCCCTACACCATGAAGCCCTGGTCGTGGGGCTGGTGCGACGCCGAGGGCAATTCGCAGGTGATCATCACCGCGCCTTACGAGGACAGGGTGCTGCTTGCCGACGAGCGCACCGTGATCACCGTGCCCGATACCGATGCGGCGTGGCGGCTGTTCGCCGAACTCAACCCGAACGCCGACGATCTGATCTATCACTGGACGGGCTTCGACGCCGGGGTGCTGCGCGCCAACGCGCCCTACGACGTGCGCGCGGCGCTTTCGCCGCGAATGCACGACCTGCACCACAGCTACAAATCCTGCGTGCGCTTCCCGGTGCATGGCGCGTCGCTGAAGGTGGTCGCGCGCTACCTCGATTTCCACTGGGCGGAGTACGACGCCTGGGACGCCGCCTACCACGACTACCGCCGCTGGCTCTCGCTCGGCGATCTGGAAGCGCTGAGCCGCGCCTGCAATTACCAGCAGGCGGACGTGCAGGCGCTGGCAGTCGTCTGGGGCTGGCTGATCACGCACTGCGGCTGATTCTGCTCCGAATTTCCTCGCATATTGCACTCCCATTGCACCCCGGATGCACTCTTTTTGCGCTGTTTGCACTGCTCTTGCGTCCGCTCAAATGCTCGCTCGTGATACGGTTTGAACAGCGGCGGCATGGATTGCATTCCGGCTTTGAAATAGAGACTGCCGCCCGAAGACCCGCGCGGGCATCTGCCGAAGGCGCGGCTTATTGACGAAAAATGATTTATTCCCACAGGTGATCTCCTTATGAGTGCAAATCCTCCCCCTGACTACGCCCTGCGGATGGTCAACATCGAGAAGTATTTCGGTCTCGTGCGCGCGCTCCAGAACATCAATCTGGAAGTCGGGCGCAACGAGATCGTCGGCTTGATCGGCGACAACGGCGCGGGCAAATCGACGATGGTGAAAATCCTGACGGGCGTGTTTCGCCCCACCAGCGGCGAGCTTTACGTCGCCGGGCGCAAGGTCGACCTGGCGAAGTACAACGTCAAGCGCGCGCACGAGTACGGTATCGAGACGGTTTATCAGGATAAATCGCTCGGCGAGAAGCAGGCGCTGTGGCGCAACTTCTTCATCGGTCGCCAGGTCGTCAACCGCTTCGGCTTCATCAACGTGAAGAAGGAAAAAGAGATCGCCAACGAAATCATGCTCACCACGATTGGATTTCGGGGCAGGGGGATCACGGTCGAGTCGAAAGTGAGCAAGCTGTCCGGCGGTGAGCGTCAGGGCGTCGCCATCGGCAGGGCGATGCACTTCGAGGCGGAGCTGATCATCCTCGACGAGCCGACGGTCGCGCTGTCGCTCAAAGAAGTGCGCAAGGTGCTGAACTTCGTCAACCAGATCAAGGCGGGCGGCAAAGCCTGCATCTACATCTCGCACGCGCTCACGGACGTGTACGAGATCGCCGACCGCTTCGTCATCATGGATCGCGGGGAGATCGTGGCGCAGATCGCCAAGAAGGAAATCAGCCTGAAGGAACTGGACGACTTCCTGCTGAGCTACGCGCATGGTCTGCAAGACAGGGAAGAATGATGAAACGACGCTCGCTGTTCGCACTCCTGGGCAGGATTGAAGGACTGCCTATCGCTGCTGTCCTGCTGGTGCTCTACGGGGCTTTCATGCTGACCGCGCCGCGCGTCTTCACCGGTCACCTGATCTACATGTCGTTTCTGGAGACTGTGCCACCCGTGCTGATCTGCGCGCTGGGGCTGACCTTCGTCATCACGGCGGGCGAGATCGACCTGAGCTTCCCCGCCGTCGTCGCCTTTGCCGGGTTCGTCTTTGCCTGGGCGTTCCGAAACATCGACTCGCCGCTGGCACCCTGGATCGGCTTATTTCTGGCGCTCGCCGCTGGTGGGCTGATCGGCTACGTCAACGGGCTGCTGGTCGCGCGCGTCGGCGTGCCGTCGATCATGGCGACGCTCGCCACGCAGTTCGTCTGGTACGGCGTGACGGTGCTGCTGGCGGGCGGGCTGTCCTGGAACATCAAAGAGGTGCGCAATACGGCGGTCTGGGGATTGTTTGTCGGGCGCATTGGCGGGATCGTGCCCGCGCAGGCGATCTGGGCGCTGGCGGTCGCCATCTTCCTGTGGTTCATCCTCAACCGTCACCGCTTTGGTGAAGCGATCATGTTCATCGGCGACAACGCCGACGTGGCGCGCGTGATGGGGATCAACGTCGAGGCGACGCGCGTCCGGCTGTTCACGCTGAACGGCGTGATCGTCGGGTTCGCGGCGGTGCTGCTCACGCTCGATTTGAACGTCTTCTTCCCGACACAGGGATCGAGCTATCTGCTGTCCGCGCTGGCGGCGGTCTTCATCGGCGGGACCTCGATTGCGGGCGGCGTGGGGTCGATCATGGGGACGTTCTTCGGCGCGTACATCATCGGCTCGCTGGAAGCGGGCGTGGTGGCGACCGGGATCAGCGGCTACTGGGTGCAGTTGGTCGAGGGCGTCGTCATGGGCGCGTCGGTCGTGCTCAACATCGTGATTGAAGGTGAACGCTTTCCGGCGATTCGGGAGCGGCTGCGCCACTGGAGCGTGGCTGTGCGTCCCAACCCCGGCGGCGGTGGCGTTGACCAGGAGCGACGAGGCATTGAAATGACCGCGCCGCGATACGTGATCGGTTAGGGAAGGAGATGTCCTATTGCAGCGAGGCATGGAAAACGGATTACCCGCAGCATCAAAACTGTTTCACGATAAATAAGGAGAGGAATAATGAAACGCTTTCTGCCTATTTTATTGATTGCCTTAGTCCTCGTGCTGTCCGCCCAACTGACGGTCGCGCAGGACGCGCCCATCGTCGTCTACATGCAGATGGGCGGCACGCAGGGCGACCCCTCGACGCTGGCGCGCACCAATGGCGCGGAAGCCGCCGCGAAAGCCCTGAATATCGAGCTTCACGAGCAGTATTCCGGCTGGGATCCGCAGACGATGATCGACCAGTTCAAGCAGGCGGTCGCTGCGCAGCCCGATGGCATCATCATCATGGGACATCCGGGTGAAGACGCCTTCTCGGCGCTGGTGGACGACGCGGAGAGCCAGGGCATCATCATCACCAGCGGCAACAACCCGCTGCCGAATCTTGAGGCGAAGTATCAGGCGAATGGCTTCGGCTACGCGGGCGCTGACCTGCACGCCGGTGGCTATCTGACCGGTCAGGCGATGGTCGCCGCTGGCTTGAAGGCGGGCGATCAGGCGGTCATCTACGACATCTGGCACAACGAGGGACGCAGCGTCAGCTCGCAGGGTATTTACGACGCGCTGACCGACGCCGGTGTCGTGGTCGACAAGCTCGACGTTTCCAACGAAGTCGACGGAGACGCCTCGCTGGGTATCCCGGTGCTGACGGCATACGTCGCCGCGCACCCCGACCTGAAGGCGATTGGCACGCAGCACGGCAACATCACGGCGATCATCCCGAAGGTTCTCGAAGCCGCAGGCAAGCAGCCGGGCGACATCATCGTCGGCGGTATTGACCTGTCGCCCGCGACGGTGGACGGCATCACGTCGGGCTACATCAGCGTCAGCTTCGACCAGGAACTGTACCTGCAAGGCTGGCTGCCCGTGCAGCAGATTTACATGACCAAGAATTTCCTGATTCCGGGGCTGCACATCAATACCGGCGTCGGCATCGTGACCCCGCAGAACGTCGCGCAGATTCAGACGTTGATCGAGCAGGGTGTCCGTTAAATCACTGGATGTGACGACGCCCACGCCCGGCAAGGCGGGGCGTCGTCGTTGGGACACGTGGGGCGGCGAAACGCGATCAGGCGAGCGCCGCCTCACGTCGTTTCATTGTAGCGCCAAGTGAAGACGCTTACCTCACCCCCAGCCACCTCTCCACAACGTGGACTGAGGGGAGGTAAGCGCAAACCGCAGGTTCGTCGCGCAGCGGGGTGAGGTTTTATTCGCTGACCGGGGCGACATCGTAACGCAGCGCGATGTACTCCCGCTGCGTGAACAGGTAATCGACCACCGCGTCGATGGCATCCTTGAGGTCGTAGAAATACTGGCGGCGGCTGACGCTCAGGTTCTGGCAGATAGTCTCGACCGGCACCTGATGCAGGTAGGTCTGGATCAATATCTGGTAGCGGCGCGTGGTGCGCGCGTTGGAGACGGTCGATTCGGGCAGCGTATGCTCCATCGCGTCGTACAGGACGCCGCGCAAAATCTCGCTGCGCCGCATCAGCTCCTTGATTTGCAGCCAGTCGGCGAGCGGCGCATGATTGAGGTAAACCTCGTCCTCTAAATTGCGCAGACATTCGCGCACCTGCTGGGTCAGCCAGCCGCTTTCGAGCAGCCAGCGATCTTCCAGCCTGGGCGCGACCTGCGCCGCCAGCAGCGCCACCGTCTCCAGCGTCTGCGCGTTGAAGGTGTTCGAGACGCCGCTCTGGATTTCGAGCACGCCGATCACGCTCTTGTGGTTCTGGATCGGGACGGCTGCCGCCGCACGAATCTCCGTGCCCCAGGGGATGACCTGCACCTGCTGCTCGCGGCGCAGGTTGTTGAGGAACAGCGGCTTGCCCGCGCCGTAGACGCTCTGCGCCAGCGTGCCGCCCGGCGCTGCCCGGCTGCCCGGCTCGACCAGACGCTCGGCGTCCCGATCCCACAGGTAGACGCGAATCTCGTCGTTGTCGAGCATCTCCTGAACAGTCTGCGTAAGCTGTTTGAGCGTATCGTCGAGTGTTAGTATGCCCTCGGCGGGCAGCCCTGCCAGAGGCGGGATCGGCGCGGGGATCGATTCCTGCAAGCGCCGCCGCTGCACGTCGATCAGCGCCGCCGCGACGATCAGCGCGCCCGTGATCGCCTCTTTCCAGAGCGGCGGGACACTCATCAGCACCAGACCATTGCTGACCAGCGACATCATCAGCACCCCGGCGAGCGTGCCCCAGACGCCGCCCGTGCCGCCTTTGAGGCTCGTCCCGCCGATGATCACGGCGGCAATCGAGAGCAGCTCGTAATTCTCGCCGCTGTTGAAGGTGCCGCCCTCGATGCGCGCCAGCAGCAGCAGCCCGGCGATCCCGGCGAGGAAGCCGCTGGTGGCGTAGATGATCTGCTGCGTGCGCCCCACGTCGACGCCGCTTAAGCGCGCGACCGTCTCGTTGCTGCCGACGGCGTAGGTGTAGCGCCCCAGCCGCGTGTTGCGCAGCACGAACGCCGCCACGATGAACAGCAGCGCCATCACCAGCGCGGGCACGGGGACGATGCCGAACAGGTTCGTCCACAGCCAGTCGAAGGCGTTGGTGTGCAGGTCGATGGGCGAGCCGTTGGAGATGACCTGCGCCAGCCCGCGCAGCAGACTGAGCGAGCCGAACGTGACGATGAACGGGGCGAGCTTGAAGCGCGAGATCAGGATGCCGTGCAGCCAGCCGA
The DNA here is from genome assembly GCA_963760975.1 of uncultured Chloroflexia bacterium. GTDB lineage: Bacteria > Chloroflexota > Anaerolineae > Aggregatilineales > Phototrophicaceae > Flexifilum. The sequence goes on along the minus strand of CAVXEZ010000030.1, from coordinate 204,682 downwards.
CGCCCGTCGCCACCGCCAAGCCGATAGCAGCGGCGATCCAGGGATCAATCGGTCCGACCCAGTTGGCGATGCCGCTGGTCGTCAGGTACGCCGTGATCACGCCCGTCAGCGCCATCAACGAGCCGACCGACAGATCGACGCCGCCCGTCAGCACGACCAGCGTCTGCCCGATGCTGACGATGCCGACGGTCGCCATCGCAATCGCCAGAATCTGCAAATTGCCGAGCAGGTTGAAGCTAAGCGCGCGGGTGACGAAGATCAGCAGCAGGACGGTGATGATCACCAGCGCGATCCAGTCGCGCGGGTGGACGCGGGTCGAGCGCACTTTGAGGCGGTTAGCGTTGAGGTTCAAACCGTTCATTCCTGCGCTCCCATTGCGTAATGCAGCAGCGACGCCTCGCTGATCTGGTCGCGCTCCAGCGTCGTGACCAGATGCCCCGACCGCATGACCAGCGCCCGGTCGCACAAGCCGACGATCTCCGCGAACTCCGAGCTGATCACGAGGATGGCGCTGCCCTGGCTGGCGAACTCGCCCAGCAGGCGGTAGACCTCGATCTTGCCGCCGATGTCGATGCCCTGCGTCGGCTCGTCGAAGATCAGGATGCGCGGATGCACCGCCAGCCAGCGCGACAGGATGATCTTCTGCTGCGTGCCGCCGGAGAGGTAGCGCGCTTTGGCTTCCGGGCTGGGCATTTTGATGCGCAGCCGCTGGACGTACTGATTGACGAGCTGGTGTTCCGCTCGCTGGCTGATCAGCGCGCCCGCTCGCCCCAACTGCGTGATGGTGATGTTCTCGCGCGCCGACATATCCAGCAGCAGCGCCTGCTCCTGACGGTTTTCCGGCAGCAGACCAATGCCGAGCGCCACCGCGTCGCGCGGCGAGTGGATGGTTGCGCGCTGCCCGTTGACGTAGATCGCCCCGCTGTCGGGCGCGTCCAGACCGAAGATGCTGCGCACGACGGCGGTGCGCCCGGAGCCGACCAGCCCCGCCAGCCCGACGATCTCCCCGGCGTAGAGTTCAAAGGACACGTCTTCAAACGTCGGGCGGCGCGTCAAGCCGACGATGCGCAGCGCTTCCGCGCCCGGTCGGCTGGCGCGGCGGGTGCGCGGGCGGCTGACGGTCTTGCCCAGCACGTAGCCGACCAGTTGATCGGTGGTCACGTCGCGCGCGCTGACGGTGACGACGCGCCGCCCGTCGCGCAGCACGGTCACGCGGTCGGCGATGCGCAGAATCTCCGCCGGGCGGTGGCTGATGTAGACCACGCCGATGCCGCGCGCCTTGACCATCTCGATCAGCCGGAAAAGCGTGCGCACTTCGCGCTCGGAAAGCGTCGCCGTCGGCTCGTCCATCAACAGCAGCCGGGGCTGGACGTGCATGGTCTTCGCCAGCTCGACCATCTGCTGTTCCGCCACGCTCAGGTCGGAGACCAGCGTATCCGGGTCGAAATCCAGACCGAGCAGTTGCAGCAGCTCCTGCGTCTGGCGGCGCACCTTGCGCCAGTCGATCAGGGGAAGATGGCGCAGCCTCGGCTCCGAGCCGAGGAAGACGTTTTCGGCGATGCTGGCTTCGGGGAGGAGGTTGAACTCCTGATAGAGCGTGTGGATGCCCGCGCGCTTGGCGTCCTGGGGCGAGGCGAAGGAGACAGGCTCCCCGTCGAAGCGGATGCTGCCGCTGTCGGGCGTGTAGACGCCGCCAATCAGCTTGATCAGGGTCGATTTGCCCGCGCCGTTTTCGCCGATCAGCGCGTGGACTTCGCCTGCCTGCACGTCAAAATCGACCCGGCGCAGCGCCTGCGCGCCCGCGAACGATTTCGATACCCCATGAACTTCCAAAAGCGCCATTTTTAGTAACCGAATAACTTTAGTTCGTCCTATTTTAACAAATTGTGCGTTTCCTGCGTCTATGTCGCATCAGAGGGCTGCCCGTTGTCCAGTTCGGGCGAGCCGGGCACGGGCGGCGTCCAGGTCTTCCCGGCGACGTAATCTTCCAGATTGGTCGCGTCGACGACGACCGAAGGCGTCAGGATGTACTGCGGCACCTGCTCGCCGTTGAGCACCTGATTCATGGTGTCAATCACCGTCTGCCCCATACGGGTCGGGTCGACGCCGAGCGTCGCCGTGTACTTGCCTTCGCGGATCAAATCCAGCGTCGGCTCGTTGCCGTCAATCGAGACGACGAAGAAGTCCTTGTTGATCTCCAGCCCCAGCTTTTCGGCGGCGAGCGCCGCGCCGATGCCCATCTCGTCGCTGTTGCCGTAAAACACGTCGATGTCGGGCGTGCGCTGCAAGGCGGCGGTGGCGACGGTCGCGCCCTGCTCGCGCGTCCATTCGGCGGTCTGCTCGCCGACGACCTGCACGCCGGGGCAGAGCGACAGCCCGGCGACGTAGCCCTGCGTGCGCCGGTGGACGTGGAAGCCCTCGATGCCGAGCAGGATGTAGACCTTGCCGGTCGCCTGTTCCGGCGTGGTGTCGTATTTGTGCGCCAGCAGCGAGCAGGTGTATTCGCCCAGCAGCGCCGCGCCGCGCCACTGGTCGTAGCCGATGTAGGCGGTCACGTCGCCGTCCGGCAGCGGCGTGAGCGAGTTGTGGATGAAGACGGGCACGCCTTTCGCGTTCGCCATTTCCACCGCCGGGACGATGGCTTGTGCCTGCAAGGAATTGATGCTGACAGCTTCCGTCCCCATTTCGAGCAACTGCTGGACGAGAATGACCTGCCCGGCAACGTCGCTCTCGTTCGCCGTCGCCTGCACTTCGACCTGCCAGCCGAGCTTGGCGCCTTCCATCCTGGCGCCCTCGGCGATGGAGACGTGAAACGGGCTGGTCATGCCGGGCGGGACGATGGCGACGGCGTGGCGCTGCTCGTGCGACGCGGCAGGCTTGGGAGCTTGCGAGGCGACCCATCCCAGCCCGGCGAGCGCCAGCACCACGACCACGATGATCAGCGGCGTTATGCCTGATTTGCGTCTCACCTCGAACTCCCGGCAGCCCTGCGGCGAATGACGGACGATGCGATGTGGCGACTACTATACCGCGTTTGCGAACGGGCGCAGCCAGATCGCGCTGGCAATGTCATGGGTGCGCTGAGGGAAGCGAAGCATCGACAGCATGATATTGCGCGCAGTCATTAGTGCATTTTTTCACATGTTTGCACTGCGCCCGCACGCTATCCTGAAAATGAGGAAAAAGCAGGGAAAGGATTTTTATGGAGGGGCTGCCGTTCATTTTAGAGAGTGAGCATTTTCAGCACTTGCTTGACGTACTGCATGGCGAGGGCTACCAGGTCATCGGTCCAACCGTGCGCGGTGAGGCGGTCGTCTACGACGAGATCGCTGCCGTCGCCGATCTGCCGGTAGGCTGGACGGACGAGCAGAGCAACGGGACGTATCGTCTTAAGCGACGCTCGGACGACGCCTACTTCGGCTACATCATTGGACCGCAGTCCTGGAAGAAGCTGCTTCACCCGTCAACTGCGACGCTGTGGCAGGCGGCGCGTTCCGATCACAGCTTTACTATCGAGCCGGACGAAAGCGACGCTGCGCCTTACGCCTTCATCGGCGTGCGCGCCTGCGAACTCGCTGCCATCGCCATCCAGGACAAGGTATTCCTGGGCGGTGCGTTCGTCGACCCGATTTACAAGCGAAATCGGGAAGGCGTGTTCATCGTGGCGGTCAACTGTACGCAGGCAGGGGGGACTTGCTTCTGTGTTTCGGCTGGGACGGGACCGCGCGCGGGCGCGGGCTACGACCTGGCGCTGACCGAGATTATCGACGAGGCGCAGCATTACTTCGTCGTCGAGGTCGGGACGGAGCGGGGCGCGGCGGTGCTGGATCAAATTCCGCACCACGAAGCCAGCGCAGACGAGTACCAGCACGCGCAAGAGTTGATCGAGGATGCGGCGCGGCACATGGGTCGCACGATTGACCTGACGGAGACGCAGGCGCGGCTCTACGAGAGCTACGAGCATCCGCACTGGGAAGAAGTCGCCGAGCGCTGCCTGATGTGTGGCAACTGCACGATGGTTTGCCCGACCTGCTTCTGCGCGACGGTCGAGGATGTTATCGACCTGGCAGGCGAGCACGCCGAGCGCCGCCGCCTGTGGGACTCGTGCTTCACGATGGATTTCTCCTACATTCACGGCGGCAGTGTCCGCTACACCCCGAAAGCCCGCTATCGTCAGTGGCTGACCCACAAGATGGCGACGTGGATCGACGAATTCGGGATGCGCGGGTGTGTCGGCTGCGGGCGCTGTATCACGTGGTGTCCGGTAGGCATTGATATTACGGCGGAAACCCGGGCGATCCAGGAGAGCCGCATTGTCCAGAAGCAGCAAGAGGAAGTGTCATGATCACTGTTGAAGAAATGATTAGTACCCATAACTTTTTTCAGGGAATGGAGCCGGAACACCTGCACTTTATCGCAGGCTGCGCGTCCAACATTTCGGTCAATGCGGGAGAATTTATCTTTCGTGAGGGCGAGCCTGCCGAGCGCTTCTACATGATCCGGCACGGCGTAGTGGCAATCGAGACACACGACTCGCGCAAAGGTCCCATGCGCATTCAAACCCTCGTGGAAGGCAACGTGCTGGGGTGGTCGTGGCTGTTCCCGCCCTACAAGTGGCAGAACGACGCCCACGCGCTGACGCTGGTGCGCATGACCGCCTTCGATGGCAAATGCCTGCGCGAGAAATGCGACGCCGATCACAGCCTCGGTTACGAACTGATGAAACGCTTTACTGGCGTACTTCTGGAGCACCTGCGTGCGTCTCGGTTGCAGGTGATGAATATCTATGGTTGAAGCAGCCTTACGCAACAATCTCAATGTGCTCGATCCGATGCGACCGGAGCCGTTTCGCATTCGGCGGGTCGTCAAGGAAACGGTGGACACGTTCACGCTCGAACTGATGCCGGTCGAGGATTATCGCATTCACGCCTTCGAGCCGGGGCAGTTCAACATGCTCTACGTCTTCGGCGTCGGCGAAATCCCCATCTCGATCAGCGGCGACCCGGCGCACCCGGAGCGGCTGGTGCATACGGTGCGCGCGGTGGGCGCGGTCACGAACGCCATGAATACGCTCAAGGTCGACGACGTGGTCGGCGTGCGCGGTCCTTACGGGACATCCTGGCCCGTCAAGGTGGCGCGCGGGCACGACGTGGTGCTGGTGGCGGGCGGCATCGGGCTTGCCCCGCTGCGTCCGGCGCTCCTGCAAATCCTGGCGCGGCGCGAAGACTACGGCAAGATCGTGCTGCTCTACGGCACGCGCAGCCCGGAAGACATCCTGTTCCGGCGCGACCTGGAGCAGCTCCGCTCGCGCTTCGACCTCGAAGTCCACGTGACGGTCGACTACGCCGGGACGCGCTGGCAGGGCAACGTCGGCGTCGTCACCAAGCTGATCCCCAAAGCGCCGTTTGAGCCAAGCCAGGCGCTGGCGATGGTCTGCGGGCCTGAAGTGATGATGCGCTTCACGGCGGCGGAACTGCTCAAGCGCGGCGTCGAACCGGAGAAAATCTACGTCTCAATGGAGCGCAACATGAAATGCGCTGTCGGGTTCTGCGGACACTGCCAGTTCGGGGATATGTTCATCTGTCAGGATGGCCCCGTCTTCGCTTATGACCACGTGCAAGCGTGGATCAATCGTTGGGAGGTATGAGATGCCGCAGGATCACAAACCCAAACTTGCGGTCTGGAAATTCGCGTCGTGTGACGGCTGCCAGCTCAGCCTGCTGGACTGCGAGGACGAGCTTCTGGCGGTCGCCGATGCGGTGAAAATCGCGTACTTCCCGGAAGCGACCCGCTCCCAGCTTCGCGGACCCTACGACGTGTCGCTGGTCGAAGGCTCGATCACCACGCCGCACGACGCCGAGCGGATCAAGAAAATCCGCAAGCAGTCGAAATTCCTCGTCACCATCGGCGCGTGCGCGACGGCGGGCGGCATTCAGGCGCTGCGCAACTTCCGCGATGTGGACGATCTGGTCGCGGCGGTCTACGCGACGCCCGCTTACATCGACACGCTGACCAAATCGACGCCGATTTCGGCGCACGTCTTCGTGGACTTCGAGCTGCGCGGCTGCCCGATCAACAAATACCAACTGGTCGAAGTGATCACGTCGCTGCTGCACGGCAGCAAGCCGAACACGCCCGCCTACAGCGTCTGCGTCGAATGCAAGCGGCGCGGGACAGCCTGTGTCATGGTCGCGCAGGGCACGCCCTGTCTGGGACCGGTGACGCACGCGGGCTGCGGGGCGCTGTGTCCGGCATACAACCGGGGCTGCTACGGCTGCTACGGTCCGATGGAGACGCCCAACACCGGCGCGCTGAGCGAAGGCTGGAAGCGGCTCGGCGTCAACGAAGATGGTTTGCTGCGCGGCTTCCGGGGCATCAATGGTTACGCCGAGGCATTTCGGAAGGAAAGCGAGCTACATGAGCAAGGAGCGCAGAGCGGATGACCACGCAGACGATCAAGGTTGACTTTCTGGCGCGCGTCGAAGGCGAAGGCGGTTTGTACATTCGAATCAAGGACGACCAGGTTCAGGATGTCAAGCTGTCGATTTTCGAGCCGCCGCGCCTGTTCGAGGCGCTCTTGCAAGGGCGTCAATACACCGAAGCGCCCGACATCACCGCGCGCATCTGCGGCATCTGCCCGATAGCCTACCAGATGAGTTCCGTCCATGCGATGGAAAACGCGCTCGGCGTGACGGTGGGTGGTCAATTACGGGCGCTGCGCCGCCTGATTTACTGTGGCGAATGGATCGAGAGCCACGTCCTGCACGTCTACATGCTGCACGCGCCGGACTTCCTCGGCTATCCCGACGCGATCACGCTGGCGAAGGACTTCCCGCAGGTGGTCAAGGACGCGCTGCACCTGAAGAAGATCGGCAACTCGCTGATGACGCTGCTCGGCGGGCGCGAGATTCACCCGATCAACGTGCGCGTCGGTGGGTTCTACAGCGTGCCGACCAAGCGCGACCTGCTGGCGGTGGTCGATGATCTCAAATGGGCGCGTGATGCGGCGGAAGAGATGGTGCGCTTCACCGCCGGGCTGCCGTTCCCCGGCTTCGAGAAAGACTACGAGTTCGTGGCGCTGCGCCACCCGGACGAGTATCCGTTCAACGAGGGGCGGCTGGTCTCGAGTCGCGGGCTGGACATTCCGATTTCCGAGTACAACGCGCACTTCGTCGAGGAGCACGTCGAGCATTCGACGGCGCTGCATTCCGTCATCCGCGAGCGCGGTGCGTATTTCGTCGGACCGCTCGCCCGCTACAACCTGAACTTCGACAAGCTGCCGCCTCTGGTACAAAATCTGGCGAACGAGATCGGGCTGGAAATGCCCGTCGTCAACCCCTTTAAGAGCATCGTCGTGCGCAGTCTGGAGACGCTGTTCGCCGTCGACGAGGCGCTGCGCATCATCGACGCCTACGAGATGCCGGAACGCCCCTACGTCGAGGTCACGCCGCGCGCCGCAACCGGCTACGGCTGCACCGAAGCGCCGCGCGGCATTCTCTATCATCGCTACACGATTGACGATCAGGGGTATATTCAGAGCGCGCAGATCGTCCCGCCGACGGCGCAGAACCAGAAGACGATTGAGGACGACCTGTGGCGCTTCGCCGAGGCGGCGCTCGATCTGCCGCAGGATCAACTGGTGCTGCGCTGCGAGCAGGCGGTTCGCAACTACGACCCCTGCATTTCCTGTTCGACGCACTTCTTGAAGCTCGACGTATGTCGGGAATGAGGATACCTATGGGCGCAGCGCGCGTGATCGGGGTCGGTAATCTGTATCGGCGTGATGACGGCGTCGGCTTGTACGCCGCCAAGAAGCTGCGCCTCGAAAGTCTGCCCAACCTGTGCATTGTCGAGCACGACGGCGAAGGCACGTCGCTGCTGGAGGCGATCTCCGGCGCGGACGATGTCATCCTGATCGACGCCACCTGTTCCGGCGCGCCGCCGGGAACCGTCGTCCAGTTCTCCGCTCACGAGCGCTCGCTGCCGCCCGACACCTTCGGTCGCTCCAGCCACTCCTTTGGAGTTGCCGAGGCGGTCGAGCTGGCGCGTTCGCTCAACCAACTCCCGCCGCACTGTACCGTGTACGGCGTCGAAGGGGCGTCGTTCGAGTGGGGGATGGGGCTGACCCCGGCGGTCGAGAAAGCCGCGTGCAGCCTCGTCGCGCTGCTCACGCGCAACCGGCGCACCGAGCACGCGGCACAGCTTACCGCGCAGATGCGCTAAACGTAGGTGACGAATGGGGGCGCACCGCCGTGCGCCCCTACGATTCCCCGAAATCTCCGTTGATTTGTTTCAATAACCTGTGGATATTTACGCGAGCTGGCACTCGGCGATGACCGCCTGACCAAGCGCGATCCCGGCGTCGCTGGGTGGAACTGCGTGGTGCGTCAGGACGGTGAATCCTTCCGCCGCTAATCCCTGCTGAACATCCCCCAGCAGCAGGGCGTTCTGGAAGACGCCGCCGCTGAGCGCCGCGACGTTGACCTGTGTCTGATCGCGGATGATCTGCGCGACGACGATCATGGCGCGCGCCACCGCCAGATGAAACCAGCCGGAGAGCAGCGAAGGCTCGACGCCCGCGCGCCAGTCCGCGATCATAGCGCGCGCAATACGCGGCGCTGGATCGATCACGAGGCTTTCGCCTTCCGCGTCGATGCGGAAGGCATAGGGCGTGTCGTCAACCGGCGCGGCGCAGCCCTGAAGCTCAATCGCCGCCTGCGCCTCAAACTCGACCACCTGCCGCAGCCCGATCAGCGCGGAGACGGCGTCGAACAGCCTGCCCATGCTGCTGGTCGGCACGGTGTTGATATGCCGCTCGACCTGACGCAGCAGAATGCGCCGCTCCGTCTCCGAACACGCCCGCACGGGCGGCAGATCGTCGTCCCAGGGGATGCCCGCCGCCCACAGATGCGCCAGCGCGACGCGGTACGGCTTGCGAACCGCCACGTCGCCGCCCGGCAGCGGCGCGTAGGCGAGATGCGCCGCGCGCGTGAAGGCGCGGTAATCCGCCAGCAGGATTTCGCCGCCCCAGATCGCGCCGTCCGTGCCGTAACCCGTGCCGTCCAGGCTGATGCCGATCACCTGCTGGGCTGGCGTCCAGCCCGTGCTCCGCCATGACGGCGGCGATGTGGGCGTGGTGATGCTGCACCTTGACCAGTGGAACGCCGCGCGCTTTGGCGGATGCCGCCGCCCAGTGCGACGAGTGATAGCCGGGGTGTAGGTCGCAGGCGATAAGCTGCGGCGCGATGCCGGACTCGGCTTCGGCGCGCTGAATCGCCGCCTCGAAAGCCGTCAGGTTCTCCAGACTGCTCATGTCGCCGATGGGCTGGCTCATCAGCGCGTCGTGGTCTTGTGCGAGGCAGAAGGCGTTCTTGAGTTCGCCGCCGACCGCCAGCAGCGGGCGCACGGGGAAGGGCAGGCGCAGGTGTTGAGTTGTCATGGTTTGACTTCAGCAGATGCGCGGAAGCTGCTCGCCCACCTGCATATCGACGATGCGCGTCGCGCCGAGCGTGGTCTTCGCCACCACCATGCCGGGGTGATCCGCCACCACGCGCCCGATAATCGCCGCGTTCAGACCGAGCGGGTGCGCTTGCATCGCGCCCAGCACGGCGTCTGCGGTGTCGGGCGGGACGATGGCGATCAGCTTGCCTTCGTTGGCGACGTAGAACGCGTCCATACCGAGCATCTCGCAGGCGGCTTGCACGGCGGGCTTGACCGGCACAAGCGCTTCCTCGATGGCGATGCCGACGCGCGCCGCGTCCGCGATCTCGTTGAGCGTCGACGCCGCGCCGCCGCGCGTGGGATCGCGCAGGACGTGGATGTCCGGCGTGACCGCCAGCATCGCCGCCACCAGATCGTAGAGCGGCGCGGAGTCGGACTCGATAGTCGTGTCGAACTCCAGTCCTTCGCGCGCGCTCATGATTGCCATGCCATGATCGCCGAGCGTGCCGCTGACCAGCACCACGTCGCCCGGCTGGGCGCGCTGCGGCGCGATCTGCACGCCGTCGGGGATCACGCCGATGCCGCTGGTGTTGACGTAAACGCCGTCGCCGTGCCCGCGCTCGACCACTTTGGTGTCGCCCGTGACCAGCGCCACGTTGGCGCGCTGCGCTGCGCGACCCATGTCTTCGGCGATGCGACCGAGCAGGTCGAGCGGCAGCCCTTCTTCGAGGATGAACCCGGCGCTCAGAAACAGCGGCTTCGCGCCGCTCATCGCCAGATCGTTGACCGTGCCGTTGACCGCCAGGTCGCCGATGCTGCCGCCGGGGAAGATCAGCGGGCGCACGACGAACGAATCGGTGCTGAAGGCGAGCCGCTGCCCGCCGACGCTCAGCACCGCCGAATCGCCGAGCGATCCCAGCACGTCGTTGCTGAAGGCGGGCATGAACAGGTGCTGGATGAGCTCCGCCGAGAGCTTGCCGCCGCCGCCGTGACCCAGCACGATGTTGGGGTAGTCGCGCAAAGGCAGCGGGCACGTCCAGCCGTTGGTCCAGCCCGCGAAATCGATCACATGATCACTCATGAGGCTTCTTCCGAAAATTGAAACCGTCGGTATTGGTAATAAGCGGCGCACGCGCCTTCGCTGCTGACCATCGTCGCGCCGAGCGGGCTGCGCGGCGTACATTCTTTGCCGAATGCCGCGCACTGGTGTGGCTTGATCCTGCCGGTCAGCACGTCGCCGCTGCGGCAGATCGCCGATTCTTCAGTCTGGATGTCGCCCACGTCGAATTTGACGGCGGCGTCGTAATCGCGGTACTCGCCGCGCAGTTTCCAGCCGCTTTGTGGGATGATGCCGATGCCGCGCCAGCCCCGGTCGCTGATCTCGAAGACCTGCTCCAGAAGCTGCTGCGCCGGGAGGTTGCCGCTGAAATTGACGGCGCGCTCGTAGGCGTTCTCGACTTCGGCGCGCCCGTTCTCCAACTGGCGCACGACCCGGCGAATCCCTTCGAGCACGTCGAGCGGCTCGAAGCCGGTGACGACAATCGGGACGTGGTACTTCTCCGCCAGCGCCGGGTACTGCCAGTAGCCCATCACGCTGCACACGTGTCCCGGCAGCCAGAAACGCCTGCACGCGGTTGGTGGGTGACTGCAAAATCGCCTCCAGCGCGGGCGGAACCAGCACGTGCGAGACCAGCATGGAGAAATTGGTGATGCCCTGCCGCTTCGCCTGCACGACCGCCATCGCGTTGGCGGGGGCGGTCGTCTCGAAGCCGATGCCGAAGAAGACAACTTCCTTATCGGGATTCTCGCGGGCGACGCGCAGCGCATCGAGCGGCGAATAGACGATGCGCACGTCGCCGCCTTCGCTTTTGACGGCGAACAGGTCTTTGTGACTGCCGGGGACGCGCAGCATGTCGCCGAACGAGCAGAAGATCACGTTCGGGCGAGCGGCGATGGCGAGCGCCTTGTCGATGATTTCCAGCGGCGTCACGCACACCGGGCAGCCCGGTCCGTGAATCAGCTCGACCGTCTCCGGCAGCAGTTGATCGATGCCGTTGCGGACGATGCTGTGCGTCTGCCCGCCGCAGACTTCCATGATGCTCCAGTGGCGGGTCGTCATCGCGCGGATTTCGTCAAACAGGCGGCTGGCGAGTTCGGGATCGCGGAATTCGTCCAGGTATTTCATGGCGCAGGTCGCTCTGCGCCTTCCGCGCCCAATTCCTGATCGAGCGTGCCCATCTCTGCGAACAGCGCCAGCGACTCCTGCGCCGATTCTTCGTCCAGCCTGGTGATGGCGAAGCCGACGTGGATGATGGTGTATTCGCCGACCTGAATGTCGGGCACGTAGGCGAGGCAGACCTCCTTGACGATGCCGCCAAAATCGACCTTGCCCATCAGGATGCCGTCAGCCTCGTAAATGTGGGTCACCCGCCCCGGAATGCCGAGACACATCAGCGCACCTCCTGCGGCTGCGCCAGCGACTGCACGTATGCCTCGCGGCGCTCGATCAGGAAATCGAGCCACGCATCCATACCCGTGCCCTTCTTCGCCGAGACTTCCAGCACGGGGACGCCGGGGTGGACGCGCTTGACGCTGTCGAGGGCGGCAGTCACGGTCGAACTCGACGGCTTCGGCGATGTCGATCTTGGTGATCACGACGACATCCGACGAGTTGAACATCGGCGGGTACTTGAGCGGCTTGTCCTCGCCTTCGGTAGTCGAGAGCAGCACGACCCGCAGCGTCTCGCCCAGGTCGTAGCTCGACGGGCAGACCAGGTTGCCGACGTTCTCGATGATCAGGAAGTCGAGGCTGTTCACGTCCCAGCCTTCGAGGTAAGCCTGGATCACGTCGGCTTCGAGGTGGCAGTTGCCCGCCGTCTCGATCTGCCGGACGGGCGCGCCGCTGGCAGCCAGACGCTGCGCGTCGTTGTCGGTCGCCAGATCGCCGACCAGCGCCGCGACCTTGTAGCCGCGCTCGATCAGGCTGCGGATGGTTTTTTCGAGCAGAGTGGTCTTGCCGGAGCCGGGGCTGGAGACGACGTTGAGGACGAAGACGCTGCCCGCCGTGAAACGCTGGCGCAGCTCTGCCGCCAACTGGTCGTTTTTGCTCAACACGCCCTGCCGGATTTCAATCAGTCGTGGTTTCATCTTGCATGATCTCCAATGAAATGATTTCGAGTTCCGTCCCCTGGCGGATGTCGGACGTGAATGCGCCGCAGTGCGGGCACTGGAACAACTGGATCGAGGGGAGCGCGCTTTCGCGTCCGCAGTTCGCGCAGTAGACCACGACCGGCACGTCTTCGATCTCCAGCCGCGATCCCGCCAGCAGCGTGTTCTGCGCCGCGATGTCGTAGGCGAACAGGAGCGAGTCCTTGACGACGCCCGCCATCGCGCCCAGGCGGAGGTGAACCGCCTCGACGCGCTCTGCGCCTGCGTTCCGCGCGGCATCTTCCGCGATTTCGACCAGATTAAGGGCGATGGATAGCTCGTGCATCATTCCGCTTTGTAGGACGAACTCTTTTCCTCATCGTAGCACGGACGGTCGCTCCGCCCACGTGCCGAATGATAGCAATATCCGGTTACAGATTACGGTTTATGGAACGAGGGGAGAAACGCGAGAGAAACAGGGGCGACCGGATAAGTCGCCCCTGGGGGTAAAACTCGTCAAGCCAGCGTCGATACGCCTAGCCCGTAATCGACACGCTCAGCGTGTAGCTCGTGACGGGTGTCCCCGGCAGCGTGGAGATCAGTGATGGTGTAATCGCCGCTCTCCGACAGGAAGTGGTCGAGGCTTTGCTGCCCCAACGAGGCGCTCGCCAGCGTTGCGCCGCTGGGCGAAGTCACCGTCATGTAGACGTTGCCGCCCGGCGAACTCAGGTTGATTGTCATCCGCTGTCCCGAACCCGCGCCGACCAGATAAGTGGGCGTGACTCCGCCGCTCACCGGACCGGACACCGATGCCGAAGTCGCTCCGGCGGCGAAGCTGATGCGCTGCACGCCCGGCTGCGGGATGGCGGTCGGCTGCGCAGCGCTGGTCGCGGGCAGCGGTGTCGAGGTCGGCAGCGGCGTGTTGCTCACCGAGACGACCAGCGTGTAATCCGCCTGCGCCGTGCCGTAGGAGGTCGAGACGCGGAAGGTGTAATCGCCCGTTTGTGGGAGCGCGCCGCTGAAGCTCTTGGCGCCTGCGGGCGCGCTCGCCAGCATGGCGCCGCTCGGCGCGACCACCGACAGAAAGACGTTGTTGGTGGGTGACGAGACCGACACCTGCATACTCTGCCCGGCTGCCGCCGCCAGCAGGTAGCGATCAATTGTCGTCCCGACGATGTGCCCGCTGACCTGCGCCGAGGACGTGCCCGGCGCGAAGCTGATGCGCTGCGCGTTCGGCGGCGTGGTGGGCTGGAACGTGGGTTGCAGGGTCGACTGGACGGTCGGCTGCTGCGCTCCGACGATTGACACGACCAGCGTGAAGGTCGTCTGCGGCGTCCCGGCGATGGTCGAGACTTCCAGTTTGTAGTCGCCCGTCTCCGGCAGGAAGCGGTCGAGGCTCTGCTCGCCGAACTGCGCGCTCGCCAGCACCGAGCCGCCAGGCGACGTAACCGTCAGGTAGACGTTCGCGCCGGGCGAAGTCAGGTTGACGGTCATCCGCTGCCCGGCGCTCGCCGCCAGCAGGAAGCCGACGGTCGCGCCGCTGTTGATCTGCCCGTTGATCTGCGCCGAAGTCGCGCCCGCCGCGAAATTGATGCGCTGGTAGCCCGGCTGCGGCGTCGCGTGAAGGTCGGCGCGATGCTGGGCGTCAGGGTCGGCGATCCGCCCGTCACGACGACGGTCAGCGTGTAGTTGGTCAGCGGCGTGCCCGCAGGCGCGGAGACTTCGAGACGATAATCGCCCGTCTCCGGCAGGATTTGATCGAAGCTCTGAACGCCGTTCTGGGCGCGCGCCAGCGGCGAGCCGAAGGGCGACACGACCGTCAGGAAGACGTTACCGGTCGGGGAGGAGAGGATGATCTGCATCCGCTGCCCGGCGTGCGCTTCGAGCAGATAGCCGTCGAAGCCGGTGCCATCCACCTGCCCGTTGACCTGCGCGGAAACCGCGCCCGGCGCAAAGTGGATGCGCTGGTAGCCGGGAACTGCGGTGGGCGGGAGCGGCGTTGGTGTTGGGGTCGTGACTGTGACGTTGAGCAGGTAGGTCGTCAGTGCCGTCCCGGCTGGCGCGGAGACCTGAAGCGTGTAATCGCCCGTCTCCGGCAGGATGCCGTCGAAGCTCTGCGCGCCCGCCTGCGCCCGCGCCAGCGGCGAACCGAAGGGCGAGACGACCGTCAGGTAGACGTTGTTGTAGGGGGAGGCGACGCGCGCCTGCATCCGCTGCCCGGCGACCGCCGCCAGCAGATAGGTGTGGAAGCTGTTTTCGTCCACCTGACCGACGAGCTGCGCCGAATTCGTGCCGGGCGCGAAGTTGATGCGTTCGGGCGCTGACGGCGTAGGCGTGCTGGTCGCCGCCGTCTGACTCCCGCCCGTACCGAATAATGCCTGAAGAACCGTGCTGTTGAGGGTGCATGACGTGGTGACCATGATCATGCACAGGAGGGAGATGTAAATACCTGTTAATCGTTGTCGGCTCATAGTTGGCTACCTGTGCCTAGTCTTCGTCTTACAAGATATATACTCCATTGTGTTGCAAATTGTATTAAATTTCAAGAGCCGCCCGGTGAGCATAGGGGAAGCGTATCCTCGGTTAATGCTGGATTTGTCTTATCTTATACCCGGCGCAATGCCCGGCACATCAGCGAAACCACTCATTCCTGCGACCGAGGGTTGACAGGACAGCGGGGCATAACGATCCGCTTCAATTTGCACTGGCGCGCACGGATTGGTCTGTTCGCGTGTTATACTGAGGACACATCATAAAATTCTAAATTACCACATTTGCCCGGCGGAGCACTCGCTCTGTCTCATTTTGCGAGGATTGGACTGTGCCGAAGAAAAAGAAAAAAGCTGCCGCGAGCAACAAGGTCATCGTGTGGGAGCAGGACCCCGGGTCGGGGGCGCAGCCGGACGGCGGTCAGCAGATTTCGGTCGACGCGCCGAAGCTGTCGACCACGCCGCTGGCGCTGAAAATCCCCGGCAAAGCGCCCAACGCGCAGGTCTACCCGTTGGGGACGGCGGAGTTTCGCTACTGGGCGCTGGCGGCGGCGGCGCGGCGCGGCGCGGACCTGTGGGGCGCGATTCTGCCGCCCGGCAGCAAGTGGCATTCGACGGTCGGCTCGAAGCTGACGCTGAACCCCGATCAGGGGGAAGACCTGAACGCCTACTACGACCGCAGCGGACTTTCGTTCTTTCACGGCGCGTCGGCGGGGCGGACGGTCTATTCCGGCGAAAGCCCGGACATCGTCTGCCACGAACTGGGACATGCCGTCCTCGACTCCATCCGCCCGGAATTGTGGGACGTGGCGAATTTCGAGGTGCCTGCCTTTCACGAGTTGTTCGGCGACATGAGCGCGATTCTCTCGGCGCTTCAGGTCAAGAGCCTGCGCTCCGGCGTGCTCGACGAGACGGGCGGGGAACTGTACCGCAACTCGCAGCTTTCGGAACTGGCGGAGCAGCTTGGCTGGGCGATTCGTCAGCAAGCGCCGACGGCGGTCGACCCGGACTGCCTGCGCAACGCCGTCAATGGCTTCGTCTACCGCGACCCGATGACGCTGCCGAGCAGCGCCCCGGCTGCCTCGCTCTCCAGGGAGGCGCACTCGCTCTCGCGGGTGTTCACGGGCGGGTTTTTCGAAGGGCTGGCGGGGATGGTGCGCGCGCTGGCGGGCGACAAGCCGCCGACCGAGACGCATCTGTTCCAGGCGAGCCAGGACATGGCAAAAATCCTCGTCACGGCGATTTTGCAGACGCCGATTGTCTCGACCTATTTCAGCCAGATCGCCGCGCACATGGTCGCGGTCGCCGACGCGCAGCCGGGCAGTCCCTACCGGGACGCGCTGCGCAGCGCCTTCGTGCGGCACGGCATTCTGTCGGTCTCGGCGGCGGCGATGGTCATGGCGAGCATGGCGCAGGGCGTCGAGATCGCGGCGCTGGTGGAAGTCGCCAGCGCGCCCGCCGAACTGCCGATGACGAGCATCTCGGTCGCCGATTATGGGCTGAACGTCGATACGATCCGGGTGTTCGCCGCTTCGCAGGCGGAACGCTTCGGCGTGGCGGGGGCAGCGCTGTCGGCGGGATCGGCGGAAGCGCCGGGACACGAGGTGGTCGCCCGAAGCTACGTCGAAGACCTGCTGCGCGAAGGGCGGCTGGATACGGGGCGCTTCGGCGCGTCTGCCGTGACGCAGCCGCTGGTCACCAAGACGCACGCGCTGGTTGAGGAAGGCGACGACGTGGTGCTGCGCCGCCTGCGCATCGACTGAAACGAGCCGCTATGTCCGCGCGGAACGACAAGCCTGCTGATGATCAGGACGCCGACGAAGCACAGCGGCGGCAGTACATCCGCGACCTGGTCGAGAGCGGCAAAGCCGCCTATGCCAAAGACGGCAAGCTCCCGCCCGGCGCGACCCACGAGATCGTCGGCGAAGACGCGCACGGCGTGCCGATCCTCGTGCGGCGGCGCTTCTCATAGTCAAAAGGGTGCTTCCATGAACATGCTCGACCGCCTGCTGGGGCACGATCAGGCAACCACCGAAGCGCTGCTGCGCCGCTGCCTCGACCTGAGCGACGAGCAGATGGATCGGGTCGTCGATGCGGGGTGGGGCAGCCTGCGCCGGACGTTCGACCACATGATCCGCAACGTCGAGGTCTGGACCGACCTGATGATGGAGCGTCCGGTACGTCCGGCATCCGGCGAAGCCTCGGCGCAGCAACTGCTGGATCGGCTGGCGCGGAGCTACGGCGAGTTCGCGGCGTTCGCCCGGCAGATCGAGCGCGAGGGACGGCTGGACGACCTGTGGACGGACGTGCTCGACGAGCCGCCCGCGCAGAAATCCTACGGCGGCGCGATTGGACACGTCATCACCCACGACATGCACCACCGCGCCGAAGCGCTGCACATCATGCACCGCCTGGGCATGACCGACCTGCCCGAAGGCGACCTGATGAGTTGGGATCAGGATCGGCGGCTGAGGGCGAATTAATCCCCGTTGAAGTAATCGAGGACAATCTGGGCGGCGCGGGCTGCCTGTTCGCGGCTGGTCTCCGGCGAGAGCGGCAGGTTGACGATCTCCGCTGCCATGCGGTCGGCGTTGGGCGTCGGCGTGGTCGGCAAGCTCGGCGCGAGCGCGGCGCGCATCGGCTGGAGCGAGGGATACCAGCGCGTCGCTTCGAAGACGCCTTCGCCCCACAGCCGTTCGAGCAGGGCGTTTCGATGTTCGGATGGGACGAGCAGCGGATAGCGCCAGAGGACGGCTCCGGCGGGGCGGTCGAGCAGGCGGGCGGGTGCGGCAGCGAGCTTCGCGTCGTAGAGGCGCGCCAGTTCGTCACGGTGGGCGAGGTTAGCGTCGAGCGTATCGAGCGCCGGGTGCAAATCGCGCCAGCCGGAGTTGAGGATGCGGCAGCGGGTGATCGCGCCGTAGATGTCGAACAGCGTCGGGTAGAGTTCAGGCAGACGCGGGTTGTCCGCCTCGAACTGGTGCAGCGCCCAGTAGATTTCCAGCCACTGGCGGTTGAGCGCCCGCAGTTGATCCGACCAGAGCGGCGCTTTCCTGAGCAGATGCTCGACCTCCGCCGCCAGCGCTGCGTCGTCGGTGAGCAGCGCGCCGCCGCCGTCCGCATCGACGATTTTCCCCTGACCGAAGCTGAAGATCGAAGCATCGCCCCACGACCCGGCGGGTCTGCCGTCCGCGACCGCGCCGAGTGCGAGCGCCGCGTCCTCGATGACGAAGGCATTGCGCTGGCGCGCCCATTCGGTCAGCGCGGACACCGGCGCGGGCAGCCCGTACATGTGCGCCGGGATGATCGCGGCAGGCTGCGACACGCCGCATTGTGCAAGTGTTTCCGGCGACACGTTCGCCGTCAGCGGATCGACATCGACCAGAAACGGCTGGTTGCCGCTTTGCAGCACCGCCCACAGGACGATGTAGCAGGTGTTCGCCGGGAGCAGGATGGGGCGGTCGTGCAGGTCGAGCGCGCGCAGCGTCGCCCAGATCGCCGCCGCGCCGCGCCCGGTCAGGACGACGTGCGTGCGTCCGGTGCGCGCTCGCAGCAGGCGGCGCGATTCGGCGGAATGGAACGAGAAGCGGCGCTTCGTGTGAGTTGAAGTTGACATGCGGCTATTGTAGCGCGGGCTGAGCACTTACCTCACCCCTCAATCCCCCACATCGTGGAGAGGGGAAGCTAAACGAGGCGAAACGAGGTTTCGCACCTGACCGAAGGTCAGCCGCGCAGCGGGGTGAGGTCGAATTTACAGCTCCGAGTTGGTCTTGATGAAATCGACCAGCTCGTCGATGGTGGTGAGCGCCAGCCCCGTGACGGTATCCGCCGCGCCGTAGTAGATGGCGATGCGCCCCGTCGGCGGGTCGTAGAGCGACGCGCAGGGAAAGACGACGTTGGGCACGTCGCCGACGTTCTCGTACGGCGTTTGCGGCGAAAGCAGGTAGGGCGCCGCCCGGTAGATCACCTTCCAGGGCTGGTCGAGGTCGAGCAGCGCCGCGCCCATGCTGTAGACGTAGCCGTTGCACGAGGTCAGCACGCCGTGATAGATCAGCAGCCAGCCTTCGCTGGTCTCGATGGGAATGGGACCGGCGCCGATCTTGGTGCTCTCCCAGCGCCAGCCTTTGGGCTTCATGACGAAGCGGTGGTTGCCCCAGTGGATCATGTCCGGGCTTTCGCTGTAGAAAATGTCGCCGAAGGGCGTATGCCCGGTGTCGCTGGGGCGGCTGAACATGGCGAATTTGCCGTTGATCTTGCGCGGGAACAACACGCCGTTGCGGTTGTAGGGCAGGAAGGCGTTCTCCAGAAAGGTGTATTCCTGAAAGTCGTCGGTGTAGCCGATGCCAATCGTCGGTCCATGATAGCCGTTGCACCAGGTTACGTAGTAGCGGTCTTCCAGCCAGGTCACGCGCGGGTCGTAGCGGTGGACGAACTCGCTCAGCTCCGGGTCGTTGAACTGCCAGCGAATCGGCTCCGGCTCGATCTGCCAGTGAATCCCGTCGTCGCTGCGCCCGGTGTGCAGGTTCATCAGGCGGCGGGTGTCGTCGACGCGGAAGACCCCGGCGAACTTGCCCTCGAAGGGCACGGCGGCGCTGTTGAAGATGCTGTTGGACGTGGGCGTGGCATCGCGCGGGATGATGGGATTGCCGCTGTAGCGCCACACCACCGCGCGTGACGCTGCCGGACGATCCTCCCAGGGAATGTTGGGAAGGGCTGCGCCGACCATCGTGACAGCAGGCTTCGTAAGTTGTTGAGCCATAGGCGTAACTCCATTGCTTGCGCGTAAAAACGATGCTTTTGAAGTCTGAAAGCCCGTACCCCGGAAGATGTTATTGCCCAGCAAATTATACAAACAGTTTGCTTGACAAAATGTTCGTTACAGCATACCATCGAAACATGACGCGAACAAGTTCGGGAACATTCGAACAAGGCGCGAACAAATATTTTTTGGGAACTAGATCGATGGGCAAGAAGCCGACTTTGCGCGACATTGCGGAATACGCCGACGTGGCGCTGAGCACCGTTTCACAGGCGCTCAATAACCGTCCTGGCGTGTCTTCGGAAATGCGCCAGCGCGTCCTCGTTTCCGCCGCTGAGCTTGGCTACCGCCCAAAGATCGCCGCAGAACTTCCCCTGGCAGCCGAAGTCAAAACTATCGGTCTCCTCACCAAACGGTGCAATGGTGATGCCCTCATCATCAATCCCTTCTATTCCTACATTATCGCCGGTGCTGAGTGGGAATGTGCCCGCCACAGCGTCGGCTTGATGTATGCGAATATCGAAGTGGACGAGCACAATCACGCCCTCAGCCTGCCATCCATCCTGATGGAATCGCGGGTTGACGGCGTGATTGTGCTCGGCGCGTTTCTCGAAGAAACGCTTGCGGACATCAGCAACCGCGCCAGCCGCCAGGTCGTTCTTGTGGACGCCTATACTTCCAATGGGGATGAGTTCGACAGTGTTGTGATCGACAATGTGGGCGGTGCGATGAAGGCGGTCAATCATCTGGTCGCTTCGGGGCATCGCCGCATTGGGCTGATCGGCAGCGAACCCGGCTCGTATCCGAGCATTGCGGAACGTCGGCAGGGGTATCTGACTGCGCTCGCTCAGCACAATCTCGAACCATTCATCGAAGACAGCGCGCTCGACCGCCCAGACGCTTATCAGGCAACGCAACGTCTCATTGCCCGTGCCCCGGAAATCACGGCTATTTTTGCCTGCAACGATAACGTCGCAATTGGTGTCGTCAGCGCGCTGCAAGACAGCGGGCTTCAGGTGCCGGATCAGGTATCCGTGGTCGGTTTCGACAATATCGATCTGGTGCAGGAGCTAAGACCGACTTTGACGACGATGAACGTCGACAAGGTCTTGATGGGGGTCATGGCGGTGCGGTATTTGCGGGATCGCGCTCAAAATCCCAATCGCCCAGCGCTGAAGACGTTGGTCAGTACGCAGTTGATTGAACGCGAATTGGTGCGGACAATCGCTGTGTAAAGGAGCGCATCACCTCCTGCACGGGTTTCGGCAGCCAACCAAAAAGACCCGCGCATGAGGGACGGCGCTCCCCCACACACGGTACGTGAGTACTGCTCTAGTCTAGGAGCAATTTACATGAAACGCAATGTGCTTCTTGTCACAATTTCGCTTCTCCTTTTCTTGTTAGCCTTTTCAGTCAATGCCCAGGAAACATCCCTGACAATCTGGATCACGGGTGGCGATAACGAGGCGACCGCCCTGGCAAATGCGGCGCAGGCGTTCACGGCTGAAACCGGCATCGTCGTCAATGCGGAAGCCGTCGGCTGGAGCGACGCCTATGCGCGCTACCTGACTGCCGTCAACAGCGGCACCGGCGCGGACCTGTTCGCGGGTGGTATGTCGTGGGGCATTTCGCTCGGCAGTCTGGGTGGTCTGGTCGACCTCAAGTCGCAGTTTGCGGATCAAATTCAGCCGCTGCTCGACGGGAACAACCCGCAGTTCATCAACGCCATCGTCGGCACGGACGGTGCGGTTTACGGCGTGCCCTACAATCAGGACGTGTTCCTGATGTACTACCTGCCGGCTGTCCTCAAGCAGGCGGGAATCGACACCCCACCGGCGACCTGGGAAGACCTGACGGCAACCCTGCAAGCGCTCAAGGACGCCGGATTAGGCGGCTTGGGCATCAACTGGGGCAACGCCGACTGGCTGAGCTTCCAGCCCTTCCTCGCTCAGGCGGGCGGCGCCTGGTACACCGATGATTGCAGCGCAGCCGCGATTAACAGCGACGCGGGCTTGACGGCGCTGGAATACTACACCAGCCTCTACAGCGATTTCGGTGTGCCGCAGGACGGCATCGACTCCAGCGGTCTCAACACCGGCAGCATCTCGATCCTGCTCGACGGCGAGTGGGTCGCGCCTGCTATGGATACCTCCTATCCTGACCTGGTGGGCAAGTGGGCGGTCGCGCCACTCCCGACGGGTCCTGCGGGCAATAACGACACGTTCATCGGCGGCAAGATGATGGGCATTTTCTCCTACTCGCCGAACGTGGACGCCGCCTGGCAGTTCCTCCAGTGGCTCCAGACTCCTGAAGCGCAGCAGGCGCTGGTGCAGCAGAACTACAGCTTCAGCCAGATGCACGTTCCGCCTCAGACGGCGAATACCCAGTACATCGAGGGCGCGCCGTCGGTCAACGAGAACGTGAACGCGCAGTTGAACAACACGACGGCTCCGTCTCACTGCCCCGGCTGGGAAGAGAGCAACGCCGACGTGAAGCTGGCGCTCCAGAACGTCCTGTTCCAGAACGGGGACTACGAGGATGCGCTGGCTTCGATTGAAGACACCCTGAACGCCAATTTGAAGGAATACGGCAGCGGTAGCTAAGCTGCGGCGTTGTCTTGAGATCGTCGTTCCGGGGGAGCAGTGACTGACTCCCCCGGAATATCACCCCATATTGAGACAAAAGGTGAACGCTATGGCGACAGGAACGACGGTTGCGCCATCTCACGAGGCGAGAGGCTCTGCGCGCAGAACCAGTCAGCATTCGCTGCTCATGCGCATCTGGCGCGCGCGCGTCTCCTACCTGATGCTGCTCTTATTCTTTGTGCCTTTTGCGATCTTCCAGCTCTATCCTCTTGCCAGCTCCGCCTATCTCAGCCTGACCGATTACACCGGCTCGCCGACCAAGCCGACCAACTACGTAGGGACGCTCAATTTTCAGGAGTTGATGAGCATCCAGTTGGTGACGCTGCCGCGCCTGACCGACGACGCGAGCGGCGAAGAAGTATTCCAGTGCGGGCGCAAGAAGGTCGTCGCCAGTCTGGTCGCGGATCAGGAGGCGGCGGGCACCGCCTGCGCTCCTGCTTACGCCAACCCGCGCGATTTCGTGCCGGAGGGCTATTCGGCATGGCGACCACTGATCACGACTGACAGCTACCAGACGATTTTCGCCGCCACCGACCCGCGCTTCTGGACTGCCGTCTACAATACGGTCGTCTACGTGGGCATCACCGTCATCCTGCGGCTGGTTTTAGGGCTGCTGCTGGCGCTGATGCTGCAACGGCAGACGCGGACGAACATGGTCATGCGCACGATCTTCTTCCTGCCCTCGGTCACGGCGGGTCTGGCGATCACGGTGGTGTGGGGCTGGATATTCAAAGGACAGGACTGGGGTCTCGCCAACTCGCTGGCGTCGGGTCTCGGTCTGTCCGACAAGCTGATCCCGTTCCTCGCCGACCCGACCTACATGATGCCCGTGCTGATCCTGATCGCCATCTGGGGCGGCATCGGCTACACGATGATTCTGTATCTGGCGGGCTTGCAGACCATCTCCGCCGAATACTACGAAGCGGCGACGGTCGACGGCGCGAACACCCGCGATAAATTCTGGCATATCACGCTGCCGCTGCTGCGCCCGACCACGCTCTTCCTGGTCATCACCGGGATCATCGGCTCCTTCCAGGTGTTCGACAGCGCCTATATCCTGTTCAACCAGACCGCGTCGAGCGTGGGCGGCACGCTGGATGCCGGGTTGACTATCGTGGGCTACCTGTATGAGCGCGGCTTCCACTACTTCCAACTGGGTTATGCGTCGTCCATCGCCTGGTTCCTGTTTATCGTCATCTTCATCATGACGCTGATCAACCTGCGTGTTGGGCGAGGGAACGAGGCATTCTGACATGAATATCACCTACGAAACCGGCTTCCGACACCAGGCGCTCGGCAAGCTGCCCTATATCCCGCTGATCCTGGCGGCGCTCATCATGATCATCCCGTACTACTGGATGGTGATCGGCGCATTCAAGAGCGTGCCGGAACTGCAAGCCGCGCCGCCGACCTTCTTCGTCGAACACCCGACACTCGACAATTACTTCAACCCGGACTGGGTGCCGGGTAACCAGGCGACGCAGGAAGCACAGGGATTGTTTCAATACTATCCGCAGACGGCGGGCGGATTCCTGCGCTACTACGCCAACAGCCTGTTCGTCGCCGTCGCCAATACGGTTTTGGGCTTGATCGTCGCGTCCATCGCGGCGTATGTGCTGGCGAAGCATCATTTCCCCGGCAGAAATGCGTTGTTCGTGCTGATTCTGGCGTCGATGATGGTTCCCTGGCAGGTGACGCTGATCCCCGGCTTCATGATCGTGCGCGATTTTGGCTGGATCAACTCGTATCTCGCCCTGATCATCCCGGCGATCCCGAAAGCCTTCACGCTGTTCTTCCTGCGCCAGTACATGATGTCGATCCCGGACGAATTGATCGACGCGGCGCGGGTGGACGGCGCGAACGAATTCCGTATCTGGTGGCAGATCATGCTGCCGTTGATCGTCCCGGCGATGATCGCTATGGGGTTGTTCATGTTCCTGGGCGAGTGGAATAACCTCGTCTGGCCCCTGGTGGTGATCCAGTCGCAAGACCTGCGCACGCTGCCGATGGTCATGTCCACGATGGTGTCGCAGTATCAGTCGCCGGTGACGCTGGGGATGGTGATGGCGGCGTCGCTGCTGGTGTCGCTGCCGACGCTGATCCTGTTCATCGTCTTCCAGAAACAGTTCGTGCGCGGCATCGCCCTGACCGGCATCAAGGGGTGATGCGCCAATAGCGGAACTTCCAGTGAGGGGCGCACACACAGCTACGCTTGAGAAGCAAGCGCGTGCCCCTACACCTATTGCAGCGGGGACAAAAGGAGCGCCATTGTGAGGCGGTTATGGATACTCCTGCTCGTGTTCGTGCTGGCGTTGGGCGCGCGGACGTTCGGTACGCAGGCGCAGCCGCCGGTCGCAGCCGAGGTCAGCGCCATCAACCGCGTGACGGCGCTGGCGGACCGCGTCGGGCTGTACGACAAGCTGGAGCTGGTCGCGGACATCGACGCCGTCTTCAACAATCCCTATGATCCCGCCAACATCCGCGTGGACGGGCGCTTCACATCGCCGTCGGGCGCAACCGTCGTCGTGCCGGGTTTCTACTACCGCGACTACAGCTACGGCGGCGGGCGGCTGCGCGCGGGCGACGAGTGGTCGTGGCGCGTGCGCTTCACGCCCACCGAAGTGGGCGAGTGGCAGTATCAGGTGCTGGCGACCACGCTCAAGGGGACGACGCGCAGCCAGACCGGGACGTTCACGGTCACGCCGTCTGACAACCCCGGCTTCGTCCGCGTCGATCCGCGCAACCCGCGCTATTTCGCTTTCGACGACGGCACACCCTACTTCCCGGTGGGCGAGAATATCGGCTGGAGCAGCGGCGACCCGATTGCCAGCTACGCGACGTGGCTCGACAAGCTCTCCACCGCCGGGGGGAACTTCGCGCGCGTGTGGATGGCGCCCTGGGGCTTCGACATCGAGTGGTCGGATACCGGGCTGGGCAATTACGACAACCGGCAGGGCGCGGCGTACCAGCTCGATCAGGTGATGGACTTGATGGCGCAGCATCACGTCTACGTCATGCTCAGCCTGCTCAATCACGGGCAGTTTTCGACCACCACCAACCCCGAATGGGACGAGAATCCGTTCAACGCCGCCAACGGCGGTCCGCTGCAAAATCCGCAGGACTTCGCCACGAACCCGGAGGCGATCCGGCTCTGGAATCAACGCCTGCGCTACATCGCGGCGCGCTGGGGCTATTCGCCCAACATTATGACGTGGGAGTGGTGGAACGAGGTCAACTGGACGCCGCTGGTCGATGCCGATCTGCTCGCGCCCTGGGCGGCGCGCAGCGCGGCGTATCTGCGCTCGCTCGATCCGTACCGCCACCTGATCAGCACGTCCGGCTCCCCGCTGGAAGACGAAACGGTGTGGGGGCAGGCGAACATGGACTTCACGCAGGCGCACCGCTACGATATGGACGACCTGCTGCTGACCTTCAGCCAGATCATCCCGAACTGGTTAGCGCGCTATCCGAACAAGCCGTTCCTGATGGGCGAGTTCGGCAGGAACAGCGATCCGTCTGAGAGCGACCCGCAGGGCGTCGAGCTGCACCTCGGCTTGTGGGACGCGCCGATGAACGGCGCGGCGGGCACGGCGATGACCTGGTGGTGGGATAGCTACATCGACCCGCTCAACCTGTACGATCAGTTCGCCGGTATCGCCGCCTTCTTCGGTGGCGAGGACATGGGCGCGCGCCGGTGGCAGCCCGCCGCTGTCGCGCTCAGCGACCCGGATCAGGGGAAGGTGCTCGGCTTGCAGTCGCCGGACGAGGCGCTGCTGTGGGTCGTCAACCGGGATTACAGCACGCAGTACCTCAAGAGCGAATACGCCCGCGCGCTGCGCAGCGCAATCCGCGCCAGCAATCGCGGGCAGGTCGTCGCGGGCTTCGAGGATGGTCTGGACGGCTGGATGCTTGTGCCGGATTGGGCGGCGGGCGAGACGATGGAGCAGTCGAGCGAAGGCGATCACGCGCTGGCGCTGACGGCGACCTACACGGGCGGAAGCTGGCAGGAAGCGGGAGTCGGCGTGCAGCCGGGCGGCGCGGACTGGTCGCACTTCGCTAACCTGACGATAGACATATACGTCCCGGTGGATGCGGGCGACTTCATCGCCCAGGTGTACACCAAGACGGGCGACGGCTGGGCGTGGTCGAATTCGGCGGACATCGCGCTGACGGCGGGTGAGTGGAACAAGCTGAGTATCCCACTGAGCGACCTGGGCGACGCCAGCGACGTGCATGAAGCCGGGATCAAGATCGGCAGCAGCACGGCGCAGTTCAGCGGCACGTTCCTGATCGACAACGTGAAGCTGAGCGGGGCGGGCGCGCCGGTCACGCCGGTGATCGAGTTCCCGACGGTCGCGGGGGCGGTGCTGAGCGCCAGCGGCTTCGCGCCGGGGACGTACACGGTCGAACTGTGGGATACGGTCAGCGGGCAGATCGTCGACACGTCGAGCGTCGAAGCGGTCGACGGGACGGTCGCAATCCCGCTGCCGGACTTCAACACTGATCTCGCCATCAAGGTGAAGGCGGAGTGATGCGCCGGAGGGGGCATGGGTCTTGCGTAGGGGCGCACCGCCGTGCGCCCCTACTGTCGCGCTAGAGGTGGGCTGCCTGCCCGGATGGTCATTGCGGGGGGAGCCGCGATGCGGTACAAGAGTCGCGGTTGGCTTCTCCGGCGGTTGGCTCCCGGCAGGCGGTTCCATGACTCAGAAATTTCTTTCCAATCCCGGTGTGGACGAGATGCCGCGCAGCGCCGACGTGGTGATCATCGGCGGCGGTCCCGCCGGGACGGCGCGCTGTGGGCGCTGGAGCGGCTCGCGCCGGGCGTCAAGACGGTGCTGGTCGAGCAGAGCGAGCGGCTGGGCGCGGGCAGTTCGCTGGCGTCGCTGGAGTGTTTCCGCACCTGCTGGCCCGCCGTGCCGCTCGCCCGACAGATGCAGCGCAGCGTCGAGGTCTTCCGCGACGCCGACGAGTACCTGGGCGAAGGCGCGGCGCTGGCGCTGGCGGTCAAGCAGCGCGGCTACCTGTTCTGCGGCTTCACGCCGAAGCAGGCGGATGGGCTGCGGGCGGACGTGCGCCGCCTGCACGAGATCGGGCTGACGCACATCGAATATCTGGACGCCGACGAGGTGCGCTATCGCTTCGGCTGGCTGGGCGACCACGTGATCGCCGCCAAGTACGACCCGGTCGCGGGCTGGCTGGACTCGAACGCGCTGATCTACAAGTACGCGCAGAGCGCCCGCTCCGCCCGGATTTTGCTGGGCGTGCCGCAAGTCAGCATTTGCGTCGAAGGCGGGCGCGTCACGGGCGTGACGACGCCCAACGGCACGATTGCCGCGCCGCAGGTGGTGATCGCCGCCGGGGCGAACGCGCGGGCGGTCGGGCGGACGGCGGGCGTCGAGCTGCCGATCATCGTGCGCCCGCGCCAGAGCTTCACGACCGGCTGGCGACATCCGCAAATCCCCGACGACGCGCCGATGATCATCGGGACAGCACCGTTTCCGCACCTGCATCCCGAAGCGCAGAGCGGGGCGATCTTCGGCTACGAATACACCTGGCATAACAAGAACGTCGATCCGAAATACGGCACGAACGCGGCGCACGACGCGCTGATCGACCCGGTCTATCCGGCGGCGCAGTTGAAAGACCCGCGTTTTCCGTCGCTGGCGCTGGCGCTGCTGGCGCGGCAGTTTGGGCACGCCGAGGGCGAGGGTTTCGCCGACGGGCGCTACCTGCGCGGGATCACGCACAACATCGGCTATTATGTTTTCCGCGACGAGACGGCTGCCTACCGCACCGACGCCGACGGCACGCGCCATCCCTACGACAGCGAGCGCGCTATCATCGACGCCTATCCGGGCATCGACGGCTTGTTCCTGTCGGTGGCGCACGTCGGGCACGGCATCATGACCTCGCCCGCCGCCGGGGAAATTCTGGCGCGCAGACGTGCTAGGGCTGCCGCCTGAGCCGGAGGACTCGGCGTTTGGGCTGGGCACGGCGTGGGTCGAATACGACGAAGGGGTTTTGTAGGACAGGGAAAAACGATGAATCAGCAGATTACGGGCGTGTTCAACATTCTGGCGACGCCGTTCGACGGCGCGCTTCAGGTCGATTGGGAAAGCCTGCGGTGCCTGGTGAATTTTCAGCTTGAGCGGGGCGCGTATGGCTTGACCATTCTGGGCGTGCTGGGCGAGGCGGCGAAGCTGAGCGTCGAGGAGCGGCGGCAGGTGGTCGATACCGTCATGGCGACGGTGGCGGGGCGCGTCCCGGTGGTGGTTGGCGCGAGTCACCCGGAGATCAAGACCTGCATCGCGCTGAGCAAGGCAGCCTTCGAGGCGGGCGCAGCAGGGGTGATGATCGCGCCGCCGCGCATGGACAAGCCGACCGACGATGCGGTGATCGCGCTCTACAGCGAGATCGCCGGGGCGATTGACCAGCCGATTGTCGTGCAGGATTTCCCACCCGTCAACGGCGTGATCATGTCGCCGGACATGCTGGCGCGGCTGGCGGAGACCATCCCCAACGCGCGCCACCTCAAGCTGGAAGACCCGCCGCTGATGCAGAAGATCAGCGCCATCCGCGAGCGGACGGACAAGTACCAGATTTTCGGCGGGTTAGGCGGCATGTTCTTCCTCGAAGAGCTGGAGCGCGGCGCGGCAGGCACGATGACGGGCTTCGCCTTCACCGAAATCCTGGTGGCGGTCTTTCAGGCGTTCAGCGAGGGACGGATGGGCGATGCCGAGCGCATCTTCGACCACTATCTGCCGCTGATCCGCTACGAGAACCAGCCCGTGATCAACCTGAGCATTCGCAAGGAACTGCTGCGGCGGCGCGGCGCGATTGCCGACGCGCGCCTGCGCGAGCCGTTCGCGCCGATTGATGCAGGCACGCACGACGAGATCGGCTGGATTCTGCGGCGGGTGGGCATCGACGACCCGACGCAATCGCTGACGTTCGAGGCGTTGCAGCGCATCTCACTAGAGAACAAAACGGGCGCACAGCCGTGCGCCCCTACGGATGCAATCCTCGTGTGAGAATTTCCCCTAGATTGTCACGCGCCCGTGCTCGATCAGCCAGTCGAGCGCCTCGTGAACCGCTTGCAGCGACGTGTAACGCGGCTGGTAGCCGAGCATCTGCTGGGCTTTGGCGATGCTGGCGTTGGGGCTGTGGGCGATGTGATCCCAGGTGGACGACGCATCCTTTTCGGAGACGGCGGCGCGCCAGGCGTCGTAGGGCGCGAAGCTGAGAGCTCGCCTCTTTGCCGAACCAGCCCGCGACCGCTTCGGCGTAGCCGCGCAGTGTGATGGCGGCGGGCGAAACGGTGTGAAAGCTCTCGCCGACGCTGGCGCGCCAGTGAGTCATGGCGCGGACGAACATCTGCGCGACATCGCTGGCGTGGACGTGATGCACGGTCTCCATGCCGAGGTTCGCCAGCGCGAGCGGCTCGCCGTGCGCCAGCGTCTCGTAGACGGCGGGGTTGAAATTGCCCTGCGGATTGAGCGGCACGTAGCCCGGTCCGACGATGTGCCCGACCAGCATGACAGTCGCCGGGAAGCCGTTGAGCCGCGCCTCGCGCAGCAGGTCGGTTTCAATCGCCGCCTTCTGGATGCCGTAGTCGCCGAAGGGATGGCGCGGCTGGTCTTCGCTGGCGGGAACCTGCGTGCTGTGCCCGTAGACCCAGATCGTGCCGCAGTGCAGGAAGTGCTGGACTTCGCCGCGCAGCGCCTCGACCAACTGGCGGGCGCTCGCCGGGGTGAAGCAGATCAGGTCGACGACCACATCCGGCTTGAGGGCGCGCACGCGCTCGCCGAAGGTGCCCGCCGCGTCTTCGCTGGCGCGGTCGACGGTGATCGACTGCACCGAGTCCCAGGCGGGGTTGGGCAGATAGGGCTGGCTCTGCCCGCGCGTGAGGTTGATGACTTCGTGCCCCATTTCGACCAGCGTGGGCACCAGATACGTGCCGATGTGCCCGCTGCCGCCGATGATGACGATGCGCATGGTTCGCTCCTTGCGTAATGAATGGTTTTAGCCGCGTCCTACCGGCTAATCCACACTGAAGCGGTAGATGGTGGTCGAGCGATAGGTGTCGCCGGGGTCGAGCCGCGTCGACGGGAAGCCGGGCTGGTTGGGCGAGTCCGGGAAATGCTGCGTTTCCAGGCACAGGGCGTCGCTCTGGCGGTAGATGCTGCCATTCGCGCCGACCAGCGTGGCGTCCAGAAAATTGCCGGAATAGAATTGCAGCCCCGGCTCGCTGGTGAGCACTTCCATAATGCGCCCTCTGACCGGATCGTAGACGCGCGCCGCCAGTTCCGGCGTGTTTCCGCCGTCGGCGCGATTCAGCACCCAGTTGTGATCGTAGCCGTGCCCGTAGACGATCTGCGGGTGGCTGGAGCGGATGCCTGCGCCGATGGTTCGCGGCACGCGGAAGTCGAACGGCGTCCCCTCGACCGGGGCAAGCTCGCCCGTCGGGATCGACCCCGTATCCGTCGGTGTGAAGCGGTCGGCGTCGATCCAGAGGATGTGGTCGTAGACGGTGCCGGAGCCGCTGCCCGCGAGGTTGAAGTAGGCATGGTTGGTCAGGTTGACCACCGTCGGCTGGTCGGTCGTGGCGCTGTAGTCGATGCGGAGTTCGCTGCTGGTCAGCGTGTAGACGACGGTCGCGGCGAGATTGCCGGGGTAACCCTGGTCGCCGTCGGGGCTGAGATGCGTCAGCTTCAGGCTGACTTCGCCATCGCCGGGCACCGCTTCCGCCGCCCAGACGACGCGGTCAAAGCCCTTCGCGCCGCCGTGCAGCGAGTTCGCGCCGTTGTTGGCGGGCAGCGTATAGGTCTTGCCGTCGAGCGTGAACCTGGCGCCGCCGATGCGGTTGCCGTAGCGCCCGATCAACGCGCCGAGGTATTTATTGTTCGGACTTTCGTAATCTGCCAGATGCGCGAAACCGAGCACGATATTGCCCGGCGTCCTGCTCCGATCCGGCACCGAGAGCGACGTGATCGTGCCGCCGTAGGTGATGATCTTCGCCTCGATGCCGCTGGCGTTGGTGAGGGTATACTCCTGGACGGCGATGCCGTCGGCGGTCGTCCCGAAGGGACGCTGGTCAATTGAAGAAGAAGTTGCCATGATTGAACTCACGGTACGTAAAATAGCCCATTCATATATCTGGCGCTGATTATGCCGCCGCTTGGGCGATGCGGCAAACGCGCGTGATTGTTCGCCCTGAAAGAGATGGTCGAAATCTGTCGAATCTCATCTTTCAGGATGCGCATATCTTCGGTATGCTGTTAAGGTACAGGCAGCTTCAGGACAAAGCGCTTCATGAATGAGTACGCCGATCACGTTCGAGAGTTGGACGACCACATCGATGCGGAATTCTGGAAGAACCCCACCGGCGTCGAGGTCGAGTTCGATACGCTCAAATTCCTCTACATCCCCGACCACGTGATGACCTACATCGCCTCGCAACTGGCGCGTATGGTCTACCGCTATCAGATCGACAACATCGCCACCAAGCAGCAGATCACCCATGCTGTCATGATCACGATGGGCGGGATGCTGCCGGGCGTGCTGCTGCACGATCATCTCGCCTGGACGCTCAACAAGAACATCCCGCCGATTGCCTTCGGCACGATGGGCGTCAAATACTACGCCGGACCGGGACAGCCGCTCGACGAGCCGCACATCCTGCACCCGCTGTCGGTCGACGTGACCGACCGGGTCGTCCTCGTGATCGAAGACCTGGTCGACCTGGGTGGGACGGCGCGCTTCGTCGCCCGCTACCTGAAGGAAGAGCGCGCCGCGCGCAAGATCGTGCTGGTCGCGCCCTACCTCAAGTCGGCGATCTCGCCGGAGGATATGGCGGTGATCTGGTACGGGAACGTGCCGAAAGATACCTGGATCATCATGCCGCGCGAGAAGGTTGAGACGCTGATCAAGCGCGTCCCCTACTGGCGCGATGCGGGCGCGTCGCTCAAACAGTGCGAGGACAACCTGCTGCGCATCGGTTATCCCCGCTATCTGGTAGACGTGTACCTGCGCGCGACCTACGAGCGCGGCTAACGCTGTTCGCTCAGGCGAAGGCGGGCATCGACTTCAGCGGCGAAGCGGCGCAGCATCGTCTGATCGTAAGCGATGCGCGGGAAAGTCAGAATGACGTAGTTGACGCCCAGCTCGGCAAGCTGTGCAACGTGGTCGCGGAGCTGCGCTGCCGTGCCGACGTAGTTATCGCGGGCATATTCCTCGTGCGACCGCGCGCCGCGCACCGGCTCGGTGGCTTTCTCCGGGTCTTCGCCGTCTTCGAGCAGGAAGATGTTCATGCTGGTGCTGCGCGTGATCGTGTCGAAATCGCGCTCCAGTGCGGCGCAGTGCCCGCGCAGCACGTCCATTTTCTGGCGCACCACGTCCAGCTTGCCGCCGCCGAAGTTGCAGCCGTTGCCCCACTGCGCGACCAGCTTGAGCGTGATCTTTTCGCCGCCGCCGCCCAGCCAGAGCGGGATGTGCGGCGTCTGCACACCCTTCGGCTCGTTGATCGCGCCGTCAATCGTGTAATATTTGCCCTGAAAACTCGCCTTTTCCTCCGTCCACATGCGGACGAGGATTTCGGCGGCTTCGCGGAAGGCGCGCATACGGTCGGGCACGTCGGGGAAGCCATAGCCGTATGCGCGCCATTCGTGCTCGTACCAGCCCGCGCCCAAGCCGCAGATCAGGCGACCGTGACTCATGACATCGACGGTCGAGGCGAGCTTGGCGAGCAGCGCCGGGTTGCGGTAGCCGTTGCAGGTGACCATCTGCCCGATGCGAATGCGTGAGGTGTCGCGCGACAGCCCCGCCGTGATCGTCCAGGCTTCAAAGCAGGTCTCGATTTCCGGAGTGGGGACGGTGTGGAAGTGGTCGAAGACCCAGATCGAATCGTAGCCCGCTTCTTCGGCGACCTTGCCGACGTGCGTCATCGTCTCGTACTGCTCGATGGGGTCGTCGATCTCGACCAAATCCATGCGCCAGCCCTGCGGGACGAACGTGCCGAATTTGACACTCATGTGGAACCTCCAATTGATGGGGAAATGCGGGCACACCTCCGCGCAACAATCGCGGAGGGACAGCGCCCAAAGCATAGCGCGGACGCGGCGCAGACCAAGTCCGATTGGTCTGCTGGTATGCCCGCGCGAGTTGTTGACAGGCAGGGCGAT
Organism: uncultured Chloroflexia bacterium; assembly: GCA_963760975.1. Taxonomy (GTDB): domain Bacteria; phylum Chloroflexota; class Anaerolineae; order Aggregatilineales; family Phototrophicaceae; genus Flexifilum. Next base: position 171,024 of record CAVXEZ010000030.1, on the reverse strand, counting down.
TCGCGCTATGTTACGGTTCGCATATCCGCGTTCATACGGACGGTATTTGTGCGCGCCTTGACACCGGGGCGCGCCCTCTAAAGCCTATCAAACAAGATAAACAAGACCCTTATTGACCTCTCAGAAAGCAAACGACGATGACTCTGTGTAATCCCAAACCCTGGCTGGAACAGGCGCAGCGCGCGCATTTCGCCATCGGCGCGTTCAACGCCAACACACTGGAGCAGGTGCAGGCAATCGTGATCGCTGCCGAAGCCGAAGCCGCGCCCGCCATCTTGCAGGTGAGCCACCGCGCGCTGCAATATCTGGGCAGCGGCGATGCGTATCTGGGGCTGCGCTACGTCGCGCAGTTCGGCAAAGTGGCGGCGGAGTCCGTGCGTACTCCGGTTGCGCTGCATCTGGATCACGCGACGGAGGACGAGGTGATGCGGGCGATTGACCTCGGCTTCACCTCGGCGATGTTCGACGGCAGCCTGCTGCCCTACGACGACAACGTGCGCGTCACCCGGCGGCTGGCGGACGCGGCGCGGGTGGCGGGCATGTGCCTCGAAGCGGAGTTGGGCGAAGTCCCCAAGCCGGGCGTGAATGCGCCGAGTGATGACATGCTGACCGACCCGCAGGAAGCCGTCGCCTTTGTCGAGGCGACCGGGATCGATTCGCTGGCGGTGGCGCTGGGGTCGATCCACTCCGAGCAGACGAAGCACATCTCGATTGACCTGGAGCGGCTTCAGACGATTCGCGCCGCTGTCAGCCTGCCGCTGGTGCTGCACGGCTCGTCCGGCGTCCGCGACGAGGAGATCGCCGAAGGGATTCGGCTGGGGCTGTGCAAGGTCAACGTGGCGACGCAGTTGAACGGCGCGTTCACGGAGGCGGTGCGCGCGGCGCTGGCGGAGCGCGCCGATACGGTCGATCCGCGCAAGTATCTGGGACCGGGGCGCAGCGCCATGACCGACGCCGTGCGCGAGCGCATCCGTTTCTTCGGCGCGGCGGGCAAGGCGCAGTCGTGATCCTGTGCGTGAGCGCCAACAAGACGATTGACAAGATCGCCATCATCAAGGTGCGGCTGGCTCCTGCGACTGCCTGCTGACAGGAGTCATATCCGGTTTGACGCGATAAAGATTTTGGAAATGGTGACGATTGAGCCGCTTTGAAAGAATGCAGCAATACTGACGACCAAACTGATCCATCCCGGCATACTGGGCGCGCCGGCGAGCATGGGGCACGGGAGCATGGTGCTGATCGCCGGCGGGAACTTCCCGTTCGCCACGCACACCAATCCGGCGAGGCGCGCACTTATGCCAATATCCTGCTGACGATTGCCGTAGTGAAGTAGGCGGACGCGGCAGAAAAAACAATATTGAAGCGCCAGGAACGCCGAGCGAGAAGATACGACGGCGCTCTATGGGGGGCATCTTGCTAGAATGGAAGCCTATTTCCGCAGAAGCGACTGGAGAAAGTCCGTATGAATCGCATCATGGTCAACCTGGATTACGCGCAAGCGAAGATCGACCGCAATCTGTTCGGCGGCTTCGCCGAGCATTTGCAGCGCTGCATTTACGGTGGCATCTACGACCCGGAGTCGCCTTACGCCGACGAGCGCGGCTTGCGCACCGACGTGATGGATGCGCTGCGCCGCCTGCAAATGCCGCTGATCCGCTATCCGGGTGGGAACTTCGTGTCGGGCTACCGCTGGCGAGATGGGATCGGTCCGCGCGACAGGCGCCCGGCGCGCATGGAAATGGCGTGGCACACCGTCGAGAGCAACCGGTTCGGCACGAACGAGTTCGTCGAATTCTGCCGCGCCATCGGCACGGAGCCGTACCTGGTAGTCAACTGCGGCGACGGCGACATGCGCGAGGCGCGCGACTGGGTCGAATACTGCAACGCGACGACGCAGACCGAGCTGGCGGATTTGCGCCGCCAGCACGGCTATGACGCGCCGCACAACGTTCGCTACTGGGGCATCGGCAACGAGGTCGACGGACACTGGCAGATCGGCTACAAAACGCCGCAGGAGTACGCGCGCGCGGCGACCGAGTTCGCCAAGGTGATGAAGTGGGTCGATCCGTCGATCAAGCTGGTCGCCAGCGCCGTCTCGAACTGGGATTCGGGCGACTGGGTCGAGCGGGCGCAGCTTCTGCTGGAACAGGCTGGTGACCACATCGACTACATGGGTATTCACTGGTACGTGGATAACGTCGACAACGACTTCGCCCGCTACATGGCGCTCTCCGAATTGTTCGAATCCCGTCTGAGCGCCTACGAAGGTTTGATACGGGCGGTACAACTGGAAAAAAAGCAAACGCGCCCGATCTACATTGCAGTCGACGAATGGAATGTCTGGCATCTTGTCTCTACAGGCGTGAGCGTCGAGACCGCCTACAATCTGGAAGACGCGCTGGTGGTAGCGATGCATCTGAACGCCTTCATCCGGCACGCTGCTTCGGTACGCATGGCGACTATCGCGCAAATCGTCAACGTACTCGCCCCGATCCTCACGCGACCGGACGGGTTGTTCCTGCAGACGATCTTCTATCCGTTCGAGCTGTACAGCCGTTTTGCCGGAGACACGGCGCTGAATGTTCACTGGGACGGCGATACGTTCAGCGCGGGCGACCTCACCGGGCTGCGCACGCTTGACGTGACGGCGACGCTGGACGCGGCGCGCAAGCAGCTCGTGCTGTTCGTGGTCAACCGCTCGGAACACAACCACGCCGAAACGCGCGTGTCGCTCGCCGAGGGGCAGTTCGCGGGCGCGGTGCGGACCTACACCGTCAACGGCGCGGGCATCAAGACGGAGAATTCGTTCGAGCAGCCGGGGCAGGTGATCACGCGCGAGGATCAGGCAGTGCCGCAGGGCGGCAGCCTGCGCTTCACGTTCGAGCCGCACTCGGTGACGGCGCTGGTCTGCCCGGTGGCGTGAGGCGAGGGGCAGGCATCAAGGGACGTTCAACCACAGAGACCGCAAAGACCGCAGAGGGACATGAGGAGGGCAGCATGGCAGACACGATCCGGTGGGGGATTCTCAGCACGGCGAATATCGGTAAAGCGCGCGTGATCCCGGCGATGCAGCAGGCGCGCAACGGGAAGGTCGTCGCGGTCGCCAGCCGCAGCCTGGAGAAAGCGCGCGCCTTCGCCGACGAACTCGGCATCCCGACGGCTTACGGCAGCTACGAAGAACTGATCGCCGCGCCGGATGTCGACGCGATCTACATCCCCGTGCCCAACAGCGAGCACGCCCAGTGGAGCATCCGCTGCGCCGAGGCGGGCAAGCCGACGCTGTGCGAGAAGCCGCTGGCGAGCGACGCCGCCGAAGCGCAGACGATGGTCGATGCCTTCGCCGAGCGCGGCGTGCTGTTCGCCGAAGCCTTCATGTACCGCTTTCACCCGCAGTCCGTGCGCGTCAAGCAGATGGTGGACGACGGCGCGGTCGGAGACGTGCGCGTGATCGAATCGAGCTTCACCTTCGCGGCAGCCAGCGAAGACAACATCCGCCTGAACAAGTCGCTGGCGGGCGGGTCGCTGATGGACGTGGGCTGCTACTGCGTCAACGTGATGCGCTTTCTGCTGGGCAGCGAGCCGACGGCGGCGCGGGCGCTGGCGACTATCGGCGCGCGCTCGCAGGTCGAGGAAAGCCTGACCGGCGTGCTGGCGTTTCCGGGCGACGTGCTGGCGCATTTCGATTCGAGCCTGCGCGTTCACTTCGTCCACAGCTACGAGCTGCGCGGGACGCGCGGTCGCATCCTCGTCGAGCAGGGCTTCGTCATGCCGAAAGATGCCGAGACGACCATCCGTTACTGGGGCGAGCAAGGTTACGAGGAAATTCGCATCCCTCCGGCGAATTCCTACGTGCTGATGGCGGAAGATTTCGCCGATGCGCTGATCCATAATCGACCGCCGCGTTTCGCGCCGCAGGACGGCGTAGCGAACATGCAGGTGATCGACCGGCTGTATGCGTCGTTGAAAGAATAGCGCTGACCAAAAACGGCGGCTCAGGTCATCATGGACGGAGAGACGGTGTGAAGCGGCAGCACGATGCGGAACAGGCTGCCAATGCCGAGCGTGCTCTCGACCTCAATCGTGCCGCCGTGCGCGAGGATGATCTTCTGGGCGAGCGGCAGCCCCACGCCGAACCCTGCCGTGCTGTGCATGTCGTCCTCGCGCCAGAAGCGCTCGAAGATGCGCGGCAGGTCGTCGGGGTCGATGCCGGTGCCGTTGTCGCTGATTTCGATCACGGCGGCGTTGTCTTCGTGCGTGGAGAGGTCGAGCGCGATCACGCCGCCGGGCAAGGAATAGCGCTTGGCGTTTTCGATCAGATTGCGCAGGGCGGTGCGCAGTGGCTCCGGGTCTGCCTGGATGATCACGGCGTCGGCGGCGTTATTGACGTAGTGCAGCGTGATCTCCTTCTCGGTCAATTCCGGCTCGATGCGCTCGACGGTAAGCTGGAGCAGCACATTTAAATCCATCGGCGTGAAGCGCAGGGGCGCGCCGCTGTCGAGCTTCGCCAGCGTGGTCAGCATCTCGACCAGATTGGTGATATTCCTGATCTGCTTCTCCGCTTTTTCGGCGTGCCGCCGCCGTTTGCTTTCGTCGGTGAGCTTCGCCAGCAGATAGACGCTGGAGCCGATGATAGCGAGCGGCGTGCGGAACTCGTGTGAAGCGTTCTGGATGAACGAGGTCAGCAGCTTGACGCGCTCCTGCTCGACGGCGAGGGCGAAGGTCTGTGCTTCGGCGTGCTTGCGCTCGGTTACGTCACGGATGATGAAGACGATCCGGCTCGGCTGATCGTTCGCGTCGCGGATCAGTTCGCCGTTCGCCTCGACGTTGAAGTTCGTGCCGTCACTGCGCGTCACCTCGTACTGCGCGGTGCCTCGATTGGCTCCGTTCAGTATCTTTTGAAGATGGTTGATGGCGAGTTCGCGCTGCTCCGGGCTTATCCAGTGCGAGAGCTGCTGCCCGATCACTTCGTCTTCCGAAGCGTGGCGGAACATGCGCAGCCCGGCGGGGGAAACCAGCTCGATCTTGCCGCTCAGATCGGTGATGGTCACGGCGTCCGGCGAAGCGTGCAGGATGGAGCGGTACAACTCCTCCGATTCGCGCAGCTTTTGCTCCATCCAGCGGCGTTCGGAAATGTCCTTGAAGGTCACGAAAATGGCGGGCTTGCCCTCGTAGATCATGGCAATCGCCGAGAGCGACGCCCAGAACTCCTGACCACCCGCGTCGCGCAGCAGCGCCTCGTAGTCATGCACGTAGCCCGTTTCACGGACGGTGGTGATGAACTGCCTGCGGTCGTCGGAATGAACGTAAAAATCCGCCGCCGGTTTCCCGACCGCCTGATCGTTCTTGAGACTAAGCTGCGCCTCGGCGCGCGGGTTCAGGTAGCGCAGCGTGTTGTCGGTCATGGAACTGATGACCACCGCGAACGGCGCGGCTTCCACCAGCGAGCGATAGCGCTGCTCGCTTTCCTTGTAACGCGCCTGCACCAGCTCGTTTTCGCGGATTTGATGGCGTAGCTGCTTGTTCAGCCAGAAAAAGCGCAGCGCCACTGCGCTAATGATCACCACTATCATCAGCCGCCCGACGAACGGGATCAAATTCGGATCACCCTCAACCGGTTCGCTGCTCGTGTCCGCGATGTCGGTGGCGAGGTGTGTCGCCGGGATCAAGCTGACGCGCGCGTCGGTGTCGAAGCCTGGCACAGCACTCTGGCTTTCGTCAGGAGCGAACGCCACCAGCAGCGGCAGGCAGCAAAGCAGCACGAAGCCCATCACTTTCGCGTGGCTGAAGACGCGCATTATTCGCTTGAGATGCTTCCCGCGCAGCCCGGCGCATATTTGGCGGACGTGTCTGCGCTCATCGTCGTTCATCAATTCGCCCGGCTTCCCGTATCTGCGTATGCTGCCAGCAGGCGGAGGATTCCCCTCGTTATTGTCAGCCTCACTGAGACTGCGGCGACGCGATGCGTAATTCGACTATCAGTGCTGCGTGACATATATGCTCCTTAGTAACATATAACGTTTCTCGTTTGGCGGGCATTAAGAAAATCAGTCAAACGCCGAAAATCGTCATTTGTGCCTGACGTGCCGCTCACTTCTGTTCGCCGGGCGAAATCGGATATACACATCTTCTAAGTGCTTCGACTCGAATTCTGGTACACTTTGGAACGGGGTGTAATCGGACACGAATTCCTCATCGTGTGCTTGGGGGTAGTGACCCGCTGATGACGAATGAACTCACGAACGCCGAAAAAATTCGGCGGCTGCCCTGGAATATTGCCCTTAACGCGACGAACAACATTTTTGCCACGCTGACCTTTTTCGGCTCGTCGTTCGTCCTTTTTTTGAGCGCTCTTGGGATCAGCAATTCTCAGATCGGCTTATTGCTGTCGTTCCTGCCGTTTTCGGGGATCGTGGCGCTGTTTATCGCGCCGAGCGTCGCCCGCTATGGATACAAACGCACGTTTGTGACGTTCTTCGGCGTGCGCAAGATCGTGACCGTCTGCCTGCTGCTCGTGCCGACGGTGATCGCGCACTTCGGTATGGGCGTCGGGGTGACGCTGGTCGCGGTGGTGGTGGCGTTCTTTGCGCTGTGTCGCGCCATTTCCGAAACCGGGCTGTATCCCTGGTCGCAGGAGTACATCCCCAACTCGGTGCGCGGCAAGCACTCCGCCATCAACGACATGATCGCGCGGATAACGGGCATCGCCGCCGTCGCCTTTGGCGGCTACGTGCTGGGCGTGACGAGCGGGCTGGACGGCTTCATGATCCTGTTCGCGGTCGCGCTCGTATTCGGGGCGCTGGCGGTCTGGTCGGCGACGCATCTGCCGGGCGGCGCGCCCAGGCAGGCGCAGGCGTTCTCTCGCAGAGACTTCCTTGAAGTCTTACGCGACCCCAACTTCAGGACGTACATGATCGGGCTGGGCTTGGTCATCCTGGGGAGCGCGCCGCTGGCATTTCTGCCGCTGTTCATGCAGAGCCAGATCGGGCTGGACGACAGCGCGGTCGTGCTGCTGCAACTGGGACCGATCATCGGCGGGTTCACCGCGACCTATCTGTTCGGCTGGGCGGCGGATCGCTACGGCAGCAAGCCGGTGCTTCAGCTTGGCTTGGTGGTCAAGACGCTGCTGCCCTTCGCCTGGATGCTGATGCCGCGTCACACGCCGCTGAGTCTGGCGGTGGCGATGGGGATCGCCTTCGTGTGGGGCATCGCCGAAATCGGCTGGGCAATCGGGCAGGGGCGTCTGCTGTTCGTGCGCGTCGTGCCCTTCGAGAAGCGCGCGGAATACATGGCGGTCTATTACGCGCTGGTCGGCGTGATCGGCGGGATCAGCCAGAACATCAGCGGGCGTCTGCTGGACATCTTTTCCGGCTTGACCGGGCGGTTTCTGATCTTCCCGCTCGACGACTTCACGCCGCTGTTCATCGGCAGTCTGGTGCTGACCGGGCTGGGCTTGATCGTGTTCGCGCGCGTGCAGGCGGACAGCAACGTCAGCGTAGGCGAGTTCGCCGGGATGTTCGTGCATGGCAACCCGATCCTGGCGTTCGAGTCGCTGATCGGCTACTACCGCGCGCGCGACGAGCGGGCGACGGTCGTCAGCACCGAGCGCATGGGCAAGACCCGAAGTCCGCTGACGGTCGACGAACTGCTGGAAACCCTGAAAGACCCGCGCTTCAACGTGCGCTTCGAGGCGATCATCTCGATTGCGCGCATGGGGTCGGAGCCGCGTCTCGTCGATGCGCTGAGCCACATTGTCGATGGGACGGAGCTGTCGCTGAGCGTGATCGCCGCCTGGGCGCTGGGGCGCATCGGTGACGAACAGGCGCTGCCGTCGCTGCGCAACGGGCTGAACTCCCACTACCGCTCGATTCAGGCGCACTGCGCGCGCTCGCTGGGCACGCTCAACGACCAGCAGATCGTGCCGATCCTGCTGGAGCGGCTTCCGAAGGAAACGGATAAAGGACTCCAGATCGCTTACGCTTCGGCGCTCGGCAATCTGCGAGTCAAGAGCGCCGTCGGGATGCTGTTCGACGTGCTGGACACGACCGAAAACGAAGGAGCGCGCACCGAAGTGGCGCTGGCGATTGCCCGGCTCGTCGGCGGCGAGCATATGTTCATCCGCCTGCTGCGCAACCTGCGCCACGACAGCGGGACGACGGCGGCTCAGGTGATCGCCGCCTGGCATCGCAAGCTTGGCAAAACGCTCGATCCTGAACTGAACGACCTGATCCGCGAGTGCGGCAACCGCTTCGCCGCCGAGGCGATGGACGACGGCGCCGCGCTGCTCAGCCAGATCGTCTGCCAGCTTCCACGCTCGCCGGACGAAAAAGTCAGCGGCAAGATACTGGACGAATGCTGCGGCAAGCTGCGCCAGCCGGGCGCGTCGCGCTTCGAATATCTGCTGCTGGCGCTGTACATCCTCCAGAACAACCACAAGGAATTCACAGCGGCGGCAGAGCGACCATCTTCCACAGAAAACGCTTCAGAGTGATCAATTCGTAGCGGCTCAGCTCATGCGCTGCCTGGAGCTGCTGGCGCTGGAGCGCGTTGACTTCGGCTTCGACGGCGGTCAGCTCGTCGTGCAGCGTGCGCGTCAGTTCGAGGTCGGCGGAATTCGCCTGCACCTCGGCAAGCTGGTTCTCGGCGTTCTGCTGCTGGCGTTCCAGGCTGCGCTGGTTCTCGGCGTAGCGCCTGTGGACGTTCTCCACGTCCTCCGGCGTGATCGGCGAGACCTGCTGTCTGCGCCACTGGAGCAGGCGATCCCAGTCGCCGCGCGGCGAGGCGTGGTCGACGCCGTTGAGGGCATGTTCAAGTGCGTGCAGGGCGGTGGCTTCGTTGGCGGACGTGAGGTCGGCGGCGGTGCGGATGCCCGCCCGCGCCAGCGCCGCGATGCGCAGATCGTCAATCCCGCTGATCCTGCCCGCTTCCAGACGCTGCCCGGAGAGTTCGTAAGTCGTGCTGCGCAGGGCGTGTTCGAGGCGCATGGTTTCGCGCGCTTCCTGCTGGCGCGAAAGCTCCAGCTCGCCGCCCAGTTGGGTGATGGTCACTTCGAGCGCGCGTACTTCCTGCTGGTAGCGTCTGTCCGCCTCGACGATCTCGCGCGAAAGCGCTTTGCGGCGCGACTTGGCTTCGACCAACTGCTGCTGAAGCCCCCGGTGGGCGCGCCCCAGGTTGGCTTTCTCGCTGACCTGCGGATAGCCCGCGTAGCGCCAGACGAACAGGACGAGCGCGAACAGCGGAAACAGGAAGTTGAAATTGTGGAAGACCGAGCGCTGGAACTCGGCTTCGACGCTGTAGCGCTCGTGCTGGATGAAGTCATCGTTGAAATCGAGCGGCGGCTGGTCGAGATGATCGTAAATCCACGAAGTTCGGGCGGCGTCGGAGGCTTCGGCGGGCGCGGGGGCGCTGGTGGGCGGGAAGCCGGTGACGCGGCTGAGCAGCCAGCCGCGCACCTGCGTCAGCCGGGTATCGACCGGGTTGCGCTCGAAAGGCGGCACGTCGAGGTACGAGCGCGCGCTGACCGCTTCGAGCATCATGTCGGCGATGGCGTGCAGGCGTGGGTCGCTGTGATGGCGCAGCAGGTCGAGCGCGGCGGATTTGCCCGGCTGCTCGAAATCGACATCTCGAAAGAGCAGATTTTCCTCGCCCGCTTTGGTTTTGTCCCACAGCGATTTGTCGACCGAGAGCGCCAGCAGCGACAGCCCGATCACGTAGCTGGAGAAGTTGTCGATGTTGCGAAAGTTGCCCGCCTCGATGCCTTTGTCGGTGGTGCGCGAGGGGTGCTGGTAGTGGCGATGCCCGATCTCGTTGTTGGCTAAGCCGAGCACGTCGGGGACGATCATGCCGTCGTAGTCGATCAGCTTGATCTCGTCGCGGTCGGTGACGAGGATGTTGCCATGCTGAAGATCGCCATGCGCGATCTCCGCTGCCCGCAGCGCCCGCGTGAGCGCGATCCAGTGCTCGCCCAACTGGCGCAGGCGGTGCGGGTCGTTGAGGTGCTGCTCGACGTAGGTGTCGAGGCGGATTCCCTGCATCCAGTCCATCTTGAGGATGGGGAACCATTTGCCGCGCACGCGAATGCCTTCGGGCAGATATTCGAAATGCACCATGAAGGGCAGCGGATGCCGCTTCAGATGGTCGGAGATGGCGGCGTAGCGCTGCTGCTGGTTGGTGACTTCGCGCAGGAAGCAGCGCACCGCCCAGCGGCAGTCGCCGGTTTCGACCTCGAAGACGGTGGCGAAGTTGCCGGAAATTGGGCGCGGCAAGCCCAGGCGGTTGGTGACGACCTTCGCACTGCGAAGGTCGGCGTCGGCAAACGCCTGCTGTGGATACTGGATCGCCTCCACATACTCATTAGGATTGGGCCAAGCCACCCCGACCATCTCCGAATAATGGAACAATCTTCAGAAAGGTCACGTCGTCGTTACGGCAGATGTGATCGCTGCGCGCGCCCGTGACGAGCCGCTCGAAGCCAGTTTGATCGAGCGAAGCAGCAGCGAGGCGGGCACGGAATATACGCTGGCTGAGGAAAAAGTGCGCCAGCGCGTCGGTCATGAGCAGGAAGTAATCGCCATCCTGCCATTTGCCGCGCGCCACCCGCGCGCCGACGGCGGCATCCGAGCGCGTCGAGAGCAGGGCGGGGTGGTTGTCGAACTGATCGGGCGTGTGGTAGGGAAAAGCGCGGATCGCCTGCTGTGGGCGAACGTGAAACAGGCAGCTATCGCCGACGCAGAGCGCGCGCCAGCCGCCGTCGGCGCGGATCGACAAGCCCATCAGCGCCGAAAACGCGCCGCGCTCCAGCTTTTCGAGGGCGTACCAGGGCAGCGGCTTGAGAGCGGTGCGCGCGTCAATCGCGCCGCGCCACTGCGCGCTGAGCGCGTAGAGCGTCTCCGGCTTGACGTGGGGCAGGCGGTCGCCGACGAAGGCATCGACGAGAATCTGCGCCCACAAGCCGGAAAACGACGTTTCGGTCGCGCCATCGGCGACGGCGCAGCGAAACTCCGCGCAGTCGGAGTCCAGTGCGCGCGCCGGGGCAAAGGCGTCTTCGTATTCCTCAGTGGAATTGCCCGCTTTTTGCAGCCAGAAGGCGCTGAAGCCGATACGCATCGTCGCTTAACGCAGGTTGCTGGGGCGCGTGCCAATGTCCAGGAAGCGAATCACCGCCACGATGTCGGCGTTGAAGACGAACCCGCGCGAGTTCTCCGAGACCTGAAAGCCTTCCTGCTGCGCCGCGCTGCGAATGTGTTCCGGCAGCGGGCTGGACATGTTGAACAACTGCTTGGCGTACTGGTCGGGCAGCTCGCTTTCGCTGCTGGGGAACTCGAAGCTGCTGCCGCCCTTCGAGGACAGGTGAACGTTGAAGAGCAGCACGCTGCCATCCGAGCTTTTCAGGTCGCGCAGGGCTTCGGCGGCTTTGAGCGGATTGCCATCGGTCGATTCGCCGTCAGTGATGTTGATGACGATGGGCGGGAAGCAGTCGGGGTGTTCGGTCAGCCAACCCTGAATGATGGTGGTCGCGCGCTTGAGCACGTCGTTCATGGGCGTGCCGCCCTTCGAGACCGGGCTGAACCAGATCGGGAAGCGGACTTTCTGCTCGACCACGCCGCCCGCGCCGTCCTCGACTTTCTTGGCGCGCTCCTCGATGCGCTCCGGCGCGTCGGCGACCTTGCTGATGGGGATCAGCTCCTTGCCTGCCAGCTCACCGCCGAGCGCGGGTCCGACTTTTTCGCCGTAGCCGAGCACGCCGACGTGGTAATAGTCGCGCACGCCCTCGGACTTGGCGCACTTGATGGTGAGATTAAAGAGCAGGTTGTTGATGGCATCGGCGACTTTCTGGTCTTTCTTGCCGCCGCCGCCCGCGAACGGGTCGGACATCGAGCCGGACTGGTCGAGCAGGAACAGGAACATGCTGGGGTTCGCTCGACTGATTTCTGCTGTATACGTCATGTGTTTGACCTCGTAACGGATTGTCCTACGCGAAAGGGCGAGAATAGCCCTATTGTGAAATACGGATGAGCGGTCGATCTTGTTCTAAGTGTAGACAGAAACGTCGATTGCCTCAAGTTTTCCTCGAACAAATGTACAACGGAGACCTCACCCCTCAATCCCCTCTCCACTGTAAGCGAAGCGGCGTGGAGAGGGGAAGCCAAGGTGCAAACCTTTGGTTTGCCTAGCGAAACTCTGTTTCGCCGCGCAGCGGGGTGAGGTAGCGAAACGAATGTCACAGACTCCTATCGCTTCACATCCCGACCAGCAGCGCGCAGGCGAACGCCTCGACCGCCGCCGAGCCGATCAGCAGCGCGACGCTGGCGAAGGCGAAGCTGTTCCAGCGCGCAGGCGTGCGATAATCACCGCGCCGCAGCCGCCCCAATTGCAGCAGCGCCAGCGGCGACATCAGGGCGACGGCGAGCGCTGCCAGCGTCGGCAGCCCGGCGATCACCAGCAGCGGCAGTGCCGCATAGGTGAGCAGCAGCGCGGCGGCGTAGAGGCGGGCGGCACGGGCATCGCCCAGCCGAACGACCAGCGTGCGTTTGCCCCCGGCGCGGTCGCCTGCTGCGTCTGGGAATTCGATGGAGAGCAGCATGGCGAATTGCAGGCAGCAGAGCGGGAAGACCGCCAGCAGCGGCAAAACCTCCAGCCGACCGCGCTGGAGATAGAAGCCGATCAGCGGGGTTAGCCCCGGCACGAGCAGCGCCGCTGTGAGTTCGCCGACGCCGTGCGAGTGCAGACGCAGTGGCGGCGCGCTGTAGAACCACGCCAGCAGCAGCGCCAGCCCGATCAGCGGGAGGGTGAGCGCGCCTGTGCCGACGGCGAACGCCAGGACGAGCGCTGCGCAAACGCCGATGCTCGCCAATGTCAGCGCCATGACCAGCGCGGCTCGCGGCGGAATGCGCCCGTCGAGCAGGACGCGGCTGCCGCCCGACCAGTTGGTCGGCGTCGGGTTGGCGCGGTCAATCTCGCGGTCGAAGTAGTCGTTGGCGTAGTGGGTCATCCACTGGATGGCGCTGATGGCGACCTGCCCCCAGATCAGCGCGGCGAGGTTGAGGCGCGCGCCGCTGTAGAGCGCCAGCGCCACGCCGAGAGCGTGCAGGACGATGCCGCCCACCAGAAAGAGCGGGCGTCCCAGCCGGAGAAATGCGATCAGGCGCTGCATGGGGCGATTCCTCTGGAATGACGCTCCTATCGTACTGCGATTTCGCGGCGCTGTCCATCCGATTGACAGCCGCATGGCGCGGGAGTAGCATACCGCGCAAATTGATCCGCTTAACAATACTTGGGTTTTGAAGCATCTCCCGGAGATAACATGTCAAAACTAAATCTTGGCGTCATTGGTCTGGGGCGCATGGGGCAGGTCTACGCCCACCACGTCGCTCACCAAATCCCCAACGCGGCGCTGGTCGCGGTGGCTGATCCGCGCGCAGACCTGACCGAGCCGTTCGCTGCGCAGATGAGCGGTGTGACGGTCTATACCGATCACCGTGCGCTGCTGGCGCATCCCGGTCTCGATGCGGTGATCGTCGCCACGCCGACCGCCACGCACGCCGAGGTTGTAATCGCGGCGGCGGAAGCGGGTAAGCAGATTTTCTGCGAAAAGCCGATGTCGCTCAGCCTGAGCACGACCGACGCTGCGATTGCCGCCGTCGAGAAGGCGGGCGTGATCTGCCAGATCGGGCTGATGCGCCACTTCGACGACGGCTACGTCGCCGCCAAACGCCAGATCGACGAAGGCGTGATCGGTCAGCCGGTGTCGATCCGCGCGATTGGGCGCGACCCATTCCGCACCAGCCTGGAATTCGCCAACCCCGCCATGAGCGGCGGGATCATCGTGGACATGGGCATCCACGAGTTCGACGCGATCCGCTGGCTGATGGGCGACGAGGTCGAGCGCGTCTACGCCGAGGTCGCGGCGCTGGTCTATCCTGAACTGCTGACAGTCGGCGACGTGGACAGCGCCATGATCGCGCTGCGCTTCGCGGGCGGCGGGCTGGGCAACGTCGAGGTCAGTCGGACGGCGATCTACGGCTACGACGTAAGCTGCGAGGTGGTCGGCTCGAAGGGGGCGCTGCAAATCGGCTACCTGCGCCAGACGCCGGTGCTGACGCTGACGAAAGCAGGCGTGACGCACGACGTAGTGCCGCATTTCCCGCAGCGCTTCGGCGCGGCGTACACGCGGCAGATCGAGCATTTCGTGGACTGCGTGCGCGAACAGAAGCCGCCCGCCGTCACGCCCGCCGATTCGCGGGCGGCGCTGCAAATCGGGCTGGCGGCGACGAAATCGCAGCACGAAGGGCGCGCGGTCTACGTGAGCGAGATTGAAGCATAGGTAGTTGAGAATCTCTATTCAATCACGACGAGGCGGTAGCCGACGCCCGGCTCGGTGACGATGATCTGCGGGCGCGCGGGGTCGGCTTCCAGCTTCTGGCGGAGTTGGGCGATGTAGACGCGCAGGTAGTGTGTCTCCTCGGCGTATTCCATGCCCCAGACCTCGCGCAGAAGCTGGTGATGCGTCAGCACCTTGCCCGCGTGCTGGATCATCAGGCGCAGCAGCGCGTATTCGGTTGGCGTCAGCTTGACCTCCTGTCCGTCGACCGTCACCTGACGACGCGACAGATCGACCAGCAAGCCGTTGGTCTGAAAGAGCGCAGTCTCGCTTTCGGGGCGGGTGTGGCGCTGGGCAACGCGCAGGCGCGCCATCAGCTCGCCGACGCTGAAGGGCTTGGTCAGGTAATCGTCCGCGCCCGCGTCGAGCGCGGCGATCTTGTCCTCGTCCGAATCGCGCACCGACAGCACCAGAATCGGCGTCTGCGTCCATTCGCGCAGACGCTGGATCACGGCGATGCCGTCCATGTCCGGCAGACCAAGATCGAGCACGACCAGATCGGGGCGGCGCAGCGCGACCTCGGCGAGCGCCTTCTGCCCGGTATCGACCTCGTGGACTTCGTAGCCGTTGGCTTCCAGACTGATGCGCAAAAAGCGCCGAATCTGGATTTCGTCGTCGACGACGAGCGCCAGCAAGCCGCTCATAAGGCTGCCTCCTGCGCGGGCGGCGGGGCGGTGGTCACGGGCAGGCGGATGGTGAACTGCGCGCCGCCGTCAGGACGGTTAGCGGCTTCGAGCGCGCCGCCGTGCGCCGCCACCAAGCCGCGACTGATCGACAAACCCAAGCCCGTGCCGCCCGCCGCCGAGCCGGGCACGCGGTAGAATTTGTCGAAGACCCGCTCCAGATCGTTCGGCGGAAGCCCCTGCCCGCGATCCGAGACGACGATGGAGACGGTGCGGTCGTCGCGCGCCGTGTCGATCTGCACGGGCGTGCCCGGCGGCGTGTGGCTGGCGACGTTGTCGAGCAGGTTGAGCAGCACCTGCTCCATCAGCACGAAATCCAACTGCACCAGCGGCAGGTCGGGCGCGAGGTGGAGCGTCACGGGATGGTCGGCGAGGCGCTGCGCCGACGAGGAGAGCGCCACGCTGATCAGGTCGCCGATGTCGCACCATTCCAGCTTGAGCTTGAGCAGCCCGGATTCGAGACGGGTCATATCGAGCAGATTTTCGACCAGCCGGTTGAGGCGGTCGGCGGCGGACTGGATGTCGCCGAGCAGCGCGCGCTGCGACTCGGCGCGCACGTTGGGGTCGAGCAGGCTGCTCGCCGCGCCGACGATGGTCGAAATCGGCGTGCGCAGCTCGTGCGAGATCGAATTGAGCAGGGTGTTGTGCAGCCGCTCGGATTCGCGCAGCATGGCGGACTGCTCGGCGGCTTCGTCGAGCATCTCGCGCTCGATGACCAGCGCGACCTGACGGGCGAAAGTGTCGAGCAGGGCTTCTTCGTCGGTCGAGAGCGGCTGGCTGCGGCGCGTGCGCAGCGCCAGCACGCCGATTGTGCCGCCCGGCGCGATCAGCGGCAGATAGGCGGCATCGGCGGCGCTGAGGGTGTCGGTGAAGCGACCGGCGGGCTTGCCGTTCTCGTAAACCCAGGCGGCGACATGCAGTTCTTTGTCGCTGACGGCGAGCGTACTCAACGGATGCGGCTGCTCGGACAGACGGTCGGACGGCGCGCGCAGGAAGATGGCTGCCTGAGCATCGAAGACGCGCCCGATCTGCGTGATGGCGGTCTGGAGCACGTCCGCCATGTTGACCGCCGTCGAGGTTTCGCGCGCCAGCGTGTAGAGCGCCAGCGTGCGCTCGGCGTAGCTGCGCGCCTGCTGCTGCTGGGCGCGGATGCGGGCGGTCAGGTTGCCCGTGAAGATGGCGATGAAGAAATAGAGCACGAGGACGATCACATCCTCAAGCTGGTTGATGGTCGCGGTGAAGCGCGGCGGGATGAAGAGCACGTCCCAGGTGAAGGCGCTGAGAGCGGCGGCGAGCAGCGCCGGACCGCGCCCGATGTAGGCGGCGATCAGCAGCACGGCGAACAGGTCAGTCAGCCCGACCGCCTGATAGCCGACCATCGGCAGGGTGAGCAGGTTGAGCAGGGTGACCAGCGCGATGATCCCTGTGCCGACGGCGTAATGCTGCCAGCCCGAATGCGACTCCGGGCGCGGGATGCCCGGCTGCTGCGTGCTTTCGCTGAGGTCGCCCGTGACGACGTATACGTCAATCGCGCCGCTGGCGCGCACCAGACGGTTGACCATCGAACCGCCGCGCAGGAAATCCTGCAGCAGCGAATGGGCGGGCTTGCCGATCACGATCTGGGTGACGTTGCGCTGGCGGGCGACGCGGGTGAGCGCTTCGATCACGTCGCCGCCGGTCGTGGAGATGACCTCGCCGCCCAACTGCCGCGCCAGCGCCAGATTGCGCGCCAGCCGCGCCTTGTCGTCCTCCGAGAGCAGGCGCGGCAGCTCGACGTAGACCGCCAGCCACTCGGCTTCGAGGTTATACGCCATGCGCCGCGTCCAGCGGATCAGGCGCTCGGAGAGCGGGCTGGGGCTGACCGCGACCATCAGGCGGTCGGCGGATTTCCAGGGACCGGCGATCTGCTTGATCTGCATGTAATCCTGAAGCTGGTGATCGACGCGCTCGGCGGTCAGGCGCAGCGCCATCTCGCGCAGGGCGGTCAAGTTGCCCGTGCGGAAGAAGCCCTTCGCGGCGACCTCGATACTCTCCGGCGTATAGACCCTGCCTTCGAGCAGACGCTGGCGCAGCGCTTCGGGTGGGAGGTCGATCAATTCAACCTCGTCGGCGCGCTCCAGCATCGAGTTGGGGATGGTCTCGCGGATGCTCACGCCGGTGATCTGGCGGACGGTGTCGGCGCGGCTTTCGACGTGCTGGACGTTGACAGTCGTCCATACGTCAATGCCCGCGTCGAGCAGTTCGAGCACGTCCTGATAGCGCCGGGTGTGGCGCGCGCCGGGGGCGTTGGCGTGCGCCAGGTCGTCGATCAGGACGAGTTCCGGTTTGCGCGCCAGCACCGCGTCCAGATCGAGTTCTTCGAGCGCCAGGCGCGGCAGGATTTCGAACGCAGCTAACAGCGCTTCGGTCTCGGCACGTCCGTGCGTTTCGACGCAGCCGACGACGACATCGACGCCTTTGAGCGCCTGCAGGCGCGCCGCGTCGAGCATGGCGTAGGTCTTGCCGACGCCCGCCACCGCGCCGAAGAAAATCTTGAGTTTGCCGCGCTGCGGGCGCGCGGCGTCACGCTGGAATGCCGCCAGCAGCGCATCGGGGTCGGAACGCGGTTCAGTCGCCATGCGCCTATTGTAATCGATTTCGGCATCGGTGGAGCGTGTGGTGTAGTTCGGTGATTTGACAAGGCGGTCATCCGTAGGGGCAGGTTTCAAACCTGCCCCTACCAACCTCGTTTGAGTTGGGGCAGGCGCTTACCCTTCGCGGCGGTAGGGCTTGAGCAGCGCCGCCGGGTAAGAGGCGTTGCGCCCGGCGAAGGCAATCGCCACGATGGTGAGGACGTAGGGCAGCGCCAGCAGCGCCTCGTAAGGCAGGGGCACGCCTTCCGCCTGCAAGCGAAGCTGAAGCGCCTGCAAGCCGCCGAACAGCAGCGCGCCCGCCAGCACCTTGCTCGGCTGCCAGTTGCCGAAGATGACGATGGCGATGGCGATCCAGCCGCGCCCATTGATGATGCCGTGCGCGAACGCGCCCAACTGCGCCAGCGAGAGAAACGCGCCCGCCAATCCCATCAGCAGCCCGCCGAGGATGAGGGCGACGTAGCGCATGACGTAGACGTTGATGCCCGCCGTGTCCGCCGCTTCGGGGTTCTCGCCGACGGCGCGCAGGCGCAGCCCGAAGGCGGTGCGGTAGAGCAGCCAGCCGATCACCGGGACGAGCAGCAGCGCCAGCCAGGTGATGGCGTACTGGCTGAAGACCGGCTCCAGCGGCGTCCCGGCGAAGAGCGTGATCTGCGGGAAAGACTGGTCGAGCGAGGGCGGCACCTGCTCGCCGCCGTACATCAGGCGGAAGACGAACAGGGCAAGCCCGGTGGCGAACAGGGTGATGCCCAAGCCGCTGACGTGCTGATTGACGCCGAGCGTGACCGTCAGCACGCCCATGAGCAGGCTGAGCAGGACGCCCGTCAGCAGGGCGGCGATCAGCCCGACGAACAGCGACCCGCTGATCTGGGCGGCGACGAAACCGCTGAACGCCGAGAGCAGCATCGTGCCCTCGATGCCCAGATTGAGGATGCCCGCGCGTTCGATGATGGTTTCGCCGAGCGCGCCGAGCAGAATCGGCGTGGCGATGCGCAATGTCGCGCCGAGCAGTGTGAAGACAAAGTCCATCAGGCAACCCTCGCTTCACTCTGAGCGGCTTCGGCTGTGGCGACCGGAGCGGCGCGGCGGATGCGATAGCGGTCGAGCAGCAGCGTCGCCAGCATCACCAGCAGCAGCACCGCCTGAATCACGTCGCCCAGATAGACGGGCACGTTAAGCGTGCGGCTGGCGGCGAGCGCGCCCCGGCTGATCAACGCCAGAAAGAGCGCGCCGACCAGCGCGCCGGGTATCGTCAGCGCGCCGAGCGTGGCGACGATGATGCCGGTGTAGCCGAAGCCGGGCGAGAGCGAATCGATCAGGTGGAACTGGATGCCTGCGACCTCGCCGACGCCCGCAAGCCCGGCGATGCCGCCGCTGACCAGCGCGGCGACCAGCACCATGCGCTCGACGCGGATGCCGAGGAACTGGGCTGCCTCGCGGCCCTTGCCGACGGCGCGCAGCTCCAGCCCGAACCGTCGCGTCAGCACCCACCAAAGGATTAGCGATGCGGCGATGGCGACCAGAAAGCCGAAATGGACGCGCGTGCGCGGAATCAGCTGCGGGAACACGGCAGAATCGGCGATGGTCGGCGACTGGGGCCAGCCGGTCTGCGGGTCGCGCCAGGGTCCATTGAGCAGAGCGCTGACGATGAACGCCATGACCGAGTTGAGCAGCAGCGTCGTCACCACCTCGTCGACCTTGAGGCGCACCTTGAGGATGGCGGGCAGCAGCGCCCAGAGCGCCCCGGCGATGAAGCCCGCCACGATCATCAGCGGGATGGCGAGCCAGGGCGACAGGTCGGTGACGAGCGTGCCCATCCAGGCGGCGGCGATGGCTCCGGCGTACAACTGCCCCTCCGCGCCGATGTTGTAGTAGCCGCAGGCGAACGCCAGCGTGACCGCCACGCCCGTCAGGATCAGCGGCGTCGCCGTCACGAGGATGTCGGCGCGGGAGGTCGTCTTGGTCAGCGGCGTGATCAGCAGCTCGACAAACGCCGAAAATGGATTCGCGCCCGCCGCGATCACCAGCACGCTGACCAGCACGAAGGTGATGGCGATGGCGATGAAGGGGATGGCGGCGCGCATCCACAACGGCGCGGGCGAGCGTTCAATCTTGATGCCGAACATCCTGTCCCTTCTTTCGCATAGTGACCTCACCCCGCTGCGCGGCTTACCTTCGGGCTAGGAATGTCGAAGCACCACGTTTACAGCTGGGCTGAAGGCAGCCGTCTTCAGACGGCTTGTTTGGGTAGCCGGTAGGCTTCAACGCCTCTCGCTACTCGGCTATTGCCTAACGCGCCCCGGTCATCAACTGGCTGATCGCGTTGATGTCGATCTGGTCGGCGCTGAATTCGCCGACAATCGCGCCCCTGTACATGACGAAAATCCGGTCGCACAGTACCAGAATCTCGTCCAAATCTTCGGAAATCAGCAAAATCGCCGCGCCGCGCTGCTTCTGCTCCATCAGCTTCTGGTGGATGTACTCGGTCGCTCCAACGTCGATGCCGCGCGTGGGCTGGGCGGCGATGACCACGTCCGGCTGCTGCGAGAGCGTGCGCGCGACGATCACTTTCTGGATGTTGCCGCCGGAGAGCTTGCGCACGGCGTCACGCGGCGCGGCTTTGATCTGAAAATCGCGGATCAGCGTCTCGGCGTGCTCGATGATCTGCCTGCGGTCGAGGTGCCCGGCGCGCGTGAACTGGTCGGCTTGCTCCAGCATCAGGTTGTCGGCGACGCTCAGGTCGCCGATGACCCCCTTGAGGCGATCCTCGGGGATGCGCCCGATCTTGTGGCGCGTGAACGCGCGCGGGTCGCCCAACTGGACGGACAGCCCGTTGACCGTCACGCTGCCAGCAGTCCGGCTTGGTCATGCCGGTCAGGATGGCGACCAGCTCGCTCTGCCCGTTGCCCGCCACGCCCGCGATCCCGGCGATCTCGCCCGCCCGTACCTGAAGCGAGACGTGGTTGAGCACCTGCACGCCGCGCTTGTCCGTCAGCGAGAGGTCGGCGGCGTCGAGCATGACGGTCTGCGCGGGGCGGTGGTCGGTGTTGCGCACGACCTGCACCGTCTGCCGTCCGACCATCATCTGCGCCAGCGCCGGGGCGGTCGTGTCGGCGGTGCGCACCTGCCCGACGACCTTGCCGAGCCGCAGCACGGTCACGCGCTGGCTGATCGCCAGCACTTCGTCGAGCTTGTGCGTGATGATGACGACCGACAAACCATCCGCCTGAAGCTCGCGCAGCGTCTCGAACAGGCTGATGGTGTCGCGCGGGGTCAGCACCGCCGTCGGCTCGTCAAGGATCAGGATGCGGCAGCCGCGATAGAGCGCCTTGAGGATTTCGACGCGCTGCTGCTGCCCGACGGCGAGATCGCCCACCACCGCGTTGGGATCGACGCTGAAATGATACTGCTGAGCGGTGGCGGCGACGGTGCGGCTCATCTCCTCGCGGCTGAGCAGCGCGCGCTTTTCGTGACCGAGCAGGATGTTTTCGGCGACGGTGAAGGTGGGCACGAGCGCAAAGTGCTGCGAGACGAAGCCGATGCCGCTGGCGATGGCGTCCGCCGGGGATTTCAACTGGACGAGCTTGCCATTGACGCGGATCGTGCCCGCGTCCGGCTGGTACAGCCCGTAGAGGATTTTCATGAGCGTGGATTTGCCCGCACCGTTCTCGCCGAGCAGCGCGTGAATCTCGCTGGTGTCCACGTCGAGGTCGATGCTGTCGTTGGCAACCAGCGCGCCGAAGTGCTTGCTGATGCCGCGCATTTCCAGAAGGGGCATGGCTATCTCTTGAGGAGATTACGAAGTAGGGGCACGATATATCGTGCCCCTACCATATTGCGCAATGTGTGGGTTACGACTCCGGCGTCGCTTCCATCGTCACGGCGTTCGCCGGGGCTTGCTCGTTGATGTCGACGCGGAACAAGCCATCCTTGATCTGCGTTTCCAGGTCGTCAAGCTGGCTGATCAGGTCGGGATCGAGCGTGTCGGCGAAGCCATGCAGCGGAGCCAGCGACGCGCCGCCCTGTCCCATCATCGAGAAGTCTTTCAGGTCGAGACCCGTGTACGAGCCGGCTTTGACCTGGTTGACGACGAAGTTGACCGTCGGTCCCATGTCCCAGACGGGTCCGGTGACGACCGTATCGGGCGCGAGTTCGTTCTGGTCGCTCATGTTGCCGAAGGCGAGCAGCCCATGCTCCTGCGCCGCCTCGATCACGCCGAAGCGCTCGGCGTAGAGGATGTCCGCGCCCGCGTCGATCTGCGCCAGCGCGGCTTCCTTCGCGGCTGCCGGGTCGAAGAAGCTGTTGATGAACGAGACCAGCACCTGCGAATCCGGGTTGGCTGCCTGCGCGCCTTCGATGAAGGCGTTGACGAGGCGATTGACTTCGGGGATGGGCATGGCGGCGACCACGCCGAGCTTGTTGGTCTTGGTCAGCTTGCCCGCCAGCCAGCCGCTCAGGTAAGCGGGTTCGTGAATCCAGTTGTCGAAGACCGACAGGTTCGGCTGCGTCGGTCCCAAGCCGGAGCCGAAGACGAAAGCGATTTCCGGGTAGTCTTTGGCGACGCGGCGGACGGCTTCCTCGTTGCCGAAGGCGTCGCCGAAGATGATGTCAGGGTGCTGTTCTTCGGCGACATCGCGCAGGACGACTTCCATATCGCCGGAGTAGCCGATGTTATCCTGATAGGTATAGGTGATGGTGCCCGCAGCCTGCGCCGCCAGCAGCGCCTGATGGATGACGCCGTCCCAGGGTTCTTCGATGGGCGTGGCGTAGGCGCCGAAGACGGCGACGGTCGCGTCCTGGGCGCTGACGGGCATGAAAATGAATAAGGCGCAGGCGATACACATAAGGGTAAAAGCGATCAACTTTTTCATGGTCAACCTTTACTTGTGTTATAGTCTTCTCGAAAAATCTTAATGTTTTTACTATAACAAACAAAAGTGAAAACCGACAAAGCTAGACAGGCGCTTTTGGTGATTTTGACTGACGTAAGGAGTCGTCATGAGCCGTTTGGTGCTGCGGCACTGCCAGTTGCAGACGCAGAATGAGCAAGTTGACATCGCCATCGACGGCGGGCGTATTGTCGAAATTGCCCAACAGATCGATCCGGCGAACGCGGAAGTCATCGACTGCGGCGGCAGGCTGGTCACGCCGCCGTTCGTCGAATCGCACATCCACCTCGATTCGGTGCTGGCGGCGGGGCAGCCGCGCTTCAACGAAAGCGGCACGCTGTTCGAGGGCATTCAAATCTGGGGCGAGCGCAAGACCTCGCTGACGCGCGAGGACGTGCAGCAGCGGGCGCTGGCGGCGCTCAAGCTGATGGCGCAGCAGGGCGTGCTCTACGTGCGCACGCACGTCGACGTGACCGAGCCGCGCCTGATCGCCCTGGACGCGCTGCTGGAACTGCGCGAGCAGGTGCGCGACTGGATGACCGTGCAGATCGTCGCCTTCCCACAGGATGGCATCTACTCGCGCCCGGAGAATGAGAGTCTGCTGGAAGAGGCGCTGCGACGGGGCGCGGACGCGGTCGGCGGCATCCCGCACTACGAGCTGACGCGCGAGGATGGCGTGCGCTCCATCGGGCGCATCTTCGATCTGGCGGAGCAGTACAATAAGCTGATCGACGTACACTGCGACGAGATCGACGACGAGCAGGCGCGCTTCGTCGAGGTGATCGTGGCGGAGGCGATCAAGCGCGGGGGCGGCGAGCGCGTGTCCGCCAGCCACACGACCGCCTTCGGCTCGTACAACGACGCCTATGCTTACAAGCTGATGGGCTTCCTGCACCGCACCAACGTCAACTTCATCGCCAACCCGCTGATCAACATCACGCTGCAAGGGCGGATGGACACCTATCCCAAGCGGCGCGGGCTGACGCGCATCAAGGAGCTTGTGGCAGAACGGGATCAACGTCAGTCTGGGGCAGGACTGCATCTACGACCCCTGGTATATCTTCGGGACGGGCAGCATGATCGGCGTGGCGCACATGACCGTTCACGTTGCCCAGATGACCGGGCTGAAGGAAATCGACGCCTGCTTCGACATGATCGGCGTCAACGGGGCGCGCTCGCTGCACATCGCGGATTACGGGATCGCGGTGGGCAACCCGGCGAACCTGGTGGTGCTGGACGCCGCCAACGCCTTCGACGCGCTGCGCTACCAGTCGATCCCGCTGTACGTGGTGTCGCAGGGCAGGGTGATCGCGCGCAACCAGCCCGCCATGTTGACGTTCGCTGCGCCGTAGAGACAATACTATTCGCGGTGGTTATCTTTCCGACGATGGTTTTCCGTGTAATCTGTGCTATAATGCTCGTGTGCATGATAAAATTGTGCGAATTTTCCCTGGCTTACCCCGGACATGCTCAACATATCCGAACGAATGTGCCTCGATTGGGTACATTCACTATTCAATTGAGGTTCCATGCAATTTAGCGATTTAAATTTGATCGATCCTTTGCTGCGCGCCGTGCGCGCCGAAGGCTATTCCGAACCCACTCCGATTCAGGTGCAGGCGATCCCGCACGTGCTGGCGGGCAAAGACTTGATCGGCTGCGCGCAAACTGGCACCGGCAAAACGGCGGCGTTCGCGCTGCCGATCTTGCAGCGGTTGGTCGCTCAGAATGCCCAGCGGCGCGTCACGCGCGTGCTGGTGCTTTCCCCCACTCGTGAACTCGCGTCGCAAATCAGCGACAGCTTTAACGCCTACGGGCGCTACACCGGGCTGAAGTCCATCGTGGTTTTCGGCGGCGTTGGGCAGCAGCCGCAGGTCGATGCCTGGCGGCGGACACCGGATATTCTGGTGGCGACGCCCGGTCGCCTGCTTGACCTGATGAATCAGCGCATCATCCGCCTGGACACCATCGAGGTGTTCGTGCTGGACGAAGCCGACCGGATGCTCGACATGGGTTTCATCCATGACGTGCGCAAGATCATCGGCACGCTGCCGGTCAAGCGGCAGACGCTGCTGTTCTCCGCGACCATGCCGCAGGACATTCAGGATTTGGCGGATCACATCCTGATCAAGCCAGTGCGCGTCGAAGTCACGCCGCAGGCGACGACGGTCGATAAGGTCGAGCAGGCGGTGTTCTTCGTCAACAAGCAGGACAAGCGCGCGCTGCTCGAACACCTGCTGCGCGACCGCGAGCGGGCGATCCGGCGGGTGCTGGTGTTCACGCGCACCAAGCACGGCGCGAACAAGCTGGCGCAGCAGTTGGAGCGCGCCGACATTCAGGCGGAAGCGATTCACGGCAACAAGTCGCAGAGCGCGCGCGAGCGGGCGCTGGCGAATTTCAAATCCGGCAAGACGCGCGTGCTGGTGGCGACTGACATCGCCGCGCGCGGCATCGACGTGGAGGACGTGACGCACGTCATCAACTTCGATCTGCCCAACGAGCCGGAAAGCTACGTCCACCGCATTGGGCGGACGGCGCGGGCGGGCGCGTCGGGGACGGCGTATTCCTTCTGCGATGCTGAGGAGCAGGCGTACCTGCGCGACATCGAGAAGCTGATCCGGCTGCACGTCCCGGTCGTGACCGAGCATCCTTACGCTTCGCCGCTGGCAATGTCCCCCGCGAAGCCTGCCGCGCGCCAGCCTAACGAGCGTAGTGGCAATCGCCCGCGTTCCAGCGCGCAGACGACCACCCACTTTGACGGCGGCGCGCAGCGCTCCAGCAAATCGTCACGCCGACGCTGGCACAACAGCGGGCGCCGCGCGAACGCGGACTAAGCACCGCATCTGACAAAAAAGCGACCTGTTCCATGAGCAGGTCGCTTTTCGTTTATAGAAGCTGTGAGTCGGAAGTGGATTACTCCGCTTTGGGAGCAGCGGGCTTTTTTCTCGCAGGCGCACGGCGGGTGCGAGGCTTCTTGGCAGCGGGTACGGGTGCATCTTCGGACGCCGCTTTACGAGGACGGGCAGGCTTCTTATAGGGGCGTCCAGCTAAAATGTCGGCGAGATCGGCATCGACCTGAGCATCGCTCAGAGCCACTTTGCGGGCGATTTCGGCGAGGAAGTTACTTTCTGTTTCAGACATAGTCATCCTCTACAAGGAGCAGACGCTTCTCACTTTCGTACACCTATTATACCTCAGAAACGTCGTTTTTTGTCTGGCTAGTACAATAACGCTGCCTTGCCGGAGGCAAATCGTCGCGCTGTGCGGGAAAAATGTGTGTTCAGTTTTCGGTGGAACTTCTGTGCGACGATCCGTACAATTGAACTGTCTCGACCGGTCCCGAATCGAAACGAGAGCCGACATGAATCCCTTACCGCCGCTGGACGAAATGATCCGCGCCTATCAGGAAAGCGACGCCTCTTACGACGGCGTGTTTTTCCTGGGCGTGCGCACAACCGGCGTTTTCTGCCGTCCGTCGTGCCGGGCGCGCAAGCCCTACCCGCAGAACGTCGAATTTTTTGCGACGGCGCAGGAAGCGCTGTTCGCCGGATACCGCCCGTGCAAACGCTGTCACCCGCTGGAAATCGACGGGCGGCTGCCGGAATGGGCGGGCGCGCTGCTGGACGATGTCGAGCGCGACCCGGCGCTGCGCCTGAAGGATGAAGACCTGCGCGAACGCGGTTTAGACCCCGCCACCGTGCGCCGCTTCTTCCTCAAGCGTTACGGCGTGACCTTTCAGGCGTACACGCGGGCGCGGCGGCTGGGCAAAGCCTTCGACGCGCTTCAGGACGGCGCGGAACTGGACGAGGTGGCGCTCGGCTTCGGCTACGACTCGCACAGCGGCTTCCGCGAGGCGTTTGCGCGCCTGTTCGGTCAATCTCCCGGTCAGAGCCGCAGCGGCGATTACATCGCGGTCGAGTGGCTGGAGACGCCGCTCGGTCCGGTCGTCGCCGGTGCGACCAGCGCCGGGGTCTGCCTGCTGGAATTCACCGACCGCATCCGGCTGGACGCGCAGCTTGAGGCGCTGCAAAAGCACTTCGGCTGCGCCATCGTTCCCGGTCAGAACGAACACATCGCCCAACTGGGCGCGGAGCTGGCGGACTACTTCGCCGGGACGCGCAGTCAGTTCGACGTGCCGCTGGTCGCGCCGGGGACGCCGTTTCAGGAACGGGTATGGGCGGAACTGCTGCGCATCCCCTACGGCGAGACGCGCTCGTATCAGGAACTCGCCGAGCAGTTGGGCGATCCGAACGCGCAGCGCGCCGTCGGGCACGCCAACAGCCTGAACCGGATCGCCATCGCCATCCCGTGCCACCGGGTCGTCAACAAGCAGGGGAAGCTGGGCGGCTACGGCGGCGGCGTGTGGCGCAAGCAGATTTTGCTCGATTTGGAGCGTGGGCAGCGGGCGTTTGGCACGACCGCTGAGCAGATTGCGATAGGATAAGTACCTTATCGCAAAGACGCAAAGTAGAAAAGAAAGACGCAAAGGTTTTTCTATATTACTCTTTGCGTCTTTGCTTCTTCGCGCCTTTGCGTTGAAAATTTTATTTACGGCAGGATGCGCGCGGGCAGGATGCGATTGGCGGCTTGCCAGTAACGGAAGCCCTCGGCGTAGGCGATGCTGCACGCCAGCCCGCGAAAGCCGCTCAGCACGCTCACGTAGTGGTGAAAGAGGTTGTCCTTCGGATCGGGAAGCTGGAAATTCGGGTCGTAGCCTTCGGGCATCAACTGGCTGACGTGGCAGTCGAGCATCTTCAGCTTCGTCGCCCACACGTCGGACACGTCGACGTACTCTTCGGGGATGAAGTTGATGCCGCGCTCGGAGTCCATGAATGCTACCGGCACCTGCCCGCGATGCGGCGGGTACTGCGACGGATAGTTGGCGGTGCGCGCGACCTGCGAAGCGTCCAGCGTCAGGTAATTGGTGTTGCGGTGATCGGGGTGGTAGTCGTCTGCCGGGTGCGTGATGATGATGTCCGGCGACGTGCGGCGGATCGTCTCGATGAACAGGTGGCGGGTGGCGTCGTCGGTCTTGAGATCGCCATCGGGGACGCCTAGCCAGATCAACTCCGCGCCGATCACGTCGGCGGACGCCTGCGCTTCCGCCTTGCGGATGGCGGCGATCTGATCGGGATCGCCTTTCGGACGCCCGCGTCCGTCGGTCACGACGCACATGAACACGCGGTCGCCGCGCGCCGCGCAGCGCGCCAGCGTGCCGCCGCAGAACATTTCGAGATCGTCGCCATGTGCGCCGAATGCCAGTACATTGACCATAGTCTATTGACTCCTCACGTCGAGCGCGTCGCGCAGACCGTCGCCGAGCAGATTAAACCCCAGCACGGTCAGCATAATCGCCATGCCGGGAAAGAACGGCATCCACCATGCCGAGCGGATGTACGCCCGGCTCTCGTTGAGCATTTTGCCCCAGCTTGGCTGCGCCTGATTGCCGCTGCCCAAGCCCAGAAAGCTGAGCGCTGCTTCCGATAAGATCACACCGCCGATGCTGAGCGTCGCGTAGACGATGATCGGCGTCAACAGGTTGGGCAGGATGTGGCGGAACATGATCGCCCGGTCGCTTGCGCCCAGGCTGCGCGCCGCCGTCACGAATTCCTGCTCCTTGAGCGAGAGCGCCTGACTGCGCGCCAGCCGCGTCACGTAGGGCCAGGAAACCATCGCCAGCGCCGCGATGATGTTGAACTCCGTCGAGCCGAGCACGCCCACCAGCGCGACGGCGATGATCAGCAGCGGGAAGGACATGACGATGTCGGCGATGCGCATGATCACCACGTCAACCCAGCCGCCGTAGTAACCACTGAGCAAGCCGAGTACCAGCCCGACCACCAGCGTCAGCACCTGCACGCCGAGCGCGATTTTGAGCGAGACCTGCGAGCCGTAAAGCACGCGGCTGAACACGTCGCGCCCGACGTTATCGGTGCCGAAGGCGTAGACGGCGGACGGCGGCTGCAAGTGGTCGCGCAGGTTGCCGAGGATGGGATCGTAGGGCGCGATCAGCGGGGCGAGCAGGGCGGCTGCCAGCGCGATACTGACCAGCAGCAAGCCGATCACCGTCGTCGGGTCGGTGATCATGCGGCGCAGCGCCTTCCGCCAGCGAGGGGCGTCCTGCTGCACTTCCAGGTTGGCGACCGCGCGCCGGGTATCCGCAGTCGAGTCAGTCACGGTAGCGAATCCGAGGGTCGATCAGCGGATAGCTAATGTCGATCAGCATATTCATCAGCGTGTAGATCAGGGCGAAGAGGATGATCAAGCCCTGCACCATCGGGTAATCGCGGGCGTTGATCGCGTCGACCAACTGCCGCCCGATGCCGGGCCAGCTAAAGATGACCTCGACCAGCAGCGTCCCGCTGAGCAGGTTGGCGACGCTCGTGCCCCACAGGGTGATGATGGGCAGCACGGCGTTGCTGAGCGCGTGGCGCACGTTGATGCGCCGCGTGGACAAGCCTTTGCTGTAGGCGGTGCGGATGTAATCCTGGTTGAGAATGTCGAGCAGGCTGGAGCGGGTCATGCGCGTGATCAGCGCCAACATACCCAGACTGGCGCAGACAGCGGGCAGGACGAGATGCTCGTCGAAGCCCAAGCCGCTGATCGGCAGCAGGTGAATCTGCAAGCCGAAGATGATCTGCAACTGTAAGCCGAGCCAGAAGACCGGGATCGAGACGCCGACCAGCGCCACCAAGCGCGAGAGTGACATCCCAGATCGAATCGCGCTGGGTCGCCGCCACGATGCCCAGCGGAATACCGATGCCGACGGCGATCAGCATGGCGGTCAGCGCCAGCACCGCCGTGTTGGGGAATGCCGCGCCGATCATCTCGGTGACCGGGCGGCGGGTGATGTAGCTGGTGCCGAAATCGCCGTGCAGCATGTCGCCCAGAAAGCCGACGTACTGGTTCAAGACCGGCTGGTCGAGCTGCAGGTGCGCCCGCAGCGCCGCGAGTGTCTGCGCGTCGTCGTGCGATCCCGCCAGAAACAGCGCCGGGTCGCCGGGCAGGACGCGCATCAGCAGAAAGACGATGGTGTAGATGCCGAAGATCGTCGGGATCAGTTGGGCAATGCGTTGGAGGGTGTATCTGAACATGAACGAGTTCTATGGGGCGAGACGCCCCTGCGATTTGCGTGTAGGGGCGGTGCTTGCTGCGCAAGCCTAAAACCCGCCCCCACGAAGAATATCAGAGAAGCGAAAGCCTTACGAATTCAGCTTGATCAGCGCGAACTGCGTGTTGCCCTGCGCGTCAATCGGCATTCCGCCGATGCGCGGGTTGACGAGATCGTAATTCGCGGCGTGGTATATCGGGATGACGACGGCTTCCTGCCCGACGACGAGGTCCTGGAACTGCTGCCAGAGCGCGTCGCGGTCAGCGCCGAGCGGCGTGGTTACCGCCTGATTGTAGAGCGCCACCGCCTGATCCACGTTCTCGTACTCGCCGTAGCCGCACAGCTTGCGGGCGTTGTTGGTGCCCGCCAGCGTCTGCGGCGCGATGTTTTCGGGGTCGGGATAATCGAAACCCCAGGCAATCGACGCGGTTTGCATCGTGCAGGAGTTGCGATTCGCAGAGGCGACCGACGACTCGACCGAGTTGACCTCGAAATTGATCCCGGCGGGCGCGGCGGTCTGCGTGATGGCGTTCAGCACCGCGTTTTCGGTCTGAATCTGAGCCGTCAGGACGGTGATCGTCAAGCCATCGGGATAGCCCGCGTCAGCAAGCGCCTGCTTGGTGGCTGACGGGTCGTAGGTGACGGGCTTGTAGTCCGGGTTGTAAACGCTGAGACCGGGCGGGAACAGCCCGTAAGCCGGGACACCCTGTCCTTGCAGGACGGTGTCGACGATGGTCTCGCGGTCAATCGCCGCGGACAGCGCCTGACGGACGGCGACCTTGCTCATGTCCGGGTCTTTCAGGTTGATGCGCAGGAAGAAGGTGTTGAGCAGCGGCACCTTGACCAACTGCGGCGAGAAGGTCGAGTCGGCTTCGAGACGAGCCATGTCGGCGGGAGCGACACGCACCAGGTCGAGCGTGCCCGCTTCGTATTCGAGTTCCTGCTCGCTCTGCTCCGGGATGACCTTGATGATGGCGGTCTTGACATCCGGCGCGCCACCCCAGTAGTTCTCATTGGCGGTCAGCACGATCTGCTGATCGGGCGTGAATTCGCTGATGCTGTAGGGACCCGTGCCGATGGGACCGTTGGTGAAGTCGGTCTGACCTTCCGGCACGATGAAGCCGCCGGGCAGCGTCAGGCTTTCCAGGAACGAGGGCAGCGCTTTGGTCAGGGTGATCCTGACCGTCATCGGGTCGACCACTTCGACGCCGCTGATGCCGCTTACGGGTGCGGGCGTGGGCGTGCCGTCGCCAGCGGCGGGCGGGCGCACAGCCGACCAGCCGACGACCGAGCCGAGCACCAGACCGGAGGTGTAGGACGTGCCGGTATCCGGGTTCGCCAGGCGGTCAAGCGAGTACTTCACGTCGTTGGCGTCGAAGGTGCTGCCATCGGTGAAAGTCACGCCGTCACGCAGGTGGAAGGTGTAGACGGTGCCATCGTCGGAAACGTCCCAGCTTGTCGCCAGGGCGGGCGCGGGCGCAAGGGTCTGCGGGTCGTAGGTGACGAGACCTTCAGAGACGTTGCGCAGGACGAAGAATTCGTCGGTGTTGCTCACGACAGCCGGATCGAGCGAGTGCGGCTGTGCCTCGGCAAAGGCGGTGGTCACGGTCGTGGCGGCGTCCTGCGCGCTGGCAATCGAGACGCTGATGCCGAGCAGCAGGACGAAGACCAAGAGAAAACGAAGCTGCTTCATACGAATACCTTCTTTCTACTGGTCGAGAATATATCTCGCAAACAAAAACCCCGGCGACGTACCCGGGGTGGCTGCGCATAAATCACCCAAGAAGACAAACGCCTCACGATGACCCCGGTAGTGGGTTAGGGATAGCAACACATGCGACACTTCGTGAGCGACAGGGTGGCGATCATGTCCGATTGGCTCTAGCAAAGTTTGCGCTAGAATGTAGCATCACGAGTGGGTACTGTCAATAAGTCCAGATGAAAGCATAATGAAACTCACAATAATTGGTGGCGGCAGTGTGCGCACTCCGCGATTAATCCCTTCTCTAGTCAAACGTACAGAGGCGCTCAAGCTCGAAGAAGTGTGGCTGATGGACATCGAGCAGGAGAAGCTCGACCTGATCGGCAGCCTGTGCCAGTCGATGGCGGAGCAGCTTGGCGCCAAATTCCGTCTGATCCGAACGACCGACGCGCGCGAAGCGATCCGCGACGCGGGCGCGGTGATCACCAGCATTCGCCCCGGCAAGGAACAGGGGCGCGCGACCGACGAACGCATTGCCATGCGTCACGGCGTGCTCGGTCAGGAGACGACCGGCGCGGCGGGCTTTGCCATGGCGATGCGCAGCCTGCCCGCCATCCTCGAATACGCCCACATGGTCGAGGCGCTGGCTGAGCCGGGCGCGTGGATATACAACTTCACCAATCCGGCGGGGCTGGTGGCGCAGGGGCTGACCTACGCCGGAATCAAGCGCGTGGTGGGCATCTGCGACAGCGCCAACGGCGCGCAGCACGCCGTCAGCCGCTTCCTGCAAATCCCGATGAAGCGCGTGCGCCACAGCGTCTATGGGCTGAATCACCTGTCGTGGACGGGCAGCGTGCGCGTCGATCCCGACGCGGACGGGGGCGGCGGCGAGGAAGTGATGCCCGCGCTGCTTGAGGACGAGCGCTTCATTCAGTCGACGCACATGGCGATGTTCGCTCCCGGCTTGATCGCCTGGCAGAAGGCATTCCTGAACGAATACCTGCATTACTTCTACCACCGCGACGAAGCGCTGGCAGCGCTGATGAGCAAGTCGGAGACGCGCGGCGAGGAAACGCTGCGCCTGACAACCGACATGCTGGAACGTATGCGCAGCGCCGAGACGACCGAAGCAGCGCTGACTGTTTACCGTGAAGTGATGGATCGGCGCGGTGCAACCTACATGGCGCACGCGCGGCACGGAGAGGATCGCGTCAAGATGGAGCCGGTTGGGGACGACGAGGAAGGCTACGCCGCCGTCGCGCTCGGCTGCATTCAGGCGATCAGCACCGGGACGACGATCTACACCGGCTTGAACGTGCCCAATCGCGGGGCGATCCCGGCGATGGCGGACGACGACGTGGTCGAAGTGACCTGCGAAGTCGACGCCGACCACATCACGCCGCTGCCCGTGACCGGAATCCACGACGACCAACTGCTGCTGATGCAGTCGGTCAAGCTCTACGAGCGGCTGGCGGCGCGGTCGATCTTGCAGCGCTCGCGCGAGCTGGCTTACGAAGCGCTGACGGTGCATCCGCTGATCGGCTCGTATCCGCTGGGGCGCGCGCTGGTGGACGAATTCCTTGAGGCGCACCGCGATCTGGTCGGGGAGTGGACGTAACCCCCAAAACGTCATCATGGAGAGGCGATCACCTGTAGGGGCGTTCAATTGAACGCCCCTACACACGCAGAACCGAACGAATTGTATAGGCGATAATCTTGAATCGCTGCGACATTCTGATCCCCGGCAACTATTTCTGCGACCTGATCTTCACGGGGATACCGGGCTTCCCGGCGCTCGGCACGGAAATCTATACCGAACGCCTGACGGTCGTGCCGGGCGGCTGCCTGAACACGGTCACGGCGCTGCGGCGGCTGGGCGTCGACGTGGGCTGGATGGGCACGCTGGGCAGCGACCCCTTCAGCCGGATCGTCGACGGCTGGGTGACGCAGGAGGACATCGACCGGCGCTGGCTGACGGCGATTGACGCGCCGCTTCAGCGCGTGACCGTCGCGCTGTCATACCCGCAGGATCGCGCCTTCGTGACCTACGTCGACGTGCCGCCGGACTTGATCGAGCGGACGCGGCAGGCGGTCGAGGCGGGCGAGTGCGCGCACCTGCACTTCACCGGGCTGCTGGTCGACCCGCGCGTGCCCGACCTGCTGCGCGTCTGCCACGCGCACGGCATCACCGTCTCGATGGACTGCCAGCACCGCCCGGAGACGCTCAAAGACCCGCTGGTGTGCGAAATCCTCAGCCTGCTCGACATCTTCATGCCCAACGCGGGCGAGGCGCTGCGGCTGACCGAGACGACGACGCTGGACGACGCGGCGCGCGCGCTGCGCGAGATTGTGCCGCTGCTGGTGATCAAGCAGGGCGAGCAGGGCGCGGCAGGGTGGCGAGGCGATGAACACGCTCACGCCCCGGCGCTGCGCGTGGATGTGATCGACACGACCGGGGCGGGCGACGCCTTCAACGCCGGGTTTCTGGCGGCGTACCGCGAGCACCGCGACCTGCTGACCTGCCTGCGCTGGGGCAACATCTGCGGCGGCTTGTCGACCACCGGCTATGGCGGGTGCAGCGCCGCGCCGACGCGCGACGTGGTCGAGCGCTATTTACGCCAATACGAAGAGGAAATCCCATGACCGTAACCACACTTGATCCCGATTATCTGGCGGCAGCCGACCGCTACGACGGTAGGATGCCGTACATCCGCTGCGGGCGCAGCGGCTTGAAGCTCCCGGCGATCTCGCTGGGGCTGTGGCACAACTTCGGCGGTGTCACGCCGCTGGAGGACGCGCGCGCCATGCTGCGCCGCGCCTTCGACCTGGGCATCACCCACTTCGACCTGGCGAACAACTACGGGCCGCCGTATGGCTCGGCGGAGGAGAGCTTCGGGCAGATTTTTCGCAAGGATTTCGCGCGCTACCGCGACGAGTTGATCATCTCGACCAAAGCGGGCTTCGACATGTGGCAGGGTCCCTACGGCGAAGGCGGGTCGCGCAAATATCTACTTGCCAGCCTCGACCAGAGCCTCAAGCGCATGGGGCTGGAGTACGTCGACATCTTCTACCACCACGTCCCCGACCCGGAGACGCCGCTGGAGGAGACGATGGGCGCGCTCGACCAGGCGGTGCGCTCCGGCAGGGCGCTCTACGCCGGAATTTCCAACTACAAGGCGGATCAGATGCGCAAGGCGGCGAAAATCCTGCGCGAGCTGGGGACGCCATGCCTGATCAACCAGGTGAGCTACAGTATGTTGAACCGCTGGGTCGAAGCCGATGGGCTGACCGGCGCGGCGGAGCAGGAAGGCGTCGGGCTGATCTTCTTCTCGCCGCTGGCACAGGGGCGGCTGACGGATCGCTACCTGAACGGCATCCCGGAGGATTCACGCGCCGTGAAAGACGGGCGCTTCCTGAAGCCCGACCAGATCACGCCGGCGTATCTGGCGCAGGCGAAGCGGCTGAACGAGATCGCGCAGGGGCGCGGGCAAACGCTGGCGGAGATGGCGCTGGCGTGGGTGCTGCGCCACAAATCGGCGACCTCGGCGCTGATCGGCGCAAGCTCAGTCCAGCAGGTCGAAGACGACGCGGCGGCGGTGCGCAAGCTGGCGTTCGCGGACGACGAATTGCGGGCGATTGAGGCGGCGCTGGCGGGATAGATCGCATGTAGGGGCGAACCGCAGTGTTCGCCCCGCCGTCGGTTGAGGGCAGACCCATCGGTCTGCCCCTACCAATACGGCGCGATACGCCTCATTCGCGCTTGAACAGCGGCAGGGCGATCACGCCCATGGCAATCGAGAAAATCACCAGAAATGCCACGTCAAAGCTGAAGGCGAACACGCCCGCGTCGATGGTGATGTGGCGCATGGCGTCGACGCCGTAGCTGAGCGGATTGATGGCGATTAGCGGCTTCATCCAGTCGGGAGCGGTGCTGGTCGGGTAGATCGCGCCGCTGAGGAAGTACATCGGCATGACGACGAAGTTGGAAATCGTGCCGAAGCCCTCGAACGAACTCATGCGGCTGGCGATGACCACGCCCATCGACGTGACGGCGAACGAGACGACGAACATCATCACCAGCAGTTCGAGGATTGAGAGCGGCGTGGGCCACAAGCCGACCAGCGGCGCGAAGCAGAGCGTGATCAAGCCCTGAAGCGTCGCCTGCGTCGCGCCGCCGAGGATTTTGCCGATGATGATCGACAGGCGCGAGACCGGCGCCGCCAGCACTTCCTTCAGGAAGCCGAATTCCCGATCCCAGATGATGCTGGTGGCGGATTGGAACGAGGCGAAAATCAGCGTCAGCGAGATGACTCCGGGGAAGATGTACTGCGTATAGTCATGACCGCCCGTGAGCGCCGTACTGCTGACGACCGGCTTGAGACTGCTGCCCAGAATCAGCAGCCACAGGATCGGGCGGGCGATGCCGCCGAGCAAGCGGCTGCGCTCGCGCCCGAATTTCTTCACGTCGCGCAGCCAGATGCCGTAAATCACTTCGAGGTCGCGCAGCGTCCCCTGCCGAGGCGCTGCGTAACCCGGCGCGATGGTGGTCGGAATCGATGGCGTGGTCATGTTTATGCTTACCCTCTAAATGCGCCCGCGCCGCCGGGCGCTCATACGGCGCTCGTCTTTGGCGCCTTCTTCTTCACGAATTGTCCGTCCGGTCAGCTTGAGGAACACGTCTTCGAGCGTCGGGCGGCGCACCTGAAGCGTGTTGACCGCCAAGCCGTTCTGCGCCAGTTCCGCCATCAGGCGCGGCACGACGTGATCCGCCTCGGCGATCTGGAAGGTCAGCTTGCCGTCGCGCTGGCTGGTCGAGACGTGATAGTGCTGCTCGATGAACTGGCTGGAGCGAGCGTCGTCCGCCGTCGTCAGGGCGACCTGATCCGCGCCGACCAGCTTTTTGAGTTCGACGGGCGTGTCGAGCGCCACGATCTGCCCATGATCGATCACGGCGATGCGGTCGCAGTTCTCGGCTTCGTCCATGTAGTGCGTGGTCATGAAAATCGCCGTCTGGTGGCGGTCGCGCAGTTGATGCACGTACTCCCAGATGTAGTTGCGCGTCTGCGGGTCCAGCCCGACGGTCGGCTCGTCCAGAATCAGCAGGCGCGGCTCGTGGAGCAGCCCGCGCGCGATTTCCAGACGGCGGCGCATCCCGCCGGAGTAGGTCTTGACGATGCGATTCTTGAACTCGGTCAGCTCCATCAGCGCCAGCACGTCCCTGATGCGCTGCTGCCGCTCGGCGCGCGGGATGTGGTACATCATGCAGTGGAATTCGAGGTTTTCCTGCCCGGTCAGGGTGTTGTCGAGCGAGTTGTCCTGAAAGACGATGCCAATCGCCGCGCGGACGGCGTCCGACTCTCTGGTGACATCGCGCCCGGCGACCTCGATCAGCCCGCTGGTCGGCTGGAGCAGCGTACACAGCACCTTGATGGTGGTCGATTTGCCCGCGCCGTTCGGTCCCAGAAAGCCGAAAATTTCGCCCTCGCGGACGTTGAAGCTGATGTTGTTGACCGCCGTGAAATCGTCGAAGCGCTTGACCAGCCCCTCGACCCGGATCACGTCGGTTTGCGATGTGACGATTCCGTCAGCGCTAGGGCTGGGGGCTAACGTCTCGATCATCCTGTTCTCCCACCTCGTCCACCAGTACGGTATGCAGCAGGCTCATGGCGCGCCGGATGGTGGCTTTGTCTTCGTCGGTCAGGCTGTCCAGCAGTTCGGAAATGCGCTCCAGCATGTGATCCTGCGCCCGCTCGTATTCCTTGCGCCCGGCGTCGGTCAGATGCAGCAGCGACTGTCGGCGGTCGTTGGGATCGGGGATGCGCATGATCCAGCCGCGCTCGACCAGCGTTTGCACCAGCTCGCCCGCCGACTGAAAGCTGACGCGCCGCCGCCGGGCAATATCGCTGACCGTCAGCGGCGTATCGTACAGGTACGAGAGCACGCGGAACTGCGGCATGGTGGTCTCTTCGCCTGCCTCCTGCCGCAGCTCGACGATCATCACGCGGCTGAGCAGCGGTAAGGTCGAGAGCAGATCGTGTGCGGTTTCATGCGACGTGGACACGTCAATCCTTTCCAGCAGGATACCTGATATTCAGGATACCTGTATTTATTCTGGCGAACATGAGAAGTAGATGAGAAATTGATAAGGTGTTTTGCCCGGCTCACGTCGCCGCCGCGTTCAGGTCGCTGCGGCGCAGAAGCTGGGCGTTGGCGGCGACGATGATCGTGCTGAGCGACATCAGCAGCGCGCCGACCGCCGGAGAGAGGATGATGCCGACAGGCGCGAGGATGCCCGCCGCCAGCGGCAGGGCGATCACGTTGTAGCCGGTCGCCCAGATCAGGTTCTGGATCATCTTGCGGTAGGTGGCGCGGCTGAGCGCGAAGACCTTGACCACGTCGAGCGGGCTGCTCTGGACGAGGATGATGCCCGCCGACTCGATGGCAACGTCTGTGCCGCTGCCAATGGCGATGCCCACGTCGGCGCGGGTGAGGGCGGGCGCGTCGTTGACGCCGTCGCCGACCATCGCTACCCGGCGACCCTGCTGCTGCAATTCGGCGATCTTCTGGTCTTTGTTTTCGGGCAGCACCTGCGCGAACACCGTGTCGATGCCAAGCTCCTGCGCCACCGCCTGGGCGACGGCTTCGCTGTCGCCCGTGAGCATGGCGACCTGAATGCTCATCTCGTGCAGCCGCCGCACCGCTTCCTTGCTCTCCGGGCGGATCACGTCCGCCAGCGCGAAAGCGGCGGCGATCTGCTGCTCGACGACCAGATAGACAATCGACTGCGCCTTGCCGTTCGCCTCGTTCGTGAACGACGCCAGCGCGCCCTGCGGCTGAAGCTGGAGCATGTCGAGCAGGCGCGGTCCGCCGACGTAGACGGTCTTGTCCTCATACGTCGCCCGGATGCCGCGCCCTTTGAGCGCCTCGAAATCGCGGATCGCGGCAGGCTCGACTCCCGCCTCCTGCGCTTTCTCGCGGATGCCGCGCGCAATCGGATGCTCGGAGTCGCCCTCGACCGCCGTCGCCAGCGCGAGCGCGCGTTTCTCATCCCATTCTTCGGCGGTGGCGATGCCGACCACGCCGAAGCGCCCTTCGGTCAGCGTACCCGTCTTGTCGAAGACGACCGTGTTGACCTCACGGGCGGTCTCCAGCGCGAGGCGGTCGCGCACGAGGATGCCGCTGCGCGCGCCCAGCGACGTGCTGATGGCGACGACCAGCGGGATCGCCAGACCGAGCGCGTGCGGGCAGGCGATCACCAGCACCGTCACCACGCGCTCCAGTACGCTCAACTGCCAGCCGACCGCCAGCAGCCACAGCAGCGCCGTGAGCGCCGCCACCGCCAGCGCGACGTAAAACAGCCAGCCCGCCGCCTTGTCCGCCAGAATTTGTGTGTTGGATTTGCTGTTCTGCGCCTCCTGCACCAGCCGCATGATGCCCGCCAGCGCCGTCTCGTCGCCGGTCGCGGTGATGCGCACGCGCAGGCTGCCGTCGCCGTTGATCGATCCGGCGATGACGTTGTCGCCGGGCGCCTTGGCGACGGGCTTGGACTCGCCTGTGATCAACGCTTCGTTGACCTCCGACTGCCCCTCCTGCACTGCGCCGTCGGCGGGGATGCTCGCGCCGGGACGGACGAGGACGAGATCGCCCGTCTTCAGGTCGCTGACGGGTACGGTCTCGGTATTGCCGTGATCGTCGAGGCGCTCGGCGCTGTCCGGCATCAGCTTTGCCAGCTCGTCGAGCGCGCCGGACGCCTGGCGCACGCTGCGCATTTCCATCCAGTGACCGAGCAGCATGATGTCGATCAGCGTCGCCATCTCCCAGAAGAAGCCTTTGCTCGTCCCGGTGGCGGCGGCGAACAGGCTGTAGACGAAGGCGACCGTGATCGCCAGCGAGATCAGCAGCATCATACCGGGCTGGCGGTTCTGGATTTCGGGCAGCGCCATTTGCAGGAAGG
Source organism: uncultured Chloroflexia bacterium (assembly GCA_963760975.1). GTDB lineage: Bacteria > Chloroflexota > Anaerolineae > Aggregatilineales > Phototrophicaceae > Flexifilum. Next base: position 131,678 of record CAVXEZ010000030.1, on the reverse strand, counting down.
GGATGCCGCCGTAAAGGAAGATGACGATGGCGAAGACCGGACCGATCAGCGCGCTGCCCGTGAATTCCGGCATCGAGAAGCCGAGCCACTCCTGAATCATCGGGCTGAACAACAGCACCGGGACGGTCAGGACGAGGCAGACCCAGAAGCGCTGGCGAAACATCTGCTCGTGCCCGCTGTGGTTGGCGTGCGCGCCGTGACTCTATGTTGTGATCGGGATGCGCCATCCCGCCCGCTGCGTGCTGGTGATCGGAGTGATCGTGAGTCATGTGGTCAGAATCCATCGTGGCTCGTCCTTTCTCGCTCGACATTCCGTGTTTTTCAGGGCAGCGCGACTGCGCGCTGAAGCTGTAGCTTCATTCTGCACCCTGTACCAAACTACAATGTCAAGCCCTTCGCGCCCCACACGCCGCAGCGGGCGACGCCGTGCGGGCATTCGTTCCAGCAGTTATACTTGGGAATGCTGAGCCGCTCGACGGCGGCGGCGTCATTCATCATCTGGCTGACTTTTCATCGAGTGTCATGCGCGCGACCAGATCGTCCACGCGCGCATCGATGCGCAGATCAGGATTCTGATAAGGGGCGAGTTCGCTCGTCATTCCTCGGAGTCGTTGATTCTTGTGATAGGCAAAGATAGGTGGTTCCGGTGAGCCGTTGGGCGCTCACCGCTGCTGAGCATAACGCAAAAGGATAGGAAACACTTATGTTTGATGGACTGCATCTTCATCTTGGCAACCTGTCGCGGCTCTCGAACGCCGTGACGCGCTCGATCAGCGCCGAGAACTTCACGGGCGAGCCGGGCAAGGGCGGCATGGCGACCGAAGGCACGGGCGCTCACGTGGGGCGCGAGCTGGGGCAGGGCTGGAAGATTTCGCCCTCGATCAACATCGCGCCGCTCCAGACGGTCACGCTGGCGGAGATCGACGGCTCCGGCGCGATCCAGCAAATCTGGCTGACCGTTCACCCGCAGTGGTGGCGCAAGCTGGTGCTGCGCTTCTACTGGGATGGCGAGGAAACGCCCTCGATTGAGACGCCGCTGGGCGATTTCTTCTGCAATGGCTGGGGCGTGCGCTGCAACGTCACGTCGCTGGCGGTGGCGGTCAACCCGGCGGGCGGCTTCAACTCCTACTGGGAAATGCCCTTCCGCAAGAGCGCGCGCGTCACGGTCGAGAGCCTGACCGAAGAAGAGGTCAGGGGCTTCTACTACCAGATCAACTACACGCTGACCGACGTGCCGGACGACGCGGCGTACCTGCACGCGCAGTGGCGGCGCAGCAATCCGCTGCCGTACAAAGGCGTACATACGCTGCTCGACGGCGTGCAGGGGCAGGGGCATTACGTCGGGACGTACATCGCCTGGGGCGTCAACAACAATGGCTGGTGGGGCGAAGGTGAGATCAAGTTTTTCATGGACGGCGATAGAGAGTTCCCGACGATCTGCGGCACGGGGACGGAAGACTACTTCGGCGGCGCGTGGAACTTCGAGCACCCGCAGGGGGAATACGGTGTTTTCTCGTCCCCGTATACCGGGCTGCCGCAGGTGATCAAGCCGGATGGTCTGTACCAGAGCCAGCAGCGCTTCGGCATGTATCGCTGGCACATCATGGACCCGATCCGCTTCAAGCAGGATTTGCGGGTGACGATTCAGGCGCTCGGCTGGCGTGTCGGTGGGCTGTATCTGCCGCTTCAGGATGACATCGCCTCGACCGCTTTCTGGTATCAGACCGAGCCGCACGCGCCATTCCCGGCGCTGCCGGATCGCAGCGAAATTGACGTGATCTGATGAACCACAGAGACCGCAGAGGACACAGAGATGGTTATTGGTTTTCCGACGCGCTCCGCGCTCGTAATCGTCTATGACGTTCTCTGAGGTCTCTGTGTCCTCTATGGTTGGAATTTGTATTTCAGGCATCCGGTGATGCACGAAATGGAACTCGCCGCTTCGTCGCCAGCGGTGGCGGCGCAGTTGTCGGGGTGTCGCCTGATCAGCGCGGAGTTCATGTACAAGCCGCGCCCGACTGAGCCACGCGCCCGGCGCGTCTTCGACTTCGCGCTGGCGTCACGCCTCGCGGAACTCAGCCGTTACGACGATGCCGCCGTGCTGCTGATCTGCGACAGCGCGGCGAGCGCCGACAGCCTCAGCGATCTGCCCGCGCAGTATCCGAAGCTCGAAATCACGGCGGCGCTGGCGAACCCTGAACCCGTCGCGCCGCCGGACGAATTTGCTGAGACGCCCGCCCGCTGCCAGTGGGAGCATCCGGCGGGCTGGCGGCGCTACGCACCGACGGATCGCTGGGCGCGCATCAGCTTCGCGCTGGACACGGCGCGGCAGGTCGCCTCGCCCGGCTGGCTGATCATGCCCGCTCACGACGCGGTCTGGGGGCGTGGGCTGCTGGACAGGCTGATTCGTCTGAGCGAGCGTTATGCGCAAAATGGGCTGCCCGCCGCCGTCAGCCCGTACACGCCCTACCAGCATTCGGCGGTGCCCGGCATGGATACGCCACCGGCGATCATCGACGCGCTCAACGCCGCCTTCGGGCGTGACTTGTGGCTGCGCTGGCGGCTGCGCGCTGGTCGCTATCAGGCGTTCTGGGGCAAGACGGGCATGATCCCGCTGGGGATGTGCGGCGAAATCCTGCGGCGCGCCGAGACCTTCGTCTGGGAGGACGATCTCGAAATCGACCGCGTGATCCGCGAGGCGGGCTACGGCGCACGCGCCCAGTGGATTGGCGACGCGGCGCTCTATCGTCAGGCGCTGCCGGTCTTCGACCGCGCCGGGCTGCGCGCTGTGATCGAGCGGACGCTGCACTATTCGCTCAGCATCCCCGGCGATTCCAGCCTGCTGACGCGCCCGCTCGATGCGATGGGGCGGCTGCGGCGGGCGGTCAGCCCGCGTTTCGCGCGCGCGCTGGCGCTGTCCGAGGCGATCACCGCCGAATGCCAGGCGGAAATCGCCGCGCGGCTGCGACAGTACGGCATGTCGTGGGTCGATTGGGGCGCGTATCGCTACGCCGTGCGTGTCGGCGATCCCCGCGTTCAGGTCTGGAAGTACGAAGGGAATATGTTATAATATCGTCATCCAGAATGAGTGAGATAAAAAAGCGAGTAAGTAATGATTCCGGCAAGTGATATTCGAAAAGGCACGGTTCTGAATTTAGACGGGAATCTGTACCGCGTGATCAACACGCAGTACAACAACCCCGGTCGCGGCGCAGCATCCATGCGCGCGCAGTTGATGGACATCGGTACTGGGTCGACGCAGTACCGCGTTTTTTCGGCAGAGGACAGCCTCGACAACATTTTTGTGGAAACCGAAGAAGTGAAATATCTCTACGGCGACGCGGACTTTCTTCATTTCATGAACAACGAAACGTTCGATCAGTATGACGTGAACCGTTCGCTGTTCGGGGATAACGCGCTCTACCTGAGAGAAGATATGGATTTGCAGTTGATGATCACCAACGGCAGCACGGTGATCGACTACCAGCTTCCGACGACGATGACCTACGCGGTGGTCGAGGCGGAAGTCGCGGTCGTTGGCAATACGTCAGGCTCGGTCACCAAGAAAGTCAAGACGGATACCGGCTTGTCGGTGACGGTGCCCAACTTCATCAGCGAAGGCGAGCAGATCAAGGTGGACACGCGCGACGGGTCTTACGTCGGACGCGGCTGATATTCACCTGTAGGAATTCCATTGTAGGGGCACGGCGCGCCGTGCCCCTACGTATTTCCCCCCATTCCAACGAAATCGAACCGATCTAGGTGTGCTTGTCCGGGTAGAGCGCGCGGATGCTGGCTTCGTCGGCGGCGCAGATGCCGCGCTCGGTGATCAGCCCGCTGACGAGGCGGGCGGGCGTCACGTCGAAGCCGTAGTTGCTGACCGGGCTGTCGCTGGGCGTGATCTGCACTTCGAGCACGTCGTCGCCGTGCAGCCCTGCCATGCGCGTGACTTCGCCGGGGTTGCGCTCCTCAATCGGGATGTCGTGGATGCCGTCGCGCAGCGTCCAGTCGAAGGTGGACGACGGCAGCGCCACGTAAAACGGCACGTCGTTATCGCGCGCCGCCAGCGCCTTGAGATACGTGCCGATCTTGTTCGCCACGTCGCCTGTGTAGGTGGTGCGGTCGCTGCCAACGATCACCAGATCGACCATGCCGTGCTGCATCAGATGACCGCCCGCGTTGTCGACGATGACGGTGTGGGGGACGCCGTGCTGACCGAGTTCCCAGGCGGTCAGGCGCGCGCCCTGATTGCGCGGTCGCGTCTCGTCCACCCAGACATGCACCGGAATGCCGCGATCATACGCCGCGTAGATCGGCGCGGTCGCCGAGCCGTAATCCACGAAGGCGAGCCAGCCCGCGTTGCAGTGGGTCAGGACGTTGACCGTTTCGCCGGGCTTGCGCTGGCTGATCGCTTCGATCAGGGCGACGCCGTGCTCGCCGATGCGGCGGCAGTAGTCGGCGTCCTCGTCCGCGACCTGCTGCGCCGTCTGGAAGGCGATCTGGATCATATCCTCGATGTCGTCGGCGCTCTGGATGGCGTTCCACTGGCGCTCGACCGCCCAGGCGAGGTTGATCGCCGTCGGGCGTGTGGCGATCAATGTATCGCCGTCGGCGCGGATGGCGGCGAGGAATGCCTCCCGGCTGCCGCGCGGCGCGTTGAGCGCGGCGCAGTACATGCCATAGGCTGCCGTCGCGCCGATCAAGCCCGCGCCGCGCACGACCATATCCTTGATGGCGTGAGCGAAATCGTCGACGGTGGTCAGGTCGAGGATTTTGAACTCGAAGGGCAGCACGCGCTGGTCGATGATCTGGACGACCTGCGGACGCTCCGGGTCCGCCCAGATGGTGCGGTAATGTTTGCCGTGTACGTTCATGTGAGAAACCTTGAATCCGTTGGAATATGTGGGCGATGCGCCCTCATAAATCATAGCCTGCTTCGCGCGGAAATCGACTTGAGGACAGGCAAAATACTAGCAGTTGTCGATCACCTGCCGGAGCGTCGCGGTGTCGAGCGTTTTCTTGTCGAGGAAGGCGACCGCGCCCGCTTCCAAGCCCAGGCGGTGAAATTCGCTGTCCGGGTAGGCGCTGATCAGGATCACGCGCGAGGAGGGCGACTGCGTGGCGATCTGATGGGCACAGTGAATGCCGTTCTCGTCGCCCAGCACCACGTCCACCAGCGCCAGGCGCGGCTTGACCGACTGGAGCAGGTCAAGCGTCTGCCGGATGTTTCCTGCTTCGTAGATCAGCGTGTGAGTGTTGATCGAACTGATCGTCCGCATCAACTGCTGGCGGTAGCGCGTGTTGTCGTCGACGATCAGAACCGTCAGCGAACCTGCCGAAGGAGGCGTCGTGGATGTGTGCGTGGAACTGAGTGAAACTCCGATGATTTCTGGATGCTGCATGACGTAATTCATTGCCTCTAAGCGGCTGCGGACATCAATTTGCTTGTACAGCCGGGTCAGGTGATTTTCCACTGTTTTAACGCTTAAGCTTAGTGCCAATGCAATGGTACGATTGTCGTAGCCGCGATAGAGCAGGCGCAGCAGGTCGAGCTGGCGGTCGGTCAGCCGATAATGCTGAGCTGGCTCCCGAAGCTGAAGCAGCTTGTCCACGATGCGGCTGGATATCCAGCGCTCGCCAGCCAGAACCCGTGTCACGGCGAGGCGCAGGTCGCTGAGCGGTTGATCCTTCAGATGATAGCCGTTGACGCCGATGCCGAGCAGCCCCTGTACGTATACGTCGTCGTCGTAAGCGCTGACCACCAGAATCTTCATGTCCGGGTAGCTGGCGCGAATCTGGGCGATAGCCGAGATCGGCTCGAAATCCGGCATCGTCACGTCGATCAGCAGGCAGTCGGGGCGGAGCGCCTCCAGCTCGACCAGCAGGTCACGCCCGTTGCCCACTCCGCCGACCACTTCGATGTTCGGCAACTCCTTGAGAGCATTCAGGATACCGGCGCGCACAACCGCGTGGTCGTCGGCAAGCAATAACCGGCTGTTTTTCATAAGGGACGTTCTCAATAGATGAAGCGTTGTGACGCTGCTTTTAAATAACTATAGCACACGTGCGCTGGACAGAGGTGTGGCGATTATAGGGAGGTATCCCCTATTTATGCTGGGGGACATCCGTCACAAATTTGAGGGGATTTGTTCAAGCCGATGTGATACGTAGTCGTTAATATTTATAAGAGCGGTCTCATCGTCATGCGATGAGGCAGCGTTGTAGCCTAATGTATAACATATGTTACGGGAGGAAGACAAGGCAAATAGTGTCCAAAGGATGCCGGATCTATTTCGTTTCTTTTCGTTAAATCGATTCGAGGGAGGAAATAATGTCTAAAGTTGGTCTTCGTATATTTGCGCTCGTCTGTTTGCTCATGAGCACCTTTGGCTTGGCGCTGAACTCCGTAGCGGTGGCGCAGTCCAGCAACGCAGACGTCGCCGTTCTGCTCCCGGACAGCCAGTCTTCGGCGCGTTGGGAAGCGGACGACCGCAAGTACTTCCAGGAGGCTTTCGATGCCGCTGGCGTGAGCTATTCGATTGTCAACGCCGAAGGCGATGCCCAGACCCAACGGACGCAGGCTGAACAGGCGATCACCAACGGCGCTAAGGTCATCCTGCTGGTCAACCTCGACAGCGGCAGCGGCGCGGCGATCATCGCCGACGGTCATGCGGCGGGTGCCAAGATGATCGACTACGACCGGTTGACCATCGAAGGTCCCGGCGCTGACTTCTACGTCAGCTTCAACAACTATGCCGTTGGGCAACTGCAAGGGCAGGGCTTGGTCGACGCCGTCAAGGCTGCGCAAGATGCCGGTACGATGGGCGCCGATGTGAACGTCGGTATCCTGGACGGCGCGCCGACCGACAACAACGCGACGCTGTTCAGCCTGGGGATGCACTGCGGCATTAACGACGTGGGTGCGCCGAACCTTGATTCGACCTATGATTCCTCTCTGCCGCTCGGCAGCCTCGACAGCGAGTGCCCGCAGAACGGCACGCTGCTGGATAAGCTGTTCAACGACTCCTCCAGCGGCTGGCACCTGGTTGTCGAGCAGTCGGTTCCTCAGTGGGACAACCAGCAGGCGCTGACGATCTTCACGCAAATGGTGACCGCTCATTCCGAAATCAACGCAGCAGTTGCTGCCAATGACGGCTTGGCTCAGTCCGTTATCACCGAGCGCGAAAATGACGGTCTGCCGTACATTCCGGTGACCGGGCAGGACGCGACGGTCGGTGGTATCCAGCAGGTGCTGGCAGGACACCAGAGCATGACCGTCTACAAGGCGATCAAGGCTGAAGCGGACGCGGCTGCCCAGTTGGCAATCGCGCTGGTCAAGGGTGACGACACCTCCAGCATGGCAACCGGTGCGACCAACAACGGCACGAACGACATTCCGTCCGTTCTGCTGACCCCGATTGCGGTGACCAAGGACAACGTCGCCAGCACGGTGATCGCGGACGGCTTCCGCACGTGGGACGAGATCTGCGTGGGCGATTTCGCGCAGTACTGCCCCGCCGATGCGATGATGGGAATGACGCCTGAAGCGACGGCGAGCAGCTAAACACTGACTGACACAGGCGCGGCGGATTACTTTTCAGGGATTCGCCGCGCCTCCGTCGACGAGACCCACGTATCCATATAATCAGTGATAGGATCGGGGCGGGGCTGCGGGCATCCAGCGGGTGTCTCTCGGCGAATAGTAAATACTATTCTGTGAAGGAGCATATTTTGTCGGAACAACCTTTACTCGACATACGAGGCGTTTCCAAACGATTCGGCGCGGTGCAGGCGCTCTTCAAAGTCGATTTTGAGGCGCGTGCAGGCGAGGTCATGGCGCTGGTCGGCGACAACGGCGCGGGTAAGTCGACGTTGATCAAGGGCATTGCGGGCATTTATCCCTTTGACGAGGGCGAAGTCCGGTTTGAGGGAAAAGTCGTCCATATTCACAGCCCGCACGCCAGCGCCGCCCTGGGCATCGAAGTGGTGTACCAGGACCTGGCGCTTGCCGATAACCTCGACGTCGTTGCGAACATGTTCCTCGGTCGTGAAAAACGCGGCTTCCTCTGGCGTCTTGACGAGGGGAGCATGGAGAAGGAATTGATTGAAACGCTGGATTCGCTCTCCGTTTCGACACTCCGCTCCGTCCGTCTGCCGGTCGCTTCGCTGTCTGGCGGTCAGCGGCAGGCGATTGCCGTCGCCAAAGCCGTGATGTGGAATTCCAAACTGGTGATCCTCGACGAACCGACCGCCGCGCTGGGCGTCGCGCAGACGCGGCAGGTGCTCGACCTGGTGCGCCGACTGGCGGACAAAGGGCTGGGCGTGGTCGTGATTAGCCACAACATGTATGACGTTTTTGAAGTCGCGGACCGGATTACGGTGCTGCGGCTCGGTCAGCAGGTGGGCGTGTTCAAACGCGAGGACGTGGATACGCGCGACATCGTCTATGCAATTACCGCAGGAGAACTGCAACGAATTCCGGGGATGGATGCCAATGGACACAGCTAATACACCCGAAGCGCAGACCGCGTCGCCTGAGGGAGGCGATCACGGCAATTCGCCGTCCGTCCTGATGCGCGGCTACCTGCGCAGGCTGTCGTCCGGCGACATCGGTTCGCTGCCTATCATCGTCGGCATGGTTCTGATCGCCGCGATCTTCCAGCGGGCGAATTCCAACTTTCTCACACCGCACAACTTCGTCAACCTGATCACACAAATGGCAGGCACGACGATGATCGCCTATGGCGTCGTGTTCGTGCTGCTGCTCGGCGAGATCGACCTGTCGATTGGCTACGTTAGCGCGGTCTGCGGCGTCGCAGTGGCGATGCTGCTGCGCGACCCGCGCGCGGGCTGGGAATGGTACACCGCGATTCCAGTGGCGCTGCTGGTGGTCGCGGGGATCGGATTGCTGCAAGGGCTGATCGTCACGCTGTTTCACGTGCCTTCGTTCATCGTCACGCTGGCAGGTCTGCTGGCGTGGAACGGCGTCGTGCTGCACGAGATCGGAGGGGGCGGGACGGTCATCATTCAGAATGATGTCGTCACCAGCATCGCTAACTCGTTTATTCCCCCGGACAGCATCGTGGGGTGGGTACTCGCCGGGATAGCGATCCTGCTGTATGCGGTGCTGCAAATCTCGCGGCGCAACACCCGCCTACGCAAAAACCTGAAGGCGCGCCCAGCCTTCGTGATCGCGCTGGAACTGATCATCCTGGCGGCTGGCGCGAGCATCTTCATCGCGGTCTGCAATCAGGATCGCGGCGTCCCGGTCGTAGGCATCATCCTGCTGATCGCGCTGGTTGCGCTGACGTATCTGGCGCGCAACACGCCGTTTGGACGCTACGTCTACGCGGTCGGCGGCAACGCGGAAGCTGCCCGGCGCGCGGGCATCAGCGTGACGCGCATTCGCGTCATCGTCTTCATCATGTCGAGCACGCTGGCAGGCTTGGGCGGGATTATCCTGGCGTCGCGTCTGCGTTCGGTTGATACCAACGCGGGCGGTGGCAATCTGCTGCTCGACTGTATCGCGGCGGCAGTGATCGGCGGCACCAGTCTGTTCGGCGGGCGCGGTTTCGTCGCCAGCGCCGTCCTCGGCGCGCTGGTCATCTCCAGCGTCGATAATGGGCTGGGACTGCTTAACCTGGCGTCCGGCGACAAGTTCATCATCACCGGCATTGTGCTGTTGATCGCCGTGATCGTCGACGCGCTGTCTCGCCGCCGCCAGCAGCAAGCCGGTATCGCCTGATCCGGCATTGTCTGCCGCGTGCGCGGCTCATATCTGGCATGTGAACGCCTTCGCCGCCGGACGGTGCGGCGGGGCGAGTACGAGCGTGCGCCTCCTGAATTCAACGGGGGCGCACGTTTTGCTTTGGGTTATAAACTTAATGTTTGGTGACGAAGTGCGCTCAGGATTCGGCTTTGTTCTGAGATGCTGCTATAGTAAAAGCGATCAATCGGTCGCTAATTAGATTTAAGCGTTCTCAAAATGAACCCGGTTTTGCAGGTCGATAAACTGTACAAACGTTTTGGCACGCTGGAAGTTATTCGCGGCATCAGCTTTGAAGTCTACCCCAACGAGGTCGTTGGCTTAGCGGGCTTGAGCGGCAGCGGCAAGTCGGTGATCGCCAAGCTGCTCGCCGGGGTATACACGGCAAACGCGGGCACGATCACCCTCAACGGCGAGCGCCTGTCGCAGCACTTCGACGCCTCCAGGCTGGGCTTGGAAGTCATCCACCAGTACCCGGTGCTGACCGAAGGGCTGACGATCACCGACAATATCTTCCTCGGTCACGAAATCCGCCGGACGCGCATGAGGGGCTTCCTGCGCTGGCTCGACCAGCCGGGCATGGAGGCGGAAGCGGTGCGCCTGATGACGATGCTGGAAGCGCAGGACGTTTCGCCCGACGCGCTGGTCATGAACCTGTCCAACGAACAGCGCCAGTTGGTCGCCATCGCCCGCGCGCTGGTGCGTCCCTCGCGCGTGATCTTCGTCGACGAGCCGATCCTGCTGAGTTACGCCTATCAACAGAAACTGCTGCTGCTGATCGAGCAGTGGCGGCAGCAGGGCAAGACGGTCATCTTCAGCAGCACGAACCTCGATCACCTGTTCGCGGTCACCGACCGCGTTCTGGTGCTGCGCAACGGTGAGCACATCGACTCGTTCCGCACCGACATCACCAACCGCGAGGAGATCGTCGCGGCGATGGTCGGCTACACCAATCAGGAACAGCCGACGCCCGCTTTCTGGGCGCTCGATTCGTACTACCGCGCCCGCGAAAAGGCGGATTCGCTGCACCGGCAGACGCTTCTGCTGGAAAAAGATTTGGAGATGCAGGGCACGCTCAACCAGCAGCTTCTCTCGCAGCTTGCCGAACAGGTCAAGGCGCTCGATCAGGCGAACGTGGCGCTGCAAGACGCGCACCGCCGCCTGCTGACCGAGCGTGAGCAGGAGCGCAAGCATCTGGCGCGCGAGCTGCACGATCAGGTGATTCAGGATTTGCTGACGACTAACTACCAGCTTGAGGGAGTTGAAGCCGAGGAAGAAGTCTCGCCTGCGGTGCGGCAGCAGCTTGAGGACGTGCGCGGGACGATCCGCTTTCTGGTCGACGACATCCGGCGGATTTGCGGCAGCCTGCGCCCGCCGACGATTGACAGCCTCGGTCTGCCCGCCGCGCTGCAATCCTTCGCGCGCGAATGGGCGAAACGCACGGGTATCGACGTGCAGGTGCGGCTCAAGCTCAACCCCGGTCGCCTGCCGGAGCCAATTGAGCTGTCGATCTTCCGCATCGTGCAGGAAGGGTTGAGCAACGTCCAGCACCACGCCCGCGCCAGCCAGGTCGAGATTGCGCTGGAGCATACCTCGCCGCGCACGCTGATGATCACGATTGCCGACGACGGCTGCGGGCTGACCGAAGATTTCGATCTGGGCAAGCTCTCGGCGCAGGGGCATTACGGGCTGCTCGGCATCAGCGAGCGGGCGGCGCTCTTGAGCGGGCACGTGCGCATCCACAACCGCAGCGGGGGCGGCTTGCTGCTTCAGGTCGAGGTTTCACACCCGCGCGTGGAGAGCGTTCCCATCATCACGCCGCCCAAGCGACCCGAAACCGTGTTCCGGTATTAGTGTCTCACCCTGCACAGCCGAATATGCTCCTTCTCGCAGGATTCATTCCGGCAACTGCTTCGCGCCTCAGCGCCATTCGCTTGTTTACGAAACTGCGCATGACTGGAACTCGTGCGGACGGAAGAACGCGCTAGAATCCTGCGCGGATGCGGGAGGATGGTGGTTATGCGGGGCAGGGTTATCGCTGGAATTGTCGTCGTGGTGTTGATCGCGGTCGTGGGGCTGGTCTTGATCATCCTGGATCGCAGCGCGCCGGGAGTGTCGAGCGTGCAGACCTCGAACCGCCCGTGCATCACGGCGGCGCAGGACTGCCTGCGCTTCCCGACGATCAGCGGGCAAAATCTGCTCGGCGAGACGATGACGCTGCCCGCCGATTTCAGCGGACAGTCGGTGCTGGTGATCGTGCCGTTCGACGAAAACCAGCAGGTGCAGGCGCAAACCTGGCTGCCGCTGGCGAACGAGATCGCGGCGGGCGACCCCAGCTTCGCGGACTACGACGTGGCGGTCTTCCCGGACATGGCTGCGCCGATGCGCGCGCTGATCCGGGGCGGCATGATCGTCACCATCAGCGACGAACACCTGCGCGCCGTCACCATCACCGCGTTTCTGGACGACCTCGCCCCGTTCCTGAGCAGCCTGAACATCCCCAACACCGATACGATGCAGGTCTTCCTGCTCAACGGCGACGGCGAAGTGCTGTGGCGCGGCTCCGGCGCGTACAGCGACGCGCAGGGCGCTGAACTACGGGCGTTGGTCACTGGAGGCTGACACATTTTGTAGGGGCAGGTTTCAAACCTGCCCCTACATTCTTGTCCGAGTGAGGCTGTGTCAGTTCAGCACGATGTTGATCCAGGTCGTGCGGTCGGGGTAGACGTAGATGATCTTGCGGAAGCGGACGCGCCCGCCGTCGCCGACCGTGACCTCGTAGTAATTGGTGGGCAGGTCGCCCAGCGTGAAATTCTCGTGGAAGGTGTCGTCGCCGTTGACCGAATTGTCGGCATAGGTGAAGGCGTAGCGTAGATGCTGCGAATCCACCGCGCGCACCTGGACGGTCGCTTCGTAAAGCAGGTTGCCGCTGGCGTCGGTGACGCGCCCGGCGAGCGTGCCGTAGCGCCGGTACGGGTAAATCCACAGGTCGGGGTTGCGCGTCGCGCCGAAATTGTGCGGGTCGCCGATGCGTACCTCGAAGTGCAGGTGCGGTCCGAAGGCGACGCCGGTCGCGCCGACCTTGCCGATCACGTCGCCCGCCTTGACAGCTTGCCCGGTCTGCACGTCGATGCTCGACATGTGCCCGTAGAGCGTGAAGACGGGCTGCCCCTCCGGCGAATTGAAGTTGTGCTGGATGACGACCAGATTGCCGTAGTAATTGGTGGACGCGCCGAAGACCTGCGTCAGGTCGTCCCCGGCGTAGTAGACGACGCCGTCGCCCGCCGCGAGGATCGACGTGCCCTGCGGATTGACCAGATCGACGCCGTGATGGACTTGCAGCTTGCCGCCGGACGTGCCGCCGTAAGGATAGGTGCGGTCAGCGTAGTTGACGTTGCCATCGCTGATCGGGCGCTGGAAATGGTAATGATCGGCGATCTGCACCGCCGGATCGGGCGGCGGGGGCGTCCAGGTCGGCAGCGGCGTGCCGTTTGCGTCGACATCTGAGCCGGGTGTCGGTGAGTTGAACGAGGGCACGGTCGGCGCCATCGTGACGACGGCGGTGTCCGTGATCAGCGGCGTATTGGTGGCGAAGACCAGCAGCGTCGGCGAAGGCGTGTCGGTTGGCGCAGGAGTATCCGTCGGGATCGGCGTATGGGTTGGCGCGAGCGTGTTGGTCGGCGGGATAGTGGACGTCCGGCTCGGCAGCGGGTTGGCGGTGGGGACGGTGGTCGCCGCCTGAGCGACGGCTCGCTTGGCGCTGACTCGGGCGAGCGCTGCGGACGAAGACGCGACTTGTTCGGGTGCGGGCTGGCACGCGGCAAAAACCAGCGCGACCAGCAGTGAGCAGATCAAAATTCGCACAATTTATCCTCTGACGGGAAGGCAGTGTTCGCCGTTAGTCTATCACAGACTGGCGCAGCGATGTAGAACCGATTCGGGGGACGGAGGGTAGTCCGTAGGGGCAGGTTTCAAACCTGCCCCTACAATGCGTTCGGTGTTTGATTCAGACGCCCAGCACGTAACGGTTCATCCAGCCGAGCAGCGCGTCGTTGTGCGCCGTGCGCACCGAGAGCGGTCCGCGCACCGCGCCCTGATGCGGCGAGTTGGGCATCCGCAGCATCTCGACGATGCAGCCGTTCGCCTTGAGCGTGGTGTAGAACTGCTCGGACTGCTCTGCCGGGCAGCGCCAGTCGTGCTCACCCTGAATCAGCAGCGTCGGCGTGGTGCAGGTGTGCGCGTAGGTGATCGGCGAGCATTTGACGTAGACTTCCGGGATTTCGTGCGGGTGTCCGCCCAGTTCTTCGAGCGAGAACCAGACGCCGATGTCGCTGACGCCGTAGAAGCTGAGCCAGTTGGTGACGGGGTTCTCCGGCACGGCGGCTTTGAAGCGATCCGTCTGCCCGACGATCCAGCAGGAGAGGTTGCCACCGCCGGAACGCCCGCACACGCCCAGCCGATCCGCGTCCGCCAAGCCCCGGTCGATGGCGCTGTCGACGCCCGCCATCAGGTCTTTGTAATCGAGATTGCCCCAGTCGCCCTTGATAGCGGTCGAGAACGCGTCGCCGTAGCCGGTCGAGGCGCGATGATTGACCCAGAGCACGGCGTAGCCCGCGCCGCACAACATCTGCGTGTCGAAGTGGAACATGTTGCCGAAGGCGAGATGCGGTCCGCCGTGAATGAACAGGATGGTCGGGTAGGGCGCTGCGCCTTCTGGCGGCTTGATCAGCCAGCCTTCGACCTGAACGCCGTCGCTGCCGGGGAAAAGCATGTGCTCGACGCTGGGCAGCTTGACGCCCGCCAGCCAGTCGGCGTTGACCTGCGTCAACTGCTGCTCGCCGCCCCCGTCGGCGTCCGCGACGTAGAGGTCAATCGGATGGTTGATCGTGCTGGCGAGGTAGAGCAGGTGTTGGTCATCCACGCCGACGAGCGCACAGCAGCGCTCGCCGCCCACCAGCGGCGTCCATGCCTCGTCGCCCGCCAGCGCGACGCGGTAAATTCCGCGCGTGCCGCCCTCCTGAACGTGGATGTAGGCGAACCTGCCGTCGCTCGAAACGAAGACTTTCTGACTGGCGAGTACCACCGGCATATCGCCGAGCAGCGCGCCTTCGACGCCGACTTTGAGGCTGGGCGTGCGACATTCCGGCGCGCCGCCCGCTGCGTCGATCACCCATAGGTCGTCTTTCGAGCCGATGGGCAGCCCGTGCGGCGATCCAGCGAAGACGATCCGCTGACCGTCGGGCGTCCAGCCCGCCGCGCCGACCGCGCCCCACTCGCCGGTCAGGTTGCGGCTCTCACCGCTGGCGACATCGACCAGAACCAGGCTGAGGTCGAAGGCGCGGTAGCTGTCCGGCGGCATCGACGCGCCGGCGAGGAGAGTGGCGCCATCGGGCGACCACTGCGGATTGCTGTAGTTGCTGGCGATCCTGCGTCAGACGGCGCGGCTCGCCGCCCGCCGCCGGGATGACGTAGAGCGCCTGCACGGTGTCGTCGAGATATTCCATCTCGTCGAAGCGATAGACGAAGCGGTCGATGCGGTAGGGCTTGTCGGGGTCGCGCGGTTCTTCGGCGGGCACGGCGGTGAAGGCGATCTGCGTGCCGTCCGGCGACCACGCCAGCCCGCCGCCAACGCCCTGTTTGAGCGCGGTCAGCGGCTGGGCTTCGCCGCCATCCACCGGGATCAGGTAGACCTGTGCTTTTTCGCCGCGCGACGACACGAAGGCAATCTGCGAACCGTCCGGCGACCAGCGCGGGCTGCTGTCTTTGGCGGCGCCGCCGGTCAACTGGCGCGTTTCGCCGCTGGCGAGCGTCATCAGCCAGATGGCGCTGTGCTCCTTCTCGCCGTCGGCATCGACGTGCGACATCGTGTAGGCGACGCGCGCGCCATCGGGCGAAAGCTGCGCGCTGGTGACGAACTTCAGGCGAAAGAGATCGGCTGCTTCAACGGTACGTTTGTCCGGCATGTGAACAATCCTCTGCAAAGGCGGGTCTGGATTGGCAAAGCGTAACGCGGTTAGGGCGTCCTGCACAACGATCCACCTTTAAGTCCTGTTCTTTTGGTCAGTTGACCGCTTTACGAAACAGTCGTATTTTTTACTGGTCAGTTAAATTCGGCAGACAACATGGATAAATTGTCATACAAAGAGCGCGAGAAACGGAGGCGCGAGCATGAGATTTTGCTTGAAGCCCGTCGGCTGATTCAAGCCAGCGGTTACGCCGACCTGAACATGGACAGCCTCGCCGAAGCGGTGGGCATCTCCAAGCCCACGCTTTACCAGCACTTCAAGAGCAAGGAAGACCTGATCGTCTGCGCGCTGCTGAACTGCATTCAGGAGATCGCCGACCAGCTCGATTTCGCCGACGAAGACTCGCCGCTGGAGCGGCTGAAGACGGCGCTGCGCATGGTGCTGGTTCAGCGCTACGTCGTCGACGGGCTGCTGGCGGACGTAGGCGTGGAATCGATCTTTTCCTCGCTGCACACCCACCCGGAAGTCGCCGCCGCCAAGAAGCGGGTGCTGGCGCAGATCGGCGAGGTGGTCGAAGCGGGCAAAGCCTGCGGCGAAATCCGCCCGACGATCCAGACGCCGGTGGTGGGCTGTCTGCTGCTGAAAATGTTCGGGCTTCCCAGCACCATCCGCGCCGCGATGACCGCGCAGCAGGACTGCCCCATGAGTCCCGAAGCGATGGCGGCGGTGATCGAGCAGGTGATCGACCTATTCGCGCGCGCGGTCGCGCAGGACTGACCAACCATTCGTCGAATGAAAGGGATGTAAATGACGTTTGCAGATGAGGCTGTCTTCCGGACAGTCGAGGAAGAACGCGCCTATAAGCGGCGCTGGATCGCGCTGCTGATCCTCAATATGAGCCTGATCCTGCTCGTGATCGACAGCACGGTGGTGAATATCGCTTTCCCGTCGATCCGCGAGACGTTCGGCGCGTCGTATGCCGATGCGGAATGGGTCAACTCGATCTATTCGCTGGTTTTTGGCGCGCTGCTGATCACCTGGGGCAAGCTGGGCGATCAATTCGGGCGGCGCAACATCTTCATCGGGGGCGCGCTGGTGTTCGCTGTCGGGTCGTTCGGCGTGGGTGCGGCGTCCACGATTGGCATCGCCATCGCTTTCCGGGCGCTGCAAGGCTTGGGCGCGGCGATGATGTCGCCGTCCACGCTGTCGATCATCTCGGCGACTTTCAAGGGACGCGAGCGCGGCGTCGCCTTCGGCATCTGGGGCGCGACGGCGGGCGTGTCGGCGGCGCTCGGTCCTATTCTGGGCGGCTGGTTTATCGAGTACGGCACCGGCATCATGGCGGAATTGTGGCGGCTGGCGTTCCTGATCAACCTGCCGATTGCCGTCCTGGCGATCCTCGGCAGCTTCTGGGCGATCCGCGAAAGCCGCGACCCGAACGCCAAGCCCAAGATCGACGTGATCGGGATCATTCTGATCAGCCTGTCGATTGGCTTGATCGTGTTCGGCGCGATAGAAGGACAGACTTACGGCTGGCTGGAAGCCAAGAAAGTCTTCACGCTGGGTCCGATCAGCTACCCGGTGCTGGCGAGCGGCGTCACGGACGTTGCGGCGGGGACGGTCTCGTTCATCCCGTTCGTGTTCCTCGCCGGGATCATTATGTTCGTGGTCTTCATTTTCACTGAACTGCGGCAGGAGCGGCACGGCGGCGAGCCGCTGTTCGAGTTCGGGATGCTCCAGTACCGCAGCTTCCGCTACGGCTTGCTGACGATCTCGATTGCGACGCTGGGCGAGTTCGGCACGTTCCTGGTGCTGTCGATCTACATGCAGATCGCCAAAGGCATGGGCGCGTTTGAGACGGGCGTGCAGCTTCTGGCGTCCGCCGGGGTGATGGTGATCGCTGCGCCGCTGGCGGGGGCGCTCGCCAGCCGCATTGGCGCGAAGTGGATCATCACCACCGGGATGATTCTCGAAGCGACGGCGCTGTTGTGGATGAGCCGTATCCTCTTCTACGACACGCCGCTGACCTCGATCACGCCGCCGCTGATGGTCTACGGCGCGGGCTTCGGTCTGTCGATTGCGCAGATCGCCAACCTCGTGCTGTCGGACATCCCGTTCAACAAAGCGGGCGTAGCGTCGGGCGCGGTCAACACCATCCGGCAGATCGGCGCGGCGCTCGGCATCGCCATCATCGGCGCGGTCATGTTCGGCACGTTCGCCAGCGCGGCGACGCCGCTGGTGCAGGACAGCACGATGTTCGAGGACTTCGGCGCGCGGGTCGCCGCGCGGACGGACATTTCGCCCGCCGCGAAGGAACTGGGCACGCTGATCGGCACGTTCGGCGACAGCGCCAAGCAGGCGATCATTCGGGCGCTGGACAACAACGAGGGCTTCGACCCCAACAGCGACCCGCTCGACATGGTGCTGGCGAACATCCCGCCGCTCGCCAAGACGGCGCTGCGGGTGCAGGGCGTCGATCTGGACAACCCGGACACGGTGGCGCAAATTCGCAGTGACCTGAAGCCCGACCTCGACCAGTTGATGGCGGACATTCAGGAGCCGCTCGGCATCGGCTTCTCGGCGGCGGCGCGCGCCGCGACGGGTACGGCGGCGATCTTCGTGGTCGCGGGCGCGATTTCGTCCTTCCTCCTGCCGCGAACGCAGCGCGCGCCGGAAGGCGAAGGCGAGCGCGCGGCGGTCATGGCGCACTAACGACGCCTTTTCTTCGGCGAATGGACGGCAGGGAGATCACATCTCCCTGCCGTTTTTGTTCTGCGCGACAATTTGGCACGCTTGTAGGGGCACGATATATCGTGCCCCTACGGTGTATACAGAGAGCAATTTTCGCCTGTACGGCTTGCGTTCTTTACGATTTTAGTGTGTAATGAGGGCGTAACATTCAGCCCATTCACCGCAGAAACGACGACTAAAAGCACAATTCCAGTGCCGCTAGATCGATCCACAAAGGAACGGGATGATCGACCAGGTCGATGCACGGTTGACAGCGTGGATAGCGAACGTCGTCGGGACGGTCAGCGTCGCGCTCACCCCGCCGCGCGAGACACAGACCGAGCCGGTCGTCCATCTCTACCTGATGCAGGTCGTCCCCGCGCTGGCATCTCCTGATTCCAAGCACCCGCGCGACGCCCGCTTTCGCCCGGAACAGGTCATGCTCAGCTATCTGGTGGCGGTGCGCGCCGCCGAGCCGGAACAGGCGCACAAGCTGCTCGGCGACCTGATCTTCGCGGCGCTCGATGACGCGGACATGACGCTCGACTTCGAGCCGATCCCGGTGCAAACCTGGCTGGCGCTGGGCGTCGAGCCGCAGCCCGCCTTCATCCTCAAAGTGCCGCTCAGCCGCGAGCGCGCCGTCCCCGACATCTCGCTGGTGCGCCAGCCGATGGTGCTGCGAACGAGTTCGATCACGACGCTGCAAGGGGTGGTGCTGGGTCCGCAGGACGTGCCGCTCTACGGCGCGCTGGTCGAACTGCCCGGCTTGCGCCAGTACCAGCGCACCGACGCGCATGGTCGCTTCCGCTTTGCGAGCGTGCCCGCCGACCCGCCCGTCAAGCAGGTGCGCGTCAGCGCCAAAGGGCACGAACTGGAGGTGAACGTCGAGCAGAGCGGCGAGCCGCTGGTGATTCATCTATTTGAGGAGAATTCATAATAACTTTTTGAAACGGCACGCAAGTTGGTTCTCGACGGAAATCAACGAGGATAGGTAGGGGCGAACCTGTGTGTTCGCTTAGGCAACCGTAGGGGTACGAGGGCAGACACATCGGTCTGCCCCGACAAGATCATTCGGTACTATTTTTCGAGGAGTAAAAGATGCCCGTGAATTACTTAGCACCGGATATTTACATCGAGGAAGTCCCGCTGGGCACGCGCCCGATTCAGGCGGTCGGCACCAGCACGGCAGGGTTCGTCGGGGCTGCGCCCAACAAGGACGCGCACCTGAACGAAGCCGTCGCCATCCCCAACTGGACGGAATTCGTGCGCCAGTTCGTCGCCGAAGGCAGCGCCAGCACGCCGCTGGCTAACGCGGTGCGCGGCTTCTTCGACAACGGCGGCACGCTCTGCTACGTCTGCAATACGGGCGACGGTCCGATTGTCGGCGGCGCGTCGGGGCGCGTCGGGCTGGACGTGCTGGCGACGATTGACGAGATCGCCATCGTCGCCGCGCCGGGGATGTACGGCGCGGAGGTCTACGATGCGCTGCTGACCCACTGCGAGACGCTTCAGGATCGCGTCGCCATCCTCGACACGCCGGAAACGGTCGACAATCTCAATCTGCTGACGCAGGTGGCGACCGCCACGCCGACCCCCTCGCGGCGGCGCAGCAGCGGTGACAGCGATGCGGCGGACAGCGGCGACAGTGCGCCCGCAGCGACCGGGCTGCGCCCGCGCCAGTCCGACAACGGCTTCGGCGCGGTCTACTTCCCCTGGATCACCGTGCGCGACGCGCTCTCCGGCGATCTGGTCAACGTCGCGCCGTCAGGTCACGTCGCCGGGATTTACGCGCGCACCGACGCGACGCGCGGCGTCCACAAAGCGCCCGCCAACGAGATCGTGCGCGGGGCGCTCAACGTGACGCGCCGCCTGACCCGTGACGAACAGGGCATCCTCAACCCGGTCGGCGTCAACGTGATCCGGCTGTTCACGGGCGAAGGCATCCGCGTGTGGGGCGCGCGCACCGTCGCCCCAGCGTCGAGCGAGTATCGCTACCTGAACGTGCGCCGCCTGTTCTGCATGGTCGAGGAATCGATTGCCGCGAGTATGCGCTGGGTGCTGTTCGAGCCGAACGACATCCCGCTGTGGAAGTCGATTGAGCGCGACGTGACCGCCTTCCTGCTGCGGCTGTGGCGCGACGGCGCGCTGCAAGGCGCTGCGCCTCAGCAGGCGTTCTTCGTCAAGTGTGACGCCGAGACCAACCCGCAGGAAAACATCGACGCGGGCATCGTGACGACGATCATCGGTATGGCGCCGGTCAAACCGGCGGAGTTCGTCGTCTTCCGCATCAGCCAGTACGTCGGCGGCACGGAAATCGAAGCGGTGGGAGGAAACAATGCCTGAGACTGGAAACCCGGTAGACCCGTTCCGCGCCTATAACTGGCGGCTGGAGATCGGCGGGGCGGCGCAAGCCTATTTCACGGCGTGCAGCGGCTTGGGCATCACGGTCGACGTGATCAAGTACCGCGAGGCGGGCAGCCGCCAAATCGTGCGGGCGATCCCCGGACAGGTCAACTACGAGCCGATCACGCTCTACTACGGGCTGACGCCTTCGCGCGAGGTTTTCGACTGGATGATGGCGGGCGTCGAAGGGCGCGCTGACCGCCGCAACTGCTCGATCATCGTCCTCAACAGCGAAGGCGGCGAGGACGCGACCGCCCCGCGCTGGAATCTCGAAAATGCCTGGGTGGCGGCGTGGCGCGGCGCGCAGTTGAACGCCATGAGCCTCGAACTCGCCATCGAGAGCGTGACGCTGGTCTTCGACCGCCTCGCGCGAGCGTAAACACATGCGCTGGTCGTCTTTGAGGCGGACTCTGCTGAGCGCGGTGGCGCGCGTCCTGACGCGCTGGCTGAACGCCGTCAGCGCGCAGTTGGAGACGGCTGCGCTCGCTGAGCCAGCCGATCCGCGCAAGCCCACGTCGGGCAAGCCTGAGCCGCCCGACCACTGGGTTGAGCTGGTGCGGCAGCACGCGCCCGAACTGCTCGATGCGGATGCGTCCGATGCCGCGAGCGTGATCGATTACCGCGCCGACGAGTTCGATGGCGAGCCGCCGCACGCTGCCGCGCCGACGCCGAAAGCGCGCCCGCTGCATCTGCTGACCCCGCAGCACCGCCCGCCTGCGCCGGTTTCGACGGTGCGGACGACGGCGAAGCGCTCGCTGCGGCTGGAGCGCGTGACTGCGCAGGCGCTCGGCGCGGAACCGCTGAACGAGCGCGCCTCGGCAGAAGGCGAGGCGGTCGTTCCGCCGTCTGTGGAAACTGCTGCGCGCCCGGTCGATGTGCCGCGCCGGGATGCGCCCGCTAACGCTCCAGCCATGTATCCGCCAGTGCGCGAGACGAGTCTAGAACGCCGCGCCGCAGCCTATCGATGCCATCCCGACGCTGCGCGATGCGCCAGCAGAGACGCCAGCGTATCGCCAGAGCGAGAATCCCGAAGCGCAGCGGATCGCGGCGCACGATGCCGATCTGCCGTTTGAGCGGCAGCGCATCCGCGAGGTGCAGCAGACGCTCCCGCGCGAGACGGACGTGCCGAGTGTGCGCACGTCGGCGGGAAACGCCGTCCCACTCAATCAGCGCCGGACGAGTGCCCCGCCCGCGCCGCAGCAGACGGTGCTGCGCCCGGCGAAACAAGTTTCGCAACCGCAGCCGCCGCTCGACCTGGGCGAGATCACGGCGGATCGCTGGGCGTCGCTGCCCGATCCGCCCGCTGACGAAGCCCGCGACACGGCGGGCGAAGCGCGGCGGCGCGAACGGCTCAGGCGCGAACAGGAGGGCAGAGCGTGGAGCGAGTAGCCTTCCTGATCGAGCAGAGCAACGAGCGGCTGTTCTGCCTGCTCAACCCCGAAACGCTGACGATCCGGCGCACGTCGGGCGTGCGCTCGCGCGCCTCGTCGGGTGGGCAGCTGACCGGCGTTGGGCTGTCGGACGATCCGCTGCTGTACACAGGCGGCGGCAGAACCGAGCTTGAGCTTGACCTGCTGTTCGACGTGACGCTGCTGGGGTCGAGCGTGGCGACCGGCGACGTGCGCAACCTGACCGCGCCGTTCTGGAATTTGTCGGAGAACAAGGGCGGCGGCTACGCACAGCCGCCGATTGTGCGCTTCATTTGGGGCAAGTACTGGAACATCCCGGCGGTGGTCGCGGCGGTATCCGAGCGGCTGGAGAACTTCACGCCGGAGGGCGCGCCGGGGCGCTCGTGGCTGCGGCTGCGGCTGCTGCGCGTGCGCGAGCCGGACGCCCAGCCCACGCCGGTGCAGGCGGTGGCTGCCGAGCCGCCGTCGCTGGACGAGATCGACAGCGAGCTGACGCCGGAGCGGATGCAGTATTACGAAGTGAGCGGCGGCGACCGTCTCGACGCGATTGCCGCGCAGTTCTACGGACAGTCGTCGTACTGGCGGCTGCTGGCGGATTTCAACGGTCTTGCCGACCCGTTCGCGCTCGACGCGGGGATGGTGCTGCTGATCCCGCCCGCGCCAGAGATCGTTTCGTACCTGCTGGCGACCTTCGAGGACGCGCTCGACGCCGCGCCGGTCTCGTTCACGAGTCTGCTGCGGCTCAGCCCGCTCTCGCCGCTAAGGATCGCGCTGTGAACCCGGTCACGCCGCTGCCCGAAATGATCATCGAGCGCGAAGGCGTCGCGCTTTCGGCGCAGGAAACGATTGCGCTGGGCGAGGTCTACGTGCATCAGACGCTCTCGCAGCCGACGCTGTGCGAGCTGGTCTTCCGCGACCCGCCCGGTCCGCTGGGCATCGACGCGGCGCTTCAGGTCGGCACACTGATCCGCGTGCTGGTGCGGGGGCAGCGGATTCCGCTGTTCAAGGGGCAGGTGACGGCGGTCGCGTATCGCTATCAGCCTTCGGGCGGGCGCGAGCTGCGCGTCACAGCATACGACCTGCTGCACCGCCTGCGCAAGAACGGCTCGGTGCGGGCGCACGTGCAGGTGTCGCTGGAGGATTTGGCGCGCGAATTGACCGCGCCGCACGGCTTGAGCGTGCAGGCGCACGAGAGCGCCCCGGTGATCCAGTATCTTGTTCAACACCGCCAGAACGACCTCGAACTGCTGCAAGAGGTAGCGGATCGCGCCGGGCTGTATTTCAGCGTGCGCGAGGATACGCTGCACCTCTTCAGTCTGGCGGGAATCGCGGGCGATCCGCTGCTTCTGACGCTGGGCGAGAATTTGCTGGAAGCGGACATTCACGTGAACAGCGATTCGGCGGTCCGTGAAGTCGCTGCCGCAGGCTGGGATGCGTTCCACATCGACGCGCACAGCGGACGCGCATCCGGGGCGCGCAGCGGGCGGCAAATCCGCGCCAGCGTTGCGCCGGAAGACGTTGGCGGCGGCGCTTCTGTCTCGCTGGTCGATCTGGCGGTCGAGGATGTATCACAGGCGGAAGCGCGGGCGCAGGCGGAACTCGATCTGCGCGCTGCGCGCACGGTGCAGTTTTCGGGAACGGCTGCAGGGCGACACGCGCCTGCGTCCCGGCACGCTGGTGGACGTGGCGGGAGTCGCGCCGTCGGTCGCCGGACAGTACGTGCTCACCCTGGTCACGCACACTATCAATCAGGACGTGGGTTATCACACGGAAATCTACAACTGGATGCCTGCATCACGGCGGCTGGATCATCAGCCGCGCGCCACTGTGGCGACGCCGGGCGTGGTCACGCAGATCGATGACCCGGAGGGCTTGGGGCGGGTGCGGGTAGCGCTGTCGGCTTACGAGCGCGTCGAGACCGACTGGATCAACGTGGTCAGCGTCGGCGCGGGCGCGGGCAAGGGGCTGATGATCCAGCCGGACGTGAACGACGGCGTGCTGGTGCTGCTGGCGCACGAAGACCCGGCGCAGGCGGTGGTCGTTGGGGGGCTGTACGGCGCGAGCGGCACGCCGGACACGGGCATCGAGGGCGGCGCGGTCAAGCGCTACACGCTGCTGACGCCCGGCAACCAGCGCGTCACGCTGGACGACAGCGGGCAGGTGATCCGGCTGGAGAACAGCGACGGCAGCGCGATTGAGCTGTCGCCGCAGCGCGTGACGATCCACGCGGCGCGCGATTTGCAGATCGAAGCGCCGGGGAAGGCGATTGTGATTCGCGGCAACACGATTGATTTCCAGCAAGGGTAGCGAAATGAAGCGATTCAACGCAAAGACG
Organism: uncultured Chloroflexia bacterium; assembly: GCA_963760975.1. Taxonomy (GTDB): domain Bacteria; phylum Chloroflexota; class Anaerolineae; order Aggregatilineales; family Phototrophicaceae; genus Flexifilum. The sequence goes on along the minus strand of CAVXEZ010000030.1, from coordinate 107,069 downwards.
CCAGAGAACGCAAAGGGTTCAATCAAACGACCTTTGCGACTTGAACGTGTCTCTTTGCGCCTTTGCGTCAATGTTTTGTATTAGAGGTTTGCGAATAATGCTTATTCTGACGGAAGATGCCTTGATCGGCTGCGCGCACGACCCGCCGGGCACGGTCGGACTGGACCCTGCGCAGAGCTGGGTGACGGTCAGCGGGCGCAAGGTGCTGATCGACCCCGACCCGGAAGGTCGCCCGATCTCCAAATGCCCGAACATCGGCATCTCGATCAAGCCGTGCCAGCTCACGCTGCGCGTCGAGCAGGGTTATTCGACCTTCATTCGCGTGGGCGGCAGGCGCGTCTGTCTCGATACGGTCGTCGGCAAGACCGACGGCACGCCGCCGGGCGTGGTAATCTATCACGTGCTCAAGCCGGGGCAGGCGTTCGTCGAGGGGGCGGGATGAACAACGTGCCGCGCTACCGCTCGTGGCGCTTCCTGTATCCCGGTCTGGACGCGCCGGAAGACGCCGCCGGGCTGCGCTTCGCCGCCAGCGGGGGCATCGACATGGTGCAGTACAACGAGTCGATCCGGCAGGCGATCCTGATGCTGCTGTCGACGCGCCCCGGCGAGCGCGTCATGCGCCCGGATTACGGCTGCGACATCCACCGGCTGGTGTTTTCGCCCAACGACGACACGACCGCCGGGCTGGCGATCTACTACGTGCAGCGCGCGCTGGATCGCTGGGAGCCGCGCGTCGAGGTGCTGCAACTGGACGCCGGGCGCGACCCAGAAGCGCCGGAGCGCCTGAACGTGACGCTGCAATATCGCGTTCGGGTGACGCGGCACACGGAACACCTGTCTTTTTCGCTCAATCTCGCGGAGGGCGGCTGATGCCACTTCCACTGCCTAATCTGGACGACCGCAGCTTTGACCAACTGGTCGAAGAAGCCAAGCAGCGCATCCGGCAGAGCAACCCGGCGTGGGACGATCTCTCGCCGCACGATCCCGGCATCACGCTGCTGGAACTGTTCGCTTACCTGACCGACACGATGATCTACCGCCTCAACCGGCTGCCGACCAAAGCCTACATCGCTTTCCTGCGGCTGCTGGGGGTCTCGCTGCACCCGCCGTCCGCCGCCAGCACGACGCTGCGCTTCAGCCGAGCGCGCGGCTTCGACGCGGCGCTCGAAATCCCGCGCGGCACGCGGGTGACGCTGGAACGAGCAGGCGCGGGCAGCACGCCGCCGGTCTTCATGACCACGCAGACGGTGACGCTGGCGCAGGGCGCGGACTCGGTCGACGTTCCCGCGCTGCACGCCGATCAGGTCGAAGGCGAGTTGATCGGCACGGGGAGCGGACTTGCCGGGCTTGTCGGTCACGGTCGGACGCGCGCCGATCATCGCCCCGACAGGCGACCCGCTCGATCTGGTGGTCGGCGTCGAGGTCAAGCCGGAGGATCAACTGGATGAGCGCGTCCCGGCGATTCAATACAACGACGTGACCTACCGCATCTGGCGCGAAGTCGAGAACTTCGCCAACCCCGGCGACGACCGCTTCGTCTACGTGGTGGATCGCATGTCCGGCACGATCACCTTCGCGCCTTCGATCTACGCGCTGGACGAGCAGACGGGCACGCTGGCGCTCGGTGACGGCGCGCTGGGCGAAGTACCGCCTGCTGGACGCGCGATCCGAGCGTGGTATCGGCGCGGCGGTGGGGAAGACGGCAACGTCGCCGCCGAAACGCTGACGGCGCTCAAGGACCCGCTGCGCGGCGTGCAGGTGACCAATCCGACGCCCGCGACGGGCGGACGCGCCGCCGAGACGCTCGACAACGCGCTGGTGCGCGGTCCCAAAGAACTTCATTCGCTTCAGCGCGCCGTGACCGCCGACGATTTCGAGCTGGTGGCGCTCAAGACGCTGGAGGTGGCGCGGGCGAAAGCCGTCACGCGGGCGGCGGTATGGAGCTACGCGCCGCGCGGGGCGGTCGAGGTGCTGCTGGTGCCCGATGTGCCGGAAAGCGCCTGGCGGGGCGACTGGCTGCCCAAAGATACGCTGATGCAGTACGCGACCGATCAGGCGCGCCAGCAGGTGCAGAGCGCGCTGGACGAGCGGCGTCCGCTGGGGACGGTCTGCATGGTCAACTGGGCGCACTACAAGACGGTGCGCGTGACTGCCAACATCGTCGTGCGGCGCGAGGAAGACCCCGAAGCGGTCAAAAACCGCGTCCTTCAGCGCATTCACCGGACGATTAATCCGCTGCCGAGCGCCAAATTCAACGCGACGGGCTGGCAGTTCGGGCAGGCGCTGCGCGTCTCCAACGTTTACGACGTGGCGCTGTCCGAGCCGGGCGTGCGCTGGGTCGATAACGTCAGCCTGATGGTGGACGAAGTGCCGGACGCGGTGCGCAGCCTCGCCGCCGACGGCTTCCAGCCGCATACCTGGTATGCCGCCAGCGAGAACCACGTCTTTCGCTCGCTCAACGACGGCGACGGCTGGGAGACCGCCGTCTCCTTCGCGGATGAGGAAGTGGTCGAGTTCGTGCGCGCGCATCCTAATCAGCCGGGGCTGGTGGCGGCGTCGACGCGGGTGGGCGACACCGAAGCATCGCGCGTCTACGTCAGCGCGGACTGCGGCGAAAGCTGGCAGAGCGTCACCAAGCCCGAATTTCACGTCGAAGATATGGCGTGGCTGCTGCGCGACAAGGTGCCGGTGCTGCTGCTGGCGACCGACGGCGGTCTGTACGAAATCACCGATCCCAAGCCGGACAGTACGCTGCTGCAAGTGGTCGTCAACCCGCAGAATCAGGCGCTGAGCTTCTACGCGGTGACGACGGCGACCGACGCGCGCGGCGACGTGAGCGTGGCGGTGGCGGCGCAGAACTCGGGCGGCGTCTATCTGTCCAGCCAGGGTGGGCGCTCGCACAGTTTCCGCCCGATTGAGGGCATGGAGAACCTGGACGTGCGCGTTTTGGCGGTGCAGTATCAGGGATCGCGCGCGTGGCTGTGGTCGGGGACGTTTGCCGCGTCCGGCGCGGACGATGGCAGGGGCTGCTATCGCTGGGAACTGCGCGGCGACGAAGACCCGCCGGAAGGCTGGGAAACCTTTGACACGGACTGGAAGGGTGGGAGCTGTCACGGGCTGGCGTTCACCGACAGCGGCGTGCTGGCGGCGAGCCATCGCAGCGGCGTGCTGCGGCTCGACCCGAACAAGACGAATCCGGGATGGGAAGCGCCGGATGTGGCTTCCGGGTTGCCGCTGCGCGACCAGCGCGCGCGGCTGATGATCGTCTCGACGATTGCCGCCAATCCGACCGGGACGCTGGCGCTGGCGGGCGTCGTCGGCAGCGACGAACGCACCGACGGCGCAGGCGTCTACCGCGCGGCGGATCAAGGCGCGGACTACGCGACGTGGAAGTTCGCGCTCTGCTCGACCAGCCGCTTCACCGACAAGGTGACGCTGCCGGAAATGTGGCTGTTCGCATCCGGGGAGCACGAGATTACGGTGGTGAGCGAAGATGAAACGGGCTGAGATCGAGCTGCTGCTGCCGGAAATCTACCGGCGCACGCTGCCGCCCGTGCGCGCGGCGGCGGATAACCCGCTGGCGGCGCTGCTCGACGTGATGGAACTGCTGCACACGCCGGACGAAGCCGTGCTGGACGCGCTCGATACCTATTTCGACCCGTACCGCGCGCCGGATCGCTTCGTGGCGTATCTGGCGGGGTGGGTCGATCTGGACGGGCTGTGGATCGAGAATCCGGAAGAGTTCACGGCGGCGACGCTGCCGGCGTTTCCGAGCGGCATCGGACACCTGCGCGATTTAATCGCGGCGGCGGTCTATCTGTCGCGCTGGCGCGGGACGATGCGCGGGCTGCTGCGCTTTCTGGAGACGGCGACGGGCGTGACCGGCTTCGTGATCGACGAGAACGTGCCGGACGCCGACGGCACGCCGATCCCGTTTCACGTCCGCGTCCACGTGCCGCCGGATGCGGCGAAATATCAAGTGCTGGTCGAGCGGATCGTCGTCAAGGAAAAACCGGCGTATGTGACCTATGAGCTGGTGGTTGCGACGACATAAACGATATGGAACCGCCAGGAAGACATTATTTACCGCAGCGCAGTCACCGCTGCGCCCCTACGAAGAGGGGAAGCTAAGCGCGTTATTCGCAACCCGCGCAGTGGAGTTGAAACGGTCATTGAGGCATTACTCATGGAACGCATCGTTGAGCTTCCCGCAATCGTGTTCCTGCTGGTGTTCGCGGTCGTCGCCTTCCTCGTCCGGCTGATCTTCGGCGCGTTCCGGGGCGAAGGTCCGGGCACGGCGGTGCTGCCCGCGCTGGAAACGGGCGTGATCACGCTGCTCGGCGGCTTCATCGCGCGGACGTTCATCAGCATCGTGCTGGCGTCGGCGAACAACTCGGCGGGGATCAGCCTGGCGGCGGGCTGGGGTTTCTTCTTCCCGGTCGGCGTGATCGACACGATCATTTACCTGATCGTGCATCATCCGGTGCTGACTTCGCCGGACGTGCTGCTGTGGATCGCGGCTGCCGTCGGCGGCTTCTCGGCGATGATGAGCGGCATCTGGCGGATTTACGACTGGGACGGCTTGGGCGTGCCCGCCTTCCTGCTCGACAGCACGTGGGGGCTGTCCGGCACGACCGACGCCTGCCTGCTGCACCTGATCAACTTCGCCTGGGGCGACCACGCCGACGAATCGTTCGACCGGCGGCGCAACAATCATCGCTACAAGAAAGGCTTCTGCATCAAGGCGCAGTTCGCCTTCACGCAGGGCGCGGTCATGAGCAACCTCAAGCGCGATTCGAGCGACGACCTGTGGCATCACGAGAACACGCACGTCTGGCAAAATCGCGGGTTCGGTCCGCTGTTCACGCTGACTTACGTCGGCTGGATGGTCGTGCTGTTCATCCCCAGTTTGATCGTCGCGGCGATAAAGCGCTCGAATCTGGGCGACACGATCATGGCATTGTGTTACTATAACAATCCCTGGGAAGTATGGGCGTATAAGATCGGCGGGTGGCGCAACCCGTTCATGGCTTGGAGCGACCCGGTCGTGATCGTCGCCTCGATCATCTTTTACGGCGCGGTGCTGGCGCTGATCGGTGTCGCGCTTTCCGGTATTTATCGAGCGGTTTAATGCCGCTAAGGAGGAACAATGCCCAGCCCGTTCGACATCTCCGTAGCCACCAACACGGTCAAGCTCGATAACAAACGTGAAGGCGTGGCGACCTTCACCGTCAAGAACAACACGCGCCGCCGCCTGCACGCGACCGCCAAGCTGGCGACGCAGCCGCCCGACGGCGCGCAGTGGCTGACGATTCTGCCGCCGGAAGGCGGGAGCACGGACAGCGCCAACGTGCGTGATTTCCCCATCGACGGGACGCAGCAGTTCCAGGTCAGGATCGCCGTGCCGATGGACGCAGCGCCCGCCAGCTACACGCTGACGCTGACGCTCGCCGACGAGGTCAACCCGGACGACAACTTCACCGTCAGCCCGGAAGTGATGTTCACGGTGGTGGAAGCGCCCAAGCCGGAGCCGCGCCCGTTCCCGACGTGGATCATCCCGGCGGCGATCATCGCCGTGATCTTGATCGTGGTGATCATCGTGGCGGCGGTGGTCAGTTCGAATAATCAGGCGAATGCCAACGCGACGGGGACGGCGGTGGCGCTGGACGACGCCAGAGCGACCGCCGATGCGGGCACCGCGACGGCAGTCGCCGCCATGACCGGCACACAGCAAGCGATCAATGCGACGGCGACGGCAGCGGCAGCCAGCGCGGCGGCAACCCAGACGGCGCTCAACGTCTTTCTGGGTAACTGGGTACCTGTGGATACGTCGACGACCGGCGTGATCCTGGCGATGGGCATCGATAATGCCGGGAACAACCGCGTGGACATTACCTACAAATCGAACTGTCCGCCGCAGGGAAACGTGTGCAACGTCACGGCGTCCACCTACACGATCAGCAACGTCCCGTTCAATCCGCTGCAGCTTGCCGCCGGGATTCAGAATACGACGATCCTGATCCAGCCCGCCAACAATAACCAGATCGTCGTCACGGTGCAGTCCGGCATCACGTCCAGCAGCCAGACGATGCGCCACAAGACCCGTTTCGAACAATTCGAGCTGGGCAGCGCGGTGCTGGAACTGCCGAGCACCATCAGTCAGAGCCAGATCAATCATCTTCTGATTCTATCGACGCCGAGTCCGTAAGCAGATTATCGACGCGGGGACGGCATATTTCGCTCGTCCCCGCGTGAGGTTCGAGCATGAGTGGAAATGCCCCGAAGATCGTGATCGTCGTGCTGGTCGTCGTCGTGGTGCTGTTCGCGCTCGGCATCGGCGTCGGCGCGGGCGGGGGCATCGGCGGCATTTCGCTGGACGGCGTGATCAACACGTTTGCCGGGCTGCTGCCGATCCCGGCGCTCGATCTCAACGAGGTCAGCGCCTCGCCATCGAGCTGCCTCAACCGCACGACGCAGCGGATCGTAATCCCCAATGGCGGAAGCTGCACGCTGGATGTTGCCGAGTCGTCCGCGAACGTGCGGGCGCTCAAGCTGCGCATCGCGTCCGGCGCGAGCGTGGCGCTGCACATGACGACCCAGCCGGACGGCGAGCACAACATGGACATCGGCAGCGATCTGCCGAGCAACGGTAACAGCCAGATCACACTGAATTTCTACAAAGCGTCGGGCGAGCTGAAGATTGAGAACTGCACGAGCAGCGGCAGCGGCTGCGTGATCGACATCGCACAGTAGCGGCTTACGACGATGCGGGCGGACGCAGGATGCGCAGGATCGCCGGAATCGCGCCGATCAGCGCCAGAATCCACCAGATGCAGCCGCAGACCGACATGATGATCGCGCCGACGGCGTCGGTGATGCTGACCAGGATGATCGGCACGAAGCCCTGCAAGAAGCTGATGACGATGTTGGCGACCAGCGAGGAGATCACCAGCAGCACCAGCCCGCGATTTTGCAGAAAGCGCTGCTGCGCCAGCACCAGGAAAACCGCGAAGCCGATCTTGAGCAGCATGAGTACGCTCAGCACCGCACTCGCGCCGCCCCGGTCGAAGAAGCCGTACACCGCCAGATAGACAATCGTCCCGAAGGGCACGGCGAGCAGCAGCGCGACCATCAGCAGCAGCATGAGCAGCGCGGCGAAGAACAAGCCGATGCAGGCGAGGATCAGCAGGATTGACAGGATGGCGGTGGCGCAGCCCTGCACGCGCCCCTGAACGCGGTCGGTGATGATCAGGCTGCTGGCGACCAGCCCGACGGTGAACAGCACCATGCCGTCGAGCAGCGCCATGTAGGGGATGCCCATGCCGGGGATGCTGCTCGACCCGGAGGCGATGGCATCCACGTCGCTGGCGTTCACGTCGCCGATGATGTTGCGGATGGCGTCAGGCAGGGGCATCGACTGGATGGCGTCCATCGCGCTGGAGCCGTCCGACGGGAGCTTGCCGTGCAGCGCGAAGCCGGAGCCGATCTCGATCAGGACGACCAGCGCCATCAAAACCAGCGCGACAACAAAAAAGGGTTTGCGCAGTTCATTCATGAATGCGGCTCCGCGAGACGTTCCTTCCAGTCTAAACGAAACCCCGAAACTGGCAACTGAGAATGGTGAGCTGACCTCACTCGTACACCGCGTCGATGACCGCTTCCGGGCGCTGCGACAGCGCGTCGAAGATGCGCCAGGCGTATTCGCCGACGACGCCGAGCAGCGCGATCACCACGCCGAACAGGAAGCTGATCAGCGCCGCCAGCGCCACGAAACCGGACAGCGCGTGCCCGCCGAGCAGGGCAGCGACCAGCAGATAAGCGCCGCAGGCGAAGCCCGCCAGCGCGCCGAGCAAGCCCAGCAGCGCGATCAGGCGCATCGGCAGCGGCGAGAAGCCGAGGATCGAGTCGGCGAAGTACGCCAGCCGCTTGGCGAGCGTCCAGCGCGATCTGCCGTGCTGCCGCTCGCGTCGCTCGTATTCCAGCACGACCGGGGAAATGCCCAGCCCGTAAGCCAGCAGCGACAGATTGACATGCCTGCCGCTGTCGCGCAGATAGGGCAGGAGCGACGAGTCGAGCAGGAGCACGTCGAAGCCGCCGCGCGGATAATCAGGATAGAGGATGCGCCGCACCAGCGCGTAATACAGGCTGGACATCGCCCGGCTGGCGAGCGGATCGTGGCGGGCGGCGCGCGCGGCGATCACGAATTTCGCGCCCTCCAGCCAGCGATCCGCCATCTCCACGATCAGGCTGGGCGGGTCTTGCAGGTCGGCGGCGATCCAGCCGAAGCAGTCGCCGCTGACGAAGCGCAGCCCGGTCTTAGTCGCCGGGATCGAGCCGAAGTTGCGCGCCAGTCGGATGACCTTCGTGGCGGAGCGGCGCTCCCGCAGCTTCAGCAGCACGTCGAGCGAGCTATCGGTCGAACCGTCGTCCACGAAGATCAATTCGAGGGCGCAGCCGCGCGCGCCAAGCTGCGCCTCGACCGCCAGCAGCTCGTCAAAGAGCGCGGGCAGCGACCCGGCGTTGTCGTAAACGGGCACGACGACCGAGACGGTTTTCACGTCAGCGCGTCCCGCAGGGCTTGGGGATTCCAGCGCGTCAGGTCGATCCAGTAGGTGTCCTGGGTGATGGCGCGTCCGCCGAAGCTCTCCTTCTGCGCGATCAATCCGCCGTTCAAGCAATGGGTCGCCGGATCGTGCGACGTGCCGAAATCGAAATAGGGCTTGGCGGCGAAGACTTCGTCGAGCAGATGCGTATAGAGCAGGTCGAGCGCGCGCAGGTCGCGCCCGCGCGGGCTGGCAGCCGTGTACTGCGCCCGCGCGACGCGCTCAGTTTCGTAGATCAGCACGCCCGCGAGCATCGCCGCGCCTTCGAAGCAGGCGTAAAGCTGAATCTGCTGAGGAAAGCGGCGCTGAAGCTGCGCGATCTCCGCCAGCGTATGCACCGGGCGCGCGTCGTGGCGCTCGTGCAGGGTGTCTTCCAGCAGCGACCAGTACGCCGCCAGTTGATCGTCCGCGCGCCGGACGCAAAGCCCACGCCTGCGTGCCTTGTTCGCGCCGCCGCGCCGCGACGGCGATGCAGCGATCCGCTCGCGCCTATCGATCACGGTCATGACGCTGCGCTGGCTGATGTGCGCGCCGCACAGGAAAAGGGCGTACAGGTCTTCCTGCGCCGGGGCGCGCGCGTAAATCGGCGGGATCGCCTTGTAGCGCAGCCCCGTGAAACCGCGATCCCGGCAGCAAATGAGCATCGTTTCGAATACGCTCAGCATGAGCGGCGTTTTCATGCGCGCGTCGGTGATCAAGCCGCCGTAAGTCAGCCCGCCGTGACTGACGAGCGCAGAGCCGTCGCGGTGGGCGGGCAGCAGCGCGATCAGGCGGTCGTCGGCATAAATCAGCAGCGAATGGTCGGCGAAGCGGTCGCCGTGATAATCCATGTAGTCGCGGTCGAACAGAAACGTGCCGTTCTTGCTGCGGCGGACGAACTCGTCCCACGCGGCACGGCGCGAGTTGTCGTAGCGCTCCACCGTGAGCCGGGCGGGGTCGCGCATCGGGTTGTCCTTACTTCATAGAAGCCAAAAAGCGATTATTTGGATGCCTAACGACCTTTACTATTCAAGATTGGTATGGCGGCGGCGCATCTGGTCGGCGGTTTGATCGGTCTGGTCGCGCAGGTCGAGGGCGATCAGGTCGAAGAACACAAGCTGGGCGATCTCGAAGACGCTGCCCATCGGCAGCAGGCTGGGCGAGCCGTCCATGTCGTCCGCCATCGTCTGTGCGGGCAGGACGATCACGTCGTCGGCGCTCTGCGCGGCTTTGCCATTGGGCTGCGCCGTGACCAGCATCACCCGCGCGCCCGCCGCCCGCGCGACGTTCATCAGCGCGGTGACGGTCGGCAGGTCGCCGGGACCGGCGCTGGCGATCAGCAGGTCGCCCCCGCTCAGCGGCGGCGCGGTCACCTCGCCGACGACGTGCGCGTCCATGCCGAGGTGCATCAGGCGCATGGCGAACGCCCGCATCATCAAGCCCTCGCGCCCGACGCCGTGACAGGCGATGCGGCGCGATTGGAGGATGGCGGCGGTCATACGCCGAGGGGTTTCGTCGTCCAAGCGGGCGAATACGCCGCCCAGTTCGCTCAAGACCTGCTGGCTCGCCGAAATGTAATCCACGAAGAACCTCCTCGCGTCACGGATGCGCTGATGGGTCGTAATGTAGCGCACGCGCCCCGATTTTCAAAAGATCGTCGCTTTGCGCCCCGGAAAGCTGGTATAGTCAGCAGGAAATGGAACCGAGTTGATGAGGAGTTTATGCCGATGTACATCGCCCACGTCGATATTCACGTCAAGCCGGAATTTCTCGACGCCTTCCGCGCCGCGACCATCGAAAACGCGCGCAACAGCATTCAGGAAGCGGGGATCGCGCGCTTCGACTTCCTCCAGCGCAGCGACGATCCGGAGCGCTTCGTGCTGGTCGAGGTCTACCAGACGCCGGAAGACGCCGACCTGCACAAGCAGACGGCGCATTACGCCAAGTGGCGCGACACCGTCACCGCCATGATGGCGGAGGCGCGCACCAGCGTGAAATACAGCAACATTTTCCCAGACGACGAGGGGTGGGGCTAAGCGCGAGGCGGATCAGCCCGGCGAAGCGTCGCGCTTCCAGCTCTCGAACAGTTGGAGCAGTTGGTCTCTGGCTTCGGGCGTCAGGTCATCCTGCTTGAGCGTCCCGCTGAGGCGGATGGTCTGCCGCATCTGCGCCAGATAATTGGTGCAGCCATGACACGCCGCCAGGTGCGCCTCGAAGCGCGCGCGTGTGTCGGCATCGAGCGTCCCTTCCAGATAGTCGGTGACCAGTTCGACCAGTTCGATACAGGTTAGCTTGTCTGAACGCATGTCAGGACTGCCCGCTGAGATAGCTTGCCAGCGCCTGCCGGACTTTGCTGCGCGCGCGGTGCAGCAGGACACGTTGATTGGTCTCGCTGATGGATAGAATGTTACAGACTTCGTCCGAACTCAACAGCTCCACGTCGCGCATGGTGATGACGACGCGCTGGCTTTCGGGCAGCCCGTCGATTGCCTGCTGAATGTAGCGGCGCGTCTCGCGGCTGATCAGGACGTTTTCGGGGAGGCTGTCCCAGCGCTGCGGCATGTCCGCGTCATTCCAGTGATTAGGGTAAGGGTCGCTGGCGGATTGGAAGCGATCCGGGGAGACGGCAGGTTCGGCGTCGCTTGCATCCGTCCACTCGACCTGCACGTAGCGCCCTTCGCGCTGGGCAATGGTGCGAGCGCGGTTCATCAGGATGCTGAATATCCAGGTCTTGAGGCTGGAGCGCCCCTCGAAGCGATGCACCCCCTTCAACACGCCGATCCAGGCGTCCTGTACCGCTTCTTCGGCGAGCGCGCGCGTGGGCAGGTACAGCATGGCGACCCGGATCATCGCCGCCTGATGGGTTTCGATGAGCCGCTCGAAAGCGCGTTCGTCGCCGCCGCGTAAATCTTCAAGGATGCGCAACTCTTCTTCGGGTGGCATAACGTCCCCGGCAGCATCGGATGATGCAGAGTGTAAAACACGGCTGGGAAAAAACAAGCAGCGGCTAAAGCGAATTCTCGGAAAGAAATCAGTAGGGGCGAAGCTGCGTGTTCGCCCAGAATCAGGGGCAGACACATCGGTCTGCCCCTACAAGAACATTCGGCAGCCTGCTCAGGGGGCTGTCGTCCGGGTCGTCGCTGACCAGCGCGCCAGCATCACCATCGCCAGCAGCGCGAGCGCCGCGCCTACGATGAACGGGGCAGGCGCGCCGAAGCCGTTCCAACTTCCGAAACCCTGCCAGAGGATGCCCGCCAGCAGGCTCGCCGGGAACGCCATCAAGCCGATCACAGCGTTGTAGATGCCGTAAGCGGTGCCGCGCTGCGCCTGCGGGACGAGGTCGGCGACCAGTGCGCGCGCCGTGCCGTCGAAAACGCCGTAGTAGATGCCGTAAACGGCGTAGAGCGCCCAGATTTCCCATGCCTGAGCCGCCAGCGCGAAGCCCAGATAGATCACGCCGTAGACCGTCCAGCCGATCAGAATCAGCCGTCTGCGCCCCAGCCGATCCGAGAGCGCGCCCGCCGGACCGGAGATCAGCGCGTAGACGAGGTTGAAGGTGATCAACATGCCGAGCGTCCCGACCACGCTCAAGCCGCGATCCTGCGCCCGCAGGATCAGGAAGGCGTCCGACGAGTTGCCGAGCGTGAAGATGGCGACGATCAGCAGGAAGGCTTTGAACGAAGGGTCGAACCCACTCAGGCTAAGGCGCGGCGGGTTGGCGCGCTTGTTCGCGTCGGGTTTGACCTCACGAGCGCCGACCGCCAGCACTAACACTGCCAGCACAGCCGGGACTATGCTGATGGCGACCAGCGTCTGAAAGGTGGAGCGCTCCAGCCCGACGACGTTGGACTGTGCAGCGGCGACGATCACCAGGGCGATGCACAGCCCGATGACCGCGCCGAAGGTGTCGCCGGCGCGGTGCAGCCCGAACGCCAGCCCGCGATGGTGCTCGTCGATGCTGTCGGCGATCAGCGCGTCGCGCGGGGAGGTGCGCACGCCTTTGCCGACGCGGTCGAAGAAGCGCACCGCCAGCACGCCCAGCCAGCTCGTTGCGATGTACAGAAATGGCTTGGAGACGGTCGACAGCCCGTAGCCGAGGACCGTCAGCCCCTTGCGCGTGCCCATGCGATCCGAGAACCAGCCGGAGAAGACTTTGAGCAGGCTGGAGGTGGTCTCGGCGATGCCTTCGATCAGCCCGATGACGCCCGTCTTGACGCCGAGTACGTCGGCGAGAAAGAGCGGCAGCAGGTTGAAGATCATCTCGCTGGAGACATCGGTCAGAAAGCTGGTGATCGTCATCACCCAGACGTTGCGGGGCAGCGACGACAAACTTGCGCGGATCGACTTATTCACTCAGCACCTCGAATTCTGTATGCAAGGACGAGAGGCATTGGGAACAGGTTGTCGAGGGCGAGTGCGGCGACCCGCCCGTGTGCGGTTACGGTTTGACCCGGTGCGAGTGATTGTTTTCTGGCACGTCGGAATCGAACGTCGGCAGTGTGGATGCGCGGCGCTCCGGGTCATCCGGCAGCCCCAGATGCCCGACCAGTGCCTCGACCCGCGTGATGGCGTCGTAATCAAATTCCTGATACTGGCATACGTCGCATTTCCACACGGGCATATTCGGCACACTGAGCAGCATCCCGTTCTGGATGCTGGTATACGTTCCGGTCGTGGCTTGCAAATTCCCGATCTGGCAGCGAGGGCAAGCAACTTGATCAGTCATCGGACTCCCTCCTTAGAAATGCGTTACGGCTCTGGAAAACGATAGTGCGTGACCAAGCCCCAATCGGAAGGGGGCCAGTAGCGGACAATCGCTTCCCCGATAATCCGGTTCTTCGTAATCACGCCAAACGCCCGTGAGTCGCGGCTGTTGTTGCGGTTATCGCCAAAGAACAGATACTCGTTCGCGCCTAAATCCCACGTTCGGTCGCCGCAGTTGCTGCGGCAGCCGCCCGGCATGATGTACGGCTCGTTCAGCGGCTCGCCGTTAATCGTGATCACGCCGTCGTTGAACTCCACGTGCTCGTTGGGCAAGCCGATCAGCCGCTTGATCAGCAGCGGTTCGTTGGGCGTGCCGTCGTCGCCGGGCGGGTCAAAAACGACAATGTCGCCGCGCCCCGGATTACCGAGCATATAATTGACGCGGCTGACGATCAAAAACTGCCCGGCGTAAAAGTTCGGCTGCATACTGGGACCTTCGATGTAGAAACGGACGGTCGCCAGGTTGACTAATGTATAGACCAGACCGATCAGGACAAGCGTTTCGAGTAGTTCGCGCACGGCAGATGACCGCTGTAGCTTCGGACGAGGCTTTATCTCGTTGATCATCAAGTATCCTAGTTGTTGTATCCATGAATGATACCCCAGTCCTGGGGGGGCCAGTAGCGCACCAGCGCCTCGCCGACGATCAGGTTGCGAGCGACGGGACCGAACACGCGCGAATCGCTGCTGTGGTTGCGGTTATCGCCCATCATGAAGTACTGATTCGCGCCGAGCGTCCAGGTGCGATCCTGGCAGCTTAGCGGCGTACACGGCTCGTTGATGTACGGCTCGTTCAGCGCCACGCCGTTGACGTAGACCTGCGTATCGCGGATTTCGACCGTATCGCCCGGCAAGCCGATCAGGCGCTTGATGTAGTCCTGCTGCGTGTCGAGCGGGTATTGAAACACGACCACGTCGCCGCGCTGCGGCTGCCCGATCATGTAGTTGACGCGGCTGACGATCACGAACTGCCCGGTGGCGAAATTCGGCTGCATACTGGAACCATCGACGACGAAGCGGGCGCAGGCGAGATTCACCAGCGTGTAGATTACCGCCACCAGGACAACGCTCTCGCCGATCTCCCGAATAAGCTGACCGGAACTTCGGTTTTGAAGGCGTGGACGGGCGGGGAAGTCTGCCTGAACTTGCTCCAAGGCGGGCGCTCGCATCTTCAATGGATGATGCCCCGATTATAAACCCGCTCCTACCATCCAACAATCTTCATTCGGGAGTTGTCGTGATTTCTCATCGTTTGCAAAGATATGCTTACGCAATTCAGCTCAGACTGCGTCGTATAATTTACAGTATTGATGTAAGTGCCAGCGAGGGATACTGTGGAACGCATCCTGATTATCGACGATGGGCGCGAAAACCGCGAATTCATTGCTGAATACATCCTGGAGCCGAACGGCTATCAGGCGTTGATGGCGAAAGACGGCATGGAAGGGCTGGAGATGGCGCTGGAGCAGCAGCCCGACCTGATGCTGCTGGATTACCAACTGCCGCGCATGAACGGGATCGACGTGCTGCGCGTGATGGCGGCGCGGGGCGTGAATATCCCGGTGATCCTGATGACGTTCTACGGCTCGGAAGAGATCGCCGTCGAAGTCTATCGGCTGGGCGTGCGCGACTACGTCAAGAAGCCATTCTCGGTCGAAGAAATGCTGCTCGCCATCGAGCGCAGCCTGAGCGACGGTCGCCTGCGCCGCGAAAAAGAGGCGCTCACCGAACGGCTGATCCAGTCGAACCGCGAGCTGCAAATGCGCCTGCAAGAGCTGAACGTCCTCTACGGCGTCGGCAAGAGCGTGACCAGCATCACCGACCTGAGCCAGCTTCTACCGCGCATCGTCGACGCGGCGATCAAGGTGACGGGCGCGGAAGAAGGACACCTCTATCTGCTGGAAGAAAACACGCTCGTCTGCAAGGCGTACAAGCGGCACAACATGTCGCGGTCGGTGTCGGTCGAGATGCGCGCCGACGATCCGGTCGCGCTGCACGTCGCGCGGAATGGGCAGCCTGTCCTGCTGACGCCGGAACAGATGGAAAAATCGCCGCGAGCGCCGCTCTCGATTGCTTCCGTGCCGCTGATCATCCGCGATCAGGTGATCGGCGTGCTCGACGTGTTCAACATATCGAGCAGCGGGCGGATTTTCGCCAAGCACGACAGCGCGCTGCTGAGCGCTCTATCGGATTACGCTGCCATCGGCGTCGAGAACGCGCGTAATTATGCGCTGGTCAGCCAGATGCTGGAACAAGCGCCGAGCTAAACCCCTCAACAACGGAGATTCTATGCCCCCGGTAATTCTGATCATGCTCGACGGGCTGCGCCCGGACGCACTGACCCAGGCGCGCACGCCACGCCTGGACGCATTCATGGCAAACGGCGCGTACACACTGGCGGCACGCTCGGTCATGCCGTCGGTCACGCTGCCGTGCCACACCTCGATCTTCCACAGCGTGCCGCCGACCCGACACGGCATTCTCGATAACACCTGGCATTCGATGGCGCGCCCGGTCGTCGGGCTGGTCGACGCTGCCAAAGCCGCAGGCAAGCGCTGCGGGTTCTTCTACAACTGGGAGCCGCTGCGCGACCTCAACCGTCCCGAAAACCTGCACTTCGCCTTTTACGCCAACACCAGCCTGGAGCCGGACGGCGACCGCGTGACCGCTGAGGCAGCCGCGCGCTACCTGCCCGACTACCATTTCGATTTCGCCTTCGTCTATTTTGGCGTGATCGATACTTCAGGACATGCTTACGGCTGGATGTCCGACGCCTACCTGCACCAGATCGAATTCACCGATCCGCTGGTGGGTATGGTGCTGGACGCCGCGCCGGACGCGACCGTGATCATCCACGCCGATCACGGCGGGCACGAGCGGAATCACGGCACGGACATGCCCGAAGACATGACCATCCCCTGGATGATCGGCGGGGCAGGGGTGCGGCGTGGGCATGTCATCCAGCAGCCGGTGACGCTGCTCGACACCGCGCCGACGATTGCCCACCTGCTCGGCATCTCGCGCCCCGCTGACTGGGAAGGCAGCGTCGTGTCCGAAGCGTTCGCGGATTAGATCGAGCGCATCGAGCCGCCGTCGACGCGCAGGTTCGCCCCGGTGATGTAGGCGGCTGCTGGCGAGAGCAGGAACGCCCCCGCCGCGCCAAATTCCTCAATCGTGCCGAGCCGCTTGAGCGGGATTTTCTCGACGCTGCGCGCCCGCACTTCTTCCATGCTCAGGTTCAGGCGCCTGGCTGCGCCCTGATCGAGCTGCGCGACGCGATCCGTATCCAGCCGCCCCGGAATGAGGTTATTGACGCGAATACCATCGCCTGCCAGTTCGTCCGCCAGGTCTTTGACCAGCGCCGCGACGCCAGCGCGCAGCACGGTCGAGAGCACCAGTCGATCAATTGGCTCCTGCACGGACGACGAGGTGATAGTCAGGATGCTGCCGCCGTTGACCATGTGCGGGATGGCGGCGCGGATCAGGCGGACGGTGCTCATGAGCGTCAGCTCGAACGCTGCCTGCCACTGCGCGTCGTCGAAGTCCTTGAAGTAACCGGCAGGTGGTCCGCCGGCGTTGACCAGCACGGCGTCGATCACACCCCAGCGCATGACGGTTTGATCAACCCACGACGTGATCGACTCCGCTTTGCCCATATCACAGACGACGCCGAGCGTCTCCGCGCCGGTTTCCTCGGCGAGCCGCGTCGCCGCCGCTTCGATTTCGAGCGCGTTGCGGCTGCACATCGACACGCGCGCGCCTTCGCGGGCAAGCGCCTGCGCGACTCCAAAACCCAGCCCCTTGCTGGAGGCGGCGACCAGAGCAACTTTGTTTTTCAGACCCAGGTCCATCGGTTCCCTCACAATCGACGGTGGGCGCGGCGGTCAGGCTGCAAACCCGAGGCGCCCGAACCGAAAACGAATGCGTAAACACTATCCACTCTCGGTTCAAAAGTCCAGTCGATGGCTTGGTTGGATCTTGAGACGCCTGCCAAGCTGTACTCGGCGAGCGTTCAGGTTATCTCAGGGGCAGTTGTGAAGCACCTTCTGAATCACCCGAACCAGATCGGCAGCGCGAAATGGCTTGATCAAATAATCGGCAGCGCCTAGCCGGGTACTGGCGGCGAGCATGTCTTCGTGCGGGGTCGCCGAAACAAACACAAGCGGGATCGACGTGGTCGCCGGGTCTGCCCGGAGCGCCGCCAGCACGCCGTAGCCGTCGAGTTTGGGCATTAACACGTCGCAAATAATAATGTCGGGTATATTTTGTTGAGCCTGAGCGATACCGGCCTGACCGTCCTCCGCAGCGAGCACGTCGTACCCTTCCAATTCAAGGATTTCGACGGTATTTTCCAGGATAGATGGATCATCCTCAATTACGAGCACGGTTGCCAAAGCGTGGTTCTCCCCCTGTCAGTGATGACGCGGCACACAAATGCAATACATCTTAATTGGATTTATGGCGCCAATGAGGCAGGACACTGTGTGAAATGGCGTCATCGAACGCATTAATATTACCTACTTTTTTCCTGATTTCAAAAACCCCATACTTCTGTTAGCGAAGCCTCGGGTACTCTCATACTAAAGTACTGTCAGAATCCACGCAACTCCGTCAACTGTGCGGCTATCAGCAACGCTTAGCCACATGTGATGGAATCACCTTACTTTTTCGAAAATTGGGGTTGAAGGGCGGAGACAAATGGGCACGCCGTAAAACTGCCTGGCTTTACGGCGTGCCGGGGTCTAACCCTGCGAGAGCGTGTCAGGGTTGTGGAACAAGCTGTTCAGGGCGTCGCGCCTTACTTTTCCTCAGGCGGACGCATTTTCTCGACGTTTTCGACTACGCTGTCGATCACGGAGTTGACCAGATCGCGGTAGCTTTCAATCGTCTCTTTGATGGCAGCCTTGCTGTGCTCTTTGAAAGCAACAGGCAGCAGGCTTTCGATGGCGAGTCCCGTTTCGTCGAACGCCTTGCGCTGATGCTCGATGAAGGTGTCGAAGACGGTCGCCACTTCTTCCTGAGCTTCCAACTCGGCGACAGGCTCAGCAGGCGCTGCTTCTTCGTTCGTTTTTGGCTCGCGTTTGGTGCGCGGTACGGATTTTGTAGTCATAGTGCTGACGCGGCAGATGCCGCGCTTCTCCTTTCCAAAAAGAAAGACAGCCTATTTTCTTACCCAAGCATAAAGTGCTGACCACTTCCGACCAAGTGCTGCCTGTCCCGCAGCTTATGTGACATTTATCACAATCCGTCTGCGCTGTCTCCGGTGATGCGCTGCGCGCTCCTGACTAACTCCTGCGCCGACTGCGTGAACGGCATCAAACGCAGGATCGATCCCTTGCGCAGATGCAAACCACCGCGCATCAACATCCTCAGTGCGTCCACCTCGCCGTTGAGGACTTTGATCCAGTTTTCGTAATTGCCCTCAATCACGAACGACGCCTGGCTGACGGCGGCTTCGACCGGCGTATTATGCGCGGCGCGGCACTCGCCCCGGTGCAGATCGAGCAGCACGGCGGTCTGCGTCAGGATGCCGTTGCGCGGCGACGGATGGATCAGGAATGCCAACTGTCCGGCATCCCAGCGCAGCGACACGCTGCGATACGCCGGGTTGCCGTTGATCGCCTGCTGATATGCCTGCGCCCATGCTTCCGAAAACAGCTTGGGCGCGCCCCCGGCAGGGTTTGCGCCGCTCTTGCCGTTGACGTAAGCGGCTGTGTCTGGCGCGGGATCGTCCGCAGGTGCGCTCGTGACCGCCTCGGCAACCGCTTCCGCGACCGCTTCAGCAGCGGCGCCGTTTTTCCCGGCTGGCGCGGAGACAGGCGCTTGCAGCGGAGCGAGTTCCGGCGCTGGCTCCGTCACTGGCGCGGCTTCTTCCTGCGCCGGGATGGGATCGTCGACCTGGCTCGCCGTCACTGGATCGGGTGTCTGAATTGCCGCTTCGGCTGTGGGCGCTGGCTCCTCGGATTTCGGCGCTTCGGCGGGCGGATCGGCTTCAATCAGCGGCGCTGGTTCTGGTGCGGGCGCAGCCTGTTCCGTTTGTGGGGGCTGAGCAGCAGGTGCGGCTTCGGCAGCGGGCGGCGTCGCCATCGGCGCTGGTTTGGACGCTTCGGGCTGCGGCGCAGGCGTCTGGACAGGCGCGGCAGGAGCGCTGATTTTCGGCGCGCTGGCTTCTCGTGCTGTCACTTTTTCGGGGACGTTGGCGGCGCGGCGCAGGTCGGTGTAGGCGGCGCGCAGGTGATCGCTCAGTTCGGTCACGTCCGGGATGATGCCCTCGTCGGCGATCAGCGTCATGGTGATGCTGCCGTTGTAGCTCAGGATGACGGTCGCCAAGCCCATCGACGGATTGAGCGGGAAATAGCCGTAGGTGTGCTTTAACTCGCGCCCCATGACGTAGACGGGCAGCGGCGGACCGGCGACGTTAGTACACCAGGTGTGCGCGATCAGCGCGAAGGCGCGCGGCGCGATCTGACCCCAGACCAGCGGCTGCGTGAAGGACGGATAGAGCGAGGGCAGCGTCAGCACCACGTCGATGCCGATGGTCAGCGACGACTGCTTCATCACCTGCGAATAGTCGCTTAACTTTGTGCAGGCGTTCGAGCGGATTGCGTATCCCCAGCGGGATGTCGACCGTCACCACCGAGATGCGGTTGCCGTAGTCGTGCTTCTCTTCCTCCTGGCGCATGTTGACCGGGACGATGGCGCGCAGGAAGCGCTGGTCGACGCGCGGCACCCGCTTTTGCAGATAGCGATCCAGCGCCCCGCCCAGCACCGTTAGCATGACCTCGTTGACCGAAGCGTGGTGCGGCGTGCGGATGGCGTGGATTTCTTCGAGCGGGAACTCCGCCCAGCCGAGCGTCATCCTGCCGGTGTTCTGCCCGTTGATGGGCAACTGCTTGATGCGCGATAGATTGTCATTGATCAGGTTGGCGACGCCGACGAAAGTCTGGCGGCGCTTTTCGGTGTCGATAAGGACCGAGCCGAGGCGTCCCACGTCGCTGCCGAGCTTGCGCAGCACGCCCCAGCGATGGGGCAGGTCGGAGCGGATGGCGCGGCTGATCAATTCCAACTGGCTGGGTAAGTCGGGCGGATTGTAGATCGGCGGCTCTTCGAGCGGCGGCGGCTCCGGCGTCAAGTCCATCAACAGCGTGAACAGCTCGACGGCGGACAAGCCATCGACCATGCAGTGATGTACTTTGAACAGCATGGCGCTGCGCCCGCCTTCCAGCCCGTTGATCAGGTAGATCTCCCAGAGCGGCTTGGAGCGATCCAGCATCCCGGAGACGAGCTGCCCGGACAGCTCGCGGAGCTGCTCCTCGCTGCCCGGTGCGGGCAGTTCGGCGCAAAAGACGTGATTACGAATGTCGAAAGCGGGGTCGAGCACCCACGACGGCTGCCCCAGCGTCAGCGGCGCCTGCACGACGCGCTGCTGATAGAGCGGCGCCCGATATATGCGCGACTCGACCATCTTCAAAAAAGCGTCGAACTCGATTTTGCCATCAAAAATGTTGACCGCGCCGATGTTCATCGGTGTTTCCGGGCGGTCTACGTAGTAAAAGGCGGTATCGACGGGACCGAGGATTTTCAAGGAGCTTCGCTGGCTCATGCGATTTTCTTTCCGCTAGCGAGCGAGTGTGGGGGCAGCGGTGGCGATGCGCTCAACTCGGATTCAGGACAGACAAATCCCTCATTATTTATTTCTAACATTAAGATTGATTGATCTATAGAGACGAAGATCATTCAAATATCTGCTTATTGACACCTGATGAATTTCAGCGCTTTCACGGCGTTTTGGCACTACTATGAGATTCGTGAAGGCGCTAATGTGAGGACACATCGACTGATCACGAGGTGCTGCGATGACCGCTTCTCCTGCTCACTCTGTGGATTTGGACACCGACGCGGCGCTCGACCCGACGATTGTCCCACTCGACCAGCCTGTCGATTTCAGCGCCGAACCCAAAGCTGTTTTTCTGACCGGGGTCACGGGCTTCGTCGGCGCGTTCCTGGCGCGCGACCTGCTCACGACCAGCGATGCCACGATCTACGCGCTGGTGCGCGCGAAAGATGACGCCAACGCCATGCAGCGCATCCGCGAGAATCTGGCGCAGTATCACCTGTGGCGAGACTCGTACACCGCACGGATCGTTCCCGTCGTCGGCGATCTCAAGCTGCCGCTGTTCGGCTTGGCGCCGGAGTATTTCGCCTGGCTTGCCGCGAACATCGACAGCATTTACCACTGCGGCAGCAAGCTGAGCTACGTCGCGCCTTACGAATACCTGCGCGCGGCGAACGTCGGCGGTACGCAGGAGGCGCTGCGGCTGGCGACGACGACCATCGCCAAGCCGTTCCACTTCGTCGGATCGCTGGGCATCATGATGGCGTACACCGTCCCGGAAGGCGGGCAGGAGGAGGATGAACTCGACGCCTCCATGTGCCCGGATGTTGGCTACTTCAAGACCAAATATGCCGCCGAGCGGGTGGTGCGCGTCGCCCGCGAGCGCGGCATCCCGGTGACGATCCACCGCATCGGCTTGATCGTGGGCGACAGCGAGACAGGCGTCTCCAACGTCGACGATTTCGTCGCGCGGATGCTCGCCGGGTGCATTCAGGTCGGCTACGCGCCCAATATCACCAATTCGATGGACATGACTCCGGTCAACTACGTATCGGCGGCGATGGTCTACCTGTCGCGCCAGCAGGAGTCGGTCGGCAAAGTCTTCCACCTGCTCAACCCGTCGCCGATCCACTGGGGCGACATCTTCGACATGGTCAACGCCGAAGGCTACCCGGTGCAGAAGCTGCCGTTCGACGAATGGGTGGAAGCCGTCGAGGAGAAAGCTGACCCGCAGACCAACGTCCTCTACCCGCTGCTGCCGTTCTTCCATATCAACTTTGCTCGCCGGATGCTCGGCATCGAGGATTCGCATTATGATCAGTTGGGCACCGCCAGCACGCAGGCGGCGCTCGACGGATCGGGGCTGCGCTGCTCGAAGATCGACCGCGATTTGATCCACGTCTTTCTGGAGCAGTTGATCCGCATACACCGGCTGGAGGCTGTGACGAGGGTCATCGCATCGGTATAATTGGGGCGAATCGAGTCGAGGAGGTGATGCCGACTTGCGCACGATAACGAAGCTGCTGCTCGTCCTCAGCGCGCTGTTCGTCCTGCTCTACCGCCTGCGCCGCCGGATTTACGCGCTGGTGCTGCGGCTGCCGCCAGTCCGGCAGCGCGTGCGCGTGGTGCGCGGCATCCACATGCCGATGCCCGACGGCGTGATGCTCGCCGCCGACCATTACGCGCCGATCCAGTCCGGCAGCTACCCGACCATCCTGATCCGCAGCCCGTATGGGCGCAGCGAGCGCTTCGGCGGCTTCGGGATGCTGCTGACCTTCTTCGCCCAGCGCTTCGCCGAACGCGGCTACCACGTGATCGTGCAGGATACGCGCGGGCGCTTCGAGTCCGAAGGCAGCTTCGATCCGTATATGACCGAGAAAACCGACGGACGCGCCACGCTCGACTGGCTGCATCGCCAGCGCTGGTTCAACGGCGTGGTTGGCATGTGGGGACCGAGCTATCTGGGTATCGTCCAGTGGGTGCTGGCTGCCGACGCGCCGGAAGTCAAGGCGCTCGTCCCGACCGTCACGGGGACGAACCTGTACCGCATCCTCTATCCCGACGGCGCTTTCGACCTGAGCCTGACGATGCGCTGGCTGGGCGTGTTTCAGGGCTTCGACCGGGACATCCGCCAAACTCCGGTCGAGACGCTGGCGATGCTCGGCGGGCTGGATCAGGCGGTCGCGCCTGCTTTCAATCATCTGCCCTTGATGGAATGCGATACCGCCGCGCTGGGCGAAACCGTGCCCTATTACCGCAACTGGATGGAGCACACCGACCGGAACGACGCGCTCTGGCGCGACACGCTGGATTCGGTGCGGCTGGAAGACATCGATGCGCCTGCCCACCTGGTCGGCGGCTGGTACGATTTCTTCCTGCGGGCGCTGCTCGACGATTACGCTGCGCTGACGGCGGCAGGGAAGCGCCCGTACCTGACGATGGGACCCTGGACGCACCTCGACCCGCGCGCGCTGGTGGTCGCCGCGCAGGAGGGCATCGACTGGTACGACGCGCAGCTCAAGGGCGATACCAGCCACCTGCGCGAGAAGCCGGTGCGGCTGTACGTGATGGGCGCGGACGAGTGGCGCGATTTCGACGCTTATCCGCCGCGCGCGAAGCCGACGCGCTACTACCTGGGCGATCCGCTGTGCCGCAAAGCGCCGCAGAACGAGGACTCCGGCGACCGCTATACCTACGATCCCGCCGACCCGACGCCCGCGCTCGGCGGCACGCAGTTCGGTCTGCCCGGCGGACCGCGCGACAACCGCCCGCTCGAACGCCGCGCCGACGTGCTGACTTACACCAGCGAGCCGCTTTACGAAGATGTCGAGGTGATCGGCGCGGTCTGCCTCGAACTGTACGTCCAGTCAAGCTGCGCCTACACGGATTTCTTCGGGCGCGTCTGCGACGTACACCCGGACGGCAGATCGATCAACATCTGCGACGGACTGTTCCGCATCCAGCCGGGCAAGGGCGAGCCGCAGCCCGACGGCAGCCTGCGCATCGAGATCGACCTGTGGGCGACGGCATATCGCTTCCGCGAGGGACACGCCATCCGTCTGCTGGTGTCGAGCGGCGCGCACCCGCGCTGGAGCCGCAATCTGGGCACGGGCGAGCCGATGACGACCTCGACGGCGATGTGCGTCGCGCAGCAGACGATCTACCACGACCGCGCGCATCCCTCGGCGCTGGTGCTGCCTGTGATGTAAGAGAGTAGGGGCAGACCTGTGTGTCTGCCTCTGCCCTGGGCGAACACACCGGTTCGCCCCTACAAAACCACGTTGATTTCCTTCGAGAACTTCGCTTACGCCTTCATCTTGCGGCGCTCGTACTGCCGCCGTGACTTGACCTGACTGCCGCATACGTCCATGCTGCACCAGCGGCGGCTGTGGTTGCGGCTGGTATCGACGAACAGCCAGCCGCAGTTGGGGCACTGGCGCACCCATTGAAGCGGATCCGAGGTGAGGAGTTCCGCCGCTGCCAGCGCGACCGGTGCGAGGATGCTCGTCAGATCATCGCTCGGCGTCCACGCCCAGGCGAAGCCGCTCCCGCCTGACTCGATGCGCCGCTGCGCGCTGGCGAGCGCGTCGTTCAGGCGCGCCAGATCGGCGGCGGCGGGCTGAGACGCGGCGATCACGGCGGTGAAGATGCGGTAAAGCGCATCGCGCAGGTCGAGCGCGCCTCGAAAAGCGGCGTCTGCCTGCGCCGGGTGCTGCGCCGCCAGCCGCTCCAGACGCGCGGCTTCGGCGTGGTCGAGCCGGGCGCTGCATTCGCTCCAGGCGAGCACGTGATCATACGAACGCAAATAGTCGAGGCAGCGCGGGCTGTCGCGGTGTTCGATGGTGTTGGTGTAGTCCAGGGCGAGGTTTCCCCCCAGCTTTGTGGGGAAATGATAGGTCTCCATGCAGGTTTGTAGGTGAATTTGTGCGGACGTTTCGTTTATTGTACAACGCCTGCCCGCTCCGCAACAGGAAATTCCTACTGATGAACGTTTTCATACCAGTATAAGTACGTTCGATGGAATGGGAACGATCAGGCAGCCGGGCGCTTCGACTGCGAGCGCGTCGTCGCGCTGTAGGGCAAGACAAGCACAAGGTTTTCAGGAAATTGAACGGGCGCACCGCCGTGCGCCCCTACGAAGGATCTCTAGAACTGTGTCGCCAGCCAGCCGAGATCACGACTCATGTAGGCTTGCGCCAGCAGCGCAAAGGCGGAGCGCGTCTGCGCTTCGTCCCCGCTGGCGGGAAGCGGCGCGTGCAGCGTTAGGAGCATCACGCTGCGATTCGTGCTGGCAGTGTAGACCGCCGCATCGAGCGACGTGACGCCGCGATCCGTCAGCAGGTCGCCGAAAGATCGCTGTGTGCGCAGTGACTGCGCCTGCTCAAGATGATCCGGGAAGAGCGCCGCTGCGGCTGCGGCGTCCGTGTGGTTGGTGTAGACGAGCGCGACCAACACCTGCCGCTCCGTAGCGGTGGTCGCGTCTGCCAGCGCGACGACGTTGTACTGCGGCAGCGGCACGAAGCTGTCTTGAAGAGTCTGCATCAGCGCGGCTGCCTCGGTGGGCGAAAGGCTGGGGTCAATCGCGGCAGTGGATGCCGGGGCGATGTCCGACGGATTGACGAAGTAGGCTTGCAGCACCGTCTTGTCCGCGCTGATGGCTTCGGCGGCGGCGCGATACTCTCGATTGTCGGCGAGGCTGCTGCCGTCGCCTGCGATGGTGCTGGCGACATCCATCAGGGCGGTGTCACTGGTCGAGCTGGCAATGAGATGGTCGCCGAGCAGCACGGGCTGACTGCGACCGAGCTGACCGCCGAAGGGATTGGCGGGGTTCCTGTTCTTCAAATCCAGTTGATTACCGCTGTCGCAGCCCGCTTCGGGGCAGAGGATGGTCAGACCGCTGACTTTGCTTTGCGTGTAGCCGTGCTGTTCGTGCGCCGCTGCGACGGCGGCGGCGTCAAAATTGCCTTCGAGCAAATCGACGGTGTTCGGCGGATTGCCGTATTCAACGGCGCGCTCGATGCTGAACAAATCAAAACCGACCGCGTTCGGCATCCCGTCCGCCTGCGCGAACGACTGCCCATAGAATTGCGGTCCGCTCGTCAGCTCGTTGAGCGCGCCGATCAACGCTGAGCGCTGGCTGCTGTCGGCAGCGACCGCTTGATAATCCGCCAGAGAAGTCACGGTTGGCGCGTCGGGGTGAGCGGCGACCAGCGCCCGGTAGTCGACATACGTAAGGTACTCAGTCGCCGATGAGCCATCCGGGATTTGCGCCAGCATGTGCAGCAGCGGGCTGTCCTCCATTTGCGCTGACGCGGGAAGAATTCCGAAGGTCAGCAGAAATGTCAGCAGAATGAACCCTTTTCGCATCTGGACGCCTCCTTTGCTCAAATCGTGGGCAGCACTATACTACACCCTATTGCGCAGTTGAATGTCGGATAAGGATTGACCGGATGCTTACGCCTTCAGGCTGCCGGGAGCGGCAGCAGCGCTTGCGGCAGGCGCTCGCCGAACAGAACATCGACGCCGCCGTGATCAGCGACCCGCACGAGATTTACTACTTCAGCGGGATGCTGCTGCCCAGCCAGCCGTTCGCGCCCCCGGCGCTGCTGTGGATCGACGTACACGGTGGCTCGTGGCTGACCGCGCCGACGGGCATGGAAATCGAATCGGCGGTGGTGGACGACCTGCTGACCTACGAGCGCAGCGAGAACAGCACCGTCAACCCCGACCTGCCGCGACGGCTCAACGCGATTGTGGCTGCCCATTTGAGCGGCGTATCGGTGCGGCGCATCGGCTGGCAAGCCAACTCGCTGCTGTCGCTGCTGGCCGGGACGATTGACTCCGCCGTGCGCCCGAACGACTGGATCGCCATCGACGACCTGATCAATGGGATGGAGCGGCGCAAAGACCCGGACGAGGTCGATCTGATCCGGCGCTCCGTGCATGTCGATCTGGCGGCGTACCGCACGGCGCAGCAGTTGATCCAGCCGGGCGTGCGCGAGCTGGACGTGCTGGCGGCGGGGCAGCAGGGCGCGCTGTGGGCGGCGGGCGAGGTCATCTACCATAACGGCGATTACCGCAGCGGCGCGCGCGGCGGCATGGCGCGCGACCGCCACGCCGAGGAAGGCGAACTGTACATCATCGACGCCTGGACGCAGTATCGCGGCTACTGGTCGGATTTGTCGCGCACGTACATCGTCGGCGATGCCGTCAGCGACTTGCAGCAGTCGGTCTTCGACCACATCAAGGGAATTCACGAGCGCCTGGTGCAGATGCTCAAGCCCGGCGTCGACGGCTGGATGGTGTGGGCATGGATCGACCAGATGCTGCGCGAGCATCCGGCGCTGGCGGACGTGGGCTTGACGCATCACGCCGGGCACGGCGTCGGCTTGCGCGCCCACGAGATGCCCGACCTCAACCGGGAGCGCGGCGGAGTGCTGGAAGCGGGCACGGTGATCTCGGTCGAGCCGGGCGCGTACATCGACGGGCTGCGCGCCGGTATTCGCCTGGAAAACATGTACCTGATCACGGAAAACGGCGCGGAAAACCTGTCGGTCTACCCGATGAGTCTCCGTTGAGGTAGACTGTGGCTCAACCCGTGCGGCGCTTCGGCTCACTAGGATTGTCATCTTGAAAAAGCTGCTGCCATTTCTGCTGATGATGGCGCTGTGTCTGGCTGTGTCGCCTGCGTCTGCGGATGACCCGCGCTTCGTCGTCACGGCGTACCAGCGCGTCAACGTGTTCACGGGACCGGACATCACCTATCTGCTGCTGGGGCACGTCGAGGCGGGCGTCCCGCTGACGATTGTCGAGCGCAACAGCAGCGGCACGTGGGTACACGTCCAGAGCAAGCGCGCCGACGGTACGCTGCTGGTCGACGGCTGGATCATCAGCGGCTATCTCAACTTCGACCTCGACCTGCACTTCGCCGACGTGCCGGTCAACACGACGCTGCCGGACGCCGACGCCGATACCGACATGTCGCAGCTTCACGACCTGTACGTCGTCCCGGTCATCCCCAGCAGCATCAGCAGCGCCATGCGCGACGTATACGTGCGCGGGCGCGACGAGCTGGGTAATTACAGCAACGTCATCACCAAAGTGGGCGACAGCATGACCGCCGACGACCTGTACCTGAAGCCGATGAGCTTCAACCGGATCATCCTCGGTCCCTACGATTATCTGGGAGACACGATCCTCTATTACGGCGCGTCGACGGCGGACAACAGCGTCGCCGCGCAAATCGGCATGACGACCTATACGGTCTTCGATGCCGGGTGGGCGCCGAATGACCTGTGCCAGCCGCGCGAGACGCCGCTCGACTGTGAGTACCGCCGCAAGCAGCCGAGCGTCGCCTTCATTCTGTTCGGTCCCAACGACCTGCTGCGCATGGACGACGATCACTTCGACCAGCAGATGCGTAAGATCGTCCAGGACACGCTCGATCACGGGATTATCCCGGTGCTGTCGACCTTCAGCTACGATCCGGGCATGGGGCTGTGGCTCCAATCGGTCAACTTCAACCGCCGCGTCGTCGCCGTCGCTGCCGACTACCAGGTGCCGCTGATCAACCTGTGGCTGGCGGCGCGCGCGCTGCCGGAATACGGGCTGGAAATCGACCACATTCACATGAAGCACTGGGGGTCGTATAATCTGAAATTCGATCACGGCGCGGTCGCCTTTTCCGGCGCTGCGCTGCGCAACCTGCTTTCGATACGCACGCTCGACCAGATTCGCCATGATGTGATGTTTGATGCAGATGAAATCCATGTTTATCCAATTCCAACAACACCTGAGTCCACAATTGAACCGATTAATGAACCAACGAATGAATCCACGCCTGAAGCGACCGCCGCTTCGTAGACCGGGCGCGCGGGGGCTGACCCTGCTGCTTCTGTTGGTCGTCGCGCTGGCTGCCTGCTCGTCGTCCGGCGGCGGCGACCCGGCGAAAGTCGTCGAGCAGTATTTGCAGGCGAAGGTCGTCAGCGACGAACAAACGCTGCGCGGGCTGCTGTGCAGTTCGATGGAATCCGATTTGTCGGTCGAAGCCTCGTCGTTCGCCGGGCTGGATGCCAAGCTCGACGGCATGAGCTGCCAGCGCCAGGGCGACAGCAACGTCGTCGCCTGCACGGGCAAGATCGTCACGACCTACGGCACGGAGCAGCGCGAGTTCCCGCTCACGTCCTACAGCGTGGTACAGGAAGACGGCGAGTGGAAATGGTGCGGGGAGGCTCCCTGATGCGCCACCTGCTGACCCGCGAAAACCTCTACGCGCTGGCGCTGTGCCTGATCGTCATCCTGCTGATCGTCGTCACGAGCGATACGTCGCCGCAGTGGATTTATCAGGGCTTCTAGGGGGCGTCCGCCGTGACCTTTGACCTCGCCACGATAGCGCTGTTCGTCGTCGGCGCGCTGCTGTACGCCGCGCTGCTGCCGAAACGCTGGCGCGGCTGGGCGCTGATGATCGGCAGTGTCGTCCTGATCTACCGCCTCCAGCCGCCGCTGCCGATCCGCTACAGCGATTTCATCCTGCCGACGACGACGCTGGCGCTGACGGTCGCCTGCTGGTGGTTCACGCGCGATCCGGCGGTCGATAATAGCAGCGAGGATCGCATCAGCTTCGCGCTGATCGCCGGGCTGGTGGTGTTGATGTCGCTGATGCGCTTCATCGACGCCGACTACCGTCTGACGCCCTCGCGCCCGCCCGATCCGCTGCTGGTGGTGGTCGCGCTGGCGCTGGTGGCGCTGATCGTGCTGGGCGCGTCGCTGCTGGTAAATTGGCTCAGCGCAACTCGTCCTCGCGCCCGGCGGCGCTCGCTGACCGTGTTGATGCTGCTGATCCTGCTGCTGTTCGTGGCGCTCAAGAGCGAGCCGCTGGCGACCGAAGTCAGCCGGGCGTGGCGCGGCGGGACGGGGCAGGATACGACGCTGGCGACCTTCGTTGATCTGAACTGGCTTGGCTTCTCTTACGTCGCCTTCCGCTTGATCCACACGCTGCGCGACCGCCAGACCGGGCTGCTGCCTGCGCTCTCGCTGCGTGAGTACGTCACCTACGTGATCTTCGCCCCGGCGTATACGGCGGGACCCATCGACCGCGCCGAGCGCTTCACCGAAGACTTGCGCGCCCTGCCGGAGAAAATCGGGCTGGACGGCGCGCGCTTCAGCGAGGGCTTGACGCGAATCGCCATCGGCGCGTTCAAAAAATTCGTGCTCGCCGACACGCTGGCGATGGGTATGGCGCTCAATCCGGTCAACGCGGCGCAGGCGCAGAGCGTGCCCGCCTTGTGGCTGCTGCTCTACGGCTACGCGCTGCGGCTGTACTTCGACTTCGGCGGCTATTCGGACGTGGCGATTGGCATCGGCATCCTGTTCGGCATCAAGCTGCCGGAGAACTTCCTGCGCCCGTACCTGCGCACCAACATCACGGTCTTCTGGCAAAGCTGGCACGCCACGCTGAGCGCCTGGGCGCGCTCGTACATCTTCTCGCCGCTCTCGCGCTGGCTGCTGGTGCGCAAGCCCAAACCGTCACCAACGCTGATCGTGCTGGCGACGCAGACGGCGACGATGGTCACGATTGGCTTGTGGCATGGGATTTCGCTCAACTTTCTGGTGTGGGGCATCTGGCACGGCGTTGGGCTGTTCGTTCACAAGAAGTGGACGGATCGCACGCGCAAGTGGTATCGCGGGCTGAACGACAAGCCGGCGCAGAAATGGGCGTGGACGCTGGTCGGCTGGTTCATCACCTTCCATTTTGTCGTGCTGGGCTGGGTCTGGTTCGCGCTGCCCAGTCTGGATCAGTCGCTGCACGTGCTGGGCGGCTTGTTCGGGATCGGGCTATGAAGGGCTGGCGCTTCATCTTCCGCGTGGTCGTCAAGGCGGCGGTGCTGTTCGTCCTCGCCAACCTGGTCTTCGCGCTGATCGATCCGGTCGAGGCGCTGGGGCACGTCTCGATCTACAACCGGATTGTGCCGGGGCGCGAGCGCCTGCCCTACGGCGAAAATCCCGCGCAGTCGTACAACCTGAGCCTGTACAGCATCCCGGCGATGTTCGCGTCGGACGTGGTGTCGCGTCCGAAAGCCGCCGACGAGTACCGCGTCTTTCTGATGGGCGATTCGTCGACGTGGGGCTGGCTGCTGGAAAACAAGGACGCCTACGCCGCGCTGATCAACGACGACGAGTCTGACGGCGGGCGATGGGCGGCGCGTGGTCGCCTACAACCTGGGCTATCCGATTGAATCGCTGAGCAAAGACCTGCTGCTGCTGGACGACGCCATGCAGTACCAGCCCGACCTGATCGTCTGGCTGGTGACGCTGCAATCCTTCCCGCCCAGCGCGCAGCTGTACCCGCCGCTGGTGCAGAACAACGCCGCCCGAATGCGCGACCTGATCGCCCGCTACGACCTGAACATCGACCCGAACGACAGCCGCTTTGTCGATCCCGACTGGTTCGGGCGCACGATCATCGGGCAGCGGCGGGCGCTGGCGGACTGGCTGCGCTTGCAGACTTACGGCTTCGCCTGGGCGGCGACGGGCATCGATCAGGCGATCCCGGACAGCTACACGCCGCGCAGCTCGGATTTCGACGCCGACGTGTCGTGGGAGAATTACAAGACGCCGACGACGCTGACGCGCGGCGATCTGGCTTTCGACGTGCTGAGCGCCGGGATCGCGCGGGCGGGCGACGTGCCGGTGGTGATCGTCAACGAGCCGATGTTCATCAGCAGCGGCACGAACAGCGATTTGCGCTACAATGCCTTTTACCCGCGCTGGGCATACGACCAGTACCGCGCGCTGCTTCAGCAGGCGGCGGATGACGGCGGCTGGCGCTATTTCGACTGGTGGGATCGCATCGCCCCGGACGAGTTCACCGACAGCCCGGTGCATCTCACCCCGGCGGGGTCGCGCCAGTTGAGCGGCTGGCTGAGCGAGACCATTGCTGCGGTATCCTCTCGATAGAAAAGCGAGATGACAGCGTGACCGCGATTCCTGAGCAATTCCGACCCGCATACCAGAAAATCGAAGCCCTTCAGGCGCAGCAGCGCTACCGGGGCGCTTTCATCTTCGGTTCGGTGGCGCGCGGCGAAGCGACCGAGCGGAGCGACTTCGACGTGAAAGTCGTCACCGACGAGGACAGCACCTGCACGAACATCAACCATCCTTTCGTTGGTGATGTGAAGCTCGACATCACGTTCCAATCAATTCGGCAGTTAGTCGAAGCGACCGAGCAGGAAATCAGCCGGGCGTGGCGTATTCCAATGGTCGCCGAGTTGATCATCGTCTTCGACAAGACGGGTGAATTGACGACGCTCAAGCAGCAGGCGCGGGCGGCGACGCCGAAGCAGTACACAGAGGACGATCACCAGCTTGTTCAATTCATGGTGCATCACCTGAACGACAAGGCGACACGGCTGCTGGCGATGGACGAGGCAGCGGCGCTGCTCTCGATGGGATTGGGCTTGGGCGACCTGATTGCGATCCACTATCAAATTCACGGGCGCTGGCAGGTGAGTGACAAGCGCCTGCTGACCGATCTGGCGCGGTGGGATGCTTCGTTCGGAGACCTGCTGCGAGTGTTCGCTTTGGCAGCCGACGCAAAAGCCAAGTATGCTTTGTGGGGGCAGATTGTCGACTACGTGCTGGCGCCGCTGGGCGGGCGACAGCCGATTGTCGAGAACAACTGTCACTGCGATCAATGCGTTCGTGATCTGGCAAACTTCGAATAACTTTCCTTGCTGACGAGCTGAAGGGATGACGATGGACGAAAAGACGGTGCGCGAGAACATCCGCGAGTACATCAAGCGCGAACTGATCCGCGACGAAGACTACGACCTGACCGACACCGAAGGCATCGTCACGGGCGGCTTGATGGACTCGTTCGCGCTGGCGGAGTTCGCGGTGTACGTCGAGGGTGAGTTCGGCGTCTACATCCCCGATCCCGACCTGACGGTGGCGAAGATGGACACGCTCGACCAGATGGTGGCGCGCGTCATGCGGGACGTGAAGTCGTGACGGCGGACAATCATCACACGGGCGACGCGCTGCGCGATCTGGCGCAGTCGACCGCCGACTTTTACGCGCGCTTCGACGTGCAGCCGCAGGTCGAGGACGCCATCATGAACTTTCAGGAGGAAGCCCGCGAACTGATCGAGGCGGCGCGCGACGGTGGCGATCTCGACCACATCGCCGAGGAGAGCGCCGACGTGTTCGTGACGGCGATTGGCGTCTGCTTCGCGCGCGGGCTGGACGTGGATCGGCTGGTCGAGCAGGTCTACGCTGTGATCGCCAAGAACGACGCCAAGACGCACGAGACGCACGTGCATCTCGACGGCAAAATCCGGCGGCGTTCGAGTATCAGCGGGTGAGGGCGACGTGCTGCATTTAGCCACTCGCAGCCACTATCACACGCTGCTCGACGCCGAGACGCTGCGTGAGCCGGACGAGCGCCCGGCGATCATCTACCTGAGCCTCGAAGCGGAGC
Source organism: uncultured Chloroflexia bacterium (assembly GCA_963760975.1). Taxonomy (GTDB): domain Bacteria; phylum Chloroflexota; class Anaerolineae; order Aggregatilineales; family Phototrophicaceae; genus Flexifilum. The sequence continues at coordinate 73,630 of CAVXEZ010000030.1, read as the reverse complement.
CGGTGACGGTGACGCGCGCCGACTTCGTGCGGGCGATCCGGGCGTATGGCGCGGCGCTGCGCGGCATGGGCATCGCCCCGCGCGACCTCGTGATCATCGCGCACACGCAGAACCTCGAAAGCATCTTCGCCTTCTGGGGCGCGCTGCTGATCGGCGCGATCCCGTCGATGTTCCCGACGCTGACCGAGAAGCTCGACCCCGCGATTTACATGGCGAACATGACCGAGCTGGTCGCGCTGTCGGGCGTGCGCGCCGTGCTGACGACCGACGAGTTCGCGCCCGCGCTGGCGAGCCGCGTCGCCTGCCCGGTCTATGGATCGGGGGCGCTGCTGGCGTCGATTGATCCGGCGGCTGACTTTGCGCCGTATGCGCCCGATCCCGACGAGATCGCCTTTTTGCAGCACTCCAGCGGCACGACCGGCTTGCAGAAGGGCGTCGCGCTGGCGCACCGTGCCGTGCTCAACCAGCTTGCCAGCTACGCCGACGCGATTGCGCTTGACAAGCTGGACGTGATCGTCAGTTGGCTGCCGCTCTACCACGACATGGGGCTGATCGCCGGGTTCCTGATGCCGCTGGTGCAGGGGGTTCCGCTGGTGCTGATGTCGCCGTTCGAGTGGGTCAAAAGCCCGGCGATGCTGTTTCGCGCCATCGACGCCTATCACGGGACGCTGTGCTGGCTGCCCAACTTCGCCTACAACCACTGCGCCCGGCGCATCCGCCAGCGCGACCTGGAGGGCTTGTCGGCGGCGAGTATGCGCCTGTTCATCAACTGCTCGGAGCCGGTCTATCACGAGAGCCACGAGCTGTTCGCGGAACGGTTCGCGCCGCTCGGCGTCACGCCGGAGATGCTGGCGGTCAGCTATGCGATGGCGGAGAACACCTTCGCCGTGACGCAGACGCCGCCCGGCGAACTGCCGCGCCTCGACGTGATCGACCGCGTTATACTGCAAGGTGAGCTGCGCGCTGTACCGGTCGAGCGCGATCACCCCAGCGCTGTGATCAAGGTGTCGTGTGGCAAACCGATCACAGGGGCAGCGGTGCGCGTCCTCGACCCTGACGGCAAGCCGCTGCCGGATCGATATATCGGCGAGATCGCGGTGCGCAGCGACAGCATGTTGAGCGGCTACTACAAGCGCCCGGATTTGCAGCCGTTCCGCGACGGCTGGTATCTGACGGGCGACCGGGGCTACGCTGCCGACGGCGAAGTTTACATTGTCGGGCGCTCCAAAGACCTGATCATCAACGCTGGAAAGAACGTCTATCCTCAGGATATTGAAGCGATTGTCAACACCGTGCCGGGCGTCCATGCCGGGCGCGCGGTCGTCTTCGGCGTGCCGGACGAGCGCGAAGGGACGGAACTGATCGCCGTCGTCGCCGAGGTCGAAACCGACGACCCGACCGAGCGCAAGGCGATCACGCAGAACGTCCGCCAGGCGGTTGCGCAGGGCAGCACGGTCACGCTCAATTACGTTCAACTGGTCGATTCTCGATGGCTGATCAAAACGTCCAGCGGCAAGATCGCCCGCGCCGCCAACCGCGACAAATGGCTGGCGGAACGAGCCAATCATTCGTGATACGCGGTGAAAAGGGCACGATATATCGTGCCCCTACGGTGGTTCTCGCCTTCTTGTGTTTGCTGTTGTTCGCCGCGCCGGTCGCCCGCGCGCAGGAGACGCCCGACGCGCAGGTGATGGAGGGCGTTTCCCTGCATCTGCGCGCTGCGCCGACGACCGCCAGCAGTACCCTGACCGTACTCGCGCCGCTCACACCGCTGACCATCCTCGATCAGTCGGGCGACGAGGCGTGGCTGCAAGTGCAGACGCCCGACGGGACAGTCGGCTGGGTCTACCACAGCTACGTCACCGTCTACGTCAATATCGTCACCACCTTCCCGGCGGAATCGGCTTATCTGCGTTTGCCGCCGGAGGTGGTCGATCACGTCCAGCAGGTCTATGCCGAGGGACAGGCGCAGGGCAAACGTGCGGACATTTTCGCCAAAGTCGGCGACAGCATCACCGTCTCGCACATGGCGCTCAATCCCATCGGCGACGGCGTCTACAACCTGGGCGATTATCCTTACCTGCAAGACGTGATCGACTACTATTCGACGGCGCAGACCCGTGACGGGCACAATTCGTTCAACGAGGACTCGCTGGCGGCGAAAGTCGGCTGGACGAGCAGCCGCGTGCTCGATCCTGAAGCGGGTAATCCCGCTTCCTGCCTGCCGGACGAAGCGCCGCTCTTGTGCGAGTACCGCCTGCTTCAGCCGTCGGTAGCGCTGATCATGTTCGGCACCAACGACGTGAGCGCCCTGACGGCGGATCAATACCGCGCCAACCTGAGCCGCATCGTCGAGATCAGCGAGGCGGAGGGCATCATCCCGATCCTGAGCACGATCCCGGTGCGCGAGGGCTTTGAGGCGGGCGTCCGCCAGTTCAACCAGGTTATCGCCGAGGTGGCGCAGGCGCACGCCATCCCGCTGCTGGATTACGGCGCGGCGATGCAGCCGCTCGGCGCGGGCGGGTTGGGCGCGGACGGCGCGCATCCGTCGGTGCCGCCCAAAGGCTACGAAGCGGCGGCGGACTTCCGCTCGCAGAATCTCCGTTACGGCTACGTCATCCGCAATTTGACCGCGCTGCAAATGCTGGATGCCGTCTGGCGCTGCGTGCAGTGATGCGTCGGCTGGCGTCCGCGCTGCTCGTGCTGCTGGCGGCTGCCTGTACCCGGTCGCCGACCCCGACTCCAACGGCGACGCCCGCGATTGAGTCGACCAGCGCGCCGAGCGCGACTCTCATTCCCACAAGCGCGCCGACGCAAACGGAGACGCCTGTTCCCACTGTCGAACCAGCGACGAGCACGTCCTCGCCGACGCCCGTCACGCCGCAAGAGGCGGAGACTTCGTTTCCGGCGCTGGTCGGGAACATCAACGTGACCGGCGCGCCCGGCATCGTCCTGCACCGCGACCCGGCTGCCAGCGCGGACGTGATCGCCGTGCTGCCGGGCGGGGCGATTGTGCGCGCGCTGGGTCGCAGCGGCGACGGCGGCTGGATCGAGGTCGTCAGCGATCAGGGGATCGCGGGCTGGGTCGCGGCGGGCGATGTCTACGCGCTGGTCGATCTGGCGCTGCTGCCGACCGCCCGCGCCGCGCCGCAGATCGCATTCGTTCCCACGCAATCTGCTGTCGTGCCGATGCCGACCATGACCGAATCGCCCGTGCCGACCGCCACGACTATCCCGACGGAAATCGCCTTCGCGCCGACGCCCGTCACGGTCGGCGACGTGCCCGCGATGGAGCGCCGCCTCAACGAGACGCCGACCTTTGTCAACCTGACCGGCGAGCGCATCCGCGCCATCTTCGCGGCGGGGCAGGGCTACGGCAATCAGGCGAACGTGTTCACGACCGTCGGCGATAGCAACACCACCAACGGCGACTTCTTGCAGCCCATCGGCATGGACGCGGGCGCCTACTGTACCTGGGGCGCGTATGATTCGCTGCGCGAGACCGTCGCCTATTTCTCCGTCGCGCCCGCCAACTCGTTCACGCACCACAGCATCGCGGCGCACAAGGGCTTCAACAGCGCGTCGGTGCTCGATCCTGCCTGGGCGACCGGCGGCATCTGCGCGCCCGGCGAGACGCCGCTGCTGTGCGAATACCGCACCACCAAGCCGAGCGTCGTCGTGATCATGCTGGGCGGCATCGACGTGAAGAGCCTGACGACGGCGGACTACGCCGCCAACATGCGCACTATCGTGCAGACCTCGATCCAGCAGGGCGTGATCCCGGTGCTGACGACCTTCGTCGTGCTGCCGCAGCGCGACGACGTGTACGAGCGCTCGCTGGAATTCAACATGATGCTGCTCGACATCGCGGAGGCGGAGCAAATCCCGCTGATTAATCTGTGGGCGGCGGCGCAAACGCTGCCCAACGAGGGTATTGGTCCCGACCTGACCCACCTGAAGGCGGTAGTCGGCAGTTTCTGCTCGTTCGACGGCGCGCAGCAGGAGTACGGCGGCACGCTGCGCAACCTGCTGACGCTGCAAGCGCTCGATACGCTGCGGACGGACGTGCTGACGCGGTAAAAGAGAAAAGATTCAACGCAAAGACGCAAAGGGTGAAAGACGCAAAGAAAAGCTTTTCTTCGCGCCTTTGCGTTAGGTATTTTTCTTTTCGCGGTTCCGGTACGCTGAAACGCGCGGGTTTCGAGTACAATGGAGTCAGATTCTGTTCGGGGACAAGGAGCGCGCTCATGACGATGGCACCGGAAAAGACGGTTGGCGTGTGGCACGAGAGCAAGTTCAGCCTGCGCTTCTGGCTGCTGACGATCTTCACCCTCTCGATTTACTACTGGGTGTACTACAAGCACAACAACATCACCCTGACGACGCGCCGCCTGACGCAGCATCGGGGCAGCATCCTCACTTCGAATCAGGAATTGATGAGCCTCGAAAACATCACCGACGTGGACGTGAACATGTCGATTCTGGGGCGCGTTTTCAACTACGGCGACATCACCATCCAGACGGCGGGGTCGGGCGGGGCGGAAGTCTATGCCAAACGCCTCACCAGCCCCGACAAGCTGCGCGACGCGATCTTCGACCTGCGCGACGGGCGGCTGGACGAGACCAAGCTCTAGGTAACTAACGTGCGTGGCAGCGCTATGCCCCTACGAGAAAACGTCGTTTAGAAATCCAGCTCGCCGAAGCGGTCGAGGTCGTCGTCGGAATTCGCGTCCTCGGCATCCTGATTCGTCGCCAGCAGATCGCCCGCCGTGCTGCCGCGCCCGTCCAGCGAGCGGAATTCGCAGAAGCGGCACCGGTCGAGGTCATCAGTCAGCGGGAACTTGTCAAGCGGGAACTCGTCGTCGCCCCGGCGCAGGATGTCCGCCGCCAGCGCTTCCAGATAGTCGCCGTCGCGCGCGAACTGCTCGGCGCTGTAGTCGAAGATTTCCGGCTGCTGCGGAAATTCCGCGAACCAGTAGATCATGCGGATGGCTTCCGGCGTGAACGACTCCCCGCCGTTGAGGTGCGCGCCCGCCCGCGCCAGCACGTAGGGATAGACGATGGTTTGCAGACGGCGCGCCAGCCAATCGCGCGACGGGCGGCGCTGCGCCGTCTTCCAGTCCACGATCACGGCGCGGTCGGCGTCCACAGCCAGCAGATCGTAACGCGCGACCAGCCGCCGATCCGCCAGCGGGGCGCTGAGCGTGATTTCGGGCAGACGTTTCGCGGGTAAATCGGCGGGCGGATGGGCGAGGTAGCTTTCCCACCACGCGGCGATCACGTCGTCGTGGAGGGTCGCTGCCAGCGCACGCGCCGGGATGCCGATCTGGTGCTGGTGGGCGAGGCGATGGAAGCGCGCGCCGCGCTCCGCCTGCTGCTCGAAAGCGCGCAGCGGCTCGGAGGGCGGGGCGGCGTAGCGCAGCTCCTTGATGTACTTCAGGTAGAAGCGGCGCGGGCAGTCGACGAAGTCCTGCAGGGCGCTGGCGCTGAACTGGAAATCGTCGGGGAGGTCTGTCTTCGACAGGTTCATGCCTGCTGCCCCTCGACGAAGGCTTGCAGCGCGGCGAAGGGAACCGCCTGCTGCTGGTCGCCGCGCCGCCCGTTGTTCCAGGTGACGATCAAATCCTTGCGCGCCCGCGTGATGCCGACGTAGAGCAGGCGCAGGCGCTCGGCGACGTAATCGGCGCGGGCGTCGAGCGTGGCGCTGCCTTCGCGGTACTCGAACTGCGCCGGGTCGGCGGCGGCTTTCAACTGCGCCAGCGCTTCGGCTTCCAGGTTGAGGCGCTCGCGCACGAACCACTTTTCGCCGATGTAGCTTTCGCCGGGCATCCCCGACGGGAAATTGTAGCTGTTGACCGACATCAGGTAGACGCGATCCCACTCCAGCCCCTTGGCGCTGTGCATGGTGGTGATAGTGACCTTGCCCCGGTGCAGTTCGGGGTTGAAGGCGCGGCTCTCGTCGTCCACGCCCAGAAAGCGGCGCTCGTTGCGGGCGATGACCGCCAGTTCTTCGGTGTAATCCGGCAGACGCCATTCAGGGTGCTGCCCGGCGTACTGGCGCAGCACGACGGCGAGGCTGTGGGCGATGGCGAGGTCGGCGGAGGCGTGAAACAAGTCCTGCGCCAGCACGAGCAGTAGCTGATCGATGGGCAGGACGACCGCCTGCTGCCAGCGGCGCACCAGATCGCGGAAGGCGATCAACTGTGCCTCGATATCGGGATCGGCTTGCAGCAGCGCGGCGATTTCTGAGTCGTCGCGCAGCCAGTCGCGCCCCAACTGCGGGTAGAGATAATCCTCGACGCGCGGGATGCGCCGGATCAGGCTGGTGACGTGTTCGAGGCGGGCGGCGAGCGTTTCGTCGTCGCGCTCGTCGCGCCGCCAGACCTTGTAGACCGTGCCCAGCCGCAGCGAATTGTCCGGGTGCGCCAGATATTGCAGGACGTTGCCGAGCGCGCCAGCCGCCTCGCGGGTCGAAGTCGTGCTTTGCAGCAGCTCGACGTATTCGAGGCGGGAATCGTGCAGGCGCTTGAGCGCGTCGGCAAGCTCGTAGCCGCGCCGGTTGCGCGGGACGAGCACGGCGGCGGTTTCGTCGGGATGCTCCGGCAGCCAGCGCGCCAGCGAATCGACCACCGCCTGAAGCTCCGCCTCCGGCGTGAGTTCGCGCCCGAACAGCGTGACGTGAGCGCTGGCGGCGGGCGGGTTGGGCTGCGGGTCGCCCTGCGGGGCTGGCTCGATGTAAGGCGGCTGGAGCGGCTCGCGGCGGCGGATCGCCGGGTCGGGGTGGCGCTCGTTCGTCCAGCGGATGAGCATGTTGGCGAGGTCGATGATTGGCTGCGCCGAGCGCCCGGAATTGGGCAGCTCGCGGCGCTGCACGCCCGGCTCGTTGAGAAAATTCCACAGGTGTTCCGGCTTGGCGGTGGTGAACGTCTCGTAGATCGCCTGGTTGGGGTCGCCGACGCGCACCCAGTTGTCCGCCAGCAGGCGCAGAATCTTCTCTTGCAGCAGGCTGCTGTCCTGCGCCTCGTCTTCGAGGATGAACGCCCAGCGGCGGCGCAGGCGCTTGAGATAGCCCTCGTCCAGTTCGAGCGCCTTGAGCGCCAGCCGGATCAAATCCTGGAAATCGACCGCGCCGCGATGGCTGAGCGCGCGCTGATAGTTCGCATAGATCGACTGGCACATCTCCGCGAGCGGCAGCGGTTCGCCGTATGCGTCGAGGGCGGCGCGCACGTCTTCCGGCGTCAACTGCGCGTCTTTGGCGGATTTGACGAAAGCGGAGGCGATCTCGGTGACCAAGTCCGTCCACTGCTCGCGGACGATCCAGTCGCGGCGGCTCTCGTCCAGTTCGGGCGACAGGTAGAAGTCGGCGGCTTTGGGGTTGGCGCGCGCCCACGCCAGCGCCGCTTCCTGCAAGATACCCGCCGCCTCGCGTTCGTCGACGATCTGGAAATTCTCGTCGAGCGCGACCAGACTAGGGCGTTCGCGCACGATGTCGTTGCACAAGCCGTGCAGCGTGCGCACGCGATAGCCGGCGTTGGGCAGCAGCCCGCTGCCGAGCAGAAACTCGCGCACCTGCCGGGCGAAGTTGTCGACGGCGGAATTGACCAGCGTCACGATCAACACTTCCTGATCGTCCGCCAGCCCGCCTTCGGCGACCAGCCTGGCTGCCAGCGCCGAGAGCGTGACCGTTTTGCCGCTGCCGGGCACGGCGGCGACGCCCATCCTGCCGCCTGTGTAGCTCAAGACTTCCTGCTGGCGCGGGCGCGGCTTAAACATCGGCGTCTTCCTTCTGCCCTGCGAGGTGGCGGCGCAGCATCCGGTTGAAGACCTGCAGCAGCTCGCCCTGATTCTCGTAGCCGTTCTCGCCCAGCTCGCTGATGCCGAAGTAGACGCGCTGGCGGCAGCGGCGGATCAAGCCGAGCGCCAGCTGATAGAGCGCTTCGCGGCGCGCCTCGTCCTCGCGCTCGTCCGTCCACTTGTCGCCGGGCGTCCACTGCTTGCTGAGGACGTAAGGATGCGTCAGCGGCTGCGAGAAGCGCTCGAACCAGCGCCTGCTGCCGATGTCCAGCCAGAACTGATAGCCGACCGGGCGATTGCTGACCAGAAAGGTATACGCCGGGGCGATCAGCACGCTGTCGGCGTGGCGCGGCTCGCGGGCGTACTGGTTGGCGGCAATGCCGCGCCGCACCCACTCGACGTACTCCTGACCGAGCGACCAGTCGGCGATGCCCTTGTCCGCGAAAGTCGCGCGGAAATTGCGCGCCGACTCGGTCAGATTCCAGACGCTCTCGGCGGCGGAGTCGTCGTTGTAGAAGCCGAAGCCGCGCTGCGACAGCACCTCGCCGAACAGCATACTGAAGAAGTGATCCAGTTCCGGCTGCGGCGCTTCGGCGGCGGGTTCCGGCTCCGCCTTCTTCCTGCGCTTGCCTTTGCGCTTCGGCTCCGGCGGGGGAGGCGGCGCTTCATTGGTATGGATGTAGTCTTCGAGCCACTGGCGCAGCGCGTCGTAGCGCTCGCCGAGGATGGGGCTGAAGCGCTCCTGCGTCTCCGGCGGCAGCGAGTCGAAAGGCGCGAGCCGCGATTTGCTCTCGGCGCGCGGGTAAGCCTCCTGCGCCAATAGCTGCGCGCGCACGAGGTCGAGCGTTCGGTCAGGCTCAATCGTGCCCATCGCCTGCATCAGCGCGTAGGCGACATCGTAGGTCGTTGGCTCCATGTGCCAGTCGGGATGCGCCAACTGCGCCAGCGTCAGCAGACAGTGGGCAGCGGGTTCCTCGCGCAGCGCGCGGCGCGGACGCAGCACGCGAGCGGGAATCGACAGGCGCTCCAGCCGCCCCAGCAGCGAGAAGCGCAGCGAATCGGGGATCGAGGGCGCGAGCACGACGATCTCGTTCGGCGGGACAGCTTCGTCCTGCACCAGCCGCCGGATTTCCTCGCTCACGGTGTCGAGCATCTCCGGGAAGAAGCGGCTCACGCCGTAGCTGAGCGCGGCGAATGGATCGCCGGGCACGTCCTCGGCATACTGACCGAGCACGCGCCCCATTTCGTTGCCCAACGCAGCTAAATCCGGCGAATTGACGAACGACTCGGTGAGTTCGACCTGCCGGTCGCAGGCGGTGCGCAGCGTGTAGCCGTTGTCAGGATCAGCGCCCAGATTGCGGCGGTAGCCCGCGTCGCCGTCGTAGATCACCAGCGCCGTCTCGAAATGGGGCAGCCATTCGCGCAGGATGTCCTGCGCCGCCGCGTTGTCCTCCTCGACGTTGTCGGCGATCAGGTGGCGGTAGCGCCCGACAAGCTGATCGTGGCAGGCGGGCAGCGTCCACAGGTGCCTGACGAAGACCTCCATTTGCAGCGAGAAGTCAAGCAGATTATGCTGCAAGCAGAAGTCGCGGTAGCGCAGGGCGCACTCCTGCACCTGCTCGAAGACGCGGCTCTGCGCGGCGTCGCCAAGCTGCGCGTCTTTGAGGCGCTGGGCGATCTCGGTGAGCGGGAAGCCGACCACCGCCGCTTTGTTGAGGCTGTCGAGTATCTGGACGTAGAGACGACTGCGGTCAATCGTGACCGACTCGAAATAACCGAGTTCGCCGATCAGCGAGCCGACCGCGCGCGCCATCGCGTACTGCGCCGTCTCCAGACTGAGGAAGGTCGGCGGGGCGTCGGGCGCGGCGAACCCGGCTTTCCCGGCGATGAGCGGGAAGAACAGGTCGATCATCTCGACGGCGATGCCCGCCATCGAGGTGACGCGCGCCTGACCGCCCGGCGGCAGATCGGCGCTGCGCAGGGCGCGGGCGTAGGGCTGCGCCAGCGACCGCTGCGGCAGCAGCACAAGGATGCTGTCCGCCGGGACGCCGGATTGCAGCAGATGCAGCAGGCGCTGAACGCCGATGGTCGTCTTGCCCGTGCCCGCGCCGCCTTCCAGAAACAGTCTGCCGGGCGCGGCGATCAGGTCGCGCTGTATGGTGGTGAGTGTGCTTGTTTTATCGAACATAGTTTCTATATTATAGCGGAAAAACGGTGTAGAATCTACAAGCAAATTGCGCGCCGAATTGAGTTTTGAACACTTTTTCAGCCGCCTCCGTAAGTAGGGATAGATAGGAGGCACCGATTGACTGAGCACGAGCTTTTGAGACTGGCGCAGGAAGGCGACGAAGATGCTTTTGAGCAGCTACACGCCTCGCTCGCGCCCGCGCTCGGTCGGTTCGTGCGGCGTCTGATCGGCGACGGGCAGGAAGGGGAGGACGTGGTTCAGGATACGCTGATGGCGCTCTACCTGAACCTCAGTCGGATTGAGCCGGTCGAGAAGCTGCGTCCCTACGTGTTTCGGATTGCGCGCAACCGCTGCTACGACATTCTGCGGCGCGGTGGGCGCTACGAGGAAATCTCTATCGACGAAGACGAGGATGACCCGTTCAGGGTTCGCGTGTCGTTCGAGATCGCCGACGAGCACTCGACGCCGCCCGAAGAAGCCGCCTACTGGATGCTGCTTCAGCTTGAGGTGCGCGAGGCGATGGACAGCTTGCCCGAACTCCAGCGCCAGTCGCTGATCCTCTTCGCCGAGGAGGGCATGACCTATGCTGAGATCGCTGAAGTCATGGGGGTGAATATCGGCACCATCAAATCACGGCTGTTCCACGCCAAGAGAAACCTGCGTGCTCGCCTGAAGCCGGAAACGCTGGCGGCGATCATGGATGAGCTGGGCGAGGATGAAGACGAAACGGTAACCACAGTTGAAGAACGGGAAGAAAGCCCGGTATAAGGAGTCAACCATGGACGAAATGATGTACCAGAAGATTTAACAGTATCTTCAGGCGCTCAAGGCGCTTCAGCGCTCGGTTGAGCGGTCGCTGCAAGAAGGCACGTTCGAGGGTACTGGCAAGATGGCGGTCAAGGGCTACCAGGGAATTCAGCGCAAAGTCGCCGAACTGCTGCCCGAAGACTTCTACATCACCGAGACGCTGGCGCTGGAAGGCAACGGCGACGCGCAGGAGCGGCATATGCTCAGTCAGGTGCAGCTCGCCGCCAGCCAGATGATCATCTACCTGGATGGTCTGCTGCGCGAATACCGCACGACCAGCGGCGTCACCCCGGCGGACTGGGGCGAGCTGCGCAACTGGGGGCGCGACTTCGGGCGTGACCTTCAGGAGCAGATCATCAACCTGACGCGGACGACGATCCGGCGTGCGGTCGAAGGCATCGACGTGGATATTCAGGGCGCACCGGATTCGCTGCGGGGCGCGGATATGGAAGGCGCGAGCCTCGAAGGCGCGAATTTCAGCGGGCGCAACCTGAAGGATGTCAACCTTAAAGGCGCGGAACTGCGTGGAGCCAATTTCTCCGGCGCGAACCTCGTCAACGGCTACCTGGAAGGGGCAAACGCTGCGAACGCGAATTTCTCCGGCGCAAATCTGAAAGATTCGAGTCTGAAGGGCGCCAACCTCACCGGCGCCAATTTGACCGGCGCGAACCTGAAGAATGCCGACCTTGAAGGCGCAGACCTGACCGGCGCGCAGATTTCGGGCGCGAATTTCAAGGGCGCTTCGCTCAAAGGCGCGACGCTGCCTAAAGGGACGGAATTCCGTAACGAAGGTGATCTGTACGAATATGGTGCGTTCGAGCGCAGCCCATCGACGGGGCGGCATCACGTCCACATCGAGATCAACCGCGACGACGAAGAGAAGCCCAAGAACGACGACGCCGAAGCGGAAGACGACAAGCCGAAAAACGACGACGAGACCTCGTCTAAACTGCCCGTCTAGACGACGCGACGAAATGATATGGGGGCGTGATGGCAACACCATGCCCCTGTTCGCCTCTCCACCCTGATTTCTCCACCCTGACAATCGTATAATAGCGCATCCACCCCGTGTAAGGGACGTGCAGCATGTTCGATGTGCTCAGACAACGCAATTTCGCGCTGCTATGGTTCGCTGGGCTGCTCTCGATGACCGGCGACTGGGTGTTAAGCATCGGGCTGCCGATTTATCTGTACCGGCTGACCGGCTCGACGTTGGCGACCGGCGGGCTGTTGATGGTCGGGACGCTGCCGGGGCTGCTGCTCGGCTCGCTGGCGGGCGTGTTCATCGACCGCTGGGATCGACGGCGAACCATGATCGTGGTGGACATCCTGCTGGCGGTCGCGCTGCTGCCGCTGCTCCTGGTTCACGACGCCGAGACGATCTGGCTCATCTACGTGGTGCGGCTGGTATCGGCGACGCTGACCCAATTCTTCGTCCCGGCGGAACGAGCGCTGCTGCCGACGCTGGTCGGCGAAGAACATCTGGTGGCGGCGAATTCGCTGAACGCGCTCAACGGCAACCTGGCGCGGCTGATCGGTCCGGCGCTTGGCGGGCTGCTGGTCGGGTTTTCGGGGCTGATGGGCATCGCGCTGCTCGACGCGCTCTCGTTTGTGCTGTCGGCGCTGCTGATCGTGAGGATCGCCAGCGCGCGCAAGCCGGATGATGCGGCAGCGCTTGAGCGCAAAGTCTCGATCCGGGGCATCGTCGACGATTGGCTGGCTGGACTCCGGTTGGCGCGCCGGACGCCCGCGCTGGCGCGTATCCTGCTGATCAGCACACTGGCGATGATCGGCGAAGGCTTTTTCGGCACGTTGATCGCGCCGTTTGTGATTGATGCGCTGCACGGCACCGACGCCGACTTTGGCTATTTGCTGGCTGCGCAAGCCGTCGGCGGCATCATCGGGAGCATCCTGATCGGGCGCATGGTGAAGGGCGCGACGCCGTACCGCCTGCTGGGATTGGGCGCGCTGGCGCTGGGCATATTCGACGCGCTGCTGTTCTCCTCAGCGGTTTTGAACGCGGGAATCGCGCCGGGAGTCGTCTTCATCGCCCTGGCGGGTATCCCGGTGGTGGCTTACACCACCGGCTTGATGACGCTGCTGCAAACACTGACGAGCGACAGCTTTCGCGGGCGCGTGTTTGGCTTGTACGGAGCGCTCTCCGCGCTGACGACGCTGCTGAGCGCGGCGCTGGCGGGTATTCTGGGGGAGTACGTCTCGGTGACGATCCTGCTGCTGGTATTCGACGCGGTGGGATACTTCTCCGTCGGGATTCTGGCGTTGGTACTCTCTGAATTGCCATGCCGCCAACGCGCGCCTGCGAGTTGAGTCGGCTTAATTCGCACCTGTACCAATGGGCATATCGCAATTGGCGGGCATCGTTTATCCTGTAGGGGATTTGCCTTCAGCACCCATCGGTAGGCTTCATGCGCGAATATCTCCGTCTGCTCCGCGACAACCCCGGTTACGCCCGCCTGTGGTACGCCAGCGTAATCAGCTTGCTCGGCGACTGGTTCGACACGATCACCCTGCTGGCGCTGGTCGCGGTCTACAGCCCCGGATACGAAGGGCTGGCGGTCAGCGGGCTGGTGCTGTCGCGCTACATCCCGCCGCTGGCGTTCAGCCCGATTGCCGGCGTATTGATCGACCGTTTCAACCGCAAGCGGCTGATGGTGTGGAGCAACTGGCTGCGGGCGGGGGTGGTGCTGCTGCTGGTATTCACGACCACCGGACCGCAGTGGCTGTGGCTGATCTACGTGCTGACGGTGCTCCAGTTCAGCCTGTCGGCGGTGTTCGAGCCAGCACAGGCGGCGATCACGCCCGCGCTGGTTCGAGATACCGATCTGGTGCGGGCGAACACGCTCGGAAACATCACCTGGTCGGCGATGCTGGCGTTCGGCGCGGCGATTGGCGGGTTCGTCAGCTCCGCCGTCGGCGCGAACATCGCCCTGCTGATCGACTCGCTGACGTTCATGGTCGCGGCGGTGCTGATCGGCTCGATCAAACACTACAAAGTAGAGGCAGCGCCTACCCATAGCCACGAGCACGAGAAAAACGACACCAGCTTCCGCGAGGGGCTGCGCTACCTGCGGCGCAACCGCACGACGGCGGCGACGCTGCTGGTCAAATTCGGCTCCAGCCTGGGCAGCGTCGACACGCTGATGACGATCTTCGCCACGCAGATTTTCATCCTGGGAACGAACGGTCAGCTTTCGCTGGGCATCATGTACAGCGCGTTTGGCGTGGGCGCGATCCTCGGACCCGTTTTGCTCAACCGCTTCAACAACGGATCGGTCGGCTCGATGCGCCGCCTGATTATCGTCGGGTTTATCTGGACGGCGCTGGGCTGGGCGGTGCTCGGCAGTGCCTGGTCGCTGGTGGTCGTCTGCATCGCGCTGGTTCTGCGCGGGATGGGTGGCTCCGCCAACTGGACGTACAGCACCGTCATGATTCAGAAGCTCGTGCCGGACGCCTACCTGGGGCGCGTCTTCTCGATGGACATGGCGATGTTTTACCTCGCCAGCGTCATCAGCACGCTGGCGCACGGGTCGCTGGTGGATGCGCTCGGCAGCGCCAACATCCGCTGGATCGCCTACGGGACGCTGGCGGTCAGCCTGATACCTTTGGCGGCGTGGGTGCTGCTGACGCGCCGCTTCGAGCGCCGGTCAGAGGTCGTCGTTCCGCAAAACTGATCACACTTCCAGATCAATTTGTGACATTTATACAGACCCAATGCGGAAAATTCCGCCGACTAAAGCTATATTGCCATTCACGGTGAAATGTTGTAGTCAGATTTTGGGCTTTTCTTACAAATTATACAAACTAATCTTAAAAGTGTTTGTAGTAAGATGAGGTACTGGTATGCGGCTGATGAGAAAAAACATATCCGGCGAACGTTTCGCATATAATGACGGTACGCTTGTGTTTGAGTTTAGTGGAGGTCAGGATGGATAGGTCGAATCGTTTTTCGAGCGAGGACAAAATGGAGCGTTACAACAGCGAGCCGGATGAGAACGTGGGGCGCATTTACCGTCACTGGCACGCCACGTCGGAAAAATATACGGGCGGCGACGCGCTGCTCACGGCGCTGGAAGAAGGCTGGAGCGTCGACGGCGTCATCTTCCGCCAGGAATTCTGGCTGGCGGGTGTGCGCCGGGTGTGCGTCTTCCACATTGATCTGCAACGCGACGGCGAAACGGCGAAGATGCTGGTGATCCAGAATCCCTACGTCACGCGCATGGTTCACGACCTGGGCAGCCAGGTTGTGCTGATCAACCAGCGCAAGCAGACGGACTTTGATCGCTGGTCGTAAGCTGATCGAGAATTCGTTCGAGCGAGACATATCCACTATCCTCCATCCACGTGACCTCTTCGATGCCGCGCATCAGGATGCTTGACAGGTGAAGTCAGGCTGGCTATGATGTGCGGCGTTTTCTTGCCGCCACCCTTTGAAAGCGAATACCTGTGCTCGACTTGATCAAGGTCATCATCCTCGGGTTTGTCGAAGGCGTCACCGAGTTCCTGCCCATCTCCTCGACCGGACACTTGATCGTGGCGACGGCGCTGCTTCAGCCGAGCTTCAGCGATGCCTTCAAGAACACGTTCGACATCTTCATTCAGGTCGGCGCGGTGGTCGCGGTGGTCGCGTTTTACCGGGTGGAAATCTGGCGGCAGGTCAGGTCGGTGACGACGGATCGACAGGTGCAGCATTTCTGGCTGGCGATCATGATCGCCTTCATCCCGGCGGCGGTCGTCGGGCTGGCGACGCGCAGCTTCATCAAGGATCATTTGTTTTCTCCGGTGGTGGTCGCCATTTCGCTGATCGTCGGCGGTATCCTGTTCATCGTGATCGAGCGGTCGCTGGCAACCGGGAAGCGCAGACGACCGGACGCGCTGATGCAGGTCAGCTTCCGGCAGGCGTTCGTGGTCGGCGTGGTTCAAATCCTGTCGCTGATCCCCGGCGTGTCGCGCGCGGCGGCGTCGATCTTCGGCGGGATGCTGTCGGGGCTGGACCGTGAGACGGCGACCAGCTTCTCGTTCTATCTGGCGATTCCCACGCTCGGCGCGGCGACGGTCGTCGACCTGCTGCTGAGCCTCAAGGACATTCACAGCGGCGATCTGGTCTATCTCGCCATCGGCACGATTGTTTCGGGGATCGTCGCCTGGTTCGCGGTCGGATGGCTGCTGCGCTATATCTCCCGGCACACGTTTACCTCGTTTGGCTACTACCGCATCGTGGCGGGCATCATCATCCTGCTGCTGGCGGCGGCGTCCGTGCTCTAGCGCCGTTTTCCCCGCCGAAACAACCGTCTGCGGCGGCGTTTCGACCCCCAGCCACACTTTTGTGAAATTTTTCCGCACGTCTTTCTCATGGCTGTTCCTTTACGTCAAAACGCTTTTCTTTCATGTATCATAAGGATTAGATTTCTCCAAGCGTTCGGTCCATCGCTGATGGTGAGAATTGTGGACGCCTGCAAATGGTGAGTACTCCTCAAAAACCTGCGGTCGTCTTGATCGCTGACGATCAGCCAGAGTTGCGCGAGGCGCTCGGCGCAGAAAACCTGACCGTGATCGAGGCGGCGGACAGCGCAAGCTGCCTGCGAACGTGCCAACAGCTTCACCCCGATCTGATCATTCTGTCCGGCGAACTCCCTGGCGCGCTTGATCTTTGCCGGACGCTGAAAGCGACGCCGGGGCTGCGTCGTATCTTCATCCTGGTCACACTTGAAAACGCGGAAGCGATGGACGCCTTCTTCGAGGCGGAGGTCGACGACTGCATCGTCAAGCCTGCCGCGCCGACTCTGCTGCTGAACCGCGCGCGCCTGCTGATACGCCAGGCGGTGCTGGAGCAGCAGGTCGCCTTTCAGGGCGAGATTCTTTCGCAGATGGCGGATGCCGTCGTGGCGGTCGACAGCGATTCGAACGTGATCTACTGGAATCCCGAAGCGGAACAGGTCTACGGTCGTCTGGCGGAGGATGTGCTGGGCAGACCGCTGGATCAGGTTTACCAGATCGAAGGCTTCACACCGGAGCAGCGCTCGGAGGTGGTCACCGATGCCGCGCAGGAAGGCTGGCGCGGAGAGGGCGTTCACATCAAGCTCAACGGCGAGCGTATGCCGGTGGAAGTGACCGTGAAATCGCTGCTCGATGAGGCGGGTCGCGCCGCCGGACACATCACGGTCATCCGCGACATCAGCAAGCGCCGCGAAATGGAAGCGGCGCTGCGCGAACAGCGCGAGCTGGCGGAAGCCCTGCGCGACACCGTCGCCGCGCTCACACGCACGCTCGATCCGCAGGCGGTCATGCGGCTGCTGCTCGAACACCTGGGGCGGGTCGTGCCCAACAAGACCGCCAACATCATCCTGATCGAAGGGGATCGCGCGCGCGTTGGCTTCTCGCGCGGGTATACGCAGGATGAAGAAATCACGCTGGAGCGGACGACGTTCTCGCCCTACGACATGCCGACCTATCGCAAGATGCTTGCCACGGCTCAGTCCTATTTATCTGCTGATACCGCCAATGATCCGCTCTGGACGGATTCGCTGATGCTGCCCTGGGTGCGGTCGTATCTGGGGACGCCGATCCGCGCCTACGACCACGTGATCGGGTTCCTGAATATCGATTCCGACGTGCCGAACACGTTCACCCCGGTACACGCCGAGCGGCTGCGCGTGTTCGCCGATCAGGCGGCAATCGCCATCGAGAACGCCCAGCTTTACGACGCCATTTACCGGGATGCGGTCGAGATGCGCATCCTGCACAAGGCGACCGACTTCCTCTACGCCACCAATCTGTTCACTTCCGACAAAATGAGCGACATTGGCGAAGAGATCGTGCGCGTCGTCGTCAACGAGTTCGGCAAGCTGGACTGCGGCGTGCTGCTGATCGAGGAAGGAAGCGACGAACTGGTGCGAGTCGCGCGCACCGGCGCGTTCCACGTCAACGCGATGCAAACGCTCTATCTGGACGGACCGGGCTTGGTCCCGGCAGCCGTGCGCAGCGGCAAGACGATCTACGCGCCGGATGTCAACGCCGACACGCGCTACGCCTCCAACAATCAGGGCACGTGCTCCGAGCTGGTGATCCCGATGCGCACGCCCAAGCGGATCATCGGCGTGCTCGACATGCAGAGCGCCGAGTACAACGCTTTCGACGAGCACGACGTGCGCATTCTGGAAGTCTTCGCGGAGCGCGCCGCCACCGCGCTCGAAAACGTGAAGCTCTATTCGCAAATTCGGCATTACGCCGAGGAGCTTGAGGAGCGCGTCCAGGAACGCACCGGCGAACTGAACCGCGTCAAGGAGCGCGTCGAGGCAATCCTCAACCACAGCAGCGACGCGATCCTGCTGGCGCGTCCCAACGGCGCGATTCAACAGGGGAACCACGCCTTCGACATGATGTTCGGCTACCAGGGCGACGAATCCTTTGGCAAGCCGCTCGGCGAGGTTGTCGATCCCGCGTATCAGGATGCGCTGGCGCAGGCGCTGGATCGCGTGCTGGACAAGCGCAATCCTGAGCGGCTGGAGCTGCTGGCGCGGCGCTCGAACGGGCTAACCTTCGACGCCGACGTGATGCTGTCGCCGGTGATCAGCGCGCCGGAGCAGGTCACGAGCATCGTATGCAGCCTGCGCGACATCACCATGCGCAAGCGGCTGGAACTGGAACTGCGCGAGTCACTCCAGAAGGAGCGCGAGCTGAACGAATTGAAATCGCGCTTCATCGCCCGCGCGTCGCACGAGTTCCGCACGCCGCTGGCGGTCATCCTGACTTCCAGCGATCTCCTGCGCAATTATGGCAACAAGATGTCGGACGAGCAGCGCGACGAGAAGCTCAGCCGTCTGCAAAAGGAAGTGCGCAACATCGCCGTGATGCTGGACGACCTGCTGACGATCAGCAAGGGCGAAGAACTCAAGGAATTCGATCCCGAACTGATCGATCTTCAGAGCTTCGCGCGCGAGCTGGTTCACGAGATCAGCGAGGGCATCGGCATTCAGCACCGCATCGAAGTCAACTGCAAGGGGAACTGCACCAGTGTTTACGGCGACCGCAAACTGATCGAACGCATTATTACCAATTTGCTGTCCAACGCAATCAAATATTCTCCACCTGGCAGTACAATACAGATCAACGTTACCTGCAACACCACGCGCACTGTACTTTTGGTCAAAGACGAGGGAATTGGCATTCCTCGTGAGGATCAGGAGCGCCTGTTCGAGGCGTTCCATCGAGCGAAGAATGTCGATCACATTTCGGGGACGGGCTTGGGTCTCGCCATCGTCAAGCAGGCGGTCGAACTGCACGGCGGCGAAGTGACAGTTGACAGCCAACTGGGGAAGGGAACTGTGTTCACTGTAATCCTACCAAACCTAGCAGTGAAAGAAAAGTTGCAATGAAGAAGATTCTGGTGGTCGAAGACGCACACTCGCTTCGGAAAGACATCCTGGAAATGCTCGGCTTTGAAGGCTTTCAGGCAATTGGAGCGGAAAACGGACTCATCGGTGTGCAGCGCGCGCGCGAACATCTTCCTGATCTGATCATCTGCGACATCATGATGCCGGAGATGGATGGCTATGAAGTGCTGGAAGAACTGCGCAAGGACACGACGACGGCGACGATCCCGTTCATTTTCCTGACCGCGCGAACCGACCGGATGGACATGCGGCAGGGGATGGAACTGGGCGCCGACGACTTCCTGACCAAGCCTTTCCACGCGGCGGAATTACTGGCGACTGTTCGCACGCGCCTGCGCAAGCGCGACGTGGTCACTCAGCTTGCCGAACGCCACCTGGAAGACCTGCGCGAGAACATCATGATGGCGCTGCCGCACGAACTGCGCACGCCTCTGAACGTGATCCTCGGCTTCTCCGACCTGCTGATGACGGACAGCGATATTATGGATGCCGAGCACATCGCCGAGATGTCGCGGCACATCAACATGTCGGCGCTGCGCCTGTACCGCCTGATCGAAAACTTTTTGGTTTACACGCACACCGAGCTGATGATGACCGATCATCGCCAGCACGAGTTTCTCAAGAACAACTACCTCGTCTATCCGAAATCGACCATCGAGCACAGCGCTGTCCAGAAAGCGCAGCAGGTGGAGCGAGACGACGACCTGGAACTGAACGTACAGGATACCGAAGCGGTCGCTATCGGCGAAGACTACCTGCGCAAGATCGTCGAAGAACTGGTCGACAATGCCCTGAAATTCTCGTCGTCCGGTAAGCCCGTCTGCGTGAACGCCTATCCCGAAGGCGACTTCTACATGCTGTCCATCAGCAATGACGGGCGCGGCATGACGCAGGAGCAGGTCGCGCGGGTGGGCGCGTACATGCAGTTCGAGCGGCGCATCCACGAGCAGCAGGGCGCGGGGCTGGGCTTGATCATCTGCAAGCGACTGGCGGAGCTTCACGGGGGCGAATTGACCATCGACAGCATCCCCGGCGGCGAAACCACCGTCACCGTACAGCTTCCGTTGAAGGAGATGGAACCGGAATCGTAGCGGGCTGCCCGCGTTTGTGCGGAGGGGAAACTCCAGTATAATCACAACTATATAGTTGTCGCTTCGTGCTTGCCTGAGGAGGTTTCCTGAATGCACGACCATTTGAGGCGCAGGTTGTGGCTGGCTGGCTGGGTCGTCCTCTTGCTTACGGCTGCCGGTTGTTTCCAGCCTGCGGGTGGCAGTCTCGAAGCGACCAATGCGAACGTGGCAATCCCCACGTTCACGCCAATCCCCACTGATACGCCGATTTTTCTGCCGACCGATACGCCTACCGAGCTGCTGGCGCTGCCCACCAACACCGAGAGCATCATCATTCTGGACGCCGGGACGCAGGTCGCCATGCTGCCCAACGACCAGCTTGACCCGATTTTCCTGACGGCAACGGCGATCTACCTGGAAACGCAGGGCGCGCCGCCGCTGCAGGTGCAGCCGCTTGATGCGCCGACCATCGACCCGCTGCTGCTGGAGGCGACTGATACCGTGCGGCGCGCGACGGAGACGGCGGCAGTCCCGGCGACGCTGACCGCGCAGGCGATTTTTGGCATCCCGACTGCCGCGCCCATTCTGCCGACTTTTACGCTTTCGGGTCCCATTCCCTCCGGGGCGGACTGCGTTTACGAGGTGCAGCAGGGCGACCCGAATCTGTACCGCATCGGCATCAAGTTCGGCGTCAGCTATACGGACATCGCGGCGGCGACTCATCTGGTCAACCCGAACCTGATCCACGTGGGCGACCGCCTGATCATCCCCGGCTGCGGCACCACCGGCTACGTGCCGCCGCCGACCAGCATCCCTAGCGCGGGCGTTCCCGGCGCGACGCCTGCTCCCGGCAGCGGCAGCGGCACTTACGTCGTCCAGCAGGGAGATACGCTGTTCGGGCTTTCGCTGCAATGGGGGACGACCGTCAACGCGATTGCCGCGCTCAACCAGATTCAGAACGTCAACCTGATCTTCATCGGGCAGACGCTGTATATTCCGTAAGCGGGATCGACTGCTGACTATTCGCACAGTCACATTCGTAGGGGCGCAGCGCAGCGCCCCTATACGTTTCGTGAGGAGAAATTCACGTGAAAGAAGTGCCGCTGCGTTCGGAGAGAATCTACGACGGACGCATCATCAAGCTCGACCTGCTGGACGTGCGTCTGCCCGATGGTAACGAAGCGCGGCGCGAGATCATCCAGCACCCCGGCGCGGTCGCTATCGTCGCCGTCGACGATGACCAGAATATTCTGTTCGTGCGCCAGTACCGCACCGCCGCCGACAAAATCCTGCTGGAGATTCCGGCGGGGACGCTCCATATCGGCGAAGACCCGCGCGACTGCGCCGAGCGCGAACTGCAAGAGGAAACCGGCTATCGACCCGGCAAGCTGGAAGGCGTCGGCGGGATTTACACCGCGCCGGGCTACACGACCGAGTTCATCCACCTGTTTTACGCCAGCGAACTGAGCGAGTCGCGCCTTGCGCACGACGACGACGAGTTCATCGAGGTGGAGCGCGCCTCGCTGGCGGATGCGCTGGCGATGATCGACAGCGGCGAGATCGCCGACGGCAAGAGTGTTGCCGGGCTGCTGCGCTACGCCCGGCGGATGGGAGTGTAAATCGGGTGGATTCACGGCGATAACGCCCTTGTGAGCGGATATTCGGGCGTGATATAATGCGACCTTTACGGTCATACAGCGAGAAACAAGTGCGCCTGCGGGCGTTCTTTTTTGGAGGTCATCGTGAATAGAGCAGAATTGATGAGTTCTCTGGAGGCACCGGATCGCGGTCATCCTGACATTGCGTCGGGTGATATGGTCAAGGTGCATGTGCAGGTGATCGAAGGCGACCGCGAGCGTATCCAGGTGTTTCAGGGCATCGTGATCCGCGTGCGCGGCGGCGGCAACGACGCCAATTTCACCGTGCGCCGCATCGCCTCGCACGGGGTGGGGGTGGAGCGCACGTTCCTGCTGCGCAGCCCGCGCATCGAAAAGATCGAAGTGGTGCGCCGCGCCAAAGTGCGCCGCGCGCAGCTTTACTATCTCCGTAACGTGCGTGGCAAGGCGGCTCGCCTGAAGGAAAAACGCTAAACTGTGCGACCGCTGATTGGAATCACTACGGCTGATTTCGTACGCGAGTTCGGCAAGCCCTATCACGCCTCGTATGCCCGGAACGCCTGGGCAATCGCGGACGCCGGTGGGCTGCCGGTGTACATTCCGACCGGGCTGGACGAAGCGGTCCTGCGCGAACTGTACGAACGAGTAGACGCGGTGCTGCTTCCCGGCGGACCCGACGTAGACCCGTCGTATTACGGCGCGCTGCGTCACCCGGAGACGAAGGTGATCGACGATGCGCGCGACTCGCTCGAACTGACGCTGGCGCGCTGGACGTATGCCGACGACCGCCCGCTCTTCGGCATCTGCCGGGGGCATCAGGTCATCAACGTGGCGCTCGGCGGCACGCTGATTCAGGACATTCCCTCGGAAGTGAAGACCGAGTTCGTGCATGACACGCCCGACGAACTGCCGCGCAGCACGATCCAGCACGACGTCGCGCTCAACACAGACAGTCATCTGGCGTCGATCCTCGGCAGCACGCACGTAGACGTGAACAGCCTGCATCATCAGTCGGTCGAGCGCCCCGCGCCCGGCGTGGTGATCACGGGCTATTCGCCCGACGGGGTGATCGAGGCGCTGGAAGCGCCGGACAAGCGCTTCGTCCTGAGCGTGCAGTGGCATCCCGAAGACCTGTACACCAACGACGAGCGGATGCGGCACCTGTTTGAGTTGTTCGTCGAGGCAGCCCGTGACAGCGCGGCTCGCGCGCACGCCCGCAGACTCGCCAGCTAACATCGCCATCGGCGTGCTGGACTCCGGCGTCGGCGGGCTGTCGGTGCTGCGCGAAATTCACCGCCTGCTGCCGGGTATCCCGACGCTGTATTACGCCGATCAAGCCCATTTGCCCTACGGTCCGCGTCCTGCCGACGAAATCCGCGAATACGTCGAAAGTATCGCGGATTTTTTGATCCGGCGTGGCGCGGTGGTGATCGTGCTGGCGTGTCACGCCGCCAGCGCCGCCAGCCTGCACGATCTGCGCGCCCGCTACCCGCAGATTCCCTTCGTCGGGATGGAGCCTGCCGTCAAGCCCGCCGCCGAAGCCACGCAGAGCGGCGTGATCGGCGTGCTGACGACGCAGGCGACGGCGGACGGCGCGCTCTACCGGCGTGTGGTCGCGCGCTATGCGGCACATGTGCGTGTGATCACGCGGGTCGCGCCGGAACTGGTGACGATGGTCGAGCAGGGCACGCAGGATACGCCGCGGAGCGCCGAGATTTTACACGGCTGCGTCGATCCGTTGGTCGCCGCCGGAGCGGATCAGATCGTGCTGGCGTGTACGCATTTCCCCTTTTTGAGAGCGAATCTGGAACAGATGACGACTATTCCGCTGGTCGATCCGGGCGCGGCGGTGGCGCGGCAGGTGGCGCGCGTGCTGCCGCCGGGCGCGAATCCTGCGTCGGGCGCGAATCGCTATTTCACGAGCGGATCGCCGGAGCGCTTTCAGGCGATGCTCAAGCGGCTGATCGGGGTGGAGGCGGACGTGGTACGGAGCTGACTGCTCAGGACTCCTCTTGAGGATGCGGCAGCGAGAAATTCCCGATCCACTTGACCCACGTTAATCCGCTGCTGACCGCGTTGTACAACTTCAAGTCTGCTGTCCAAAACTCACAGTCAAGCTGCTCAGCCAGCGCCAGGTAGATCAAATCGTAGGCGGTGGGACGATTGTATTGCGTTGCCAGTTCCAGCGCACGAGGTAAAAGCGCCTCATTCGTGAACATTTCGACAGGCTCGCGTAATAAGCCTTGCACTAAAGCAGAGCCATCATCGACCGTAATACTGCCGCGATAAATGTGTTTACGGATAACCGAAACCAGTTCATAACGGAAGAGATATGGAGCGGCAATCTGATATTGGTTTTCAGCTAACCAGTCCAGTAGCGCGCCCGCCTTTACAGCATGGGTTTCCTTCAGGGTAATCGCTAAACGTAACCCTGAATCAATTACCACCCATGAGGTCATTCAGGCGTTCCTCTCTGGCTTCATTCAACAGATCAACGGAGTTATCCGGCAGGCTGCCATACTTGTTATGGATGTATTCGCCGAAATCGTGTGCCCAAGCGATCCATTCCTTCAGCGACATGGGTTCCAGAGTCTCCGTGTCTGAGTGGGCTTCCTGTTCGAGCTGCGCGATCACCCGCTGCTGCGCCGCTTTATCCAACTGCTTGAATTTCTGGTAAATTTCCTGTTCGAGCGCGGACATAACACCGCCTTTTCATCATCACAAACGGTCTGTCGAGCGCGGAGATACATACGCCGTCTACTTGAGGATGTAGTACGTTCCCTTTTTCGAGCCGACTTTGAGCAAAATCCCGCGCTCGACCATATCCGCGAGGTCGAGGCGCAGCGTTTCAGCAGAGACGCCCTGACAGAGCGAGCGATACTCGCGGTTGGTGATTGAGCCGTGATCGCGGATGTACTGAAGCGCGCGCGCCTGCCGGTGGTTGGTGTTGCGCACCCAGTCCGGCACGACCTGTTTCTCGCGCGAGTTGTAAAGCGACACGGCGAAGCTGTAGGGGCGGGCGTCGAAGCTGGGCGGCAGATGCCCCGCCTGCTCCATCACTTCCATCATGCGGTCGATGCCCAGCCCAAGCTCCTCGATATAGCCCCACTGGAACAAGCCGTTGACGATGCGCGGGTTACGGCTGAAATGCTCGTCGACGATGTTTTCGACGGTGATGAATCCGGGCAAGCCGCCCGGCGAGATCACTTCGAGGCGGTCGGAGTACATGCGGACTTCGATGCGCCGTCCCTTGATGCGATAGTCGCGGTGGCAGATGGCGTTGACAATCGCTTCGCGGACGGCGAACTGCGGATACTCGAAGGTTTCTTCGCGCTCCAGCCCCTTGACGACCGCGCTGACCGCCATTTCGCTCCAGATCAGATTCCAGGCGGATTCGATCAGGCGGGGGACGGGACCAGCCAGTTCTTCGCGGCGCGAGTACCCGGCGAGTCCGTTTTCGCCGCGCGGCGTCTTGCCGACGAACTTGGCGAAGACGACGCCGCTCTGCGGCAGCCAGTGCTGCGGGAACTCGCAGAACAGCAAGATTCCGCTGACTGTCGGGCGTTCGGCGGAGTTGAGCGCGCCGATCTCGCGCAGCAGGTCTTCGATCTTGCCGTTATAGGGGCGCTTGGTACGTTCGGCACGCTTGGCGATGTACTCGTCGATCATCTTGCGACTGAAGTCGTCTTTGGTCGCGCCGGGGACGGGTTCCGATTCGTAGTCGCCGGTGCTCTTGGCGCTCGCCAGCTTGAGGATTTCCTGCCCGCCGAGCGGGCGGTTGTTGTGGTCGGTGCGGATCAGCACGCGACCGTCGGCGAGGGCGTGCAGCTCGATGCTGCGGGGGACGCGCAGCGCGTAGACCGTGCTGCCGCTCTCCATCTCGACCGGCTCCCAGTTCCCGGTGACAATCGACGGGCTGCACAGCGCATCGGCTTCCTTGAGCGCCGTCGCCAGCGTCTCGTTCTCGACCTTCTGCGCCGTCTCGCCGCTTTCCTTCAAGCCAACCACCAGCGTGCCGCCTTCCGTGTTGGCGAATGCGACCAACGTCTCAGCGATCTGGCTGGCGTCGGGCTTTTCCAGAAAGTTGAGTTGGGGACCGGGACCGTTCTTTAAGAAATCAGGGTTTAACATAGAGCTATTTTAACCGAGCGTTGGAATTTCGACACATTTTAGCATGGAACGCCCGCGATCACATTGACCAAAACAATTGTTCGGGGTTTGTAACGGATACTAATCCGGTCTATACTGGCGCTATGAGCGTGAAACATCTCCCGAATCTGGTCAGCGATCAATTGCGCACACTGCCTATCCTGGTATTGTACCTTACGGACGGCTGTAATAGCAGGTGTGCAACCTGTGACATCTGGAGAAATCCGCGTCGCAACATGAACATGGCGCTGGTCGAGGCGATTGCGGGCGAGCTGCGGGCGCTGGCGGTGCGCCAGGTTGTCCTGAGCGGCGGCGAAGCGATGCAGCACCCGCAGTGGCACACCATCGCGCAGCGCTTGCGGGCGGAAGGGACGCGCGTCACGCTGCTGACCAATGGGCTGCTGCTGCGCAAGCAGATCGACGCGGTGCTGGCGAGCGTGGACGAGGTGATCGTCAGCCTCGACGGCGGCACGGCGGCGACCTACGAGGCGATTCGCGGCGTCGACGGCTTCGACCTGATCCTCGACGGAATTCGCCTCGTGCGCGCGGGCGGGCTGCCCGTGACGACGCGCACGACGGTGCAGCGCGCCAACTACCGCGAAATCCCGCAGATCATCGCGGCGGCGAAAGCGGCGGACGTGACTTCGATCAGCTTCCTGACCGTCGACGTGAGCAATCCGTTCGCCTTCGGTAATCGCTTCCAAAGCGACGTTCCGCTGATCGCCAACATGGGCGCGGGCGCGCCGATTGAGCATGGTCCGCCCGCCTCGGCGCTGACGGCGGACGACATCCCCGAACTGGCGCGGGTGCTGGACGAAGTCGAAGCTGCGCTTCGCCGACGATTTCGCCAGCGGGCGGATCGCCGAATTGCCCGCCAAGCTGCGCCGCATGGTCAGCTACTTCGGCGCGGTCATCGGGCAGGACGAATTTCCTACCGTGCGCTGCAACGCGCCGCATCTCTCCGCTGTCGTCGAAGTCGATGGATCGCTGCGTCCATGTTACTTCCTGCCGACGATGGGCAAGCTGAACGGCGGCGGGCTGCGCGCCGCGATCAATACCCCCGAAGCGCTCGACCTGCGCCGCGCTTACCGGCAGGCAGCGCGCGCCGAATGCCGTTCCTGCGTTTGTCCATTACATAAGGGAGCGCGTTTGCTGGTGAGGATGTAGTGCGATGGTATTGGTGCTTATTTTCACGTTGATGAGCGCTGGCTTCTTGATCGCCATTATCCTGATCGCTGCTGGCTTGTACAAAGACCCGGTCTTGCGCTCCTTTGAGCAGTACGCCGAACGCGACGACTCGTTCCACCTGCTGCCGCCGCTGCTGCTGGGGATGGGCTTGTTCGCCATCTTCGGCGGGGTGCTGTTCAGCGAAGTCGTCGCGCCGCGCTACCCGCCGCTGATTCTGGGCGTGATCTTCCTGCTGCTCGCCGCGTTCGCGCGCGACCGCCGCGCCGAAATGAGTATGCACCCGGAGATTTTTCTGGCGTTTCCGCGCTGGTATGCCGATCTGCGCGCTCGCACCACGCGCGAGGAACGTCGGCACATCGCCTACATGTGGCTGTGCCTGCCGCAGCGAATGCGCCTGCACCTGAACGGCAGCGACCGCCATTTTCGGCTGTGGGCGGATCAGGTGATTCTGGCGACGGTCACGCAGACCGTCCAGGATCAGGAAGCGAAGATCGAAAACGAGTATTACGTTCCCGACCTGCACGGGCGTATGGGCTGACCGTTGCCGCCCGCTCACGCGAGCAGACAACGGCATACTGGGCATTTATGAGACTGACCGGAAAGCTGTACCGCAGCTTATTTCGCTGGCGCAGGCTGCGCACGCTTCCCAGCCTGGCGGCGTATGATCTATGGGCAGCAAGTTATCCGCCGCAGGCGCACAACGTGCTGATGCAGGTGGAACAGCAGGCGATGGTCAATCTCATGCCCTCGCTGGCGTGGCAGGTGGTGCTCGACCTCGCCTGCGGGACGGGGCGCTACGGCTTGCTGGCGCAGGAGCAGGGCGCGCGCCGTGTGATCGGCGTCGACAACAGCCCGGCGATGCTGGCGGCGAACGCGCTGCGTCAGCGCGCGCTGGCGACCAGCGAAGCCATCCCTCTGGCGAACGAATCGGTTGACGTGGTGCTGTGCGGGCTGGCGCTCGGACATCTGCCGCGCTTGCAGCGCTCGCTGGACGAGATCGCGCGGGTGCTCAAGCCGGACGGCGTCGCGCTGATCAGCGACGTACACCCCTTCATCGCCCTGAGAGGCGAGCAGCGCAGCTTCCGCGCACCGGGTGGGCGCGCCTATGCGGTCGAGCATTATCCGCACCTGTACGCCGACTATCAGCGGGCGGGCGCGCAGGCAGGCTTGCTGATCGACGCGGTTCACGAGCCGATGCTCAACCGCGCGCCGGTGGTGATCGTCTATCGCTTTTACAAGCGCGGGCGGGCGACCAGCATGTAAATGCCCATCACCAGGGCGATGAGCGCGGGCGGCAGGCAGAGCGAAATGAACAGGCGGGTAAGCTGCGTCATGCCCGCCTGACCGAGTACGATCCAGACCACGACGAACAGGATAATCCCGGCGACGGCAAGGATGCCTCCGGCGATGCTGGCGCGCGACAGCGCCTTGCGGTTGACGGGATTGGGTGGTTCGTTCATCGTTCCTCCATGATTTCCACGACGATTGTAACCGCAAACCCGCTCGAACGGTATGCTGCGCCGGATTGGTTTCGGTGGCATGTTTACAGGCTTCCAGACTTCCCTATCCTTAAAACATGAGATTTCGCCGCCGCATTTGTATCTGAGGAACATCGTTCAACACGGGCACGGCGCGCCGTGCCTCTACCCGTGATCAGGGGGATACTCATGCTCACACCAGCAGAACGTCAGCGACGGATCGACATCATCCGGCAGTTTCCTGCCAGGCTGACCGGAGTCGTGCAGGATTTGAGCGCCGAGCAGTTGATGACCGCTTACATCCCCGGCGAGTGGTCGGTGCAGCAGATCGTCCATCACCTGCCGGATTCGCACATGAACAGCGTTATTCGCCTGAAGCTGATGCTTACCGAAGACCACCCGACGCTCAAGCCCTACGATCAGGACGCGCTGGCGCTGCTGCCCGACGTGGAGCGGACGCCGATCCGCGCCTCGCTGCTGATCCTCGAAGGGCTGCACGAGCGCTGGTGCAATCTGTTCGAGAGCCTGACGGAAGCGCAGTGGGCGCGAACCGGGCTGCACCCGGAAATCGGCGACATCACGGTTGAGGATTTGGTGGTGACGTACTCGGATCACTGCGACGCGCACTACGAGCAGATTATGCGGACGCTGGCGGCGGGCAAATAAAAAGGGCAGACACAGGTCTGCCCCTACGAGAGATTTCAGGTGAGGACGGTTATGCCCAGCCGAGCAGCCGCGCGATGGTCGCGGTGAAGAAGGTCACGCCGAACGCCAGCGTCAGCGGGAGCAGCGTGGCGACCGCCGTCCACTTGAGATTCTTCGTCTCTTTCCAGATCGTCAGGATGGTCGTGCTGCACGGGTTGTGCAGCAGGCTGAACAGCATCAGGTTGATGGCGGTCAGCAGCGTCCAGCCGCCCGCCTGCGTCAGCACCTGGTAGACCTGCGCGTCTGCCATCGAGAGCATCACGCCCGCCTGCGCGCCGACGATGGTCTTGCCGAGCGTCAGCGTCAGCATGAGGATCGTCGGGATGATGATCTCATTGGCGGGGATGGCGACGATGTAGGCGACCAGGATGATGCCGTTGAGACCGAGCAGCAGTCCGAGCGGATTGAGCGCGTTGACCATGTACCCGGCGATGCTGGTGCCGTTGATGAAGATGTTGCTGGTCAGCCAGATGACCGCGCCAGCGGGCGCTGCCATCATGACCGCGCGCCACAGGACGATGATGGTGCGGTCGATCATCGACGTGTAGATGGTCTGCATGATGCGCGGCGGGCGGTAGGGCGGCAGTTCGAGGCTGAAGGTCGAGGCTTCACCCTTGAGCCACGTCCGCGACAGGAATGCCGAGACCAGCAGCGTGACGATCACGCCCAGGATAGCGATGGCGACGACGCTGGTGGCGGCGATGAAGCTCGCCAGCGCGGGCGGAGCGGTCGCGCCGATGAAGATCGTGCCCATCAGGATCAGCGTGGGCCAGCGTCCGTTGCATATGCTGAAGTTGTTGGTGATGATAGCGATCAGCCGTTCGCGTGGGCTGTCGATGATGCGGGTCGCTACGACGCCAGCGGCGTTGCAGCCGTAGCCCATCATCATGGTCAGCGCCTGCTTGCCGTGCGCGCCGGAGCGCTTGAACAGGCGATCCAGGTTGAAGGCGACGCGCGGCAGATAGCCGAAGTCCTCCAGCAGCGTGAACAAGGGGAAGAAGATCGCCATCGGCGGGAGCATCACCGAGATTACCCATGCGGTCGCCATGTAAACGCCGTCGATCAGAAAGCCGGAGAGCCACCAGGGCGCGCTGAGCGCGGCGGCGAGGCTGTGCAGCCAGCCGTAAACCGTCCCCAACAGGAAATCGCTGAGCATTTTTGACGGGATGTTCGCCCCGGCAATCGTCAGCCAGAAAACGCCCATCAGCATCAGCAGCATGAGCGGGAAGCCCCACGTTTTGCTGGTGACGAGGCGGTCGAGCGTGCGGTCGAAGTCGAAGCGCGTCTTCTGCCCCTCGCGCAGCACGGCGCGGTCGGCGATTTGCCCGGCGTCGGTGTAGATCGATTCCATCAGATGGTCGTGGAACTCACCGCCGACATCCTGCCGGAGCGCGTCCGCCATTTCGAGTAGAACTCTGCGTGTTGGCTGCCATCGGATTATCCCACTGCCTGTAAGGCGACTAGATTCGCGCCGTCTTCGGAAACGGGGGTCGTCTGCGTCAGCGCGCCGAGCGTGCCTTCGCGCACAGCTTTGACGATGCTGGGGTCGTCATCGAGCAGACGCAGCGCCACCCAGCGGGCGTTCGGCAGGTTGGGGAAGCTGGCGGTGATCTTCGCTACCAGCGTGCCAACCGCCTGCTCGACCTTCGGATCGCGGTATTGAATGCGGTGCGGCTTGGTCTGGAACTGTCCCTGCGCGACCTGCGCAATCGCGCTGAGCAGGTCGGGGACGCCGACGCCCGTGCGCGCCGCCATCGGCACGACCGGGACGCCGAGGTCGCGCGCCAGCCGCCGCTCGTCAACTGTCAAGCCGTGTCGCCTGGCTTCGTCGATCAGGTTGAGGGCGATGACCACGCGGTCGGTGATCTCCAGCACTTGCAGCGCCAGATTGAGGTTGCGCTCTAAGCGGGTCGCGTCGGTGACGACGACCGTCACGGTCGGCTGACCGAACAGGATGAAATCGCGGGCGACTTCTTCGTCGGTGCTGGTCGAAAGCAGCGAATAGGTGCCGGGCAGGTCGACCAGCTTGTAGCGTTTCTCGCCGTACAGATAGCCGCCTTCGGCGCGGGCGACGGTCTTGCCGGGCCAGTTGCCCGTGTGCTGACGCAGACCGGTCAGGGCGTTGAAGACGGTGCTCTTGCCAGTGTTGGGATTACCCGCCAGCGCGACGATGTAATCCCAGTTGTCCATATTGATGCCGAGCTTGACCAACTGGGCGTTGTTGAAGAGCGGGCAGGTCGCGCATTCCGGGGTTGGGGTAATCGGGTTGGCACTCAGGGGGATTTGCGCATTCATGCGGAGCGCTCCTTCTGGTTATCAAGGGTGATCTGGATAAGCTGTGCCTGTTCCTTGCGCAGCGCGATGATCGCGCCGCGAATCTGGTAGGCGGTCGGGTCGCCGAGTGGGTTTTGCATGGCGATTTCGAGAGTCGCGCCGGGCAGAATACCCAGGTCCATCATGCGGCGGCGCTCGCTGCCGATGCTGGTCAGTCTGGTGACGGTGGCGACCTGATCTCCGGTGAGCTTGTCGAGCGTGAGGGTAGCCTGTTGAGCCATCGAGTCGCCTCTAAGCGTTTTTGGGAGTAAATTCTAAACAGTATTTTAGGTTAGTCTAAAAACTTTGTCAAGGGATCAATCTGAAAGTAACCTGGTGGATTGTGGTCACGGCTGGCGTACCGCCGAAGACCTCAAGATGCAAATTCTCGTTATCGACACGCCGAGTGCTACAATACACGTATTCTGGGGCGGATTTTTCGCCCATTTACCCGGTGGCTGCCTCCCACGCAAGTCCGGCTCGAATAACTCCATTGAGCACTCATGGCAGCCAACTTCCTCGCATCTAGGACAATACAATGCCCAAGAAAAGTGATTTAGGAAAGAAAAAGAGAACTCGTATTTTGTATGTGGTGGTCGCCCTCGCAGCGTTTGGAATCGTCTTTACCATAGCAGGGTTCACCTTCGCAGCGACCCAAGAGCAGCACGACAGCTTTTGCGCTTCCTGCCATACTCAGCCTGAATCGACCTATTTCGAGCGGTCGATTGCCGCTCAGCCGGTCGACCTGGCTTCCTTCCACACGACTCAGCAGGTGATCTGCATCGACTGTCATTCCGGCGCTGGCATCACGGGGCGGCTTTCCGCCGAATTGATGGGCGCGCGGAACGCGCTGCTCTGGTACAGCGGCACCGCGCAGCAGCCCGCACCCCTGACCATCCCGATCAGCGATGCGAGCTGCCTGAAGTGCCATCAAGACGTCGTGAGCCAACAATTTGTGGCGAAAGAGCAGATCACCGTCCCCAGCGGGAGTCAGGGAGGAGAGCGGGAGGAAGCACCTCGCAACCACTGGCACATCTTCCTCGCCGAGTGGCAGGCGAATTCGTCCACAGCGGCGACTTGCGTAAGCTGTCATGGCGGGCATTCAACCGATGGCACGGCTCAATTCGGCTACATGGTGAACCAGACCGTTCAGCAGGAGTGTGACGCTTGCCATCAGGCGCTGCGGCGGCGCAGAGGTTAAGCGGGAAACCTCACCCCCCAACCCCCTCAACCATTACGTGGCTGAGGGGGAGTCACCCAACGGCGCTGGAATGGAGAACATCACAGGGTAGATTTGCGAAGACGCGGTTCTAAAATTGGCGCGAAATCAGCCGACCGTGCCTTTCTTTTGCAGCTTCGCCCACTCGTCCTTGAGCGTCACGGTGCGGTTGAAGACCAGCTTCTCCGGCGTGGTGTCCGGGTCGACCACGAAATAGCCGATGCGCTCGAACTGGTAGCGCGTGCCGGGGGCAGCGCCCTGCACCGACGGCTCGACGTAAGCGCGCTCGATCACTTCGAGCGAGTTGGGGTTGATGTAGTCGGTGAAATCCTTGTCGTCGTCCATCTCGCTGGCTTCGGCGACGGTCAGCAGGTGATCGTAGAGCCGTACTTCGGCTTCGAGCGCGTGCGCCGCGCTGACCCAGTGGAGCGTCGCCTTGACTTTGCGCCCATCGGGAGAGTCGCCGCCGCGCGTGGCGGGGTCGTAGGTGCAGCGCAGCTCGACAATGTTGCCGTCCGCATCCTTGACGACTTCCTCGCACTTGATGAAATAGGCGGCGCGCAGGCGCACCTCACGCCCCGGCGCGAGGCGGTAGAACTTGCTCGGCGGGTCTTCCATGAAGTCGTCCTGCTCGATGTAGAGTACGCGCGAGAAGGGGACTTTGCGCGTTCCGGCGTCCGGGTCTTCCGGGTTGATCTGTGCCTCGAACTCCTCGACCTGATCCTCCGGGTAGTTGGTCAGGACGACCTTAAGCGGACGCAAAACCGCCATCACGCGCGGCGCGGTCTTGTTCAAATCCTGGCGGACGCAGTATTCGAGCATCTGAATGTCGACGATGCCGTTGGACCTGGAGATACCGGTCAGGGCGCACAGGTCGCGGATGGCTTTGGGCGTGAAGCCGCGCCGACGCATCGCCGAGAGGGTGGGCATACGCGGGTCGTCCCAGCCGCGCACGTGCTTGTCGCGCACCAGGCGGAGCAGCTTGCGCTTGCTCATGACCGTGTAGGTGATGTTGAAGCGGGCGAACTCGATCTGCTGCGGGTGGAAGATGCCCAACTGGTCGAGACACCAGTCGTACAGCGGGCGGTGATCCTCGAACTCCAGCGTGCAGATGGAGTGCGTGACGTGCTCAATCGAGTCGCTCTGCCCGTGCGCCCAGTCGTACATCGGGTAGATGCACCACTTGTCGCCGGTGCGCGGGTGGGTGGCGTGCAGGATGCGGTACAGCACCGGATCGCGCAGGTTCAGGTTGGGCGAACTCATGTCGATCTTGGCGCGCAGGACGCATTCGCCGTCCGGGAACTCGCCATCTTTCATGCGCTGGAACAGGTCGAGGTTTTCCTCGACGGAGCGGTCGCGGTAGGGGCTTTCCTTGCCCGGCTCGGTGAGCGTGCCGCGATATTCGCGGATTTCGTCCGCCGACAGATTGTCGACGTAGGCTTTACCGTTCTTGGATCAGCTTGACCGCCCACTCGTAGAGCTGGTCGAAGTAGTCGGAGGCGAAGCGCAGCTCTTCCCACTCGTAGCCGAGCCAGCGCACGTCCGCCATGATCGAGTCGATGTATTCCTGCTCTTCTTTGGTGGGGTTGGTGTCGTCGAAACGCAGGTTGGTGCCGCCGCCGTACTCGTCGGCGATGCCGAAATTGATCCAGATCGACTTGGCGTGCCCGATGTGCAGATAGCCGTTCGGCTCCGGGGGAAAGCGGGTGTAAACGCGCCCGCTGAACCGCCCGCTGCGGTTGTGCTCGTCGATAATCTCGTGGATGAAGTCCGTTTTGTTATTGGCGCTGTCTGTCTCAGCGAAATTGGCTTCCTGTTCCATTGCCCGTAGCTTCCCGTTTGTTCGTAAAGGCTGACCGACTGCTATTGTACCATCCTGCTGCCCGAATAGCGCAGGCACGCAAGCGAAAAGATCAGCGCAAGCGCCGATCTTTGAGAGTATAACCTGTCCTGACTGTGGGATTCAAAAGCCGGGGACGATCTCCTGATCGCCCCCGGCGCGCTCTCAGGGAGCCGTTGCTTCGGCGGTTGGGCTTGCTTCAGTCGCCTCGGCGGTGGACGGCGGGTTGAGGCTCATGACGTAGGCGATGAGGTCGGCGATCTCTTGAGGGGCGAGCATCCCCTCGTCGCCGAAGGCGGGCATCTTCTTCTCCGGGTTGCTGCCTTCAGGGGTCGAGCCGTGTTCGATGAACAGGTCGAGGTTGTAGGCGTAGGTGTGCGGGTCGGCGCTGATGAGCGTCTCGTCAATCGGGTTGAGCGGCGGGACGGTGCCGTCGTCGGAGCCGGGGTTGGGGACGTTGTCGGTGCCATTGGGACCGTGACACTTCTGGCAGTTGGCGACGAACAACTGTGCGCCGTTCTGGGGGTCGCCCGTGAGCTGAACTGCCGCACCTGCCTCGCCGGGATTGGATGGACGCGCGATGTCTTCGCTGCTTTCGGTTGTCACGGCGGGAGTCGGCACCTCGGTCGCCTCGGCGGTGGACGGCGGGTTGAGGCTGATGACGTAGGCGATGAGGTCGGCGATCTCTTGAGGGGCGAGCATCCCCTCGTCGCCGAAGGCGGGCATCTTCTTCTCCGGGTTGCTGCCTTCAGGGGTCGAGCCGTGTTCGATGAACAGGTCGAGGTTGTAGGCGTAGGTGTGCGGGTCGGCGCTGATGAGCGTCTCGTCAATCGGGTTGAGCGGCGGGACGGTGCCGTCGTCGGAGCCGGGGTTGGGGACGTTGTCGGTGCCATTGGGACCGTGACACTTCTGGCAGTTGGCGACGAACAACTGTGCGCCGTTCTGGGGGTCGCCCGTGAGCTGAACTGCCGCACCTGCCTCGCCGGGATTGGATGGACGCGCGATGTCTTCGCTGCTTTCGGTTGTCACGGCGGGAGTCGGCACCTCGGTCGCCTCGGCGGTGGACGGCGGGATTGAGGCTGATGACGTAGGCGATGAGGTCGGCAATCTCTTGAGGGGCGAGCATCCCCTCGTCGCCGAAGGCGGGCATCTTCTTCTCCGGGTTGCTGCCTTCGGGGGTCGAGCCGTGTTCGATGAACAGGTCGAGGTTGTAGGCGTAGGTGTGCGGGTCGGCGCTGATGAGCGTCTCGTCAATCGGGTTGAGCGGCGGGACGGTGCCGTCGTCGGAGCCGGGGTTGGGGACGTTGTCGGTGCCATTGGGACCGTGACACTTCTGGCAGTTGACGGCGAACAACTGTGCGCCGTTCTGGGGGTCGCCCGTGAGCTGAACTGCCGCACCTGCCTCGCCCGGACTGGATGGACGCGCGATTGCTTCGGTGCTCTCGGTTGCCTCGCTGGGAGCTGGCGTTGCTGCTGTGTGCTGCTGAACGTAGACGAGTATGGTGGTAGGCACGAGTGCCATCGCGCGGTCAATCGGGATGCGCGCGATCCCGGCGTTCTGATCAACCCAGGCGTAGCCGTTCAGCATGGCTTCCTGCGTCGCCTCCAACGCCGCTGCGTCCGCCTCCGGCGTCGAGTTTTCGAGGTTGAACGAGGGGTTATTCGCGCGGATGGCGGCGATCTGCTGCTCGGTCGAGTTCTGGGTGTTGAGGAAGCGGAAGGCGGTGACGACTCCCGCCGCTGCGCAGCTAAACAGGACGAGCACCGCCATGACGATCAGCAGGGCGGACGGTCCACGCTTCGCTTCAGGTCTCACTTCGGATTTGGCTTCAGGATTCATCGGCTCCGGCGCTTTCACTAACCGCCTGCAAGCGGGCGATAAAGGCGGCGATCCAGATGCCGAGGATGCCGACCGGAAGGACGAGATCGAGCCAGCCGACCGTCGCTCCAGCCGGGTTGAAGGCGGGCACGACCAGCACGTAGCTGTAGACGAGCTGCGCGATCAAGATCAGCAGGGCGACCAGCGACAGGCTGCGCACCCGGCTCTTGATGCTGCGCGAGAGCAGCAGCACGAACGGCACGACGATGTTGGCGGCGATCAGGAACAGCAGGACGACCGACCAGCCGCCCGCCGAGCGCGCCAGAAACCAGGAAATCTCCTCCGGCTCGTCGGCTGCCCAGATGACGAGATACTGCATGAAATTCAGGTAGACCCAGGTGATCAGGATGGCGAGCAGCACGTTGCCGAGGTCCTGGCGCGTCTGGCGGTCGGAGGCTTCGGGCGCGGGCGTCGGCATGAGCATCAGCAGCGTGACCGCGAAGGCATACGCTGTAAATGCCTGGCTCGCCAGAAAGACCACGCCGTAGATGGTCGAAAACCAGTGTGGCTCCAGCGACATGAACCAGTCAATCGACGCCAGCGTCGCCAGCGCGAAGTGGACAACCAAGCCGATGATCGCCGTCGGGCGCTTGGGCGTGTCTGGGCGCGTCATGCGCCATGCCAGGAAAATCCAGACGGCGAAGTAGACGACGGCGCGAATCACGAAAAAGGTCGGGTTGAGAAAGGCGCTCTTGTGCTGAAGCAGCGGATCGGCGCTGACGGTATCCGGCTGCGCCCAGGGATAAATCCGCGCGAGACCGAACAGCAGCGGAATGAACAGCACCGCCGTCACGACGATCATCTGCGCGCCGACTTCCAGATAGGGGCGCACCGGAATGCCCCAGTGCCCGCCGGTGACGTGGTTGATCATGAGCAGGAACAGGCAGCCGAGGCTGATGTGGGCGATGAAGGCGAAGCCGACCAGATACGCCTGAAAGAAAGCCGTGCTGTCGGTGAATATGCCGATCACGGCGGCAACAACGCCGATCACGCCGACGACGATGGCGACACGGCGGATGCGTGCGAGCGATTGCGTTCTCGTCATGGTCGGCATCATGGTAACTGCCCCCGGTCGCTATCGGGCAGGCTGGCGGCGGGCGCGTGCTGGCTCAATTGCAGCGCGCGGATGTAGGCGACAATCGCCCAGCGATCCGGCACGGAGACCTGCTGCCGGTAGCTGTACATGTTGCCGATGCCGTTGCTAATCACGTTGAAGAAGAAGCCGGGCGCCTGGTTGCGCACAGCATCCGTGTGGAACGAGGGCGGCGCGGGGAAGTTGTACTTCGTCAGGATGCCGTCGCCATAGCCCGCCGCGCCGTGACAGGGACGACAGTAGATCATAAACTGCTCCTGCCCCCGTTGCAGCAAATCCTGCGTCACGGCGACGGGGAAGTCGGTCACGTACTGGTTGTCGACTATTCCAGTCGTCAGCGCGGGGTTATCGACTACCGCGTCGCGGGCGACGACGCCCTGCGGCAGCGGCAGCGCGCAGTTGCCGACCCCCGACGCATTCGCCTCAGCGAGCGGCAGGCACTTCGGCTGATTCGCCATGGTGTCGCTGCAAGCCGCCATCAGCAGCGCGAGGACGCCGAGCAGGAGTAAGCTGCCGCTACGCTTCCACATCGGTGACCTCCAGCGGCTTCAGGCTGGTGAGGAACTGGCGCGTCGCGGCGTCGTCGAACTTTGGGTCGGCGGCTTCGATGCACAGGAAGAAGCGGTCGTTGCTGGCATCCTTGAAGTCGATCACGTTAAAGACGGGATGGTAGGGCATGGGCAGGCGGTTGAGCACCAGCATCCCGATCACGCCGCTGAACGCGCCGAAGAGCACGAACATCTCGAACGAGATGGGGATGAACGCCGGGATGCTGTTGAGCGGACGCCCGCCGACGTTGATTGGATAGTTGACGACGGCGCTGAAATACTGCATCCCGATAGCCGAACAAGACGCCGATTAAGCCGCCGCCCAGCACGAAGTAGCTGATCGGCGTCCCGTGCATGTCGAGCGCGTCGTCCATGCCTTCGATGTCGAAGGGACTGTAGGCGTCGAACTTGCGATAGCCCGCGTCGCGCGCTTTGTGAGCGGCTTTGAGCAGGTCGGCGGCGTCGGGGAATTCCGCCATCAAACCATAGAGCGGCATGGGCAGCTAGCCTCCTTCCTCCTCGTGGGCGATCTCTTCCTTAACTTCGGAGATCGAGATGACAGGCAGAAAGCGAATGAACAGGAAGATCAGCGCGGCGAAGAAGCCAATCGAGCCGACCACCGTGATGATGTCCCAGATCGTCGGGATGAACATGCCCCACGACGAAGGCGTGAAATCGCGCGTCAGGCTGACGGAGACGATCATGAAGCGCTCCGTCCACATGCCGATGTTGACGAGAATTGAGAGGATGAAGAGCAGCAGCGCGCTGTGGCGCACGCGCTTGAACCAGAGCGCCTGCGGCGCGATCACGTTGCAGAAGACCATCAGCCAGTAGAGCGGCGCGTAGGGACCGGAGGCGCGGTACTGCACCAGAAATTCGTCGAAGGTGCTGCCGCTGTACCATGCCATGAAGACTTCGATGGCGTAGCTGTAGGCGATCAGCAGCGCCATCGCCAGCAGAAACTTGGAGATGTTCTCCAGATGCCGGTCGGTGATCAGGTCTTCGAGGTGGTAGAACTTGCGCAGCGGGATGGCAATCGTCAGCACCATCGCCAAGCCGGAGAGCAGCGCGCCGACGACGAAGTAGGGCGGCAAAATCGTGCCATGCCAGCCGGGCACTAAGCCGTAGGCGAAGTCCATGCCGACGATGCTGTGAACCGAGATGACCAGCGGGGTCGCCAGCGCCGCCAGCCAGAAATAAACCTGGTGGTAGCGATTCCAGTGCCGCGCCGACCCGCGCCAGCCCATCGCCAGAAAGCCGAAGATGATCTGCGCGAAGCGCCGCTTGGCGCGGTCGCGCACGGTGGCGAGGTCGGGGATCAGCCCGATGTACCAGAAGACCAGCGAAACCAGCCCGTAGGTCAGCACCGCGAACAAGTCCCAGACCAGCGGACTGCGGAACTGGGGCCACATCAGTTCGGTGTTGGGGTAGGGCATCAGCCAGTAGAAATACTGCGGACGACCGAGGTGCAGCACCGGGAACATCATCGCCATCAGCACGGCGAAGAGCGTCATCGCCTCGGCGAAGCGGTTGATCGACGTGCGCCAGTGCTGGCGAAAGAGCAGCAGAATGGCGGAA
Organism: uncultured Chloroflexia bacterium; assembly: GCA_963760975.1. Taxonomy (GTDB): domain Bacteria; phylum Chloroflexota; class Anaerolineae; order Aggregatilineales; family Phototrophicaceae; genus Flexifilum. The sequence goes on along the minus strand of CAVXEZ010000030.1, from coordinate 33,754 downwards.
ATCAGCGTCCCGGCGTGACCGATACCGACCCACCAGACGAAGTTGGTGATGGCATAACCCCAGGCGACCGGGATTTCGATGCCGAAGATGCCGACGCCTTCCGTGAACAACACCGTAGCCATCGCAAAGAAGGTCAGCGTGAGCAGGACGGCGACGGCAAAACCGATCAGCCAGCCGCGCGGCGTCGATTCGCGCAGGACGAGCGAGCTGATGCGCTCGCTGACGCGGGCATAGCGCTGTCCGGGTTGGGTTTGTTCGACAGCCATCGGCTCACGCTCCCTCACTGCTCAGTGCCGGATTGGGATTGGTCAGCTTCGCCAGATAGGTCGTGCGCGGGCGCGTGTTGAGTTCTTCCAGCATGGCGAAATCGCGCGGCTGCTGCTTGAGCTGGCTGACCATGCTGTGCTCGTCCGAAATATCGCCGAAGACGATGGCATTGGCGGGGCACGCCATCTGGCAGGCGGTCTTGACTTCGCCGTCGGCGATGCGCCGCCCCTCGCGGTCGGCGGTAATGTGCGCCCGGCTGATGCGCTGCACGCAGTAGGTGCATTTTTCCATCACGCCCCGGCTGCGCACGGTCACGTCCGGGTTGTTGAGCACGCGCAGGTCGGGGTCGCTAAAGTCGAAGAAGTTGAAGCGCCGCACCTTGTAGGGGCAGTTGTTGGAGCAATAGCGCGTACCGACACAGCGGTTGTAGACCATCTGGTTCAAGCCCTCGTCGTCGTGGACGGTCGCCTGCACCGGGCAGACCGCCTCGCAGGGTGCTTTCTCGCACTGCATACAGGGGACAGGCTCGTGCAGGAACGCCGGGTTGTCCATTTCGCCCTGGAAATAGCCGTCGACGCGAATCCAGTGCATCTCGCGCTGGGCGTCGACCTGCTCCTTGCCGACCGTCGGGATGTTGTTCTCCGCCTGGCAGGCGATGATGCAGGCGTTGCAGCCGATGCAGGCATTCAGGTCGATGCTCATGCCCCAGGCATATTCACCCTGCGGGAAGTCGGGGTAGAGCGATGGCGATTGTTCGGGATTGTTGTGGTAGCCGAGTGTCGGGTCTTGCAGATAATCGCTCAGCGCGGCTTCGTGGATTAGCTCGTCGTCGCGCCCTTCCATCGTGAAATGGTTCTGCGTCGTGACCAGATGGTAGCTGCCGCCCGCCGCCTCGACCTGCAAGCCGGTGCTGAACCAGGTGGGCAGGGTCAGGACGGGATAGGCGTTGAAACCCGTGCCCGCGCCGACGTGCCCGGTATGCATCCGCCCGTAGCCGAGTGTGACCGTCAGGCAGTCGTCGGCTTGCCCCGGCAGTATCCAGACGGGAGCCTGTATGCTTCCGTTTGCGGTTTTCAGGTTGACGAGGTCTTCATTCTTGACGCCGAGCCGCTCGGCGGTCGCCGGGCTGATCAGGGCGGCGTTGTCCCACGTCATCTTGGTGAAGGGCTTGGGCAGCTCCTGAAGCCAGCCGTTGTTATTGAACTCGCCGTCCCACAGCGTCGGGTCGGGACGGACGATCAATTCCAGCCCTTCGGCGGCGGTGGGCGCGGCGGGCAGTGTCACGTCGCCAATCGAGACGGCGACCGGCTCGGCGGCGCTGTCCGCGATGATGCCGTCGTGCAAGTGTCGTGCGCCAGAAAGTATCGAAATCGTTCGACTGAGCCTCGTTTTGCCAGTACGCCTGCACGATGGTCAGGGCGTCGCGCGGGTCGTCGGCAAGCGCGTGTTCGAGCAGCTCCAGCGGCGAGCGTGTGTCGTAGAGCGGCTGGATCAGCGGCTGAAGGATGCTGGCGCTGCCGTCGTAGGCGCGGGCGTCGCCCCACGTTTCCAGATCGTTGGTCATGGGTAGATGCCAGGCGCAGAGCGCGGACGTTTCATCCTCGTAAGCGCCGAGGTGCGCGCTGAAGGGCACGCTGCGCAGCGCGTCGGCGAACGGGATGTCCGCCGGAGCGGTGTACGCCGGGTTGCCGTCGAGGATCAGCAGCGCGGCGACTTTCGCCGTTATTCATGGCGTCGGTCAGCGAACGCAGCGACTCGGTCTGCGCCGTGTCGGTGAGCGGCGCGATGGGGGTCACGGTCTTGCCAATGTTCTCCAGCCGCGCGTTGATCCAGTGCGCCAGCGCGTGGACGATGGGCGGCTGACCGATGCCCGCCGTCACGAGGCTCGTGCCGTGATGCGCCGTCAGGTCGTCGGCGATGGCGTCGAGCCAGCGCGTCCAGCTATCGGGCAGGTCGGCGGGCGCGGCGTTCGCCAAGCCGAGCCGCCCCGCCAGCGCGCGGGCGAAGCGCTCGACATCGCTGGAACGCACGCGGCAGGCGGTGATCCGCCATCGAGCCGGTGACGCTGGGCGTGCCCTCGACCACGTAGAGGCGGTTCATGGTCTGCTGGTCGGCGCTGACGCGGCGGCGGTCGCTGAAGGCGCGCGTGTAATGCAGCCGACCGGGATCGGTGAACAGGAAGTCGTCTTCCAGCGAGACGATCACGTCGGCGTTTTCGAACTGATAGACAGGCAGCACGGCTTGCCCGAACGCCATGTTCGCGCCGCCGTAGACGTTATCGAGATTGACCGGGTCGTACTGCCAGACCTGCGCCGAGGGATACTGCCCCGTGAACGCCTGAAGCTGCGCCGCCAGCGTAGGCGAGGTCGTCGCGGGCGTCAGGATGTGGATGCCCTGACCGTTCGCTGCATTGGCAAGCGTCTGCTTCAGCGCGATGTCGAAGGCGTTCCAGTCGCTGTCCTGCCCCAGATGGCGCACGGTCTGCGAGCGCTCCGGGTCGTAGAGCGAGAGGATCGACGCCTGCGCGAACACGTCCGCCGCGCCGAGGCTCGCCGGGTGATCCGGGTTGCCCTCGATGCGCGTCGGTCGCCCGGTGTGGCTTTCGACCAGAATGCCGCTGGCGAAGCCGTTGAGGACGTGGGCGCTGGCGTAGAACTGCGCTACGCCGGGGGTGACGTTCTCCGGCTGGACGACGTAAGGGACGAGATGCTCCGGCGGCTGCGGGCTGCACGCCGCCATGCCCGCCATCGCCAGCGAGGCGGCGGCAAGCTGCAAAAAGCGGCGGCGGCTGATCTGCGGGGCTTGAAAGCCGTTGGGCAGCCCGCGCTCGACAAAGGCGCGAAATTCAGGCGTGTCCGCCAGTTCGTCCAGGCTGCGCCAGTATTCTCTACCGGTAGCACCGCGCAGCCGCTCGCGGATTTCGGTGACATCCATCGGCATGTGATCTGGCAATGGTCGTCTCCTTCCCTATAGCTCAGCGGTGGCAGACGTCACAGTCCGTCAGGTGTTGAGTTTTGATTCCGTATTCGTAAACCAGTTCTTCGCCAGTCATCTGCTGCCGGGGGTCGGCGCTCCAGCCCATCAGGGCGACATCCTGACGCGGGCGAATGTACTGTGCGGGATCGCGGTGGCAGTTGATACACCACTGCATCGTCATCGGCGTCGCCTGGTAGACGATTGACATCTCGTCGACGCGCCCGTGACAGGTCTCACAGGCGACCCCTTTGCTGATGTGGATACTGTGGTCGAAATAGACGTAATCCGGCAGATGGTAGACCTGCTGCCACTGAATCGGCGTGCCGGACTGCTGGCTGGCGATGACTTCCGCCACGCCGGGGAAACCCTGCGCGACCTGCGAGTGGCAGGTCATGCACTGCTCGGTGGTGGGCATTCCTGCGAAGGGTGAATTTTCAGTCGTCGTGTGACAGTAACGACAGTCGAGACCGAGTTGCCCGGCGTGGATGACGTGACTGAAGGCGATGGGCTGCTGGTGAACGACGCCAACTCCGGTATTGGCAGAACTCTGGTTATAGGCTGCCCACAGACCCAGAAGCAGGGGAATGGCAAGAGCAAGCCCGACCAGTGAGAGCCGCGCAATTGCGTTGGCGCTGCGTGGGAACATTTGTGACATGTTCAGCGCCTAAACCGTAAGATACGAAATTTCACAGTTAATTGTATCCCTTTCAGCAGATTAGTCCAATGTCTTCCAATGATGTGCTGAAAACTGCTGCCTTCGTCAATGCTTGCTTCATTCTGCCCAGGCGATGGTGGAGAGCAGCGCGTTCTCCGCCTGGCGCGAATCGAGGCGGGTATGCTGGACGACAATCGGCACGTCCGACTCGATCACGCTGGCGTAGTCGGTGTCGGTCGGAATAGATTCCGGGTCGTCCAGATTGTTGAAGCGCACGTGTCTGGTGCGGCGCGCCGGAACCGTGATCGCGTAAGGTCCCGCCGGTTCCCGATCTGCGTAATAAATCGTGATGGTGACGTGGGCGTCTTCATCCGAGCTGTTGAGCAGGCAAACTGCCTCGTGGCTGATCATCTGCGGGGCGGGACCGTTGCTCCAGCCGGGGATGTAGCCCTCGGCAATCGCCCAGCGTCTGCGCCCGATTGCTTGTGGCATTGTCGTAAACTCCTTTCAGTCCGTGCCGGTTGGTACGGGCGGTTATTTGGCGACGGGTACGGGCGTCTCGGCGGCTTCGCGGCGTGCCTGGATCGCCTGCTGCATGACCTGTGCGATGTGGAGCGCGTGCCGCTCGGTCGTCTGCTCGATCTGCTCGCGGCAGCTAAAGCCGTCGGCGATGATCAGCGTATCGTCGTCGGCGTGGCGCACGCGCGGCAGCAGCACGCGCTCGCCCGCCTTGATCGAGATGTCGTAGTGATCCCGCTCGAAGCCGAACGCGCCCGCCATGCCGCAGCAGCCGGAGTCGAGCAGCTCGAAATCCAGCCCCATCTTGTGGAGCAGGTCGGTTTCGTCCTGCATGTGGAGCACGGATTTATGATGGCAGTGCCCGTGAACCAGCGCCTTGCGGTCAAGCTGCGGCGGCTGGTAGTTTTCGACCTTCTGCATCAGGAATTCGCTGAGCATGTAGGTTTGCTGGCTGAGGCGCTTCGCCGCGTCGTCATTCGGATACAGGTTGACCAACTCGTCGCGGAAAGCGGCGACGCAGCTTGGCTCCAGCCCGACGAGCGGAATCTCGTCCTCGATCTGCGGGCGCAGCGCGCTCATGGTCTTCTGCCATAAGCCCTGCGCCTGCTCGATCATGCCCCAGTCGTAGAGCGGGCGTCCGCAGCAGAGCGACTGCCCCGGAATGATCACCTGATAACCGGCGTCTTCAAGCACGTCGACCGCCGCCTTGCACACCTCCGGGAAGAAGTAATTGTTGAAGGTATCTGCCCAGAGCATGACCTGCGGTTTGTCGACGTTGCGGGGCGCGCGTTTGGTGAACCAGCTCGTGAACGACTCGTCGGCGAAGCTGGGAATGGTGCGCTGCGGCGCGATGCCCGCGACCGCCTTGCCGATCTGCGAGAGGACGGGCGCGTGCGTGACAAAGTTCGCCAGCCTGGGGAAGTGCGTGGCGAGGCGCGCCCACCAGTAGATCATGCCCATCGTGTAAGCCGTCATGGGGCGTAGCCGTCCGTCGTAGTAATGCGACAGGAACTCCGCTTTGTAGGTCGCCATGTCGACGTTGACGGGGCAGTCGCCCTTGCAGCCCTTGCAGGCGAGGCACAGGTCGAGCGCCTCTTTGACGCCCTCGTCGCGCCACTTGTCCCGGACGACATCGCCCTCGATCATCTCGAAGAGCAGGCGGGAGCGCCCGCGTGTCGAATGCTTCTCCTCGCGCGTGACCATGTAGCTGGGACACATCGTGCCGCCGCCTTCGCGCCGACATTTGCCCACGCCGACGCAGCGCAGTGTCGCTTCGGAAAACTTGCCCTTGTCGTCGGGGTAATTGAAGAACGTGACCGGCTCCCAGGGGTCGAAAGTAGGTCCCGTGCGTAGATTCTGGTTCGGCTGGTACGGATCGACCACTTTGCCGGGGTTCATCCGCCAGTCCGGGTCCCAGATCGACTTGAACTCGTTGAACGCCCCCACCAGTTCCGCGCCGAACATTTTGGGCAGCAGCGCGGCGCGCGACTGCCCGTCGCCGTGCTCGCCGGAGAGTGAGCCGCCGTAGCTGACGACCAGATCGGCGGCGTCGTTGATGAAGGCGAGATATTTCTGCACGCCCTCGTCGCTGCGCAGGTCGAAGTCGATGCGGACGTGGATGCAGCCCTGCCCGAAATGCCCGTAGAGCGCGCAGGCATAGTCGTAGCGCTCCAGCAGCTTGCGGAAATCGCGCAGGTACTGCCCGGCTTTGTCGGGCGGGATGGCGGCATCTTCCCAGCCGGGATGAGTCGTGTTCATGCCGGGGATGTGCGCCGTTGCGCCCAAGCCGGACTCGCGGATTTCCCAGACCTGATGCTCCTCGTCCGGGTCGTCGTAGCGTTTCATCGACGGCGGGTTATCGCTCCCCTTGAGCGCCTGCATCATCGCGTTGGCGTTGGCGTCGGATTCCTGCCGGTCCTTGCCGCCGAACTCGACCAGCAGCCAGCCTTTGCCCTTCGGCAGCAGTTGGAGGTCGTCGACGTTCAGCCCCTTCTTCTTCATATAGCCGATCAGCAGGTCGTCGATGCCTTCCAGTCCAATCGGCTGGTACTGCAAAATCTGCGGGACGTGGTCGGCGGCGCTGTACACGTCGTCGTAGCCGAGCACGACCAGCGTGCGGCTGGGCGGGCTTTCGACCAGCTTGAGCCTGGCGGCGAGGATCGTCACCAGCGTGCCTTCCGAGCCGATCAGGGCGCGGGCGACGTTGAAGCCGTTCTCCGGCAGCAGTTGATCGAGGTTGTAGCCGGAGACGCGGCGCGGGATGTTGGGGTAGCGCTGGCGGATCAGGTCGGCGTAGCGGTCGCGCAGCGCCTTCATACGCGCGTACATCTCGCCGCGCCGCCCGCCCTCGGCGATGATCTGTTCGAGTTCCTCGTCGCTGGTCGCGCCGACGTGCAGGCGCAAGCCGTCGTAAGTCAGGATTTCCAGCTCCTCGACGTTATCGACGGTCTTGCCCGCCATCAGCGCGTGGATGCCGCAGGAGTTATTGCCCATCATGCCGCCGAGCGTGCAGTGATTGTGCGTGGCGGGGTCGGGTCCAAAGGTCAGGTGATACTGCTCGGCGCGGTCGCGCAGGTCGTCCAGCACGACGCCGGGCTGCACCCAGGCGTAACGCTCTTTTTCGTTCAGTTCCAGAATCTTGTTCATGTATTTGGAGAAGTCCATGACGACGGCGACGTTGCAGCACTGCCCGGCGAGGCTCGTCCCGCCGCCGCGCGACAGGACGGGCGCGCCGAACTCGCGGCAGAGGCGCACCGTCTCGATCACGTCGTCGTTGCTGGTGGGCAGGACGACGCCAATCGGCACCTGACGATAATTCGAGGCGTCAGTCGAATACAGCCCCCGGCTGGCGGGGTCGAAGCGGACTTCGCCCTGAATGTGCGTCCTGAGCTGCGTTTCGAGCGCCTGCGCGTCGATCTGGGTCGTGTCGGATGGGTGTTCTCGGATCATGGATGTTTCTCCTCAAATCGCATAGCGTGCGGCATCGGATCGCTTGAGCGCGATGCCCAGTCCGGGGCGCGACAGGTCGGGGACGAGATTGCCATTGCGCAGCGCGGGCGCGCCGTCGAACAGCATGTGCTCGATGCGCACGTGGTCATGAAAATATTCCATGTGGCGCAGGCAGGGCAGGGCGCAGCAGGCGGGCAGATGCAGCGCCGGGGCGCAGTGCGACGAGAGCGGCATGAGCCGCGCCGCGCAGAGCGCGCCGACCTGCAAGAAGCCGCTGATCCCGGCGCAGCGCGAGGCGTCGGCTTGCAGCACGTCGACCGCGCCCGCGTCGAGCATCTGGCGGAAGTAAGGCAGGTCGTAGCCGTATTCGCCCGCCGTGATGTCCATGCCCGCCGGGGCGCGGTCGCGCAGCAGGCGCAGCCCCTCCAGATCGTCGGAGGGGACGGGTTCTTCAAACCAGCTCACGCCGAAATCGGCGAAGGCTTCGGCGAAGCCCAGCGCCTGCTTGCGGCTGTAGCCGCCGTTGGCGTCCACGAACAGCTCTGGCGTCCTCGCCTATCGCTGCGCGGGCGGCGCGCACGCGGGCTACGTCGGCGTCGGGGTCGCGCCCGACCTTCATCTTGAAGCGGGTAATACCCTCGTCCTGCCAGCGCTGGAATTGATCGCGTAGCTGCTCGTTCGAATAGGAGGTGAAGCCGCCGCTGCCGTAGACCGGGACGCTTTCGTGCGCCGCGCCGAGCAGCGTCACCAGCGGCACGCCGAGCAGCTTCGCCTTCACGTCCCACAGCGCGGCGTCGACGGCGGCGATTGCCATCGAGGCGATGCCGGGGCGTCCCAGATTGCGGATGCTGTGGATCATAGCGTCCCGCGCGCCGGGGATCGCCATCGCGTCGCGCCCCGGCACCACGTCCGCCAGCTTGTCGCGGATCAGCGCGGCGGTGGCGGTATCGGCGTAGGTGTAGCCGATGCCCTGCTGATCGCCAGCGTCGAGTTCGACGACCACCAGCGTGGTCGAATCCCATTTGTACGTCCCGTCCGACTCCGGCGAGTCGGTCGGGACGCGGTAAGCGGACACACGAAGGTCGCCGATGCCGACACGAATGTCTTCAGCCTGCGTTTGCATGATCACACCCGCTTATTTCGCCGGGTGCGGCAAAGCGTCGCCTACCAGTTGTTTGATCGATTGGGTGATGACGCCCGCGCGGTCTGGATCGTCGTGGATCATGGCGAAGGTGAAGTCTTTCGCCTGCTCGAGGGTGATGTGCGGCGGCAGCGGCGGTACGTCGGGGTCGACGTAGGCGTTGATCACGACCGGTTGGTCGGACGCCAGCGCTCGCTCCCAGGCGGAGCCGATGTCCTTCGGTCGGTCGAGGCGGATGCCCTTCAGCCCCAATTGGGCGGCGTACTCGTCGTAGCGGAAATCGGGCACGTCCTGCGAAGCTTCAAACTTGGGATCGCCCGCCATGACGCGCTGCTCCCACGTCACCTGATTGAGGTCGCGGTTGTTGAGCACGCAGACGATCAGGCGCGGGTCGCTCCACTCGTGCCAGAATTTCGAGATGGTGATCAGCCCGTTCATGCCGTTCATCTGCATCGCGCCGTCGCCGACCAGAGCGATGACGACGCGCTCCGGGAAGGCGAACTTCGCCGCGATGGCGTAAGGGACGCCGCAGCCCATCGTCGCCAGATTGCCGGAGATCGACGCCATCATGCCGCGCCGAATCTTGAGGTCGCGGGCGAACCAGCCCGCCGACGATCCCGAATCGGCGGCGATAATGCAGTTATCGGGCAGCCGGGGCGAAAGCTCCCAGAACAGGCGCTGCGGGTTGATCGGGTTGGCTTCGTCCATCGCCCGCTCTTCGAGCGTCACCCACCAGTCCTTGACGTTATTCTCGATCTGCTCGCGCCACGACCGATCCGACTTGCGCTCCAGCAGCGGGATCAGCTTGCGCAGCGTTTCGCGGCTGTCGCCCTGCAAATTGACCTCGATGGGGTAGCGGATGCCGAGCATCTTGCCGTCGATGTCGATCTGGACGCCGCGCGCCTGTCCCTCTTTGGGCAGAAACTCGGAGTAGGGGAAGCTGGTGCCGATCATCAGCAGCGTGTCGCACTGGGTCATCATGTCCCAGCTTGGCTTGCTTCCGAGCAAGCCAATCGGTCCGGTCACGAAGGGCAGCTCGTCCGGCAGCGCCGCCCGACCGAGCAGCGCCTTCGCCACGCCCGCGCCGAGGATGTTCGCCACCTGAATGACTTCATCCGTCGCTCCGAGCGCACCCGCGCCAACCAGCATGGCGACCTTCTTGCCGCTGTTGAGCACGTCGGCGGCGTGCTTCAAATCCTTGTCTTTAGGGACGATGTAGGGCGACGAATAGCCGACGCCGGAATGGATCGTGCCGTGCTTGCGCGGCGGCGTCTCGACCGCGTCCATCTCCTGCACGTCGTTGGGCAGGATAATGCACGTCACCGTCCGCTCGGACTTGGCGATGCGCACGGCGCGATCCACCAACTGGCGAATCTGTTCGGGCGTGCTTGCCATGTGGACGTATTCGTGCGCCACGTCCTTGAACAGGCTGATCAGGTCGACTTCCTGCTGATAGCTGCCGCCGAGCGCGGAGCGCGCCTGCTGCCCGACAATCGCCACGACCGGCTGATGATCCATCTTGGCGTCGTACAAGCCGTTGAGCAGATGGATGGCTCCGGGACCGGAAGTCGCCATACAAACGCCGACCTCGCCCGTGAATTTGGCGTGCGCACACGCCATGAACGCTGCCATCTCCTCGTGGCGTACCTGAATGAACTGCATCTCGTCTTTGGCGCGGTTGAGCGCGCCCATCACGCCGTTGATGCCGTCGCCGGGGAAGCCGTAGATGCGCTTAATGCCCCATTCGGAAAGTCGTTTGATCAGAAAGTCGCTGGTTGTATCGCTCATAGAGTCGCTCCGTTCGCTAGTGTCACGAGCAAAGTCGGCGTTCTCCAGAGTCGAAAGTCGGTTGGAAGAGGGAACTGGCGATCAATGCTCGCCATCAAGTTTGTTACTCAATGAAGTTTACAAAATATATTACCGCGTTTCTTTTAAGATTTCACGACTTGCACATAAACGTTGGCTTAGAGAATTGGGTGTCGAGAGGGTGTCATCAGGTTGTACAGAATGTAGGGGCGTTCCATGCAACGCCCCTACAATGCCGTTGGTGGGTTCCGAATCGATCAATGTCGTTGGCGCGTGCTATTCCGCCGCGTGTTTCGGCTCGACGCGCAGCCAGCGGTAGCCGTATGGCTCCAGTTCGACGGTGTCGCGCTCGGTCTCGTGGATGCCTTTGCCGTCCGGGATGGCTGCTGAGCAGTCCCGATCAGTATGTGATCGTCGTCGGCGAGCGGTGTGCTGAGCTTCACCGACTTGTCGGAGAAATTGTGGAGGGCGACGACTTCACCGTCGCGCCAGCGGCAGCGGTGCGCGAAGACGCGCGGGTCGCCCACGTCGAGGACTTCGCAGTCGCCAAAGCCGAATTCAGGACACTGGTTGCGAATCTGGATCGCGCCCTGCATCCACGCCAGCAGCGAGTCCGCGTCGTGGCGCTGTTTGGCGACGTTGACCTTACGATAGCTGTAGTCGCCCTCGGCGATCACGGGGCGAACCAACTGGTCGGGCGCGGCGGTCGAGAAGCCGCCGTTTTTCGCGTCCGTCCACTGCATGGGCGTGCGCACGCTGTTGCGCTCCGGCAGCGAGAGGTCGTCGCCCATGCCGATCTCCTGCCCGTAACGGATGACGGGCGTGCCGGGGAGCGTCAGCAGCATACTGTTCGCCAGCTCCAGCCAGCGGCGGTTGTTGTTGAGCATCGGCGCGAGGCGGCGGCGAATCCCCCGGTGATAGAGGCGCATGTCCTCGTCCGGGGCGAACTGTTCGTAGACTTTCTGGCGTGTCGCCTCGTCCAGCCGGGCGAGGTTGAGTTCGTCGTGATTGCGCAGGAACTGCGCCCACTGGCACAGCTCCGGAATCGGCGGGATGATCTCGAACGCCTTGCGCAGCGGGTCTGCCGTCTTTTCCGCCAGCGCCGCGAACAGGTGCTGGTTGAGCATGAAGTCGAACAGCATGTGCATCCGGTCACCTTGCCCGAAATAAGTGTCGAGGTTGTCCATCGCCACGTTTGCTTCGGCCAGCAGGATGGCGTCGCCCCGGCGCCACGAGAGAAACTGGCGGAAGAAGTCGAGGTAATCGTCCCGATCCTGCTCGGTCGGGTCCTTCAAGCCCTTGAGTTCGATCACGAAGGGCGCGGCGTCGACGCGAAAGCCCGCCACGCCGAGTTCGAGCCAGAAGCCCATGATCTTGCGGATTTCCTCCTGCACGTCGGGGTTGGCGATGTTCAGGTCGGGCTGAAACTTATAGAAGCGGTGATAGTAGTAGGCGCCGGCTTTCTCGTCATACGTCCAGATGCTCTGCTGCGCGCCGGGAAAGGCGACGCCTTTGTCGGCGTCCTTCGGCTTGTCCTTCGACCAGATGTAGTAATCGTGGTAGCGGGAGTCCGGGTCGGAGCGCGCCGCCTGAAACCAGGGGTGTTGATCCGACGTGTGATTGATGACGAGGTCGACCAGCACGCGGAAGCCGCGATCACGGGCGCGGTGCATGAACTCGACGAAGTCGCCCAGCGTGCCCAGACGCGAGTCGACGTTGTAGTAGTCGCTGATGTCGTAGCCGTTGTCGCGGTTCGGCGTATTGTAGAACGGGAGCAGCCAGAGCGTGTTCACGCCCAGGCTGTGGATGTAATCGAGCGTGCGCGTCAGCCCGGCGAAATCGCCAACGCCGTCGCCGTTCGAATCCATATACGTCTCCACGTCCAGCTCGTAGATGACCGCGTGCTTGTACCAGTGTTCGCTGTGCTGCTGAAGCATAAACCTCTCCTCAATCTCGCGTGCAGCCGCCTGCGAAGAGCAGCGTGCTCTCACAAAGTTCTTAGCTTCTGCCCATCATTCGGCGCTATCCTTGTGATATAACAATTGTTATAACAGACACCTTCCAGTTTTCCAAATCGGCGCTGCGCTCCCCGCAATCAACCTCATTGAAGTTCACCCGACAGCCTGCTGTCCCATGCGCCGATTCGATTAGAAAAGGAGTTGTGACGATGAAATCCAAACTGCTGGCAAGCGAACAGGGCGAAAAGACCTATGCCCTGATTTTTGACGCGGGTGACGAGTTCATCGAGGGACTGACGCGCTTCGCGGACGAGAACGATCTGCTGGCGAGCCACTTCACGGCGATTGGGGCGTTCCAGCGGGCGACGCTGGGCTTTTTCGACTTCGACAAGAAGGATTATCTGAAAATCCCGATCAACGAGCAGGTCGAAGTCCTGTCGCTGGTCGGCGACATCAGCAGTGAAGACGGCAAGCCCAAGATTCACGCGCACGTGGTCGTCGGCAAGCGCGACGGCACGGCGCACGGCGGGCACGTCCTCGAAGCCCATGTGCGACCGACGCTGGAGGTCGTGCTGGAGGAGACCCCGGCGCACCTGCGCCGCAGGCATTATCCGGAGATGGGTCTCAGCCTGATCGACATCGAGCAGCCGGAAGCGGCGGCACAGCGCTAAGTCAAACAAGGAGACAACAGCATGACACAGCCGAAGAAAGCCGAAGTAGTCGTGATTACGGGCGCGTCCGCCGGGGTAGGGCGGGCGACAGTGCGCGAGTTCGCTAAGCGCGGCGCGCACATCGGACTGGTGGCGCGCAATGAGGAGCGGCTTCAGGCAGCGCAGCGCGAGGTAGAGGAACTCGGCGGCAAGGCGCTCGTTCTGCCGACCGATGTCGCCGACGCCGACGCCGTCGAAGCCGCCGCCAGCCGGGTCGAAGCCGAGTTTGGCGCGCCGGATGTCTGGGTGAACGACGCCATGACCTCGGTCTTTTCACCCGTCAAGGAGATGACGCCCGCCGAGTACAAGCGGGTGACGGAAGTGACTTATCTGGGCTACGTCTACGGCACGCTGGCGGCGCTCAAGCGGATGCTGCCGCGCGACCAAGGGCGCGATTGTGCAGGTCGGGTCGGCGCTGGCGTATCGCGGCATTCCGCTGCAATCGGCGTACTGCGCCTCGAAACACGCCATTCAGGGCTTCAACGATTCGCTGCGCAGCGAGCTGCTGCACGATCACAGCCACGTCACGGTGACGATGGTGCAGATGCCCGCGCTGAACACGCCGCAGTTCGACTGGGTCAAGAGTCGGCTGCCGCACAAGGCGCAGCCCGTCCCGCCGATCTTCCAGCCGGAAGTCGCGGCGCGGGCGATTGTCTGGGCAGCCGAGCATCACCCGCGCGAGCTGTACGTCGGCGGTTCGACGTTTCAGGCGATCCTCGCCAACAAGCTCTTTCCCGGCGTCCTCGACTGGTATCTCAGCCGCACGGGCTACCAGTCGCAGCAGACCAAAGCGCCGCGCGACCCGGATCGCCCCAACAATCTGTGGGAAACCGTCCCCGGCGATTACGAGGCGCATGGGCGCTTTGATGACCGCGCCATCGAGACCAGCCCGCTGCTGCAACTGCGCGAGAACCGGAGCTGGTTAGCGGTCGCCGGGGCAGGCGTAGCGAGTCTGGTGCTGGGGCTGACGTTCTCGGCGCTGCACCGCTCGAACGATTGAGGGCGGTTAGGACGTGTCTGCAAATTCGATCTGTTGAGTTTGCAGCTTACCTCACTGCGCGTGAAACTTCGTTTAGCTTTCCCTCTCCACACAGTGACTGAGGGGATTGAGGCGTGAGGTCGAAGGACTTTACAGACACACCCTAGCCCGCTTTGATCCGAAGCGCTTCCTCGGCTTTCGCTATCAGCGGCATTTGCCGACCGCTCCCGTCCGCAAACAGCCCGGCGTGGGGTACTGCTTCGCCGCGCAGGGACGACGCCCGTTTGAGCATCTGGTAGGTGAGACTCACCGCTGCGGCATAGACGGCGTGATGAAACCCGCTGATGGCGATTTCCTGCGGCTTCCACTTGGTGGCTGGCTCCGAACCGAGCAGGCGCGGCATCACCAGTGTCGCGCTCGACCAGACGGCGGCAAAATAGGTCAGCCCCGCCCATCGCCCTTCAATGCCGAGCAGATCGAGCAGCGCGCGCACGGTGCCCCACATCGTGCCGTAATCCCAGTGAATCACCTGCGACAGCCGCTGCTTCTGCTCGTCGTCGGCGGCGCGCAGCACATCCTCGACATGCAGCTTCCGAAGTTGTGACGGGAAAAGACTCAGTGTCCTCTAAAGTCGAGGCGGTTTCAGGGGACGAAGGAGAATGGAAGCGGCGAAGGGCACGGCGCGCACCGTACCCCTGCGAAGATGCTTAAGCGAAGGACTCGTAGGCGGCGAGACCGATCATGCCGAGCGCCGTGTCGATCTCGATCATGCGCTTCCATTCGGCAATCGGGTCGCCCTGCACCGCCCGGTGATCCCAGGTGGAGAGGGTGGTGACGGCGACATGCGAGCTGTCGCTGACGTAGATGATGCCGCAGTCGTTGCGGACGCCGCTGAACGACCCAGTTTTGTGGGCGACGCGCGTGCCGTCGGGCAGGAAGCGTGGCAGGCGGTCGTTCAACTGCTGTTTGAGCAGAATGTCGAGCATGGCGCTGCACGCTTCGGGCGTGAGCAGCTCGCGCTTGAAGATCATTTCGACCAGGCGATTCAGGTCGTGCGGCGTGCCGACGTTGTTGTCCGCGCCCAGACTGTAGGCGAAACCGTCGCGGCGAACGCCGTGTTCGGCTTCCCATCTGGGCGAGCGCGAAGCGATCCTGATCCGGGTTGGCGCTGGGCAGCATGTCCGTGAAAATCTCGGTCAGCGTGTGGGCGACGTGGATGTTCGCCAGCCCCAGACTGTGGATGAAGCGGTCAATCGCCTCGATGCCCAGGCGCTGCATCAGGATGTCGGTCGCCGTGTTGTCGCTGACGATGATCATCAGCGTCAGCAGGTCTTTGACCGTCAGGTTGAGATCGTCGTCGAACTGGGTCAGGATGCCGCTCCCCAGCGCCTTGTCATGATGCTCCAGCGCCCAGCGATCTTCCAGCCGGAAGCGTCCTTCGCCCATCTGGTGGAAGGCTTCGGTCAGCACGGGGATTTTGACGACGCTCGCCAGCGGGACGGGCGTATCGGCGTTGATGTACAGGCTCTCGCCGGTTTCCAGATGGCGGATGGCGACGCCAATGTCCGCGCCGCTCTCGGCGACAGCCTGCTCGACTCGCGCTTTCAGGTCAGCCATGCGCGTCAGTCCTCTTTGGGCGGGTCGAGCGGCGGGAAGTCGGCGCGCGGCAGCCGCTCGTAGACGCCGAGGATGCCGAACGGCTTGTGCGGCTCGTGCTGATACCAGTAGGCGGTGCTGGAATAGTCATCGCTGCGGCGGTTGGCGTGCCCGTGCTCAATCGTGACGCGGATCGAGCGGGTGAAGCGCACCGGGTCGAGCAGATGCCAGCGATACCACGAGATGAAGCCGCTGAAGTTGTGCGCGCCGGGCATGGTCAAGCCGAAGAAGGGCGACGAGTATTTCTCGTTGGGTCCCCAGGCGGTGTTGAAATAGTCTTCCGTGCCCGTGCCGTGCAGGGTAGGGGGCCAGCGCTGACCTTCGTTATCGCCGTCCACGAACATCATCTCGTCGCCTTCGCCGTACCAGTTCCAGCCGTCGACCTTGCTGTGGCGCAATGAGTGGATATTGAGGTTACAGCCGACGAACTGCCCCTGACCTTCGGCTTCGAGGATGACGTAGTTGCCTTCGCCCGTCAGGTTGACCCCGGCGTGCTGGAAGGTATGGTCGTCCATCTGCGGCGTCTCTTCGATGCCGTCGCAGGGGTTCTGGCGCAGCCAGCAGGCGTGGAAGCGACCGAGATCGTCCTTCGGTTCGTCCCACGTCTCATAGTCGATGTTGTAATACAGGCGCGTCTCGGTGACGAAGTTCTCGCTCGTGATCTCGATGCGCGCGCCCTTGCTGAAGGGCATGGGCAGATAGCAGTTGAAGCCTTGTCCATCGCTGGGCGCCATGACCATCGGCAGCGAAGTATAGGTCGTCGTCAGTCCGTGCCCGACGCCGAAGAAGTCGCCCAGCGGCACGAGGACGCTCGGCTCGGTTTCGCCGTCCCAGTACATCTTGAGCAGGCATTTGCGCAGCCAGCCTTCTTCGATGCTGTGCGAGGTCATCCAGATGTGGGTGATGCAGCCCGCGCCCTGCACGTCGAGCAGGACTTCGGTCGTGCCGCGTACAATCGAGAGGCGATCCCGGTTGCCGCCCGTGCGATCCCAGCTTGAAGCGCGATGGGAGTGGCGGCTGTTGTCGACGCGCACGAAATCAAACCAGTTGAACTCTGTCATCTTGAAAAATCCTCATAGGTGTAAGTAAACGAGACTACCCCTTCAAACCGGAGAGCGTCATCCCTCGAACGATCTGCCGCTGGAAGAAGAGGAAGATGATCAACATGGGGATACTTGCCAGCGCTGAACCAGCCATCAGTCCCCCCCAATCCTTGCCGATTTCCTGTGCTGAAAGCTGCGACAATCCGACCTGAAGCGTCATTCGGGTGCTGCTGTTGATCACGACCAGCGGCCAGAGAAAATCGTTCCAGTTGCCGAGGAAAGTGAAGATGGCAACGACCGCCAGCGCCGGACGTGCCAGCGGCAGGCAGATGCGCCAGAACAACCCAAACTCGGAAACCCCGTCCAGCCGCCCTGCGTCGAGGAGTTCCTCAGGGATGTTGGCGATGAACTGGCGCATGACAAACACGCCAAAAGCCGTCAGCATGTTGGGGATAACGACGCCCGTCAGCGTATCGACCCAGCCCACCTGCGCGATGCCCGTATACCAGGGGACGATCATCATCTCGGTCGGGATCATGATCGTGGCAAGGATCAGCGTGAATAGAACGTCACGACCAGGAAAGCGATATTTGGCAAAGGCGAAACCTGCGAGCGAGGAGAAGAAGACCACGCTGATAGTCGAAACCGTCGAGACCACTAGCGAGTTCACGTACCAACTTGGCAGCAGGCTGGCACCGAGCAACTGCTGATAATGCTGGATGCTAAAAGCCTCTGGGATCAGGCTCAGGTTATAGGAAGTCCCCTGCGCTTTGAACGAGGTCGAGATCATCCATAAGTACGGGAAGATCATCACCACGCCGCCAACGCTCAACAGGACGTAGTTAAGCACACTCCAGGGCTTGAAGCGGCGTTTTGTCGGTGAGATTGCTTGGCTCATGCGTAATCGTACTCCCGTGTGATCAGCCTGCGTTGAACAAGTGTTACCACAAGGATGATGATGAAGAAGACGACCGCAATCGCGGAGGCTTTGCCCATATCAAGCGAGAAGAACGCTTCTTTATAAATTAGCAACGACATGGAAATGGTGCTGTTTACCGGACCGCCGAACCCATCTTTGCTTAGTAAGCGCACGAAGGTGAAGTTTTGCAACGACGAAATGACGCACAAGAGCACCACCAGCACAATCGTGCGATTCAGCAGCGGCAGGGTGATGTAGCGAAAGCGCTGCCTACCGCTTGCCCCATCCACCATCGCCGCTTCATAAAACTCCACCGGAATATCCTCAAGCCCTGCCAGAAATATAAGGGCGTAGTAACCGAGGCTCGCCCATATACTAACGGCGATGATCGCGCCGAGCGCGTACCGAGGATCCCCCAGGAAATTGACGCGTGGGATTTCCAGCAGGTCGAATAAATGGGTGAATAACCCGAAATTCGGAAGGTACAGGAAGCGAAATACCCAGGCGATAGCGACGGTGGAGGTCACAAACGGCATGAAATAGAGCATCCGGAAGAAGCCTCTGAAGTGCGTGATACTGTGCAGCAGCAGAGCCACTCCCAGCGAGAGAAGCAGCAAAATAGGGACGCGCACGCCAGCATAGATAAGTGTATTGGTCAGCGCCTTCAAAAATTCAGGGTCGGCTAGCGCATTTTGATAATTTTGCACGCCTGCCCATGTGCGGTCGGTGCTAAGCGTAAGATAGTTCTGAAAGCTGAACAGGAACGAGGCACCCATCGCGGATAGATTGACGATCAAAAAATAGGCAAAAGGCACAGACACAAAGAGATAAGCCCACAGTTTACGCTTTTGCAAGAGAGACAGGTTTCGGAGGGGAAGCGTGAACCGGGAGCTGCTGGGCACTCGGTGGGTCTGTTCAATCTTGTTTGCCATCCAGCATTCCCTTGTCTACTCACTCTGAGGGAGGAGATGCCGCAGCATCTCCTCCCTGACTGAATTCCGATCAGCTACGAAGAAGCTTCTGGAGTCGCTTTTTACGACCCAAAGAACTTGTCACGGAGCGCCTGATCGCAAGCTGTACCCTGATCAAGCGCTTCCATTGGGTCTGCGCCGTTGACGATCACCGAGTCATACGCGTCGACGGCACACTGGCGCTCCGCCAGTTCGTCAACCCACAGGGGACCCGTCGTTTGCGGAAGCTGCGCCAGGAAAGGCGCGAGGTTGGGATTGTCCGCATATTTCGACATTGCGAGCAGGTCGTTACGGGCAGGCACTTCGCCGGTCGTGTCGACGTAGGCTTCCTGCGCCTCGTCAGTTGCCAGATAATTCATGAACTTGATCGCCGCGTCGTGCTTGGCGGGATCAACGCTCGCCTTCGCCGTGATCGAAATCGGCCAAGAGGAGCCTGTCGTGAAATCACCAGCGGGACCGGCGGGCATCGGCGCGACCGCCCAGTTCAGCCCCGGAGCCGCGCCGCTTTGGAGCGCCCCCAGCGCGTAAGTTAGCTGCGGCGTCATGCAAGTGAGTCCTGCGGCAAAGGCGTCATATTCGCCTTCGTAGAAATCCGGGGTGGAGGTGTGCAGTTCGCTCGTGAACGCCAGCATATAGTTCCAGGCGTCAATCGCGCCGTCCTGATTCCACAGCGTCGTGCGACCATCCGCACTGAACGGCTGACCGCCGAAGGCTTGCATCAGCGGACGCCACCAGTTCCAGCCGTCATCGCCGAAGCCCAGATAGTAGCCCGCCTGCGTAATATGCCCGCTCGAATCGGTCTTGGTGCAGTCCTGTGCAGCTTTGGCAAACTCGTCCCAGGTGGCGGGCGGCTTGTCCCAGCCAGCTTCCTTCAGCAAATCCACGTTGTAGAAAAGGGCAAAGTTTCGTACCGAAGTCGGGATGGCGTACTGCACGCCATCAAGCTTGGTAATCTGAGCGAAAGGAACGAAATTGCTGTCAATCTCCGCCGAGAGATCATCCGGCAGCCCAACAATGAACCCGGATTTGCTCCACAGCGCCGCCCATCCGAAGTAGATCATTGCCACGTCGGGACCCGTTCCGGCGGGCACAGATGCCGCAATCTTCGTCTGATAGTCATCGTAGGGAACAACCGTCTGAACCACGCCGATGCCAGGATTTGCCGCTTCAAAGGCGCTGATCACTTTCGCCATCGCGTCTACTTTGATTTGCGAATCGGTCTGCCAGAAGTCGATTGTGACAGACTGATCCTGCGCCATCGCAACGGAACCCAGCAGGAAGGTGCTGGCGATAACAACCGCCAGCATGACCAGTGTGATTTTTCTCATGGATAATCTCCTCACAAAACGTATGCAATTTTGGTACAGAAGTTGCTGCTTGCTGTTGTCCTCTTCCTATGCCCTCCTTTCACTGGTACGTCCGCAAGAACGGCGGCGCGGTTCAGCGAGTTTCGCCGACCGGACTGCCACAGGAAGCGCGAACGAGCAGGTCGGTCTCCAGGACGACGGTGCGCGCCGGTCGCTGCGGATTGGCGATGCGATTCAGGAGCAATTCGGCTGCGTTCACGCCGATCTCAAACGTAGGTTGGACGACGGTCGTCAGCGGCGGGTTGAGTGACATCGCCCAGGGCAGATCGTCAAAGCCGATGACCGCGACTTCGCCCGGAATCTTGTAGCCCAGCTCGTGGATCGCGTTGAGCGCGCCAATCGTCATCAGGTTGTTGGCGATGAACAGCGCCAGCGGCAGCCTGGGCTGAGCCAGCAGTTCGTGGGTGAGGGCGTAGCCGCTTTCAATCTGATAGTCGCCAAATTTCACCAGATCAGGATCGACGGCGACGCCGCCTTCTTCCATCGCCTGAAGGAACCCGGCGTAGCGCTCGCGTCCGCTGGTGAGGCGCTGCGGACCATTGACGATGGCGATGCGCTTATGACCGAGTTGGATGAAGCGCTGGATCGCCATACGCGCGCCGTTCTGGTTGTCGGCGAGGACGACATCGACTTTCGGTTTGCTCATGCGGCGGTCGAAGACGACGACCGGCAAGCCGTTCCTGGCGGCTTCCACCAGCGCGTCCGATTTCTCCCGGACGGGACCGACGATCAGACCCGCGACTCCCTCTGCCAGCATCAGAGATATGAAATCGTTTTCTCTTTCCTGGTCCATATTCGAGTTGCAGATCAGGACGCTCAGACTCTGCTGCGAAAGCACCTGTTCCAGCCCCCCAAGTGCCAGCGTGTAGAACGGATTCTTGATGTCCGAGAGGATGACGCCGACGAGATGACTCTTCTCCGCTCGGAGCCGCTGAGCGACGCGGTTCGGGTGATAGTTGAGCGATTGGATCGCATCGAGCACCCGATTGCGCACGTCGTCGGTGACGTAAGGCTGCCCGTTGACGACGCGCGAGACGGTCGCGGGCGATACCCCTGCTTGCTTGGCGACATCCTTTATTGTAGTCACAGTGTCCTGAAAATAATGCACAAAAATCTGAAATCGTTTTTAGATATTTTAGGCAAGTTCAGGTGGTCTGTCAACCAATTCGTCTGTAACCGCGCGCCTGCCTGAAAATGGTGTTTCGATAGTCATCCGATCACGTAATGTGCCTTTTTTCACTAATAAATTGTGAAGTTCTTCACCAAAAGAATTCGTTCGTTTATATGAGAATCTGAATAAACGAAGGAGCAGAGACTTGGATACACAACTCATTGAAGAGATCGAAATGCTGCACAGCCGAGTTTGCACCGCCTTGGGCGACCCGAAGCGGCTCATGCTGCTCTACACTCTGGCGATAAAGCCTCGCAATGTGACGGAACTCGCCGCCGAACTCGACATTCCGCAGCCGACCCTCTCACGCCATCTCTCTATCCTCCGTGAGCGTTCCCTGGTGAAAGCACAGCGCGAGGGAACCTCGGTTTATTACTCGCTGACCGATCACCGCGTGATCGACGCGCTCGACCTGCTGCGCGCGCTGGTGCGTGACCGGATTCTTGCTCAGGCACATCTGGCGGATTTCGCCGCCTTAGATGCACAACAGTCAGACGAAGAGTGATGTGCCGATGTCGGGGCGCCCTCGCTCGCCCTTCACCGCATCGGTTTCAAACAAATCGAATGACATTTTCTGAAATAGTTCGCTAGAGGAGTTGAAGTCCATGAAGAAGCTCGCATTTTTGTTGCTCGCTGTCCTGCTTGCGTTCCCGGTACTGATGATCTCGGCGCAGCAGGACGCCGTCACGACCCGCGTGGAGGAGTTTGGCAATAATCTCCCGCGCGGCTATGGCTTGATCAGCGCCGAAGACCTGTCGGGGCTGGTTTCGGTGCAGCAGACCGTGCTGCTCGACGTGCGCCAGCCGGAGGAATACGCGGCTGGGCATCTTGAAGGCGCGTTCAACGTGCCGCTGCGTGAAGTGGCGAAGAATCTCGACCTGCTGCCGGACAAGACCGCCAGCATCGTCGTGATCTGCATGGGTGGTGGTCGCGCGACACTGGCGGCAACCTCGCTGGAAATCCTGGGCTACGACAACGTCAAGATTCTCAAGGGCGGCTACGACGCCTGGGTCGGCGCGGAACTGCCGACGACGACCGACGTTTTCACGGCTACGGCGGGCGTCGCTCCTGAGTTCGATGCCGACGTGTTCGCGGCGGTCGACAACTACCTGACCAATCTGCCCGACGGCTTCGCTATGGTCTCCGCCCAGAACCTGATGGCGGAAGTCATGCGCACCCCGCCGATCCTGATCGACGTGCGCAGCGATGACGAATGGGCGACCGGCTATATCGACGGCGCGCAGCACATCTGGATCAACGATTTCGTCAATCACCTCGCCGACCTGCCTGCCGATAAGAACGCACCGATTGTGGTCTACTGCCAGTCGGGCTATCGCGGTGGCATCGCTGCGGTGATCATGAACGTGCTCGGCTACACCAACGTCCGCAACCTGTCCGGCGGTCTCAATACCTGGAATGCGGCGGGGCTGCCGCTGGTGGGTGTGCCGCTCGACATCAACACGGTGATGCAACAGTATGTCAGCACGCTGCCGGAAAATCTCAACGGTGTTTCGCCTGCCGACTTCTCCGCTCTGATTGAAGCCAACCCCGACGCGGCGTTGGTGGACGTGCGCACGGTGGATGAGTACGCGGGCGGCTTCATCGCTGGCGCGATCAACATCCCGCTCAACGAACTGACGCAGCATCTCGACCTGCTGCCCAATCTCGACCAGAAGATTCTGGTCTACTGCGGCAGTGGTTACCGCTCGGCGATTGCCATGACGGCGCTGGGCGTGCTCGGCTACAAAGACGTGACCAGCCTGCTTGGTGGATTTGGCGCGTGGAAAGCGGCTGAGCTTCCCGTCAGCCAGACTTCGGTTGAAGCGGTCGCTGGAACTGCTCCGGTAATCGACCAGGCGCTGTTCGACAAAGTGAATGCTTTTGTCACCGGTATCCCGGCGGGCTACTACAACGTGCGCCCGCTCGACCTGAGCGCGGAACTGATGCGGAATCCCTCGCTGCTGATCGACGTGCGCAGTGACAGCGAATTTGCGGGTGGGCATATCGCAGATGCGATTGACATGCCCCTCAAGGACTTCTTCTCGCTGGAAAGCAATCTGCCCACTGATATGAGTGCGCCGATTGTTGTCTATGGCGACGCGTCACACAGCACCGCGATGTCAATGACTTTCCTGCGCCTGCTGGGTTACGATAACGTCCGCTCGCTGTCGGGCGGCATCGGCGGGTGGGAAGGCGCGAGCCTGCCGGTCGTCCAGTAACAGATAACGCTCAACCTCACCCCGCGCGAACGAAGTTCGCGTTTCCCCTCTCCGTATGGAGAGGGGACTGAGGGGTGAGGCTTTTGTCATTTCGCCGCTGCATCTCCAAAGGTGACAAAGATAACGCCAATCCTGTGCGCTTCGACCGAACCCCGAAACAGAGGAAAGCTACAATTCGGATCATATTGTGTCGAATGCACTATCTGCCGAGGCTCAATATGAACACCATTCGCTCATTCATTCGCCCGCTCATGCTCGCCCTGCTGGCGCTGCTGGTCGTCGTCATGCCATCGGTCAGCGCCGCGCAGGACGCCACGCCTGAGCCGGTCGTTTACGGGGTCTTTTTCTATTCGCCCACCTGCCCCCACTGCATCAACGTGCTCACCAATTACTGGCCCTCCATTCAGGAGGAATTCGGCGATCAACTGCGCGTGATGTTCGTCGACGCGACGACGGAGCAGGGCGGGATGATGATGCTGGCGACCGTGACCGCGCTGAACATCGAATCGCGCGGTGTGCCCATGCTGATCATCGGCTCGGACGTGATGGTCGGGGAGATCGAAATCCCGCAGCGCGCGCCGACCGTCATCCGCGAGGGCTTGCAGTCAGGCGGGATTGGTCTGCCAGCGGTGCCGGGTCTCGAAGCGGTGTACCAGGCGGCGCTCGCCGCGCGAGAGGCGCAGGATGCCACGCCGGAAAACGCCGACGCGCAGCCGACGCCAGAGGATGCCGCCGAGGTGCAGATGACCGCGCCGACCGAAGCGGAGCAGACCCTCGGCGAGCGTCTGGCAGCCGATCCGGTGGCGAACGGGCTGGCGGTCGTGATCCTCGTCATGCTGGCGGTGAGCTTCCTCGCCGTCCTGCCGGTCGCCGTGCGCGCCGCGCCACAAGCTGCCGAGCCGACCCGCCGCGCTCCGGTGGGGCTTCAGCAGGTGGCGCTGATACTCGTCTCGCTGTTGGGCTTGGGGCTGGCGGTCTCGCTGCTTGCCGGGGCGCAGGATCATCCATCCGTGCTGCTGCTGGCAGGGGGCGAACTGGTCATCTTCCTGATCATCGTCGGCGCAATTGCGCGGGCGTGGGGTGGGAAGGCGCTGCCGGGATGGCTCGTGCCGCTGGCGGCGCTGGCTGGTCTGGGCGCTGCCGGATACCTGTCTTACGTCGAGCTGACGCTGAGCGAGGCGGTCTGCGGCGTGGTCGGCAACTGCAACACCGTCCAGCAGAGCCTGTACGCGCGCGTTTTCAACATCCCCATCGGCGTGCTGGGCATCGCGGGTTACATCCTGATCCTGGCGGTGTGGCTGCTCAGCCGCGAACGCAAATGGCAGGCGCAGATGGATAAGCTGCTTCAGGCGATGGCGCTGTTCGGCGTCGCCTTCTCGATCTATCTGACGTTTTTGGAGCCGTTCGTGATCGGCGCGACCTGCGTCTGGTGCCTGACCTCCGCCGTGATCATGCTGCTGCTGCTGTGGCTGGTCACGCCGTCACCGGCAGCCACAGAGCGACCGCTCGGCAAGACCGCACGCGACGCCGCTTAAGCAATCGCGTCTTATTAAGAAAGCGCAGCGCTTCACGGCGCTGCGTTTCGATCCACGCTGTGGCATTGATGGCAGGAGGCACTCGACTGGTCGTTGGGGTCTTGCGTACATTTTGATCCCTTGACCAGCGGCACGACGTAAGTCTCTCCGGTCGCCTTGCCGGTCAGTATCCACTGGTCGCCCACTTTGCGGACGTTGTAGAGCGGCTCGCCGCGCACAGTCTCCAGGATGGTGTCGCCAACGGAGAGATCGACCAGCGGGTTCACGCTGGCATAGGTCATCGCCAGATCGCTGCTCGACTGCACGACCGTCTCCAGCGGCAGCTCGTCGAGCGTGCCGTGACAGTCCTTGCACTGGGTGTACTGCGCTTCCGTGCGGTTGTTGTAGAGCAGCCCGTCACCCATGACTTCCTGCTGCGTGTGACAGTCGATGCAGTCGAGTTCGTACTCGCAGCGCGTGAACTGCCCAATCGGCTGGTAGTAGTCGTGCAGGCGCAGCGCGTCGCCTGTCAGCGGCGGGTCGGCGGGCATGTCGTCGCGCGCGAGGAAGGTCATCGTGCGCAGATCGTAATTGCCCCGGTTGTGACAGTGGTTGCACTGCGTGTAGGGGATGGCGGTGGTGAACGTGTGCGTCTCGGCGTGCCCGGATTCGGTCCTGGAGATAGTCGGGTCGCCGCCTTCGTACAATCCCTCGTCGTTGTAGAGGACGTGGCAGGTCGAGCAGCCCGTGCTGCGATAGAAGTATTGATCCTGCTGGGGTTCCGCCGACATGTGACAGGTCAGGCAGTTGGTGGCGAAATCCTGAACCGCCTGTGGGTCGGTGGGGGCGGGGCTGAACTGCTTGAGTTCGCCGACCGCGCGGGCGGCGTACTCGGCTTGCTCGCTCTGCTGCAAGCCAAAAGCGCGGCGGATCAGGGTGATCGCGCCTGCGTAGGTCGTCATGATGCTGCGATCCACCATCAGCACCTGCGCCGCGTGACAGTTGCCGCAGTACTGCTGGGCGTTGTCGAGGCTGGCAGGGTTGACGACCATGCCTTCGTGCGCGGTCGTCTCGTCCGTCGCCAGGCGATTGCCGCCGTGACACGAGACGCAGCCAAATTCCGCCGTGCTGTGTGAGGCGCTGATCGATTCGATGCCGTTATGGCAGGTGAGGCAGCGTTCAGGCTGCCCGGTGAGCGTCGGGGTAATCGAGATCACGGTCGGTCGCCCCAACTGCATCAGCGTGACGACGGCGATCAGAATCGCGCCCAAGCCTGCGACAAACAGGATAGCGGCGCCTGTCAACCTTCTGTTTGAACGTGGTGCGGTGAACATTGGGGCTTCGTGTCAGCCGATATTTTCCGTGATCTTCGCCTGTTTGTGCAGGCGGTCGCGCAGGACGCTGCGCATCAGTTCGAGCGCTTCCATCACGCGCTCGTCCGCCAGCGCGTAGTAAACCGCCGGACCCTCCCGGTGCGCGGTGACCAAGCCGCGCTCGCGCAGGACCTTCAGGTGGCGCGAAACAGTGGGCTGCGGCAGGTTAAGTTCTTCCGCCAGGTCGCTGACGTAGTGCGACTTGCTGCTGAGCGCGTAAAAGATCATCAGGCGAATGGGACTACCGAGCGCATCACAGACCTGCTCATGCAGCAGGTGAAGCTCGTTGACCAGCTCCTCATTCATTAGGTTGCATCTCCTGGGCATTTTATCTATTCACATTGTCGAATAAGTGATGGATAGGCGACAGGGTTGTTCAGCACCCTCTCGTTCTGCTGTTTGTCATATTGTCGATAATTCCTGCGATTTGCGCAAAGGCGATTGTGACAAAATGCACTAGGTATATATGACGTGGCGTACTACCTCCGTTCGAGCGGCTATCTTAATCTATGGATATAGGCTTATGCGTATAAGCGCATAGGTGGACACAGAGCCGCCGGTTCGCCGGGGCTGCGCATTATTAGAGACTTTTGGCTGCCGTGCCAGCCAACTTTTTTCAGGAGATGGGCATGAGGCGCAAAAAATCACCAGCCTTAATCATTCTAGGAGGGCTACTGCTGCTCGTCGGTATCGTCCTGTGGGTACCCGCAGTGGACGCCCAATGTGGCTCGGAGTCGTCGTCGTGCAAGGACTGCCACGAGGTGCAGGGTCAAGACCCCGTCAACAACGACGGCACCGGCTGGCACGAATCGCACGCTTTCGGCGACTTCTGCTATATCTGTCACGCCGGGAACCTGCAAGCGACCGACAAGGACGCCGCGCACGAGGGTATGGTTCCGCCGCTCTCGGACATCAAGGCATCCTGCCAGTCGTGCCACCCCAACGATCTGGATCAGCGCGCCGAAGTTTACGCGAAAGTCCTGGGCGTCGAGCTGGGCGACGGCGGCACGAGCAATCAGGCGCTGGCGACACTGGCGACCACGCCTATCGCCACCGAAGCGACGGCGACCGAGCAATCCGCCGCTGCTGTCGCGCCAGCTTCGAATGACACGACCCAGACGAGCGTCGTCTGCCCGCCCTCGAGCGTGGGCGATACGCAGTTGGCGGTCGACGACCCCAATCTGGTCGATTACGCACAGCACTACGATCAGGTCGTGCTGGGCGAGCGCCCGGTCAACTGGGGCGACCTCGCTCTGATCGGTTTGATTGTCCTGATCGCGCTGGGCGGCGGCGGTTTCGTCGTCTTCAACGAGGTCAAGCTGCACCGTTCGCCGGACGATCAGGCGGTTATCGAGGGCGAGTACCCGGCGGAAGTGGTCGAGATGCTGCCCGCGCTGACCAATCTGAAGATCGCAGAGCCGCAAATCTCTCAAGAAAATTCTGGACAACCCGGACAAAACCGACAAGGTGCTCGGTCTGATTGACTCGGTCGTCTCGGATGACGACTCGGAGGAGTGAGCGACATGCAACGCATCGTCAATTACATTCGCAAGGATGAATGGTCGCCCTACATCGCCGGGGTGCTGCTCGGCGTCGTCGGCATTCTCACCGTCTGGCTGAGCAATAACCTGCTGGGCGCGTCGGGCGCATTCGAGAGCGTCGCCGGGATGATCGGCAAAGCCGTCAGCCCGACGCTGTTCGACAACGTTTACTTCGACTACGTGATGCCGTCCGGGATCACCTGGGGCGTCGTCCTGCTGGTGGGGCTGTTCTTCGGCGGGATGCTCGGCGCGGCGACCAGCGGCACGCTCAAGTGGGGCAAGAAGGACTCCGCCAACAGCGACGCGCAGTGGAAAAGCATCTTCGGCGCGCAGACCTGGAAGCGCTGGGCGCTGGCATTCGTCGGCGCGATCATCCTGGAATACGCCGCAGGCATCGCCGGGGGCTGCACCAGCGGTCTGGCGATCTCTGGCGGGATGCTGCTGGCACCGTCGGCGTTCCTGTTCATCGCCGGGATGTTCGCCTCCGGCATTGTCACCGCCATGATCATCTACCGCAAGAGGTATTAACCATGTCTCCTTACGTACTCGCGCTGGTTCTGGGCGTCGCTTTTGGCTTCTCGCTCAACAAAGCGGGGCTGACCAAGTACCACAAAATCGTCAACGTCTTTCGCCTGACCGACCTGGCGGTGCTGAAATTCATGATGACGGCGCTGGTCGTCTCGATGTGCGGTTTGTATCTGCTGCGCGGCTTGGGGCTGGTGACGTTCCCGAACCCGCCCGCGACCTACGTCGTCGGCAACATCGTCGGCGGGCTGATCTTCGGCGTCGGCATGGCGCTGAGCGGCTACTGCCCCGGAACGTGCGCGGCGGGCGCTGGCGAAGGCAAGCTCGACTACCTGATCCCCGGTGTGCTCGGCTTTCTGGTCGGCGCGGGCATCTACGGGCTGACCTATCAGCAGGTCTTCCCGAAGATTTCCCAGATCGCCAATTCGGGCAACGTGGTCATCCCTGACCTGTGGAATCTCAGCCCGTTCCTGTCGGTGCTGTTCTTCGCGCTGATGGCAGTCTTCCTGTTCTACCTGATCGACCGCGCGGGCTTGCATCGCAAGAGCAAAAACTCGTAGGGCAGGGTTCAAACCTGCCCCTACCACAACGGGAGCAAGCGATGATTGACAATTTATCGAGACGAGGCTTTCTCCAACTGGGCGCCGCCGCCGCCGGAGCGCTGGCGGTCGGGCAGCTCGTCCCGCCCTTCGTGGCGCAAGCCGCGATGGACGCCGGGATGCTCAACCCCCAGGGCGACGGCTACATCCACAGTATGTGTGAGATGTGCGTCTGGCGCTGCGGTTTGATCGCCAAAGTCCGGGATGGGCGTGTCGTCAAGCTGGACGGCAACCCCGAACACCCGCACTCGCGTGGACATCTGTGCGTGCGCGGTCAGTCCGGTTTGATGAATACCTACGACCCCGACCGGGTGCTGACACCGCTGATCCGCGTGGGCAAGCGCGGGGAAGGGCGCTTCCGCAAAGCCTCGTGGGACGAAGCACTCGATTTGACCGCCAGCAAAATGCTGGACATCAAAAACACTTACGGACCGGAAGCGATGGTCTTCTCGTCCACGCACAACCTGAGCCAGACGCAGTTCGAAAACCTGCTCTACGCCTTCGGGTCGCCCAACTACGGCACGCAGCGCAGCCTGTGCTTCAACGCCATGATCGTCGCCAACCTGATGACCTACGGCATGGAAGAGCCGGATCGCATCTACGACGACCAGCTTCAATATATATTGCTGACCGGGCGCAATCTGATGGAGGCGATCTCCACTTCCGAGACGGGCGAATTGAGCGCAGCCATTGTGCGCGGCGCGAAGGTCGTCTACCTCGACCCGCGCTTCACCAAGACCGCCGCCAAAGCGACCGAGTGGCTGCCGATCAAGCCGGGCACGGACTTGGCGTTCCATCTGGCGCTGCTCAACGTCATCATTACACAAGACCTTTACGACCACGATTTTGTCGATAAATACACCGTCGGCTTCGACCAACTGGCGCAGGAAGTCCAGAGCTACACGCCGGAATGGGCAGCGCCGATCACCGAAATCTCCGCCGCGACCATCCGGCGCATCGCGCAGGAGTTCGCCGCCGCCGCGCCGCACGCGCTGGCGCACAACGGCTGGCGCACGTCGAATTTCGTCAACTCCTTCCAGACGCAGCGCGCCATCGCTATCCTGAACGCGCTGGTCGGCAACTGGAACGTCCACATGAAGGCTGCTGGTGGCGAGACGAGCGGTGCGCTGGGCAAGCCGCCGCAGCCGCCGTACCCGCGCGTTTCGGCGCAGCGACTGGACGGCGTGCCGTCGAAATACCCGGTCGTGCCGCTCAAGATCGGCGTGTTTCAGGAACTGCGCGACAACGTCGTCAGCGGACAGCCGTATCAGGCGCACGGCTGGTTCATCAGCCGCCAGAACCCGGTCATGTCACTGCCGGATCGCGGCAGGACGCTGCAAGCCTTCGAGAAGATGGACTTCATCGTCACGGTCGACATCCTCCTCAACGACACCGCCTGGTTCTCGGACGTGGTTCTGCCCGAAGCCTCGTATCTGGAGCGCTACGACCCGCTCGCCATCGTCGGCAGCCGCGCTTACCTGCGCCAGCCGGTGATCGAGCCGCAGGGCGACGCCAAGTCGGCGCTGTGGATATACAAGCAGTTGGGCGAGCGCCTCGGCTTGGGCGATTTCTTCCAGTACGAGGACGAAGTCGATTACATCAACCAGCAGCTTGCGCCGCTCGGCGTGACGATTGACGACATCCGCACGCAGGGCTACGTCGAACTGCCCACCGATGCGGAGAGCGAGCCGAGCTTCGACTGGAATACCAGCAGCGGCAAAGTCGAGCTGTACTCCAATACGCTGGCGCGCGTCGGCTTCCCCGGCGTGCCGACCTGGCAAGAGCCGCCGGAGCCGCCGCACGATCAGTTTTACCTGCTGACCGGCAAGGTGGCGCAGGCGACGCAGTTCGCCTCGCAGAACAACCTGCTCCTGCACAAGTATGCCGACGAGCCGCGCCTGTGGATCAACGACAAGGTGGCGGCGGATCGTGGGCTTGCCGACGGCGATTGGGTCGAAGTCGCCAGTCAGGTCGGGACGGTACACATTCGCCTGCTGGCGACGCCGGGCATTCGACCGGACTGCGTTTACCTGACGCCCGGCTACGGGCATCTCTCCAAAGGGCTGACGACCGCCTATGGCATCGGCGCGAGCGACTCGGTCCTGCACGTGACCTACACCGACCCGGCAAGCGGCAGCCAGGCACTCAGTCAGACGTTTGTTACCGTGAGAAAGGCGTAACCCCGTGTCCGAACATTCTACCTCTCCGCGCCACGGCTTTCTGATTGACGTGTCCTATTGTATTGACTGCCGCACCTGTGCGGTAGCGTGCAGCGTCGAGAACGACGTGCCGATGGACAGCACGCGCATCTGGATCAAAGAGACGGGCGTCACCGGGACGTACCCCGACCTGAAGCGCTTCACCGCGCCGTATCACTGTATGCACTGCAAAGACCCCTCGTGCGTGAGCGCCTGCACCGTCGGCGCGCTTCAGCGCAACGAAGACGGGATCGTCACTTACAACCAGGACATCTGCATCGGCTGTCGCTACTGCCTGTACGCCTGTCCCTTCGGCGTGCCCAATTACGAGTGGAACAAGCAGTTCCCGCTGGTGGTCAAGTGCGACATGTGCGTTTCGCGGCTGGGGGAGGGGCAGCAGCCCGCCTGCGCCGCGACCTGCCCGACCGGGGCGATCAAGTTCGGCAAATATGAGGACATGCTGGCGGAGGCGCACAAGCGCATCAACGACAACCCCGGCAAGTACATCGACCACGTCTATGGCGAGCAGGAAAATGGCGGCACGGCGACGCTCTACATCTCGCCCGTCCCGTTTGAGGAACTCGGCTTCCCGATTGCCGGAACGACTTCACCCGCTTACTCGAACCGTCTGGTGACGGAAGGCACGCCGATGGTCGCAGGAGCGATGCTGGTTGGGCTGTCCGGCGCGTACCTGACGATTAAGCATCTCAAAGAGGATGCGGCGAAAGAGCGCGAGGAAGCTGAGCAAGACGCGGAGCATGACCCCAAGCATGACGCCGTCGGAGAGGAGCGATAACCGTGCTACAGAAACTGCTTCACGAACTGCGCACCATGCCCAAATTCATCTACCTGCTGTTCATCATCACGGTGCTGGGGATGGGCGTGGGCGTCTACCGGATGGTCGTCGGGCTGGGCGCGACGACCAACCTGAGCAAAGCCTTTCCCTGGGGCATCTGGATCAGCTTCGACCTGGCGACGGTCGCGCTTTCGGGCGGGGCGTTCACGCTGGCGGCGCTGGTCTACGTCTTCCAGTTTGAAGACCTGCACGTCGCCACGCGCCCGACGGTGCTCGCCGGGCTGCTGGGCTACAGCGCCGTAATGGTCGTCCTGCTGTTCGACCTGGGGCGTTGGGATCGCTTCTACAACGTGTTTCTGCACCCGAACGTGAGTTCGGCGCTGCTCGAAGTGAGCTGGTGTATC
This sequence comes from uncultured Chloroflexia bacterium, assembly GCA_963760975.1. GTDB lineage: Bacteria > Chloroflexota > Anaerolineae > Aggregatilineales > Phototrophicaceae > Flexifilum. Next base: position 1,498 of record CAVXEZ010000030.1, on the reverse strand, counting down.
ACCGCCTATTCGCTGATCCTGCTGTACGAACTCAGCCCCGTGTTTCTGGAAAAGTCGCGCTTCAAGTGGCTGCTGCCGACGATCAAGCGCTTCACCGTGCCGATTGTAATCGTCGGCGTGACGCTCTCGACGATGCACCAGTCGTCGCTGGGGACGATGTTCGTGATCATGTCGCCGCGCCTGCACCCGCTCTGGTCGTCGATGCTGCTGCCAGTCTTCTTCCTGATCAGCTCGCTCGCCGCCGGGATTTCGCTGGTGATCGCCGGGGCGAACATCAGCTATCGCCTGTTCGGGCGCAGCCTCAAGGTCAAGACCCTTGCCAAGCTGAGCTGGTTCCTGCCCTGGATACTTGGCTTCTATCTGGTGCTGAAGTTCGGCGAACTGGTCATCGCCAACGAGGTCGATTTGCTCTTCAGCAGCGGCATCTACAGTCTGCTGTTCTGGACAGAAATCATCGTCGGCGTGCTGCTCCCGATTGCGCTGTTTGCTTTCAAGCGGGTACGCGAAAGCCGCGTCGCTTCGCTGCTGGGCGCGTTCCTGATTATGGGCGGCGTCATCCTCAACCGCTTCGACGTGACCTGGTTCGCCATGGCTCCGGTCGGCGGCGAGACTTATACGCCGCACTGGATGGAGATTGCGCTGGTCGTGGGGGTAGGCGCCGGGATAGCCCTGGTTTACAGCCTGGTCGCGCGCTACTTCCCGGTCTATCAGGAGACGGTCGTCTTCCGGCGGAAACCGACGCAGCCGAAGCAAGCCGAGCAGATCGAAGAAACGCCGCGCCTAGAAAAATCGCCCGCTATCGGAGATTAGCAGTTCAAATCGGCTTTGTAGGAAAGAAAAAGCGGCAGCTCGTATCGGGCTGCCGCTTTATTTTCATGTGTGTAACCTCAAGTCACGAACGCGACACGGTCCGTTCAGCGGATGCAAGGACTATGCCGGGAAGTGGGATCATGGTCGATCAGGAATTCGCCGGGGCGTTGGGCGTAAAGCCACGCAGCCCGGTGAAGTGACGCCAGATTTTACCGTCGCGCAGGACAAATACGTCGTAGACCTGGGCGATGCCTCCGGCGGTTTCCACCGTCGCTTCAAAGAACATCGACTCGTCGCCTTCGGTGTACTTGTCGGTCGAGATTAGCTTGATGTAACCGAGGCTGGCGATGTAGCCCTTGAAATACTCGATCAGTGCGGGAGCGCCCTTGATGTAATTGTCAAAGCTGAGGAGTTCGGCGTCTTCAGTGTACTGATTGCGAATCAGTCCTTCCACGTCCTTCTTGCCAAGGAAATCCAACTGGCGATAGTAGAAGTCGCGGAATTTCCCTTTTTCCAAGTTCTGGCTCATCGGGTATTTTCTCCTGACCAGTGAATGATAGGGCAATGTGCAGAAGATGAGATCGAGGCGCAAAAGCCCGATCTCCTTGCTCGATTATTCTTACTCTGAGCCTATCCACACAGATGCAATTATAACCGCTTTCAAGGCGCAGACCACATGAGAGGATTT
>CAVXEZ010000029.1:0-140751 GCA_963760975.1 uncultured Chloroflexia bacterium | reverse complement strand
GATACGTGTGATCGGACTGTGTAGATTGGGCTACAGGAATGGTTAAATCGACCTTATGCCTAGTGTACGGCACTCTGCCCCTCAGGACTTCGAACCCCTGACTTCTACAAGCTTCGCCTGTGCCATTCTGGTGGTATGGACCGTAGTGAAGCAGTTGGACTCGATCTCGGCTGAGTTCGGACAGGGGATGAAGTCATTAACAGAACTTAATCTGTGTCGTTTAGGGCTGCGCAAGGACTATTCGTCGTCCAATGGTTCAGATAGCTTCATGGTTTCAAGCATATGGGCATGAGTTGATCGGCAAAGTGCAGCGGTATGCCCATGGCTTCAGCGACCTGAGCAACCAAATCTTCCTGACGTGGGTGCCAACGCTTTGCCGGACGCACCAATGGCTGCGTTCCGTCAAGAAACCGACGTAGGGCAGCGCCTTCTAGTTCCTCCCATTCTGGCGCGAATTCCTTCGACACTACCTTGCACCGACATCAATTCAAAAACTTCCGAAATCGTTCATGAAGGCATAATCGGGTTCTTCGACCCGTCCATCTACGAGCATGAATTGCACAGTTCCCTTGGACAGCGAGAACAGCTTCCGTGTAGGTGTGAAAGTGGTTCAGCTCCAAAATCTCGGCGACCTCGGCGACTTCGAACTAGTCCGCCGTCGCCGCGGATGCTGAGAGAAAGGGTAAAGGATAACACAGAGAACTCCAGCCGAGCGGCTTTTGCCGCGGATCGATAACCTGCGCCACGTACAGCCGCCAACATTCGTCCTTTTGTCCGCTCGATATGGTCATGCAGGCGTTCAGATACACAGGCACGCTGCGAATACGCATCTTCACTTCCCATCTCGAATAGCCCTTCGAAATGGAAAGAGACTATTCGTCCTCTTAACTCAGCCTCGACCGCCAGTTCTTTGACAATATCAGTGACGGCAAGGAAGAAGTCCAGATTTTCGTCCTGCTGTCGCTGTGCTGCCTGCTGCAAAATACCGGCGACGGCGTCAGCGAAAGCATGCTGATCGAAATATTTGCCGAAGGCAAAGAACTCTCCCTCTGCAAAACCGTCTTCATTCAGCCACCACTTGTCGATGCCACCCAGATGGACGATTTCAGGCTCCTCGTCTGCTGAAAAATAGGTGACGCGATACTCAATCCGGGGTTCGCCATCAACCCATCCAGCTTGTTCAACCAGGAAGGCATCACGTTGTATATCGAATACGGCGCGCCAAAAGTGTCGATCTAGCATTGTTGAGTTCCTTTGGTGACTTAGTTGACACGTCATCTGGACTGAGGCAACACTGCGTTGTGCTCTACTCCTCTTATTTCCTGTGCAAGCCGTACTATATCGCGTACGCAACTGATGCAGTTATCTCCGCCGAAAACTGCCGATAATTGCTCAGGGGTCAACGGCACGCGCGGATCGGACGGCAAAGCACAAAACTTGATCTCAATGACGGATGGAGTTCGTTGAGGATGTCTCGTGTCTGCTTTACCGTTACATCGTATGAGGCATACTCTCTTGACGCCAATAAGGGTTGGGTTTTGTCGACGACTTGGACGCTTGCGACGTCATCCCCCTCTATACAGGAAGTACGGGGAAATGGGTCTACATGGTTATGAGACATGCGCCTCCGAATTGAGGGGAATGCCGAGATGTACAGCACAGGGCGTCCCGTCGCTCCATACGCGGGTTAACGGCATTAAGGCCTACCCCGGCGACTGTCGGACGTTGGTTCAGTGTTGCTCGCATCCTTCCTATGAACACTTTGTTACACCCCACATCGTTGCTATAGACATAATTGCGTTGATTGCCAATTCGAAGGGCAAAGCCGCCCCTATGAAGCGCTCATCGTTCGCTCAGATATTGACTATCGGCCACTGATGGACGTCTCAATCTGCGATAATTGTTATGGGTTGACTGCTCCCAATTCTGACATGATTGCTCGCGCCTTGTTCGCTTATGCCTTCGATTATTCAGCAATAGTTTGGTGGCGAGAGTTGCAGTTATCTCAATCTTATCATCTGGACATTGGTTCGTTAGGTCAAAAGTGATCATGCGATGTGGAATTTCTGGACATTCCGTAGGGGAACTTTTGATCCCTTGTGTCATCCGTAGCAGTACTATTCGGTACTGCTATCTAGGTGTGTCAACATCGGAGCAAAAGTGGCTCTGTTGCGAAGTTGGTGAAGACGTCAGGCACAATAGGACACGATACGAAAACGCAACTCCGGAAAAGCCGCCCGACCGAATATTTGACATTTGAGCAATTTGAGGCGGTTGACATCCCCTCGGCCAGCCCATTACTCCAGGGAAGCTGCAGAGCCGCCCCAGTAGCCGCGTAATGACGAGTTCCGCGCGCAAAGACGCGCACCTCCCCGACTTCTACTCCAGCGCCGTCTGAAGTCAACTATCGAGTTCGTCAACGAGGCGTTCTCGCACAATCCGGGCGAAATGTTGGGCCGCCTTCAATGCCTGTTGCATGTTGGGGCGCGCATCTATCAGGAGTTCTCTCAAGCGAGCCTCGTAGTCCTTCAATTATTCGGGGCGTGCTAGGCATATTCAAGCTGCGTGTCTGGAGGACAAATGAGGCGGGATCAGTGGATAAGTGAGCTCTGTTCTTGCGTAGGCAGGCAAACCCTGCTGCCGCATCTACGCCAGATATACCGCCCCAGTCGACAAGGACACCTATATGCCGTGCTCTTGCAGCTCGCGCCAGCGCTCCCGAGCGGTCACGTGTCGCTCAGCGTTCCAATGCTGGAGCAGATAGTTCTGGGAGGATGGCAATCGTCTCGTCTGCTGTTGAGATGGGCGATGAATGGGCTCTAAGCGCGTGGTGCGCAGATAAGCGCGTACCGTTTTGGGATCCAGACCAGTCTCACGGGCAATGGCACTCACGGTTTTGCCCCGCTTGTGCAGCGCATGTGATCTATCCTCCCATTTACTACTCCAAATGAAGCAAGAGCGTCTCATTGAATTTGAACTTGAAACTATAGGATTCCAACAGCTAGAAGCGCACTGACTCCTATCGGCGACACGAGCATGTGGGATAAAGCGCAAGTATCCCACAGTATCACACAACCTATCCAACATTTATGCACCTACTGACCAGATTGATTATCCTATTGAAAGAGCTTTAGTTGCTGAAATCGAGCCGCCAACTACGGTTGCCAAGAGATTGTTTGTGGTCAATCATAAACCGGGCGAGGTTAAGCGGTGATATATGACTTCTCAGCGTCATTGTTGGACGAAGCGACGGAGCTCTCGGTTCATCCGCTGGAAGTGCTGCGCCAGCCGATTGAGGACAAGCGCGTCACCATCAGCCGCGCCAAAGGTTCGCTGACCTTCCCGGCAAACTTTCTGTTCGTCTTGGTGATGAACCCCTGTCCCTACGGGTAATCACAATCTGCAATTTTCTGTCGAGTATTCGCTCCTCAAACAAGCCATCACTTCTGTCCACGTTCATCTCTCGAATAGTGATAGGAAGTGAGAAAGCGCCATGGGCGACATATTCGATATTGAGACCGTCTATCGTCAGGAAAAGGAACGCTGGTTTCGGGAAGAAGCGCCGCGCAAATCGCTACGCGACCTGCTCACCGAGAGTGTACCCTATTGGATTGTCCTGGTCGCGCTGGTGCTGTACGGGTTGTCAGCGCCACACACGGCAGGCGTCTTCAACAAACTGACCCCTGGCTGGGGATGGATTGCACCAATTGGCGTTGAGTTGGGCTGCTCTACGCGGCGTTTCGTCGCCGCCTGGCGCAGGCGCACCATGAAACCCTGCCCTGGACTGTGGTAGCCGAAAACTCCATCCAAGGGAAAATCATGCAACGTCGCGGTAGTAGTGATGGTGCAGACCCGACAGGATCGGCATGGCAACTACGCGCGACATGGAATAATTTGCCTTTGGCGGGACTCCGCCGCAAGGAATGTGCTGATCGATTCCCTGGTGAGGACGGTAATCATTGTAGTAGTGCATGTATTCACGGACGACGTGACGCAGTGGCGTTCATTCAGAATGATGAGGTGGTCGAGGCACTCACGGCGTAAGCTGCCCCAGAAGCGTTCGCAAACGGCGTTCGCCTTCGGCGCGTGGGGTGGAATGCGAATAGGGGTCATGCCGGTTGCAGCTACGGCGCGATCAAATATGTGTCCGTACTTGCCGTCGTTGTCGCGAATGAGGAAGCGCGGTCCGATGTCAAACGGCGTCGCTTCGCGGATCTGTTGGGCAAGCCAAGCATCAGTGGGATGACGGGTGACCCGGGCATGGACGATGCGTCTGGAAGCGTGGTCAATAATGACGAAGACAAAGACGGCGCGAAAGAACACATCGTAGGTTTGCAGCAGGTCACATGCCCAAATGGCGCGGGCGTGGTTGTGCAGAAAGGTCGACCAGGACTGCGAAGGAGAACGCGGCGGACGCAATCTGTGCATGTAATGCTGAACGGTGCTTCGGGCAACATGAACACCGATCTTGCGCAGTTCGCCCTGAATGCGTTTGGCTCCCCAGGTATGGTTTTCAGCAGTCATCTGCTGGAGCAGAGCAATGACTGCGCGATCCACTTTCGGGCGACCGGGTGGACGTTTGGGGCGCGCTTTGCGGCGCCAGACGAAACGGAAGAGGTCGCGGTGCCAGCGAAGCACCGTTACGGGTTGGACGATGAGGAGGCACTGCCTCCAGTGGGGCAGACGAGTGGCAAGGAAAACCAATATGGCTCGTTCTCGCCATGAGAACTGCGATCGTTTTCCTTGTCGCTTGAGAATGATGAGTTGCTGGCGCAGGAGCGCATTCTCAATGAGCAGCTCCGAGCGAGAACGGGTCAAGCCGGAGACGAACTCAAAGGGCAGCGCCGTAGTCCCCGGCTTTGTGCAAGCGCGAAGCCACTGGCAGAGCCAGTTCAACAAACGGTTCATGATCACGACTTGCACCAAGGTTGCCTGAGAGGAAAACGGCGATTGTAGCGCTATTTCGTGTCACTGAATACGCCGGATGAGGTTTTCGGCTACTACAATGTCAACCGTGTCAAATTCCTCAAGCGCCAAATGTTCGGTCGGGCGACCTTTGCGCTCTTGCGTTTTCGTGTTCTGTCCGCTGGCACCTAACATCTACACCAACTTCGCAACAGAACCCCATTCTTGCACCGATCTTGACAGAATCCCTCCCTCAGATGTGGTTTTTCCACCCCACACGGTTTGACCACGCTGTGCATTAGGGGAGCTACTTTGGCTGGAAACGGATTGCAGCAATAGGGGTTGAGTTTGGACTCAAAATAAAGATCTTCGCCCCTTGCCGGCACGAGTGCGCGCCGTGGCGTTATCCTCTGTCGTCGACACCGCTAACTATCCAAGTCTAGCCATCAATACATGTGGCGATGATGTGACATGTATAGCGTTAGGTTGATGGGCATAATGCCCTTGATGTGCCGCACGCTGCCGTCGAGCGACAGCTCGCCGATGAACAGCGCATCCTCCAGCGCGCCGAGCGGGATTTGATCGGTCGATGCCAGCACGCCGACCGCGATGGCGAGATCATACGACGGACCGTGCTTCGGCAGGTCTGCCGGGGACAGATTGACGACATAGGCTTTGTTCGGAAATTGCAGCGAACTGTTCTTGACGGCGGCGCGCACGCGCTCGCGGCTCTCCTTGACGGCGTTATCGGGCAGCCCAACGATGGTGAAGTTGGGGATTCCGGCGCGCGGGTTGAAGTCCGTCTGGACTTCGACCACGCACCCATCCAGACCGACGACCGCGCAGGCTTTGACGATTGCCAGCATTCGACTTCCCTACTCACTCAATCGACACGCCGCAAAGTATAGCCGCGTCTGGTTTTCAGCGCACCTACGTTCTTCATAATATGTTCGAGGCTGGCGCGTACCGGGGAATCAAACGGAGGGCGCGGCGCGACAGCCTGCCCTCCGGTCTTGCTTAGCGCCAGAGCTTATGACTGGGCTTCGTAGTTCATCGACGGATGTTGAAGATGGAAGTTGGTTGCGTCCTGATAGGCTTTGGCGACGCTGAGGACTTCTGCCTCGTGATAGAGGTCGCCCAGAAACGTGACGCTGGTCGGCGATCCCTTCTCGTTGAACCCGTTGGGCAGCACGACGCAGGGATGCCCGGTCAGGTTCGTCAGCACGAGCGTGTTCCCGGCGAAGGGCGGCGCGACGAATACGTCAATCTGCTGCATCACGTTCGCCATTTTCTGCATCATCAGTGTGCGAATCCGGTTCGCCTGAATGTATTCGACCGCCGAGATCAGGCGTGCCGCCCGGAAGCGTTGGGCCAGGCTTCCTTGTCCTGCCACGTCAGCAGGTCGTCCAGGTTGTCCCGCGTCAGCTCGTCGAAGGCGGCAGCGCCTTCCGCCAGCAGGATCAGGAAGAGCGCGTCGAGGTTATCGTCCGGCAGGGCAATCGGAATCAGGTCGATACCTGCGCCGCGCAGCACGTCCAGCACCGCGCGGTCACCGTCCGTGCCCTCGGAGAAAAGGCGCTCGACATAGCCGACGCGCAGGCTGCGCGGGTCGAAGCCGGGATTCCACTCGAACGGCGCGTCCACCACCGTTGGATCGAGTCCGTCTGCACCGTAGATCGCGTTGAAGATCAGCGCGCCATCCTCGACAGCGCGCGTGATGGGACCGATTTTGTCCATACTCCAGGACAGCGCCATCGCGCCGTGACGGCTCACCCGACCGAACGTCGGGCGCAAGCCGGTCGCGCCGCAGCGCGTCGAGGGCGAGACAATCGAGCCGAGCGTCTCCGTGCCGATGGCGAAGCCCACCAGTCCCGCCGAGACCGCCGACGCCGAGCCAGCCGAAGACCCGCTCGATCCTTCTTCCAGATTCCAGGGATTGCGCGTCCGCTCGTCGAAGCAGATGTCGCCGTAAGCCAGCGCGCCGAGCGTCAGCTTGGCGACCAGCACCGCGCCCGCCGCTTCGAGGCGCTGGACAACCGTCGCGTCCTCGTCGATGACCTGATCGCGGTATGGCTCAGCGCCCCAGGTCGTCGGGTAGCCCCGGACGGCGAGCAGGTCTTTCGCGCCCCAGGGAATCCCATGCAGAGGGCTGCGGTAGCGTCCCGCCTGAATTTCTTCATCGGCGCGCTTCGCCTGCGCGTATGCCAGGTCTTCGGTGAGCGTCACGACGCAGTGCAGATAGGGGTCGTAGCGCTTGAGCCGGTTCAGGTACATTTCCGTCAGTTCCAGCGACGTGACCTGCCGCGTGCGCACGAGTTCGGCAAGCTGCGTCAGCGGGTAGAACGCCAGGTCTTCCAGATTGGCAGGTCGGGAGAGCGACGGCGGCGCGCTCATGGGATAGGTGCGCTGTGCCGGATCGCCAGCCTGTGGCGCGCGTATCGACGGCAGCCGGGGATCGAAATAAAGCGGCGGCGCGACCTGATTGGGCAGTTTGGTCGCGCGCATGGCGACGTAATGCTGCGCGCGCGTGGTCACGTTTTCGAGCAGTTGCTCGCGCTCGCGCTCGGTAAACGACAAGCCGATCAGCTTTTCCGCAGCCGCCACGTCCTCGACGGTGATCGGCGTTTCAGCCGCCTGCTCTTCAGCCTGTTCTTCAGACAAAAGGATTCTCCTTGCGTTCAGCATCCGGTGAAACGAATGACGATGAAAGCGCGCTTCAGGCTTAAGCGACCCCGTTCAGCGTCGGGTCGAGCGCGTCGCGCAGACCATCGCCGATCACGTACAGGCACAAGACCGTGATGACGATCAGCAAGCCCGGAAAGATGACGAGATGCCCGCCCGTCTTGAAAAACGACTGCGCGTTGCTGAGCATGTTGCCCCAGGTCGGCGTCGGGGGTTGGATGCCGACGCCGAGGAAGCTCAGCGCCGATTCCAGCAGGATCAGATCGCCGCTGGTGATCGCCAGATTGACGACCGTGATCGAGATCACGTTGGGGATGATGTGCGCGAACATGATGTACTGGTCGGACGCGCCGACGGCTTTCGCCGAGACGATGAAATCCCGCTCGCGCAGGGCGAGCGTTTCGCCGCGCACGAGGCGCGTCGTAAACGTCCAGCCGAGCAGAGCCAGCACGATGACCAGCGCGCCCGGTCCCGGTCTGAGCACCGCCGAGATGATCAGCAGCAGGAACAAGCCGGGAATCGAGTTGAGCGTCGCAATCAGCCAGGTGGTAAAGTCATCGAACTTGCCACCGTAGTAGCCGGTCAGCACGCCCAGAAACAGACCGATCCCAATCGAAAGCACGCCGCCGACGAAGGCGATCCCCAGCGAGACCTGCCCCGCGAACAGCAGTCGGGAAAGCTGATCTCGCCCCAGGTTATCGGTGCCCAGGATGTGCCCCGGCGAGCCAACCGGCAGCATGTGGTTGTACCCGTCGGTCGAGGTCGGATCGACGCCGAGCACGTACTGGCTGATGACAGGCGCGAGGATCGCCAGCAGCGCCAGCAAGATTAGCACCGCTATTGCTATCAGCGTCAGCTTATCCCGGCGCAGCCGGTACAGAGCGATGCGAAGAAAGGATGCCCCAACCGGCACACCACCGTTCTTCGGCAGTTTCGTGGGTGTTACTAATGCCGGGGCAGTACCAGTCGACATAGAAACGCGACCTCCTAATTGAACCGGATGCGCGGGTCGATATAACCGTACAGAATGTCCGTCAGGAGCAGTCCCAGCATCGTCGCCAATGCCGTCAGGATCACCGTCGTCATGACAATCGGGTAATCCTGCTGGATGACCGCTCGAACGGCGAGCAGACCGATGCCGGGCCAGGAAAAGATCGTCTCGACCACCGCCGCGCCGCTCAGCAGCCCGGCGATTGCCGGTCCCAGCAGCGTCGCCAGCGGGATCAGAGCATTACGCGCGCCGTGCCGGAACCAGACGGCGCGGGCGGATAAGCCTTTCGCCTGCGCGGTGCGGATGTAGTCCTTGCTGATCGTCTCCAGCATGGACGTGCGCATGAAGCGAGAGTAGCTGGCGATGGGCGCAGCCGCCAGGACGAGCGCCGGCAAGAGCAGATAGTTCAACCGCTGGTAGATCGGCGGGCAGCCGCCCGCGAGCGTCACCCCGCAGCGGTTACCCATTGGCAGAATGCCCAGCGTCGAGCCAAAAATGAGAATCAGGATAAGTCCGAGCCAGAAAGCCGGGATCGCGTTGAAGATCACCGCCAGAACGCGGGTCGCGTTGTCGAAGCGCCCGCCGCGATTGATGGCGGCGAGGATGCCAACGACCATGCCGATGACGAGGCTGAGCGTCAGCGCCGTCGCGCCTAATTCGAGCGTCGCCGGGAGACGATCCATCACGATGTCGATCACCGGGCGGTGCTGGAAGAACGAATCGCCAAAATCGCCGCGCAGGATGCCCTGGCGCGTGCCCGGCGGCTCGGGGATGCCGTCGCCGTCGGCGTCGAGCGGCAGCAGGAAGCTGTGATCGGCGACGCCGTCGCCATTGGTATCCCAGCGCATCCAGTCGTCGCCCATAAGCCAGCGCAAATACTGGATGGGGAACGGATCGTTCACACCCAATCGCGCGGCGTAGGCATCGCGCTCCTGCGGCGTAATTTTCGGGTTGAAAGTCAGCGCGGCGACAGGACCGCCGGGCGCGCCCAACATGAGCATGTACGACAACACCGTGATCCCGAAGAAAGTCGGAATCGCTTGCAGCAAGCGACGAAGAATGTACCGGGTCATACGTGTTGGAAACCTATACTAAGGCTGAAGGGAGACAGCACCCGCTCGAAAACGGGTGCTGTCCGAATTTCGGGATGTTACGATGTCAACGCCCACTGATCGACGTTCCAGAAGGGTAGGTTCGGATACGGCGCCCAGTTTTGCATATTGGCGGACGCCGCCAGCATATTCTTGCGGGTGTACAGGAAGATGTAGGGCTGATCGTCGACCAGCTTCTCCTGCGCCTGATGATACAGGTCTGCACGTCCCTGTGGATCACAGCCCGGCAGATTGCTCGCCTGATGCAGCAGATCAGTCACTTCGGGATTGTTGTACGAGACGAAGTTGAAGCCGCCGCCGACCACGTCGTTCTCAGGATTGAAGGCGAAGCTGAAGTCGGGATCGTCGGGGAAGCTCAGGCTCCAGCCGAGCAGCGCGGTATCAAACGTCTGCCCAACCAACTGCTGAACGGCGGTGTTGAAGTCAATCGCCTGGAAGTCCACCTTCGCACCGACCTTCTGAAGCTGATCCTGGAGGATCTGCCCGACAGCCGTTACCGTGCTGTCGGAGGCGTCGGTGATCAGGCTGAAGGCGAGAGGTGTGCCGTCAGGGGCGTACATGGCGTTCTTAGCGACACGCGGGGTCGCGGGATCGTTATCGTCGTCGATCCAGCCCGCATCCGTCAGCATCTGGTTCGCCGCTTCGACATCATACGGAACGGGTGCCAGATCGGGGTTGTATGCCCAGGACGAGGCAATCGAGGGCGATGTCGTGCGAACGGCTTCGCCGAAGAGCGCGCCCTGAATGATCGCGTCCATGTCGACCGCCTCCGCCAGCGCCTTGCGCACGCGAGCATCGCCGAAAATCGGGTGCGGCGGCTGCGCGACGATGTTGCCGTCGGCATCCGTGCCGTTGACCGGGTTCTTCGGGTCAGACAGGTTGAAGGCAAGCCACTCGTAGCCGTTGAAAAGCTGCTCGTAAGTCTGGATCTCGCCATTCGCTGCGCGGGTGCGCAGGTCAGCATAGTTCTGCGGCGGAATACCGACCTGATGATCCATCAGGTTGAGTTCACCGGCGAGGAACTGCTCCAGCGCCACGTTGGTATCGTTGACGTTCTTGTAGATGAAGCCCGTCGGGCTGACGTAGCCGTCGAGCGCATCCGGGTAATTCGGGTTCGCCTGAAGACTGACCTGCTGCCCCGCAGCGAACGCCGCGAAGGTGAAGGGTCCTGCGCTCACCGTCGGGTTCAGGTTGAAGTCCATGTTATCGATCTTCGAGAAGTCGCCGCCGATCTGCGCCTGGATGGCGTGCGACGGGACGGGGACAATCGCGTTGGTATTGTCCAGGTTGTTGCACGCCGGCGAATTGTACGTGATCACCAGGGTGTGATCGTCCACCGCTTCAACTTTGGAAATCACGGCTGCCGCGTAGCTGCGCGGCGAAGAGGTCTTGCCGCTGGCAATGGCGTTGTAGGAGAAGAGGAAGTCATTGGCGGTGATCGGCGTGCCGTCGCTCCAGTTCCAGTCGTCGCGCAGGTGGTAGGTATACACCAGCCCGTCGTCGGAAATGTCCCAGCTTGTCGCCAGTCCGTTGCGCGCGCCGGGGGCGAAAACGCCCTTCTCCGGGTCGATCCCGATCAGAGTCGGGAACAATAAGCCAGTAACGATCTGCGGAATAGATATCGTTGTTCAGGAGCGGGTTCATAGTCGCAACGTCAGTACCGCTGTTGGCATTGGGGTCAATGATGATACCCCCCTGCCCGGCTCCATCCTGCGCAAACAGCGGCAGCGCAACCCCGGCGAGTAGGAGAAAACAAAGCGTGAAGATCGATAATCGTGTCCAGCGCAACATGGTCACCCCTTTCGAACGACAGCATTTTGGACGAAAACTGAAAAGCTATATAAATATGTGAAGCTATTAGAATTTATCTTAAATAATCCAACGAATCAACTAGACCAGTTTGCCAAAAACCGCATGAGGATAATGTACACTTTTCCACAAGTAGCCTGCGCCAAAACTGGCACATATGCTGCCCGCGCCGCGCCATTTCGGGCTGAAAACACAGCGGGCAATGAACTCAACGACTGGCAAATGGACGCGGCAGTGGGTTATGGTATTCGCAGAAAACGACGCGATTGGTATATAACCACTTCGTAATTTTCGGCGCAGTTTGTACCATACATTCGTACTATACCTACATTTAAATGGAAAGTCGGTTCAACGTGAATAACTATGCGGGCTTCGGCTGCGCGCTGACCGCCGAAGCGAATCAGCGCCAACCTGTGCAGCAGCCGTCGTGAACAGCTCACCCGATTTAACTCTCTATCTCCTGATCGCGGGCGTCAGCTTTCTGGGCATCGTCGTCCAGAGCGTGCTGGGCTTCGGCGTGTCGCTGATCACCATGCCCCTGCTGATCCAGATACTCGATCCGGTCACGGCGACGACTTACGTCGCCCTGCTGACGATGCCGCTGCAACTGGTCATCGTCTGGCATTACCGCCAGGCGCTGCACATTCGCCCGTTCTGGCGCGTGATCGTCAGCTCGATCATCGGCGCGCCGCTGGGTGTCCTGCTGATTGCCGTGCTCGACCGGCGATTCGTGCTGGGCGCGCTCGGCATCTTCCTGATCGCCTACGCGCTTTACAGTCTGCGCAGGCTTCACCTCCCCGAAATCCGCCGTCCGGCGTGGGGATACGCTTTCGGCTTCATCTCCGGGGCGCTAAGCGGCGCTTACAACGCCGCCGGACCGCCGCTGGTGGTCTACGGCACGTCGCTCGGCTGGGAGCCAGAGCAGTTCAAGGCGAACCTGCAAGCCCTGTTCATCATCGACAGCGTAATGGTGATCAGCTCGCACCTGATCGCCGGGCACGTCGACACCTTCGTCTTCGAGAATGCGCTGGTCGCGCTGCCCGTCATCCTGATCGGATCAGCGGTCGGCTTCTGGCTCAGCCGCCGCGTCAACGAAGCGGCATTTCGCACCGGAGTCCTCGTCCTGCTGCTGGTGGTCGGCGTCCGTCTGCTGCTGCCTTAAGGCACGGTGAATTCGCAGCGCGTGTCGCTGGCATGGCAGACCGCCAGCAGCGAGTCGTGCCAGTGAACCTCAAAATCGCCCTGCGTCCAGAAGAACTGCGTAGGCGCGATGGTCAGGATGCTGCGGCGCTGGCGGCAGGCGCTCGGCTTGTCGAGCGAGTCCTTCTCCTGCCACGACCACACTTCCAGGCAGTCGTTCGCCGGAAGCGCCGTCAGCGATCCGCTCAGCCACTGCGTCGCCCAGCGCGTCACCGCGAAGGACTGGCTTTTGCCGATGAAGACCACGTCCTGCACGTTCAGCGGCTTCTGCCCGCTGTTGATCAGGGTGAAGGAGCGCGCGTCGTAAATCAGCAGCGCGTTGCTGCCGGAAGCGGCGGTCGGCGTCGATGTGACTGTGCGGGATGAAGTCGTCGCGCCGGGCGTGGATGTGGCGGGCGCGGGCGTGCCGGACGCTCGGCTCGGCGTGGGCGTGCGGGTTGGCGACGATGTCGGTGTGCTGCTCGGCGTGGCGCTGGGCACGAGCGTCGGCAGCGCGGCGTTCTCCTCGTCCAGCGACACCGCCGCAAGCACCATGCCCGTGCCGCCGTCGGAATATTCGACGTAGATTTGATCGCCGACGCCCTGCGGCAGCGGAATCGTCAACTGCCAGGGCATCCAGTCGGATTCGAGCGGGCGACCTTCGGCGTCGAACAGGCGCACCTGCGAAGCGCTGCGAAGATAGGGGCTGCGCGCGCCGGAATAGCGCTCGTTGGACAGATACAGCGTACTCGTCCGCGTGTCCGCCATCGCCGGGAGCACGTCCGGTCGCGCGCCGAACTCGACCATGTACAGATGCCCGTAGCGCTGCGGCAGCGCCGCCACGCCGATCTCGCGGTACGCCGGGTTGAGCAGCGTGTTGCGGTGAATGGTCGAGTTTTGCCAGAAGTTGCGCGCCGCCGCCGCGCTGAAGCCGACGTAGGCGATTTCGCCGACCGCCGTGAAGCGGTCATCGCCGTAGGGAGTCCAGTCGTATTTGGGCAGCCGCGCCCGCAGCGCCGGTCCTTCGCCGCGCGCGTCCAGATGAATGTCGCCTTCCGACGGGATGCTCGGCAGCGACAGGATGTAGCTCGCCTGATCGTATGCCATGCGATCCAGCGTCGCGTTCTCGCGCAGGGGCCACAGGTTCTGGTCGATGCGCCAGCCGTTGAGCATGGCGAGGATTTCCTGCGCGGCAGCGTCATCTTCCTGTGCCGCCGCTGGCTGAGGGGCGATGAATAGCAGGCAGATGAGCGCCGAAGCGATCAGGACGAGCAGGCGTGCGGACAGTCGTGCAGCGTGAGGCGTGCGTTCACGAAGCAGCATTTTCAAACCATTCTCAAATTGTAATTATATCGTTCCTAAACAATAGGCTGATTTTCGTCCGAAGGCAACCGGGGTGATCGAAGTCGTGCTTCGCGCTAGAAATCGAGGTTCGTCATCCCCAGAATCCAGCCCTCGATCTGCGCGATTTCCGGCGCGTGCGGGTCGCCAGGAGGGCGATGCCCCAGCACGACGTTGAGCATCCCGAACAGCCCGACGAGCCGAATCGAAGCGATCTTCGCCGTAAGCGTCCGCGCCGCAGCCATCCTTAAGCGCCTCGACCAGCGCCGGATCGAGGGCGATGCCGCGATTCACCGCGAAGTCGATCAGCGCGAGCGCGTTGGCGGCGCGATCCGCCTGCACGCGCTTGCCCGACCTGCCGCCCGGCTTGCGCGGGAAACGCACGCCGAGGTGCGCGTAATACTCGCCCGGATAGGCTTCGCAGGCGACGATCCAGCCCGGCTTGAGCAGACTGTCGAACGCGCCGGAGAAGGGCCAGATTGCCAGAGGCACGTAGTCCGGCATTTTCAGCGCGGGCGCGAGGATTTCCTTCCATCCGCTGATCGCCGCCTTGCCGACCTGCTGCGCGCCGATTGTCCAGAACAACTCGGCGGCGGCACGGCGCTCCGCCGTCCGGTAGTCGCATTGACGGCGCAGATCGCTGATGCCGAGCGCTGTCGTCAGGTCGGCGCGCAGCTTGCCGCCGGGACTGGCGGGATAGAACGGGCGATGCAGGCTGATCTCGTCGGCGCGCGCCGCCACGTCGTAGAAATGCGCCCACTCGCCCTCGCCGAAGCGCGGCAGCACCTCCAGAAAACGCGAAATCCCTGCCCGGCGCGCGTAGCGCAGCGGCAAGCCAATCGGGAAATCGAAGCCGACCAGCGCGCCGCCCTCCGCCGCGCTCAGCAGCGAGAGCGCGAACAAGCCCGCGTCGCGCACGATACTGCGGCGCGCTCGCCTGGTAGCGTCCGTCTTCGCCCAGAACCGCCTCCGACATCCAACGTTTTTTCGGATTGGCGCTCCAGTCGGCGTGAATCACGCGGGCGGGCAGCATCAGGGTCGCCTCTCGACCTCACCCCGTCTCGCTGCGCTCGACTCCCCTCTCCCTATGGAGAGGGGTTTGGGGTGAGGTTTAACTGCAATCTTCAACATCCTGTGGTTGACCGATCTTTTCACGATTGATCGCTGCTCATATACTTGGCGCGGGTCGCGCGCGTCTGCTCAAGCTGTTCCGCCGTCAGCAGCGACCAGAACTCGTCGGGCGTGACGACGCGGTTCTGTCCCGCCTGCGCGTAGCGCCGCAGCCAGTCGAAGAAGGCGTCCGTGCCCAGATCGCCGCGCAGCGCGTCGAGCATCTGCGCGCCGCGCAGGTAAACCGCGTTGATGTAGTCGCGCGTGGTCGTGAATTCGTAGACGGTGCTGTCGACGCGCCTGCCACTGTAGTTGTTGGGCACGAACGTATCGACGCGGAAGTTCCACCACCACTGTTTCAGGTCGGGATAGTGTTCCTCGTAGAAAATGTACTCACTGTAGACCGCCAGCGCTTCGTCCAGCCAGGGCGTGAGCGCCTGATCGCTGCCGACGCGCAGATACCACCACTGGTGTGACGTTTCGTGGACGGTGATGATCGTCAGGTACGACTGCGCCGAGCCGGGATTGGTGCGAAACCACTGGTCGCTGACGAAGACGATCCCGCTGAACTCCATGCCGTCGGGGAAATCGCCCTGCACGACGACGAAACGGGCATAAGGAAACGCGCCGAACAGATCGCCGTACATCGAGAGGGCTTGCGCGGCAGCGTCGAGCGCCTGCTGCGCGTTATCGACCGCGCCGCCCGCCGTCCGCGTCGTCCGGTCGCCGAAGGTGTACAGCTCGACGCCGACTCCGCTCTCGCTGGTTTCCGTAATGACTTTGTACTGCGGACTCATGCTCAGCGTGAAGTCGCGCCCGTCGGCGAGGTGGTAGTGCCAGCGAGTCCCCGCGTGCTCGACCAGCGTCCCCGGCGCCGCCACCATCAGCCCCGCAGGCGCGCCGCTGACATCGAGCGTCACGTCCCAGTCGGCGACCTCGACGACGACCTGCTCGCCGATGGCGCTCACGTCGTGGGTGATCCATTCGCCGCTGCGTCGCTCTGCCAGCATCGGCAGCCACTGTCCCAGGTTCAACTGATGCTCGCTGTAGCCGAGATAGCTGTTCTCCTGCCCAATCTGCGGCACGTGAATCGTGAAGCCGAGGTTGACTTGCAGCGTGCAGCCCGGCGCGAACGGCTCGCTCAGATCGATAGTCAGCCGCCGTCCGGTCAGCTCGTAGCTCAGCGCGCCGTGATCGGTCGTCAGTTGGTCGAGCGTGAAGATGCCAGCGAAGCGGTTCGCCTCCACGTCGAAGACCACCTGCGTCAGCGGCTCGCTGCCCCGGTTGATGGTACGAATCGTCTGCTCGACTGCCGCGCGGTGCTGCTCGTAGCTGATCGTTGCGCTGACGGTGTGCTGCGTGGTCGGCAGCGCGGCGGTGGACTGGCAGTCGACGCGCGTCGGCTCCGCGCCGGGGGTCTGGCTGGGGATGGCGCGCAGTTCCCGCTCGGAAGACTCCGGCAGGGTCGCCTGGACGACGCGCAGCGTGGTCGCCGTCGGCGGCAGCCCGGCAGTCGCCTGGCACGCCGTCAGCAGCAGCGCGATGCACATCCAGCCCAATCGCAGCATGTCGATTCCCCTCGCAATGCCCGGCGACAAATCCGCGTAGTTATAGCATGGATAACCCGATGGGCAACAGAACGTAACGCAAATCTGTAGACTGTGATAGACTATCAGGTGAGTTTATCAAGTTCTCATTTTGCAGGAGGTGGTCTTTGACCAGAGACCAGATTCGCGGACTTATTCAGCTCACGCGCTGGAAAGAATACGTACCCTTTGTAGTTCCTTTGACGATTATCGGCGCGCTGATGGCAGCCCGCCCGCACGGCACGCTGCTCGACTGGCGGTTGATCGCCGTAGTCTTCGCCAACGTCCTCGCCGTCGCTTATGCTTTTATGATCAATGACATTGAAGACGCCCCGGACGACGCGCGCGACCCCGCCCGCGCCGCCCGCAACCCGATCACCAGCGGGCGCATTCCGCCGTCGATTGGCTACCGCGCCACCCGCATCGTCGCCGCCATCACGCTGATCCTGTACGCCTGCGGCGGGCTGTGGGTGCTGGCAATCGGCATCGGCACGCTGCTGCTCTCGCACCTCTATTCGTGGCGTCCCGTCCGCCTCAAAGCGTGGCCCGTCACCGACGTGCTCTCGCACTCGCTCATGCTCAGCGGCTTGCTGCTGCTGGCGGGCTATTTCATCTATCACAATAGTCCTGGCATCGTCTGGTTCGTCGCAGCGGCGGCGACGCTTGTCTCGGTCTACGGGCAGTTGTACAACCAACTGCGTGATTACGAGATGGACAAAGCCGCCGGGCTGTACAACACGGCGATCATCCTCGGTCAGGTCAACACGCGCCGCGTGATGTACCTGACGATTGGGCTGGCGCTCGCCTGCCTGCTGGCGGCGATTGTCCAGGGCGCGTTCCCGCTCTGGCTGGGGCTGGTCGTGCTGATCAGCCTGCCGGTTAGTATGCTCTACCGCCCGCGCACCGACATGCGCGGCGGAGTCGCGGTCGAAGCCAGCGGCATGGTGCAGGTGCAGGCGATCATCTCCCTGAACCTGGTCATCGCCGTCTGGCTGATCGAAGCCATCGTCACGCAGGTGTTCCTGAGTTAATGAGCTTAAACGATCTCCACAACATACTCTTCAACGCGCACATTCTCTACTCGCTGGCGCTCGGCGTCTGGAGCGCCATCATGGCGGTGCGAAACGAGCCGATCTCCGGGAACTTCTGGGGCGCGGTCGCAACCATCACCATCCTGGCGGGCACCGTGACGTTAATCGGCATCGTCATGACGATTGAGGGGCTGCGCCCGGAGCGAATCGTCACCTATTACCTGTACATGTCGTGGCTGGTGATCATCATGCCGGGGCTGTTCACGCTGCTGCGTGGGCGAGACGACCGCAGCGCCGCCATCGCCTTCGCCATCCTCAGCTTCTTCAACGCCGCTACGTCGTTCAGCATGTTGCAGCGCCACGTGGTCGGTCCCTGGGTCGCTGGATGAGATGCCCAGGCATGGTTTCGGTCTGCTAGCGGGGCTGCTGCTGCTGGCTTGCGCCTGCGAGCCGGAAGCGACCCCGCTGCCCGTTAACCTGCCGACCCTCCCGCCCGCGACGGCGACCGAAGCCCCGCCGCAGCGCCCGCGCTATGCCGTCGCGCCGGATACCCTGCCCTATCTCACCGATCAGGATCGCAGCCTGATCAGCGCCTCCGCTGACATCGTTCCGCTCGACGCGCCGCCTGCGGCAGACGACCTCGGCACGCGCTACGAGATCGTGGTCGCGCTCGGCGACCTGCCCGACAGCACGCCCGCGCCGACACCGCTTCAGGTCAGCCTGAGCGTGAATACGGCGCTGCCGCCGCTTGACGATCCCGCGCTGGCGGACATCGTGCGCCGCGCCGCCGATCCGCAGCAGATCGTTGCCGCGCTGGGTATCCCCGGCGCGCAGGCAGCGACGGCGCAGCCCGGCGATCCGCTGGCGCTGCGCGGCGAACTCGCCAACGCAGGCTATCCCGACGGCTTCGACGTGACGCTGGCGGCATTCGCCCCCGGCGCGGACGCGCTGGCGAATCTGCTTGGCGCTATCGGCATCCAGGCGCGCGTCGTCACCAGCACCGACGAACCCGCGCACCTGACGCTGACGACGGCACAGGACGCGAACGCGATTCCGCTGTTGACGATCCCGATCCGCTACCGCGCCGTCGAAGGCTTGACGATCACCTTCACGCCGTCGGGGTTCCCGATTGTGCAACGATCACAGTAATTTCTTGGCGTATACTTAGCGTCCTGGTAGTTAAAATGACTTTTGTTGGGTCAGCGATGAGGTAAATGTGTCCTCAGATCAATCCGTCACCGTCGCCGACCTGATGTCGCGCGGCGTGCAAACCGTCGAGCCGGGCGCGCCGCTCGATGCCATCATCCACCGGCTGCGCCGCATCGGGCACGAGGGCTTCCCGGTCGTGGAGAACGGGCGCGTGATCGGGCTGCTCACCCTGCGCGACGCCGACCGCGCGATGGAGCACGGTCTCGGCAGCCTGACCGCCCGCGACGTGATGTCCGCCGGGGAGGTCACGCTGCGCCCGGAAGACCCGGTGCTGCTGCTGGAACGGCGCATGGTCGAAAGCGGCTGGGGACAGATTCCGGTCGTCAACGACGACGGCAAGCTGATCGGCGTGGTCACGCGCACCGACCTGATCAAGCACTGGGCACAAATCCATCCTTCCGCCGAGGCGCCGGGCTTTCCAGCAAGCCAGGTCGAGCGCATCGACGCGGCGCAGATCGTCGCTGTGCTCGGTCAATCCGTCGCCCGGCTGATCGAGCGGATCGCGCAGGAGGCGCAGACTCAGCGCATCGACCTGTACATGGTCGGCGGCGTGGTGCGCGACCTGCTGCTCCAGCGCCGCAACGACGACATCGACTTCGTGGTCGAGGGCGACGCTATCCGCTTCGCTCAGGACTTGCAGGAACGCTACGGCGGCAAAATCCACAGCTACCGCCCCTTCGGCACGGCAACCTGGCTGCTCGTCGGAAACTCGTTTCCGCAAGGCGCGCGCATCGACGGCGACCACCTGCCGGAGCACGTCGATTTCGCCACCGCGCGCAACGAATTCTACGAGCATCCCACCGCCCTGCCGACAGTCTACAGCGGCTCGATCAAGCTGGACTTGCAGCGGCGCGACTTCACCATCAATACGCTGGCGGTGCAGCTCAGCCCCACCAGCGGGCGCATCCTCGACTTCTACGGCGGGCTGAGCGACCTGCGCGCCGGGTTGATCCGCGTGCTGCACAGCCTGAGCTTCGTCGACGACCCCACGCGCATCCTGCGCGCCGTGCGTTTCGAGCGGCGGCTCGGCTTCCAGATCGAGCCGCGCACCGTTCAGTTGATCGAGACCGCCCTGCCCATGCTGCGGCGCATCACCGGCGAGCGCGTGCGCGGCGAGCTGACTCTGCTGCTCGGCGAAGCCGATCCCGCCGGGAGCTTCCTGCTGCTGCAAGCGCGCGGCATTCTCCAGGCGATTCATCCGGCGTTCGCCGTGCCGGACGACCTCGCCGCCCACTTCGAGCGCGTCCGCTCGACGCCGCCACCCTGGTCGATGCGCCCGCTCGACCCGACCGACATGCAGTGGTGCCTGATGCTGGCGAACGTCCCGGCGCACGAGCTGGACGATCTGTGCGCGCGGCTGGCGCTCGGCAAGGGCTTGAGCGAGACGATCCTCGCGGCGGCGCGCCTCGTCCAGAACCTCGACGGCTTGACCGACCCTGCCACGCCGACGAGCCAGATCGTGGCGCGTCTGGAGGGAATCGGGGACGTGGCGCTTTACGTCGCCTGGACGATTGTCGAAAACGCACTCGCCCGTGAGCGCATTTGGCAGTATGCTAACCAATGGCAAAAAGTGCAGCCCAAAACCGACGGTCATGCCCTGCTGGCGCGGGGTATCAAGCCTGGTCCCTGCTTTGCGGCGATCCTCTCGCGGCTGCGCGCGGCGCGGCTGGATAACCAAATCACCAGCGACGCCGAGGAGGATCGTCTGCTGGAGACTTTGTTGGAGGGGGGAATCTGTAATGACGGCGCTGAATAAACCGGCAATCACGCTGGAACTCTCGGTTGAACTCCGGTTGGCGACCTACAGCGATCTGCCCAAGCTCGAATGGTTCGGACAGTACAGTCATTTCCGAACCCTGTTCCGGCGCACGTATCAGGAACAGCTACAACACCGCCGCCTGATGCTGGTGGCGGACTGCAACAACTTCCCAATCGGGCACATTTTCATCCAACTGAGCAGCGGCGAGCAGCGCATCGCCGACGGACGGCGGCGCGCCTACCTCTACTCGCTGCGCGTGATGGAGATGTTTCAGGATCATGGCATCGGCACGCGCTTGATTCTGGAAGCGGAAATGCTCGCCGCCGAGCGCGGCTTCCGTTGGGTGACAATTGCCGCCGCCAAAGACAACCTGCGCGCCCGCCGCCTGTACGAGCGGCTCGGCTACCGCGTCTTCGGGGAAGATGAAGGCAAGTGGAGTTACCTTGATCACGAAAACCGTATGCGTTACGTTCACGAGCCGTGTTGGGTATTGGAAAAGTCCATAAACTTGCGTTAAAATGCGCGACTGAGTTCCAGTACTGCAAATCGTCAGGGGATGTGTTAGCTTATGGCATTTGAAGAAAGTGCAGCAGTCCGCGTCGTCCGCTGGAGCGGCGGGCAGCACCCTACCCTCTCGAACATCACCCGGCAAATGCAAAAGGAAGGACTGCGCCCCTACGTCTGGGATAACACGCCCAACTACCGCTATGCCGTGCGCAGTCATGGCTACCGGAAAGTGATGTACGTGGTCGAAGGACTGCTGGAAGTGACGCTGCCGGACAGCAACCAGCGCGTCAAGCTGCGCGCGGGCGACCGGGTGGAAATCCCGGCGGGCGTGCGGCACGGCGCGATCATCGGCAGCAGCGGCGCGAAGTGCGTCGAAGCCGCCGCCGGTCGCTAGGCACAGGCGAAACCACTCCGCCGGGGGCGCATCCCCCGGCTTTTTAGTTCCCAGCCTCATTTGCGCCTCTGGTGTATAATGCGTCTTTCGTCGATTGAGCAGCGGTGACTCGCTTGTTCCACCAGTACATTGGTACTATCCCCAGCCTCAACCCGAATTATTGGTCATTCGCCATCACGGGCATGGTCAATCGCCCGCTGATCCTGTCGTTTGCCGATCTGCGTGAGCTGCCGACGCAAACGCTGCGCTGCGCCATCGCCTGCGCCGGGACGAGCCGCGACCGCCCGCTGATCGGCGAGGCAGTCTGGCGCGGCGTGCCGCTGACGGCGCTGCTGGGCGAAGTGACGATTCAGCCGCAAGCCCGCTACGCGCTCGTTCACGCCGCCGACCATTTCACGACGGTACTGGCGCTGGATCAACTGGCGCAGGCGCTGCTGGTCTACGAGATGGACGGCGCGCCGCTCTCGCCCGAACATGGCTTCCCCACCCGCCTGATCGCGCCGGGGCTGCACGGCTACAAGATGCCCAAGTGGGTTGAACGCATCGAGCTGGTCGAGACGCCGGACGGCGGCTTCTGGGAGTCGCGCGGCTGGTCGCTCGACGGGACGGCAGGCGTCAAAGCCGCGATCCTCAGCCACGATCAAACGGCGGACGGTACGGTCGCGCTCGCCGGGATCGCCTACGGCGGGGCGCTGCCGCCCGCTTCGGTACAGGTCAGCATCGACGGCGGCGACTGGATGCCCGTCCCGTTCGCAGCGGGCGATCCGTTCGCGCTGACGCACTGGCAGATCGACTGGATGCCGCCCGGCGCTGGCGATTATCACGCTCGCGTCCGCGTCTCCGCCGGATCGGGCAGCGCCGAACATACCGCCGTCCTGAGGATTCGCTAGCCCATGCCGCTGACACGCCGCCAGTTTTTGAGCATCGCCGGGATCAGCGCTGCTGCTGCCGCCTTGCCGCCAATTTCGCTTGGTCTGCCGCCGTCGTTCGACGCCCTCTACGGGCGCGCGCTCGGCTCGACGGCGGTTTACGCCGCGCCTGACGCCAACGCGCCGCTGATCGAGCGGCTGTGGAGCGACACCGTCGTGCCGATCCTCGACGCGAGCAGCGGCTGGTATCGCCTGCAAAACGGCTACGCGCCACGCCAGGGCTTGCAGCCGATGACGAGCGCCGCGCGCCGCAGCGAGCCACACTGACGCCGCCCTTCTGGGGCGAGGTCACGGGTGCGGTCGCAGTGGTGCGCGCCTTCTGCGCCGCCAGCGCGCCGGTCGTGGGGCGCGTCGGGCACGGCGGCGTGCTGCGCGTGATCGACTACCTGCCCGGCGATGGCATCGACTGGTACGGCGTCGCCGACACCGAAGATGGCGATTTGCTTGGCTGGACGACTGCCGCGAACTGGTCACGCGCGCAGGCGGAGATGGCTGCACCGTCGCTGACGCTCGACATCGACCGCGCGGCGCAGCGCCTGACCGTCCGCGATGGCGACCACGCCCTGCTGACCGCGCCGATCTCGACCGGGCGCGATCTTCCGGCAGGCACGTACCCGATCACCGAGCGGCAGGTCACGCTGGCTCAGCCGGATCATCACGGCGCGCCCTGGGTGCTGCGCTTCGGTAAGGGATTCGACCTGAGCGGCGTCTACTGGCATAACCGCTTCGGCGCGCCGACGCCCGGCGCGGCGGTGCAGGTCACGCCGACGCTGGCGCGCTGGCTCTATCCGCGCGCGGCAACAGTAATCCTCTCTTAAGGAAACGGCGGTATGCTTGCAGTCAGTTAAAAGTTTAAGTCGAAAGTTAAAAGCCCCTGCGGCGAATTGACTTTTAACCGTTAACTTTCAACCACTAATCAATGGTGTTATTCACGAGACAAGTAGAAGTGAAGCCTGTATGCAGTTGAGTTTTTCGCTCGCCCTGATCGCCGGACTGGTGTCGTTCCTCTCGCCGTGCGTGCTGCCGCTCGTCCCGGCGTACATCGGCTACATGGGTGGTCGCGTCACCAACACCGTCGCCGCGCAGACGGCGAACGGCGCGGCAGTCGCGCTCAAGCCGTCGCTGGGCAGCCGCTTCAGCACCATGCTGCACGGGCTGGCGTTCGTCGCCGGGTTCACGTTCGTGTTCGTCGCCATCGGCTTGCTCGGCACCGCCTTCGTCAACCAGATCGGGCGGCAGAACATCAACGTCATCACCGGGATTATCGGGCGCGCGGGCGGGCTGCTGATCATCGTCTTCGGGCTGCACTTCATGGGCGTCCTGCCCTCGCTGTTCAACCGTATCCTCGCGCGCAGCAAGCTGCTCGCT
This sequence comes from uncultured Chloroflexia bacterium, assembly GCA_963760975.1. Classification (GTDB taxonomy): domain Bacteria; phylum Chloroflexota; class Anaerolineae; order Aggregatilineales; family Phototrophicaceae; genus Flexifilum. The sequence goes on along the minus strand of CAVXEZ010000029.1, from coordinate 116,839 downwards.
ACGCCGCTGATCGGCGTGGGTGTGGCGCTGTTGAGCGGCGCGGCGCTGCTCTGGATTTTCGAGGACTGGCTGTTCGCCCTGCCCCTGTTCGTCCTGCTGCTGCTCTGGCTGATCCTCGGCGGCGCGTTCACGCAGCCGGGGGCGTTCTGGACGCGCGCCATCGTCGGCATCCAGCGCGCGCTCTACACCGACACCCGCCGCCAGATGGTCGCGCAGGGACATCAAAGCTACGCCGGGTCCGCCATTATGGGCGTGATCTTCTCGGCGGGCTGGACACCCTGCATCGGACCGATTTACGGCAGCATTCTGACGATGGCGGCGATGGGCGGCGATGTCGCCACTGCCGGGACGCTGCTGCTCGCCTATTCGCTCGGCTTGGGCATCCCCTTCATCGTCACGGCGTTCGTGCTCGACGGCGCGCAGAATATCCTGCGCCACTTCCAGCGCCACCTGCACAAAATCGAACTGCTCAGCGGCGCGTTCCTGATCGTGGTTGGCGTGCTGGTCGCCAGCGGGCGGCTGCAATACCTCAGCCAGAATTTCGCCAACGAGTTCGCGGACTTCTCCTACAACCTCGAAGACTGCGTGATCAAGGTGACGCAGGGCGAGATCGCGCTCGGCGATGTCGGCAACTGTATGAACAGCGCGGATCAACCTGCCGCTGATGCGCCCGCCACGCCCGCACCGGATACCGGCGCCGCTCTGCCCAGCATCATCGACCTCGCCGCCAGCGCGCCGGAAACCCACGATGTCGGGCTGGAGGTCGGCAAGATCGCGCCGGGCTTCACCACGACGACCGACACGGGCGCGTCGTTTGCGCTCGCCGACCAGCGCGGCAAGGTCGTGCTGCTCAACTTCTGGGCGACCTGGTGCGGTCCCTGCCGCGTCGAGATGCCCGAATTCCAGAAAGCCTACTCTGCTCGCGCCGATCAGGGCTTCGTGATCGTCGGCGTGAATAACGCCGAAACGGTCGAGGACATCGCCGGATTTCGCGGCGAGCTGAATCTGACCTTTCCCCTGCTCGTCGACGCCGACGCGCGTATTCAGGAACTCTACGGCATTATGAGCTATCCCAGCACCTTCATCCTTAACCGGGACGGCGAGATCGTGGCGCAGCATTACGGCGCGATGACGGCGGCGCAGATCGACAGCATGGTCGATCAAGTGCTGTCGTGAAGCCGTCGAGATAACACCCGTTGACATCCATCCGGGATCAGACCATGCGGCTGCCAAGCCGCGCCGTGCTGGCGGCGAGCGCGCTCGTCTGCCTCGCAGCGGCGCTGGCGCTGGTGATCGCCGCCGGGCTGCCCGACCGCGCCGCCTATTCCGGCGAAATCCTGCCCAACGGTCAGGCGGTCGCCCCGGAGATCGGCGCGCTCGCACCACCCTGGCACGCGCAAACGCTCGACGGCGGCGTCGACTTGCAGCAGTTGCGCGGCAAACCCGTCGTGATCAACTTCTGGGCGACGTGGTGCATCCCCTGCCGCGTCGAAATGCCCGAACTGCAAGCCTTCCACGAGGCGCACCCCAGCGTGCCGGTGCTGGCGGTCAATCTTGGCGAATCGCGCAGTCTGATTGTAGACTGGGTGACACAGCTTGGGCTGACTTTTGACATCGTGCTCGATCCTGCGCAGGCGATTGCCAATCTGTATCGCCTGCGTGGGCAGCCCTCGACTTACGTCGTTTCGCCCGGCGGCGTGATCACGGCTATCTTCTACGGACCCACCACCCGGCAGTCGCTCGAAGCAGCGCTCGAACCATTTCTGAGGGGATCATGACCATCGCCAACCGCCGCAGCCGCGTTCGCCTGAACATCTGGCTGCTCAAACTGTCCCGCCACTGGCTGCGGGTCGCGCTGATACTGATCGGTCTGTTCGCCGGGCTGCCCTGGGTCGCGCCGACTTTGATGCACTTCGGCTTGACGGGTCCGGCGCACGTCCTCTATTTCGCCTACGGACCGTTCTGCCACCAGTTCGCCTTCCGCTCGTTCTTCCTGTACGGCGACCAGCCGGACTACCCGCGCGCGATCAGCGGGACGACCCTCAAGCCTTACGAGGACTACATCACTAACTCGCCCGAATTCAAGCAGGCGCTCTCGAACTGGGTCGGCATACCGGGGCACAGCAGCTTCCCGTCGGTCGATCAATTTGACCCCTACTACTGGACATACGACCTCCAGTTCGCCTCGAAGGATTTCTTCGGAGACCCGCAGATGGGCTACAAGCTGGCGATCTGCGAGCGCGACATCGCCATCTATACGGCGCTGTTCCTGGGCGGGCTGATCTACAGCATCCCGGTGGTGCGCCGCCGCCTGCGCCCGGTACCGATCTGGCTCTACATCCTCCTCGGCATCATGCCCATCGCCATTGACGGCGTCAGCCAGCTTTTGGGCTATCCACCCTTCAACTTATGGGCGCCGCGCGAAACGCTGCCGATCTATCGCGTGGTCACGGGCGGGCTGTTCGGCTTGATGAACGCCTGGCTCGCCTTCCCCTACCTGGAGCTGTCGTTCCGCGACACGCGAATGCAGCTTGAAGCCAAGCTGGCGCGCGCTGGCATCCACACCTAGCGCGGCTCGATCTTCTTTCTGTCCACAAGAATCAACAGGGAGAATCACACGGGACTGGCAGTGCCAGTCCCGTGCATGTACTTAGAGCTTATCTTCGCGCGTTGCCCCAGACGACTTTAGCACTCCGGCTGACCAGAACCACCGCAGTCGAACGCGAGTGTCGGCGAAGGCGTGCGCGTCGGCGTTGGCGTACTCGTGACGTCGGCGTGTTGGTCGGCGTGCGCGTCGGCGTGTAGGTATTGGTCGGCGTGTAGGTGTTCGGTCGGCGTCCGGGTCTGCGTCGCCGTACCCGTCTGCGTCGGCGTGTTGGTGATCGTGGAGGTCGCGGTTGGCGTATAGGTATTGGTCGGCGTACTGGTCGACGTAGGCGTCGGTCTGGATACAGGTCACTGAGGTCACGAGCGGCAGCGGCGTGCCGATCACCAGACACGACGGCAGGTTATCCACCGTAGACGTGATGGTGAGTGTGATCGGGCCGTAATACGAACCCGAGTTGACGATAGAATTCCAGGATGCCACCAGTACCCTTTGGACCCTTGAGAGTACCCAGACGCCATTCACCCCCGTCCGAGTCCAGTGGAAGGTTACCTGAGCGCCAGAATAGCTCGGTATCGCAGCGCCGGTGTTAGTCACGACGAACGTCGCGTGTCCGAAGTCGTCGCACGAAGCAGAGACACTTAGCAAGATGACCGCCGTCGTGGGCGTGTACGTCGGCGTGTAGGTCGGCGTCGGCGTCTTTGTGTTGGTCGGCGTCTGTGTATTGGTCGGCGTATTGGTATCCGTCGGCGTGTTCGTAATCGTCGGCGTGTTCGTAATCGTCGGCGTATTGGTAATCGTCGGCGTATTCGTGCGCGTGTAGGTCGGCGTCGGCGTGTAAGTATTGGTCGGCGTGAACGTTTCCGTCGGCGTATTGGTGACGGACGGCGTATACGTCACGGTGAAGGTTGCCGTCTCCGTCGGCGTGAAGGTCTGCGTCGGCGTATAGGTATTGGTCGGCGTCGGCGGGTTCGTCGCCGCGAGATGCGTTGTTTCCAGCGTCGGGCACGGCAGCGAAGGCAGCGAATTGAACTCGAACGACGTGTCGTAGAAGTCGGATGCCTGGACGGCTGGGAAGTCGAACGGAAGCGTGTGGATGCCGCCGCCGCTGAACACCGCGTAGACATTGACCGTCGTGCCAGCACTGATCGCCACCGGGGACAGCCAGGTACCTTCCGCGCGATTCGCGGTCTGGCTGACGGTATTGGGGTTCGCGTCCTCTCCGCTGTCCGCGATCCACATCAGGACGCCGCCGACGCCCGGAGCCGAGCCACCTCCCCAGACTTCGGACAGGAGCATCGTACCTGAACCGTGACGATCCCAGTGAATGTCGAAACCGGACACCGTGATCGGCGCCGAGACGTTGTTGTTCGTGATACGGAAGCGCACCACGTCATTCGGCAGAAATTCGGGCGCAGTCACGTTGATTTGATCTACCGCGCAGACTTCTGTCGCGGTATTGGTCGGCGTGACGCCCGGCTCGAACGTGTCGGTCGGCGTCGGCGTGGGGAAGTTCAATACCGGCGCGCAAGGCGACGGCGAGTCAAGATTATCGAAGTAGAAAGTCGACCCGTTGAAGACCGACTTCGGCATGATCCCCTCGGTCAAGATGCCAGGACCATTGACGAACTGGATCGACCAGGTGAGGGAGGAATGGGCTGGCACGCTCAGGTTCGCGGCTGCGCTGAAAGCGCCGTCGGGACCCGGATCGCTCGCCGTACCGCTGACGTCGGTCACGCCTTCGCTGTCGTTCCCCGACCAGATCGTCGAGACCCCGAGGAACATGAACCGCGCCTTCATCAGGCTGCTGTAGCCCGCCGGTGCCGTCCAGTAAAACTGCACGTGCGTCAGGGTCGTCGCAAAGTCCTGATCATTGGTGATGGTCAGTTCAATCTGATTATTATGGTAGATGAGCAAATTCTGATCGATCTGGATCGCATCGCACGTGAAAGGCGTCGTGCCGGTTGCCGTTGGCGTATACGTTTCCGTCGGCGTGCCCGTATCCGTCGCGGTCTCGGTCGGCGTCATCGTGCCCGCCGGAGTCGCGGTGTCGGTCGCGGGTGGAACGTGCTCAGGCGGTTCGGGCAGCTCATAGCCCGGCGGCACCGCGCGCGGCGCGCGGAAGGCTTCGTTCACGGCGACGCGACGCGCCTGAAGCGGCAAATACTCCGCCAGACCGAGCGGCGTCACCAGCGGATGATTGAAGGAGACGACGATGGACACCGTGTCGCCGGGACCGCCCGCGTCGAGCCAGGGAACGCCCGAATTGTCCGCCCACAGGAAGGGGTCTGCCGCTGCCTCGCCGCTCGGCGTTTCTTCATTCAGGCAGACCGGCGCTCCCACTTGTGCTTGTGCTATGGCAACCGACTCATCGAGGATCGTCGGGAAATGGAAACGCCCATCGCCGCCGCCAATATCTGAAGTGTTATGCGACTCCTGTGCGTCTGACACAGGTCCTTCCAGCACGGGTCGCGTGCTGCAAATCGTCACGTCGAACCAGCCCGGTTCGTCGGAGTGCCGTAAATGATAGAAATCCGGGGCGCCTGGCAGCGGTCGATCCCACACCTGATACCAGGGCACCGTATTGCGGTCGGGATAATCCACCCCGACGGGGAAGTGCCACGTCGTCGGATCATCAGCAATCCACGACGCCGTGTAGCTCGCCGGGAACCCGACCTGCGGCGTGGGCGGTAGTTGATCGCCTAAGCCCAGACCAGACGCGCCGATGCGTGCCTCGTCGTAGATCGAGAGGATACGCGCCAGGTCTTTACGGCGGTTCTGGTCTTCCTGATCGGTCGGGTCGCAGTCATCGCCGCCGTAGTAGGTCGCGTAGATGCTCTCCGGTCCATTGACCCAGACATTGACGTTCTTCGTGCCCGAAATCGGATAGGTCGCCGGGATGCCGCGCTGCGCCAGATTGCGCGCGCGTCGTGCGAAGTTTACGGCGGGGTCGCGGGTCGTCCAGCGGCTCGTTGATAATACATGGGACAATCGAGTCGATGTTTCGATTGTTAATGTCACCCCAGTTAGCCGAATCGCTCGTGTCGTAGATATTCAGGTCGAGCTTGTAGCGGTCGGTGTTGTAGGTGCCGGTCGTCGCGTAGCGCGCTGCGGCACGCGCCGAATTTTGCAGCGTCACCCAGGCTTGGAAAATACGCCCGAACTCGATGATGCCAAACAGGAGCAGCAGCAGGATTGGGAGCGTAATAGCGAACTCTGCCAGAGTCTGCCCGGTTCTACGTCGGTCATGCAGTGCGCTGTGTTCGTCCATAGCCCCTTCGTTCCCTCTACTGCGACAACCGGGTAAACATGCGCGATGCGATCTGGTTGAAGACCTCTTCCAACTGCTGCCCGGTCGCAGCCCAGAAGTAGTTGCCACACGATTCCTGCGGAGGTTTCGGCAGGTAATTCACGCCACGAGAATTCCATGCGGTGCCCGTCCACGATTCCTGCTCGCAGGCGCCGCGCGGACCCCAGTCCTGAGCGGTTGAGGGCGGCGGCACGATACAGTTGCCCAGACGGTTCGTCTTCCCGGTATCCGGGTCGTTGCAGGTATTAGGGGCGATAGATGCGTTGTACTGCCAGTAGTCGTTGTCAATCTGGAAGTTGTCGCCCACGTCGGCGATGTAGCGCAGCAGCTCCTCGCCCATATAGTCTGCCTGGCGCGGACGCCGCAGCGAGTTTCTGTCGAAGGAGGGGTCGGCGAGCAGACCACGCTGGCACTGGTAATATTGATCGCCCGTAAACTCCGCGCAGTCCACGGTCTGCGCCGGGTCGCCCGGCACGCCCTGCCCGTCGTTGTAGTTCAGTCCAAAGCCAATCGTGAAGATCGTCGGCAAGAGTTGATCGCCCACGCGCCCGCTCGTGCCCCCGCTGGCGGAGTTGGGCAAATCGGCGACGCCGACCCAGTCCGCCCAGTCGCGGGCGTAATCGTCCGTGTCGTAGTAGTTGATGCACCCTGCCGGGTCGGTATCCGCGTCGAGCGCCTTATCAGGCATCACGGCGACCGTGCCGCAGTAGTGGCGTGTCGAGGGATCAATATCGCTGCACGTTGGGTATGCATCGCTTCGTCAGAAGCTCGCCCGGCTGAGCCGACGTACCGTAGGGGCACAAGCCGAAAGCCCCGTAGCCGCCGGTCGTGTTATTCGGGCACGGATAATCCGGGCTGGCTGGATCGGTGCAGACTGGTCCGCCAGTGCCCGGCAGCGGCACAATATGACCACTGCCGTCAGGCTCGTAAGGCTGCGCCGCGACGATGTCCTCAGTGTTGATGCGGGTGATCGGGTTGCTCGCGCCCGCGCCGCCGTCGCTCAGAAGCACCATGATCCAGACCGCGCCTTCACGACGACCTTCGTTGAAGAGTTCGGCGCTGCCCGCCGCCAGCGCGCCGCCGACATTGCCGCTGGAGCACGAGGCGCGGTTTTCGTAGCTGCGGAAAACCGCATTCCCCCCGCTGTACCAGCTCGGCACCGTCATAATGTCGCTCAGCAGCGGGGCTGTGCGCTGCGAACCGTCCGACTGTCGTCTGAGCAGCCGTGTCCAGATACTCCGGCGGCAGCACGGCTTTATTATCCGGGCAGGCACCGTTGACGGGATTGTCGATGATGTCTCCTGTGGCGATTCCGTTGAGCATCGTATCGTAGTCGGGTGCGGCACCCTCCCGGATTCCTACTTCGGAGGGCAACCCCCGTCGCTGAAACCATCCCACTGACCATTATTATCCTGGTCGCAGTAGTGCGAAGGCTCGGCGTAGACGCCAATAATATCGTCGAGAGTCTCAGACGCGCCTTTGCGCAGCAGCGGGCTGGAGGGATCGTTCGGATCGGTATGGCAGATCGTACTGCGTCTCGATCATGCTGCTCTGCGGACCACCTGAGTTGGTCGACATGTCCGTCAGTGGGGTCTATGATGTCCGCCCCGTCGGGATCGACGACGTAGGCGCGGCGGTCGAAGGTCACGTAAGCCACGCGGTCGCCGCGCAGGAAGTCGAGCCGGTCGAGGAAGCCGTGCGCCGCATCGCGCGCATCCTTGAACGGCTGGCAGATCAGGTCGTCAAAAACCCAGTCGCCGTTCGGGTCGTTGCAGCAGGCGAAGCTGTTGTACATCGGCACGAAGCCCCAGAAGTAGGCGCTCGATACGGGAGGATTGGGCGACTCGGGGAGAATGTCCTGCTGCGGCTGCGGCGTATCGGGATAGCCGACTCCCGTGAACTGAGCCACGTAATCCTGACCAGGATAAAGGCTCTGGTAGACATTGTTGAAGAAATCGTAATACTGCTGGCGCAAATCGCGCTGGACGAGCGAGCGGTTCTGGGCGGTCGCCGAATAGGCGCGCACCTGGCAGAAATCGCGCGGCTGCACCCTGCCCGCCGGTGAAGACGCCTGATCGGTATAGACCTGCCAATCCGACGAACCAGCGTCAGGAGGAACAAGTGGGTCCGCGCCCGTCGGCTCGAAGGCGATGGTTTTGTCGCCGATGATATAGTTCGGCGTCACCAGGGAAGGATTGATGTCCGTGTTCAGCGTGCCCTCGGTGTTATCGGCAATGAACCGCCAGGGGTCGTCGCGCGCGGGAACAGGCGTGGGCGTAGCGAGTGGATCGGCTTCCCAGCCATGATCGCTGTAGTTAATGAAGGGCGGCATGTAGCGCACGCCCTCCGGCGGGTTGAGCGTATCCCAGTCGTTGTAGGTCGTCTGGTTGAGCATCGACTCGGACACGTCGAAGATCATCACCACGTCGAGCACGGCGGTCTGCGAGATCGCCGATTCGGTCAGCGTGACGGTGGGATAACCGAGCAGGCGCAGGAAAATCGTCGGCGCGTCGATCTGCGCCGTCACGCGCACGAGCTTCAATTCGTCCGGCGTGCAGAGCTGTTTGTAGCGCTCGACGACCGCCGGGTCGGCTGCGCTGTTGACTGTCCCATCTGCATTGAAGAGCTTGTGCGCAGCGGGATTTATCGTTGTGCGCGACGAATCCGTGTACGGGTAGTTTGGATCGGTGCCCGAAGGATTCCCGCCGTTGTCGTAAGGGGTTCCAGCGTCGTCGCGCGCCACCTGCTGCGCGCGGCAGGTCTCGACGATCACGCTCTTGGGGTTCAAGCCGTAGACCTCGATGAACTGCCGGGCGGCGAGGTTCAGGTTTGCCACGCTGATCGCCTCGTCGTCGGCGTTCGCGTCTCCCGGCGTCGGGTCGGCGACCCGGCGCATCTGCCCGGCGGCGGCAATCGCCGCTGCGTCGACCGCGCGGCGCATGGTGTTGTAACGGATGAACAGCACGGACACGTCGGTCACAATCCCGACGAAGCCGAGCAGCGCGAGAAAGCCGATGGCAAGGATCACCAGCGACTGACCGCTTTGTCCACGTTTATGCAAATGCCGGAAGAATGATCGCATCGTCACACCCATTTAGTAGTTACAACCGCCCGCTGCTGCCGTTGTCGAATAGCCGGATGGCGTTGGGAAGAATATGTGCGGCTCGACCGATCCCATCGGGAAGGCAGCCCAGACGTTGATCACCATCTTGCCGTCCTGGTTGCCCACCGCCGTGTAGACCGGCGACAGCACCGGGATTTTCAGCAGCATTTCGTGTTCCCAGTAAATCTCGACCAGGACAAGCCCCTGGCTGGGCATACAGCTTTCTTTCTGGATCGGCGCATTCGGGTTGCCCGCGTCGGCAGCGCTCAAATCGAAGTTCGGCAGATTCACCAGGTCTTCGACCCGCCGCATCGTCCATTCCGAACCGGTGCAGTACGTACCGGGGATTTTGTGATTACCGAACAGCGAAAAGCCGACCTGTTTTTCCGCGTCGGCGGCACTATTGGCGACCGCATCGTAGCCCTCAAGCTCGGTGAAATCGTTGACGCCGTCAATCTCAACCGGATGTGCAGGGTCGCCGGGGATTTCGTTCACGGGTAGAACATCCCGTCCGCCGCTGGCGTTAATGTCAAAGGGATCGCGTCCCTCGCGTGTATTCCCAATCAGAACTGGATTGCCGAAAGCATCAGCAATCACGTCGCACTCGTTAGCATTCGTCGGGTAGCGCCCGGCGACCACCAACTGCGGCGTGCCGTAGGGCAGCGGGCTGGTCGTAGGGTCAATCCAGCGGTAGTTGGTCCCATTTGCTACATTAAAGTACTTGATCTTCGCGTCATTCACTTCCTGAAGCGAAAAACCCGACACGATGATGTCGTCGATGCCGTTTTCCGGGTGGAACGCGAGCGGATCCATCGAGGCGATCATCGTGCAGAGCACCTCGTTGTAGAAGATGCGGTCGGTATAGGTGGGGTCGCAGGGTTCCACGCCCCGGCTGTCCGTTGGGGTATTGTTGGGATACCAGCGGAAGTAGAAGCGGTCGGCGTCGGTGCCGGTGTCCAGCGGTCGTAGCACCGCCGGGAACAGTGTGAAAGATGCCGTTGGTCGTCTGGAAGTCAGCAGGCAGCAGCGAATTGGGAACAAGGCTGCTTTTGTTGTCCCAGAAGAGAGGCGATTTCTGATCCTGAAGGACGGCAGCGCGGCGCGCTCCGGCGCGCGACACGTCCAGCAGGCTGAGGTAGTTGTTAGCGAACCAGCCGATTTCGACCAGCCCCGCCAGCAGGATAATTAAGATGGGCGTGATCAGGGCAAGCTCGACAACGCTTTGCCCCGATTGGCGCTTGCCATAGACTGCTGGGGTGCCATCTAGGAGTTGAATGATTTTGACCAGTAGCTTACGCATTCGCAACGCTCTCAACCGAGATTTATCCCACCATTGTCGATCATACCACAATGCTTTCGGGGAAAGCGTTTGCTACTGTGAAGAAAATGATAGAGTATTTTTACAGACGGGGTTAGCGAACGCCCTCTTCGACCTGAACCCGCGCCTTGATGACGTAGCCCCGCCCATGCCGTGACTGGATCACTTCCGGGCGTTCGGGGTCGGTCTCGATTTTACGGCGGAGATTATGGACGTGGTTGCGAACGAGCGCAGCGTCCCCAACGCCGTCAGGGTACTGCCAGACGCTCGCCAGCAAATCTTCCGTCGAATGGAGTTTGTAGGGCGCCGCGCACAGATACTTGAGCAGATCGAACTCGACGCGAGTCAGCGTCACTTCGCGGTCATTGACGAAGACGCGGAACTGGTCGGGGATGATGCGGATTGCCGGAACGTCGCTGTCCATGTAGTAAGTCGCGCGCCGGATGTGTGCCCGAACGCGCGCCGCCAGCTCGCGCGGCACGAAGGGCTTGCGGATGAAATCGTCGCCGCCCGAATTGAGCGCATCGACGACACCCTGCGGTGAATTGTTGCCAGTGAGGAAGATGATCGGCGTGTTCGCCGTATGCGGCTGCGCACGCAGCCTGCGGGTCAAGCTGATCCCATCCATGTCCGGCATCATGGCGTCGATGACGAACAGGTCAGGCGACGTTGTCTCTACTATGTCCAGGACATCCCGCGCCGAAAACGCCCGGCGCACCGTATAGCCTTCTCGTTTCAGCACAAGTTCCACCATATCGAGAACCTGCGCGTCGTCATCCACAATCATGATTTCATACATGGGATCATACTCAGTCACTCTCTTAAGCACATCCTCAGTATAGCGAGAGAAACCGCTTATGAAACGGAATTTCCATGAAATATTTATGAAAAGACTTCACTGAGACGAGGCTTTCTCAACGCTACGTGGAGATCATGTAACCCACGCCGTGAATAGTGCGAATGTATTTGCGTCGCGTACCCCGCTCGATCTTCGCGCGCAGGTTGCGGACGTGCGCGCGCACGAGATCGGGGTCGCCTGTGTTGGGCGGATATTCCCACACCGCTTGCAGCAGATGCGAAGGCGAAAGCGCCTGATTGGGATGTTCCATCAGGTAACGCAGCAGGCGGTGTTCCGTCGAGGTCAACTGCACCGAGCTGTCCTCGACCCAGACCTGATAGGTATCGGAATCCAACCGCAGGTCGTTGATTTGCAGCACCGCGTCGTTCTTCTTGTCGCGCACGCCGCGCCGCAGCAGCGCCGCGATTCGGGCGCGCAGCTCCGCCAGCTCGAAGGGCTTGACTACGTAGTCGTCCGCACCCGCGTCCAGCCCGTTGACGATGTCGTCGGTGCTGCCCTTCGCCGTCAGGAACAGAATCGGCAGCGGGATGAAGCGCGAATCGCGCCGCAGTTGGCGGCAGAGCGTGATACCGTCCACCTCCGGCATGATGATGTCGAGAATCAGCAGGTCAGGCACGCGCTTTTCGAGCACCGTCATCGCTTGGGCGGCGGAAGTTGCCAGGGAGACCTCATATGCTTCATGCCGCAGGACGCGCCCAACCGTTTCCAGGACTTCGTTATCGTCGTCTACCGCAAGAATATGAACCATGATTAAGAACTCCTCATAATTGGAAGGCGAACCACGAATCGCGTTCCCGAAGCAGATGTCTCTACGGAAATTGTGCCCCCGACGCGATCAATAACCTGACGACAGATATGCAGCCCTAATCCCGTGCCTTCGCCCTGGGGCTTGGTCGTGAAAAAGGGTTTGAAAATCTCGCCAATGATCTCTTTTGGGATGCCCGGACCATTATCCCAAACGGACACTTCGATATTGGAATTCTCTTGATCATAAGTCGCGCCGACGCCAATCTGCGGGTCGGTTCGCCCCAGCACGGCGTCGTGCGCGTTCAAAATGAGATTCAACCATACGTCATTCAACTCGCCCGCGACCGCCCAGACCGATGGGAACGGGTCTTCCGGCAGTTGCAGCGTGAATTGAATGCCCTCCCGCTCAATGTGCGGGCGAACCAGCGCCTCGGTCTCGGATAATGTGTATAGTATATCAATCGCCGAGCGCGGCGAATCCGGCGGAATGGGGTGCGCCATCGCCAGCAGGCGATGGACGACGCCCGCCGCGCGCTTTCCGGCGCGGGAAATGGCGTTGAGCACCTCGTAATGCTTCTCGTCGAGCGTTTCGTTTTCGAGCAGCAGCTCGGTATCCAGCACGATGGTCGTCAGCGGGTTGTTGATCTGGTGGGCGACTGCCGCCGCCAGCTCGCCCATCGCCGAAAGCCGCGCCCCCTGCACCAGTTGATTTTGCGCTTCCTTGAGGTCGCGCAGGCTCGCTTCGAGGTCGTGGACGAGACCGACATTTTCCAGCGCCATCGCCGCCTGCCCGACAATCGCGCGTCCCAGATCGATCTCGCGCGGCTGGAAAGCGCGCGCGTGCAGGGTATCGGCGAAGATCACCAGCCCAATCGTCTGCGCATGTCCGATCAGCGGCAGCGCCAGCAGCGAGCGCCCGCGCGTCGCATCCAGCAGGACGCGCGCGCCGGCCTTCATCGTCTCGTCGTCCTGCACGTGATTGAGCGGCTTCTGGCTTTCCAGCGCGCCGATCACGTCGTTGTAGCGCGCAATGTCTATCACCGGGCGCGCTTCATCCACCCAGACGCCATCGCCGACAGCGAATTTCAGCTTCGGCGGCGCGTCTTCCGGTGCGACTTCCATCAGTTCGAGCCAATCTGCACCCAGCGCAGCCATCGCTTCATCCAGCGCCCTGAAGGCGTGCGTGTAATCGGCGTTGCCGCTGGCAAGGTTCGCCCACCCTTCCAGCAGAATCCACTGGGCGCGGGCGACGGCGTCCGCCGCCGGGGCGTGGTTGGGCACCTTGACGTAATATGCCTGCACCACGCCCAGTACCTGATCGCCGCCCAGCACGGGCACGACCAGGGTGGCTTTCGCGCCGATGCGCTGCATCCGTTCGTACTCGGTGCGCACCTCGCGCCCATCGCGCCGGACGAAGATATGCCGCCGGTTTTCGATGGCGAGCCGCACCAGCAGGCGCTCCGATAGATCGATTTGCGGCTCGTGCCCGGCGCGCCACGCGGCTTGCTGGTAGCGCGCCAGCAGCAAAAGCTGCCCCTGTTCCCGATCCCAGGAATGGATTTCCGCGTGCCCCACGTTCAGGACGCGGATCAACTGCTCGCAGATCGCCCGCAGCGTGTGATCGAACGAGAGCGAGGCGTTGATCGCCTGACTGGCGTCGATCAGCGCTTTGAGTTCGTGCTGGCGACGGATGCTCTGCCCGTGAATGCGGGCGTTTTCAATCGCAATCGCGGCGTAAGTCGCCAGATTTTCGAGCAGGTCGCGGTGGCGGTCGCTGAAAACGTCGTGTTTGTCCTTGTTGTTGACGCCGAGCACGCCGAGCACCTGCCCTTTGTGCAGGATCGGCACGTAGAGCAGCGAATTGACGAAATACTCCGTCTTCACCTTTTGCGGTCCGCTTTCGCCGACCAGCATCGGCTGCCCTTTCTCGAAAACCGTTCCGGCGATGGTGTCGTGCGTCTTGATGCGGAAGTTGTCCGCCGCGCCTACGTCGATGCCCACTTTCGCGCGCAGATAAAGCTGCCCGGTCTGCCCATCCGGCAGCAGGATCATGCCCTCCTCGGCGTTGGTCAGGCGGCGCGCCGCTTCGACCACGCGGTTCAGCACTTCGCTCAGGTCGAGGACTTCGGTCAGCGAACGACCCAGCGCGAACAGGGTTTGCATTTCCTCGTCGCGCCAGAAGATCGATGTGTTCGGGGCATTCATTTTCGGCGGTTTTAGCTCGATGTTCGATGCTGGTTCGATGATCAGGGAAGGGAGGCGCAGAACCCGCGCCACCGCCTGACAAAGCGTATCCTCGTCCAGAGACGGAATGACCGTATCCGATGGCGGATTGTCTTTCCCGTCTTTCGTCGTATAGACCAGCAGCGGCGTCGCGTTTTCGACCTGCGCCACCGCCAGCGCCGTCTGCTCGCCCGTCTTGCGGTTGAACATCGCCGCGTCGACGAGCGTCAGATCAAACGTATCATTTTTCAGTTGGTACAGCGCATCAAGGTGCGAATAGGCAGTATGGATGACGAAGTTCTTTGCACCCAACCCCTGTTTGACCTGCTGGACGACGCCATAATCTCCTGTGACCACCAGCACTTTTCGGGAAGCCATATCGCTCGCTTAACCAACCATCGCATTGCGCACGCTAGCGTTTGCTCAGCCGCTGACGGCGGCGCTCCAGATCGTCGTCGACGGCTGCCGTTTCTTCTTCAGGCGGCGGATCAAGCGCTTGCTGCGCCGCCGCCATGTCTGCCAGCGACGAAATCCTGTCGCGCGTTTCGCGCAGGACGTTGCCCAGATCAGGGATGCGCGCGCTTTCCGCAGCCTCGTCGGGCTGGGCGTGGCGGATGTCGCCGACCGTCGCGTCGAGCGTGTTCACCCGCTGGATCAAATCCTGCGTGACCCGCTGATGCTCGCTCAGGTCGGATTGCATCATGGTGGCGCGCTGCTCGGCGCGGCGCATCTGCTCGACGGCGTAGCGCGCCGCCGCGTCGTCACCGCGCGTGACCGCCGCGTCCGCCTGCTTGTCCCAGCGCGCGGCTTCGTCCTCGAACTGGCGAATCTGCGCCTTGATTTCGTCTTCGTACTGCACGGCATCATTGATGCGCGCACGCAGCGCACTCACGTCGGCATCGACGTGTTTGTCGAGGCGAGCGCCGGGGCGATCCGGCTGCTCCTCGCCGCTCACGATGTCGTTCAGTCTTGCCTTGACCAGCACGTTGAGTTTCTTAAACAGATCGTTCATGGTTACATTATACATTTTTCATAGTATTACATGCAATTGAGAGTCGATTTATCTTACGCTTGTGGACTTATCGGCTGTTTGAGCGTGCAGAGCGCCTGACGAATCTCGCCCAGGTGATAGGCGGTATGCACCAGAATCGCCAGCGATGCCGCGATGTCGTTCTCGCCGTCCCATCCGTCGAAGCCTTTCATCTGCGCCAGCACCTGCGCGTAGCTCGTCTTCAACCGCGCCTTGCTGGCGTCCCATTCCTCCGGCGTGACCGCGCCGACCGTGCGCCAGATTTCACCCCAATCCACCTTGACGGGCGCGTTGTCGATCATGTAGCCGTGCAGCACGTCGAGGTAGAAGCGGACGTGCTCGACCTGAGCCGCCAGCGTCGCGCAGGTGGGCGACACCGGGCGCGAGGCTTCGTCCGCCGTGATGGTTTCGAGCGTCTCGAACAGCGACGTGCCCCTGTCCAGATAAATGCCGTGAACGTGCTCAAAAGTCTCGTCGAACAGCTCGAACAGCTCCGACGTGAACCGTTCCAGCGGAAGCGGATTGGACATGTTCTCTCCGGGGTGATAAGCGTTCAGGATACGGTTGAATGATGGAAGCGGTCGGCAGAATTGTCAACCGCAGGATTCGTCCCACGCCAGCCGGTAGACCGTCATGTTGCTGGCGCCTGCGCGTTTCGCCGCCTCGCCATGCGTGGTGAAGACTTCGCACAGGCGCGGATCATGCACGTCCCCGCCCGGCACCTGATTGTCGAGCGCCATCAGGTAGCGCCCGCCGCGCTCCTGCATCAGATTCCACATCTCGTCGGGGTGCTGCATCAGCGGCACGACTTCCGGGCTGATCAATCCGGCGATGTCCAGAATCGGGCGCGGCGCGAAGTAGCCAACCGCGCCGATGTCGTGGACGACCAGCAGTTGATCCGGCGGGACGTTGTCCCTGATCCAGTGCGCCGCCGTGACCATCTCCTGATCGATGATCGACACGTCCTGCACGTAGGCGCGCAGCCCCAGCACGAAGGCAAAACCTACGAACAGCAGCAGCGCCGATGCCGCTGCCGCGCGCGCGAACACCCGCCCGATCACCGAGCCGCTGGTGCGCCGCAGCAGCCACGCCATCCCGACTACGCCCGCCATGATCGCCGAGGGCAGCGCGGGGATGACGTAGCGCCCGTGCTGGATTTCCAGCGGCAGGGTCGCGGCGTAGAGCAGGATCAGCGCTGCCGCCCAGACCAGCGGCAGCGCCAGCAGCAGGGATCGGCGCTGGCGCGGCAGCAGAAACAGGTAGGCGATCATGCCGGGGATCAGCAGAAGCTGCCCACCCGCCGCCAGCGGCGTCAGCACGTTGCCCAGCCGCCACAGGTAATCGCGGGCAAGATACGGCGCGCTCTCCATGCGCTTGGCTGCCGCCGTGTTGGGCAGCAGCCCGCCGGTCACGCGGTAGTTGAAGATCAGATAGGGCGCGAGCACGACAGCAAAGCAGACGACCGCCGCCCCGCCCCACAGGATCAAACTGCGCCAGCTCATGTTCGGGCGCACGATCAGCAGCGCCAGCCCACACAGCCCGGCGAGCAGCACGCCTTCAGGGCGCGTCAGCGTCGCCAGCCCCGCCGCGATGCCGAAGATCGCGCCGCGCAGGACGACCGCGCGCGTCGTCTGGGAGCGCGGCTCCAGCTCGCGCCACGCCAGTCCGATCAGCAGCAGCGTCCACAGGCAGAAGATCATCGTCTCCATGCCCGACACCGCCGCCCAGACCAGATGCCAGGCGCAAATCAACGCCAGCCCGGCAACCAGCGGGACGAAGCGCCGCCCCGGCATGACCTGCGCCGCCATACGCGACGCCAGCATCGCCGTCAGCGCCAGCGCCAGCGCGCCCAAGCCGTGCGTCCACAGGTGATAGTCGATGTTGAGCTTGTAGCCGAGCGAGAGCACGACCGTGTAGAGCGGCGAAGTCGATGCCGCGCTCGCCACGCCGGGGATGAACGCCCATTCGCCGTACTGCGCCAGGTTGCGCCCGTAGGTCTGGTGAATCCAGCTATCGTCGAGCGGGAAATTACCGCCCGCCGCCGCCACGTAGAGCACGACCATCAGCCCGGCGGCGAGGATCAGAACGGCGTCGTACAGGCGTCTATCGTTGGATCGCATACAACCTCGCCGAGTCGAACGGCAGCGGCTTCAGAAAGTCGGGCGGCGCGTCGAGGATCGACAGCAGCGGCGCGGGGATTGATCCCCGGTCGTTCTTGAGCAGCAGATAGTCGATGTCGTAGCGCCGCGCCACGTCGAGCAGCACGCTCGGCGGCTCGTCCGGCAGCGTCGCGCCCCCCATACCCGTATAGTAGTACAGTTCCGGCGGATCGTCGCTCAAGATACGCGCGTCGGCGGGCAGGCGCTGCTTCAGCTCGGTGTAGAGCGCGGGCATCCCCGGCGTCACACGCCCGTTCAGCCCGATGTAGAGGCTCAAGCCCGACAGCGACCGCCACCAACCCGCCCGAAAAGACCCACTTTGCCGTGCGCGCCTTCCAGCGCCGCCGATGCCGCGCCACCCAGTCGACCACGTCGTCCAGCCCGGTGACGCCCAACGCCGCCCAGAACGGGATCAACGCCGCCGCCGAGTGCAGCAGTCCACCGCGATAGCCTGGGAACGGGAAGACGAAGGTCATCGCCAGATGCAAGCCGAGCGCGTAGAGCGCGAACGGCAGCAGCAGCGGATCGCGCCGCCGTCGCCACCAGCCGACCAGCATCAGCGGCGTCATCACGACCAGCCCCTCGACGGCGACGAACGTGCCGAAGTTGTTGACCAGCGCCTCGACGCGCCCGCTGACGAAGGCATCGATGCCGTGCGCGAACAGCGTCGCCGGGCTGGAATCGGGCGGATAGTTGAAGATGTCGTTGTATTCCGCGAACCAGATCGCCTGCGTGCCGCCCAGCGGCAGCGGCGTGCCGATTTCGCGCAGATTCCGCGCGAAATACGGCAGCATGACGAGCAGATAGCCAAGCGCCAGCGCCGCCAGCGAAATCAGGACGCCGCGCAGAGGCACGACATGGTGCGAACCTTCGGTTCGCCTCGCCCCGACCGATGCGATGACGATCACACCCACAATCAGCAGCAGCAACCCGTCGGCGCGCGTCAGATGTCCCAATGCCGCCAGCACCCCGGCAGCGAACCAGACGACCGCCTCCCAGCGTAGGGGCGCACGGTTGTGCGCCCCGGCTGTATCACCTGTTGGGGCGGGTTTGAAACCCGCCCCTACCCCCATGAGAATTAGACACAGCGACCCCACCAGCGCATAGGGCGCGAAGGTGTCGATCTCGCCCCAGAATTTGACGTAGAAGCCGCTGAACAGCGTCAGCAGTCCGGCGACCCAGGCATGGCGCGCTGTCCCGCCGATGCGCGCGCCCAGCCAGAAGCCGACGCACGCCGTCAGCGCGAACAGCAGCGTGAAGGGAAGCTGGGCGACGGCGTAATCCCCCGGCGCGCTGAACAGGCTCATGCTCACCCCGGCGATCACCGACGTGAGCGGCATCCAGTAGAGATGCGAGGGCATGGGCAGGTGATCGAGCGCGCCGATGTACGTCCAGACGTAGGGATCGGTCAAGCCCTGCCCACCCGCGAGGCGGTTGGCGGCGTTGAGGTGATAGTACACATCGGTGTAGCCCGGCGCGGCGATCAGCCCACGTGTGAGGGCGAAGGCAGCGACCAGCGCCAGCAGCGCGAACGCTGCGAAGCTACGCCGCGACATAAGGACCTAACGCAAAGGCGCAAAGCATGGAAGGCGCAAAGGGGTTTTGTAGGGGCGCGCGGTACCGCGCTCCCCTGCCTGTCTTTCTTTGCGTCTTTGCCCCTTTGCGCCTTTGCGTTCCATTTTTAGATCGCTTCCTGCCGCAGCTTGCGATAGAGCGCGACGCAGACACCGACCAGTATCACGGTGCGCGCCAGCACCAGTACCACGAACGGCATCGCCAGCGCCCCCGCGATCTCGCCGCCCGTGTCGCCGGTGCGGATGAACAGGAACGGGTATTCCGCGAACGTCACCAGCGAGAGCAGCACCGCCGCCGTCACGCCGTCGCGCGTCGGGAAACACAGCAGGATCAGCGGCACGATCTGCGCCAGCCACTGCGGACTCCAGCCCTGCGCCTGCAAGAAGAAGATCAACAGCGTGATCGCCACGAACGCCAGCAAGCCGCGCTCGTCGAAGCGGCGCGTGCGCCAGAAGACGAACAAGCCGATCAGCGCCGCCGCGCCCAGCCGGACGAAACCCGGAACCACCGACGGCTTGCCTTCCAGCTTGTAGGCGTTGGCGGGGTCGAGGCGCTCCTGCGCCGCTCCGAAGTTCCCCGTCTTGTAGTTTCCGTCGATCAGCGCCCAGACGGTCTGGTACGAGGCTTTGTCGAACTGCGCCGTCAGCGAGGGCAGCGTCATGGCGCTGTTCTGGGCGAACAGCAGCAGATAGACCAGCGCGAATATCCCCACCGAGACCAGCGAATAGCGCAGCGCCGAACGCGCCTCGCGGAAGCGCCAGACCGCGCCCAGGATCAGCAGCGGCGTGAACTTGGTCAGCGCCCCGACCGCCGTGATCGCGGCGGAACGGATGTCGCGCCGCTCGATCAGCGCGGCGACCGACCAGAGCAGCAGGAACGCCACCATCGGCTCGAAATCCCACCAGATCAGCACCAGCGGCGCAAGCGAGACGGCGTAAACCCACGCCAGCGCCATGCCTGTGCCCGCGCCGTAGAGCCGCGTCCCGATGCGGCGCACCAGCACCAGATTGCCCGCGTCGAACAGCATCATGATCACGCCGAATAACAGCGCGAAGCCCGGTAGCCGTTCCTGCCGAACAACTGGAAGACCAGCGTCTCCAGAAACGCGGGAATTGGCGGGAACTCGCTCCACCAGTCGCGGAACGGCAGCAAGCCCTGCCCCGACAGCGCGCCCAACTGGAAATAGGTCATGAAATCGCCGCCCGCCGTTACGCCGCGCTCGACGCCCTGCGTGAACAGCGGCTGGTAGACCATCAGCAGCATCACGCGGAAGGTAACGAACAGGATCAGCAGCAGCCGGAAGTCCGCGAGGAGTGAGGAGGTTTGGATGGATGTGGTCTGTGTCTTCAAGCCGATGTCCTTCACCTGCGCCATTTACGAGGATCATCGTTTGTAGGGGCACAGCGCGCTGTGCCCCTACAATGCCCCACGATTCCATTCACGCAATAAGGCGACATCACGACCCCGCCCGCTCGAACACCGCCGCCATGTCGTCGTCGTAGGTTTCCGTCCAGCCCGGCTCGTCGCGCAGGCGGCGCGCCAGTCCGCTGTCCTTTTCGATCACGACCGTATGGATGTCGTACTGGTCGAGCGTCTTGCGCCAGCCGTCGCCGCCGATTGCCGTCTGCAAGTACTGCAACAGGAAGGCATCGCCGTAGAGGTCGGTGCGTCCATCGACGAACACGGGCACGTCCGGCAGCGCGAACATCAGGTAGCCGCCCCAGTTGTAGCTGTTGAACATCTCGCGCGGCGGCGGCGACTGTTGCAGGTATTCCGCCGCGCCGACGGGCAGATAGGCGCGCATGTCCGCCGCCACCGATTTCGGCTCCAGCACCAGCAGCACTTTCGCCAGCGCGCCGAGCAGCACAACCGTCACCAGAATCAGATTCAGCCGCGCCTGACGCGGCGAGACGCGCGTCACGGGCTGAAGCGCCCAGCCGCGCTCGTTCAGGATTGAATCGAGGTGATAGGTCAGCACGGGCGTAGCGGCGACGGCAAAGACGGCGATGTTGCGCCCCGCCAGCAGCGCCATGAACGCCGTACCGCTCACCAGCACGAAATCCGTCCAGTTGATGCGCCGCTTGCTCGCACCCGCCGCGCCCAGCACGCCGAGCAGCAGGAGGATGAAGGGCCACGTTTCGCGCCCCTGGAAATTGGGCGAATTCCACTCCTGAATGAAGTCGCGCAGCGCGCCGATGCTGACCGTCTGGAACGGTACGAGCAGCATTTGCAGCCCATACGGGTTGATCACCAGCGCGGCGACCGAGATCAGCGTGATTACGACCAGCTTGCGGATGCCGCGCCACGCCAGATACTCGCCTTGCGGGTTGAACAGCCTGCCGAGCACCTCGCCCGCGATCACGCCGCCCAGGAAGATGAAGCCAATCGAGAAGCCAGCGTGCAGGTTGCCCCAGACGCCCATAATAATGGGAATCAGCCACAGCCGATCTACCTGCTTGCGCCGATAGAGATAGAGCAGATAGAGCACGACCGCGCTCAGGAAGAACGAGAACATCTGCGGGCGCGCCGACCAGAAGACCGCCGCCGTCGCCGCGCCGAGGATCAGCGCGAAGGCGCGCATGTAGCGGCTGCCCTCGCACATTTTGTAGACGAAGTACATGCCCGCCGTCGCCAGCGCCGCCACGAAGATCGACAGCCCGAACGCGCCGCCGATCTGCCACGCCGCGTACAGGACGATCTGCGACCCCCAGCTATGGTTGATCCAGGGCTGCCCGAATTTGGTGAACGAGAACGGGTCGGCGTAGATCATGCCGTGCGTGAGGGTGTATTCGCCGCTGCGGATGTGCCACCAGGTATCGGTATCGACCGGGACGCGCGACGCCAGCGCGAAGATCAGCGCGAACAGGATGATCGTCATGGAGCGTTCGATGGTCAGGCTGGTCAGGTTGATTGGGCGGCGCAAGTCGGCATCCTAGAATGACGAGGCTGAAAGATTGCTCCTCATCACAATAGCATCATTCCGCGAGGACAACCACAAAGGGCGTTTTATACCCCGCTCATGCTCAGCACCTTGCCGACCGTGCGCAGCATGATGTTGATGTCCAGAATCAGCGACTGGTGGCGAATGTAGTAGAGGTCGTATTGCAGCTTGACCAGCGCATCCTCGTCGGTCAAGCCGTAGTCGTAGCGCACCTGCGCCCAGCCGGTTAAGCCGGGGCGCACGATCAGGCGCGTGCGGTAGAAGGGGATTTTCTCTTGCAGGCGAATCACGTGTTCGGGGCGCTCCGGGCGCGGACCGATCATGCTCATGTCGCCGCGCAGCACGTTGATCAACTGGGGCACTTCGTCGAGCCGCGTCTTGCGGAAGAAACGCCCGACGTGCGTCACGCGCGGGTCATCCTTGCTGGCGAAGACCGCGCCGGTCTCGGCTTCGGCGTCCGGGATCATCGAGCGCAGCTTGTAGACGCGGAAGATACAGCCGTTACGCCCGACACGATCCTGCGCATAGAAGACGCTGCCCCGCGAATCGAGGCGCTGGATCAGGGCGATGAAGGGCAGCATCAGGGCGAACAGCACCAGCCCCACCAGCGAGAAGACGATGTCCAGCACGCGCTTGAACGCCGGATACGGGTCGAAGGCGGAATCGCCGTTCTTGATCGGCAGCAGCACCACCGCCCAGTCGTTGTTGACGTGCTCGACGGGCACGCGCCCGGTGATACCCTCGTAGACCAGCGGCATTGGCACGACGGTGATGCCATGTTCGTAGGCATCCATGACCGCCTGAAAAGTCTCGCCGGGCAGGTTGTGCGTCGCCGTGATAATCAGTTCGCTGATGCGGTCACGCTGGGCGAAATTCATCAAGTCCGCGCCCGTTCCCAGCACAGGCACATCGCCGATCATCTGCCCCACGTCCTCGCGGCGCGCGCCGATGATGCCGCGCACGTCGTATTCGTCGGCGGCGTAATCGCGGATCACGTCGAGCAGCGAGCGCGCCGCCCAGTCCGCACCGACGATCAGCGTCCGGCGCGGCTGGCTGACCCAGCCGACCAGAAACGGACGCGCCAGCCGCCACATCCAGATCAGCAGGAACGAGGCGACTCCATAATAGAGGATGAACAGACGCGGCAGCGCCTTTGGCGGCGAGATGAAAAAGACGACGATGTAAACTGTCCACGTCTGCACCGTGATCACCAGCAGGCGCAGCGTCGCCCGCAGCGGATTGGCGGAGGCGCGCAGGTCGTAGAAGTCGTTGACGCTCGCCAACAGCAGCCACAGCCCGACCAGGAAGACGAACCAGCCGCCCTGCAACAGGATGAAGTCGAGCGTGAAGGGGTAGTGCGCGACCAGCGTCCACACGCGCAGCGCGATCAGCACGGCGGCGATCACCGCCACGACATCGCCCGCCGCGATCAGCACGCGCCGTTCGGAAATCTGCAACTGGCGTCGCCGCCGGGGCGACGGAGAGAAAAACATACTAGGCTCCGAGCCGATACAACAACAGCGCGATCAGGAGGGAAACCGCGCTCACCAGCGCGCCCGGCAATAACCACTCTGGTCGATACTCGAATCGCACTTCGTGCAGCCCGGCGCTGACCTGCACCGCGCGGAAGTTGAGATTCGCTCGATAGATCGGCGTTTCGACGCCGTCAACGGTCGCCTGCCAGCCGGGGTAATCGGTGTCCGCCAGGATCAGCCAGCTATCGCGCCCCGCTTCCACCTGAATCGTCACCGCATTACCCTCGTCCGCCAAACCCTGAACGCTCCCCGACGGCGGCGCAGGATCGGCGCAGCCGCCGTCGCCGAGCATGTGTACCTGCTCGTCGGGACGCCAGTTCGGGTCAGCCAGCGCCGTCTTGAGCGCCGTCTCGTCCGTGTGCCAGCACACCGCCGAGACCAGCCGCGCCCGCGCCGCGTCGCCGTCGACCGCGCTCAGTCCTTCTCCATTGTATACGCCTCCGACGCCCGCCGCTGTCAGCAGCGCCGGGGTCGGGTTGGCTTCCAGCAGATCGATGTAGTCGGCGTAATGCCCCACCAGCAGCGGGTCGAAGTTGTTGAGCAGGGGCACGCGGTCGATCAGGTTCAGATCAGGCAGCTCGCTGGCGCGAATCTCGTCCCGCAGCGCCAGCGCCGTCCCGTAGTTGTCGAAGCGAAAATACTGGTCGAACTTGATCGTCTCTTCGGCGTCTTTCATCCAGTAGCGCCGCCCCTGCACGTCGTCCTGCGCCGGTTTCGGCTCGTAGAAGCTCGGCTGGACGGTCGGGTTCAAGCCCCAGCCTGCCCAGATCAGGTCAATGGCGATCACCACCAGCACCACCACCGACCAGCGCCGATAGGCGTTCGTCCCGGCGCCGGGCTGCGCCAGCGTCAGGATGCAGGCTGCCGCACCCAGCATCCCCACCACGATCACCGCCTGCTCCAGCAGCGTAACGGCGCGCAAGCCAGACGGGAAGAACCACAGCGCGAGCAGCGCCAGCACCGCCGCTGCACCGCAGGCGACCGTTGCGCGGATCGTCCAGCGGCGCAGGCTGTAGCCCCGCCCCCACACCGTCGCGCCGACGCCCGCTAATACGCTCAAGCCGAAGACCGTCCACAGGTGCCAACGCTCCGGTGCTTGAAACAGGTTGAAGGTCGGCACGCTGCGATAGAAAAACGGAAAGACCGGCGTGTTGACGCCCAGCGCGAAGACGAAGCCCAGAACGACGACGATGATCCAGAAGGGGACGCTTTTGTAGACCGGCGGACGGTCGGGCTTCCGTCGCCTGATGATCCAGCCGATCACCGCCGCCAGCGCGCCCATCAGCGGGATCACGCCGATGTAGACGGCATCCTCGAAGAACGCGCCGCCCGTCATGTAATTGGCGTCCGCAGGCGTCCCGAAGACGTTGGGCGCGATCAGGTTGAGGGCGCGCGCGGGCGCGTAGCTGTAATTCATAGCGAAGTCGAAATCGACGCCTGCCGCACGCTGCGACTGACCCAGCAGCTCCGCCGTCGCCAGCAGTTGCAGCGCCGCGATACCGACACCGAGCGCCAGGCACCCGGCGACCGCCGCCAGCCGCACCCAGCGAAACGGGCGATGCGCCAGCGTCCACCACAGCGCGAACAGCCCGACCAGCAGCAGACTGTACCACGCCATCTGGGCGTGACCCGCCAGCAGCAGCAGCCCGGCGAAGAGCGCCAGCAGCCCGGCGCTGCGCGCACGCGCGCTGCGGAGCAGCACCGCCGCCGCCCACAGCATCCAGGGCAGCCACGCCGCCGTCTGGATGATCGGGTACGTGCCCAGCCGCGCCACCAGGAAAGCGGTCATGCCGAACGCCAGCGCGCTCACGCCTCTGCCGAGCGCGGAAATGTCGAGTTCGCCCGTAAAGCGCCACATTCCCCACCCGGCGATGAACAGGTGCAGTACCGCGACGACGCTCATGGTCTGCGCCAGCGGCAGTATGATGCCGATCCAGCTCAGCGGGTAGAGCAGCGACGACTGGTAATTGGCGAAAAGCGGCGCGCCCGCTCCATCGTAGGGATTCCAGAGCGGCAGATGCCCGGCGCGCACCAGCGCGAGGGCGTAGTCGCGCCAGGGATAGAACTGAAGCGAAGGCAACCCCCAGAAGAACGCCTCGCCGAGCAGCAGTTTGTAGAATACCGCCGCCAGCGCCAGCGCGAGGATCAACAGGGGCAGCCGCGAATGAGAACGCATCAATTCCTGACTTTCGTTACAGCGAAGAGCGCCAGTAATCCGACCAACGCCGCGCCGGAGACCAGCGCTGCGATCCACGTCAGTTGATTCAGCCCATCGACCGTCGCGCGGTCGGGCAAATCGTCCCAACCCGCCGCCCACGCCGGGGTCGCCGAAAAGTCGGTCGTCAGCGCCGGATCGCGGTTAGCATAGATGTACACACCATCGATCACATCCACCCGCTCCAGCATCGGCGCGTCGAGCGGATACGCCGCGACGACGTGCGTCACGCCCCACGCGCCCAGTACTGCCGTGTTAGGGGTGGCGTCCCGGTTCGAGGTCGCCGGGGTCGTGCCCGTCATCGGCGGGACGACGACGTTGTAGCCTTCGTCGACAACCCCGCCGCCCTGATCGACCGCCGCGACGATCCCGCCCAACTGGAACGGGTCGACGCCGCCGAACAAACGCAAATGATATTCCTCTGCCACCTGCTGCTGCAAACTGTAGGTCGGCGAATAGACCCGGTAAGCGCCGAGTTCGACCAATCGCTCTGCCAGATGCACCTGATCCGGCGGCAGCCATGCGTCCTGAGTCCGCCATTCCAGCCAGCCGCGCCCGACGAGCGCCAGATCGAGGAACGTCACCACAATCAGCGCCAGCGCCAGGCGGTCGCCGCGCAGCCGCCCGCTGAACGTCAGCAGGCAGACGATGCCGAAGCCGCCCCCGCCGACGATTACGGCGATCCCGTTGACGGCGGGCACGAACAGCGTCAGGAAAACGCCGCACGCCAGCGCCACCGTCGTCCCGATCAGCGCCAGCAGCACGTCGCGCCGCAAGTATCGCGCCTGTTCGATCAGCCATTGCAAGCCGTAGCCCGCCAGCAGCGGCGCGATCAGCGCGACCACGAACCACGCCCGCGACGGCACGCGAAACCAGAGCAGCGCCGGGACGAGCCGCACCAGAATCGACCAAAAAAATCCGTTGATTCCCAGCGCGTAGAGCGCTGCCACGCCCGTCAGCGGCAGCCCAGAACCAGCGCCGCGCCGTCACCGCGCCGATGCACGCCAGGATGAGCACGGGCAAGCCGAGATAGGTCAGCGTCTCGATGTTGCCGCTGCTCGGCGGCAGGAACAGGACGAGAAAGTGCGCGGGCGTCAGCGAAAACAAGCCGGATTCTCCCGGCGTGAGCGCGCCGCGAGACAGATACGGACTCCACGCCAGCAGCGGCGCGGTCACCGAGAGCGTCAGGAGCAGAATCAGCACCCCAGCGGGGACGAAGCGCAGCAAGCGGCGCACCCGCTTCAGGCGCACGGCTTCGTAGAGCGCATACGCTCCCGCCAGCGCATAGGCGAACAGGCTCAGGCGCACGTCTGCCAGCAGGATCATCCCGCCGAACAGCGCGACATATAGCAAAACCTCACCCCCTGACCCCCTCTCCCTATGGAGAGGGGGAGTCGAGCGCAGCGAGATGGGAGTGAGGTGAACTACCTTCCCCACCGACCACATCAGCCAGGGGAACCACGCCAGCGCGTAGAGCAAATCGAGATGCCCCGCTCCGGTATGCCCAATTACGCGCGGTGCGAGCGCATAAGCCAGCGCGCTTAGGGCGGCGGCTTCCTCGCGCAGCCCCAGCGCGCGCGCCCACACCCACATCCCCGCCCCGGCGATCAGCAGATGCAGCACGATCATCAGGTCGAGGTGCAGCGCGGGCGGCAGCAGCAGCGCCAGCCATTGCAGCGGATAAGCGGTCTTATTGAGCGGGTCGGCGGCGAACGGCTGCCCCGCTAAAATCGTCTCGCGCCACAGGGGGAATGTCCCATCCTGCAAGACCGAGGTGCGCAGATACTGCGCGGCGGGCAGGTGAGAAGTCACAGCGTCCGAGTAGACCGCGCCCGGCGTGTACGGGAGCGCGCCCGGACGAAATCCGCTGAACAGGAGAAATGCTGCCCCCAGCGCCAGGACGACGATCTTAAGGCGCATACACCCCGACGCTGCCGATCTGTACGACCAGGCGCAGGCTCGCCAGACAGTCGGTGTGACCGAGCTTTGCTTCCTCCGGTCCGTAGAGGACGTAGCGGACGTTATAAGCGTTAAGCATCGACGTGCAGTCGGCGCTGCCGCCGTACCAGTCGAGCACCTGCTGCTTCTTCTCGTCCGCGTAAAGCGTCTCGTAGGGATGCCCGTAGACGACCCGCGCCCCGACCCAGCCCGGTATCCAGGCGCTCGCCAGCGGCGACGCCAGGATCACATCGGTCTGCATGACGCGCTGCTCCAGCCAGCCATAGGCGGCGGCGTAATCGTGTTCCAGAAAGATGCCGACCGCCGCCTGCGGGTAGCCCGTAATGGCGGGCAGCACCGGCAGGAACAGCATCAAAATCTGGCTGATGGCGATCAAGGGGATGAACACGCTGATCAGCGTGGGACGCCAGCGGCGGCTGATACGCGGCAGCCACACGTCTTCAATCGCGCGAGTGGCGAAGTAGGCGACCGGGATCATCATGGCAACGGCGAAGCGCCGCTGGACGTTGACGGGCAGATAAAGCGCGACCACCATGCTCGCCAGCCAGAGCAGCATCAGGCGGTCGCCGTCGCGCTCGAAACGGCGCACCGCCCGGTAAATCGCCGGGAGCGCGACCAGCAGCGGAATCCCGAAGCCGAGCAGCAGGAGCGGAAGCGACGGCGAAGTGGTGACGTTCTGGCGATTCCAGATCGCCATCGCCGGGTTGTAGATCACCGTGATGACGTAATAGACCGCAATCGGGATCGCCGGGAGCACCAGCGCCAGCAGCCAGCGCACCAGCCGCATGGGCACGACCCGTTCTTTCCACCAGACGCTGCCCACGTACAGGAACAGCGCCGCGCCGATAGGTATGAGCGCCTGCGGATAGAGCAGCGCCAGCGCGATGCTCAGCAGAGAGACGAGAGGCCAGGATGAATCAACCGACGGGTCATTTTCCGCGCCGGGACGGTACGCCGTGATGAACAGGCTCATCACCAGCGCAAGGCAGGCGATAGTCAGCGGGAAATGCACGTTCATGAAGGTGCTGTAGAGCGGGAAGGCTTCGGGCATCGCCAGATCAGGCAGTGACGAATTCTGAAGCAGCGGACCGAAGAACCAGCCCAGCCCCGCGCCCAGCGCGGCGATGGCGAAGAAGACCCGCCGCGCCCGCACGCGCGTCCAGACGGTCGCGCCAAGCTGGTAGATCGCCACGTACATGAACAGCGCCGCGCCGACGCGCGCCACGTGGAACATCAGGATCGGCGGGATGGCGATCAAGCGGGCAAGCTGCCCCAGGAACAGGTAGATCACCTGGATGAACGCGCCGCTGTGCTGCTCCGGGGTGTGCTGGAAGTAAACCAGCCAGTCGCCCTCGTAGCCCAGCCGGATTTTCGAGATGTAGGTCGCGCCGTCCTGAAAGTTGTGCAGCGCGCCCATAAACTGCCAGTTCGGTGTTCCGCGCAAAGCGACCCAGAGCAGCGGCGAAAAAGCGAGCAGCACCAGCGCACTGCCGACGATGATCACCCACCGCCACTCGGCGGATATGATGTGGACGGTCTGTCGTGATTGCATCGAACTAACCCTACTGTACGGTGCGGCGGGTTGACTCCAGGTTGGTCGCATTGTTCGCCTTTTCACACAACTATAGCGCATTTGCGCCTGGCGCTGACAGTGCATGAATCCATTGTACCCGCCCTCTGAAGAAATTTATTCTCAAGAAATTGATCGGTATCTATAAAAATCAATGCGTATTCTCACAGAGTACTCTTAAAATAGGATCAAGGATATACGAAAAGTATGTAGGGATGCGCTATGGGTTTCGACGCCGAAAACTTCGGGCTGGGTCTTGTCGTCGGGTGGGCAACCGCCTACGCTATCTATCGCGCCCGCGATTCCATTAGCGCCGCGCGGGAATCGGTTGGCAAAGGCGCGGCGACCGTACAGAACTCCGCGACCCGCAACGCCGACAGCCGCTACATCAGCGACCTGATCGAGCAGTGCGAGACGACTCATCTCGCCGGGAAGTTCATCAAGCTGAGCGACATCGTGGTCGAGCCGCGTTTCCTGCCCGCGCCGGAATTCGCCGCGCCGCCGGATAACGAGGTCGTCCACAGCGTCTACCGCGTGATCCCGCACGTGCCCGATCACCCGTACCTGGAAGCGCCTTATAACGTCGAGACGCTTTCGATCAACGAGATCGCCACCGGAGCGACGGCGCTGGCGCTGCTCGGCGTGCCCGGCAGCGGACGCACGACTGCCCTGCTGACGATTGCGCTGCACAGCCTGGGCAGAGTGCGCTTCGAGCCGCCGCTGGACAAAGTGCAGCAGCAGCTCGACGCCGAAGAAGCCAAGCTGGCGGAGAAAGATCGCGCTGTGCGCGTGCAGGAGCGCGTGCTCATGGAGCAGCGAGCGCGCGAGCGGCTCGCCAACGAAGTCGGGCTGGCGTTCGACCCCAACGCCGACGAAGACTTGAAGAAAGCCGTGCCGCTCTTCAACCGGCTGATGCCCGTCTACGTCCACGCCGCCGACCTCAACACCGCGCAGCGCGAGTTCGGCTCGGAAGCCGACCCCGCCGAGTATCTGGTGCGGGCGGTGCAGTACGGCGTCAAGCGCGTGACCGCCAGCACCATCCCGCGCAACCTCTACAGCCGCCTCAACCGGGGGCAAATCCTGCTGCTGCTGGACGGCTACGACGACCTGCCCGAAAGCGAGCGCCCCGCCGTGCTGGTGTGGCTGAAAGCCTACATGGAGCAGTACAAGCAAAACTTCGTGATCGTCGCGGGTCCCGCCAAAGGCTACGGACCTCTGCTGCGCAGCGGACTGACGCCGATCTACATGCGCCCCTGGAGCGACCTGGACATGCAGCGCGCGGCGGAACGCTGGGGTTCCGCCTGGGCGCAAAGCGGCAAGAAACGCCGCAAAGCCTCGACGCCCGACCCCGAAATGGTCGCCCGCGCCGCCGCCAACGGGCGCGCCCTGACGCCGTTCGAGGCGACGCTCAAAATCTGGGCGTCGTATGCGCAGGATACCAAGATCGCCGGGATTGAAGGCTGGCTGCGTTCTTACGTCCGCCGCCACATCCCCAACGCCGACGAGCTGATGACCCAGATGGGGCAGATCGCCGCCGTGCAGCTTGACGAAGGCTTCGTGTCGAGCGCGCGGCTTCAGGCGCTCGCCATCGGCGGGGCGGCGGCTCCGCAGACCAAGGAACAGGCGGAAACTGAAGAAGCGCCGGAGAAGGGCAAGCGCAAACCCGACAGCGAGACGACCAGCGCGCAGGGGCGTCTGCTGGGGCTGCTGCGCCGCGAGGGGCTGCTGATTCGTTTTCGCGGCGACCGCTACCAGTTCCGGCATTCCATGCTGGCAGCCTATCTCGCCAGCCTGTCGATCCGCGAGTATTCCGCCGAGCACCTGCGCGCGAAAGCCGAGCAGCCGGAATGGAGCCAGGCGATTGCCTATTCCGCGCTCACGCGCTCGCTCGACGCACTGGTCAAGAGCCGCATGAGCGACGCGCCCGACCTGCTGCAAGAGAATCTGGTTGAGATGGCGCGCTGGCTCGCTTACGCCGGTCCCGATGCCGACTGGCGCGGTCACGTCCTCAACGCGCTCGGCAGCCAGTTAATCGCGCCGAGCCAGTATCCATATATGCGCGACCGCATCGCCGCCGCACTGCTCGACGCCCGCGACAAAAACGTGCTGCTGATCTTCCGCAAAGCCGTCCGCAACATGGACGCCGACATCCGGCGGCTGGCGTGCCTGGGCATGGGCGCGCTGGGCGACCCGGAAGGACTGCGCGACCTGACCCCGCTCTTGAACGATCAGGACACCAACGTGCAGCTTGCGGCGGGCATGGCGCTGGGCGCCATCGGCACGGAGGATGCGCTGCAACCGATGGTGCTCGCTCTGACGGGTGGTGCGGAGCAGCTTCGGCAGGCGATGGCGGAAGCCTTCGCCGCCATGCCCGAAGAAGGCTACCCGACGCTCTTCGACGCCGTGACCGACGAGGATTTCATGCTGCGCCGCGCAGCGATCTTCGGCTTGCGCCGCCTGCGCACAACCTGGGCGCTGGTCGCCATCTACCGCGCCTTCCTGGAGGACGAACAGTGGTACGTGCGCTCCGCCGCGCAGCAGGCATTCCAGGAACTGACCTACGGGCGCAGCGTCAGCCTGACCAGCCCCTACCCCAACCCGGAGCAAATCCCCTGGCTGCAAAACTGGGCATCACGGCAGGGCGAAAGCCTCCCGGCGGGCGAAGCCGCCAAGCAGATGCTGCTGCGCGCGCTGCAAGAGGGCGAAGCGCCGATCCGCACGCTGGCAGCCAGCAATCTGGGACAGCTTGGCATGGCGGACACGATGCGCGCGCTCTACGCGGCGCTGCGCGACGGGCGCGAAGAAGTCCGCGCGACGGCGCATCACGCGCTGGCGGACTTACAGCTTCAGATGGGGCAGTCGCTGCCCGCGCCGATGTAGAAGATGCTGAGCGTAGGGGCACGATATATCGTGCCCCTACGTTACAATCCCCTCTTCAACAGCGCTATAATCGCAGCCTCCGACCAACGAACCGCATGAGGATGCCGTGCCGACTTACCTGTTTCGCCGCCTGCACGATCAGGAACTGGACGAGGGCTACGCCATCATCGTCGAGGTCACCAACTGGCTGCTCAGCCGGGGTATCCGCCAGTGGTTGCAGCCCTTCCCGCCCGAAATGTACCATGAGCGGCAGGAACGCGGCGAAAACTACGGGCTGCTGGTCGACGACGAGCTGGCAGCGGTCGTCTCGCTGATCGACTATCGCCCGGAGTACTGGTCGGAACATCTCCCCAAGACCCGCTACAAATGGCTGGCGACGCTGGCGTCCTCGCGCAAATTCAAGGGGCAGAAGCTGGGCGAGCTGACGATGAGCGAAGCCGAGCAGTTCCTCGCCAAAGAGGGACTCCCGGCAATTTACCTCGACTGCATCTATGGCGATGGGGTGCTGCCGCAATTCTACACGTCGCTGGGCTACCAACTGGTGGATCGCAAAGAAATCGCCTTCCCCGGCGGGGGGACGTTCGACAGTGTTCTGATGCGCAAGCGGCTGAATACGCGCTAGGCTTCGGTCGCCTCTGGCGTGGCTTCGCTGGTGGGCAGCATGAAGCCTTCGGGCAACTGCTCGTTCGCCGGGTCGCAGGGGACGACACGGTCGAAGTCGGTGTGGAAAATGTACTCCTGATCGCCCGCCTGCAAGACGATGCGATAGCCATCCGTCTTCAAGCTGGTGATGTCGCTGCTGTCCGGCAGCGGGCAGTTGAGGGCGCTGTCCGTCCAGACGGCAGCGCGCACGTCGACCACGCGAATGCGGCGCGTCGGCAGGTCGGTCTGATCGCCGACGATGCGCTGCGCCAGCGACACCAGCGCGGCGGCGACCGCGTCCTGCGTGACCAGGGCGTCTCCCGTCAAGTCTGACGACGAAGCGAACGGCGTCGGCGTGGCAGTCGTGGGGATCACGTCCTGCGGCGCGGGCAGGTTTGCCGGGGTCGATGTGGGCGGCGCAGGGGTTGGGGTATAGGTTTCGGTCGCGGGAATCAAAGTCAGCGTCGGGACGGCGGTTTCACCGCTCGGCGCGCACGCTGCGGCAATCAGCAGGAGTAGTGGGATCAGCCAGCGAATCATCAGATTCTGTTGATTATTTCCTCGACTTGCTCGACGGACATGCCCTCGACGCTGACGATCTTCTCTCGACCGCCCTCGCCGGCGACGATCTCGACGTGTTCGCTCGAAACGCCCAGCCGCACCGCCAGGAATTCGATCAGCTCGCGGTTGGCAGCAGCGCTGCTGGCGGGTGATGCCATCAGGCGAACTTTCAGCACGCCATCGTCCTGAACACCGACGATTTCGGTTCGTTCCGCCTGCGTGACCACCCGGATATTCAGGGCTGCGCCGCCGCGCGCGTCGGTGATCTCAAATCTGCGATTTGCTGACATAGAGACATGCCTCGTCACCCATCAAACTTACAACCATCGTATCACGCGCTTGAGGCGTCGACAAGATGAGTGAACGAAACATGCGTGAAAAATATCCGCAGAATTTCTGAAGGACGCGCCGCCGTCAAGCCGCCTAGCGGAACAGCACCGTCATCAGCACCCAGATGATCAGCAGCAGGACCATCGGGCTGAAATCCACCATGCCCGTCTGCGGCAGCATGTCGCGGATCGGCTTGAGGATCGGCTCGGTCACGTCGAAGAGAAACTTCACAATCGGGTTATAACGATCCACGTTGGGGAACCAGGTGATCAGCACCCGCGCCAGCACGATCAACTCGAAGATCACCAGAACATAGTAGATGATTATCATGCGTTCCTACACCTTCTCTCGCTCGCCAAAGATAGCGCGTCCAATACGAACCAGCGTTGCGCCTTCTTCAATCGCCACCGGGTAATCGTCGGTCATGCCCATGCTCAGGTCGGGCAGCGGCGCGCCGAGCGACTCCGCCAGCGCGTCCCGCAGCGCCGCCAAGCCCGCGAAGACCGGGCGCGTCTGCTCCATGTCCTCGACAATCGGCGCCATCGTCATCAAGCCGCGCAGGTTCAGCCCCGGCAGCGTCCCGATCTGCCTCACGTCGTCCAGCAGCGCGGCGCGCACCCCGGCATCCTGATCCCAGCCGGAGGCGGCGAACCCGGCTTTGCTGGCTTCGCCGGATATGTTGACCTCCAGCAGCACGTCGAGCGTGCTTTCGCGCTCAACGACCACTTTCGAGAGCCGCTCCGCCAGCTTGACCGTATCGACCGAGTGGACGACCTGAAACAGCGGCGGCACCTCTTTCGCCTTGCGGCTCTGGATGTGCCCGATCATGTGCCACACGAGCGGCAGATCGGTTTGCGCGCTTGTCGCCGGTATCTTGGTCATAGATTCTTCTACGCGGTTTTCGCCGAAATGTTGCACGCCCGCCGCCGCCGCTTCGAGGACGGCTTGCGGCGGATGCGTTTTGCTGACGGCGATCAGCGTCACCGAGGCGGGATCGCGTCCTGCGCGCGCGCAGGCGGCGGCGATTTGCTCGCGCACCCGGCTGATGTTCGCTGCTATGGTCATGACAGGCACAACACCGCACCGAAGCGTCCGGTGCGCCCCTTCTCGGCTCGATGCGAGAAAAACTCGTCGGTGTGCTCGGCGGTGCAGATGCCCGCGACTTCGATCTGCCCGACGCCCATCCGCTCCAGATCGAGCCGGTTCGCCGCCCACAGGTCAAGATACGCCGTGCCGTCGAGCGGATCGCGGCGCACCAAGCCGTCAGTCGTGCCGAAGTAAGCGCGCACGGCGTCGACCACTTCCTCGCCCACCTGATAGCGCGCAGGACCGATGCTCGGACCGATGCCCGCCTGAATATCCGCCGGGCGCGAGCCATAGCTGCGCATCAGCGCGCGCACCGTCTGCGCCGCGACGCCCTGCACCGTCCCGCGCCAGCCCGCGTGCGCCATCGCAATCACGCCGCGCACCGGGTCATAGAACAGGATCGGCGTGCAGTCGGCGAAGCGCATCGACAGCACTACGCCGGCGCGGTCGGTCATCATGGCGTCGGCTTTCGCCAGCCAGCGCCGCCCCGGAACGGGCGCGTCGGCAATCACCACGTCGGCGCTGTGAACCTGCCAGACGCTGCACGCCCGGCTGCCGTCGACGCCCAGCGCGGCATACATGCGCTCGTGGTTGCGACGCACGGCTTGGGGGTCATCGCCGACGTTGCCGCCCAGGTTCAGCGAGGCGAACGGAGCCTGACTTGCACCGCCCTTGCGGGTGAAAATTCCGTGCGTCGGATTACGCCACATTTCAAACCGATAATAAACCAGATTATCACGCGAGAGTCGCTGCAATATCGCCTCCAGATTGCTGACGGATTATACCGTAGCTTAAGATTAACAAGGTATTTTACGCAACAAATGGCAGTATACTGATTTATGATAGGGTCGCGGCAGAAAGAATTCGTAAGATTTACGAAGATAGAAAGGAGCGCGGTAAGCTGACCAGACGGGCAGCACCTAGCCGCCATGAGTGAGCATGACTTTTCTTAGAGAGCGCCGCACATCCCAGGTTATCCCCGTTCTCATCGTAGACGATCATCCACTGTTTCGTGATGGTCTGCAAAAGGCGCTCGAATTAGAGGACGACATCGAAGTCATCGGTCAATGCGCAGACGGCGAACAGGCACTTGAGACGGTTGCGCGGCGGCTGCCAGCGGTGGTCTTGCTCGACATCAACCTGCCCGCACTCAACGGCTTACAGGTCGCCCGCCAGCTTAAGGCGCAGCGCAGCGGCATCGCCGTCATCTTCCTGACGGCATACCACGACTCTCAGCAGGTCGTCCACGCCATGCGCGCCGGAGCCTCCGCGTACTGCCCCAAAGACATCACCCCCGAAGAGTTGATCGAGGTCATTCGTCTGGTGGCACGCGGCTACTACCTCGTCGGCAACCGCCGCATGAACGCCGAAGAAATGCAAGCCTGGACCAACGCGAACGTCGAAGCGCTGAGCGGTCCTTACACGGTCGATCCCGACGAGCATTACGTCCCGTTGAGCGCCCGCGAGCTGGAAATCCTGCAATTCGTGACCAACGGCATGAGCAATAAAGAAATCGCCAGCCGCTTGCAGATCAGCCAGCAAACCGTCAAGAATCACATGACATCGATTTTGAAGAAATTGAACGTTCAGGATCGCACGCAAGCCGCCGTCACCGCGCTGCGACATGGTTGGGTACGCATCAACAGCCGAGGATAAATGCTATGGTAGACCGTGAATTTCGAGCCGATTCCAGATCGCGCGATGAGCTGATCGATAATCTCACCACTGAGATGAAAGCCATCCGCGACAAGCTCAACGAACTCAAAATCCAGATCGACCAGACGCAGCTTGTCGTCGACCGGGAGCAGCAGCGCAACAACGACGTATTCACCGAACTGCGCACGGTGCAGGACAACATCGAGACGATCCCGCGCCAGGATATTCGCACCAAATACGACGAAGCGATTGAAGCGCGCTTTCGCCTGACGACCATGCGCGGTCAACTGGAGAAGTTCATCAGCACGCGCGACCAACTGGAGCAGGAACTCTCACTCCTGCGCGAGATGCTCCAGCGGATGCAGGGCGTCGATATTCTCCCGGCGCAAACCGGCGCCGCCGAAGAAAACAAGGACAGCGGCAAAGGGACGATGAACATCGTCCGCATCATTCAGGCGCAGGAGGAAGAACGCCAGCGCCTCGCCCGCCAGATGCACGACGGTCCTGCGCAGTCGCTGACCAACTTCATCCTTCAGGCGGAAATCTGCCAGCGCCTGTTCGACCGCAACCCCGCCCGCGCGGCGGAAGAACTCGATAACCTGAAGAACGTCGCCAGCGTCACCTTCCAGAAAGTGCGCGACTTCATCTTCGACCTGCGCCCGATGATGCTCGACGACCTCGGCGTCGTGCCAACCGTCCGCCGCTACGTGGACTCGTTCCGCGAGAAGAACGACATCGACGTTAAGCTCGACATCTTCGGGGATGAGCGCCGCCTCGCCACGCACCGCGAAGTGATGATCTTCCGGGGCATTCAGGAGTTGATGGCGCTGGCGCGCGACTACGCCAGCCCGACCGAAATCGCCGTCCGGCTGGACGTGGGCAACACGGTGGTCAAAATGTCGGTGGAGGATAACGGACGCGGCTTCGACGTGGAAGCCGCCCTCAACGGCGAGGAAGGCTATCAAGACCCGCGTGTCCAGAGCATGATGACGCTCAAGGAGAAATTCGAGCTGATTCGAGGAACGCTCATCATCAGCAGCAGCGAAGCGGAGGGCACTTCGGTTCGTCTGGAACTCCCGATCAATGACTGATTTTGCGAGGGGCGGTAGAAATCTTAATGTCTACGGGACATTCTACCTGCTTGCGCAAATGCCATCATCGCATACACTAAATTAAGAAATGTCATGTTTGTGTTCATTTATCCGTCCGCTAACGCCATCCCAGGCGCAGGACACCGTCAATCTCGGAGGAATTCATGGGACGTCTGCGTATCTTCTTGATCATAGCGATCCTGATCGTTCTGGTCGCCCTCGTGGTCATCGTGGTGCTGCCCCAGCTTAACCCGCAGCCTGCCACCGCCACACAGACGGCGCAAGGGCAACAACCGGTCGTCCAGCAGCCACAATCGACCCCGCTGCCGACGGCGACGCCGATCAAGTTCGTTGATCTGGTGATCGCTGTGCAAGAACTGCCGCGCGGCATCATCATCCCGCCGAACGCCGTCGCAGTTCGCCCCTGGCCTGAGGACGCGGCGCCGATCAACGTCATCACCAGCGTAGACGACGTGGTCGGCAAACGTGCTCGTACCGACATTTTCCGCGAGCAGCCGATCCTGACCAACATGGTCGTCGATGACCTGACCGGCGCGGCGCACGTCGGCTCGGACGCGGCGGCGGTGCTGCCGGAAGGCTTGCGCGCCGTGTCGATCCCCATCGACCGCCTGACCGACATCGCTTACGCGCCGCAGGATGGCGACCGCGTTGACCTGATTATCTCGATGCTGTTCGTGGACGTGGACGAAGCCTTCCAGACCATCGTCCCGAACCAGATCAACCTGTTCAAGATTACCGATTCAGGCATCCAGATTTTGGCACCCGTCACCGGTCGCGTGGACAGCACCTCACTCGGACCGGTGATTGTCAGCCCGTCCGAACGCCAGCGTCCACGCCTCGTCACGCAGATGACGATCCAGGACGCGCTTGTCATCCATATGGGCAACTTCCCGCCCAACGGACGCTTCATCGGCATACCGCCCACTCCGACGCCCGTCCCCGTCGAGGGAGAGACCGGGCAAGGTGGAACGCCACCGCCGCCCACCCCGACGCCGCCGCGCCCGGACATTATCACGCTCGGCGTGACGCCGCAGGAAGCCGTCGTCCTGACCTGGTACATCGAGGCAAAAGTGCCGGTGACGCTGGCGCTGCGTTCTGCCAGCGATACCGCGCGCACCACGACCAGCGAAGTGACGCTCGACTACCTGATGGGTCAGTACGGGATCACCCTGCCAGGCAAGCGTCCATTCGGGATTGAACCGGCGATCCGCAGTATCCGCCAGTTGGTCGCCGAACAGGAAATTCAACTGTCTGGCAACACGCAGTAAGGTGATGACGCGAACAAGGCAAAACAATGCAAGATAAACAGAAGAACGTCATCCAGGTGTTGATTGTCGACGACATCCAGGAGACACGGGAAAACATCAAGAAGCTCCTCTCGTTCGAGGAGGAGTTCAAGGTGGTTGGCTCGGTCGGTACGGGGCGCGATGCACTCAAAGCCACGATGGACACGCGCCCCGACATCGTCATCATGGACATCAACATGCCGGACATGGACGGCATCCAGGCGACCAACGAGATCACCAAAGCCGTGCCAACCGCCGCCGTGATCATGATGTCCGTGCAGACGGACGCCGACTACATGCGCAAGGCGATGCAGGCGGGCGCGCGCCAGTTTTTGGGCAAGCCGATTGACCCGGACGAGCTGTACAGCACGATCCGCTCGGTCTACAAGAACTACGAGCCGATCCGCCGCCAGGCGATGGCGATGCAAGACCTGCCGATGGAAGTGCGCAAGGTCAATCCAACCACAGGCGAAGGCGGCGAACTCCGCGCCGGGAACATCGTCGTCGTCTACAGTCCACAGGGCGGCGTCGGCTCGACCACGATTGCGACCAACCTGGCAGCCGGTCTGATGCGCAAAGGCATCAAGGTGCTGCTGATCGACGCCGACCTGCAATTCGGGGATGTCGGCGTCTTCCTCAAGCTGCAATCGCAGTCCACCCTGACCGATCTCGTCCACAAGATCGACGACCTCGACACGGATTTCTTCGACAGCGTCGTGGCGACGCACGAAAGCGGCTTGAAAGTGCTGCTGGGACCGCAGCGCCCCGAATTCGCCGAAGAAGTCGAGGCGGTTCCGACAGCAGTCGCGCGCATCATCGAGAAAATCGCCAACAGCTACGATTTCATCGTCGTGGACACCAGCCGCCGGATCGACGAACAGCTTCTCTCGCTAACGGACATCGCCACGAAGGTCGTGCTCGTCGCCACACCAACGCTGGCGGCGGTCAAGAACACACGCTTCGTCATCGACCTGTTCGACCGCCTGAACTACGCGCCGGACAAGGCGATGCTGGTGCTCAACCGGGTCGAGGATGAGCGCAACCGCAACCGCGTCACCATCCCGACGGAAGTGATCGAGAAGCACCTGAAGAAGACCGCCAGCGCCAAAATCCCGCTGAACGAACAGGTCGTCCTGAGCGCGGTCAACAAAGGCATCCCGGTAGTCGCCTCGCGTGATCGTTCCAAGTCTCCCGTGAAAGAACTGATCGACCTCTCCGACCTTATCTATACCACGCTCATGAGCGGTGGCGGCGCCGAAGACGATGAATCGGACGACAAAAGAGGAAAGAAGATCGGTTTCGGGCTTCTGGGACGAAACTAAAGGGACGCTGAAGTCGATTTGCGTGTAACGTTAAGGAAGAGTTGAGACTGGAGAGGATGGCATGTCCTTATTAAGACGCATTGAAAAAGGCGGCGGGAGCGGCGGCGACAGCACGCCGAGCGGCGGCACCGGGGAGTTCGGCGCGGACGGCGGCGGCGACGAGTTGCGTCTGGCGGCGATGCGCTCGCGCAACCAGCAGGTAATGGGGCGCGTGACAGCAGGACGTGGCAGCGAAAACTCCTACGTCGACCTGAAGACGCGCGTGCAGAACCGGCTTCTCTCCGAACTCGACCAATCGATGGACTTAACGCGCAAGAACGAAGTGCGCGCGCACATCGAGGAATTGTTCAACGCCATCCTGTCGGAAGAAAGCATGGTGCTGGCAAGGCAGGAACGCCAGCGCTTGTTTGAGTCCATCGTCGCGGAAATCCTCGGCTTCGGACCGCTCGAACCACTGCTCGCGGACGAGTTGATCACGGAAATCATGGTCAATGGACCCAAGAACATCTTTGTCGAGCGCAAAGGCAACATCACGCGGGCGAACATCGCCTTCGAGGACGACGACCACGTGCTGCGCATCCTCGACCGCATCGTCGCGCCGCTCGGTCGTCGCATTGACGAAAGCTCGCCGCTGGTCGACGCGCGTCTGCCCGACGGCTCGCGCGTGAACGCCGTCATCCGCCCGGTCTCGCTGGTCGGACCGACGATCACCATCCGTAAATTCTTCAAGAAGCCGCTGACGGTCGAAGACCTGATCCGCTTTGGCTCAATCACGAAAGAAATCGTCGAATTCCTGCGCGCCTGCATCATCGGACGCCTGAACACGGTCGTCTCCGGTGGTACGGGTTCCGGCAAGACGACGCTGCTCAACGTACTCTCCGGCTACATCCCCAATGACGAGCGCATCGTCACGATTGAAAACGCCGCCGAGCTTCAGCTTCGGCAGGAGCACGTCGTCACGCTGGAAAGCCGCCCCGCCAACATTGAAGGCAAAGGCATGATCACCATCCGCGACCTGGTGGTGAACGCGCTGCGTATGCGCCCCGACCGCATCATCGTCGGAGAGTGCCGTGACGGAGCGGCGCTGGACATGCTCCAGGCGATGAACACCGGTCACGACGGCTCGCTGACGACCGTCCACTCGAACAGCCCGCGCGACACGATTGCCCGCCTCGAAGTCATGTGCCTGATGGCAGGCATGGACTTGCCCCTGCGCGCTATCCGCGAGCAGGTCGCCAGCGCGCTCGACCTGGTGGTGCATCAGGAGCGTCTGCGCGATGGCACGCGCAAGGTCGTCAAGGTGAGCGAGGTGCAGGGCATGGAAGGCGACATGATCACCATGTCCGACATCTTCGAGTTCGAGCAGACGGGTGTCGAAGGCGGCAAGATCGTCGGGCGCATCCGTCCGACGGGCATCCGTCCGAAGTTCACCGACCGCATCGAGGCAGCCGGTATCTACCTGCCGCCGTCGGTGTTCGGCGTGGGCAAATACTAATCCCAAGTACTGAGTCCGGTACTCGGTACTATAATTGAAATGAATCACAAGCCGTCATGGAGTAAAGCACGATGACGATTAACCCGATTATCATCATCGGCATCGCCGTAGTGATCGCTGTTGGTGTCGTCATCTGGGGCATCATCAGCGTCCGCTCGGAGAAGGACATCATCGAGGAGCGCCTCGCGCGCATCGAAAATGCCAATACGTCCTTCCTCGAACTGGAAGATTTGCCTGAAGATAGCGTCGTCGAAAAGAAATCTAACGCCATACAGGAACGGCTGGACAGCCTCTTCACCGAGCGAAGTTTCGGTAAGAAGTGGCGCCAGCAGCTTTCCCGCGCCGACCTGAAGCTGACGGTCTCGGAATACGCAGCGCTGCACGTGGTCAGCATGTTCGGCTTCTTCGCGCTGGGCTATTTCGTGCTGTTCGGTCAGCAGATCGTGATGGCAATCGTCTCCGGCTTCGTCGGCTTCTTCGCGCCCCGCATTTACGTCGCGCGCATCACCTCGTCACGCCTGATCAGGTTCGAGAACCAGCTCCCGGATACGCTCGGCTTGTGGGTGAACGCGCTGCGCTCCGGCTACAGCGTGCTGCAATCGATGGAAGCGATTGCCCGCGACGCGCCGGAGCCGACCGCCACCGAGTTCAAGCGCGTGGTGCAGGAAGTCCAGCTTGGTATCGACAACGAAGACGCGCTGGAACACCTGCTCAACCGGGTCGAAAGTGAAGACCTCGACCTCGTGATCACCGCCGTGAACATCCAGCGTGAAGTCGGCGGTAACCTCGCCGAAATCCTCGACGTGATCAGCCACACCATCCGCGAGCGCATCAAGCTCAAGGGCGAGATTCGCGTGCTGACTGCGCAGGGGCGCATCACCGGCTACCTGATCAGCGGCTTGCCGATCATCCTGGCGCTGTTTC
Source organism: uncultured Chloroflexia bacterium (assembly GCA_963760975.1). Classification (GTDB taxonomy): domain Bacteria; phylum Chloroflexota; class Anaerolineae; order Aggregatilineales; family Phototrophicaceae; genus Flexifilum. The sequence goes on along the minus strand of CAVXEZ010000029.1, from coordinate 74,396 downwards.
TCTACACGATTAATCCCGGTTACATGGGCAACCTGTTCGAAAACCGCATCTGCGGCTGGCCCATGCTCGGTCTGGGCTTGGCGCTGATCGGCATCGGTTTCGCCATCGTCCAGAAGATCGTCGACATCGATATTTAGCGGAAAGCAAGACTATGGAACCTATTATTGTACTTGCCGTAGTGATTATCGGGACAGTCGTCTTCGGCGGACTGGTCTACGTCGGCACGAAGGAAGATCGCGGGCGCGACCCCCTGCAAGAACGTCTGGCGCAGTACGATGACAAGGAACTCCCGGCGTCGCTGGAAGAGATCGAGCTTTCGCTCTCCTTCCGCGACCGCGTGGTTTTGCCCCTGATGCGTCAGGTCGCTTCGATCACCACCAAATTCACGCCGCAGAAGCAGCTCGAAGAAGCGCGTCACCAGCTTGAGCTGGCGGGCATGAGCATGGACCCGGGGACGTTCTTTGCCATGCGCATCGTCATCACCATCGTTTTCGGGCTGGGCGCGTTCTTCGTCTTCTTCGTCGGCTCGCACAACACCACGCCCGGAACTGCCCTGCTCTATACGGTCGGCGCGATTGCGCTCGGCTACTTCCTGCCCGTCATGTGGATCAAGAGCAAGATCAAGCGCCGCCAGGAAGCGATCTGGAGAGCGCTGCCCGACGCGCTCGACCTGCTGGTCATCTGCGTGGAAGCCGGTCTCGGCTTCGACATGGCGATGGGCAAGGTTTACGAGAAGTGGGTAAACGACCTGGCGATAGCCTTCGGGCGCGTCCTGCGCGAAATTCAGCTTGGTAAGCTGCGCCGTGACGCCCTGCGCGATATGGCGAACCGCATGGACGTGCCGGACGTGACCGCTTTCGTCGCCGCCATCATTCAGGCGGATCAACTGGGCGTGAGTATGTCGAAGATTCTGCGCGTCCAGTCCGACCAGATGCGCGTCAAGCGCCGCCAGCGCGCGCAGGAAAAAGCCCATCAGGCGCCCGTCAAGATGATGCTGCCGATGGTCTTCCTGATCTTCCCGTCGCTGTGGATCGTGCTGCTCGGACCGTCGATCATCATTCTGTTCGGGTCGAAAGAAGTCAACAACGTGTTTTAACTCTATCCGCCGTCCGGCATGACACAGTACTGCTCCGTCCTGATCGCATCAGTCAGAGGAGGGAACAGTGCGGTTGGCGCATCTCATCTCGCTAGGGGTTGATCTCCTCTACCCGCCGCGCTGCGCAGGCTGCGGGCGTGTGGATGTGCGCTGGTGCGCGCAGTGTCAGCACGAGCTGGATCAGGTGGCAGTTGATCTGCACGTGACGCGGCTGTCACCTCACTTCCTGATTGCCTCCACCGGGTTTCACGAAGGCAAACTTCAGCAAGCCGTCCACGCGCTCAAGTATTCGGGCGCGCTTGAGCTTACCGCTCCGCTGGGGAATCGCCTGCTCGACGCGCTCGACGCGCTGGAATGGAGGATCGATACCATCATTCCAGTGCCACTCCACACTTCACGCCAGCGCGAGCGCGGTTATAATCAATCACAACAGCTAGGAGCGTATATGGCGCAGGTTCTGGGCATTTCCTGTGATCCTTCAGCACTCCTCCGCTGGCGCGATACTCCCCCTCAAGTCGGTCTCAATCGTGAGCAGCGCCAGGCGAACGTGCGCGACGCGTTCCGCGCTCTTGCGCCGCTCGACGGCTCGCTGCTGCTCATCGACGATGTATTTACGACGGGTGCGACCTTGCAGGATTGCGCGCGCGCAGCCTTCGACGCGGGCGCGCGGACGGTCTATGGACTGACCGTCGCTGCGGCGCGTTTTTGATCTCACAAAGGAGATGAAGTATGGACATCGATATTCAGGGTCACAATCTTCGAGTCAGCGACTCATTGACCAACTACGTGCAAAAGAAGCTGGGGAAGCTGGATCGCTACCTCCCCAACATCATGGAGGTGCGCGTCGAGCTTGAGCACGAGCGCACCCGGCGCGGCGAAGACCTGTCTATCGCACAGATCACCATCCGGCACGAGCGCGGCGCCATTCTGCGCGCGCAGGAAACCGTCTCCGGCGAAATTGAAACGGCGTTGAATCTCGCCGTTGATAAGATGTATCGTCAAATCCAGCGCTTCAAGGGGAAACGCGCGCGCAAAGGACGCGAGCGCTTCAGCGCGACGCTGGAAGAACTGGGAGTCGCCGAAGCGATCCCGGATGTGGAAGTCGATGGATATGTAGAGGAAGAACTGCCAACCGACACGGAAATCATCCGGCGCAAGAACGTCGCCATCACCGCCATGAACGAAGGCGAAGCCATCGAGCAGATGGAACTGCTCGGTCACACCTTCTTCATCTTCTTCAATCAGGCGACCGGGAACATCAACGTGATTTACAAGCGCCGCGCGGGTGGTTACGGCGTCCTGAATCCAGAGCTTGAATAGTAGCGCCTGTAGGGGCACGGCGTGCCGTGCCCCTACGCTTTTTCCTTCTTCCGCTTATCGTAATCGTGCGCCTGCCACAACTCTCGCAGCAGCAGATATTTCCTCAGCTCGTACCAAGCCATCAGCAGACTTAAATTCAACCCGTGCGCGCCGTCGATGTAGCTCTTGAGCGTGACGAAGCGCCACCAGAACTGGCGCAGGGGCTGCAAGACGTAATTCTGCGGTTTGGGGCGAATGCCCTGCTCGAACAGGATGCGCGCGTCGTAAGCGCTGTAGCGGCGCTGCTTTTCGACGAACTGGCGCAGGTCGCGGTAGTTGTAATGCGTGAAGGCGTTCTTGAGCGTGCCCTCTTTGCCGTCGAGGACGACCACTTCATGCACCTGCCGCGCCGGGTCGTAATGCGCCGCGCCGACCCGCAGCAGGCGCGTCTGGTAATCGGGATACCAGCCGCCGCCGCGCGTCAGCTTGCCGAAGATGTAGTTGTCGCGCGGGATGCGAAAGCCCGCGAAGCCGGGGTATTCGATGCTCTGGCGGACTTCCTGCGCCAGCGCCCTGGGCACGCGCTCGTCGGCGTCCACGAACAGCACCCAGTCCGCCGAGTCGCGCACGGCGTCGAGCGCGGCATTGCGCTGGCTGGCATAGTTCTCAAACGGATGCAGGATGACCTCCGCGCCCGCCGTCCGCGCAAAATCGACCGTCTCGTCGGTGCTGAACGAGTTGAAGACGACGATGGCGTTGGCGAAACGCAGCGTCTCGATGCAGTCGGTTATATTATGCGCCTCGTTGTGCGTGAGGATGATCGCCGCCAGCCGCATGATCTTACCGTCCTCGCAGCGCCATCTGCCGCACGGTGCGGTAGGCGTCGCGCAGCGTCGGGTCGTCCGTCGCGCGCGCTCTGCGCGCCATTCCGGCGGCGATCAACCCGCGCGCCAGCAGACGCTTCCACGCCGGATAGTGCTTCTTCGCCAGCAGCAGGCGGCTCGTCCACAGGTCGACCACGCTGCGCGGGCGCACCTGCGTGGTGCTTTGCCCGCTGAGGTGCGTCACGCGCGCCGAGGGGACGCAGCAGACTCCCCAGCCCGCCTCGTGGATGCGCCACGCCCAGTCGATTTCCTCGCAGTACATGAAGAACTGCTCGTCGAACATGCCCGTCTGCTCGATCACCTCGCGGCGCAGCATCATGGTCGCGCCGAGCACGCAGTCGACCGGGAACGGCTCGCCGCGCTCGTACAGCGCCTGCGGATAGCGCCCGTTGAACGCCCCCAGGATCATGCGCCCCGGCGTCGGGAAGAATTCTACCCACAATTGTCGCAAGCCGGGAAAACCGAACGCGCCAGGCTGAAAGCTGCCGTCGCCGTAGCTCAGGTTCGCGCCGACCAACCCGACGCGCGGATCAGCGAGCAGCGCATCGTAGAGCGCGCGGGTCGCGCCCGGCTGCGTGATCGTGTCCGGGTTGAGCAGATAGACGGCGGGCGGCGGTTCGGGCGCGCTCATGATCTGACGCAGCGCGAGGTTGTTGGCGCGCGCGAAGCCGAGGTTCTCGTCGCTGGCGATCAGCTTGACCTGCGGGAATTCCTCAGCAATCGCCGCCGGCGTGCCGTCAGACGAAGCGCTGTCCACGACGTACACGTCGGCGGTCAAGCCGCTGGCTTCCAGATCAGCATAGAGGCTGCGCAGCGCGTCCAGCGCCAGCGCGCGGACGTTCCACGTCACCAGGACGACTGCGAGCATCAAATCTCCGTCTATTCGCCTGCCTGCGCCAGATCGATCCCGGCGCGGTTGACGAACGCGCGCAGGCTGCCCAGATCGTTGTCGGTCACGGCGACAAGCTGATCCTGATTGAGCAGCGGCTTGAGCGTATCCGCCCGCGTGCCGTTGCCGATGGCGACCAGCGCGTCGCTCAACTGCTCCTGCTGACCGAGCGGCAGCTCCGACGGCACGACCAGCACCATGTACGGGATGGTCGCCGACTGCTGGAGCTTGCGCACCTTCGAGCGCACGTCCGCGCCGACCAGATCGTCGTATTGAGACGCCGCGATTCCCGCGGCATCACAATCGCCAGAAGCAACCGCATCGACCAGCGCGGCGGAGTCCTCGTAATCCTGAACGGATTTCAGCGCATCCGCCGACTGAACGCCGCCCGCGCCCATCATCAGCGAAGGCACCAGCCACGAATAGAGGTCGCTGTAGCCGAGGCGGCAGAAGCTGTGCCCTTGCAGATCGCCGATGGCGCTGATGTCGAGACGTGAATTGACGACGATCACCGACTCGTCGCCCGTGCTGCCGCTGGAACGCTCGCCGCGCTGCACTTGCAGCGCCGCCATGCCGCAGTCCTGGGCATAGGCGGCGGCGTAGCCCAGCCCGCTCAACCACGCGACCGAAATCGTACCATCCGGCGAGCCGCACAGCGCGGACAGTGCTTCGGCGTCGTTCGCCACCAGATCAATCGAGACGGTCATCTGCATTTCGTCCAGCAGCGCCTGCTCCAGATCGCCCACAGCGCTGCTGCTCGCACGCGGCGATCCCTGCGGCGCGACGATTTCCATGTGCAGCGGGTTGTCCGCCGAGCCGAGCGGTATCTGCGTCGGCAGGGGCGGCAGCGGAGTTGAGCGCGGCGTCGGCGTCAGCGTCGGTCGCGCGGTCGGCGCAGCGCCGCGCAGCCGTTTGCACGAGGTCAGCAGCAGCGCCAGGCACAGCAGTCCGATCATGAGAAGTTGCATTTTGCGGTTAATCGGCGTGCCCTCCCCCCAGATCAGATCAATTCCCTGATCGTATCGTAACGGTCTTCGCCGCTTCTGTAACTTAAGGCTTGACCAATTCGACCTGGCGCGCGCCCACGTTGTTGTTGACCGGGTCGATGGCGACCTGCTCGTGGATCAAGCCCGCCCAGCAGTACTGGGGATTATAGGCTTCGAGGTCGGTCATGCGCACCGCGCCCCACACGACCGCGCGCGCCCCGGCGGGCAGATAGTGATAGGTATTGCCGTTGACCGGGTCGACGGCGGTCTGGAGCGTCGAATTGTCGCCCAGCGCCCAGCGCCAGGGGTAGTCGCTAATCGAAGTCGAGCATTTGATGCCGACGCGCCAGGCGCCCGCTTCCTCAGGATAGCCTAACGTCGTGGCGATCTGATTCCATTCGTAAACCGTGCCGGGCGCGGGTCCGGTCGTGCGGATCGGCACTTTGCCGTAGTTCTCGACCGTCAGCTTGAAGACCAGCAGATCGCCGACCGTCATCTGAATCGTGTTCATCGACAGCGACGCCGGGTCGTCGGGCGGCGTGATCAGGTCGCCCGGATGATCACTCGTCGTCAGGAAACGCTCTTCCCAGGGGCGCTGCTCGAAAACGACCGTCGCGCCGGTCGTCTGCGGGATGATCTGCGCGTAGGGCTTGCCGCCGTCCTCGATGGTCAGCGAGGACGTGCGCTGCACCACCTGCCCGACGGCATCCTGCGCCGAGGCGACCACCTGATACGTCCCGTCCGGCGGCGGATCGACGTTGTTGTCCAAGCCGCCGTCGTAGTCGTACAGATGCCGCCCGTATTTGTTGAGCAGCACCTCGTTCTGGCGCTCGGCGAGGGCGTACTGCGTGCCATCCTGACCGAGCAGATAGGCGGTCAGCACAGCGTCCTTGCTCAGAAAGACGTTGATAGCGGTGCGGTCGGCAATGCCGTCCTGATTGGGCGTGAACGTGGGCGGAAAGACGGAAAAGTCGGTGAGCTGCGGCAGCGTATCGTCGCCGTTCTGGATAACCAGCGTCCCGCTGCGCTCGTCAGTCGCGCCGGACTCGTCGGTCGCTTGCAGCCGCCAGGTGTAGCTGCCGTCGGGGATCAGGCGGCGCACGATGGTCTGGTCGCCGAGCGCTTCGCCAGGCAGCGTGAAGCCGTCGACCACGCCGCTGAAGGCGACCTGATAGTCGTCCGGGATGCGCGGCTCGTCCTGGCGGAAGCCGTAGACGCTGCCGTCCTCGCCCGTGAAGGTGATGGTGACGTGCGCGTTGCGCGACAAGCCGTAGCTGAAGATGGTCACGTCGTCGCTGCCGTCGGCGTTGGGCGTAATCGTCGTCGGCGCGAAGCCCGCGCCCGTGATCAGCGGGCGCTGCGGCGCGATCAACGCCTGCCCGATGATGACGATCACGACTAATGCCACCAGCGCGGCGATCAGGCTCAACCAGATTGGAATCCGCATCAAATCCTGTATCCTGCCCTGTTCAAACCGCCCAAGAGTTTAAGCGCTACGCTCGCAGAAATCAATGCAGCGCCGGGAAAACGGCGGCAACAGTCGGGGTAATCGAGGCATTGTAGGGGCGCGCCCATCGTTCGATGGGACGTGCGCTGCGCCCTCGCCCTAATCAACGTATACTCAATCGGAGAACCGGATCGAACTTCCGTTCGACGCTTTACCCTGTTTCCGCATTGGAGTAAAATAGAACTCTATCCCCCGCTGGACTCGAAATTGAGGAACAAGCTTGACCGATCCAATTGGTGCAAACGACTTTTATATCATCGAGAATGCCGTCCCCGACGAAGACGGCTTGATCGAATGTCCCATCGTGCCGCTGCGTGACGGCGCGATCTTCCCGAACGTCATCTCGCCGATCTCGCTGATCGGCAAGCGCGCCGTCAGCGCCGCCGAAGCGACGCAGGACGCGCAGCAGACCGTGATCGGCGTCGCGCAGATCGACCCGAACGCGGTCGACCCCGGTGCGGACAAACTCTACACCGTCGGCGTCGAGATCGCACTCGGTCGCATCCTGCGAATGCCGGACGACAGCTTCAGCGCGCTCGGTCAGGGACGCCGCCGCATCGAGATCGTGCGCTTCACGCAGACGCGCCCGTATCTGATCGCCAAAGCGCGCCCGCTGGCGGAGATCAACCCCAACACGCGCAAAACCAGCGCCACCATGCAGGCAGTGCTCAACCTGTTCAAGCGCGCGATTGAGCTGAACGACAACATCCCGGAAGAGGTGCTGCTCTACGCCCTCAACGCCAACAATCCTGGCTGGCTGGCTGACCTGATCACCTCGACGCTGACGCTGCCCTCGGAGGAGCGCCAGCGGCTGCTGGAAATGCTCAACGTCGAGGATCGGCTGGATCGCGTCGCGGAGCTGCTTGGTCAGGAATTGAGCGTGCTGGAACTGAAGGACGAGATCACCAGCCAGGTGCATCAGGAGATGGATCGCACGCAGCGCGAGATTTATCTGCGCGAGCAGATGCGCGTCATCCAGAGCGAGCTGGGCGAGGAAGATGTCTTCCAGCAGGAGATCAACGAAGTCCGCGAGCAGATTATCAGCGCCGGGCTGCCGCAGGAAGTCAACGACAAGGCGATGAAGGAACTCAGCCGCCTGGCGATGATGGCACCGATGTCGCCCGAAGTCGGCATCGTGCGGACGTACATCGACTGGCTGACCAGCGTCCCCTGGCACAAGGCAACCGAGGATCAGCTTGACGTGGCGACCGCGCAGGAAATCCTCGACCGCGAGCATTACGGCTTGCCGAAGGTCAAAGACCGCATCCTCGAATACATCGCCGTGCGCAGGCTCGCGCCGGAGCAGATGAACAGCCCGATCCTGTGCTTCGTCGGTCCTCCCGGTACGGGCAAGACTTCGCTGGGCAAGAGCATCGCCGCCGCGCTGGGGCGCGAGTTCGTGCGCGTCAGCCTGGGCGGGGTGCGCGACGAAGCCGAGATTCGCGGGCACCGCCGGACGTACATTGGCGCGATGCCCGGTCGCATCATCCAGACCATGCGCCGCGCCGGGACGGTCAACCCGGTCTTCATGCTGGACGAGATCGACAAGCTGGGCATGGACTTTCGCGGCGACCCGTCGGCGGCGCTGCTGGAAATCCTCGACCCGGAGCAGAACTTCGCCTTCTCCGACCATTATCTCGACGTATCCTACGATCTGTCGAAGGTGCTGTTCATCACCACCGCCAACGACCTCGACCCGCTGCCGCCCGCCCTGCTCGACCGGCTGGAGCTGATCGAGTTCAGCGGTTACATCGAGGAAGAAAAGATCGCCATCGCGCGCCAGTTCCTGATCCCGAAGGCGCTGGAAGTCAACGGCTTGAACGAGCACAAAATCCACTTCAGCGACGCCGCGCTGCGCGCGCTGATCCGCGAATACACGTATGAGGCAGGCGTGCGCAACCTCAACCGCGAGATCGTCAACGTCTGCCGCAAGATCGCGCGCTTGCTCGCCGAGGGCAAACGCCACCCGGCGAATATCGGGGTGAAGCACCTGACGCGCTTTCTCGGTCCCGCGCCGTTTGACGAGCTGCGCGCCAACGATTCCGACGAGGTGGGCGTGGCGACGGGCATGGCATGGACGCCCTTCGGCGGCGACATCCTGACGATTGAAGTGCAGGTGCTGCCGGGCAAAGGCTCGCTGCTGCTGACCGGGTCGCTGGGCGACGTGATGCAGGAATTGGCGCAGGCGGCGCTTAGCTACATGCGCTCGCGCGCCGAAGACCTCAACGTGCCCTTCGACGACTTCGAGAACTTCGACGTTCACGTGCATCTGCCCGAAGGCGCCGTCCCGAAGGAGGGTCCTTCCGCCGGGATCACGCTGGCGACCTCGATCATCTCGGCGTTCACCGAGCGCAAAATCCGCAGCGACTTCGCCATGACCGGCGAAATCACGCTGCGCGGCAAGGTGCTGCCCGTCGGCGGCATCAAGGAGAAGGTGCTCGCCGCGCGCCGCGCACAGATTAAACATATAATCATGCCTAAGCAGAACGAGCGCGACCTCGTCGACGTGCCCAAAGACGCGCGGCAGGACATGGACATCCACTTCGTCGAAAATATGCAGCAGGTGCTGGAACTGGTGCTGCTGCCCGCGCCGGAAGGCGAGCGCAAGCTCGACCGCATCCGCCGGGAGCGCGAAAAGGACGACGATGGCGACTAGATGCCGCCCGACACTTCGAAGCGTCGGGCTAGGATTTTAAGCCTGCTTGAGCAGGCTTGAACTGGATAGCCGGAGGGCTTTTAGCCTCCGGCGGAGCTTAACGAGCACGTTCTGCGTAGCACGACCGCAAGACAGGAGAATTCAGCAAAGGGCATATCGCGTACTACGCTCCTACCCGACATCACTGGACTAAGGACGCATGGGTTCGGAAGACCTCTGGCTGTTGATCAAGAGCGGGCGCTCCGAGCGGCTGGACTGGCTGAGCGAAAGCGCGCCGCTCGACACGATGGCGACCATCCTCACGGCGATGGCGAACAGTCGCGGCGGCACGCTCGTGCTGGGGCTGATCGGTCCGACGGGTACGCTGCTGGGCGTGCGCGACACCGCTACCGCCACCGACCGCGTGATTCAGGCAGCGCTGTCCATCGAGCCGCCGCTGATCATTCCGATGCCGCGCCCCGCCCCACTCAAAGAGAAGCAGGTGTTGATCGTCCACATCCCGCCGGGGATGCCGCACGTTTACGCCTACGACGGGCGCTACCTGAGCCGTCAGGGCATCGAGAATACGGCGCTCAAGCCACGCGAATTACGCCGCCTGATCATCGAGCGCGGTGAACTGAGCTTCGAGACCGACATCGCGCACGGGACGAGTCTCGACGACATCGACTGGGACAAAGCCAAAGCCTACGTCTCGAATCTGGGCGGCATCAACGAAGGCGAAGTCGAAACGGCGCTGTTCCGGCGCGGCTGCCTGACGCAGCAGGACGGACGCCTGCGCCCCACCAACGCCGGGATTCTGCTGTTCGGCAAAGACCCGCAGCGCCACATTCGCGGCGCGGAGATCACGGCGGCGCGCTTCCCCGGCGACACCATGAGCGACAGCTTCAAGCGCGACGACATCCCCGGCACGATCCCCGACCAGATACGCCGCGCCGAAGCCTTCCTGATCGACCACCTGCGCAAAGACGTGAGCATCGGCAAGACGATGGAGCGCTCCGAGACGTTCGAGTACCCGCTGGAAGCCGCGCGCGAGCTGGTCGTCAACGCCGCCGCCCACCGCGACTACAGCATCGCCGGGGACGGTATTCGCCTGTTCATCTTCCGCAGCCGCATGGAAGTGACCAGCCCCGGCGGTCTGCCCGGTCCGGTCACGATTGACAACATTAAGGACGAGCGCTTCTCACGCAATCCGGTGATCGTGCAGGTGCTCTCGGACATGGGCTTCATCGAGCGGCTCGGCTATGGCGTCGACCGCGTGATCGACCTGATGCGCGAAAAACACCTGCGCGCGCCCGAATTCGAGGAGACCGCCGGGGGATTCCGCGTCAGCCTGTTTAACGATCCCGTCACGGAGGAAGCCGCGCCGACGAAAGCCGACGACCCGTTCAGGCTGGACGGCATGTACAAGGGCAAGCCGCTCAACGCGCGCCAGGAAGCGGCGCTGCTCTACATGCTGCGCGACGGCAACACGCGCATCACCAACAGCGATCTCCAGACGCTTTGCCCGGACGTTCACCCGGAGACGATTCGCCGCGACCTCGCCGATCTGGTGACGAAAGACATCTTCCGCAAGATGGGCGCGAAACGCGGCTCGTATTACGTGCTCAACAGCGATGCGTAGGCGTTTCATCGATTGCTCCTTTGGCAACTCTGCCGTATATTTGTAGAGATCGAGCTTTGCGAAAGGGCTAGGATATGTGGTCGCGCATACATTTGACAGATGCTGTTGCTCCTATTCGCGGCGTTGCTCCTGGCTGGCGGATGCAACATGGCAGAGCAAAGTACGGTCGCTCAGCCCGCCGAGCAAATCTCGACCCCCGCACCGAACATCACCTGCGATCAACTCGTCACACTGGCGGAGACCACCGTCGGGCTGGTGTGCAATAACATGGGGCGCAACCAGGCTTGCTACGGAAATCGGCTCGTTTCGGTCGATTTCGCACCCAATTCGCCCTTCACGTTCCAGAAATCCGGCGACGTGGTCGATCTGCTGGCGGTGCGCCGCCTGAGCACCTCGCCGCTCAACATGAACACCCGCGACTGGGGCATCGCCGTCATCAAGGCGCAGGCAAACCTGCCCGATGCGCTGCCCGGTCAGAACGTGACCTTCCTGCTCTTCGGCGACACGACCGTGGACAATCCCTCGCCGGACATGCGCGCCGTGACGGTCAGCACGCGCATCGGCGGGACGAACTGCGCCGACGCGCCCAACAACGGCGTGCTGATCCAGTCGCCGCAGGGGTCGAACGTGGCGATGAAGATCAACGGAGCGGACGTGACGCTCGGCTCCACTGCCTTCGTCACGACCAACTCGGATACACAGCGCATGACCTTCGCCGTGCTGGAAGGCGAAGGCATCATCTCGGCATTTAACACGACGCAAACCGTGCTCCCCGGCATGAAGACCGGCATCCCGCTCGGCGGACCTGACGGGCTTCAGGCGGCTGGCGCGCCTTCCGCGCCGAGTCCCTACGACCCGACTACGCTCGTCAACCTGCCGGTCAACCTGCTGGATCGACCGATCACCGTCCCGCCGCCAGCGACAGAGACCACCACTACCGCGACACCGACGCAGGACCCGACGCCGCGCATCACGATCACCGCCAGACCTTCAGGCAACGTTCGCGCGGGCGATGCGACGGTCTTCCCCATTGTCACGTCGCTGCCGACCGGAGCAACCGCGCGCATCCTCGGCATCAGCAGTCAGGGAACGGGCTGGTATCAAATTCAAATGGACGACGGGCGCGTCGGCTGGGTCTCACCCGTGATCCTCACCACCTCCGGCGACCTGTCCAACCTGCCGTTCATCCAGCCGCCGCCACGACCAACCAACACGCCGACGCCAAGACCCACCGTCGCGCCACCACCGACATCAGCAGGCATGATCGGACCGAACCTGCGCGCCGACCACGAACCCTATCGGCTATCAGGACTGCACGACCATCCGCTGGGATGTCGACAACATCAGCCAGGTCTACTTCGAGGGTCAGCCAGCCATCGGGCACGACAGCCATCAGGTCTGCCCCGGCAAGACGACCACTTACACACTGCTCGTCAACCTGCTGGATGGGTCGCGGAAGGCTTTCCAGATCACGATCACCGTGCAGGCGGTCTGCGGTAATCAGATTTGCGAGCCGGGCGAGAGCTACCAGACCTGCCCAAGCGACTGTCTGGGCTAATCGCCTATCGTTGAGGCGCACGCCGAAGCTGTGCGTGCGCCTCAACGCCGCCTTCTCCTTCGGGAATTCTGTGGTATCCTAACGGCGCAATCTCGGAAACAGGAACCTGCGAATGCGCCGAATTTTCCTACTGCTGCTCCTGGTGAGCGCGTCGTGCAACGTTTTGGTTTCGCCGACCGCGACCCCCACGCCAACCGACACCCCGACGAACACACCGTTCCCGACGAATACCGCGACCAATACGCCCATTCCGGCGACCAATACGCCGACGCTCACGCCCAGCCCCACGCTGACGCCTTCGGATACGCCGACCTTCACGCCGAGTCCGATCCCGACGAGCACGCCGGGCACGACCTACGGATTCGCCATCGAAAACTCGGAGTCGCTCAACCTGCCCAGCGACATTCAGGCGCGGCTGCAAAGCCCGATGATCGCCTTCATCAACACCAACAACCGCACGGGCAGCGCCGCCACGCCGCGACCGGGCAACGACATCGAGACGCTCTACTACGTCCCGCCGACCAACTCCGCCGGGCGCATCGAAGTCCTCCAGCTTGATTCGTCCACCGGCAACCAGATTTTCATCGCGCCGACCGGAAACGCCATCGCCTACCTGAAGCCCACCGGCACCAACAACACCGCCGGGCTGTACGTCACCGACCTGACCATCGGCAGCGGCTTCACCGCGCGCATCCTGCCGCTGCGCTCGCTGACGCAGCGCGGCATCTACAGCGCGCCCTCGTGGGCGCCGGACGGCTCGCGCGTGGCGGTCACGCTGGCGACGGGCTACGACCTCGACATTTACGCCGTCGGGCGCGAAGGCTCGAACCCGACCAATCTCACGCATCAAGGCTCGTATGACTTCTGGCCCGCCTGGTCGCCGGACGGCACGATGATCGCCTTCGCCTCCGACCGCGCCCGCTGCCCAAGCTGGATTCCGGGCGAGCCGGGGACGTGCGACAGCACCGGCGCCGAGCCGCCGACGGGCGGCAACGTCTACGTGCTCAACCTCAATACGCAGGAGGTGCGCAAGCTCTCCGATCAATGGGTGGACGAGCCGCCGCGCTGGGCGAACCCGCGCACGGTCGTCTACTCCACCGGCGACCCGCTGCTGGGCGACGAGGAACACGCGCTGTGGGCGACCGACGTGATCAGCGGCGAGACGCGCAAGGTCACGCTGAGCAGCGGCGACATGCCGCTCAAGCTCGCCGAGGCGTGGTCGCCGGACGGTCAGTCAGTCGTCTTTCAGGCGGCTAGCACATCGACCGAGATCGTGCTGGCGCAGTTGAACGGGACGGAGCTGGGGCGCATCACCGACCTGCCCTTCGCGCGCTACGCCATGTCCGCCGCCTGGTCGCCGGACGGCACGCACATCGCCATCGGCGGTGTCAGCGGGCAGTGCCCCTACGGCGCGGTGGTGGTCGATAACGCGCTCAACACGGTCGTGCGCGCCAACCCGCCGCCGACGATGTGTAACCCCGCCTATTCGCCCGACGGGCGCTGGCTGGCGTTCACGGGCATCAATCCGCACATCGACGGGCGCACCGACGTGTACGTCGCCAACCCGAACGGCTACGGCATCACGTCGCTCACCGGCAGCCTGCGCGGGCAAATCGAGATGCTCGGCTGGATCGGCGGTCAGTAGCAGCGCCGCGCGGCAGCGAGTATGATCCGCGCACATTGATTTCGGTGACAACCACGTGGAGGAAGGGCTATGACGCAGCTCAGCGAGCAGATCGCCGTCGTGACAGGAGCGAGCCGGGGCATCGGGCGCGGGATCGCGCTGGAACTGGCGAAGCGCGGCGCGACGGTTGTCGTCAACTATCAGCGCAGCGCCGACGCCGCCAGCGAGGTGGTCGAGCAGATCACGGCGGCGGGCGGCAAGGCGCAGGCGGTGCAGGCGGATGTCAGCCTGGAAGAAGACGCCAACCGCCTGATCAAGACGGCGATTGACAGCTACGGCAAAATCGACATCCTCGTCAACAACGCCGGGACGACGCGCGACAACGTGATCATGCTGATGAGCGCTGACGACTTCGATACGGTCATCCAGACCAACCTGCGCAGCACGTGGCTGTGCTCGAAGGCGGCGGTGCGCGCCATGATGCGCAAGCGCTACGGGCGCATCATCAACATCACCAGCATCAGCGGCATTATGGGCAACGGCGGACAGACCAATTACAGCGCCAGCAAAGCCGGGATCATTGGCTTCACCAAAGCGCTGGCGCGCGAAGTGGCGTCGCGCAGTATCACCGTCAACGCCGTCGCGCCCGGTTTCGTCTCCACCGACCTGACGGCGACGCTGCCGGAGGACATCGCCAAGCGCATCAACGAGAATATCCCGCTCGGTCGCTGGGCGACCATCGAGGACGTGGCTTACGCCACCGCCTTCCTTGCCTCGACGGAAGCCTCGTACATCACCGGGCACATCCTCAACGTGGACGGCGGGCTGGCGATGTAAGACAGGTGAAAGTTAAAAGTAGGGACAGTTAAAAGTGAAAGACGACGACTTTCCCTATTTAACTCGTAGGAGCGAACGATGCCATCCATTTTCTCGAAAATCATCGCGGGCGAGCTTCCGGCGACCATCGTCTACCAGGATGACCGCGTGACCGCCTTCAAGGACATTCACCCGCAGGCGCCGGTGCATATCCTGATTTGCCCGAACAAGGAAATCCCGACGGTGGACGACGTGACGCCTGAAGACGAGGCGGCGCTCGGTCACATGCTGGTCGTGGCGAAGCAGATTGCACGCGAGATGGGTATCGGCGAGCGCGGCTACCGCCTGCTGATCAACTGCAAGGGCGACGGCGGGCAGGAAGTCTACCACCTGCACATGCACCTGCTCGGCGGGCGGCGATTGGGTCCGATGCTGGCGCGGCGGGAATAGTAGGGGCAGACCCGGTGCGAACACACAGGTTCGCCCGTCTGCCTCCGTGCATCCAATAAGGGCGAACACATAGGTTACGCCCCTATCGATTCGATCAACTTGCGGGGGTGGTTTCTGCGGTGGCTTCCGCCGTCGAAGAAGTCGCCGGTGCAACCGCTGCCTCGGTCGCTTCAGCAGTCGCCTCAGTCATTTCTGGCGTTGTCTCAGCGGTCGCTTCAACGGGAGCGGCGCTGGTCGGCTCCGGCGTGGACAGCGCGCCCAACCGGGCGATCTCGGCGTCGATGCGCGCCATGATCTGAGTGGCATCGCTGATCGGCTGCTGGTTGTCGTCCAGCGGTATAACGCCGTTGATGGTGATGGTCGGCGTGCCCTGGAAATTGAGCAGCGCCTTCGCCTGGGTTAGCGCGGCAGCGAGCACGTCGTTCGCGGCGCTGCTGCCGATGCAGGCATTGTAGGCGTTCTTGTCCAGCTCAAGCGCATCGACCCCGGCGGTGATCCGGTTGTTGCTGAATGCCTGATTGCCGTAGAGACCCTGCCAGTCGAACAGCGCATCATGGAACTGCCAGAATTTACCCTGCTCGCCCGCGCAGACAGCCGCTAACGCCGCACCCTGCTCGTTGGTGAGACCGCCGTAGCCATAAAGCGGGACGTAGGTGAACGCTACGCCCCCAGCACGCACACGCTCCACAATCTGGTCAATCGCCTGATCGTGGAAATCACGGCAGTGCGGGCAGCCGAAGCTGGAATACTCGGCGACCTGCACCGGAGCGTTCGGATCGCCCAGGCGCGGGAAACCCAGTTCGGTGCGCGTCTCCTGAATGCCGTCGTAGCGCGTCAGCGCGTCCTGCGGGATCGGCGCTTCGGCGGGCGCATTGACGATGAAGTAGATCACCACCGCGACCACGACCAGCGCGAGGACGGCGATGCCGCCCACGATCAACCGCTGGCGGCGGCGTTCGCGCTCGCGTTCCTTGCGGCGCTCAACGGTACGCGACCCGGTGCGCGGTGGCGTGGTGGTTTTCGGTTTGTTGCGAGCTTTCGCCATACTGACCCCAATCTAAGGTGTGAATGCCGCACGAGTCTACAACACGCCGCGCAAACTGCAAAGAAGGAATGCGATTAGGAAGTGGAGAATATTCAGTTCCGCCGGATACTCGAAGCATCCGGCTAGTCAAGCAAGCCGCCTGAAGGCGTCTGCCTTTCGACCTGTTTATCCGAAATGTGTTTCGGAGCGGGCATACCTATTTCGCTCCATGCGTGGCGTGATCAGGCTAAGAGCAGCCGTCTTCAGACGGCTTGAACCTCTAGTCCGACCCTTCGGGGGTCGGGCGGCGCAGTAGCTTTCGGCATGTCGCTTTTACGAACATGCGTCGACGGCTCATCGCCGGTTTTCGTGGCACGATGGAACCATCTGACAAATGGCAAGTTTTCAGGTAAAATTAAGCGCCATCAAGACCGTGAACCTCCAATTTTTCTCTCTCCGCAGGCTGGCAGCGATGCTGTCGGCGCGAGCGCTAAAGGAAGCACTATGCGAGTGGATACTTTCGGTACACGCGGCACGTTCGACACCGGAAATGGCGACGCCGTCATTTACCGCCTGAGCAAACTGGCTGCGCAGAACATCGGGCACATCGACCAACTCCCCTTCAGCATCAAGATTCTGCTGGAAAACACGCTGCGCCATCTGGATAACTTCGAGGTGACGGAAGAAGCGGTGCGCGAAATCGCCAACTGGAACGCCGCCGCGCCGCAGCAGATCGAAATCCCGTTCAAGCCCGCGCGCGTCGTCCTTCAGGACTTCACCGGCGTCCCGGCGGTGGTCGATCTCGCGGCGCTGCGCAGCGCGATGGCGCGCTTCGGCAACAACCCGCGCGAGATCAACCCCGGCGTCCCGGTCGATCTGGTGATCGACCATTCGGTGCAGGTCGACCGCTTCGGCACGACCGACTCGATCCGGTTCAACGCCGCCAAAGAGTTCGAGCGCAACGGCGAGCGCTACGAGTTCCTGCACTGGGGACAGAATGCCTTCGACAATTTCCGCGTCGTCCCACCCGCGACGGGCATCGTCCATCAGGTCAACCTGGAATATCTGGGGCGCGTCGTCTGGACGGCGACCGAGGACGGGCAGACCGTCGCCTACCCCGATACACTGGTCGGCACGGACAGCCACACGACCATGATCAACTCGCTCGGCGTGCTCGGCTGGGGCGTCGGCGGCATTGAAGCCGAAGCCGCCATGCTCGGTCAGCCGATTTACATGCTGATGCCGCAGGTGATCGGCTTCAAGCTGACGGGTGAGCTGCCCGAAGGCGCGACGGCGACCGACCTCGTGCTGACAGTCACGCAGATACTGCGCAAGCGCGGCGTGGTCGACAAGTTCGTCGAGTTCTACGGCGCGGGCTGCGGCAAGCTGAGCCTGCCCGACCGAGCGACCATCGCCAACATGGCGCCCGAATACGGCGCGACAATGGGCTTCTTCCCGGTCGACCACGAAACGCTGAGCTACATGCGCCGCACCGGACGCAGCGAAGAGCAGATCACGCTGGTGGAGCGCTATACGAAGGAACAGGGCTTGTTCCGTACTGACGACACGCCCGATCCGATCTTCACCGACATGCTGGAACTGAATCTGGCGGACGTGCAGCCGAGCATGGCAGGTCCCAAGCGCCCGCAGGATCGCATTCTCCTGCGCGACATGAAATCGACCTTCGAGAAAGCTCTGAGCGCGCCGTTCGACCAGCGCGGCTTCGCCCTGCCCCCCGCCGCCATCGACCGCGAGGCGATGATCCACGACAACGGCAGCAGCGAGACGATTGGTCACGGTGTGGTCGTGATCGCGGCGATCACAAGCTGCACCAACACCAGCAACCCAATGGTCATGATGGCGGCGGGCTTGCTGGCGAAGAAAGCCGTCGAGAAAGGGCTGGATACCAAGCCCTGGGTCAAGACCAGCCTCGCGCCCGGCTCGCGCGTCGTCACCGAGTATTACGACAAAGCCGAGTTAACGCCGTATTTGCAGGCGCTCGGCTTCCACACCGTGGGCTACGGCTGCACGACCTGCATCGGCAACAGCGGTCCCGTGCCGCAGCGCGTCGCGGAAGCCGTCAGCGAGGGCGAGCTGGTCGCCGCCGCCGTGTTGAGCGGCAACCGCAACTTTGAAGGACGCATCAACCCTATCGTCAAGGCGAACTATCTCGCCTCGCCACCGCTGGTGGTCGCCTACGCGCTGGCGGGCACGGTGGACATCGACCTGACGAACGAGCCGATTGGCGAAGATAAGGACGGCGATCCGGTCTATCTGCGCGACATCTGGCCGA
Organism: uncultured Chloroflexia bacterium; assembly: GCA_963760975.1. Taxonomy (GTDB): domain Bacteria; phylum Chloroflexota; class Anaerolineae; order Aggregatilineales; family Phototrophicaceae; genus Flexifilum. Next base: position 55,693 of record CAVXEZ010000029.1, on the reverse strand, counting down.
CGCAGAAGGAAGTCCTCGAAACCGTCCAGAAGGCGATCACGCCGGACATGTTCACGCGGCAGTATGGCAACGTCTTCAACGGCAACGAGACCTGGAACGCCATCCCCGGCACTGCTGAGGACGTGTATCGCTGGGATAACACCAGCACTTACGTCCACGAGCCGCCATTCTTCGTCGACATGCCGCGCCAGCCGGAGTTGATCCAGCCGATCAAAGGCGCGCGCGTGCTGGCGCTGCTGGGCGACTCGATCACGACCGACCACATCTCCCCGGCAGGCGACATCGCCATCGACAGCCCGGCGGGCAAGTACCTGATCGCGCACGGCATTGAGAAGCCGGACTTCAATACCTACGGCACGCGGCGCGGCAACCACGAGATCATGATCCGGGGCACGTTCGCCAACATTCGCCTGCGCAACCGGCTCGTGCCGGGCAGCGAGGGCGGCGTGACCATGCACCTGCCCGACGGCGAAGTCATGAGCATCTACGACGCCTCGGAGAAGTACATCGCCGAAGGCACACCGCTGGTGGTGATCGCGGGCGCGGAATACGGCACGGGGTCGAGCCGCGACTGGGCAGCGAAGGGCACGCTCTTGCTCGGCGTCGAGGCGGTGATCGCCAAGTCGTTCGAGCGCATCCATCGCAGCAATCTGGTCATGATGGGCGTGCTGCCGCTCCAGTTCAAGGAAGGCGAAGACGCCGCCTCGCTCGGCTTGACCGGACGCGAGACCTTCGACATCGTCGGCATCAGCGACGCGATCAAGCCGAAGCAGGACGTGACGGTCGTCGCCACCGCCGACGATGGCACGACCAAGACCTTCACCGTCACGGCGCGGCTCGATACCGAGGTCGAAGTCGAGTACTATCGCAACGGCGGCATCCTGCAAACGGTGCTGCGCAAGTTTTTGAACTAGGCAAGCAAGACCTTCAATTGCGCATGTGTAGGGGCACGATATATCGTGCCCCTACGTTTCCCATAGGATTTCTTCTTGACGGATAAAGTGACGATTTACAGCGACGGCGGCGCGAAGCCGAATCCCGGTCCCGGCGGCTGGGCTGCCCTGCTGATCTACAACGGCAGCCAGAAGACCATCAGCGGCGGCGAGCCAGCGACCACCAACAACCAGATGGAACTGACCGCCGCGATCAGGGCGCTCGAAGCGCTGAAACGCCCCTGCGAAGTCGATTTCTACACCGACTCGCAGTATCTGCGCCAGGGCATCACCGACTGGATCGAGAAATGGCGCAAGAACGGCTGGCGCACGGCGAACAAAAAACCCGTACTCAACCAGGCATTGTGGATGCGCCTGTACGAACTGACGCAGGCGCACACCGTGAAATGGCACTGGACACGCGGGCACGCGGGCGATACATTCAACGAACAGGTCGATCAGCTTGCGACCGCAGCGCGCCTGAGCCTTGCCCAAACCCACAGACGGAGCCTAGCCATGTCGAAAATGTCCGACCGCGTTGCCGACTTCGGCACGACCATCTTCACCGAAATCAACACGCTGGCGCAGCAGCACAATGCGCTCAATCTCGGTCAGGGCAAGCCGGATTTCGACGCACCTCAGGACGTGATCGCTGCGGCGGTGCGGGCGCTGCAAGCGGGCGATAAGAACCAGTACGCGCCCGGTCCCGGCGTGCCGTCGTTCAAGCAGGCGATTGCCGCGCACACCAGCCGCTTCTACAACCTCGACGTTGACCCGAACGCGGGCGTGGTCGTCACGGCGGGCGCGACCGAAGCGATCTTCTCGTCGGTGCTGGGGCTGGTCGACAAAGGCGACGAGGTGATCGTGATCGAGCCATATTTCGACAGCTACGTGCCCAACATCACGATGGCGGGCGCGACGCCGGTCTACGTGCCGCTGCACCCGCCCAACTGGACGTTCGACCCCGACGAGCTGCGCAAAGCCTTCAACACCAAGACGCGCGCCATCATCCTCAATACGCCGCACAACCCCACCGGGCGCGTCTTCACGCTCGAAGAACTCACGCTGATCGCCGACCTGTGCAAAGAACATGACGTGACCGTGATCTCCGACGAGGTTTACGAGCACCTGACTTTCGACTCGGCGCGGCACATCCCGATTGCCACGCTGCCGGGGATGTTCGAGCGCACCGTGACGGTCAGCAGCCTGGGTAAAACCTTCAGCGTGACGGGCTGGAAAATCGGCTGGGTTTACGGCGCGCCGGATTTGATCACGGGTGTCGGGCGAGCGCACCAGTTCGTGACCTTCGCCGTCAACCACCCGGCGCAGGAAGCGGCAGCCTTCGCGCTCAGCCTGCCGGGGACGTACTACGAGGAGTTTCAGGCGATGTACACCGCCAAGCGCGACCTGATGATGAGCGCGCTCAACAGCGCGGGCTTGAAGGCGCGCCAGCCGGAAGGCACGTACTTCGTCATGGCGGATTTCTCGGAGGTGTTCGACGGCGACGACATCGACTTCGCCCGCTACCTGACATCCGAAGTCGGCGTCGCCTGCATCCCGCCGACGTTCTTCTACAGCACCGGGCACGCGCACATGGCGAGCACGCAGGCGCGCTTCGCCTTTTGCAAGTCGGACGAGATGCTGCGCGCGGCAGGTGAGCGGCTGGCGACGCTGGCGAAATAGCCGTCAACAATCAGCGGTCACCTCAAGCTGTTTGATATTTGGAGTATGATTGCACAAGTCTGCGTTAAGGGGGAAATAGCGGAGGTAAAATCATATGTTAAGTTGTACGCCATTTCTTCTTTTTGATGGCAATTGTGCTGAGGCAATGACGTTTTACCACGAGTGTCTTGGTGGAGAATTAACGCTGACAAAGCTAGGCGATACTCCTATGAAGGACCAATTCCCAAGTGAAAAACACAACCGAATAATTAATGCCCAGCTAAAAAGTGGCGCTATAGAAATCTCTGCTACAGATTGGATGGCTTCTCCTGCCTTTGAACCAATTCAAGGTAATATGTCTGCTATATTTGTCATGAGCGAAACAAATGAAGAGCTGAAAGTGGTCTTTGACAAACTTGCAGACGGAGCAAGGAAAGAATGGTTTCAAGAATTACATAACATGCCCTTTGGAACGTATGGACAATTTTTCGATAAATACGGTGTTCAGTGGATTTTTAGGGGTGCCACCCCAAAATAAAGAGCCAAGCGAAACTTGAAATGCCGTGAGGGAACCGCCAAGTCGCCAAATGAAACGATTCCTCTGCACCCGCTGTGGTTACAGCAATAGAAAAGGGCACGGCGTGCCGTGGCCGTCCCCTACGTAGACGTTATGTGTAAAGATCGCTAGATTGCGAACGGCAGCGCCCCGGCGACGACCAGACCGCCCAGCAGAATACCCAGAATAACCGTTACCACAAATTCGGCGACGAGCATCACGCCCGCCGTAATCCACTTCTGATTCGGCTCGCGGAAGACGTGCAGCCGCTCGAACCCCTCCGCGATCACGACCAGCGCGTAAATGCTGATCAGCAGCGTCGTCAGCCATGCGCCGAAGCCAAACAGGTTGAAAGCGAAGCTGATCACGCCGTTGAGCAGCGCGACCGGCGCCCAGACCAGCGCCACCGTGTAGGCGTGGCTGAGGAACGATCCGGTGCCGCCCTGGCTCTGCGCCCAGCGAAACGAGACGTAGCAGCCTACGTAAAGCGTGATCAGGGCGATGGCGACGAAGAAAAACGGGGTCAGCAAGACGGCAATAATATTGAACAGCGACGTGGAATAGCGTATTTGCAAAAACAGCGCGTTGAAAATCGACAGGATGGCGCTGCCCACCGCCGACGCCCCGGCGATCAGCCAGAAGCGCCACCAGGTCGCGCGCTCGACTTCTTCTTCATAAATGCCCGGCTTGCGCAGCAGCACGTCCAGCCCGGTACGCAGCAGCGCGACGCCGTCGCGGGCGAGTCGCTCCCAGGTCGTGCGCTCCGGCGCGCCGGGAATGTGCAGTGGAATTTTGAAGCTGCCTGGCTCGTCTTCGGCAGCGCCGGGCGCGTCGAACACCGGATCAAGCGGACGAATCCGCTGCCGCTGCTCGCTGGAGGGACGCGCCATTGGTTCGTCGGTATGGTTCGACGCCTGACGCGCGTTGATGCGATCCAGCACCTCGCGGGCTTTGGCGTTATTCGGGTTAATTTCGAGCACCTGCTCCAGATATTGCTTGCGCAGCGTCGGATCGCTTTCGGATGCCGCGAGATAGTACCATGCCTGTTCGTTCTCCGGATCAACCTTGACGACTTCCGAGAGTAGTTCGTGCGCCTTTGCCCGGTCGCCTGCCTGAAAGGCGGCGATTCCCTCTTGCAGCATGTCCTCTCCAGGAAACATAGTTGCCCCTTCTTCAAACCGTAAGTCTCTGCGTTTATTATATGTTGGAACGCGGGCGAAAGCAGTTAATTCCTGTAGTAAAATCTGCCCTATTCGCTCGATGGATGATACTGACCATGCCCGAACCGATCACCGATCTGGATGAAGTCCGCCGCCGCGCCCACCAGCACCACGCCGAGTTCGAACTTCTGCGCCAACTGCTGGAGCACAGGCGCAAGCTCGACGACGCCAAGCTGGACACCTACGTCGAACAGGTCGCCGCGCCGATCATCGCCGCCATCGACTGTACGCAGTGCGCCAACTGCTGCCGCAGCCTCGACGTGTATCTGGTCCCAGACGACGCGCAGCGCCTTGCCGACGGGCTGATGATCCCGCTCGATGCGGTCGAAACACGCTACATCGACCATGAGTCCACCGCCGAAGTAGAGGAATGGGGCAAATTTCGCCAGCGCCCCTGCGCCTTGCTCGACGGCAAGCTGTGCTCGGTCTACGCACACCGCCCGGAGTCGTGCCGCACCTACCCCGCCCTCACGCCGGACTTCCGCTGGACGCTGGGCGACACCATCGAGGGCGCGAGCCTGTGCCCGATTATCTACAACGTCCTCGTCGCGCTCTGCGAGCGGCTGCTGAAGCGACACGACTGATTCGGGCTTGAGAAATGACCTTTCAACCAGTATAACACACGTGTGGACACCACCCGGAGTATTCGATGCGTCGATTTGTCCTGATGCTAACGGCGCTGCTCGTGAGCGCCTGTACCCTGAGCAACCAGCCCGCGACTCCCACGCTCTTGCCGACGACGCCCGCCGTCACAGAGACGGCAGCGCCATCCGCCAGCGTGACGCCGCTGCCTGCGATTGAGTCGACGGCAGGCGCGACGCGCACGCCCTTCGGCAACAATGCGCCGCCGACCGTCCAGACCATTGGCACGCCGGGGGCATTCCCGACGCTTGCCAGCGGCGAAAGCGCCGAGATCACCAGCCCAGCGAACGGCACAGCGGTTAGCGGATCGCCGCTGTACGTCAGCGGCGTCGTCCACCACCTGCCGGAAGATCAATTCACGCTGCAAGTCTTCGATCCCAGCGGGCAGCCGCTCACCAGCGGACAGACGATCACGCTCAGCAATCCCAATCACGTCGCCGACGTGCCCTGGTCGGCTTCGCTGATGGTCGGCAGCTACAGCGGCGCGGCGCAGATTCGCATCATCGCGCGCATCGCCGACGGCACGGACGCGGTGGTCGGTGCGGCGGACGTGACGATCACGCCGGGGAGCGCCGCCAACACGAACCCGGTGCAGCCAAGCGACGGCAGCGCGGTCGTCGGCATCCTCTCGCCCGCCAACGGCAGCAGCGCCAGCGGCGATCCAATCAGCGTGACGGGGACGGCGGGCGGTATCACCGATAACCAGTTCACGCTGATGCTGCTCGACAGCCGGGGGACGGTGCTCAACAGCCAGTTAATCACGCTGACGGGCGCGGAGAACAACGTCGTGCCCTGGTCAGCCAGCCTGGGCACGAGCGGCTATCACGGCAGCGCCGAGATTCGCGCGGTGATCATCCAGAATGGGCAGCAGGTGACGATGGCGAGCGTGACGATCACGCTGCAGTAGAAGAACTGACTGCGCATCGCTGCGAGAAGCTACTCGGCGTCTTCCTCACTTAAATCGGAGATAATCGGCTCAATCGCGTCGATGAGCGGCGGAACGGCGGTCTTCGCTGTTTGCCAGACAACATCCACGTTCACCTTGTCATAAGCGTGAATGAGAATATCGCGTATCCCAGCCATCATCTGCCAGGATACCTGCGGATAGCGTTCTCTTAAATCTGATGAGAGTCGCTTCGTCGCCTCGCCTATGATTTCTAAGCAGCGGGCAACCGCGTCCTGCGTCTTCACATCGGCTTGGAAGGTTGACTCATCCATATCCTGTACGTATGTGACAAGTCTGCGCGCCGCATCCAGAATGTCGATCAATGAGTTGAGATCACGCGACATACACCACCTGCGCCGATTCAAGGATATTTTTGCTGCACCGCCGATTGTGATTCGCCTCGACTGCCGCGCGCATGACCAGATCAACCCGTCGTCCGATCAGCGCAGACAACTCCTCTTGCATCGCCACGAAATCGAGCAGCGTCCAGCGTGCCTCCGGCGCAAACGTCACCAAGACATCTACATCGCTATCCGGGCGGAAATCCTCGCGCAGCGCCGAGCCAAAAACAGCCAACTCAGAAATCTGCCAGCGACGGCTGAATTCTGCGAGCATGGTCCGAGGAAGTTGAATGTTTTCAAGAGACATTTGTTCGCATTCCTAGTCCACTTTATGGTATAAAGTATAGCGTCATTCTCCATCTCCGAAAAAGGCGACCATGAGCACGCTTGACCAGAAATACTTCATCGCTATCGCCGGGAACATCGGCGTCGGTAAAAGCTCGCTGACGCGCCGCCTCTCCGCCGCCTTCGGCTGGGAGCCGTTCTACGAAGCCGCCGCCGAAAACCCCTATCTGGCGGATTTCTACGCCGACATGAAGCGCTGGAGCTTTCACTCGCAGGTCTTTTACCTGGGCAAGCGGCTGGAGCATCACCGCCTGCTGGTCGACCACCCCGGCAGCGTGGTGCAGGATCGCACGGTCTACGAAGACGCCGAAATCTTCGCGCGCAACCTCTACGAGCAGGGGCAGATGTCCGAGCGCGACTACGACGCCTACCGCCGCCTGTACCGCGCCGTCAGCAGCTTCCTGCCCCCGCCCGCCCTGATCGTCTATCTGCGCGCCAGCGTCGACACGTTGATGGCGCACATCGAGCGGCGCGGCAACGACTACGAGCGCAATATCGCCCCGGAATACCTGACGCAGTTGAACCGCCTCTACGAAGACTGGATCGGCGACTGGACGGCGTGCCCGGTCGTCAGCATCGAGATGGACGGCATCGACTTCCTCCAGAACCGCCTCGACATGGACAGTATCATCCACACCATCATGGGGTCACTGCACAGCCAGATTCGTTAAATTTGCCCAAACTTCAATGGACAAATTCTGACCAGCGTGCTATACTGAATCAAACCTATTGATATGATTAATCTGATGATTTCATCTCGGATTACGCCTCGTGCCAGAAATTGACCTCAACTCCGCCCTTCTCGACTACATCATTCGGGAAGGATTCCAACCCGGCGACCGCTTGCCAACCATCAGCGAACTGCAAGCGGATGAGCATTTAGGCATCAGCATCAGCAAAGTACGCGAAGAACTGGAAGTCGCGCGGGCGCTGGGGCTGGTGGAAGTCAAATCCAAGACGGGCATGAAGCTGAAGCCCTACAGCTTCACCCCGGCGGTGCGGCTGAGCCTGTTCTTCGCCCTGGCGCAAGACCAGCACAATTTCGAGCTGTTCGGCGAAGTGCGCAACCACATCGAAGCCGCCTTCTTCAACGAAGCCTGCGAGCGCCTGCAAGACGAGGACAAGCAGGTCATGCGCGAATGCCTCGAAAAAGCGCGCGCCAAGCTCAACGGCAAGCCCGTGCGCATCCCCACCGAAGAACATCGCGCTTTCCACCTGACTGTCTTCAAGCGGCTGGACAACCCCTTCGTGATGGGCATCCTCGAAGCCTACTGGGACGCTTACAACGCGGTCGAACTGAACCGCTATTCCGACTACAGCTATTTGCAGCAGGTCTGGTCGTACCACGAACGCATTTTTGAAGCGATCTGCATCGGCGACTACGACCACGCGAAAAGCCTGTTCGTCGCCCACACCAATCTCATCCGCTTTCAACCGAAGATGCAGCGCATCCACGCCCCCGAAAATGAGTAAAGGAGATTGTTTCATTTCAAATCGCTTTTGTTCTTGACCCGGCGTTTCTCGCAAAGTCATAGGAAGTGAAGTATGGCAATCGACATCCAACCCGAAGTCCAAATCGGCGGCTATAAAGCCGGTATCAACGACTTTGCGCTGATGGTGGCGACCAAGAACGGTTCGGGCAGCCAGACCTCGAACCTGGTCTTGATCCGCTCGCTGTTCAGGATGGGCATCCCCGTCAGCGGCAAGAATCTTTTCCCTTCGAACATTAAAGGCTTGCCGACGTGGTACACGATCCGCGCCAGCAAGGATGGCTACACCGCCCGGCGCGCCACGACCGAAGTCGCCGTCGCCTTCAACCAGGACACGATCACCGAAGACATCGCCAACGTTCCCGCTGGCGGCGTGCTGATCACCAACAAAGACCTGAAATATGCCGTCAGCCGTGACGACATCACCGTCTATGAACTGCCGGTGAAAGAGATCATGGCGCAGGCGGAATTCCCGAAAGATTTCGCCGACCGCATCGCCAACATGGTGTACGTCGGCGCAGCCTGCTTCCTGTTCGACATCCCATTGGACATCGCTTACGAAGCACTGCTCGACCAGTTCAGCGGCAAAGAGAAACCCGCGAAGATGAATCACAACGTGGTCGAGCTGGCGTATCACTGGGCGGAGACGAACCTGAACAAGGCTGACCCGTATCGCTTCGAGCCGATGGACAAAACGCAGGGACAAATTCTGATCGAGGGCAACGAGGCAGCGGCGCTCGGCGCGCTGTTCGGCGGCGTGACCGTCGTCGCCTGGTATCCGATCACCCCGTCGACCAGCCTGGTCGACAACATCATGGGACACATGTCGATCCGCAAAGACCCGGAGACGGGCAAAAGCACCGTCGCCATCGTCCAGGCGGAAGACGAACTCGCCGCCGCCGGGATGATCATCGGCGCGGGCTGGGCGGGCGCGCGCTCGATGACCGCGACCAGCGGTCCCGGCATCAGCCTGATGGCGGAGTTCGTCGGGCTGGCGTATTTCGCCGAAATCCCCTGCGTGTTCTGGGACATCACGCGCATGGGTCCCAGCACCGGCTTGCCGACGCGCACCAGCCAGGGCGACCTGTTGTTTCTGCACTTCCTCGGTCACGGCGACACGCGCCACATCGTCCTGCTGCCGTCGAACGTGGCGGAAGCCTTCGAGTGCGGCTGGCGCGCCTTCGAGATCGCCGAGCAGGTACAGACGCCGGTCTTCGTCATGAGCGACCTCGACCTGGGCATGAACCTGTGGCTGAGCGAGCCGTTCGAATACCCCAACAAGCCGATCTCGCGTGGCAAGCGGCTCGACAAAGAAGAGCTGGAAGAATTCTTCGCCGAAAAGGGCGAGTGGTATCGCTTCCGCGACTACGACGGCGACGGCATCCCCTATCGCACCGTCCCCGGCACGGATCATCCACGCGCGGCGTTCTTCACGCGCGGCACCGGGCACAACGACATGGGCATCTACAGCGAGCGCAGCGAGGACTGGGTGCAGAACCTGGAGCGCATCCACCGCAAGTTCGACACGGCGCGCGACATCGTGCCCGCCCCGGTGATCGACTACAGCCCAAGCAAGTCGATTGGCTTGATCTCGTATGGCTCGAACGACCCGGCGGTGCAGGAAGCCCGCGACCGCATGGCGGCGGATGGCGTCGAGACCAACTACATGCGCCTGCGCGCCCTGCCGATCAACCAGGACGTGATCGACTTCGTCAAGAAGCACGAGCGCGTCTACGTGATCGAGAACAACTTCGATGGGCAGCTTTGGCAGATTTTGCGCATCGAAGTCCCCGGCGACACGTCGAATATGGTTTCGCTGTCGCTTGGCGACACCCTGCCGATGACCGCCCGCTGGGTTCACACCCGTATTTTCCAGGAAGAGAACAAATAGCCATGACACAGATAACTCCCCTCAAGCGCGAAGATTACCGGGGCAACAAGAGCACGCTCTGCCCCGGCTGTGGTCACGATTCGATCTCGAACCAGATCATCAGCGTGGCGTATGAGCTTCAACTGCCGATGTGGCGCGTGATCAAGATGAGCGGCATCGGCTGCTCCAGCAAGACACCCGCCTACTTCCTGCGCGGCTCGCACGGCTTCAACTCGGTGCATGGGCGTATGCCCTCGGTGGTGACCGGCGCGACGCTGGCGAACCACGATCTGACCGCCATCGGCATCAGCGGCGACGGCGACACCGGCAGCATCGGCTTTGGGCAGTACAAGCACGCCATCCGCCGCAATGTGCCGATGGTCTACATCATCGAGAACAACGGCGTTTACGGCTTGACCAAAGGGCAGTTCTCCGCGACCGCCGACGAAGGGCAGTTCCTCAAGTATTACGGCAAGAACGAGCTGCCGCCTATCGACCTGTGCATGGAAGCGGTAGCGAGCGGCGCGACCTTCGTCGGGCGCAGCTTCTCCGGCGATGCCGAGCAGGTGCGCACGCTCCTGAAAGCGGCGCTGGCGCATGAAGGCATGGCGGTGCTGGACATCGTCAGCCCGTGCGTGACCTTCAACAACGCGCCGGAATCCACCAAGAGCTATCCCTACGGCAAAGAGCACGAAATCCAACTGCACGAAATCGAACTGATCGCCGGCGGCTACGTGCCCGCCCGCGAGGAGATCACCATCGAACCCTACCCCGAAGGCGAGATCATCGAAGTGCCGATGCACGACGGCTCGTTCATCCGCCTCAAGAAGCTGCGCAAGGAATACGACCCGCGCAATCGCAGCGAGGCGTTCCGTATGCTCCAGGAAGCCGAGCATGATCGCCTGCTGCTGACCGGGCTGATTTATTATGAGGAGCCGCGCGAGACTCTGCCCGAATCGCTCAACCTGACCGAGACTCCGCTGGCGCAGCTTCAGGGCGACTCGCTGCGTCCCTCGAAGCAGGCGCTCGACGACCTGATGAAGCAGTATATGTAAGCTATACCTCATGGTTGTCTCGTAGGGGCGCAGCGTGCTGCGCCCCTATTTGTTTTTCGCCCCCCTAAAACTTAGCGGTTGCGCGGCGTAAGAATTTAGGCAATAAATAAGGCATAGCGACTCACTTCCTGTGAAGAAAGGCTGTCGATGCCCGATTTTTATCGCCAGGACGCCGACGCCGCGCTGGCGGAACTCAAGACCGACGCCCGCAGCGGCTTATCGCCTGACGACGTAGAACGCCGCCGCGCCGAGTACGGCGCCAACGCCCTGCCGCGCGGCGAAAAAGTCAACCTGCTTCACCTCGTCGTCGGGCAGTTCAAGAACATCCTCGTCATCATCCTGATCCTCGCCGCCGTGATCTCGCTGTTCCTGGGCGACGTGAAAGACGTGGTCGTGATCCTCGCCATCGTCGTCGCCAACGCGGCGTTCGGGACGTATCAGGAATATCAGGCGGAGCAGGCGCTCGAAGCGCTCAGTTCGATGCAGGTGCCGCAGGTGCGCGTCCGGCGCGGTGGCGAAGTCCACCAGGTCAGCGCCGAAGCGCTCGTCCCCGGCGACATCGTGCTGCTCAACGAGGGCGACCGCGTGCCCGCCGACGGGCGGCTGATCGTCAGCGCCAATTTGCAGGTCGAGGAAGCGGCGCTCACGGGCGAGTTGCAGGCGGTTTACAAGAACATACAGCCGATTGACGAGGAAAACGTGCCGCTGGGCGACCGCCACAACGTCGTCTACATGGGCACGGCGGTGACCTACGGGCGCGGTGAAATGGTCGTCACCGGGACGGGCTTGCAGACCGAACTCGGCAAGATCGCCAGCTTGTTGATGGGCGTCGAGGAAAGCCAGACGCCGCTGCAAAAGCGCCTCGACCGCCTGAGCGTGCTGTTGGTGCGCGGCGCGGTCGGCGTGGTGATCATCGTCTTCATCGCCGGGGTGCTGCGCGGGATCGCCGTCGAGGAGATGCTGCTGACGGCGATCAGCCTGGCGGTCGCTGCCGTGCCGGAGGGCTTGCCCGCCGTGATCACGATCAGCCTGTCGCTGGGCGCGTCGCGGATGGTTAAACGCCATGCGCTGATCCGCCGCCTGCCCGCCGTCGAGACGCTCGGCTCGGTCACGACGATCTGCTCGGACAAAACGGGCACGCTGACGCGCAACCAGATGACCGCGACACTGCTCGCCCTGCCCGGTCACGACGACGTGGCGATCACGGGCGTGGGCTACACGCCGGAGGGCGAGTTCATCGAGCGCACCGACGATCAGGCGGAGCACCCGCTTGACCCGCGCCACGACGAGACGGTCGGGCGCTTCCTCAAGGCGATGGCGCTGGCGACCGACGCCTATCTGGAACAGGCAGGCGACGGCGAGTTCGAGGTCGTCGGCGACACCACCGAGGGCGCGCTGCTGGTCGCGGCGCAGAAAGTCGGCTGGACGCGCGAGGAACTGGAGCAGGAGCTGCCGCGCGTCGCCGAGCTGCCCTTCAGCAGCGAGCGCAAAGCCATGACGACGATCCACGCCGTCAAGAGCGACGAGACGCGCGAGCAGTTCGTCAACTGCCCGTTCCTGGCGATCACCAAAGGCGCGCCCGACCGCCTGCTCGAATGGGCGCAGCACGAGCACACACCTGACGGCGCGCGCCCGCTCAGCGCCGAACGGCGCGGCATCTGGCAGCGGGAGATCGATCATCTGGCGCAGATGGGGCTGCGCGTACTCGGCGTTGCCTACCGCCCGCTCGACACGCTGCCGGGTGAAGTCACGCCGGAGATCGAGCGCGATCTGGTGCTGCTCGGCTTGATCGGTATCCTCGACCCGGCGCGACCGGAAGCGCGCGAAGCGGTGAAAACGGCGCGCGCCGCCGGAATCCGCCCGATCATGATCACGGGCGACCACGCGCTGACAGCGCAAGCCATCGCCCACGACCTCGGCATCCTCTCGGAAGGCGCGCGGGCGGTCGTCGGCGCGGAAATCGAGAAGATGTCCGACGACGAACTGACCGAAACGCTGCGGACGCACAGCGCCTACGCCCGCGTCTCGCCGGAGCACAAGCTGCGGCTGGTCAAGGCGCTGCAAGCGCAGGGCGAAGTGGTCGCCATGACAGGCGACGGCGTTAACGACGCGCCCGCGCTCAAGCAGGCGGACATCGGCGTGGCGATGGGCATCACCGGCACGGAAGTCAGCAAAGGCGCCGCCGACATGGTGCTGACCGACGACAATTTCGCCTCGATTGTCGCCGCCGTCGAGGAAGGGCGCACGATTTACGACAACATCCGCAAGTTCGTGCTGTTCCTGCTCAGCAGCAACATCGGCGAGATTCTGGTGATGTTCGTCGGCATCCTGATCGGGCTGCCCGTGCCGCTGCTGGCGATCCAAATCCTGTGGGTCAACCTCGTCACCGACGGCTTGCCCGCGATTGCGCTCGGCTTCGACCCCGCCGAGCCGGGCGTGATGCAGCGCCCGCCGCGCCCGCTGGGCGAGAGTATCTTCGCGCACGGCGTCGGGCGCAAGATCGTCACCCGCTCGCTGCTGCTGGCGGCGCTGACGCTGGGCGCGTTCGTCTACGGGCACAGCGCGCACGGTCTCGACCCGTTCAGCCATACGCTCGGTCTGGAACGGATGTCGCAAAGCCAACTGGCGGATTTGATCGGGGCGACGCCCGTCGACTGGGACAGCATGAGCGAAGACCAGCGCCGCAGCCTGCTGGAAGCCGAAACGAGCGACAACGGCGAAGGTCAAACCGACCTGATCGCCCGCGCCGACCGCATCCCGCGCACGATTGCCTTCACGGTGCTGGCGCTGGGGCAAATCTTCCACGTCCTGTCGATCCACGCCGGGGACAAACGCTCGTTCTTCCGCGTCTGGTTCCGCGACAACCGCTTCATGCTCTGGGCAGCGCTCTCGACGCTCATCCTGCAACTGGCGGTGATCTACGTGCCCTTCCTGCAATTCACCTTCGAGACGTTTCCCGTGCGCCCGCCCGAAATGCTCGGCGCGGTGGCGATTGCCTCGCTGATGCTGTTCGGCGCGGAAGCCGAGAAGTGGATTATGAGCCGGGGAGAAGCGGAAGCCGCATAACCATAGCGGCGTAGGGGCAGACCTGCGTGTCTGCCCCAGGTCACCGCAGGTTACACGGGCGAACCCATGGGTTCGCCCCTACTACACATCCCGATCAACCGACTTATTCCGGCTTATTCCGCAAAATAGCCTCGATTTTCCGGTTGATCTCGTTGGTGATTTCCACGTTGAGCGCCTTCAGATTTTCGTCGACGTGCGACGGCTTGGTCGCCCCGGTAATGGCGCTGCTGACGTGCGGGTGTTTGAGCGTCCAGGCAAGCGCCAGCGCGGCGGTCGTCGTACCCATCTCCTGCGCCAGCGCCGTCAGTTGGCGCGTCTTCTCGATGCGCTCGGCGGAAAGCTGGTTTTCTGACCAGCTCTCGGTTTGGGCGCGGCTCGCTTCGGGGATGCCGTCGTTGTACTTGCCCGTCAGCACGCCCTCCGCCAGCGGGCTGAAGACGACCATGCCCATCCCATGCCGCGCTACCGCATCTTCGACCGCCCCCTCGACCTGAGCGCGGTCGAACATGTTGTAGATCGGCTGCTCGACAACCGGGCGATCCATGTTGATTTTGGGCAGCAGATCGTAGGCTTCGTCGATGTTCTCCGCCGACCACATACTCGTGCCCCAGTACAGGATTTTCCCCTGCGCGATCAAATCCTCAATCGCGCGCAGGGTTTCCTCGGTCGGCGTGTCTTTGTCGTAGCGGTGGCAGAAGAAAATGTCGACGTAATCCATGCCCAAGCGCTTGAGCGACTGGTTGACTGACTCGGTGACGTGCTTGCGCGACAAGCCTCGGTCGTTCACGTCGTCGGACATGGGCCAATAGCACTTGGTGCTGATGACGAGATGGCTGCGGTTGTAGCCCTTGATCGCTCGCCCGACGACTTCCTCGCCGCGCCCGTAGGAATACATGTCGGCAACGTCGATGAAATTGACGCCGCTTTCGATGGCGCGCTGAATACAGGCAATCGATTGATCTTCTTCCACGGTGGTGCTGCCGAAGGTGAGCCATGCGCCCAGCGAGATCGCGCTGACACGGATGCCAGCAGTCCCCAGTTTCCGATACTCCACCCTGATGTCCTTTCGTAGAAAGCGGTGCGCCGCCGAGTATAACATTGGCGCAGTACGACCTTAAAATAACCGCCGCGAGCGATGCATATCGCTATTTCGGCTTTGATCCCGTAAAATAAGAGGGCTATTGATATTGTGGCTAACGGAAATAGTGAGGCGTTTTGAAGGAAAATCTGCACATCGCGCCGTCGATCCTGGCGGCGGATTTCGCGCGCCTGGGCGAGCAAATCGGCGCTGCCGAGGCTGCGGGCGCCGACCTGATCCACTTTGACGTGATGGACGGGCGCTTCGTCCCCAACATCACGATGGGTCCGGTGATCCTGAAGGCGGCGCGGCGCTCCACCACCCTGCCGATTGACGTTCACCTGATGATCGTCGAGCCGGATCATCTGCTGGAGACGTTCGCTGCCGCCGGAGCGAGCCGCATCGACGTGCATTGGGAAGCCTGCCCCAACCTGCACCGTACCTTGCAGGCGATCAAGGCGCTGGGCTGCGAGGCAGGCGTGGCGATCAATCCGCACACCCCGGCGAACTTCCTCAGCGAAATCATGCACATGATCGACGCCGTGCTGGTGATGACGGTCAATCCCGGCTTCGGCGGGCAGGAATTCCTGCCGGAGACGCTGCCGAAAATTCGCGCCCTGCGCCAAATGGTCGACGGGCGTAAAATCGACGTAGCGGTCGATGGTGGGGTGAACGCGGAGACGGTCGGTCAGGTGGTCGAGGCGGGCGCGAACATGCTGGTGGTCGGCAGCGCCATCTTCGGGGGCAGCCATAGCGTCGGCGAGAATATAGCAGCGCTGCGCCGGGCGCTGGAAAAAGAAAAGCCGGTCTGAAACCGGCATGTCAAATGATGATCGTTTTGTGGAAACTAGACTTTTGCGAGCGTCTTAATGCACTTGGCGCACAGGTACTTCCGCACCGATTTCCCGTTTTCCATCACATGCACAGGCTGGATATTGGGCTTGAACTTGCGCCGCGAGTGCCGCATCGAGAAGCTGCGGGTGTTGCCGAACATCGGCTTCTTCCCGCACATTTCACAGACTGCCATCAGCTTGCCTCAACAAAGACTACCGCCGGAACGAATAAGGCGATGCTACCATAAAGGCAGAGGAGAAACAAGGGCGGGAAGGAAGTGCCGGGTGCTGAGCAATGAGTGCTGAGTAAAAACTGTCTGAGGGAAGAAGCGGCGCTATCGAGAACTTGCTTTTACCCATTGCTCATTGCTCAGCACCCGGCACTACCATTCATTAGGGGAACTTCGTTGCAGGGCAGAAGATGATTACACGGCAGGCGTTTCGCGCCAATGACAACAGCACCGTCGACGGTCACCTGATCAAGCAGTTGTTCGGGTCGGGGCTGGCGTGGCTGGAAATCAATAAAGAGCGGGTCAACCAGTTGAACGTGTTCCCCGTCCCGGACGGCGACACGGGAACGAACATGTGGCTGACGATGCGTCACGCCTACAACGAGATCGCCCACATCGAGGAGCCACACGTCGGCAGGCTGAGCAGCGCCATCGCCGAGGGCGCGCTGCGCGGGGCGCGCGGCAATTCCGGCGTGATTCTGTCGCAGTTGTGGGCGGGCGTCGCCGAGGCGCTGGACGGTCATGAGACGCTCGACGCGGAGCTGCTCGCCTACGCCAGCCGCATGGCGGTGGACAAAGCCTACCGCGCCGTCGAGACGCCGGTCGAAGGCACGATTTTGACCGTCTCGCGCGACATGATGGAAGCCGTCACCGAACGCTACACGACGACGCCCGACTTGATCGCCCTGCTGCGGCGGATGCTGATGGCGGGGCGTATTTCTGTCCGGCACACGCCCGACCTGCTGCCCGTGCTCAAGAAAGCGGGCGTGGTCGATTCCGGCGGTCAGGGCTTGGTGCTGATCTTCGAGGGGATGCTGCGCGCGCTGTGCGGGCGCGACGTGATCGAGGAAGCGGCGGCGGCGAAAGCCTACAGTATCCCGCAGGCGCAGACGGAATGGCAGGACGCGCTGGAGCCAGAGGACGAAGCGGGCTACGGCTACGACGTACAGTTCCTGATGCGCGGTGAAGCGCTGAGCGTCGATGCCGTCAAGGCGGCGCTTGCCGAGATGGGCGGCTGGTCGACGCTGGTCGTGGGCGACCCGCACCTGATCAAAGTCCACGTTCACCTGCACGATCCCGGTCATGCGCTTAGCTACGCCGTCAGCACGGGCGCGAGCATCGACGACGTGGTGATCGAGAACATGCAGGAACAGTACGAGCATTACGTGCAGGAGCGCATCCACCACGAGCCGAGCGTCCGCACCGACATCGAGGGCGCGGCGGTGATCGCCGTCGCCAGCGGCGCAGGGCTGCGCGCGGTCTTCGAGCAGTTCGGCGCCGCTTACGTGATCGAGGGCGGGCAGACCATGAATCCCAGCACAGGCGACTTTCTCGAAGCGATTGACGCCCTGCCCAACACCGAGATCATCCTGCTGCCCAACAACAGGAACATCCTGCTGGCGGCGCGGCAAGCCGCCGAAAGCGCGAAAGGCAAGCAGGTCGCCGTCATCCCCAGCACGACCGTGCCGCAGGGCATCGCCGCCATCTTCGAGTACGGCAACGTCGTGCCCGGCACGCCGCTCGGCGAGATCGCGGACGCCATGCGCGCCGCCTTGTCGAGCGTGACCACCTGCGAGATCACCACCGCTACGCGCAGCGTCGATCTGGACGGCGTGAGCGTGCGTCAGGGACAGTTGATCGGCTTGCTCAACGACGTGCTGGTCAGCGCCGGAAACGACGTGACGACCATCGCCCTCGACCTGCTCGAAAAAGCTAATGCAGACAAATACGAGCAGGTTACGCTATACTACGGGGGCGAAAGTGACGAGGCGCAGGCGAATGCGCTGGCGCAGCGTCTACAGGAACGGTTCGCAGAGCAAGATTTTGAGGTCGTCAGCGGCGGGCAGGCACTTTATCCGTATATCATCAGCGTCGAATGAACATCCACATCGTCACCGATAGCTGCGCGCACGGTCAGATTCCGGCATCCGTCACGGTCGTGCCCAACACGATCACGGTGCAGGGGAAATCTTACCGCGAAGGCGTCGATTTGAGTCCTGAAGATGCGCTGCGCATGTTCAGCCATCAACCCTACGCCCCGCTGATTCACGTGCCGACGCAGGCGGAGTATCTGGCGATTTACGAGCGGCTCTCAAGCGAGTACGACGCCATCATCTCGATTCACGCCTCGCGCGACATCCTCACGAGCTGGCAGAACGCCCGCGCGGCGGCGCAGCAGGTGATGGGACGCTGCGAGATCGCCGTGATCAACTCGCGCACGATTTCCGCCGCTCAGGGGCTGCTGGTGCGGCTGGCAGCGCGCACGCTTGCCAATGCCGAAACGATGGAAGAAGTCGTGCGCGTGCTGCGCGGGGCGATTGAGCGGCTGTACTCGGTCTACTACGTCGAGGCGACCGACTTTCTGATGCAGAATCACATCCTGTCGCCGTCGCACAGCATTCTGGGCATGATGCTCAATCTCAAGCCGGTGCTGACCGTCGAGGAAGGGCATCTGGTGCCGATGGAGAAGGTACGCACGCGCATTCAGGCGATTGAACGGATCGTCGAGTTCGCCGTCGAGTTCACGTCCTTCGACGACGCGCTGATCGTGCAGCACCGCCCCGGCATGACCGACCAGACGCGGATGCTCAACGACCGGCTCGCCGCCGAATTCCCCGACCGCCGCTTCCCGTCCACGCTCTACGGGGCATCGCTCGCGGCGCTGATCGGCTGGGACGCGACCGGGCTGGTAATCCTGGAGAGCGAAGAAGAAATCGAAGATGAGTTTTAAGAAAATACGTTTTGTGACGGACAGCACCTGCGACCTTCACGCCGACACCATCGAACAATACGGCATCGGGGTCGTGCCGAGCTTCGTCAACTTCGGCGACCGCAGCTACGCCGACGGCATCGACCTCACCCGCGAGGACTTTTACCGCCAACTGCCGGACATCAACCCTTTCCCGACGACCTCCGCCCCGCCACCCGGATTAGCGGAGGAAGTCATCATGAAAACTTTCGACGGCGCCGACCATTTGTTCGTAATAACCGTCGCATCAAAGCTCAGTGGGGTTTATAATACACTGCGGCTGGGCGCGAGCAAGCTGCCGCCGGAGCGCGTCACGATGATCGACAGCCGCTCGGTGACGCTCGGCTTGGGCTTTCAGGTGCTGGCTGGCGCGGAAACCGCCGAAGCGACCGGCGATGTCGAGCAGGTGAAAGCAGCAATCGAGCACGTGCGCGATCATGCGCACGTTTACGCGGCGCTGGAGACGATGGAATTCCTGCGGCGCAGCGGGCGGGTCGGCTGGGCGGCGGCGAGCATCGGCGCGCTGCTGCAAATCAAGCCGCTGATCGAAGTCTACGACGGCGACGTGAAATCGGTCAGCCGAGTACGCACCTTCGGGCGCGCCGTCGAGGAGCTGATCCACATCGCCCACGAGCGCGCGCCGCTCGAACGGCTGGCGGTGCTGTTTATCAGCGACAAAGCCGCTGCGGAAAAACTCCGCGACCGTCTAGCCGATATTGCGCCAGCCAATACATCCGTCCATAGTGTGACCCCCACCATTGGCGCACACGTGGGAACAGGCGGTTTGGGCTTGGTCACAGTGAGTGGGAGCGCTTAATGCCATCTGCATTGGAAACACTGGTCAAAATCCTTAAGCTGGAGCGCGAGCAGGGCTATAAGAATAACGCCGTGATCGGCGGGCTGGGCGCTTACGGCAGCAAGTGGAAGAACGACGCACACGCGCAGGCGCGCAAGCCGGAGCATCACGTTCTGGTGGACGAACTGTCCGACATCCTGAGCGGCTACGAGGCGCTGTCCGCCAAGGATGAGCGCCCGGTGAAGATCAACTACATGCTCGAACGCATCACCGGGCGGATTCCGCCGCCAGCCGAATACGCGCAGCGCATCCCGCAGGTGGAGGCGGAGCCGCAGACCGCATCCGGTGAACACGAGGCGGGGCAGCGGCACGAGCAGCGCCACGAAAAACGCGAGCGCGACCGGGGCAAGCGCAGCCGCCGCGAAGACGCGCCGCGCCAGAATGCCGAAAGAACGGGCGATCAAAGCCGCCAGCGCACACCCGTCAGGGCGGATTCCGAGAGCACGATCACGCCGGACGACGATTTCAGCCGTCTGGAAATGGATACGGGCGGCGCACACAAGCCGATCAAGTCGGACATCCCCGCCCCACCCCGCCTGGCGCGCCCACCGCGCAAGCCGCGCCAACCCATCGATCCGCAGGCTGCCGCCGACATCATGCGCGGGCTGAACGCCCCGGTCGAGAAGGTCAAGGGCGTGGGACCGAAGATGGCGCAGCTTTTGAACAAGCTGGGCATCTACAACATTAATGACCTGCTGTTCTTCCTGCCGCGCCGCTACGATGACTACACGCAGTTGACCCAGATCAGCCGCTTGCAGCCGAACGTCCTCGCCACCGTGATCGGCACCGTGCGCTACACGGAGCTGCGCATCGCGCGCGGCGGGCGTAAAGACTTCTACATGGTCGTGGACGACGGCACAGCACAGATGGGCGTGACCTTCTTCGGGCAGTATTACCTGAACCGCCAGATACGCACCGACCAGCAGATTGTGCTGCGCGGCGCGACCTCGATGTACCAGAACCGCATCCAGATGACCAACCCGGAAATCCAGTACGTCGAACTGGAGGACTTGCAAAAGGTCGGCATCGTCCCGGTCTATCCGCTGACGGACGGCTTGAACCGCCGCAGCCTGCGCAAGCTGATGCAGAAGACCGTCGAATACTGGGCGGATCATCTGCCGGATTACATGCCCGAAGGCACGCTCGAACGCGCCGACATGGCAGACCTCGGCTGGGCGATCAAGAACCTGCACTTCCCCGAAAGCTGGGATCACCTGGATCACGCCCAGCGGCGCTACATCTTCGATCAACTGCTGCTGATGCAGTTGACGATCATGGCGAACCGCCGGTCGTGGCAAGCCGTGCCCAGCCAGACGCTTCAGGTCTCCGACGAGCAGCTCCAGACCTTCGTCGAGGCGGCGTTCCCCTTCCCGCTCACCGGGGCGCAGCAGCGCTCGATTGAGGACATCCGCGCCGACCTGAGCAAGCCCGTGCCGATGAACCGCCTGCTCCAAGGCGACGTGGGATCGGGCAAGACGGCGGTCGCGGCGACCGCGCTGGCGATTGCACTGATGAACGGCAGGCAGGCGGCGCTGATGGCGCCGACCAGCATCCTCGCCGAGCAGCATTATCGCGGGCTGAGCGCCGCCTTCGAGCGAATGCCGGAAAGCCTGATGCCGCGCGAAGGCAAGCCCGTGATCGCCCTGCTGACGGGGTCGATCACGCCGATGGAGCGCGAGGCGATTTATCGCGGCTTGGCGGACGGCTCGATTGACATCGTGATCGGCACGCACGCCATCATTCAGGAAGGCGTCGAGTTCCAGAACCTCGCCGTCGCCATCATCGACGAGCAGCACCGCTTCGGCGTCGAACAGCGCGGCGCGCTGCGCGGCAAAGGCACCAATCCGCACCTGCTGGTGATGACCGCCACGCCGATCCCGCGCACGCTGGCGCTGACGCTCTACGCCGACCTCGACCTGTCGATCATCGACGAGATGCCGCCGGGGCGCATCCCGATCCGCACGCGCGTGATCGAGCCGCCGCAGCGCGAGCGCGCCTATCACTTCGTCGAGACGCAGCTTGAGGAAGGGCGGCAGGCGTTCATCGTCTATCCGCTGGTGGAAGCTTCGGAGACCATCGAAGCGGAGTTGGCGGTCGAAGCCTACGAGAAGCTCCAGCGCGTCTTCTATCACCACAAGGTCGGCTTGCTGCATGGGCGCATGAAGCCCGCCGAAAAAGATCTGATCATGGAGCAGTTCCGCAGCCACGACTTCGACGTGCTGGTGACGACCTCGGTCGCGGAAGTCGGCGTGGACATTCCCAACGCCAGCATCATCGTGATCGACGGCGCGAACCGCTTCGGCTTGGCGCAGCTTCACCAGTTTCGCGGGCGCGTCGGGCGCGGCGGGCACGCCTCGTACTGCCTGCTGGTGTGCGACACGCCGATGGAAGACGCGCGCGAGCGGCTGATGGCGCTGGAACAGACCAACGACGGCTTTAAGCTGGCGGAAATCGACTGGAAGCTGCGCGGACCCGGCGATCTGATCGGGACGAAGCAGAGCGGGCAAGCCGAACTCAAGCTGCTGGAGCAGATGAAGCCTGAGCTGGTCGAGCTGGCGCAGCGCGAAGCCCGGACAATCTTCGAGGACGACCCGGAGCTGACCGCGCCGGAGCATCGGCTGCTCAAGGAGCGCATCGACCAGCTTCAGGACGCCCGCAGCGACGTGAGTTAGCATCAATCCTGTTTTGGGAAACCTCACCTCAATGCCCTCTCAACGCCGCTTCACTTGTCGCTTCGCTTACAGTGGAGAGGGGAAGCCAAGCGAGAAACGAAGTTTCGCAGCGCAGCAGGGGTGAGGTTGAGTTAGCGAACACAAACGTCCTGGACGCCGGGAATTGACGTTTCCGGTGTGTTAGGTATATATTTTATAACGATAGCAAATGCGCTCGTTATTCAAAAAGTGCATTTCGGAAGCGGAGTGTTTTGATGACGGTTCGTGCGCTCTATCCCGGCTCGTTTGATCCGATCCATAACGGGCACATCGACATTGCCCTGCGCGCGGGGCGCATCTTCGACGAGGTAATCGTCGGCGTCTATGACATGCCCAAGAAGCGGCTGCTGTTCGACGTGGACGAGCGGGTGGCGCAGGCGAAGCAGGCATTTGCAGAATATCCCAATATCCGAGTTGCGAAATTTTCAGGTCTTACAGTAGACTATGCAAGAGAAGTGGATGCAGTCGTGCTGGTTCGCGGCTTGCGCGTGTTCTCCGACTTTGAACTGGAGTTCCGCATGGGGCTGGCGAACAAAAAGCTTGCGCCGGAGATCGAAACTGTCTCAATTATGACGGACATTCAGCATATTTCGATCAGCAGCAGCACGATCCGCGAGATCGCCGAACTAGGGGGGGACGTTTCGAGCATGGTTCCCCCATTTGTTGCCGAGGCGCTGGCAAAACGGTTTGCCGAGTTGCGTGCCAATCACAACAGCCCCGGCTACATGTACAGTATCCGGGACTAAGGGAGGGAGCGGTTATGGATATTCAGCATCTGGTGGATCGCCTTGAGGACTTGATCGACGAGGGGCGGCACATCCCGTTCAGCAAGTTCACGATGGTGGACGAGGAGCGGGCGCTGGAACTCATTGATCAGATGCGTATCTCGATCCCGGAAGAGATTGAGAAAGCCGCCCGCGTCCTCGCACAGCGCGACCGGATTCTGGCGCAGGCGAACGAAGAAGCCGCCCGCGTCGTCCAGCTTGCGCGCGAGCGTGGCGATCAATTGATCGACCGCGAGGCGCTGGTGCAGGCTGCGCAAAGCCGCGCCGCCAACATCATCGAAGCTGCCCGCCAGGAGGCTGAAGGCATCACCGGCGACGCCGATGGTTACGTACTGGACAGCCTGAGCAACCTGGAACAAGACCTGATCAAGCTGCTGACGATTGTCCGCAACGGCATCAGCGAGGTGAATACCAAGCCCGCCACGCCGAACGCGCCACAGCAGCCACAGCAGATCGCCGCGCCGCAGTTACGGCAGTCGGTCGAAGTGCCGGTGAATCCGCCGACCAAAACCGAGGAATAAACGGAAGGGTTTCACCTGCCGACCGGTCGCTCGTTCGTTCCGGTCGATGGTGAGAAAACGACGAGATCGCCCCGGCTTCTCAGCGACGGGGGCGACCTCGCCAGTAGTTCACCGCCAGCAGTTCAAGCGCACGCCCAAACGCACACGGCTGCGCGCTACATCCCCAATAGCCGCCCCAGGCTGGCACACGAACGCCGCGACTGCCTCCGGTCTCTTATCGTCCTTGCTCACGAGCAGAAGAAGAAAAACGGTCAGCAGCCAGCTTTCAGCCGCTGGTGACGTTGACCACCATCAAGATAATTCCACTCTGGCTGAAAGCCAATCGCCTTTACGCATTCGTCCCGACCATGCCGCTCATCAGCAGCACGGCAACTCCGGCGACCACCAGCGCGGCAATCGGCGTGTGAAGCTGCGTCCCGGCGAGGATGACCGCGCCGAAGCTCAGCCCGGTCGCCAGCAGGCGGGTCTGCAAGACGCGCGTGTTGGTCACGGCGACCGCGCCGCTCAGCGCCACCATCAGCCCCAGCAAGGGAATGAACACAATCCCCATCGAGGCGATGTCCGGCTCGAAGCCGTAGCCGATCCACACCGCCAGACCGCCCACGATCAGCGCGATCAACGGCAGAAGCATGTCGTTCAGCAGCAGTTGCAGCCCATCGGCAGGCAGGAACTGGCGCAGGAACAATTCCTCCTGATCCGAGCGGAAGACGTGCAGGAGACCGAACGGCGGCGCGATTCCGGCGACGATCACCCACAGAATCCAGATTTGCGCGGGCAGTTCGCGGGCGATGACTTCGATGCCGAAGAAAGTCATGACCGCGCCCCAGCCGAAACACGCCAGCAGCATGAACGGGTGGCGGATGTACGTCAGCGCCGCCCGCGTGATGTAGGTCGAATTGCCCTGCGCGCGCGGCAGGCTGAGCAGCGGCTTGCGCGTCGCCTGGCGCGCCTGCATACGGATACGCGCCTGCACGTCGATCATGCGCCACGCCAGCAAGCCGAGAGCGTTGATCCGCGCGTAGAGGATGCTCTCGTCCACCGCGTGAATCATGTTGATGCGCGCGCCCAGGTAGAAGGTCACGGCGACGCCCACGACCGCCAGCACGATCAGCAGCGGCAGCGCCCAGACCGGCGCCTGATTGAGCATCACCAGCACGGCAATCCGACCGGGCCAGAGCAGCAAATCGGGGACGAAATAGGCAATCGGCAGCAGCACCAGCGGGACGAACCACAGGTAGCGCAGGCGACCGAGGCGCGGGCTGATCAGGCGCGACAAGCCGACCATCCAGCCGACTGCCCAGGTCAGCACAATCAACGGAATGACCGTTGCGACGAGGCGCAGGCTGGCGGCGCCGTAATCCTCCGGCATCAGCGTCCGCCCGACGACCACGCCGAAGATCACGACGGGCAAATCGAGCAGGAACAGGCGAATCCCGACCTGACGGATGAAGCCGACGATCACCGGAGCGACGCGCGTGATCGGCGCGCCCGCGATGTATGCCATATCCGCGAACGAGAGCTTGAGCGGCGTGCTTTGCAGCGCGTTGAGCATCACGTAGACCTGCACCAGCAGCGTCAGCCACGTGAAGCCGATCAGCAGCTCAATCGCCGTCGAGGGCGCCAGCACTTTGCCGATTGCTGCCGCCTGCTCAAACACGAACGAACCGACGGTATAGACCCAGAACAAGCCGATCAGGATCAGATAAAGCACGTACAGGTTTTGCGAAAAGGCGCGGTCTTGTGGGCGATAGCCGAGCACGCGCAGCCAGTAGACTGCCGTGTCCTTGAACTGCCGCCAGCGCAGCCAGAACAGCGATTGTACGTCACGCATCCGCTAGCGCCTCCGCTTCGATTTCGCTGCCTTGCGGGCGGAGCGCTCGTTGTAGGTGGGCTTCGGCGGGATCGTCTCCTCTTCGCCTTCTTCTTTCGCCTCCTCTTCTTCGTAGACGCTGTCCGCTTCAATCTGAGCGTCGCGTCCGCGCTTCGCCAGGATGGCGGCGCGCAGCAGGTTATCGAGCGTCAGGTCGTTCTTGACGCCCAGTTGGCTGCGCATCTGGTCGGGCGTGCCGTGCGCGATGATCTCGCCCTGCTCCATGATGAAGTAGCGGTCAGGATAGGCTGCGGGTGGCAGTTGGTGGCTGCTCAGGAGGATGGTCATGCCCTCGGTGCGGTGACGGTTGAGTTCGATCCACAGCTCATCCGCCGAGACCGGATCGAGCGGACCGAGCGGCTCGTCCAGCAGCAGGATTTTCGGCTCGACCAGCAGCCCCATGCACAGCGCCAGCTTGTAGCGCATCCCGCGCGAGAACGTGAAAGGGAAAGCGTCCTTGTTGTTGAGCAAGCCGTAGCGGTCGAGCAGGTCTTCGGCGCGCTCCTCCCAGTCGTCGAGGCGGTGCGCCTGCGCGTTGAACTGCAAATGCTCCCAGGCAGTCAGCTCGTCGTAGAACGGCGGCGTATCCGGCACGAGGACGATGTATTTGCGCGCGAAGCGCTCGTTGCGGTCGATGCGCTCGCCCATCAGCAGGACTTCGCCGTCGGTCGGGCGCGTCCACCCGGCGATGCACTTGAGCAGCGTCGACTTGCCCGCGCCGTTGCGCCCCACCAGCGCGACCAGCTCGCCGCCGCCCTTCACCTGAAACGAAACTTCCGTCAGCGCGTTGAGCGAGCCGTAGCGATAGCCAACACCCGTGACATCCAAAAGCGGCGCTTCTTCTCCCGCCATGAGCATCCTCTTTGATTACGAACTTAAAGTAGCGTATTGTAAGCTGATGCGCGCCGTTTGTCCACGCCGCGCGGTGACGCGGGGGACGACCCGCCCCGAAGCGATCAACTGAACAGAATCGCTATGCCGATGATGGTGATCAGGGTTCCGACAATGGCGCGCAGCGTAATGCGCTCCTTGAAGACGAAGTAGGCGACGGGAATCAGGATGATCGCGCTGGTGTTGGACAGCGTGGTGGCGATGCCGACCGGAACGTACTGGAGCGCCAGCAGCAGCAGCGAACCGGCGGCGAGAGGACCCGCCAACCCTGCCCCGGCAAGCTGGAGAAACAACCGCCCATCATGATTGAAGATCGTCGCCGTCGAGCGGAGGTTGCCCCGAAACGCGACCAGTACCCAGAGCGCGATCACGCCTGCTGTGATGCGGATCACGCTGGCGCTGAACGGCGGGAAGCCGCCCATGACGCCGCGCGACGCCAAGACGAAGGCGGTCGCCTGCATGGATGTCGCCAGGCAGGCGTAGATGAGACCGCGCCGCAGATTTGGCTCGAAGCCGCCCCCGCTCGTGCCGCTGCGTTCGGCGACCACCCAGACGATGCCGAACAGGACGGCGGCGATGCCAATGGTGGCGCTGAGCGCCAGCGTTTGCCCCAGAAACACCCAGGCGAGCAGCGCGCCGAGCACCGGCGCAAAGGAGCCGATCAGCATTGTCAGCCTCGGACCGATGTGCTGGTACGCATTGAGCAGAAAATAAGAGGCGACCACGTAGGCGAAGACCCCGGATGCGCTCAGGAAGAACCAGCGGTCTAAGGGCGCGTCGGCGGGGAAAAACTCGCCGAACGTCAGGCGGTGAATCCCCAGGATCATGAGCCACGCAATCGGCAGGCTCATCGCCATGCTCGTGATCGCGCTGACTTTTCGCCTGGCAAAGGTATAGAACACCGACGTGATCGTAAATGTCAGCGCCGCCGAAAGGGCTGCGATTTCTCCAATGACTACATCCACTAATCGCCTACTTTATTCCATTCCTTAACTCTCACCGTCCCCTAGCCCACTACGTTCACGTTGCCGATCAAGGCAATTGTGCCGTCGAGACCGATGGGCGTCGTGCCCGTCGTCTGCATCGGCAGGCGCTGAGGATTCTGCCAGTAGTAGACGCCGATCCAGACCTGGTAAGTTCCAGGCGCAAGATCGACGGGCAGTTCAATTGGGGTCTGGCTCAGGCGATAGGTGGAATCGGGCAGCCACTGGCTGGTGGGAAGCTGATCCGCGACCAAGCCACCGTCCGCCTGCTGAATGATCGCATCGCTGCCTGTCAATCGCAAATAGAGCACGCTCGAATAATCGAGCGTGGGCGGCGTTTGCGTCTGCCACCACGTCTCGGCGATCACGGTGTCGCCCGCGCGATATTGATTTTTTTCCACCCCATCTGGCAGCATCGTGAACAGATCACCGACCTGCACGGGCGTCCCGCTGGGCGGCGCTTCATAAAGCCGCACGCCGTATGCACCGAAATTGTATTCCTCGGACATCACGCGGTCACTCGTCAGAGGGGCAAGGGCTTTGTCAGGAATGGGAATCCAGTACGGGCGCACGTCCCACACGCGCGGCACAGCCGTCACGTCGGCGTAATCGTTTGGCGCGTCCCAAATAAACTCGTCCGAGTTCAAGGACGGAGCGTCGAATTTGAGATGATAGGCAACTTCTTGCGTAATTGAACTGCCAAGTCCGCCGTAGGAGAAGTTGTACCAGATGCGGTCGCCGGGACGATATTCGGCGGCAATCGTCTTGAGCATATCCTTATGCGGCGTCTTCGGTTCCAGAAAGGCATCGGCATGAAAGATCACCCCGCTGACCGCGATGATGACCACCAGGATGCCCCCCACCTGGCGCTGCGACAGGCGTGCGACGGCGACTCCGGCGAGCAGCGCCA
Organism: uncultured Chloroflexia bacterium; assembly: GCA_963760975.1. Classification (GTDB taxonomy): domain Bacteria; phylum Chloroflexota; class Anaerolineae; order Aggregatilineales; family Phototrophicaceae; genus Flexifilum. Next base: position 27,151 of record CAVXEZ010000029.1, on the reverse strand, counting down.
GCGCCGGAACAATCGTCAGCAGGTAACGCTGATTGTAAATCGGGAAATACAGGTTGAGTCCGAACATCAACACAGCAGTCACGAACAGCCACATCGCCGCCGCGATCAGCCAGCGCTGCGCTCGAAAGCGGCGCGAGACGCCCCAGCTTAAGCCAAGTGCCAGCGCCAGCAGCAGAAACACGAAGGCAGGCTGCTTCGCCGTATAGGTGTTGATGAAGATGCCGATATTGTTCCAATTGGTCGCCACGGTTGCCCCGAACTTACCGATAGCGGCTGCTTCCGGGTGTCCGGTGCGCGCCCGTTCCCAGTACATCTGATCGAGCAGGGTGGGAACCCAGGGCAGGAAGGCGATCAACACCACGCCATAAGCCTTCAGCAGCGCGGCGAGCTTGTGGCGATAGAACCAGACGACGATCACGATCTGGCTGACGAGGGCAAATGCTGAAAAGTAGTACGTATACGCCATCAGCCCGACGCAGGCGATGTAGCCGAGCAGGCTTGTCGACCGCCCCTGTAGAAAGCGCGTCAAAAAGCACCAACTGAGCGTCGCCAGCAGCACCATCAGCGCGTACATGCGCAGTTCGCGGGCGTAGTAAACGAAAATGCCGCACGTCCCCAGGAAGACCGCCGCGCCGATGCCCGCCCAGCGGCTCTTGAACCAATCGACGGCAAGACGATAGCTGAGCGCGACCGTCAGCAGAGCAGGAAACGCCGCCGTCAGGCGCATGACGAACAGGCTCTGGCTTCCCGTAACGGCAACCCATGCCGAGAGCAGCAGATAGTAAGCCGGAGGATGGACATCCTGAGCAGTCGCTCGCACAAGCGCAATTGGTCCCTGGATGGCGTACATCCACGAGAACCACTCATCCGACCACATACTTTCGTAGTCAAGATGGACAACGAACATCATCCACGCCAGCAGCAGAACAAGCGCCAGTACCAGCATCAAAGACAGCGATGGACGGCGCAGATTGCCCGTCCCTAGTGTTCTGATTTGTTGCAGCAATACCGATGCCCCTTACACGCAAGAAACCATCATGGTTGCGAAAGATTCTACACATAAAAAGCAGAAAAGTATGCCTGATAATGGAACGCTAACTTGCGGGAATCGATATTGTAACGCGCGTGAACTGACCGGGCGCGCTCTCGACGGTCAGCGAGCCGCCGATCACCGCCATCATGGTGCTGTGCAGCGCCAAGCCGTGCCCGCTGCCGCCGGGCGAGCCGTCCGCCTGCCCGACGCCGACGCCGTCGTCCTCGATGGCAATCGACAGTCCGGCGTCCTGACCGGCGCACACCACGACGCACAGATGCAGCGGTCGCTTCGGCTGGTCGCCGCGCCCGTAGACCGCCGCGTTGCGAATGGCTTCGCGCGCCGCGTAATACAGCACCTCCGCCGTCAGCAGCGGCACGTCCTGCGCCAGGGCTTCCGCCGCCGGATCGACGTTCCAGGTCACGCCGTCGAAAGCGCCCGCCAGCTCGCCGTCGAGCGCTCCGCGCAGCGCCGGGATCAAGCCGAGCTGGGCGACTTCCGGCGCGGCAGCCGTCGGCAGCTCGTGGAGCAGGTCGGCGATCTGGTGATGGACTTCGCCCAACTGCTCGATCACCCCCGCCTCCGGCGGCAGCGTGAGCATAGCGGCGTGCAGACGGGGCAGCACCTCGTCGTGCAGCATCCGCCGCGCCCGCCGATCCACTACCTGATTCTGCGCGAGGCGCTGGCGCTGGAGCGCCATCAAGCGCTGCGCCATCTCCGCGCTCGCCTGCATGTCGATCAGCCGCTCACCGCTGGCGCGGGCGATCTCGATCTCCTCCTGCGTGTACAGGCTGCCGTTGCGCTTGTCGCCCAGCAGCAGCACGCCGATCAAGCCGCGCTCGCTCCACAGCGGCACCGCCCACGATGCGCCGCTGTGCCGTGCCGGATCGATGGCGACGCACATGGTCTGCGGCGTGGTGAAGCGCTCGACCAGGTCGAACAGAGGCGGCGTCTTCAACTGCGCCGGATAAGTGATCGCCTGCCCGATCAGCGGCGCGAAGGCTCCGACGGGCACCAGAAAGGCGCTGCGCGCGCCGAGGACTTCGTCGCAGAGCGCGTAGAACGGCGTCGAGATGTCGAGGCTGGTCGGCAGCGCACCGGGGTTCGTCGACGAACCGATGGTCATGCCTACGGTCATGTGCTCGTAGAGGCGCTGGCTGCTGACGAATGGGCGCAGGTGCTCGATGTAGCGCGTGCGCTCGACGTAGGAACGAGCGGCTGAAGAGCGCGTAGAACAGCGTCACCAGCAGCGCCATCAGCAGGACGCCGTAGATCGGCGGCAGGTCGAGCACGAGGCTGGCGCTCATGACGCCGCCGAAGCCGAACGCCAGCAGCACGGCGTCGCGCCAGTGGCGCATGAAGCGCTGCTGCGGCAGCGTCTTGCCCGTGAAGACTTCGTAGCGCGCCACCGCCTGCCCCAGACAGAGCACCGCCAGCGTGATCAGCCCGGCGATGATCAGGTCGGAATAGGCGATGCGGACGATCTCGTCGACGGCTGCGGCATCGTATGCCCCGGCGCTGGCGACGACGCGCAGCATCACCGAAGCGACCAAGCCGCCGACCAGCAGCAGAATCGCCGAGGTAGCGATCAGCCAGGGCTGCGCGCGCCGCCGGGCGAGGTCGCCCATCATGCGCCGGGCGGGTCCCGGTCGCAGCAGCGCGTCAATCGACAGCCCGATGCTGAGCAGCACGCAGATCGGGTAAATCAGCACCAGCACGGGGATGCCAAGCAGCGAGAGCGTCGGCACGATTTGCAGGTGGATCGCCTGATCGTAAGTCGGGAACGGGTTGGCGAAAAGCAGCAGCAGCCACAGCGCGATAGTCAGCGGCACGTTGAGCGCGTACCACAGCCGATGCCGCCGCCGCAGCGCCGAATCGTGCGCCTCCCAGAAGCCGACGTACCACAGCATCGCGGTGTACCAGGCGAACGGCAGCGTGATCACGGCGCCCAGCCCCAGATACCACCAGACGTTCATCACACCGCGCAGCGAGGTCAAGCCGAGCGCCAGAATGGTCGTGTGACTGATGAAGAACGCGCCGCCTGCCAGCAGACTTACGCCGATCAGCCAGACGCCCCACGAGCGGCGCTCGGCGTTGAGCAGCACGGTGAAGCCGAGCCAGAGCAGCAGGATGGTGTTGGTCAGCGAGACGGCGATCACCGCCCACGACGAGAAGAAGGCGATGGGCGTCATGGCTGCCACGCCGTCGGATTGCCATGCTCGTCCAGCACCGAAGGCGTGCCGTCCTCCGCCCAGGTGATCAGCCGCCCCTCGCGCACGATCAGCGCCGCCCGCGTGCGCGCGACTTTCTCGTCGACCGTCGTCTCGTTCAAGCCCCAGACGGCGTAAATCTGCCCGTTGGTGCGGCTGACGGTGCGCTTGTCCTGAAAGCCCAGCCGCGCGGCGATCTGCTCGTTGGTCATGCCCTGCGCCAGCATTTTGGCGACGACCTGCTCGTTCGGCTCCAGCAGCGCCATCGGCGACTGTTCGTCCTTCTGGCGGACTTCCTGCACGCGCGCCGCGATCTCCGGGTCGATGAAGCCGCGCCCGGCAATGGCATCGCGCAGCAGCGGCACGATCATGGCGGGCAGCAGATAATTCGACTTGCGCACGTAAGCGTAGTGGCTGAGAATGCCGGAACGTCGGAAATCGCGGTAGTAGGCATCGTCGTCCTGAATCGAGTAGAAGACGACCGGCAGGCGCGGCAGTTCGCGCCGGATAGCGACGGCGGCTTCGATGCCGTTGATCTGCCCGGCAAGCTGCACGTCCATCAGGATCACGTCGGGAGTCTGGTCGAGCGCGAGCTTGAGCGCATCCTCGCCGCGCGCGGTCACGCCGATCACCTTGACCGCGCCGGTGTTCTCCAGCCCGAGGCGCAGCGCCTCGCGCAGTTTGTCGCCATCCTCGACGATCAGCAGGTTCAATGTGGACACGAAGGACTCCTCGCTGCGTAAACGATGTCCGTAGGGGCACGGCGCGCCGTGCCCCTACAAAATCACTCCGGCGTTCCTGGCAGTCACACCCTATTCTCTCATTTTACAGGCGTTCCCGATCAAGCACTCATGTGCGCGAGTATAATTTTGATGAAACGAGCTACTTCACGGGAGTCTCGATGCGCCTCGTCTACCTCGCGCTCGGTTGGGCAGCCGGAATCGTCCTGGTCGCCGCGTATCCCGGCTTACGCCTGCCGCTGGACTGGCTGGCGCTGGCGGTGATCGCGGCGCTGCTGGCGTGGCGCGTCCGGCGCGTCGAAGCCTTCGCCCTGCTGCTGTTCGCGCTCGGCGGGCTGCGCATGGCGACCACGCCGATCACCAGCGATCTGGCTGCCTACAACGGCATGGGCGGGATGACGGTCGAGGGCGTGGTCGTCGGGGAACCGGATCGGCGCGACGACCGGGTGCAGCTTCGCGTCGCCGCCGAGACGGTCACGCGGGCGGGCGCGACCATGCCGACCGACGGCTTGGTGCTGGTCAGCGCCCCGCCGCTGACCGACGCGCACTACGGCGACCGCATCGCCGCGACCGGGCTGCTGATCGCGCCGGGCGCGAGCGACCGCTTCTCCTATGCCGATTATCTCGCCCGCAGTGGCGTCTACAGCCTGATGGAAGACACGTCCGTCACGGTGACGCAGCGCGCCGCCGGAGGCGACCTGATCAGCCTGCTGATCGACCTCAAGGCGCGCGCCGCCGACGCGATCAATCGCTATCTGCCGGAGCCGGAAGCGGGGCTGCTGGTCGGCATCCTGCTCGGCAACGAGCGCGGCATCGCCCCGGACGTGAGCGACGCCTTCGCCGCGACCGGCGCGTCGCACGTCATCGCCATCAGCGGCTTCAACATGGCGGTGCTGGCGGGCGTCGTGATCGGCGCGCTGCGGCGGCTGCGTCTGCGTCCCATCCCGGCGGCGCTGATCAGCATCACCGTGATCGCGCTCTACACGCTGCTGGTCGGCGCGAATCCGGCAGTGGTGCGCGCCGCGCTGATGAGCGGCTTGCTGATCGTCGGGCGGGCGCTGCGCCGCGAGACCTATCTGCCCGCCTCGCTGGCGTTCGCGGCGCTGGTGCTCTCGCTGCTCAATCCGCTGGTGCTGTGGGACGTGAGCTTTCAACTGAGCTTCTTCGCCACGCTCGGCTTGGCGCTGTTCGCCGAGCCGTTCTCCGAACGGCTTCGATGCCCTGCTCACGCGCTGGTATCCATCCACCGTGCGGCGCGTCTTCGGCGCGCTGCTGACCGAGCCGCTGATCGTCAGCCTGGCGGCGCTGGTCTTCGCGCTGCCGCTGACAATGCTCTACTTCGGGCAGCTATCGCCCGCCGTCCTGCTGATCAACCTGCTGGTCGTGCCGGTGCAGCCCGCCCTGCTGCTGCTGGGCGGCGCGGCGACGCTGACGGCTGCCCTCTCGCCGCTGGTCGCGCAGGTCTTGTACTGGCTTGACCTGATCCCGCTGGCGTGGACAATCGAGGTGGTGCGGCTGTTCGCGCGGCTGCCCGTGAGCGAGGTCTTCCTCTCGCCCAACCTGATCGCGCTCGGTTTTATCGTCATTTTAGGGATTGCGATGGTCAAAGCGGCGCAACCGCACTGGTCGATCAACCTGACGGGCTGGCTGCGTCATCGCGTAGCCGTCGGCGCGGCGCTGCTGTCGGGCATCGGCGTGCTCGTGCTGATCGCGGCGCTCTACGTCAGCCGCCCCGACGGGCTGCTGCACGTGTGGATGCTCGACATGGGCGGCGGCAACGCCGTGCTGATCCAGACGCCGCGCGGCGCGCACTTCCTGATCGACGGCGGGCGCTACCCCTCGCGGCTGCTGACGGCGCTGGGCGACCGCCTGCCCTTCGCCAGCCGCTCGCTCGAAGTATTGTTTCTGACTCAGCCGGACGAATCGCAGTACGGCGCGCTCCCGGCAGTGCTGGATCGCTACGACGTGGGCGTGGTGCTGAGCAGCGGGCAGCCCAACCTGAGCGACAGCTTCACGGCGCTGCAAGCCAAGCTCGCGCCGCATCCGACCGTTAACCGTGCGGACAGGCTACACGCTCGACACGGACGACGGACTGCACGTCGAGGCGCTCAATCCGCCCAAACAGCCGACGCTCGACGCCTCGCTGGACGACAACGCGCTGGTGCTGCGCCTGACCTACGGCGATGTCGGCTTTTTGCTGGCTTCGGAGTTGAGCGCGGAGGGGCAGCAGGCGTTGATCAAGTCCGGGCAGAACCTGAACGCGGCGGTGCTGCAAGCGCCCGCCGAACTCGACGCCGGGTTCATTCAGGCGGTGCATCCCAGCATCGCCGTCACGCAGGCGCAATACCCCAACGAGGACGATCTGGCGCTGCTCGGCGACGTGCCGCTCTACCGCAGCGAGCGCGACGGCACGCTCCATCTGAGCAGCGACGGCGTTCACCTGTGGATCGACGAGGTGCGCCAGTAGATCACCAGCGCGGCGAGGCTGCTGACCGCGCAGTCAACCGCGAAATCCGAGAAAGTCGCGGCGCGATCCGGCACGAGGGTTTGCAGCAGCTCGGTCGCCGCGCCGTAGACACAGCAGGTCACCAGCGCCACGATCAGCGCGTGCGGCGCCGGGCGCAGCGCCCACCACAGCAGCGCCAGCATGATCGAGAAGGCGACGACGTGCCCCATCGTCAGGAAGAATTCGCGGGTATCGTCGGGCGCGCCCGGCGGCGCGGGCGGTCCGACAACCGGCTTGGCGCTCGATTGCAGCAGCGTGACCGTCACCAGCGCCACCCAGCCGACGATATACAGGCGGCGCAGTATGGGGCGTTGCAGAGTTTCCATCATGCCCGCCATTGTAGGCGGGCGGCGTGGGGCTTGCCGGACGGGACACCTACGCTTAGTGCGCGTAGAGCCGCTGATACAGCCCGGCGCTGTGCAGCAGCTTGTCGTGCGTGCCCGATTCGATCAGCCGCCCGCGCTCCAGCACGAAGATCAGGTCGGCGTCCTCGATGGTCGAGAGGCGGTGGGCGATGATGAAGGTCGTCCTGCCGATCATCAGCCGCTCCAGCGCCGCCTGAATCAGCCGCTCGGACTCGGAATCGAGCGCGGAGGTCGCCTCGTCCAGAATCAGAATCTTGGGGTCTTTGAGGAACGCCCGCGCGATGGTCAGGCGCTGGCGCTGCCCGCCGGAGAGATAGCCGCCGCCCTCGCCCACTTCGCTGAAGAGCTTCTTGGGCATCTGCTGGATGAAATCCCAGGCGTTGGCGGCTTTACAGGCTTCGACGATCTCGGCTTCGTTGGCGTCCGGCTTGCCGTAGCGAATGTTGTCGTAGATGCTGCCGCTGAACAGGATCGGCGTTTGCAGCACCATGCCGACATGCCGACGCAGCGATTCCAGCCCCACCGTGCGCACGTCGTAGCCGTCGATGCGCACGCAGCCCGAATCCACGTCGTAGAAGCGCGGGATCAGACTGACGACCGTGCTCTTGCCCGACCCGCTCGGTCCGACCAGCGCGACTTTTTCGCCCGGCTCGACCACGAAGCTCATGTCGCGCAGCACGGGACCCGGCTCGTCCTCCTGATGGTAGGCGAAGCCGACGTGTTCGAACTCGACGCGACCCTCGATGTTCGGCAGTTCTATCGCGTCCGGCGCGTCGCGGATTTCCGGCTTCTGATCCATGATCTCGAAGACGCGATCCACCGCCGCCATCGAGTTGGCGAAGACCACGCCCAGTTCCGAGAAGCGCTGAAGCGGCGTGTACAGCGAGGGCAGATACATCGTCACGGCGATCAACTCGCCCACCGTCAGCGTGCCGCCGATCACCATCACGCCCCCATAGAGCATGACGATCAGCGGGGCGACGTTGACGATCACGCCCGTGATCGCCAGGTTGACGCTTTGCAGGTAAACGCGGTGCATCGAGGTCGAGAGCAGCTTTTGCGAGTCGCGGTCGAACGTTTCCTCCTCGAACTGCTCGCGTCCGAAGGCGCGCACGACGCGATTCCCGGCGATCTTCTCCTGCACGCTGCCGGAGAGCGCCTCGATTTCCTGCTGCACACGGTGGCTCGACACCTTAATGGCATCCTGCGAGCGGCGGAAGAAGAAGAGGTAGAACGGGAAAGTGATCAGGGCGACCAGCATGATGCCCACGTCAATCGTCAGCAGGAAGTACGTGATCAGGAGCAGCGAGATCATGTCCATCCAGATGTTCGTCAGCGCGCTGCCGACGAGGTTCTGGGCGATCTCCACGTCGCTGATCAGGCGCGAGACGATGCCGCCGGATTTGTGGCGGTCGAAGAACGACGCCGACATGCGCAGGATGCGATAGTACAGCTCGTGGCGCAGGTCGAAGACCGAGATATATCCGGCTTTCCCGGCGTAGTAGTGGCGAATGTAGGTCAGCGGCGTCCAGAAGAAGATGAAGACCAGCATCAAGCCGCCGACCGCCGACAGCAGCGCGCCGACCTTCTGCTGCGGCGTGAGCGTGGTGCTGAGGAACACGTCGTCCAGCAGGTAGCGCGTCACCTGCGGGACGAGCAGCGGCACGCTGAACTTGACGATGCCGCCGATGCTCGCCGCGACGATCTGCCACTTGTAGGGGCGGACGTAGCTCAAAAACCGAATGAAGTTATTTCTCGGTTTCGCAGTTGATTGAGACATGGTGAATGGTTTGAGGTTTGGGTTGCACCGTCTTCATTATCGAACGCTATCACGAGCAGCGCAACCCGGAACTGGATATAGCCAAAAGACAGTGCCGAGCGATGAGTAATGAGTTAGGTACGAACATTGATGCGAGAAACGGGGCGAAGAAGCTTTTCCTCGTCACTCATTGCTCGGCACTCGGTACTGATCAGTGTTGAGCCACCAGCCAGAACAGAAAGAAGTAAACTCCCGCCGCCAAAGAGGTCATGACCGCAGGGAAGACGGTGCGGTTTTTGCGGGCGCGCGTCGTGCCGATGGCAATCAGCGGAAAGAGAAACATGCCCGCGTTGATCACCAACATACCGAAATCCTTGGACCTTATGATCGGCTGGCTGCCCCGAATATTTCCCGAACTGACGCTCAGCTTGGCGACGATGGCGAACAACAACACGGTAGCGATCAGCAGCGTCGGCACCATGTTTTTGTTGGGCATAAGGAGTAAAGTAATCAGAGCGAAGAAAAAAATGACGTACAGAAAAATGCTCCAGATGAGGGTTTGTCCTGTGCCGGGCAGCAAGCAGCGCGAGCGATGTCCTGGAAATTGATGTTCATGGAATGACTCCTGGCAATGATGTCCAGCATAATACTAACATGCAAAGCGATTATGCTACTATAGAAGTACGTTTCCTCGTGTAAATGGATATTTACAATGCTGCGATCCCGATTTGACCGCTACTCTCAACAAATCAATCGCTGGTGGGAAACGAACCCCGCCATGACGCGCGCCCTGCCCGGCTATTTACAGCGCGCCGTCTCGAATTTCATCAGCTACGGGCTGCGCCAGGCAGCCGCCCTCTCGTATTATGCGATCTTCTCGATTTTTCCGCTCACGCTGCTGATGGCGATCCTCGTCAGCCACTTCGTCGGTCCGGTCGTCGGGATTGCCGCCGCCACCGAGCCAATCGGCATCGGCATCGAGCCGTTCCTGCCGCCCAGCGCCAGCCAGCTTCTCCAGCTTTTCCAGCAGAATCTATCGCAGGCGGTCGAACAGGGCGCGTCCTTCAGCCTGCTCGCCATCGTCGGCTTGATCTGGTCGGGGCTGGGGCTGTTCTCCAACATCACGACTTCGCTGGATTTCATCTTTCACGTGCCGTCGAGCCGCAGTCTATGGCGGCAGCGTCTGGCGGCAGTCGTGATGGCGTTTGTGCTGGTCGTGCTTATCGCCACGTCGTTCGTCACGTCGGCGGTGCTGCGGCTGGTCTCGGCGCTGCTGCTGGAGCGACCAAGCCTGTGGGTCAGCATCGGCTCGATCTTCCTGCCGCTCGGCTTGAACATGGTGATCTTCGCGCTGTTGTTCCGCTACGTGCCCTCGCGCCGCGTCCACTGGGATGCCGTCTGGCCCGCCGCCATCTTCGGCGCGGTCGGCTGGGAGCTGGCGAAAACCGCCTTTGGCTGGTATCTGCTCAACGTCGCCAATTACCAGTTCATCTACGGCACGCTCTCGACGGGTATCGTGCTGCTGTTCTGGGCGTACCTGATCGCGTCGATCTTCCTGCTGAGCGCGGAGTTCTGCGCGCAGTTGAACGAATGGCTGCTGGATCGTCACTGGCAGCAGGAAAGCGAGCAGTTTCTGGAGGGGAAAGCCGCGCCGCGCCTCCCCAAAGGTCGCAATGTGGAGTAAACTAGGCGAGTAATCATTAGCAGCGGTGATCGTTCTGGACGGCTCCTGCTCCGGGATCGGGATGCGATACCTCCGATTGACGGCAGAGCCGCAGCCGACCGATCACGAGAAACATCCGGTGAGTCATGGCGGATATACCCGAAATTGCCCCGGAAAGTGAAGACGCAGCCCCGATTGTAGACGAACGCAGTCTGGCGCGGCGCATCGCTTTGCAGGCGTTGTACGAAATCGACCTGGCGCATCATCCGGTCGACGCGGTGCTGGCGATGCACGTACAGGTGCAAAACCCCAACCGCAAAGTCACCCGCTACGTGCAGGAACTGGTGCGTGGCGTGATCGCAAACCGCGCCGTGCTCGACGAAGGCATCCGGCGGTATGCTCCAGAGTGGCCCCTGGAACAGATCGCCATCATCGACCGTAATATCCTGCGAATCGCAATCTACGAGTTCGCGGTGCGCGCGCGCACGCCGGTCGGCGTCGCCATCGACGAGGCAGTCGAGCTGGCGAAGCTGTTCGGCGCGGACGGAGCGTCGAGCTTCGTCAACGGCGTGCTGGGCACCATCGCGGATGATCACGATTGGCTGCAAAAAATACGCGAAGTAGAAAGCAGCGAAAATGGCGACGAAAATTCAACCTCCACCCACTCTGCCTCCTGAAGAACAAGAGGTGGACGACGGGCACGAGCTGCGCATGTCGCTGCTCGAACATCTGGAGGAGCTGCGCAACCGGCTGTTCAAAGCAGCGGTCATGGTGGTCATCGGCTCGGGCATCGGCGCGATCTTCGCGGGCAATGTCTTCCAATATCTGCTTCAGCCTTACGGCAAACAGGTTCAGGTGCTCGACCCGACCGGGACGGTCACGAATTACTTCCGCGTCGCGCTGATGATCGGCGGCATTATCGCCATCCCGGTCGTCACCTACCAGTTGATGATGTTCGTGCTGCCGGGGCTGACGCGCAGGGAACGGCGCATCGTGCTAACGGCGCTCCCGGCGATCACGCTACTGTTCCTGATGGGCGTGTTCTTCACCTGGTTTCTGCTCATCCCGCCCGCGCTCAACTTCCTGGCGAACTTCCAGAGCCAAATCTTCTTCGTCGAATGGACGGCGGACGGCTATCTCGGCTTCGTCACGTCGCTGCTGTTCTGGATGGGCGTCGCCTTCGAGACGCCGCTGGTCTTCTTCGTGATTTCCCTGCTCGGCTTCGTCAAGGCACAAGCGCTGATCAAAAACTGGCGCGTCGCGGTCGTCGGCGCGGCGGTCGCGGCGGCGATGATTACGCCAACGGTTGACCCGGTCAACATGTTCCTGGTGATGGCGCCGCTGCTAATCCTCTATCTGCTCAGCATCCTGCTGGTGAGCATCGGCAGCCGGATGAGTAAAACCGATTGAACACGATTCGCATCTTCGGCATCCCGATGGATTTAGGGCAGCGGCGGCGCGGCGTGGACATGGGACCGAGCGCCCTGCGCTACGCCGGGTTGCAGCAGCGCCTGAACAAAATCGGCTGGCAGGTCTGCGACGGCGGCAACATCCCCGTGCCGGTCGTGGAGGAAGTCAGCCACGACCCCGACGACGGACGCGCGCATAATGCCAGCGCCATCGGCAAGGTCTGCCGCGACCTGCACGATCAGGTGCGCCGTGCGCTCGAAGCGGGCGAACGGGTGATCACGCTGGGCGGCGACCACAGCGTCGCGCTCGGCAGCATCTCGGCGGCGCTGATGCAGGAGCAGCGCGTCGGCGTGCTGTGGATCGACGCACACGCCGATTTCAACACACCGGAAACAACACCCTCCGGCAACGTACACGGCATGGTCGTCAGCGCGTTAATGGGCAGGTGCCCGGAGGTGCTGACGGTTGGCGAGGTTCGCCTGCGCCCGGAGCAAATCGTGCAGATCGGCATCCGTGATCTCGACGCCGAGGAGCGAGTCGCGCTCGGTCGCAGCGGCATCAAAGTGCTGACCATGCGCGAGATTGACGAAAACGGCATGGCGACGGTCGTCCACGCGGCGCTCAACGCGCTCGGCAACGTCGATGCGCTGCACGTCAGCTTCGACATGGACTCGCTCGACCCGAAAGTCGCGCCGGGCGTGGGGACTCCGGTTCCCGGCGGACTGACCTACCGCGAGGCACATCTGCTGCTGGAAATGCTGGCGGACGATGCGCGCGTGCGCTCGCTCGATCTCGTCGAGGTCAATCCGATCCTCGACGAGCGCAACGCGACGGCGCAGGTGGCGGTCGAGCTGGCGGCGAGTTTGTTCGGCTCGCGGATTTTGTGACAAGCGACGGTTCTTAGTTTCTGAGTGATTGGTGTTCGGTCAAGAACAAGATGCGCTGCAATCCCTGAACTAAGAACCAGAAACAAACGACTAAGAACTTCTCATGCTTAATCTACTCAACCGACATAAACGCGCGCGGCGCGTGCTCGTGCTGGGGCTGGACTGCGCCAGCCCACACCTGATCTTCGACCAGTTCAAAGACGAGCTGCCCACCCTCTCACGGCTGGCGGCGCAGGGCACGTGGGGCGAACTCACTTCGTCAACGCCCTGCATCACCGTGCCCGCCTGGGCGAGCATGACCAGCAGCCGCGATCCGGGCGTGCTCGGCGTCTACGGCTTCCGCAACCGTAAGGATTACTCCTACGACCGCCTGATCACCGCCGACAGCGACTTCATTCGCGTCAAGCGCATCTGGGATTACCTGAGCGACGCGGGCAAGCAGTCGGTCATCGTCGGCGTGCCGCAGACCTACCCGGTGCATCCGCTCAACGGCTATCTGGTCAGCGACTTCCTGACGCCGGGCAGCGACGCCAGCTTCACCTACCCCGCCATCCTTAAGGCGGAAGTGCTCAAGCTCTACCCCAACTACAAATTCGACGTGCTCAACTTCCGCTCCGAGAAGAAAGAGCCGCTGCTGCAAGACCTGCTCGACATGACGGCGATGCAGACCGGGCTGGTCAAGCACCTGATGAAGACCAAGCCCTGGGATTTCTTCATGTTCGTCAACATCGGCGTCGACCGGCTGCATCACGCCTTCTGGCACTTCCACGACCCGGCGCACCGCCTCTACACGCCGGGCAATCCCTACGAGCACACCGTCCGCGACTACTACAAGATGATGGACAGCTTCGCGGCGGAGCTGCTCGAAATCGCGGGCGACGACACGACCGTGCTGGTCGTCAGCGATCACGGCGTCTCGCGCATGGACGGCGGCATCTGCATCAACGAATGGCTGTGGCAGAACGGCTGGCTCAGCTTCAGGACGCCGCCGAGCAGCGGCAGGCTTGACGCGCATCGAGGACTGCGACATCGACTGGGCGCACACGCGCGCCTGGGCGAGCGGCGGCTACTACGGGCGCGTCTTCCTCAACGTGCGCGGGCGCGAGCCGCAGGGCACGATCCCGCCAGAGCAGTACGAAGTCATGCGCGACCTGCTGGCGTCGGGGCTGGCGGGCATCCCCGACCCGGACGGCAAGCCGCTCAACACGCAGGTGTTCAAGCCGCAGGAGATTTACCAGCAGGTCAACAACATCGCGCCGGATTTGATGGTCTACTTCGGGGATTTACACTGGCGGGCGGTCGGCAGCGTGGGCTTCGGGCGGCACTGGACGCTGGAGAACGACACGGGTCCCGACTACGCCAACCACGCGGTGCAGGGGATGTTCATCCTGCACGAGCCGGGGCAGCGCGGCGCGGGGCGCGTCGAGGGGCATCAGTTGATGGACATCGCCCCCACCCTGCTCGACCGTTTCGGGCTGCCGATTCCCGGCGAGATGCAGGGGAAAGTGATCTAACCGCAGAGGGCGCAGAGAAACAGAGGGGTTACGCCTGTGGCTCGATGTCCTTTTCGACTTCGACGGCTCGAGAACGCTGCTTTTTCAGCACCTTCGCCTTCAACTGACCGCAGCCCGCGTTGATGTCGATGCCGCGCCGCACGCGCACCGTCGCCGGGATGCCGTACTCGCCGAGGATGGCGATGAAGGTGTCGATGCGCCCCTGCGCCGACGGTCCGCCGTGATAATCCGCCGTCGGGTTGAGCGGGATCAGGTTGACGTGGCAGTGAACGCCCTGAAGCAGCCGTCCGAGCGCGTGCGCCTGCTCCGGCGTGTCGTTCTCGCCCTGGATCAGCGTCCACTCGAACGACATGCGCCGCCCGCTCTTCTCGACGTAGTAGCGACAGGCGTCGATCAGGTCGTGGAGCGGATAACGCTTGTTGATCGGCAGCAGCGCCTCGCGCTCGGCGTCGGTGGCGGCGTGCAGGCTGACCGCCAGCTTGACCTGCAAGCCCTCGTCGGCGTAGCGCCGGATCATCGGCACCAGACCGACGGTGCTGACGGTGATGTGGCGCGCGCCGATGCCCAGGTCGCGCATCAGGCGGCGGATGGCTTCCAGCGAGGCGTCGTAGTTGTGGAACGGCTCGCCCATGCCCATCAGCACGACGTTGCTCAGGCGCTCGCCGCGCGCTTCCAGGTCGCGGGCAAAAAAGAGCGCCTGCTCGAAGATCTCGGCGGCGCTCAAGTGTCGTGCAAAGCCCATCTGCCCGGTCGCGCAAAAGACGCAGCCCATCGCGCAACCGGCTTGCGACGAGATGCAGGCGGTGCGGCGCTCGTCGTCGTACTCCATCAGCACCGCCTCGATCAACTGCTCGTCGTGCAGGCGGTAGAGCCGCTTGATCGTCCCGTCGTGGCTGACTTCCTCGTCTTCGAGCGTCAGGCTGCCGAGCATCGTCTCCTGCGCCAGCCGGTCGCGCAGAGGCTTGGGCAGATTGGTCATCGCGTCGAACGAAGCGACGCGCTTCTCGTACAGCCACGACCAGACCTGTTTGGCACGGAAGCGCGGCTCGCCCCACTCTGTGAGCAGAGCGTCCAGCGCCTCCGGTGACAATTCATATAAATCGATCATCGTCTGTTACCCAATCGGATGAATAAGAACACGAGCAGCCCCAACAGCAGCACCAGGAACGTGATCGCCCCAGCCTGTACGGTGGGCTGCGCAACGGCGGCTTCCAGCGGCGTGGGCGTGGGCGTGATGGTCGGCAGACTGCCCGGCGGCAGCGGCGTGATCGTCGCGGGTGCCGGCGTGTCGGTCGGCGAAGGCGTGACCGTCGGCGGCGGCGTGTAGGTGCCGACGTAGCCGCGCGGCGTGTTGCTGGGCGTCGGCGTCGTCGAAGGCGTCAGGGTCAGGGTCGGCGAAGCGGTCGGCGTCGCGCTGGGCAGCGGCGTATCGCTCGGCGTCGGCGTGACGGACGGTGTAGGCGTCGGCGGTTGGTAGGGGGTCAGCCCGTAGACCGCTTCGGCGTTCCGGCTGAAAATCCACTGCTGCCATGCCGGGATCAGCGCGTCCGGCGAGATCGGCATCGCCTGCCCGTAGGCGGCGTCGAAATCCCCGGCATCGACACGCGCCAGGTCGAACAAGCCCGGAAAGCCAATTGTATCCGCAATGTACAGGATCATGCCAAAGCTCTGCGCTCGCCATAACGCCGAGGGCTGTGCCTGCGCGGTCTCCATCTCGCTGAGCGAGAGCAGCGTGCCGTCGCGGGCGGCTTGCTGGACAGGCGGCAGCAGCACGTTCTTTGGCGATGGCGCGTAAAACTCTGCCAGCCCGTCGACGAACCACTCCGGCGGCGCTTTGCCCTCCCAGAGCGGCGCGTATGCCTCGCGCACCAGCGCCCCGACGACGTAATCCTCCGCGCTCATATCCGGCGGGACGACGAGCAGATGATAGCCCGCCAGCACCGCCTCAGTAATCCCAGCGTCGCACTCAACCGCTGCGCCGCTTGCGCCGATAGCAATCTGCTGGTTGGAAGTCGTCGGTCGCAGTGCAGCCGGGCTGCATCGGATAGATCAGCAGGCGGTCGTCAAGCCTGCGCCCGGTATTCTGCTCCAGCAGCGCGTGAACCTGCCCCAGCGAGTCGCCGAGCGGCTGGAGCGTGCGCGGGAGGCTGACGCTGAAGCGCGTCTGCGGGTCGATCTGCGTCCAATCGACGCGCGGGTCGGCGAAGGTGAAGCTGTCGTCCAGCGTCCCGGCGCTGCCACCGGCTGCCGTGATCGACCAGTGATAGGCGATGTCGCCGAACAGCGGCGGCGGATCGTCTGCGGAGATGCGCCAGGTGTAGACCATGTGCGATCCCTGATCGTCGTCTTCCGCCTGTCGCGGGTCGGCGTCGAGGATGATCGGGTCATGCCCGGCGGGGGTGATGATCAGTTGCGCCGAGGCGATCTGCGCCACCGGGATGTTCAGGTTGACGATGAAGCGCACCGCCTGCGGGAAGACAATTTCTACCGAGCCATCGCGCACGAAACCCGTAACCTGAAGCGTCAGCAGCAGCAGCGCGAGCAGCGGCTTCATACCGATGTTCCCGCCAGCAGCGCCAGCGCAAGCTGGATGAAATTGTAGACGAAATGCCCGATGATCGTGGCGCTGGTGCTCTGGCGGTTACGCAGCCAGCCGAGCGTCAGCGACGTGATGAAGATCAGGATCGTCGCCGGGGTGAGCGCGTACTGCGTGTGCAGCGCCGTGAAGAAGACGCTGGTCAGCCCATTGCCGAAGACCGGCTGAAGCGCACCGCGAAAGAAGATTTCCTCGCCGATGGCGACCACAATGGAGATCAGCAGCGCCTGCGGCAGCGAATTGAACGCCTGCGCCAGTTGATCCGAGGCGGCGGTCTGCTGCTGCAATTCCTGCGGCGAGACGAACTGCGTCCAGAGCGTGCCGATGACGATCACCATGCCGAACAGCAGCAGCCCTATGACACTCCCCCAGCGGATGTCCTGGATCGTCGGCAGGCGCAAGCCGAGCCGCGTGAATGTCTGTTCCGGCGTGCGGCGCAGAAACAAGCCGACGCCCAGCGCCGCCGCCGCCGCCCACAGGACTTCCTCGAAGAGCAGATCGCCAAAATCGACGCCGTTCGCCTGGATGCTCTCCGCCAGCCCGGCGATCCCGCCGCCGACCACGAAATTCCCGATCACAAGGCAGATCAGCGCCAGTGACAGCACGCAGGCGGTCGTATGCACGGGCGATTCGGGGTCAAAAGATGCACGGGCAGGGAGCAGCCGCCGGATGCGCTCGCGCAGCGCCTGCGAAGCGACGATTTGCGCACTGAACACGCTCAGTATGGCTGCCAGCACGAAGTCCACCATCGCCGCCGTCGGATCGACTTGCGGGAGGGGTAAATTGGCAGATGGCGGGATGAGGGAGGTCTGCAAGACGAACAGCCCGTACATGAACGTCAGGAACGCCATGCCGAACAGCAACCAGCGCAGCAGCGTCGCATGTTCAGCGGCGACCTGTTCCTGATTGGCGAGGTAAATCGTGCCCCCTACGTAGACAAGTACACCGAAGAACCCAAGAATGTTGGTGATATCCATATTGTGATCTGCGCGCGATCTTTTGGGCACATTATACACCGCCCGCGAGCGAATTTCCGGCATTGACCGAGCCTCGCGCGCTGTGCTAGAATGGCAAATGCCACCTTTGGAGGGATGGCCGAGCGGTTTAAGGCGGTGGTCTTGAAAACCACTGTGCCCAACAGGGTACCGTGGGTTCGAATCCCACTCCCTCCGCTCGGCAGCGCGTCAAATTCTGGGGAGGTGCCAGAGTGGACGATCGGGGCCGCCTGCTAAGCGGTTATACGAGGGTAACCTCGTATCGCAGGTTCGAATCCTGTCCTCCCCGCTTTTCTCTCAAATTGATAGAGGGATAAGAGCTGATTCGAACTCCTCTCGCTCGAAAATTGGTTGAGATGGGTTCGAAATCATTATGGGCGCGCGAGATCAGGATCGAGAGTCTCGTGCGCCCACACACTACAGGTTTTTGCGACGGCTGGCTATTCGTAACGCAGCACGTTTAAGGGTTTTTCGCCCGATGCGCCCCACGCGGTCGAGATCGCCGCGACCAGCGAGACGATCACGCACAACAGCATAAGCAGCAGTGCTGTGCCCACTGGAATAGCTGATCCTGGTGCGCCAGTCGAGCTAATCAGCCCGACCAGAGCAGCCAGTCCGATGCCCACACCGATCAAGCCACCAATCAACCCGAGAATACCGTTTTCGAGCAGGATCATGAACAGGACGCGCTCGCGTTGCAGCCCCACCGACTTCATCACGGCAATCTCGCGCCGCCGCTCCATGGTGGTCAGCGCAACCGAGTTGGCGATCACGACCCCGCCGACGATCAAGCCGAGCAGCGCCACCATGGTTGGGAAGGCGGTGAACGTACCGAGTAAATTGGTAATCAGCCGCGTCAGCGCCGCATTGTCAATCACGAAGACACCGGGCACGCCGGACAACTGCTGGCGCAGCGCTGCCACCTGCTCTTGATCCACCTGAGCGACGACACTCGTAGAAGTCGGCTGCATACTCGCAGGAAAGGCGTCGGCAGGCGCATAGTTGTGAGCATCGGCACTGCCGAACCCGCTTTGCGCCGTCACGCCGACGACCTCAAAAGTCACGGTCGGTGCATCTCCACTCGCGGCGGACTGCCCATCCCCGCTTTCCAGGGCAAACGTCAGCTTATCGCCAACGCCGATCCCGGCAGCCGTGACAAAGCGGCTGTCCCCAATCACCATGACTGCTTGACCTGCATCAGCAGATGTCAACTCGCGTCCCGCGAGGAAATTCTGTTCTGGCAGCGCGGTTAAGTCCGCCGCCCCGACGCCGCCAAGCGCCGACTGCAGGTATTTCAGCGGGTTCGCCCGCTGTTCGTCGGTCGCGCCAAAAGTGTTCAATTCGTCGCGGGCAGCCGCTAGACGTGCGCGCAGGTCGTCCACCGTCAGCGTCGTATCGCCTTCCTGAACCGAGACCAGGTTCAGCGCGTAATTGCGCTGCACGTGATACTGCTGCACTCCCGGCGTCTGGTCGAGCACGCGGGTGATATTCGGGAGCTGGGCGGCGAAGCCCATGCTGATTGTCACGTTACCGCTGCTGGCGGAAACCAGCGCAGAGGAGAGCAGGCTGTTGAACGAATCCGCCAGCAGCGTGATCGTACTCAGCGAGAAGACGCCGATCACCAGCGCCAGCAGGGTCATCGAGGCGCGCCCACGCCCCGCCAGCATTTGCCGCAGAGACAGCTTCAGGTCGATGACGCCAAACGAAGGGACAAAACGTCCGATCAACCAGATCACGAGATTTAAGAGCAGATAGAGCAGTCCTGCGGCAAAGAACGCCCCGACCACCAGCGCGAGCGCGCTGGCGAAGCTGCCGAGGATCGTCTGCGCGATCAGGCTCAGCACCAGAATGATCAGCCCCAGGGATAACAGAGTTTGCACGCGCCCCGTTTTGGGAATCACGGCGTCGCTGGGGCGCAGCACCACACCGGGACGCACCTGTCCGGCGGTGAGCGTCGGCAGGAAGCCAAAGACCGTCGTCACGATCACCCCCACCACAAAGCCGGTGATCGCCGCCGACGGGGACAGGACAAAGGGCAGATTCGTGGCGAGCACGCGCTCCGCCACGCCGCGAATCACGAAGGTCAGTCCCCAGCCCAGGACAATTCCGATCAGGCTGCCGAAGATGCCCATCAGCACCGCCTCGATCAGGAACAGGAGCGTGATCTGACTGCCCTGCAAGCCGAGTGTCTTGAGTACGGCAACCTCGACGGTGCGCCGCCGCACAATCACCTGCATCGTGTTGATGATACCGATACTGCCAATCAGCAGCGACAGCAGCCCCATCACGGTCACGAGTTTGTTGATGGTGTCGGAAAGCTGCGTGTAACTCTGGCGCAGGTCTTCGGTCGTCGTCGTGGCTGCGAACGGAAATTGCTGCCGCAGCGCGCGACTAATCTCGGTCACTTGGGACGGATCCGCGAGCTGGATAAAGATCACGTCGGCTTGCGGCTGGACATCCGCGAACAGAGTAATTGCGCTTTTGTCCAGGTAGTAAAAGCCGAACAGCGACAACAGGGTATCCGAGACAGGGTTCTTGACTTCCTGCGACGTCTCGACAATCCCCCGTAAGATGAATTCGGCATCCGACCCATTGATCTTGACGGTGTCGCCGACTTTGGCGTTCAGGGTCTGCGCGACTGGAGCGCTCAGGACAACGTCGGTCGGTGTCGTCAGCAGTTGAGCCAGCGGCTGTCCCGCCTGAGAGGTAATCGTCCCATAAAACGGATAGATGTGAGGGTCAATCAGAAGCGGAACGATCTGACTCGCTTCGGCGCCGCTCGCAGGCGCGACCAGTGTCGTCCCCTTTCCGCCGCCGAGCAGGAGACTGATCGGATCCGCCAGCGGCTGACGATACGTCACCTGCGCCTCACCGGGGTAATTCTCGTCCAGCCAGGTCTGGAGCGCCTGAATTCCGCCCTCACCGATCAGAAAGCTGTCCTGCTGCTGCCCAAAAATCGACTGTGTCTGCCTGACCAGCAGCCCGTCCGCAACCGCTTGATTGACCTCGTCGGCGTGCCCCATAAACTCGGAGTCAGACTGAAGCTGAATGTCGCCCCGGTTGCTTTCCTGTAAGCTGCCCACCAGCGAACTCTGGATCATGACTGCCAGCGTTTGCAGCGAGACAATCGCTGCCACACCCGCTGCAATGCACAGCAGCGAAAAAAAGGTGCGCTGCCCATTCACGCGCAGATCGTTGAGCGAGTGCCTCACGTAGAAACGGATATTTTCGAACATCACAGACCTCCGTAAGGGAGTAATTCGCCAGTCGCGCGTTTTTCCCTGAGCACCTGCACCGCCGCCTGCTGCGCCGTCGAGCGCGGGTCGTTGTCATCAGAGATTTGACCATCCACAAGGGTGATCAGGCGATCCAGCTGCGACGCGACATTCGGGTCGTGGGTGACAATGATCACGGTGGTGTTGGTATTCTGCTGTACGTCGCGTAGCGCATTCATGACCGTTTCACTCGCTTCGGTATCCAGGCTGCCGGTCGGTTCATCGCACAGGATGAGCGGCGGATGGTTGGCGAGTGCGCGGGCAATCGCCACGCGCTGCTGCTGCCCGCCCGAAAGCTGGGTCGGGCGGTGATGCAAGTCGGTCGCCCAGACCCAGCATGACCAGAAGTTCTTTGGCACGCTGATTGGCATTCCCCGCCCGTTTCGCTGAGAACTGGAGCGGCAGCGCCACGTTTTCCAGCGCCGTCAGGGTGGGAATCAGGTTGAAGAACTGAAAGACGAACCCGATCTTCTCGTTGCGGATGCGCGTCAGAGCGCGCTCGCTCATGTTCGTGATGTCCGTGCCGTCAATAGAAACCTTGCCGCCCGTTGGCGTATCCAGCCCGCCGATTAAGCCGAGCAGTGTCGATTTGCCGCTGCCCGACGGTCCGATAATTCCCATAAATTCGCCGCGTTTGACGCTCAGCGACACGCCACGCAGTGCGTGAACCGCCACTTCGCCCAGTTGTAAATCCTTGCGCAGGTCTTCAACGCGCAGGACGAGGTCATTCCCAGTTCCGTTTCGCATCGGTGACTCCCTTTTGAACTTTATCTGTCTTATCGAATTAGCTCCCGAACAGCTCGTCACCTGGCTGAAACATCGAACAATTTCAGCCAACCACTTCAACTCACTCTGTGATATAGAGCCAAGTATCGTTTTGGGAGGGTGCTGCTTAGTTCCGTGCTGAATTCTCGTTTGTCTGGGCTGTTGTCATTGGGCAGCGCCTGGTCGGGTTTAGCTGGTCTGTGCCACAGCGATGACGACTTTTCCCTTGGCGTGCCCTGTTTCAAGATAGCGGATCGCTTCAGCCGTCTCATTGAGCGGGTAGCATCGGTCGATGACAGGTTCTACTTTGCCGCTTTCGAGAAGCTCGTTCAGGAAAGTCAGATCCTTCTGGTTTGGCTTCATGGTTGGCATGAGACCGACTTGCTTCCCTCCGACCTTCGACCTGCGGGGACCGAGGATCATGTATTCGAACAACAGGCGCATGTTGGTAAATCCAGCGATGACGCAAGCCCCCTGTGGTTTGAGTGCGCGCTGGTAGTCAGAAATGGAACGATTTCCAACAGCACAGTAAATCAGGTCATAGCGCTGCCCGTTATTGGTGAAGTCTTCTCGCGTGTAATCCATGACGTGGTCTGCGCCAATCGAGCGCACCATGTCCAAATTCCGGGTGCTGCACACGCCCGTCACTTCAGCCCCGTAGGATTTGGCAATCTGCACGGCAAACGTGCCGACGCCGCCGGATGCCCCATTAATCAAGACCTTTTGCCCAGCCTGTATATGTCCTGTATCACGCAGACCCTGCAAAGCGGTGAATGCCGCTAAAGGGACGGCTGCTGCTTGCTCGAATGTCAGGTTTGCCGGTTTCAACGCCAATGCGGCATCTTCCCTGACACAGACGTACTCGGCAAAACTGCTCATCTCGCTGAGGGACAGGCACCCATAAACGTCATCCCCCACGTGAAACTGCGTGACGGTGCTGCCAACCGCTTCAACGCGCCCCGCGACATCAGCACCGAGCCTGTGATTTTTCGGTTTGAAAAACCCGTTGACCAAGCGAGCTAAGAACGGGGTGGCTCGCATCGTGTGCCAGTCGGCTGGATTTGCGGATGCCGCGTGAATCTTCACCAGAACTTCATTGTCCTTCGGCGTTGGTTTTTCGACGTCTTTGAACTGAAGCACATCCGGTGACCCGTATTGTGTGTAGACTATTGCCTTCATTTGACAATCCTCCTGATTAGAGATGGGTTGTTGTGATGGAATACGGCACAAATTGGGACAGTGAGCGGAGCAGGGAGGGTATTGTTTTAGCCCTCCCTGACCCGCATAGTACGTATCTATGCCGCGTTCACCGACTCGTCTTTTTCCATTTCTGGAAAGACGGAAGTGACTGCAGATCGATTGAACCCTTTAACGACGAGCCAAACGCCGAGCGAGAACTCAAATGCCGCGACCGGAAGTGCGGATAAGCCTGCCAGGGGGGCACGTTGCCCGATGAGACCGAACATCACGGCGAGGTAGCCAGCAAGAAGTACAGGACCTCCAACGATACCGATGAGGGCAAGCGCGCGAGGCACCAGGCGTGACCGGTACAACAGGAAGCCCAGCAACAGGTCGCATACGGCTGGCATGAAACTCTGTCCGAGGAGGAAGATGCGGTCATAAAGGGCGACAAGTGTATGGCTGGCGCTCAACGCATCTGCTCCAGCTCCGGTCTGGCGCAAGGTCACGATCGTCAGGATGAATGCGACGCCGGCGAAGATGGTGCCGGATTCCAGAATTCGGGCAGCGACGAGTCCCAGCGCAGCCCCTTCGTTCTGCTTCTTGAGCACCGGAAACAGCACGACGGCGGTGCCGATGCCGGCGAGTGCCACGATGATTTCCAGAAGACCGCCGATGATCACGGAAGTGTCCGGACCAGCGCCGAGGATGTAATTCGCATCGTGGATCGGACCGTAGAGAGCAAGGGTCGGGATCGAGACAAAGGTGAGCAGGTAGAGCACGCCCGCCGCTAGCGCGATCTTTCTCATTGAAGCCCCAACAGGAGCAGCCTGCCGATTGGTATTCATCTGTTTATTCCCTCTTATAGTTGCGGTCTGATGGGTGGTATTCATGGATTTTTATCCCTTTTGAACGCTTGTGATACAGGTCAAGGCTTGATGTGTGACTTCTCTGGCTATTCAGGTTCAATGTGAATGACCGAGACCAACGGCATTCCCAAATCACGCACTTTCCTGAGCAATCCGTGCAGCGCAGCCTGATCAACCACTGTGCCGGCTAACAACGTCTCGCCATTGTCTTCTCGCGTGATGGTCAGTCCTTCAAACCAGTCTGTCCAGCGGTCATCAAGGTGTCCCTTGATGCGAATCTCATAACGTCCAGGCTCGTGATGCCCCTCATTCGATGCGGGTGTTGTCGTCATTCTGCGCCTCTTGCATCTTCCTCCTCTGGATCAATCTTCATGTCCCTGTCTGGGCTTCTTTCTTGTAAAGACGATACAAATCAATGTGATGAGCAGTCGTCATCACATGTGATGATTGCTATGATGATTTGTGGATCGTGAGGCTGGGGGGTGAGAAAAACCCCGGCACTGGTTCGATGAACCCGCCGGGTGGTGTGTGGAGGCGTTAGAACAGATCGATCTCTTCAGCCCGACGGACTGCTGCCCGACGGCTGTTTACGCCGAGCTTGGTGTAAATATTCTGGGTGTGAGTGCGCAGGGTGCTCAAGGACACCATGAGTTCGCGGGCAATTTCCGGACCGCTCAGGTCGGTTCCGAGCAGTCGCAGCACGTCCAGCTCACGCTCACTCAGTGGGTCGATCAAAATCTGGCTGACCGGTGGACGGTCATCCGCCCGACCAAAGGCAGTCAGAAGTTGACGGGCATAGGTCGGAGCGATGCCGTATTTCGCAGCTTCTTCCAGCAGGACCGCCATGGGTGCGCCCTCGTCTACAAACAGGCGGACATAGCCCTCCGGCTCAGCCAGCGTCAGAGCGCGTTTCAGCGGCACAAGCGCGGCAGAAACGTCACCTTGCATCTGGTAGGCGAGCGCCTGCAGCACCAGGATCTCGAGCATGTTTCTCATCCTCCCGCCTTCTTCCGCCGCTTGCAGGAGGCGTTCCAGCAGTCGCATTGCCTCAAGAATAACGTGGTCGGCACCGTCGCTCTTATATCGTGCTAGGAGCACCCTCGCCAGCGTGATATGCTCGAACTCACGCAGATAGCTCAGGTCGTCGTCGGTAGATAGCCCTTGCTCACGCGCCCAGCCAAAGGCTTCGCCCAACCGCCCCTGCATGATCCATACGCGCGCCCGTATCGCCGGGACAGGACGCACATTGGGGGAGAAGTCACTCGCATACAGGCGCTCAGCCTCTTGAAGCAGATCAAGCGCACTGTCCAGATCGCCCTGAGCTTCCCGTAGTCGCGCCATGGCGACCCGCCAGCGATACGGGTTCTGTGGGAACCCAATGTATTCACCCAGCTCCTTGCTTCTCAGCAGGTGCTGCATCGCGGAATGCAGATCATTTCGTTCACGGTAGATCGCGCTCATGCCCACGTGCATGTCTGCTGCTCCCCTCAGTACTGCTGTGCCCGGCACAGAGGAGATGCGCAACGCTTGCTCGTAGGTTCGCATGGCATCGTGGAGACGACCTTGCGCAATCCGAATGTCCGCCAGAGTGATGGCGCCTCCGACGGTGTCAGCAATGTTTCCAGCCTTCTGCAAATCAGCCATGCCCTCGGCATATGACCGGTGCGCTGCCTCGAGATCGCCAATTGTCCAAGATGCAAGTCCGAGGATCGCCGCTGCTCCTCCCCGTAAGAGATAATTGTCCTCAGGGACAAGCTCAAGTACTCGTTGGGCGTAGGTCACGGTGCTAGGCAAATCGCCCTGAACCAGGGACTGTCCAGCGCGATGCAGTGCTATCGAACCGGGTAACTGGCGAAACGCCTCTTCGTCCTCAATTACTCGCTCGGTAGTTGGAGCTACATCTCCTCCACGCCTATCGGTGGTCGTATCAATCCCCCGTTCGGCGTCGCGCAATCGGGCTTCAACATCCTCGAGCTTGCCATTGCTCAGTAACGCACCGGCATAGTGATCGCTGAGCACGGGTCGGCAGCGGACGAACTCGTCGGGAAGCAACTGAAGCCAGCTCAGAACGACAGCCTCCTGTCTATTCCTGAACATGGAAGGCACCGCCCGCTCGATCATGCCCGCCGCGCGCTTGAAGTCTTTGGCAGCCAGCGCGTGCTGGATCGCATCGGCCGACCGAACCATTCTGCTCGTACCACGCGCTGGCGCGCTGATGCAGCGTGGAGACCAGATCGGGCTGCTCCGCTAGCAAATGCGCAGAGAGCACTTCGGCAAAGAGGCGGTGGTAGCGAAACCAGTGGCGCTTATCGTCCAGCGGCACGACAAAGAAGTTGCCTCGCTCCAGCGCCTCTAGCCGCTCGCTGCCTCCCTCCTGCCCGGTGACGGCATCGCACAGCGGGCCATTCAAACGGTCGAGAATGGCAGTCTGGAGCAGGAAGCTCCGCACCTTTTGGGGCTGACGCCGCAGGACTTCTTCGACCAGATAGTCCACGATGTAGTGGTTGTCCCCGGCGAACGCCCTGACGAACTGCGCCATGTCATCGCGCCCCCGCATGGAGAGGGCAGCCAGTTGGAGACCAGCAATCCAGCCTTCCGTGCGCGCTTCAAGTGCATCGACATCTTCCGCCGAGAGATTGAGTCCCATCCCCTGATTGAGGAACGCGGCGGCTTCGCCGGGGGAAAAGCGCAGGTCGGCGGCGCGCAGGTCGGTCAATTGATCCCGTACCCGTAACCGCGCCAAAGGGAGCTGTGGATCCTCGCGGGTCGTGATGACCAGGTGCATCCGGGACGGCAGATGTTCGAGCAGAAAGGTGAGGGCAGCGTCAATCGGTTTGCTATCTATCACGTGGTAATCATCGAGGACGAGGGCGAAATTGCCGGGGATGACGCTGATTTCATTGAGCAGGGCTGTCAACATCATTTCGGTTGGCGCAGGCTGAGGGGATTGGAGAACAGCCAATACCCCTTCGCCAATGTTCGGCGCAATCATCTGCAACGCCGCGACAAAGTAGATCATAAAGCGTGTGGGGTCGTTATCGCCTTCATCCAGCGACAGCCAGGCAGCCTGAAGCGCGCAACCCGCGAGCCATTCGCTGACCAGCGTCGTTTTACCAAATCCGGCGGGGGCAGAGACCAGGGTCAGTTTGCGCTGCAGCCCCTCGTTCAGCCGCTCGGTCAAACGGGGACGGGGGACGAGTTTTGGACGAGGTAGAGGGATATAAAGCTTAGTAGCTAAAATCGGTATCGGCATGGCGCAAGTATAGAATACACCCGCAAGTCAGCATAGAGGTATGTATTCAAACCCTCCCGGCTGCGAGCGGCAAGATTGCGCGCTACTGCTCTCTCTATTGATACATCGTATCTATTAGAGGGGCTTGTGACC
>CAVXEZ010000028.1:0-109888 GCA_963760975.1 uncultured Chloroflexia bacterium | reverse complement strand
CCATTGTCATGTCGCCTTTTTTCGGACACCGCCCGCGAACAGAAACGTGTACAGCGTGAATCCCCGCGTATGCACCCGCAGCGTCAGCTCGTGTCGCTCGAAGCCGGGGTTGCGGATCAACTGGTAGACGCGCGGGCGATCCACCCGCACGTGACCGTCCTCGGTCGCGTCGTCCCCGCGCCGTTCCGCCGTCAGCGGCAGGTCATCCTGCCAGATTTCGACCAGCGCCGCTTCGGGATGCAGCATCCGCTCGACCGCCTCGTGATGCGGGCTGAGTATAGCATTGATCTCGACCGCCTCGTATGGCAGTTGGACGATGCCCTCGGTCGTGCCGCGATACATCAGATACTCATGCCCCGCCTGCCACGCCCCGCCGACATAGAACGCCCCTTCGACGCGCTGCTCCGGCAGGCAGTAGAGGATCGTCGCGCCCCCGGCATAGCCTTCCGGGTTGCCGAGCGCCCCATCGACGAAGCCGCCGCGTAATTCCCGCGTCAGGTGCAGAAACTCCTCCTCCGGCGCATCCGCGCGCACCGATGGAAATTCGGCGTTCGGGTTGATTTCGCGCAGCACCGTCTGAATCGCCCGCTCGAATTCGGCGTACCCGCCCGCGCCGCTGCCGCGCTGCCGGATGAAGCCTTTGGCGTCGATCAGATAGCGCGTCGGCAGAAAGCGGTCGCCGTAGCTGTTCCACATGCGGTAGTCGTTGTCCAGCAGCACCGGGTAGCGAATGCCGAGTTCCTGCACCGCCCGCTCAACCTGTGTCCGCTCGCGCCCGAACGAGAACTCCGGCACGTGAACGCCGACGACGGTCAGCCCGTGTTCGGCGTAGCGCTGCTCCCAGCGCAGGACGTGCCGCAGTGAGCGCAGGCTGTCGACGCTGGTATACGCCCACAGATCAACCAGCAGCGCGCGCCCGCGCATCCCCGCGAGTCGCAGCGGCTGGTCGGCGTTCAGCCAGTTCCCCGGAACGAACTCCGGCGCGCGTTGTAACATCTCCACCACTCCAGGCTCTGTTTGCTTGATCTAAGCACAAATGCGGGTCGTCTGACAAGCAAAAACCCGGCAGTCGCCGGGTTCGCAAAAGGGAAAGAGAGGAAGAAACGGATTTAGTGATGCTGAGCGGTCACTTCCGCCAGGAGCGCCTCCGGGCGTGTGTCTGTGGAAATGGTCAGCGTATAGCTCTCACGCTGAACCTGCACACCTGGCAGTTGCGCCGCCAGCCCGTGTATGGTCGCCTCTAACATGCCAGTGCTGTTGAAATGCTCGACGGCTGCCTGATTCTCCCACAAAATGATCAATTCGGCGCGGTCGAGATCGTCAACCTGTTCCATGAAAAAAGCGGATACGAAACCGGGACGTGCGCAAATCGTGGGAAGATAGTCATCTCGAATGATTGCGCGCATTCGCCCCATCGAACCTAACGGGACACGTATTGCCGTTCGTTGCGCGTACATAATTTATCCCTTTGCGCTTTCCAATCATTGAAACATAGATATGTTACGATGGCAATGACATTTGTCCCAACTGGATTAGACATTCTGCACAGATTCACCCGTCCACAGACCGCATAGTTAATCCTTCTCTTAGTGAAGTCCCACAATTCGTTTGTGAGCGCTCACAAACTGCCGGATGTGCCCCTTTTTCAGCGGCGCGCTACAATCTATTCGCCAAGTTGGAGGATTCCAGATGAAACGACCTGTTTTGCTGCTCTTGCTCTCGCTGTTGATGCTGATCGGCGCGCCCAGCCTGCTGGCGCAGGAAGCGACCCCGGAGGCGACGCCCGAAGCGCAGCCGACCCTGAGCGAAATCTTCGCCAGCCTGCCGCAAACGCGGCTGGACGACGGCGGCTTCGTCGTCGGCGAGCCGACCGCGCCGATCACGATCATCGAATTCGCGGATTACGCCTGCCCTCACTGTCAGGATTACCGCCCCGTCATCGATCAGGTGATCGAGGATTCGGTCGCCACCGGGCAGGCGAAATACGAGCTGCGCATCTTCCCGACCGCCGGGAGAGAGCATACGTACTACGTCGGGCAGCTTGTCGAGTGCGCTGAGGAACAGCGAGCAGGCGCGTTCTGGCAGTCTTACGAGCTTCTCTACGACTATGCCACCAGCGGAAAATACGACGACCAGATCGCCAGTCGGCTGGCGGCTGATCTCGATCTGAACGAGAAGGAGCTGACGACCTGCGCCAAGACCGCCACCCAGATCGACACGGACATCGCGCTCGCGCAAAGCCTGCAGGTGACCGGCACTCCGGCGGTGATGGTGCGCGTAGGCGACGGCGATCCGCACTTCATCACGTTCAATGATCGGACGTACAGCGCGGGCGGCGTGCCCTACGACGTGCTGGAACACGTCATCATCGCGGCGAACGCCCAACAGCCCATGCCTGAAGCCACGCCTGAAAGCGCGATGGTCAAGGCGCTGGGCTGGGACTTAAGTGGGTTGCCGAACGTTTTGTAGGGGCGCACGGCTGTGTGCCCCTACGGCGCCGTATGGAATTGCCATTGATTGTGTTGTCAACGCCTTACTTTAGCCCCCGGCGGATTCGGTCTGCTCCGGCGTAAGCGTGACGGACGGGCGCGGTTCGGGCGTCGGCGGCTCGATCACGGTCTGCTCGACCACCTGCAAGACGACCGGCTGATTCAGTTCAGAGGATAAGGTATTCTGCACAATCTGGACTTTCTGTGGCGTGATCGTCTCGTTTGAGCGGATCGTAGCGAGGATTTGCAGCTGATCGCCCTCATCCACGCGCAGGTCGACCAGCTCGGCGGGGGCGAACGCCTCCTGAAGCCGCCGACCGATCACGCCGGTGGCATTTTCGCGGTTGGTCAGGTGAAGCAGCGTCACCAGAATCGGCAGCGCCAGCAGCAGCACCAGCGCCAGCGAGAGGTACTGCCGCCGCCGCGATTTGTCGACCAGACGCGGGCGCATCCCCATCCAGAAGAAAACCGCCCATCCCGCCAGGCTGATGAAGACGATGTTGGTCAGGAACAGCAGCGCCGCGCCGCTCGCCAGGTCGAGCTGCCCCGCCGAGAGCGCCAGCCCAATCGTGCAGATCGGCGGCATCAGGGCGGCGGCAATGGCGACGCCCGCGAGCGCCGCCGGGATGTCCTTGCGCGCCGTCGCGTAGGCGGCGATCAGCCCGGCGGTCATGGCGACCGCCGCATCGAGCAGCGACGGATTGCTGCGCGACAGCATCTCCGGCGTGGGCGCTTCCATGCCGACCGCCAGCCCGAAGACCAGCGCGATCAGCAGCGCCAGCAGCATCCCCATCAGCACCGTCGGGATGGCGCGGCGCATCAGGTCGATGCGCCCGGTGGTCATGCCAATCGAGAAGGCGATCAGCGGCTGCATCAGCGGGGCGACCAGCATCGCGCCGATGATCACGGCGGCGCTG
This sequence comes from uncultured Chloroflexia bacterium, assembly GCA_963760975.1. Taxonomy (GTDB): domain Bacteria; phylum Chloroflexota; class Anaerolineae; order Aggregatilineales; family Phototrophicaceae; genus Flexifilum. Next base: position 106,482 of record CAVXEZ010000028.1, on the reverse strand, counting down.
TTGAGCAGCAGCCCCGCCGACGCGATCAAGGCGGAGACGATCAGCAGCACGAAGAAATCGAGCGTGGGCATCGCCATTTCTTCGGCGCCCCACACCAGCGCGTCCTGTTCCAGTTCCGTCAGGGTCGGGCGCACCCAGTTGAGGCGGCGCTCGATCTGCCGGGCGAGCGTGTTTTGCCGCCCATCGATCCGCGCCGAAGTCAGGATCAGCGGTCCCGGCACGCTGTCGAGCATCCGCTCGGAAAAGCGGCTGAACAACCACTTTTCGAACACGTCGCGGTTGGCAAAGCCGATCACCACCAGATCGTCTTCGCTGACGCGCGCCAGCGCGCCCGTCACCGGATCGTTAGCGTTGACCAGCGTCCGCCGCACCTTCTGAGCGTCCGGCAGCCCCGCCAGCGAGCGCTCCAGCCGGGCGCGCCCTTCCGCCTGACTGTGCCCGCTGCGCTGCACCAGAATCGCCTCCATCGGCACGTCGAAGCCAGCGGCGATGCGCAGCGCCACGCGGCAGGCGGCGCGGGCATGTTCGCTGCCGTCGACGGGCACAACCACGCCCTCGAAGGCAGGCTCGCGGTGCGAGGCGTAGATCAGCACGTCGCACGGCGAGGCGGCGACCACGCCGCGCGTCACCGGACCCATCTCGAACTCCCCTTTGCGCGGGTTCTGCACGCCCAGGATCAGCAGGTCGGCGCGGACTTCGCGGGCAACGTCGAGGATGCCGCGCGCCACGCTGCTCGCCGGGTGCGTCATCAGCTCGACCGGGCAGTTTTCCTTATTGAAGCTCTCGACAATCGGCTGGATGCCCTCGACAGGCGTGCCTTCGTCGCTCGCGCTTTCGAGCGCGATGTACAGCGCGATGATCCGCCCCTTCTCGGTGTCGACCAGCGCGGTCGCCAGCTTGAGCAGATAGGGAGCGGTCTTGGGATTGCTGATCGGAACGACGATCAGCTTGACGAGATCGGGAATAGTCGCTGGGGGCACCACGACAGATATGGCTCCTGAAGATGACAGCCTGCGTGCATTATAGCATCGAAAAAACGGCGGAAGCGTTGGCAGTCGCGCGAGCGCGGCGTAGTCAGGCGTTAGCACCATTCGCGCAGGCTGAACCGGACGAAGCGCGCCCGCCGCGATATAATTCAGGCAATCATCAGGGTCGCCGGAAGGAACACGTCGAGTGAACATTTACGAACTGGAAACGCCGAGCGTCCTCATCGACCTCGACATCATGGAGCGCAACATCACGCGGATGCAAGCCTTCTGCGACGAGGCGGGCGTCGCGCTGCGCCCGCACATCAAGACCCACAAAATCCCCGAAATCGCCCGGATGCAGCTTGACGCGGGCGCGGTCGGCATCGCCTGCCAGAAAGTCAGCGAAGCCGAGGTCTTCGCGCAGGCGGGCTTCAACGACATCCTCATCCCTTACAACATCGTCGGCGCCAGCAAGACCGCCCGCTTCGCCGACCTGGCGCTCTACAACCGCATGACCACTACTACCGACAGTCTCGCGGTCATCAGCGGGCTGTCCGAAGCGGCGGCGGCGCTCGACATTCGCCTGCGCGTCCTGGTCGAGCTGTCCACCGAGATCGAGCGAACAGGCGCGTCGGTGGATGACGCCGTCGAGTTAGCCCAGGCGGTCGAGGACAGCCAGAACCTGCATTTCGCCGGGCTGCTGGTCTACCCCAGCAATCCGGTCGTGCGCCCGGCGCTGCAAGAGACGCTGGCGCGCCTGCACGAACGGAGCATCGGCGTGGACACCGTCAGCGGCGGCGGGACAGGCGCGGTGCTTCAGATCAGCGAGATGCCGGAGATCACCGAAATGCGCGTGGGCAGCTACGTCTTCAACGACTGGACGACCACCTCGCGCCAGTGGTGTCGGCTGGAAGACTGCGCCATGACGGTGCGCGCGACCGTCGTCAGCCGACCGACCGAGGGACGCGCCATCCTCGACGGCGGCAGCAAGACGCTCTCCAGCGACGTGTACGAGGGCGGCTACGGGTCCATCGTCGAATACCCGTCCGCGCGCATCTACAAGCTGAACGAGGAGCACGCCTACGTCGACGTGTCCGACTGCGAGCCGAAGCCGGAGATCGGCGAGCAGGTCAGCATTATTCCGGTTCATGCCTGCGTGGTGACCAACCTGCACAACGTGCTTTACGGGGTGCGCGGCGAGACGGTGGAGGTTTCCTGGACGGTCGCCGCGCGCGGGATGGTCTGGTAGCGCCGCCTAATCGTCGTCGCCCATCTGCTGCGCCCATACCCAGCCGATCCCGAAACCGACGGCGATTCCCAGCGGAATGCCCAGCGCGATGTTGTCAGGAAACAGCAGCAGACCGAGGATAATACCGAAAGCCGCGCCTAACCCCACGCCCGCGCTGACGTACTGTGCTTTTCTGCCGTTCATCCGCACTCCGCTGGCTCGGCTCCGCCCAAAATCCGCCGAGCATTCTCCCCTATTATAGAACACCCGGCGGTGACTGAGACCCCGAAATTGGTCTTATGAGGGCTTGCCCTGATCGGCTCGACACAGTAAACTGCGTAACGGTTTGTGTTACGTTATACCAATAGGAGTGTAGTAGGGATGGAACTCCGCAAACTTGGCAACACCGATATGGAAATCACGCCGGTCGGCTTTGGCGCATGGGCTATCGGCGGCGAGGGCTATAAATATAGCTGGGGTCCCCAGGATGATCAGGATTCGATCCACACCATTCACAGCGCCCTCGACGCGGGCATCAACTGGATCGACACGGCATCGATCTACGGTCTCGGTCATTCGGAGGAAGTGGTCGGGCAAGCCCTCAAGAGCACGCACCACAAGCCCTACGTCTTCAGCAAGGGCGCGCGCGTCTGGGACGCGAACCGCAGCGTGATCGACGAGCAGTCGGCGGCGGCGATCCGCCGTCAAGTGGAAAACAGCCTGCGCCGCTTGCAGGTGGACGTGATCGACCTGTACCAGATGCACTGGCCCTTCCCCGAAGCGCAGCTTGAGGAAGGCTGGGCGACGCTCGCGCAGCTTCAGCAGGAGGGCAAAGTCCGCGCCCTCGGCGTCAGCAACTACAGCGTCGCCCAGATGAAGCGCATGATGGCAATCGCGCCGATCAGCTCGCTTCAGCCGCCCTATTCGATCCTCCGCCCGGAGATCGAGGACGAGATTCTGCCGTACTGCCAGCAGCACCACATCGGCGTGATCGTCTACTCGCCGATGCAGTCGGGGCTGCTGACCGGCGCGATGACGCCGGAGCGCGCCCAGAACCTGCCGGACAGCGACTGGCGCAAGCACGATGCCCGCTTCCAGGAGCCGCAGCTTTCGCGCAATCTGGCGCTGGTGGATTTGCTCAAGCAGATCGGCGAAGCGCACGGACACACCCCCGGCGAAGTCGCCATCGCCTGGACGCTGCGCCACCCCGCCGTCACCGGGGCGATTGTCGGCGCGCGCCATCCGGGGCAGATCAAGGGCATCGTCGGCGCGATGGACTTCCGCCTGAGCGACGACGAGATCGCGCAGATTGCCGATTTCGTCAAAATACCCACATAATGCGATTCAAAGCAGCGGAGCGCGAGGGGGAGTCCATGCGTGTGATCAGTAGCGATAACTTCGGGAACAAAGCTGCCGGGATTTGCCTGATTGCGGCATCGCTTGGGCTTCTCCTCGGGTGGATCGTCTTGATGCTTCGCACGGAACAGGGTCCCAATCTGGGGTGGTTCCTCTCCCATATCCTCCTCTTGATTGGAGCGATTCTATTCATTCCGGCAATCCTGGGTTTGAGAAATCTGGCGGAGAAAGCTGCATCGCCGACAAGCAAGATTGGCGCGGGGCTGGCAATGCTGGGGGCAGCCACTTTGGTGGGTCAATTCATCATCGACCTGGTGATTGGCTTCGTATCCTCGACCCCGACCGAAATGTCTGCGTTATTGAATCAGATTTCTTCGACGCCGGGAGTGGCGCAGGTCTTCTATCTGGTTGGACCCATCGCCTTCTACGGCGCATTGATCTTTCTTGTCATCACTTTGTCCCAGCGCAAGCGAATACCGTATTGGGTCGGCGCGCTCCTTGTGGTTGGGATCGTCGCCGTAACAGGTCAGGCGCTCATTGGGAACGCAGTGGTGACACTGGTCGGATTTGCCATAATGACTATCGGCTTCGTGCCCGTCGGGCGCAGCGTTTTTGAAAATCAGTGACTGAGATTGTTCTCCCTCAGATGTAGAGGTGCTTGGTAGGCTGTGTCCCGGCGGATTACATCACCACGCCCACTTTACCAACGCTCCCGGTGGACGTAATCGCTCGTGGGGCGGCGACCGCGCTTCAGCGATGGAGATCGCTTGTCCGGCGCAGGATGTCCAATCGGGATGACGCCCACCGGGGTTACTTCGGCGGGAATGCCCAGCGCGTCGCGGGCAGCAGCCAAATCCTTGAAGCCCGCGAAACCCGCCGCCAGCCCCTCATAAACCACCGCCAGCAGAATCAGCATCACGGCGTGCCCGGCATCCATGAACCAGTAGGGCACGGGCCATTCGATTTCCTCGCCGGACTCGTCCACTTTGTCGGGCTGCTGGTAGCGCCGGTGGTATGCGCCCTCGTTGGCGCAGGGCACGATGACAACCGGCGCTTTCGAGATGAAGGGATCGAAGCCCATCTGCGTGTACGAGGGTTCCTCGCAGAAGCCCGCCAAGCGCCGCTTCATCGCCGGGTCGGTGACGACGATGAAATCCTGCCCCTGTGTGAAGCCCGCGCTCGGTCCGTGCTTCGCCGCTTCGAGGATTCGGTCGATGGCATCGTCCGCGACGGGTTCGTCGCTGAAATTGCGCACCATGCGGCGCTTGTTGACCAGTTCGTAGAAGTCCATTGCACGCTCCTGTATTCGCGCGAGACTTTAGCCCGAAGGCGAGACGGCGGCAAATCCAGCCGCACCGACTCGATGATTGACACGCCCCGGCGCAGCGACGATAATCCTGAGCGAAAGCATTTGACGGAATGACGGAATGACCGAGCAGAGTATCTCCCTGAAGCCGCTGCGCATCGGCGGCATCACCATCGAGTTGCCGCTGACGCTCGCGCCGATGGCGGGGCAGACCAACCACGCCATGCGCTGGATGTGCCGCCTCTACGGCGACTGCGGGCTGGTGTCCACCGAGCTGCTGAGCAGCATGGCGCTCTCCTACCACACGCCCAAATCCTACGCCATGTTCGACTGGCAGCCGCGCGAGCATCCTTTCTCCGTCCAGTTGTTCGGCGCAGACCCCGACGTGATGGCGGAAGCCGCGCGTATGGTCGTGGACGACGGCGCGGCGATGGTCGACATCAACATGGGCTGCTGGGTGCCCAAGATCGCCAAAGGCGGCGCGGGCGCGGCGCTGCTTAAGGACGTTTGCACGGCGACGCGCGTGGTCGAAGCCGTCGTCAAGGCGGTGAGCGTGCCCGTGACGGTCAAAGTCCGCGCCGGGTGGGAGGCATCTAACCCGACGGCGGTCGAGTTCGCCCGCGCCGCCGAAGGCGTCGGCGTGCAGGCGATTGCCGTTCACGCCCGCTTCGCCACGCAGGGTTTCACCGGAAAGCCGGACTGGTCGTGGATTCGCCGCGTTAAGGAGGCGGTCAGCATCCCGGTGATCGGCAACGGCGACGTGCTCAACGCCGACGACGCCGCGCGCATGTTCGCCGAGACGGGCTGCGACGGCGTGATGATCGGGCGCGGCGCGCTCGGTCGCCCCTGGATTTTCCACCACATCGCCCACCAGCTACGCACGGGCGAAGCGCTGCCCGAACCGCTGCCGAGCGAGAAGATCGAGGCGGCGCTGATGCACGCGCGTATCACGCTGGAGACGACGCGCCTCCCGCAGCGGCAGGCGATTCTGGAGATGCGTGGTCAGTTGACGAAATATCACATCGGCGTGCCGGGCGCGGCAGCCATCCGCGAGCAGATCGTCCACATCAATTCGCTGGCGGATGTCGAAGCTGTGCTGATCCCGGCGCTGGAGCGCGCCCGCGAGTACGAAGCGCGCGTGACGGCGTAGATCGTCCCGCTAAAAGCGATAGACGACAATGCGATCCATACGGCGCAGCGCCGGGCTGACTTCCATCGCACGTAACATCGCGCGCACCAGCGGCGGAAGGCGATCAAAGCTGACCAACTCGCGCGTTTCATATTCCTTGACCAGTTGCAGCTTCGGCTCAAGCTGGTGAATATCTTGCGGATCATCGAGTGCCCATTTGTAAGTCGCGCCCGTGCCTCCGACGTTGGATCCTTGCCGTTTCACCACCAACGAAGGCATCGCATCGAACGCCATCTGTCCCGCCGAGAAATGCCCGGCTACCGTGTTCAGCAGCGCTTTGACAGTCACCTCCGGCAAATAAGGCAGCACGCCTTCCGCGACGAGCAGCACCGGATGATCGCCCCGCACTGCGTCCAGCCAGCGCAGATCCTCCAGCGGCACGCCGATCAGGTGATAGTGATCGGGATCACGTTCGGGAAACAACTGGCGGCGCAGATCGATCACGTCTGGGTAATCCACGTCGTACCACTCGACGCTCGCAGGCGGATCGATGCGGAACACGCGGCTGTCCATACCGCAGCCGAGATGCAGCACGACCGCGTCTGGGTGATCGTTCAGAAATGTGCGCGTCAGCAGATCGAAGGTCGCGGCGCGAGTGGCGATCATCTTGGCGCCAAGATCATAAATCAGCGGCGAGAACACGCCGCCCATCCGGTCGACTTTGCCGAAGTCGTAATCAATATGCTGGACGGCATTCTCTGCCCAGGGATCGCGCAGAATCGGATTTTGCCATTTGCTCTGCACAGCTCGCCCGTACAGAGTCATGAGCATCGTCTCTTTTTCTTTGTCGAAGTGAACTTTTTCAGCGCTCATCGTTATCTTCCTGATACACCACCCTTCCAGGCGGCTTTTCCGAGCTTGTTGCTTCCTTCGCCTGTTTGAACTGCTCAAGCTGATTTCTGGCGGCTGCGACGATCTCGCGCATAACGGCTTTGCCCGCCTCACTGTCGCCGCCATCTTCCGGCGACAGCAGGCGATCCATCATGTCGGCAATCATTTCCAGAATCTCGTCTTCGGGTGGGAACTGGTCAAGCGATTTAAAGTCTTCCAGCGTCAACTGTCCGTAAGAGAGCATGTCGAAGATGTGCCCCGCCACGAGCGGGTCAACATCCTGGCGAACGGCTCCCACGGCTTGTAGCGCGCGAATGAGATCGGCGCTGTACGAACTGGACTGCACCCAGGCGAACAAATTGTCCGGCTTGCGCAGATAGTTGCCGATCACGCGGCGATCCCGACGTATCATCGAGGCGAGCAGCGGACGACCGTTGACAGCGTGCACGGCTGCCCGATAAAACCCGCCGACCGTCCCGCCGCGCGGATCGGCTTCAACATATTCCAGCCAGTCCTCGGCGTACTGACTCCATTCACGAGCGAAGAGCGTCTCGAAAAGCTCTTCCTTGCCTTTGAAGTAGAGGTAGACCGTCCCCCAACTCGCGCCTGCTTCGTCGGCGATGTCGCTCATGCTGGTCTTGTCAAAACCGAGACGGATGATCACGGCAGCGGCATCGTTGAGGATTTGCTTCTAGCGTTCGTTACTCTTGGGCATGTCTCTTTAGATTCTGTGGCTTGAACAAATTGAACAGATATTGTCCATGTTGTTCATTTTATGATCGAATGACTAATAAAGTCAAGCTGATGTGAGGGGAATCATCAAGTGGGGAGCAAATGAGCAGCCCGAATTTGATCGGCGGCTCGTCTGTGGATAGGAATGGGTCTTGTTCTGCGCCACCCACCCCGAAATCAACGTGATCGATCAAGCGTATTACATCGAAAGCTCCACGATGAGCCGCACAGTCACTTTGTCACCGAGTTCAAGCTGTTCTGCTTTCCGAACCTTGTCTTTAATCGGCACAAGGTAGAGTCCCTCTTTGGGAAACAAGGATGTCGTCCACTCTGTGCTGCCGATCTGAACGTGTACCGGGATCACGCCCCAACCATACGTCACAAAGTTGGATATGGCTTTGATGTCCCGGCTTCTCGCTTCGGGCACAGTCACGAAGTGAAAGGGGGCAGGTCCGCGCCAGTACCAGATTTCACCAGTGAACTCGAAATCCATTCAATCGCCTATCGATTTTTACGCTGTAAATAGCCTACGACGAACCTTCGTTCTTCTGCGACCACGTGCCGAAATCGGGCTTGCCGTTGCTGCTCGGCGCGGGCTTCTCCTCGACCGGCAGCGGCGGCGTGATGGTCGGCGGCGTCTCCGGCGCGGGGGGCGCGGTCGTCTCGACGGGGGTCGTCGGGGTCGGCGGGGTCGTTTCGGCGGGCGCTGCCGGAGGAGTCGGCGTCTTGGTCAGCGGCTCCGTGCTGATCGTCACCGCCTTCTTCGCGCTGTCGAGTTCTTTCTGCGTCGCCGCAAGCGACTCCTGGAACGGTTTGGTCACGGGCGTCAGCGCCCGCGAGATCTCGCGGTTGATGTCGCCGCGCGTCGGAATGTTTTTCGGCACCTGCACGTCGACGCCTGCCTCGTCAAACTCCTTCTGAAGCATCTGCGCCGTCTCCGCCCACATCTTGCGAAGCTGCGCGACGTACTTGCCGAGTGTATACGACCACTGGATCATCCGCTTCGGTCCCGCGACGACCAGCATAATCAGCAGAATAGCGACCAGTTCCCAACCGCCGACGCCTAGAATGTCCATATGCTGCCTTCTTTACAATAACTTCCACACCGATTCTAGCATAAGTGTGCCGGGAAGGGGGAAGACGGATTTTTACGTTACAATCGTGCCGAAATACACGTTTGTCGCGCAAAAAGGAGAGCGTCATGGCGTACCGTTTCAAGATTGGGGAGTTTGAATGCGTGCTGATCCAGGACGGCAGCAGCGTCCGCTCCGCCGCCAGCTTCCTGACCAGCGCGCCGCAGGATGAACTCGACCCGATCATCCGCCGCCAGCATCTCGACCCGGCTGCGCTCGAATTTTCCATCAGCCCGCTGCTGATCAAGACCCCGGACGCGCTCGTGCTGGTCGATACGGGCGAGACCGGCAGCCAGGGCACGCTTCCCGCGCATCTGCAAGAGGTCGGAGTCGCCCCGGCTGACATCGACCTGATCGTGATCACGCATGGTCACTTCGATCACATCGGCGGAATTCTGGACGCGGCGGGCGAGATCGTCTTCCCCAACGCGCGCTACGCGCTCCGCTCGACGGAATGGGCATACTGGACGGCGGACGACCGCTTCGCCGAGAATCCGCAGTCTCCCGCCGTCGCCGTCTGGAACGCGCTCGAAAGCGCATCAAGACCGGATCACGCTGCTGGACGCCAACGCCGAGATCATGCCCGGCATCTGCGCCGTCGACGCGCCGGGGCACACCGTCGGGCACATCGCGCTGGAACTGTCGTCCGGCGGGGATAGGCTGCTGCACATCGCCGACGCCGCGCACGGCTATTTCCAGATCGCCTGCCCGCAGTGGTCGGCGAAGTTCGATCACGACAAGGCGCAAGCCGCCGTGACGCGCCGCGCGCTGTTCGAGCGCGCCGCCCACGACGGATCGCTGCTGCTGGGGTATCACTTCCCGTTTCCGGGCATCGGGCACGTCGTCGAGCGCGACGGCGCGCTGGGCTGGGAGCAGCTATAAGGTGTAACATCTGTAGGGGCGGAACATAAGCGTGTTTAAAAACCCCCTCACCCTGCTTGCTGTCGCAAGCCGTCCCTCTCCCACGTAAACGGAGAGAGGGACAAAACCCGCTTCATTTCCCCTCTCCCCGCCTGCGTGGGCTAGGGGGTGAGGGGCAGAAAAGCGACTTTTTGACACCCCCATGTTACGCCCCTACCTCTCCGCCTACTGTGCGTACATCGCGCGGGCTTCGGCGTCCACCCGCGCGCGATACTCCGCCATCTCGACGACGGTGTGGTTGAGACGCGCTTCTTCCGCCGCGAACGCCAGCAGATGGCTCTCCAGCGATTCGCGCGCCGTCGTCACGCTGTCGTCCGGCACGCCGTTGACGGCGTTGACGAACGCCCGCACGATGCCGTAATCGCCGCCGCCGTGCCCGCTCTCGTCGCGGGCGATCACCGGCACGTGCTCGACCTTGCCGGTCAGGTGGTCGTGGATGGTGATGCGGTTGTCGCCCGCGCTGAACTTGCCGTAGAGTGTCGCATCGGTGCCGTCGTAGCGCATCGTGCGCCCCTCGAAATTGCCCTGCCCCTGCATCGTCATGGTCACGGTCATGCCGTCCGCCATTTCCATATTCATGGTCTGGTGATCGACCACGTCGTTGTCACAGTGATAGACGCAGCGCCCGTAGGGACCTGTGCGCAGCGCTTCCATCATGCCTTCGTCGCTCAGGTCGAAGCTGGCAGCCATACGCGCGAACACGTTTTCCGGGTTCATGTAAATGCGCGGGGCGTAGTATTTGCAGGTCTCCGCCGCCGGGCAGCCGTCGGTGCAGCGCAGCGTCGCGCCTTCCGGGGCGTTCTCCGGCTTGAACCAGGTCAGCGTGCCGAACGAATTGAGCGCGACGACCTGCTGGCGCAGTATCCAGTAGAGGATGTCGAGGTCGTGGCAGCACTTGGCGAGGATCATCGGCGCGGATTCTTCGAGGTTGCGCCAGTTGCCGCGCACGAAGCTGTGCGCCATGTGCCAGTAGATCAAATTCTCGCGGTGATCGACGCTGATGATGCGCCCCAGCCGCCCCGACTGGATGATCTCGCGGATTTTCTGGAAATAAGGCGAGTAGCGCAGCACGTGGCAGACCTGCAGCAGCCTGCCGCGCTCCTCCGCCGCCTGCACCAGCCGCACGTTCTCGTGCAGGATCGGCGACATCGGCTTTTCCAGCAGCACGTCGTAACCCGCGTCGAGCGCCGCCAGCGTCGACTCGGTGTGCATCCTGTCCTGCGTGCAGTTGATCAGCACGTCGCCCATTTTGCCCGCGCCGACCAAATCTTCCCACGATGCAAAACAGCGCTCCGGCGGCAGGTCGTGGCTGATGGCGAACTGCTGACGGCGGTCTTCGCGCGGCTCGGCGACGGCGACGACCTGCATCTCCTGAGGGTAGCGGACGGCGAACGCGCCGTAAACCGAGCCGCGATTGCCTGCGCCGAGCACGACCGCATTGATAGGTGCCATTGGTTATTTGCCTCTACGCTTTCTGATATGCCGCTAAAAGACTATCGAGCTGCGCCTCGTCTTCCGGCGTGACCTGCATCCGGCTGGCGTCCGCCTGATACCAGGCGAGCGTGCGGCGGATGCCGATGTGAAACGGGATGGTCGCCACGTAATCCGGCACGAAGCGCTTGATCTTGCTGTTGTCGAAGATCACGCTGTACATCTTGTCGCCCAGCAAGCCCGCCCCGGTTCGGGGATCGAGCTGGTTGATAAATTCCGAGGGCATGTGGACGATCTTCGGCTTGACGCCAAGCGCGTCGCCGATCTGCTCGTAAATCTGGTTCCAGTTGAGCAGAAAATCCGAGGTGATGTGGAAACTCTGCCCAATCGACTGCGGGTGTCCCAGCAGCCCGACGAAGCCTTTGGCGAAATCCTCGCTGTGCGTCAGCGCCCACAGCGACGTGCCGTCGCCATGCACGATCACAGGTCTGCCTTCCAGCATCCGTTTGGGGATGACATAGCTCCTGCCGCCGCCGACCGCCACCGGGAAAATGTTATCGTAGGTGTGCGACGGGCGCACAATCGTGATCGGGAAGCCTTCTTCGCGGTAGGCGCGGATCAGGCGCTCCTCGCAGTCGATTTTCTCGCGCGAGTACTGCCAGAAGGGGTTCGCCAGCGGCGTCGATTCGGTGATGATGGGGTGCGTCAGCGGCTTCTGGTACGACGACGCCGTGCCGATGAAGATGTACTGCCCGCACCTGCCGCGAAACAGCTCGATGTCGCGCTCGACTTCGGGCACGTGAAAGGCGATCCAGTCCACCACCACGTCGAAGTACTGGTCGCCCAGCGCCGCCTTGACCTGATCCGGCTGGTTGATGTCCGCCGTCAGCGTCTTCGCGCCTTCAATCGTGACCGGCTGGCGTCCCCGGTTGAGCAGGTACAGCTCAAAGCCGCGCTGGACCGCCAGCCTGCTCACCGAAACGCTGATATTGCCCGTCCCGCCGATGAATAAGACTTTCATAGCGTGCTCCTATAAAAACTATTCCCTATCGCCCCGTTTCAGCCCGACCTTTCGAGGGTCGGGCGGAGCTTCGTTATCCCTCACCCAGAAATTCCAGCACGACCCGGTTGAATTCGTCGGGCTTCTCCATGCTCGGCAGGTGCGCCGTGTTCGCAATCACCACCTGGCGCGCCCCGGCGATCTGCGCCGTCATCAGCTTACCCGCTTCGTGTATGACTGGCGAATCCAATCCGCCGACCACGATCAGCGTGGGGACATGCACCTCGCCGAGCCGCTCCACTGCGGGCGGCGTGATCGTCTGCTGCTCACCGACTCCGGCGGCTTGATTCCTGAAGCCGATCAGGCTCATCTCGTAGACCAGATCGCGGACGTGCTGATCGACCTGATCGGGCGAGCGCTGATCGCCAACCGCCCAGATTTGCACCGCCAGCGCCGCCATCTTTTCGATATCGCCCGCCTGCTGCGCGGCGATCAACTGCAAGATCAGCGGCGGCGGCGCGCCCTTCAACTCGTAGCCGCTCGGCGTCGAACAGACCAGCGCCAGCGCCGAAACCCTATCGGGATACGTCAGCGCGAAATCCAGCGCCGCCGTCCCGCCCATCGAGCAGCCGACCAGCACGGCACGCACGATGCCAAGCTGATCCAGCAGCGCCCGCAAGTCCTCGACGTGGGAATACGCCATCGCGGGCGCGCTCGTCTGCCCGTAGCCGCGCAGGTCGTAGCGCAGCACGCGGTAATGCTGCGCCAGCGCCTCGAACTGTCCGTCCCACATACGCCGGTCGGTGACGCCCGCATGGATCAGCGCCAGCGGCTCGCCATCTCCGGCAACCTCGTAATAGACCCGCGCGCCGTTGATCTCGGCGTAGCCCGTCTCGACAGCCATCATTTACCCGCCTCCCGTCTCATCCGACATAGGGGCGCCCGACGCGCCCCCAGTGATTCATGTCGCGCGGGCGGCGATAGTGACGCGGCGGCTCACTTGTACAGGTCGCGCGCCGCTTCCAGCGCGGCAAGGCTGTCCGTCAGCCCGCCGGGACGGTTGCGCGCCAGCCACAGCGCTTTCTGCTCCTCGATCAGCGCGTCCAGGTCAGCCAGCAGATCGGCTTTGCTCACGCTGGCGTCGCCGATTTGCAGCAGCGCCCGCCGCGCGCCGTGCCGGAGCATGTGCGCCGCCTGGCGGTATTCGCGCTTGAGCAGGTCGGCATCCGGTCGCGCGATCTCAGCCGAATCGAGCGGCTTCATCACGCCGTCGATGTACTCGACGGTCGCGTGCAGGTTCTCGTAAAGCAGATTATCGTTCAGGAGCGTCGCCGCGCTGTCGCCCACCAGATCACGATGCCAGCCTGAGCGCATCTGCCCAACCGGAATGGTGTAAATCCAGTGCAGGAAGTTGCCGTTGCGAACGATCACGCCCGGCTCCTGATAGGTGTTGCCCAGGTCGTAGGCGATCTTGCCCAGCACGCCCGCGCTGTCGCCAAAGGCGAAGCTGTTCAGCGCCGCCGTCAGGTCGACCTCGGTATTGCCCGCCGCGTACCAGCTCAGCGCCGCGCCATAAGCAAAGCCGGGATAGCTGATCGGCGTCTGCTGCCAGTGTCCCCGGTCGCCCCAGTCGGTGTTGAGCACGCCAATCGCCCCGTACTTCAGCCCGTTCTCGATGGCGTTTCGGAGATTGCCTTTCATGTTGTCGGTGCGCCCGCTGATCGTCGTCCAGGTCGACGTGCCGGGGCAGACGTAGAAGGGCACGCCCGACGCCGCGAACAGCGCCGATTTCTCGGCGAAGGGGTGGTCGGCTTCGTAGCCCCACTCCAGCGCGATCACGTCCTTCGGGATTTCCGGCACCAGTTCGGGGTACTGGTTGATGATGTCGCCCCAGAACTGCATCGTCCGCCCGCGCGCCTTGACCTGCTCATAGATTTTGAGCACGAAATCGAGGTAGACGCGCCCTTTGCCGCGCGCCTCGGCATCCGCCTTGCTGCGCCCGGTGCCCAGGTCGAAGGTCTCGTCCGCGCCGACGTTGAACATCGTGCTGGTGAAGTTGGGCAGCAGCTCGTCGTACAGGCTTATCAGCAGCTCCAGCGAGCCGGGGTCGCCCGGCGCAAGCGTGAACGGCACTTCCGTCAGCCACTCGATCACCTGCTCGTGCGTCTCCGCCAGATGCGCGTATTCGGGCAGCTTGAGCCAGCGCCACATGTGCCCGAAGCTGTTCTGGTTGGGCACCAGTTCGATGAAGCGCTCACGGCAGTAGGCGTCCAGTTGAAGAATTTGCTCGGCGGTCATCGGCGACGCCTGCGCCCAGACTTTCGGATGCCGTCGGTAGGCGAAGGTATGCTCGGTGTAAAGCTGGAACTGGTTGATCTTCAGGCTCGCCAGCCAGTCGACCAGCCCGTAGAGCGTCGCCATCGTCGGCACTTTGTCGCGGCTGATGTCGAGCATGACGCCGCGCGCCGGGAAGTCGGGATAATCCTCGATGTCCAGCAGCGGCAGCCGCGCGCCGTGCGTCTGCAAAAGCTGGACGAGCGTCGTCACGCCGTAGAACGCGCCCGCCGCGTCGTCCCCGGCGATGTGAATCCCGTTCGCCGTGATTGACAGGCGGTAGCCTTGCGCGTGACCCGTGCCGCCGCCCACCGTGATCGTCAGGAGCGCGCTGTCGTTCGCGCCGCCGACAATGGCGACTTCGATGTTCGCGTAGCGCTCAAGCGCAGCTTGCGCCCGCGCCCCGGCAGACCATAATGGAGCAGCGGGGTCGGAGTCCAGCGCGATCAGTCCGCCGCGCAGATCGAGCGTGCCGCCCTGAAGGCGGACGGTGCGCGGCAGGGGCAAAAGATTGAGTTGTGCGGGCATGAAATCTCTCCACTACCAAAATAGACGAAAAGGTGCGGTTTTTGAGGAAATTTACCGGGATTTGTCGCAAATCGACGCCAAATCCCGGCGAATGTCGTGCGTTTTTTGCATGAAAGGCGCATCTCAAAAACCTATAATTCCGGGTGCTTTCTTGGCAACATAGCAATCCCGAGGTTAGTTTGTAATTCTAACAAACTTACTGTATATTCAGGGATTGTGGAAAATCACCAAATGTGTTGTTGACCAGACCAACCGACGATACTATTTCGGGTAGCAAGAGCGACTTGTGAACCGAGAAAGGAGAGATACGGTCAGCGCTGGTCCGCCGAGCCAAGAAACGCCTTTGTCAAATTAATATGAAAGAGGTTGAAAGTGCAGAAGAAACGTGGTTTTATCCTCCTCTTTATCGTCCTGATGCTGCTTGTCTCTTTTGGCGCAGTGAACGCCCAGGACAGCGGAACTACCTTCAAGGGCGCATGGCCCTATCAAGTCCCGCCGACCGGTCACTTTAATATGTTCGCCGTCAACTCGCTCGCGCTCGGCATCTACGAACAGATCATGTTCCCCGCGATGGGCTTCTATCACTGGGCAGACGGCACCTACGAAGGCTTGCTCGCCGACAGTTTCGGCTTCGATCACCGACAGCAATTACGTTGTCACCCTCAAATCCGGCATCGAGTGGGCTGATGGCACGCCGCTGACGTCGAAGGACGTGGTGACGACCTTCAACACCGGCTATCTGGTGGGTCGTCAGGCGTGGCAATTGCTCACGAAGGTCGAGGCGGTGGACGATCTCACCGTCAAGTTCAGCACAAGTGCACCCTCCAAACTGCTGGAACGCCTGATCCTCACCGAGCCGATCCGACCGAACAGCGTTTACGGTCAGTTCGGCGACGGCGCTGCCCCCCTGATTGAGGCGGGCAAGACCAGCGGCGATGCCGATTTTGACGCACTGCTGACGCAGCTCACCGACTTCCGCCCCGAGGCACCGCAGGCTTCCGGTCCGTATGTGATCGATCCGTCCAGCATCAGCGACGCCAGCATCATGCTGGTCAAGAATCCCCATGGCTCTGGACGCTGACAAAGTGAAATTCGATCAGGTGCAGGTCTGGAACGGTGAGACCGAAGTCGTCACCCCGCTGGTCGCCAACGGCGACGTGTGGTACGCCACACACGGCTTCCCGCCCGCGACCGAGCAGTCGTTCATCGACCAGGGCATCGACATCATTCGCGGTCCTGGCTATAACGGACCCGCCATCTACGTCAATTACAAGGTTTCGCCGCTGGATAAAGTCGAAGTGCGCCAGGCGATGGCTTACGTCATCAACCGCGATCAAAACGGTTTCGTCAGCCTGGGCAAATCCGGTGTGGCGGTCGCGGATATGAGCGGCATGAGCGATGCCCTCGACTCCGCCTGGCTCACGCAGGATCAGATCGACTCGCTCAATCCCTACGACACTGACCTCGACAAAGCCACCTCGCTGCTCGAAGGCATCGGCTTCACGAAGGACGCCGATGGTCACTGGATGGACGACCAGGGCAAGCCGCTGGCGTTCACGCTCGAATTCCCATCGGACTATGCCGACTGGTCGGCGGCGGCTGAAAACGCGATTGAGCAGTTGAATGCGTTCGGCTTCCAGATCACCGGCAACGCCGTGGTCTCCACACAGCAGCTTCAGGACGTGTACGACAGCAACTTCCAGATGGCGATCCGCAACTGGGGCGTTGGCCAGCCCGTTCCCCGGCGAAGTCCTATCTGTATCCGTACAGACGCTTCAACGGTCAGGGTCAATTGGCAGGTGAGCAGGCTGGCGGGATGAACTTCGACATCAACGTCACCTACAGCGGCGGACAATTGACGTGGCTGACACGGCGGTCAAGTCCGAAGAAGGGCTGGACGTGGATGCCCAGAAACAGTACGTCTGGCAGTTGGCGCAGTCTTTCAACGAACTGCTGCCCATTATCCCGTTGTGGGAGCGTCACGGCAACAACCCGCTCAACCGCACCTATCTGAGCGCGCCTGCGGCTGACGACCCGATTTACATCAATCCCTGGGGTTCGGCGGCGGATGGTTTCACCCCGTACCTGATCCTGACCGGCGGTATGGCGCCCGCATCATAACGTGATTCTGTAGGGGTAGGCGGCGAGTCTACCCCTACCTGCAACCATAGATCGTCGGGACGAGACCTTCTCGTCCCTTTTTTTCAAAATCGTTGTTATGGGTGAGACGCAATTGAAATGGCAACTGAAGCACCAATAGGAACTTCGAATTTGGGTGATGCCAGGGTATCTCCCTCCGGTTTCCGCATGTCTCTTCGACGCATCTACCAAAACTACACCTTGCGCGTGCTGGTGCAGGCGCTGGTGACCGTCTGGGCAGTGATCACTTTCACCTTTTTCCTGATTCGGCTGATGCCCGGCAATCCCATCGATGTCTATGCCGAGTATTTGATGAACCAGCAGGACTTGTCCTACGCGGATGCCTATTCCCGCGCCTCCGGGCAGTTCCACCTTGACCCCAACGCCACCCCACTGTCGCAGTATTTCGTTACTATATGGGACAGCTTTTGCACGGCGACCTGGGCGACTCGATAGTTTCCAGCGGCACTCACGTCATCGACCAGATTGCCCGCTTCTTGCCCTGGACACTGTTCGCAGTCGGCTTGGGGCTGCTGACGAGCTTCGTGCTGGGTATCTCGCTCGGCACGCTGATTGCCTATAACCGCAACAGTTTGCTCGATCATTCAGTCTCTCGCTCCTCTCCTCAATTTTGAGCGCCGTTCCCAATTACATCTGGGGGCTGCTGATCATCATTATCGCCGGGGTGGAGCTGCACTGGTTCAGCGTAGGCGACATGCGCGGCACTTATGACTCCAACCTGACGCCCGCCTTCACGCCAGAATTCATCTTCAGCATGTTCAAACATGCTTTTCTGCCAGTGCTGGTGTACGTCATGGGCACGATTGGCGGGTGGTTGCTCAACATGCGCAACAGCACCATCAGCACGTTGGGCGAAGATTACATCAACGTCGCCAAGGCACGCGGACTCAGCTCAGCGGCGTATTCTGATGTCCTATGTGGGGCGCAATGCAGCGCTGCCCATGTTCACTCTGCTGGCGATCAACATTGGCTTCATCATCGGCGGCAGTGTGATCATCGAAAATCTGTTTGTTTACAATGGCATTGGCAACTTCCTGTTCACTCGCTATCGGTCAGCGTGACTACACCTCGATGCAGGGCGTCTTCCTGATCATCACGCTTTCGGTGGTTATCTCGAACCTGCTGGCGGATTTGCTCTACAGCCGCCTCGACCCGCGCGTGCGCGTGGGAGGCTCGAAATGACCGCGATTGCCAAGCCCGAAATCATCTACGAGCAGCCGTCTCTGCTCGAAAAAATCACCCGCCCGATTGCGATCTTCCTCCGGGCGCTCGGTCGCAACCGCGCCGGGCTGGTCGGCTTCATCGGCTTGGTAATTTACGCGGTCTGGATTTTCATCGGACCCCGGTTTATCCCGTTCGACAGCACCGTGCGCCTCGACGAAATCGCCGCGCCGCCCGGCTCGCGCGATCAACTGCTGGTGCGCGCCGACGACGCCAAAGTCTACTCTTCCCTGCAAGACCTCGCCGGGAAGACCGTCGGCATCGTCAGCGATACCGGCAATGCCGATACGATTGCGCCCTATGCCGACACGTTCACGGTCAACTCGACGCGCTGGCGCAGCGGTCAGGGCATCACGCAGGCGCTTAATAAGCTCGAAAATGGCGACATCGATGCGCTGGTGATCTTCTCTGACCAGATCAAGCAGCACGTCACCGGCGTGTCGGAGTACTCAAATCTGGTCGTCTCGAACGATCATCTGGGCGCATCGCATTTGCTCGGCACGGATACGCAGGGGCGCGACATCTTCAGCCACATCGTCAACGGCGGCACGACGCTGATCCTGACGGCGGTGCTCGCCGGTCTGTTCTCGACGATCATCGCGGTCGTACTCGGCGCGATGGCAGCACTGGTCGGCGGCGTGGTCGATACTCTCCTGACGGGCGCCGCGAACTTCGTGCTGACGATCCCGGCGTTTCCGCTGTTGATCGTGCTGGCGGCGCTGATTCATCTCGACAATTTCATCCTGCTGGCGATGCTGATCGCGGCGCTGTCGTGGCCCGTCCTGATGCGCGCCATCCGCTCGCAGGTGCTCAGCCTGCGCGAGCGCGATTACGTCGAAGCAGCGGTCGCCCTCGACCTCGGCTTGCCGCACATCATCCTGCGCGAAATTCTGCCCAACATGATGAGCTTCGTCGCCATCAACTTCATCTTCGCCATCACCAGCGCCATGTACCAGCAGGTCGGTCTGGTCTTTCTCGGCATGGCGCCCATCAACGATTACACCTGGGGCGTAATGCTCTACTTCGGGCGCACGCGCGGCACGTTGTTCAGCGCCGACAGCGCCAGCATGGTGCTTTCGCCCGTGATCGCAATTGCCTTATTCCAGGTGTGCATGGTACTCTTTGCCCGCGCGCTCGAAGAGATGTTCGACCCGCGTCTGCGGACGGCGCATTGACAAGAGTGCTGGGTACCGAGAAAACCCATGAGTCCTATTCAGCAGTCTGAAGGATTGCACGCGCGAGCGCAGAAAGCCGCTTGTTTCGTCGGCGGCTTACCCGCTTCGATTGAACGAAGGATGAATATATAAGCGAATGCTGCCTGGTCTGAGGTTTCACTCAGCACACATTGCACAGCACTCGGTACTAATAACGGAGCACCAATGGTTGATGACATTATTTTAAAAGTGGACAACGTTTCAATTGTGTACCACACGGCGCGTGGGGACGTGCAAGCCGTCACCGGCGTGTCCTTTGACCTGCACAAAGGCGAAGCGCTCGCCCTGATCGGCGAGAGCGGCTGCGGCAAGACCACGCTCAGCCTGTCGCTGGTGCGAATGCTGCCCAACAACGCCGCCGTCGTGAGCGGCGAAGTGCTCTACCGCCGCGATGGGAAGACGCGCAACGTCCTCAGCATGAAAGAGGGCGAACTGCGCTCCTTTCGCTGGGACGAGTGCGCGATGGTCTTTCAGGGCGCGCAGAATGCCTTTAACCCCGTCCTACGCATCCGCGACCAGTTCATGGATACGGCGGCGGCGCACGGCATGGGCAACCACAGCGCGGTCGAGCAGCGCACGCTGGAATTGTTCAAGCTGGTGCGCCTCGACCCGGAGCGCGTCTTCAATGCCTATCCCCACGAGCTGAGCGGCGGGATGCGCCAGCGCACGCTGCTCGCGCTCGGCGTGCTGCTCGACCCGCAGGTTGTGATCCTCGACGAGCCAACCACCGCGCTCGACATCCTGACGCAGCGCGCCATCATCGACGTGCTCAAGGAGATGCAGGGGCGGCTCGGCTTCAGTATCATCTTCATCAGCCACGACCTGGCGCTGGCGGCGGAAATGGCGGATCGCGTGGCGACGACCTACGCCGGAAAGATCGTCGAACTGGGCAGGGTCAACGACATCTTCTACCGCCCGCTCCACCCGTATACGCTCGGCTTGCTCCGCTCCGTGCCCCGGCTCGACCAGGGGCAGGACGAACTCGCCAGCATCCCCGGCGACCCACCCAACCTGATCATGCCGCCGCCGGGCTGCAAATTCCATCCGCGCTGCCCCTTTGCGACCGACGAGTGCAAGGTTGACGAGCCGCCGCTGGTCGAATACGCGCCGGGTCACAGCGCCGCCTGCTGGCACACCGACAAGGTGATCGAAACGCGCGACGAGTTCATCCACACCGAGAATGTCCCCGAAGACGCCACCCGACCGGAGCCGAACCCATGACCGACGTGTCTCTGGAACTGGACGACGTTTCACGCAGCTTCAAAAAGGGCAATGTTCACATCCCTGTGCTTCAAAACGTCAATCTGAAGGTCAACAAGCTGGAATTTCTCTGTCTGGTCGGCGAGAGCGGCTGCGGCAAGACCACGACCGGCAAAATCCTCTCCGGCTTGCTCAAGCCGAGCAGCGGGCACGTACTGTTTGAAGGCACCGACGTGGCTACGCTGCGCGGCGAAGCCTACCGCCGCTATCGCCGCTCCGTGCAGATCATCCATCAAGACCCCTACGCCTCGCTCAACCCGACGCATACCATCTACAACATGCTCAGCTACCCGCTGTTCCGGCACAAGCTGGCGCACAGCCGCAGCGAGGCGCGCGCGCGCGTCGTCGAGCTGCTGAACCGGGTCGACCTCACCGTCGACCTGATCGACAAATATCCGCATCAGTTGAGCGGCGGGCAGCGCCAGCGCGTCAGCATCGCCCGCGCCCTGACGACCAACCCGTCGATCATCATCGCCGACGAAGCCGTCAGCATGGTGGACGTGTCGATCCGCATGGGCATCCTCAACATGATGATGGACATGCGCAGCAGCCTCAACGTGACGATTGTCTTCATCACCCACGATCTGGCGCTGGCGAAATACTTCGCCTGGAACGGGCGCATCGCCGTGATGTACCTCGGTCGCGTGGTCGAAATCGGCAGGACGCAGGAGATCATCGCTTCGCCGCAGCACCCCTACACGCGCGTGCTGCTCTCCGCCATCCCCGAAGCCGATCCCAACCGCACGCGCTCCAAGGCGCACATCCAGCTCCGCAGCGAAGACATCCCGCGCCTGACGGAACTGCCGCCGGGCTGCGCCTTCCATCCCCGCTGCCCCTGGTACGCGCCGGGCGTCTGCGACGTGAAAATCCCCGCGCTGGCGCAAGCGCCCAACACGGAGAGTGACGCGGCAGTCGCCTGCATCCCGCTCACCGAGGGCAAAGGGCTGACTCTTTATTCATGAACCCGGAGGTGCTGCGCGCGTTCTTTCGCGCCGGGATTTTCATCGCCGGAGTGGCATTGATCCTGATGCTGGCGGTGCCCCGCGCCAGCGCCGAGTTCGTCGTCTCGACCTGCTCGCTGGGCATCGGCTTGACACTGATCGGCTGGCGTGGTGCTGGTGAACTGGCTGACGCGGCGGTGATGCCAGGCGTTTCCAACTGGCTCTTGAGCCGCTGCCCGCACAGGTGCAGAATCGAATCCGCCTGGTGACGCGCCGAAAGCGAAATCCTCTCGTGACAACCGTGACAACGGTGACAACCCCCAACGGCGGCAGCATCCGACTTCTGCTGATCGCCTATTTCATCTTCTTCGTCATGGCGATCCCGACCGGCATCCTCAACGTCGCCTGGACGTACATGCAGGTGACGTTCGACGTGCCGCTGGACGCGCTCGGCACGCTCCTGCTGGCGAATACCTGCGGCGCCCTGATCGGCACGTTTTTCAGCGGTCGCCTGATCGAACGCCTCGGGCTGGGGCGCTATCTGCTGATCGGCGGCGTCCTGATGGGATGCGGGCTAATGGGGTACGTCGTCGCACCGACATGGATCGCGCTGATCGCGGCGGGGTTCGTGACGGTGCTCGGCTTCAGCGCCTTCAACGCCGGGCTGAACAACTTCGTCTCCGTCCGCTATACGAACGGGCAGTTCAACTGGCTGCACGCCTCGTTTGGGTTGGGGCAGACGGTCGGTCCGACGCTTGCGACCATCATCGTCGAGCACCTCGGTCTATCCTGGCACGTCAGCTATCTGGTGATCTTCGCGCTCGTCCTGTTCATCCTGCTGACGCTGCTGGTCACGCGCCGCCAGTGGGTGATGCCGGGCGAAGCGGACGTGAGCAAGTCCGAGCCGAGCACACCCGGCAAGCGCGTCAGCCTGATCGAGTCGCTGCGCATCCCGGCGGTGCTGCTCGGCATGTCGATCTTCTTCCTGACCAGCGGCGTCATCGCCAGCACGGGGCAGCTTTCCAACACCCTCCTGAGCGCGCGCGGCGTCGCCGAGGCGGGCTTCTGGATCAGCGCGTACTGGGCGAGTTTCACCATCGGGCGCATTCTCATGGGCTTCATCGCCAACCGTATCGACAGCAATCTGCTGCTGCGCGGGTCGTTGTGCGGCGCGACCATCGGCGCGCTGCTGATCTGGCAGAACGCCAGCACGACGGTCAATCTGGTCGGGCTGATGATCGTCGGGTTTTCGTGCGCGCCGCTCTACCCCACGCTGATCGCCATGACGCATCAGCGCGTCGCGCAGCGTTACCGCCTGAACGCGCTCGGTTTTCAGATGGCGTCGGCGGGACTGGGGCAGTCGCTCGTTCCCGGCGCAATCGCCTGGATCGCTCAGCACATCAGCGTCGACCTGATCGGCTTGCCACTGGTGATCGGGATGCTGGCGGCGCTTGCGCTCGAAGAAACCGCCGCACGGCGACGACGTGGCGTGCCACATCCTGTAAGGACAACACCGTGAAGGCGAATGAAGCTATGGACGACATCGCCATTGGCGTAGACCTCGGCGGGACGAAGATCGCCTTCGCCGCCGTTGACCGGGACGGCAATATCCTCGCCACCCACACCGAGCCGACCCTCGCCCCGGAAGGCGTCGACGCGGTGATCGGGCGCATCGTCAGCGGGATCGAGCACGTGTCCGGCGGCTATTCGGTCGCCGGGGTCGGCATCGGCGCGCCCGGTCCGGTCGTGGACGGCGTCACGCTCAAGGCGGTCAACCTGAACTGGCTCAACGTGCCGCTGGTGGACAAGGTGCGCGCCCGCCTCGCCGCCGACGTGCCCGTGTGGGCGCACAACGATGTGAACGCCGCGACCATCGCCGAGATGATTTTCGGCGCGGCGCGCGGCGTGCCCGATTTCGTCCACCTCGCCATCGGCACGGGCTTGGGCGGCGGCGCGGTCGCAGGCGGTCGCCTGATCAACGGCGCCATCGGCTTTGCGATGGAAGTCGGGCACATGTCGGTCGATCCCAATGGGCGGCTGTGCAACTGCGGCAATCACGGCTGCGTCGAGATGTACTGCTCCGGCAAAGGCTTGATGACGGGCGCGCGGGCGTATCTGCCGGAGTACCCGCAAAGCGTCCTCGCCCGCGCTGACCTGAGCACACACGCCATCGTCGACGCTGCCCGCGCGGGCGATGCGCTGGCGCTGCGCGTGATCGACGAAGCCGCCGACGCGCTGGGCACGACGATGGCGTGGTGCATCATGGTGCTCAATCCCTCGCTGATCGTGATCGGCGGCGGGCTGGGGAATGCCGCCTACGACCTGCTCTCAGAGCGCGGGCAAGCCGCCATGCGCGCCCGTCTGATCCCCGACCTCATCCCGCTGATCCAGATCACGCGCTCGCAGATCGAATCGAGCGCGCTCGGCGCGGCGGCGCTGGTCTGGCACGAGCTAGCGGTCGATTGAGTAGGGGCACGACATGTCGTGCCCCTACGGATTGCATCTCCTACGGCGTTTGCCCTACCCGCTAATCGCCACCGGCACGCCGTCGCCGTCCATCGACTGCTGCGCCGCTTCCAGCATCTGCACGACCGTGTAGCCGTCCATCCCGTCGCTGATCGGCGTCTCGCCGCTGCGAATGCAGGCGACGAAGTGGGCGCACTCGGCGCGCAGCGGCTCGGTCGTGTCGATCTTGGGGATCAGGATGTCGCCGCCGCGCGTGATCAGCTTGAACTCGCCGAAGCCGTCGGGCAGCTTGTCGGGCATCACGCCCTTGTCGTAAATCTTCAGGCGCTCGTCGCTCACGTCGTCGTAGACCGCCATCTTGCTTTCGCCCACGACCGTCATCCGCCGCACCTTGCCCGGATCGAGCCAGCTCACGTGAACGTGCGCGACTTCGCCGCCGGGGTACTCCAGCGTGATGAACGCCACGTCCTCCAGCCTGACGCCCGAACAGCTTGAAGCCGCGCGCCGCGACTTTCACCGGCGTCTTGCCCAGTACGTAATTGATGATGCTGAAGTCGTGCGGCGCGAGGTTCCACATGGCGTTGAGGTCATCGCGCACGATGCCCAGGTTGAGCCGCGCCGAGTACAGGTACATCACGCGCCCCAGCTCGCCCTGATCGACCAGCGCCTTGAGCGCCCGCACCGCCGGGTTGTACTCGAAGACGTGCCCGACCATCAGCCGCAGATTGTTCGCCTTCGCCAGATCGACCAACTGTTTCGCATCGGCGGCGTGCAGCGCCAGCGGCTTCTCGACCATCAGATGCTTGCCCGCTTCCAGCGCCTGCCGCCCCATCTCGGCGTGCAGATGCGCCGGGGTCGCCAGCACGATTCCCTGCACCTCCGGGTCAGCCAGCACGTCGGCGTAATTCGGCGTCGTCTTGACGCCGGGATAGCGCTGGGCGTTCGTCGCCAGCGCCTTCGGGTTGATGTCGCAGACGGTATGCAGCGCCGCGTCCGGCAGCCCGGCGACGTTGCGGATCAGGTTCGGTCCCCAGTAGCCGCTGCCCACCACCGCGATATTGATTTTATCGGTCATGTTTCGCCTTTACGTATTGAGCCAAACTGACCGAATCATAACTCCATTACGCGAATCCGATCTGGATCATTCGCTGATCGCGCGGATGTAGCGCTCGGCGGAAGCGCGAACTTTCGCCTTTGCATCGCCGTCCATCACGTTGCCGAAGCCGCCGTAGATGCGGTCGTAGGCGAACGGCTCAACCGCGTCCACGATCCGCCGCACTTTCGAGGCGGGCAGCGGGATCGCGTTCGGGTAGCTGTACAGAAACGTCGCCCAGTTCGGGTCCTGCACGATGTGGATCGTGTCGGCGGTCAGCAGCACGCCGCGCCCCTCCGCGCCGTCGCGCCAGTGCAGCACCGACGATCCCGCGAAGTGCCCGCCGCAGTGGATCAGCGTGATCCCGTCCCACAGCGGCAGCGACGCGCTCTCCCAGTAGCGGATCGCCGGGTCGTCGCGCACCACGTCCTGCCGGTTCCCGGCGTGGATGTAGATCGGCGCGTCGTTGAAGGCGCGGCTCCATTCGACCATCACCGTGTGGAAATGCGGGTGCGAAATAGCAATCGCCCGGATGCCGCCGAGCGCGTTGATCGCCTCGACCGTCGCCCGGTCGATGTACGGCACGCAGTCCCACAGGACGTTGCCCTCCGGCGTCTGCACCAGATAAGCATACTGCCCGATGCCGGTCTTCGGCTCCGGCTTGAGGTGATACAGCTTCGGCTCGACCGGCTCGATCAGCATCTGGCGATCCTGCTGCAGCGCTTCGAGCGTCGTCCACTGCTGCCCGTTCGGGTTGACGTACTGGCGCTCGTCCTCGCAGATCGGGCAGTGCGCGGGCGGCTGATCCGAGGCGGGATACTGCGTCCCACAGGTGACACAGATGTAATTCGGCATGATCTTCTCCTGTCGCTCACAATGCGCCAATCGTAACCCATACCCAACACGGAAAAATCGGGCAGCGGAACAGCGTCCACCTGTACGAACGTCGGGGCTTGCGTGTCTCTTTCCGAACAGGTATAACCCATTCACCATGAAAATCCTGTTCGTCGCCTCATTGCACCACCCCGAAGCGCTGCGCGCCGCCCGCGCTCAGGACGCGGCGATCCTGTTCCCGCCCAGCATGTCGCAGCATTTCTGGGAGAAGGCGCTGCGCAGGCGCGGGCATACGCTCGACGTGTTCTGGCGCAGCAGCACCGCCGGGAAGACGCGCCGCCACAGCGCCGGGATCACGCCCGGCAAGCTGGTCGACGCGCTGATCAACCGCGTGCCGCCACAGATCAATCCCGAAGCGCGCGCCCGCAACGCCGCCCTGCTCGCCCAAGCGCGCGACTTCCGCCCCGACCTGCTCTGGATGGTCGGCGACAACACCGTGATCTATCCCGAAACGCTGGCGGCGATTAAGCGCGAGGTCGGATGCACGCTGCTCTACGCCTGCGGCACGTCGCCCATCGTCTTCTCCAAGCCGATTGACCGCGCCGCCGCCCGCCTCTACGATCTGGTGATCGCCAGCGACTACTATCACGGCATCCAGTGGCTGGAGCTGGGCGCGAAGCGCATGGAATGTCTGCCGCTCTCCGCCTGCGACCCCGATTTCCACCATCCCTATACGCTCAGCGACGAGGAGCGCGCCGCCTACACCTGCGACATCGCTTTCGTCGGCACGCTCGTGCCGGATAACCTCTACAGCCGCCGCGTTAAGGCGCTCGAAGCCCTGCGCGATTTCGACCTCGGCATCTGGAGTGTCCACGACGTGCCGCCGAGCCTGCGCAAATTCGTGCGCGGGCGCGCGCTCGGCGAGGACATGCTCAAGATTCTCTCGGCGGCGAAGCTGTGCTTCAACACACATGGAGATTTCGTCTTCTACGGCGGCAACCTGCGCCTGTTCGAGGTGGCGGGCGCGGGCATCTGCCAGATCAGCGACGACCTGCCGGGAACGCGCCTGTGGTTCCCCGAAATCGACGGCGCGCCGACCATCATCACCTACGCCGACGAGGACGACCTGCGCGCCAAAGCTGCCTACTATCTCGCTCACGACGACGAACGCCAGCAGATCGCGCAGCGAGCGCAGGCGCACGTCTACGCCGAGCACACCTACGACCGCCGCGCCGAACGGCTGGAGACTTTTCTCTCATGAACCTGCCCGCAAGTACGCCCAAGTATCACCTGGAGCAGATTTTCGACCCGGCGCGCGCCCACCCAGACGACGCCCACAGCATCCTGATGCGCCTCGTGCCGACGGACAGCCGCGTGCTGGAATTGGGCTGTGCGTCCGGCTACTTGTCTGGCTGCTGGAGCAGCGGCTCGGCTGCCGCGTCACCGGCATGGAGTTTGACCCGGAGGCGACGAGGATCGCGGCGGAGCGGTGCAGCGAAGTCTACACCGCCGACCTGGACGCGCCGGATGCGCTCGCACCCGCCCGCGCCAGCGCGCCCTATGACGTGCTGTTCGCGGCGGCGGTGCTGGAGCATCTCAAATACCCGGAGCGTCTGCTCCACGACGTGCAGGCGCTGCTCAAGCGCGGCAGCAGATCGACCAGCGTCGCCAGCCAGAGCGCCACAATCAGCAGGCGCAGGGCGCGGCGTCGCGGCTGGGCGGCGCTTTGAGCGTCAGCAGGAAAAACGCCGGGACGAACAGGTTCGACAGCACCAGCTTTGCACGAAATCGCCCGTCGGCAGCAGGTTTTCCATCAGCCCGGAGAGGTTGAACTGCCAGTTCCAGTACAGATAGGCGGCGAGGTTGCCTTGCAGCGCCACAATCAGCAGCGTCGCCAGCGGCAGGATCAGCGCGCCCGCGATGTACGCGGCGACGCGCCGCCGCTCCGTGAGCAGCAGCCACAGCCCGAAGACGAGCACCGCTGCCCAGGCGTGCTGCTTGGCAAGCGTCGCGCCGCCCAGCAGGAACCCGGCGATCAGCGGCGCGAGCCAGCCCGGCTTGCGCGGAGCCAGGACAAGCCACGACCCCAGCGCCAGCACGACCAACAGCCCGACGAGGCTGTCGAAGTAGAACAGGACATTGCCGTAGACGGGTTCCCACCAGAACCACATCAGCGCCGCGAACAGCCCGGCGAGCGTCCCCGCCAGATAGCGCGCGAGGCTGAAGATCAGCAGCGTGAGCGCCAGCACGACCAGCAGATTGAGCAGGCGCGCGACCAGCACCGGATCGAGGTTGAAAACGCGCTGCGCCAGCGCCGCGATCACCGACGTGGCGGGCGCGTGCTGCTCCAGCAGATCGCCGAACAGCGTGCGCCCCTGATTCATCATCCAGGGAATCGCCACCTGCCCGGAATGCGCCGAGATCGTCAGCCAGCCGAGGTGTGTGACAACCTGCGCTAGCAGAACACCGACCAGCAGGAGCGGCGCGGCGAAGCGCAGCCGATTGTGTGTCAATTGCAGCATGGAAATGCCTTTAGCAGTTGAGACGACCACCGATCATCAAGGATTAAGCGCTGAAACGCCAAGTCCCTGCGCTGTGGTAAAATACGCGCGCTGAGGACTGCTCAATGCTCGATCTTTCCGTTGTCATTGTCAACTATAATACCCGCGAATACCTGCGCGCCTGCCTCACCTCGATTGAGGCGCAGCGCGGCGACCTGGCGGTCGAGGTGGTCGTCGTGGACAATGCCTCGAAAGATGGCAGCGCGGCGATGATCCGGGCGGAGTTTCCGCGCGTCGTGCTGGTCGAGCCGGAGCGCAACACCTGGTTCACCGGCGGCAACAATCTGGGCGTCAGCCGGGCGCAGGGCGAATACGTCCTGCTGCTCAACTCCGACACGCTGATCCAGCCGGACATGCTGCCGACGATGGTCGCCTATCTGCGCGATCACGCGAACGTCGGCGCGCTGACCTGCCAGCAGGTCAGCCTGAGCGGCGGCGAAGTGCTGCGGATTTGCTCGCGCGTGCCGCAGTATCTCGATCTGGTGCTCGGCTACAGCTTTCTCGGCGCGATTTTCGCCGGGTGGCGCGACCGCCGCCGCGCGCGCATGTGGTACAGCGATTGGGCGCGCGACACAACTCGCGCCGTCGAGGTGATCCCCGGCTCGTGCATCCTCGCGCCGCGCGAGCTGCTGCTGCACCTGGGGACGTTCGACACGCGGCTGAAGCTCTACTTCCCGGAGGACGACCTGTGCAGGCGGATTTTGCGGACGGGGCGCGAAATCCATTTCACCGCCGACGCCGTGCTGCGCCACGAGGAGCACGCCAGCACACGCCAGACGCAGCGCCTGGCGTCGCGGGTCTACTTCGACGACCTGATCGCCTTCGCGCGCATGTGGTACGGCGCTGCGGCGGCGCTGGCGCTGGCGCTGCTGGTGCTGCCGACTCGCGCGGCGATGGACGTGGCGCAGCGTCTGCGTGGAGAATGAGGTACATTTGGCGGCGCACGGGACGACAGATTATGAATAATCGCTACGACAGCACGCGCAAGGCGTGGGAAGACATCTGGGATCAGGCGTCGGTCGAGCAGGAATTGCAGACCGAAGGCTACGCCCGCGCGCAGGAGACCATCCGCCAGTACACAGCCTATCTGCCCAAAGATGAGCTGATCCTCGAAGCGGGCAGCGGCTTGAGCGCCGCGCTGATCGTGCTCAAGGAGAGGGGCTACCGCGTCGCCGGGCTGGATTATGCCGAAAACGCGCTGCACATCTCGCGCCAGTACGATCCCGCGCTGGTGCTGGCGGCGGGCGACGTTCACGCGCTGCCCTACGCCGACGAGTCGTTCGGCGCGTACCTGTCTTTCGGCGTGCTGGAGCATTTCGAGATGGGCATGGCGAAGCCGCTCGCCGAAGCCTTCCGCGTGCTCAAGCACGGCGGCGTCCTCGTGCTGACCATCCCCTATCCCAACGTGGTCAACCGCTACGTGGCGTGGCGGCGCAAAGCGCAGGGCGTCAGCGTACTCAACGACGACGACTTCTTCGAGAGCACTTACACCCGCGCCAAACTGGAAGCCAACGTGCGTGGCGTGGGCTTCGAGGTCGTGCGCGCCATCCCGACCAGCCATTCCTATACGCTGTGGGGGCTGGGCGGCGTCTTCCGCGCGCCCGGCTATTACCAGACCAGCGCGCTCGCCGAAAGCCTGGGCAAGGCGCTGAGCGTCGTGCTGCCCTGGGCGTTCAACTTCTCCACACTGATCATCGGGCGCAAGCCGTAAGAAAAAGATTCAACGCAAAGACGCAAGGCGAAACGAAGTTTCGCACAGGCGCAAAGAGACTGATAAACTAAAACTCCTTTGCGCCTTTCTTTTACCCTTTGCGTCTTTGCGTTAAGTTTTGTTCTCTGTGCAGGTTACGCCACTACACGCGCCTTCATCCAGTCGTTGCTGTTGTGGAAATCGGCGACGGCGTTGCCCGGATGCACCAGATCGTCGAACAGCGCGCGGTCAGCATCGTCCAGTTTCATGTCGGCGATCGCGAGTGCGTCGTCAAAATGCGCCATCGTGCGCGGTCCGATGATCGGCGCGGTAATGCCGGGCTGATCCTTGCACCACAACAGCGCCAACTGCGTGATCGTCAGCCCGCGTTCCTGCGCCATCACGCCGACCTGCTGCGCAACGTCGAGCGCGCGCTGCGTGATGCGATTCTGGAAGGTCGTGCCCATGCGCGTCGCCCGTGAGCCGTCGGGGAAGCTGTCCGGCGAATTGTAGCGCCCGGCGAGGATACCACCCGCCAGCGGCGACCAGGGCAGAATCGCCAGCCCATACTTCTGGCACAGCGGCACCAGCTCGTTCTCGATGCGTCGATCCAGCAGGTTATAAGGCGGCTGCTCGCTGATGTAGCGCGCCAGATGCTGCTGCTCGCTGACCGCCAGCGCCTCCATCACCTTCCACGCCGGATGCGTCGACGCGCCGATGTAGCGCACTTTGCCCGCTCGGATCAGGTCATCAAAGGCGCGCAGTGTCTCGTCCTGCGGGATGAAGGACGACGGGCGGTGCAGTTGGTACAGGTCGATGTGATCGGTTTGCAGGCGGCGCAGCGAATCCTCGCACGCCTTGATGATGTGATAGCGCGAGGCGTCGCGGTCGTTGGGACCTTCGCCCACCGTGCTGAAGACCTTCGTCGCCAGCACGATCTCGTCGCGCTTGCCGTTACGCTGGAGCGCATCCCCCACCACGCGCTCGCTCTCGCCGCCGTTGTAGACGTTCGCCGTATCGATGAAGTTGAAGCCCGCGTCCAGCGCCTTGTCGATGATCGCCATGCCGTCCTCGGCGCTGGTGACGCCGCCGAAGTTCATCGCGCCCAGGCACAGCGAAGACACCATGACGCCCGTCCGTCCTAAGGGTCGATATTCCATCGCATTTTCCCCATAAAGCTATTCAGGCTGATGCGCTTATCTTACCGAATGGGGGCGCAATCCAACAACCAGACGCCGAAACCAATTTGACATCAGGGGATGAGCATAAAACGGGATTCTGAGAAATGAGGATTTCGGGTGGTAGGGGCACGATATATCGTGCCCCTACGGCATGAACAATATCTGACGCCCGCTACTCCTGCACGATCAGCACCGTGACCATGCCGAACATGCCCATGCTCGACTCGGCGTGCGTCAGGATGTGGCAGTGGAACGCCCAGATGCCCGCATCGGTGCAGTCGACCACCACGTCGTAGCGCTCGCCGGGGGCGACCAGCACCGTATCCGCCAGATACGGCACGGGTAGATACCAGCCGTCTTTGGCGAAGACCAACTGCGGCATCCCGTGCAGGTGCATCGGGTGGATCATGTAGCCTTCGTTCATGTAGCGGATGCGAATTTTCTGCCCCAGCTTGGCGGTCAGCGGCTGCGTATAGGGGAAGCCCTTGCCGTTGATGGTGAAGCCGAGCGTCGAGTTGTTGAGGATCATGGTGTAGTCGACATCCACCTGCGGCTCGCGGCTCTTGTCCTTCGGCTCGACGACGAACGCGCCGAGCAAGCCGCCGGAGGTCTGCTGCGCCGAGTTGTGGTGCGAGTGATACATGTGCGACCCGGCGTTGCGCGGCGTGAATTCGTAGGTGAAGGTCTCGCCCGGCTTGATCGGGTCCTGCGTGATGAAGGGCACGCCGTCCATGTTGTTGGGCACGTACAAGCCGTGCCAGTGGATGGTCGTGCTTTCGTTCATGTGGTTGGTGACGACGAAGCGGCACTTGTCGCCTTCGGTGACGCGAATTTCAGGACCGGGGATCATGCCGTTGTAAGCGTATGCCGGGAAAAGCTGCCCGCCGCCGGTATCCCACTGGATATTCTCGCAGGTGAGCTGGAAGACCTTTACGTCGCCGTCCATCGTGAATTCCATCGGTTTGCGCCAGAAGGTATCGTCTTTACCGGCGTTGTCGAGGAACGTCTGAATCCCCGCCTGATGGTGCGCGTCCATGTCCGCGACCTGCTGCATGTCGACGACCGGCGCGGTGGGTTCGGGCGTCCCCATGTCCATGCCCTCCTGCGCCAGTGCGGAATGCGTCACCGCGCCAGCACCGACCGCGCCTGCGCCCACGCCCATGAGTTTCAGAAAATCGCGTCGCTCCATTTTTCGCTCCTGACAAGCAAATCTTCGGCAATTCAAAATGGGGTCAATTGAGATGGATTCATCTTACGGGATACTCGAAGTGATTGTAAGAATGATGGACACCCTTCCCGCATGACATATTTCACTTGTCCAGAATGACAGCGTATCGAACAATGGACAATACGATCCCTATCCGTATTCGAGGTGTCCGCATCATGGGCGAGAAAACCCCTAGTTTCCCGCTGTTTCCGGCACTGGTGCTGTTCGGCGTGCTCGGCTTTCTCATGGCTGAGCTGCTCGCCGATCAGCCGCGCATCCCCCCGGCGATGCCCGCCACGCCGACCATCGTCGCCGTCGTGCCGACGCCCACCGCGACCGCCGTCGAGCAGACGGTCGCCTACAGCGACGACGCGATCCGGCAGGGACAGGCGTTGTTCTCAGGAACCTGCGCCGCCTGTCACGGACCGGACGCGCACGGCATCCCCGGCTTGGGCAAAAACCTGGCGGCGAGCACGTTCGTGCATGGCTTGAACGACGCGGAACTGCTTCAGTTCATCATCACGGGGCGTCCCATCACCGACCCGCTCAACACGACCGGCGTCGCCATGCCGCCGCGCGGCGGCAACCCCGGCTTCAGCGACGACCAGCTTAACCTGATCATCGCCTACATCCGCAGCCTGCAAGCCAAAGAAGTGCAGGTCGCCGCAGCCGCCACGCCCGTCCCGATGATGACGGTCGCGCCCCACACCCTGCCGATTGCGGGCATGAATTTCGAGAACGTCGTCCTGCCACAGCGCACGTTTAACGCGGCGGAAGCCTACGCCCTCTCCTGCTCCGGCTGTCACGGCGCGCAGGGCGAAGGCGGCAGCGCCTCGGCGCTGACCAGCACGACCATGAGCGACGACGACCTGTTCGCCTTCCTGACCAACTTGCAGCCGCCCGTCGATCCCTACACGGCGTTCCCGCATCCCGTGCGCGGCGACTACCCCGAACTGAACGACGATCAGCTCCGCGCGCTGATCCAGTACCTGCACACCCTTCCCGCGAGCTAAGCGCCTTTGTAGGGGCACAGCGCTGCTGTGCCCTCCTTCGCGTCTTAGCGGCTCAAAACGAATTTTGACAGTTCCCATCACGTCAATAACGGGGCATAATCGCCCCGTTTTGATTCCGGCACTGTTGGGCACAGGGTTTACTGAGGCATCGCCATGAATATCGTCAACGTGGGCTATAGATCGACCAACTATTACGTGCTCGCCGACGCCAAGCCGAGGCTGCTGGTCGACGCCGGATGGCCCGGACGCATGGCGGAATTCCAGAGTGCGGCGAAGCGCATGGGCGTCGATCTGGCGCAAATCCCTTACATCCTGCCGACGCACTACCACATGGATCACGCCGGGCTGGCGCAGGAGTTGAAGCGCCTCGGCTGTAAGCTGATCGTCATGGAGACGCAGGTCGCGGCGGTTCCGCTGATGAAGCAGCACATGAAGCCAACCGATCATTACGTCGAGATCACGCTGGACGACAACATCAACCTGAAATTAGCGGAGAGCCGCGCGTTTCTGGCGCAGATCGGCATCGAGGGCGAAATTATCAGCACGCCGGGACACTCGGACGACAGCGTGACGCTGGTGCTGGACGACGGCAGCGCCTTCACGGGCGATCTGACGCTGCCGATGATGGCGACGGAGGAAACGGCGGAGGCGGTTCGGGCAAGCTGGGCGAAAATCCGTGCGCTGGGCGGCAAGACCATCTATCCGGGGCACGGACCCGTCTGGCAGCTTGAATAATAAGAACGTCCAGCGGTCTCAAATCATGTGAAGAGCGGTGAAGCCTATTCGGGGAAAATGTCGCGTATTGCGAGCGTGAAGCCAGGAAGCACATCGCCGCCGTCAAGCGTGTCGTCAATCGTCAGCAGCTTGCGGTCGGTCGGCGTCATGACTTCGACTATTTTGCGAGTTGAGTAAATGATCCACACCATACGTGAACCATGCGCGAGATACAACTGCGCCTTGTCCAGCATGAATTTATCGCTCTGCCCCTCCGACTGAGCTTCGACGGCGAGGTCGGGCATGTACGGAGCGGGACCGCTGCGAATGATCTCGCCGTGCGCTTTGGTCACAAACGACAGGTCGGGAATAAGGTCGTTCTCCTGATCGCCGGGCAGTCGAAAACGCGCTTCGACCAGCGCATAGCCGATTGGGTTCTGGCGCAAGAACACAAACAGAAATCCGCTGATCATCTGAATGATGTAGGCGTGAAGCTGCGTTGGCATTTTCTCGATGATTTCCCCATCGACCAGTTCAAACACGCGGTCAGCGTTTTCAGGCAGCGAGATAAACCGCTCGAAATCTTCAAGAGGGATCGCCGATTTTTGTACGGTCATCCGCCGCTCCACTCACAACCACAACTTACAAATCGATTGTAGCATGAATCCACCCCGCATTGTGGCGATTGTAACGAACGGCACGAATCGGGTATAATCTTGCCGTACTCCATTGAATGTTAAGAAGGTTGGAATGGCAAAACGACCCCCGGTGTACCCGTTTACAGCTATCGTCGGGCAGGAGAAGATGAAGATTGCCCTGGTCTTGAACGCGATTGACATGCGCATCGGCGGCGTGCTCATTCGCGGCGAGCGCGGCACGGGTAAATCGACCGCCGCCCGCGCGCTGGCGCATCTGCTGCCCGAAATTGACGTGGTCGCCGACTCGCCTTTCGGCGACGATCCGAACCACCCGGAAACGTGGTCGGATGCGGTCAAAGACCGCGCGGCGCAGGGCGAGAAGCTCCCGGTCGCGCGGCGTAAAATCTCCTTCATCGACCTGCCGGTGAGCGCCACCGAAGACCGCGTCGTCGGCACGCTCGACATCGAACGGGCGATCCAGAAGGGCGAGAAGAAATTCGACCCCGGCGTGCTTGCCAGCGCCAATCGCGGCATCCTCTACGTCGACGAGGTCAACCTGCTCGACGACCACGTGGTCGACCTGCTGCTCGACTCGGCGGCGATGGGCGTCAACGTGGTCGAGCGCGAAGGCATCAGCTTTTCGCACCCGGCGCGCTTCATCCTGATCGGCACGATGAACCCCGAAGAAGGCGACCTGCGTCCGCAACTGCTCGACCGCTTCGCCCTCTCGGTCGAGGTGCGCGGCATCCACGATCCCGCCGAGCGCATGGAGATCGTCGAGCGCCACATCGGCTACGAGAGCGACCCCGAAGCGTTCCGCGAGATGTGGGCGGGCGCGGAAGAACGCCTGTCGGAGCGCATCGCCGCCGCCCGCGAGATCGTCGACGACGTGGAATACTCGCGCCGCGACCTGTTCACCATCGCCACGCTGACCAGCAACCTGCACATCGACGGGCACCGCGCCGACCTGGTGATCCTGAAGGGCGCGCGCGCCAACGCCGCCTTCGACGGACGGCACGCCATCAACCAGAGCGACATCCTGCTGGCTTTGGAACTCGCCGTCCCGCATCGCCTCAAGCGCGGTCCCTTCACCGACGCGCAGATGAGCATGGCGGAGATGGAGCGCCAGATGGATCAGATCGAGTCCGAGTGGGGCGAAGGCGACGAAGCCGACCAGAGCACCGACGAAGGACAAGAGCAAGCAGTCAAAAAAAAAGTCCCTCGCTAGCCACGAAATCCGATGAAGAGATGCCGGACCTCGGTCAGAGCGACCCATCTCCCCAGAACGTGTTCGACAATCACGACGCTTACTGGTGGGAGGGCGGCAAAAAGGTCGAGTCCGGCTCGGAATTTGCCCCGCGCAAGCTGCAAACCACCCTCGACCAGATGACGCGCAAGCAGGCGGGTCGCCGCTCGCGCACGCACACCGACCGCAAGCGCGGGCGCTACGTGCAGGCGCGCCCCGCCAACGGCAAAACCGACGACATCGCCTTCGACGCCACGCTGCGCGCCGCCGCGCCGCTGCAACGCGAGCGCGAGGCGCAGAAGCGCGAGTCCGGCATGGCATACGCGCTGCGCAAGAGCGACCTCCAGCGCAAGGTGCGCGTCCGCAAGACCTCCAACCTGATCCTGTTCGTGGTCGATGCCTCGTGGAGCATGGCGGTCTCCGAGCGCATGACCGCCACCAAAGGCGCGATCATGTCGCTGCTGACCGACGCCTACCAGCGCCGCGACCGCGTCGGCTTGGTCGTCTTCCAGAAAGACCGCGCCCAGACCATCCTGCCGCCGACCAACTCGGTCACGCTGGCGAAGCAGGCGCTCCAGAACATCCCGGTCGGCGGCAAGACGCCGCTGGCTGCCGGGCTGCTGCTCTCCTACGAGATCATCCACCGCGAGAAGACGCTGCACCCGGACATCATCCCGCTGATGATCCTCTTGACGGACGGCGCGGGCAACGTTTCCATCGGCAAGGATTCGCCGCAGGAGGAAGCGCACCGCATCGCCGAGATGATCAAGCACGAGGACATTCGCGCGGTGACGATCAACATGGAGCACAGCGCCTTCGACCAGGGACTCGCCGCCAAGCTGGCGGATCGACTGGGCGGACCGTGTTACTCGCTGGCGCAGATGCGCACCGACACGCTGCTGGAGACCGTCCGCAGCGAAATGGACAAGCAGGTGAAGTAAGAGAGGTGCCCCTCATGCCCTACCACATCGCGCAGGTCAACATCGCCCGCATGGTCGACGAGATCGACAGCCCGATTATGCACGAGTTCGCCGCCAACCTGGAGCCGATCAACGCGCTGGCGGATCGCGCGCCCGGCTTCGTCTGGCGTCTCAAGAGCGACGCGGCGACGCTACCTCGATCCGCGTCTACGAAGACCGCTACCTGATCGTCAACATGTCGGTCTGGGAGAGCATCGAGGCGCTGCGCGAATTCACCTACTACAGCGCCCACACCGACTTCTTCCGCCGCCGCCGCGAGTGGTTCGAGAAGCTGAGCGTCCCCGCGCTGGCGCTGTGGTGGGTTCCCGCCGGACATCACCCGACGACCGACGACGCCAAAACCCGGCTCGAATATCTGGATCAGCACGACGCGACACCCGACGCCTTCACCTTCAAACAGCGCTACACCGCCGAGGAATGGCTGGCGTACAGCGCCGAGAGGACAACATGAGCGAAACCTGTTTGATTTGCGAGCGCGTCGCGCAGTGGCGCGCCGGGCAAAATCCTTATTTCATTGCCGAGTTCGAGCATTCGATCTTCGTCGTCGGCAATCACCAGTTTCATCGCGGCTATACGCTGCTGCTGTTCAAAGATCACGTCCGCGACCTGCACGAGCTTGCGCCGGACGTGCAAGCCGCGCTGTTTCGAGAACTGATGACGGCGACCGATGCCATCGTCAAGACCTTCCAGCCGGACAAAATGAACCACCTGTGCCTCGGCAACGAAGTGCCCCACATCCACTGGCACCTCTTCCCGCGCTACGCCTCCGATCCCGATCACCTCCAGCAGCCGTTTGCGCAGGCGGCGGAGTTCAAGAATCACCTGATCGACGCGGAGACGGCGCGCAAAATCGCCGCCGAAATTCGTGCCAATTTGACGTAAACCGAGTGAAAGCAGAGGACTATGCCGACGATTGAGGATGCCATTCGCCTGGCACTCGACAAGCATCACGGGCAGGTCGATAAAGGCGGCGCGCCGTACATCATGCACCCGCTGCGCGTCATGTGCGGGATGCAGACCGAGACCGAGCAGATCGTCGCCGTGCTGCACGACGTGGTCGAAGATTCGGACGTGACGATTGACGACCTGCGCCGCATGGGCTACCGCGAAGAAATCGTCGAGGCGGTCGATCACCTGTCGCGGCGCGACGGCGAGAGCTACGAGGCATTCATCCAGCGCATCAAGCCGCACCCGCTCGCCGTGCGCGTCAAGCTCGGCGATCTGCGCGACAACATGGACGTCCGCCGCGCCGGGACGCTGGACGAAAAAGCGCTGGAACGGTTCCAGCGCTATCAAAAGGCGTGGCTTCGAGCTGACGACTTAAGAGCAGAGGATCGTTGTAGGGAGTTTTTGCCCCTCTCCCACGCAACCGAAGGTTGCACAGGGTGAGGGGAATTGGCAGCAGCAAACCTGAATCCCTACAGGTCGATATTCACCGGCAGCCCCAGAAATTCGCCATAGCGCTGCACGGCGGCAGCGACGGCATCGCGCTGCGCCGCGCTCAGGGTCGCAAACAGGTTGAGTTCGACCACGACCTCGCGCGTCTTGACCGTGCGCTTCCACGTCCCCGTGACCTGACCATCGATCACAAGCACATGGTTGAACAGGAAATTGCCGCGCGAGTCCAGCAGCTTCGTGTGCGCCTCGTCGAAGATCGCGCTGCGATCCGTGTAGGCGACGGTGTACTCGTCGTAATTTGGCAGCAGGTAGACACTCGGAGCGGTCTCCTCGGCGGGCGGCGAAGGCGCGAACCAGTACGTCTTCTCATCCACGACCGCCTGCTCAAGCCGCGTTTTCACCATGTCCAGCCCGGCTTTGGCGTCCGTCGCCGTCAGCCCCGACCACCATGCGAAATCGTGCAGCGTGGCGGGTCCGTGACTGGCGAAGTAGCGTCCGGCGAGTTCGGCGAGCGCCTCGTCGCGTTCCAGGGCGCGGGCTTGCGGGGCGCGTTCGTCCAGCAGCGCGTAGGTGTACTGTTTGCCGCGCCGCCCGCCGCTGCAAATTAAGCCTTCCAGTTCGGCATGACCGACAATATAGGCGAGCCGCAGTTGTTCTTTCGTGTCCACGCCCGCCTGCTCCAGCGCTTCGCCCAACTCGGCGCGGGTAAGCTGTTTGCCGCCCTCCAGCGCCCTGACCAGAACGTCGTCGCTTCTGGCGAACAGCGCATCGTCCAGCTCGAGCTGGCGGTAGTAGTAGGCACTCAGCGCGTAGACGCGCGGCGCGGTCAGCTTGAGCATCCAGCGAATATCCTCCGGCGTGACGAAATGCCAGGTCGGGCGCATCACGTGCGTGCGCAGGATCGCCCCATCGGCGAACGCCCGATCCAGCGCGGCGTCGCTGACGCCGTTCGTGCGCAGCGCCAGCGCCCACTTCGCCCCGGCGTAGTCCTGTGACTGCACCGCGCCCAGCCAGCGCACGACTGCCTCCGGCTGATCCGAATTTCGCGCCGGAGAGACGTTGATTCGCCAGCCGCTGGCGCGTGATGTCCAGGCTCGTCATCGGGTCGGTCCTTGCTCAAGCAGTCGGATTGGAAGAATGAAGGTGTGCTTCTTGCTCTAAATGTCGCAGGGAGGCGCACCCGTGACGATACGCCTCGCCGCTTGGCTCGCTAGCGCTCGATTTGCAGCTTGCGCGGGAAGCTGGTCAGCACGTCGATGCCGCTCTCGGTCACCAGCACGTTGTCTTCGATGCGCACGCCGCCCACGCCCGGCAGGTAGATGCCCGGCTCAATCGTGAAGACCATCCCCGGCTGGAGCAGATCGGTCACGCCGGTCGCAATCTGCGGGATCGGCTCGTGCGTGTCCAGCCCCAAGCCGTGCCCGGTGCGGTGCGTGAAGTATTCGCCGTAGCCCGCCGCCTCGATCACGCCGCGCGCGGCTTTGTCGACCGCTTCCATCGGCACGCCCGGCGCGGCAGCCGCTTTCCCCGCTTCGTTGGCGCGCAGCACCACGTCGTAGATTTTCTGCATCTCGGCGGTCGGCGTCCCCAGGCAGACCGTCCGCGTGATGTCCGCCGGATAGCCGTCGACTTTGCAGCCGTAGTCGATCAGCAGGAATTCCCCCGCCTGATAGGCGCGGTCGGTGGTCACGCCGTGCGGGTTGTCGCTGTTGGGTCCCGTCTGCACCAGCGTCCCGAACGCCAGGTCGTCAGCGCCCCCCTCGCTCATCAGCTTTTCCAGCCGCGCCGCGATCTGCCGCTCGGTCATGCCCGGCTGGACTTCTTTCAGCAAGTCCGCCAGCGCCTGCTCGCTGATGGCAATCGCCTGGCGCATCGCCGCCACTTCGTCGGGCTGCTTGAGCGCGCGGATGTGGATGATCTCGCGCTCCAGCGGCTTGACCTTCAGCGTCGGATCGACCTGCTGAAGCGCCAGCCACTCGCTGACGCGCATGGTCATGCCGTCGATGCCGAGCGTTTTGCCGCGCAAGCCGAGGTCGTCAATCGCCTGCTCGAACGCGCCCATGTAGCCGTCTTCGTCGCTCCAGGGAAAGGCGCGCGCTTCCAGATCGGGACGCTTGACCAGACTCTGCATTTCCAGCTTCGGCACGATCATCGACAGCCCATCGGCGCTGAGAATGGCGATAATCGGGCGCTCCGAGAGGTGAAAGTGCAAGCCGGTGAAGTAGACCATGTTCGCGCCCGGCACGATCATCACGGCATCGACGCCGCCGAGCGCCGCCAATGCGTCCAATCAACTCTTGTAATCCTGCTGCATACTGCCCATCCTGTAAGATTCCCGCAAGGGACATACGCTAGACTTTTATTGTATCGGCTTGCCAGAGATTGCGCATGAGACCACCGATTATCTTTTCGCTGCTTGCGCTGGTGTTGATGGCGCTGGTCGCCTACGCCGGGATGCACCGCGAAGTCATGCCTGCCGCGCCCGCTTACCCGCCCGGCAGAGAGCCGATGACGCTCCCGGTGGACTACCGCGACAGCTTCGACCTCTACACCATCGTGGATCGCTCCGACGCGATCACGCGCAAGTTTTACATCGACCCGGCTGCCGTCGAGGCGCTGCGCGCGGGCGAGGACACTGCCCGAACGCACGCAGATCGTGGTCGAGGCTTACGACGCCGCCCGCGACGCCAATGGCAACCTGCTGCGCGACGATCAGGGGCATCTCGTGCCGGGTAATCTCCAGCCGGAAATCCACGTCATCGAGCTGCGCTCGACCTGGCTGATCGAAGACCTCGCCGCCACGTCGCACGTCGGCAAGTGGAACTTCGCCTCGTTCGAGGGCGACGGTGCGCGCAGTGGCGAAGCGCTCAGCGACTGCTTTAGCTGCCACGAGGGCGCGTCACGCCGCAACTTCCTGTTTACGGACGCCCAGCTCACCGCCTACGCCAACACCGGCGCGACCCAGTACCGCTACTGCCCGCGCCCCGCCCGCGTCCCCTGCGGCTGATCTACGCCTCCGGGCGGTACGGCAGTTGGTCGCCCACGAACTGCGGCAGATCGGTGTGCCCCAGCATCTGCCGGATCGCCTGCGATTCCCCGGTGTGATACCAGTAGTGATAGGTGGTGCGCAGCAGCCGCGTCCCCAGTGTTTCGGCATCCGGCTTGCCCGCTACGGTCATGTAGGTCGTCAGCATCTCCGGCGTAATCGAGTCGAGGAACGGGTCAGCCGCCTGCGTGACGGTGCGCCACGCCGTCCACATCGCGTCGAGCGGCGGCGTGCTGGCGGGCTTGCCGTTGGCAGTCAGCTCGTTGACTTCCGGCACGAGCACGATGCCCTGCGCGCGCGTCAGCCAGTAGCGCTGTTCCTGCCACGCCAGATGTCCGACCATCCAACTGATGCAGTTCATGGGCATGAAGCGGCGGCGCGCTTCTTCGTCGGTCACGCCCTGTAAGGCGCGCACGAATTCGCTGCGGGTGAAGCGAAGCTGGTCGACCAGTGGATGCGGCATCGTCTCTCTCCCTTACGGATTAGAATTAATGTTCTGATTATATCGTCCTGATGTGACCCTCGCAACAACTTCATTTGTGTTAAGAGCGCGGAACATCGAGGGCAGCGCCTTTCCGACCTCACCCGCGCCAAGCGCGCAAAGCGGCTGCCGAGTTTATAATAGGGACGAACCCGAAACGGCAGCGAGGAGTTCGGAATGCCAGGGCAATCCCCCGTGATGAAAGAGACGACCATCCTCTACGGCGTGCTGATCCGCATCGGCGGCTACACGCGACCGCGAGCGTACATGCAGTTCCTCGACGGGCGCAAGCTCAGTTGCAGCGTCAGCAGCCGCTCGCTCGCCATAGCGATGGCGGCGCGTCTCTACCAGAGCATCGGGGTGCGCGGCACCGCCACCTGGAACGTGCGCGATAAGTCGCTGCTGTCGTTCCACATCGAAGAACTGCTCCCCTACCGCGACAGCAGCACGTCCACAGACACGCTCAAGGGGCTGGCGAACATCGTCGAGAAATACTACGACGAGATTGACGGCAAACACTAAGCGCGCCTGCTCCCCTATTCATTCCCCCACGCGGCACACTGCCGCATCGTCGCCGCATCCGCCGGAAGATAGTAGATGACGCGAAAGCGCCGATCCTGCGCGAAAGATTCCGCCGTCAGGCGGAAGCGCAGCGGCTCCGGCGTCGCGCTCCGCCCCGGTCACCACCAGCGGGATCAGCGGGCGCGCCGCGATCTGCT
The DNA here is from genome assembly GCA_963760975.1 of uncultured Chloroflexia bacterium. GTDB lineage: Bacteria > Chloroflexota > Anaerolineae > Aggregatilineales > Phototrophicaceae > Flexifilum. Next base: position 63,462 of record CAVXEZ010000028.1, on the reverse strand, counting down.
CGTCCGCTTCAGGCGCGCTCCACCAGCGCTCGAACAGCGGACAATCACGCGCGCAGCTCCTCGATCAGCGCGTCGTACCACGCTTCGCCGTGAAACAGCCGCATCTGATAGCGCAGCGCCCGCATCTGGGCGGGGAAGAACACGTCCGGGTTGGCGATGCGCGCCGTGACGCCGTAAGCCGGGTCGAACAGCGCCCGCAGCATCGAGAGGGGATGAGTCGCGCGCCCGGCAAAATCCCCGAAGACGCGCGGCAGGAAGGCATTCCAGGCGAGCAGACGGTGCGCGCAGTCGAGCAGATAGACCGGGAAGACGGCTTCGTCCAGTTCGGAGCGGCACACGTTCACCGCCCAGGCGATTTCGGCTTCGTCCGGCAGCGGCGTATCGACCACGTAGCCGAACAACTCCAGCGCGTCGCGGCGCTCGGTATAGTGCGCGCCCAGCGCCGCCAGAATGCGCTCCAGCGTGTCGCGCTCCGGGTAGCGCACCTTGCCCGATTCGACGCGCTGCAAATAGCCAATCCCCAGATGCGCGTCGAGTTCGACCTCAAGCTGCGTCTTCCGGCGCGCCTCGCGCAGTGCGCGAAGCTGATTCCCGCCCGGTGTTTCCGTCCGTTTCATCGATTCGACTCAAGAGTCAATGACGATTCATTCAACCTAGCATAGCATAAGGTAGGGGCGTTCAACTGAACGTCCTGCAAATGCAATCTGAGAAAGATAATCGCTGCAATGGACGACATCGAATTGACGGGCTACACGCCGGGCGCGCTGGGGCGGATCGTCGCGCTGCACGGCGCGTATTATCACGCCCACTGGGATTTAGACCTCTACTTCGAGGCGAAGGTGGCGACCGAACTCGCCGCCTTTCTCAGCCGTTTCGACCCCGAACATGACGGCGCGTGGTTCGCGCACGCCGGGGATCAGGTCGTCGGCGGTATCTTCATCGACGGCAGCAACCCGGACGGACAGGGCGCGCGCCTGCGCTGGTTCATCATCGACCCGGCTTATCAGGGGCGCGGCATCGGCAGCCGCCTGATCGAAGCGGCGATGGCGTTCTGCCAGCGTCAAGGCTTCCAGCGAGTCTACCTGACCACCTTCGCCGGGCTGAACAGCGCGCGCCACCTCTACGAGAAACACGGCTTTCGGCTGTGCGCCGAAGTCGACGCGACCGAGCTGACGGGCGACCCCTCGAAGGTCGAGCAGGTCTTTGAGTGGATTCCGGCGTAACGCCTACAGCTCCTCGATCAGCGGGCGCATCCCGATCAGGAAGATGCGCGACTTGGGCGGCTGCGTCAGCGCGAAGACCACCGCCTCGGCGACATCCTCGTTTTCCAGGTACGTTTCCAGCTTGGGGTCGCCTTCGACCCTGCCCGTGCCCAGCGCAAAGCCGCTGTTGACGCCGCCGGGCGCGATGTAGCTCACCTTGACGTTGCGGTCGTGACATTCGTAGTCGAGCGCCATCGCAAAGCCGTACTGCGCGTGCTTGCTGGCGGAAAAGACCGTCTGGTGCGGCAGCCCGCGCAGCCCGGCGACCGAGCCGACGAAGATGATCCAGCCCTCCTGCCGTTCGAGCATCCGGGGCAGGAACGCCCGCGTGCAGAGAAAGCTGGCGCGCATGTTGGTATCCATCATCCAGTCGTAATCCTCGGTGGTCAGGCTCGCCAGCGAGCCGAACTTGCCCACCCCCGCATTGTTGACCAGAATGTCGACGCGCTTGAAATGATCGTGGGCGCTCTCGTACAGGCGGGTCACGTCCTCCTCGCGGCGCACGTCGGCGACGATGGGCAGCGCGTCGCGCCGCAGCTCCTTGATCTCTTCCGCCAAGCCGAGCAGGTCTTCTTCGGTGCGCGACGTGATGACCACGTGCGCGCCTTCTCTCGCCAGCGCCAATGCCGTCGCGCGCCCGATGCCCCGGCTCGCGCCCGTCACGAGGGCAATTTTATCCTCTAAACGTCCCGGCATGATGTTTGCTCCCAAATACGCTATAGTTGTGGTGCATGACCTCATTATACCGGATGCTTTCAATGGAACTTACAGCCAGCCAGTTTAAAGAGTCAGCCATCATCGCTTTGAAAGATATTACGCTGCAAACCGCGCTCGAACGCGGCACGGGCAACGCCGACGGACGCCGCCGCGAGGTGATGGGCGAGCTGCCTCACGCGCAGGCGCTGCGCCAGCAGGCGCGCGGGGCACGGCTGCGCGCGCTCCACGACCTGCCCGACCTGCTCGAACAGATGGAAGCCAACGTCACCGCCAACGGCGGACACGTCCTGTGGGCTGCCGACGGCGCCGAAGCCAACCGCCACATCCTCGACATCTGCCAGCGGCACAGCCTCAAGCGCGGCGTCAAGAGCAAGAGCATGGCGACCGAAGAGATCAACATGCACGACGCGCTGGAGCCGGAAGACATCCACGTGATCGAGACCGACCTGGGCGAGTACATCGTACAGATCGGGCACGATCACCCCAGCCACATCATCATGCCCGTCATGCACATGACCAAAGAGCAAATCCGCGACCTGTTCATCCGCGAACTCAACATGGATTACACCGACGACGCCAGCGCGATGACCGCCTTCATCCGCCAGCGCCTGCGCGGCGAATACATCAACGCCGATTTCGGCATGAGCGGCGGCAACTTCCTGATCGCCGAGACCGGCTCGCTCGTGATCGTCACCAACGAGGGCAACGGGCGGCTCTCGACCAGCGTGCCGCGCGTGCATATCGCCGTCGTCGGCATCGAGAAGATCATCCCCACCTGGGAAGATTTCGCCACGCTGATCCAGATTCTGCCGCGCAGCGCGACCGGGCAGCGCCTGAGCGTCTACGTCAACGGCATCAGCGGACCCGCGCGCCCCGACGAGCCGGACGGTCCTGAGGAGTTCTACCTGATCCTGCTCGACAACGGGCGCAGCGACATCTACGCCAGCGATTACAGCGAAGCGCTCGCCTGCATCCGCTGCGGCGCGTGCCTGAACGCCTGCCCGGTCTACCAGAACGTCGGCGGGCACAGCTACGGCTGGGTCTATCCGGGTCCCATCGGCTCGATCCTCACGCCGCTGCTCAAAGGCAAGGAGAACGCCGCGCTGCTGCCCTTCGCCAGCAGCCTGTGCGGGGCGTGCAAGCAGGCGTGCCCGGTGGACATCAACATCCCGGACATGCTGCTGATGCTCCGGCGCGATTTGCAGGACGTGCAGGAGCCGGTCTGGAAAGTGGGCATGAAAGCCTACCAGTACGGCTTTAGCCACCCGCTGCTCTACGAGATGGGCGGCAAATTCGCCAGCATCGCCAGCCGCGCCATCAGCGGCGACTCCGCCGAGGGTGCGCCAAGCAATCTGCCGCTGCCTCCGCCGCTCGACGGCTGGACGCAGAGCCGTGACTTCCCGCCCTTCGCCGAGCAGTCCTTCCACGACTGGTGGCGGGAGAATCGAGGCGCGCGAAAGCAGCAGTGAAAATTCCATCAGACGCTATCATTGCAGATGAGAAACTGTCCCAATACTTGCTCGTGCCAAAACTTCGCAATGACAAGTCCAGGTTTCTCGCTCGATTGGGGTTTACGTCGGACAACCCGGAACAACTCAAAACGGCAATACGTGCTTTGGCGGATAAGAACGAGGCGATAGAAGAAAAAACGACCGAATATGGCACATCCTACCAGGTTGAGGGTGAATTGCTCGGTACAGATGATCGCAAACTCTCAGTCACATTAGTCTGGTTTCAGCGTTCGGAAGATCGTCGCTTTTATTTCATCACTTTGAAGCCAAGTTAAGGAGCAGCACGTGAACATTGAGCTTTACGCGCAAATCGCGCTGCGGCAGGACTTGCCCGAATACAACCTCAAACAGGGTGATGTCGCAACGCTGCTGGATTACGTCCCGCATCCCCAGGGCGGCGAGGAAGGCTGCATTCTTGAAGTATTCAACGCCGTCGGCGACAGCATCGCGGTGATCGTCGTCCCTGTTTCCGTCATCGAACCCTTACACGCCGACGAAATATTGAGTGTGCGCTCGCTCGGATAAGAACCGTTACTGGAGCCTGGCGGCTGCTATCAAAGCGCCGTCGCCCACGCAATCCAATAAATTCACCCCTCTCTCGCCTTCAGCGGTATACTACTGCGAATTGCTCACCGAAGGCGAGATTGCCATGTCATCCCGCGAACAAATCCTGGACAAGCTGCGCCGCGCCCGCCGCCCCTTCGACGACGCGCCGCCGCGCCCGAACACCTACCTCAACGTCACCGTGCAGGACGACGAAACCCCGGATGCGCTGCTGGAGCGCTTCACGAAAGAACTCACCAATCTCTCCGGAGAAGTCTTCCCCGTCCGGGGCAATGCCGCCGCCCGCAAGAAGGTGCTGCAACTGCTGGAGCAGCATCAGGCGAAGTCGATCCTCGCCTGGGATTTCGCTTATATCCCGGTCGATGGACTGGAAGAAGCCATCCGCGCCGCCGGGATCGAGATCATCCACCCGGACACGCGCGACGAGATGCGCATGGAAACGCTCACCGCCAGCGCCGAAGCGCAGGTCGGGCTGACGGGGGCAGACGCCGCCGCCGCGACCACCGGCACGCTGATCTTCACGACCGCGCCGGGGAAAGGACGCCTCCCGACGGTGCTCGCCCCGGTGCATATCGCCGTGATCACGCTCGACCAGATCGTGCCGCGCCTCGAAAGCTGGGTCGCCGCGCAGCGCGCGCAGGGGCTTCCGCTGCGGGAGCACGCCAACTTCTGCTTCGTCACCGGACCCAGCCGCACGGGTGACATCGAGATGCAGCTCGTGCTCGGCGTGCATGGACCGGGCAAAATTCAGGTGATCGTCCGGCGATGAACGAGGAGGTACTCCGCGCGTTGATCGCGCAGTGGGAAGCGCGCGCCGCCCAGGCGCACGAGCAGACTCGCCTCGACAGCGCGAGCGAACTCTCGCGCGTGTCGTTCTACGAGGGCGTCATGAAGACCTACCTCAGCGCCGCGCAAGACCTGCGCGACCTGCTCGCGCCGGAGCGGGAAACCGTGCCTTCGTCTCTCCCTTATCTCGCCGTGCCGGAACAGGAAGCCGCCGCCGTCTTGCAGACCGCCGGACTGTTCGCCCGCTCGCTGACACTCCACCCGGATCACGTCTTCACCGCCGTCTTTTCACGCTTGCAGCCGATCACGCTGGAAAACCGCGTTCACCACCTGAACAACGCCGACCCTCGCATCGTCATCGTCGACCAGGGCACGCTGCGCGACACGGGCGATCCTTACATCGACTTCGCCTTTGTCTTCCCGTGATCGTCTTGACATACTCTTAAAGATCGGATCGCATAATGATGCCCGACATCCGCGAACTCGATAAGGAGTGTGTTCCATGCTCGGCGACTTAAGTGGGTTATTTCGTCATGCATCAAACGTAGTGACATTCAAGGCAGGCGAAACGATCTTTGAAGAAGGAAAGCCTGCCGACCTTATGTACGTGATCCAGGAAGGCGAAGTCGACATTTCCTCGCATGGCAAGCACCTGGAAACCGCCGGACAGGGAACCATCTTCGGCGAAATGGCGTTGATCGACCACGAGACGCGCAGCGCGACGGCAGCCGCCAGGACTGACTGCAAGCTCGTGCCCGTCGGCGAACGCCAGTTTCTGTTCATGGTGCAGGAGACGCCGAACTTCGCGCTGCTCGTCATGCACGTGATGGCGGAGCGCTTGCGAAAACAACACGAATGAAACGTTTTGGAGCTTTGTAAGACAGATCGGAGTGACATGATGTCCGAAAATCAGGAGCCTGAGTATCTGTATCTGACTTCCATCGGTCGTAAATCCGGCAAGCCGCACCAGATTGAAATCTGGTTTGTGCAGTATCACGGCAGTTACTACGCCGTCTCTGAAGCGCGCGAGCAGTCCGATTGGGTTCAGAACATCATCGCCACTCCGACCGTTACAATTAGCCTCGGCAGCCGCGACGCCGCGCAGATCGACGGCGCCGCCCGCGTGGTTGATCCAGAAACCGAGCCTGAGCTTACCCAGGCGGTGACCGCGCTCATGAATACCAAATATCAGTGGGGCGAGGGCACGATTGTCGAGATCAAGCCGCCCCCTACAGGGAGTTGAAAGCATGGCGACATTCGAGGGCAAGGTCGTGCTCGTCACCGGCGCGACCGGCAATCTGGGGCAGGTGGTCGCGCGGCAGTTCGCGGCGCAGGGCGCGAAGCTCGCGCTGGTCGCGCGCAGCGCCGACGACCTGAAGGCGTTGGCGGGCACGCTGACGGTCGAGACCATGACCGAAGCCGCTGACCTCGGCGATCCGGCGTCGGTCGATGCGCTGGTGGGGCGCGTCGAAGCGCGCTTCGGCGGCATCGACGTGCTGGCGCACACCGTCGGCGGCTACGCGGCGGGCAAGCCCGTTCACGAAAGCGACGTAAGCGTGCTGGAAAAGGTGATCGCCCTCAACGTGCGCCCGGTTTACGTCACCGCCGGGCGTGTCGCCAAGTCGATGGTCGAGCGCGGCGCGGGCGGCAAGATCGTCGTCGTGCTGGCGAAGTCCGGTCTCAAGGGCAGCGCCAAAAACGCCGCCTACACCGCCAGCAAAGCCGCCGCCCAGCGCATCGTCGAGAGCATGGCGCTGGAGCTGCGCGACCTGGGCATCAACGTCAACGCCGTGCTGCCCAGCACGATTGACTCGCCCGCCAATCGCGCCGACATGCCCAACGCCGACCCCGCCAAGTGGGTCACGCCGGAGGATGTCGCCGACGCGATCCTGTTCCTTGCCTCGGACGCCGCCGCCAGGATCAACGGCGCGAGTCTCGAAGTTTTCGGGCGGTCGTAAGCCTCGCTTTTCTCCATACTGACCATGAACCCGTGCGACCGAAAATCGCACGGGTTTTTCTTTTTGCACCCCCATTTTGACAGCCGCGCTAGAATACGCGGATCGTTCCTGCGGGACTAAGGAGTCTTATCGTGTCTGTCCTCACATCTGTGTACCGGAAACGAACGCAGCGAATCGGGCTGGCGGCGCTGCTCTTGAGCGCTGCGCTGACCGTCCTTGCGGGCAGCGGCGGGGCTGCGTTGGCGCAAACCGCCGCCGAAGGACAGATCGCCTTCTCGACGACGCGCGACGGCAACCTGGAAATCTACCTGATGAACGCCGATGGCTCCGACCCGCAGCGCCTCACCGATAACCCGGCGGGCGATTACGTCAACGGCTGGTCGCCCGATGGGCAGCAGATCATCTTCGTCTCCAGCCGAGACGGCAACTCGGAGCTGTACGCCATGAACGCCGACGGCTCGAACGTGCGCCGCCTCACCGATAACCCCGCCAACGACATCAACGCCGCCTGGTCGCCCGACGGACAGCAGATCGCCTTCGCCAGCGACCGCGACGGCAATTTTGAAATCTACGTGATGAACGCCGACGGCTCTGACCCGCTGCGCCTGACCAACAACGACGTGGTCGATACGCTGCCCAGTTGGAAGCCGGACGGCACGCAGATCGCCTTCCTGTCCCAGCGCGACGGCGATCAGGAAATCGTCGTCATGAACGCCGATGGCTCCAACCCGCAGCCCTTCCCCGACCAGACGCCGGTGATGGGCACGCCCGCCTGGTCGCCGGATGGCTCGCAGATCGCCTATGCGCTTCAGGCGGGCGACAGCAGCGACATCTTCGTGATGGACGCCGACGGCTCCAACGTGCGCCAACTGACCCACGACATGGGCAAAGCGCTTTCGCCGAACTGGTCGCCGGACGGTACTCAGATCGCTTTCATGCTTCAGGGCGATAAGCACAACGACATCGATGTGATCAACGCCGACGGCTCCAACCCGATGCGCCTGACCAGCGACAGCGGCGACGGCTTGAACCCGCAATGGCGTCCGCAGCCCGCAACGACGATGATAGCGACCGCCGAGGCGACCGAAAGCATGGCGGCGACGATGCCGACCGCAGCGCCGACACGGGCGCTGGCGACGGCGACCGTCAATTCGCGCCAGTCCGTCAACGTGCGCGGCGGCGCGGGCACGAATAATCCGGTGATCGCGGCGGTGCCGGGCGGCGCGACGGTGACGGTGCTCGGCTTCAACGCCGACCGTTCGTGGGTCAACGTGCGCCTGGACGATGGTCAGGAAGGCTGGATTTCCGCTTCCCTGCTGACCCTCAACACGCCCTAGCGCACCTAGCCTTCAGGCGGTCGTAACCTGCCATTTTTACAATTCGTAGGGGCGCACGGCGTGCGCCCTTTCTATTGCTGATCGGAAAAAGTTAACCGCAGGTCATTGACCTTACGCAAGTTTGGGCTATACTAAGAAATATATGCGCAAACAGACATATATTGAGACATAGTATCAACTCAACGACGAAAGCCAAGCCAATGGCAGTAAACCTCAAAACCTACAAGATCGACGGTATGGACTGCGCCCACTGCGCGCAGACCATCACCAACGGCGTCAGCAAATTCCCCGGCGTGCAGAACGTCGAGGTCGATTTCATCGGCGGCACGCTCAAGTTCGAGGGTGATGTCGCTCCCGACGCGCTCAAGCAGCGCATCGAAGCGCTCGGCTACCGCATGGCGGACGAATCCGCCCCGCCCGCCGCGAAACCCGCCCCCAGCGAAAACGGCGTGATCGCCTTCGCGCGCTACCTGCTCGCGGAGGCGGAAACGCGCTTCGCCCTGGTCGGCGGCACGATCATCCTGCTCGGCGTGCTGGTGTCGTTCGTCAGCGCTGATGCGGCGACCCTGCTCTACGTCGTCGCCACGCTGATCGCGCTCTATCCAGTGGCGCGCAGCGGCGTCAACAACCTGCGCATCAACCACGATTTCAGCATCAACATGCTGATGACCATCGCGGCGGTCGGCGCGCTGCTGATCGGCGAGACGCTCGAAGCGGCGACGGTCATCTTCCTGTTCGCGGTCGGCGAGGCTCTGGAAGGCTTCAGCACCGAGCGCGCCCGCCAGAGCATTCGCTCGCTGATGACGCTCGTCCCGGCGACGGCGCTCCGGCTGACCAGCGGACGCGAGGAAGTGATCCCGATTGACGAATTGCGTTACGAGGACGTGATCCTGGTCAAGCCGGGCGAGCGTATCGCCGCAGACGGCGTGATCGCGTCCGGCGAAAGCGGCATCGATCAGGCATCCGTGACGGGCGAGAGCGTCCCGGTCTACAAGCACGCGGGCGACGAAGTCTTCGCCGGGACGATCAACGGATCGGGCGCGCTGGAAATCCGCGTCACGCGCCTGACCGCCGACAACACCATCCACCGCATCATTCGCATGGTCGAGGAAGCGCAGAGCGTGCGCGCGCCCAGCCAGCGCACGGTGGATCGCATCGCGCGGGTCTACACCCCGGCGGTGGTGGTCGTCGCGCTGGTGGTGGCGCTCGTGCCGCCGCTGCTGTTCAACGCGCCCTTTTACGATGTGGACGGCGTGCATGGCTGGCTCTACCGCGCGCTCTCGCTGCTGGTGATCGCCTGCCCGTGCGCGCTGGTGATCAGCACGCCCGTGACCGTGATCAGCGCGATTGCCGCCGCCGCCCGGCGCGGCGTCCTGATCAAAGGTGGCGCGCATCTGGAAGCGTTAGCAGGCGTGCGCGCTTTCGCCTTCGACAAAACGGGCACGCTGACGACCGGCAAGCCCGCCGTGACGACGACTCGCTCCATCGACTGCGAAACGGGTGAAGCCTGCTCGCGCTGCGACGACGTGCTGGCGCTCGCCCACGCTGTCGAACGTCGCAGCGCTCATCCATTGGCGCGAGCGGTGGTCGAAGCCGCGCAGGATCGCGGGCTGGATACGGTCTACCCGCCCGCCGAAGCGGTTGAATTGCTGGCGGGGCGCGGCGTGCAGGGGACGGTACACGGCAAGCTGGTGACGGTCGGCAGCCACCCGCTGTTCGACATTGAACATCCGCACAATGACGCCTTTTGCGACCTCGTGCGGCAGGCGGAGGCGCGCGGCGAGACGACCATGCTGGTGAGCGTAGGCGGAAACGTGCGCGGCTACATCGGCGTGGCGGATCAGGTGCGCGCGGAGAGCGCGGACGTGGTGCGCCAACTGCGCGATCTGGGCGAGCAGACAGTTATGCTGACGGGCGACAACAGAGCGGTGGCGCAGACCGTCGCCGGACAAATCGGCGTGGATGACGTGCGCGCCGACCTGCTGCCCGAAGACAAGGTGACGGCGGTGCAGGGACTGCTGCGCGACTATACCAGCGTGGCGATGGTCGGTGACGGCATCAACGACACGCCCGCCCTCGCCGCCGCGACGGTCGGGATTGCGATGGGCGGCGCGGGCAGCGCGCAGGCGCTGGAAACGGCGGACGTAGCGCTGATGGCGGACGACCTGACGCAGCTTCCCTTCGCGCTGACGCTGGCGCGCTTCGCCCGGCAGTTGATCCGCGAGAACGTCGGCATCAGCTTCGCGGTCAAGGCGCTGTTCGTCGTGCTGGCGCTGTTCGGCGCGACCTCGCTGTGGATGGCGGTGCTGGCGGACATGGGCACGTCGCTGCTGGTGACGCTCAACGGGATGCGCCCGCTGCGACAGGGGTAACCCGGTTCCCATAAACACAAAAAGAGAAAGACTTTGCGTCTTTCTCTTTTTCTTTGCGCCTTTGCGTTGAGTTTTTTGTCCTTAGACGACGATATTCACCTTCGGCTCGACGTTGTTCGCGCCGCGCCCGGCGATGTAGATCACGCGCTTCGGCGCATTGCCGTCCAGCACGCGCTGCGCGCCGCCGCTCGCCAGCGCCAGCGCTTTCGCCTCGTCCTCGCTGATGTCCACCGACACCTCAATGCGATCAATCGGCTTGCCGTTCTTCATCACCACCAGCGTCGTCACTTCCTCGGCGGCTTTGGCGGCGTCGTATACCGGGAACGCCTGCTGGTGAATGCTGTACGGCTCGCCCAGGCGCGCCCACAGTTCTTCGGAAATGTGCGGCACGACCGGCGCCATCATCAGCAGCATCGCGCGGACGGTCTCGCGCCAGGCATTCGCGCCCAGCTTGCCGTCGCGCAGCGCCGCCTGCACCTCGTTCTTCAGCGACATCTGCGCGGCGATGGCGGTGTTGAAGCTGAAGTTCTCCAAATCCTGCCCGACCTTGTGGATCGTCTGGTGGACGACGCGCTCGATATGCCGCTCGACCGCCGGATCGCCCGCGCCTGGGGACGTTCCGTCCACCGGCGCCCCCGCCACGACGATGTCCCACACGTCTTCCAGCCAGCGGCGCGGTCCCTTGATGCCCTTGCTGTCCCAGGGACCGCCTTTCGACCAGTCGAAGCCGAACATCAGGTACGCGCGCACCGTGTCCGCGCCGACGTTCTGCACCCAGTCGTCGGGATTGACGACGTTGCCCTTACTCTTGGACATGCGCTGGATTTCCAGGTGATGCTTGAGCTGGCTGACGGTATTGACGCCGGGGATTTCCGGGATGGTGATCAGCGCGTCCGGCAGCACCTCGACCGTCTTCAGATCGCCGTCGCCCACATTCACCGTCAGGATGTTCTCGGTGCGCTTGACGATCTCGCCCGTGACCATGCCTTCCATCGCCGCTTCCGCCGTCGCCGCGAAGCCGGAAGTCAACTGCGACATGGCAACCGGATCGTGCTCGGCGATCTCGTCATGGCTGACCACGTCGACCGAATCGGCGAACAGCTTGTTCGCGCCCTGCCAGCGTCCGGTGGCACGGATGAAGTGCCCCGCGCGCTCCTCGCCCAGAATCTGCCCCTGATTGCGCAGGATCATCCAGGGTTCGCCCCGGTTCAGGATTTCCGGGTCGCGCCCGTGCTGGCGCATGATGTCCTGCGCTTCCTCGAACATGCCCAGCTCGCGCATGGCTTTGGCGAACCAGCGCGCATACAGCAGGTGCATGACGGCGTGTTCCGCGCCGCCCGTGTAGGTATCGACCGGCAGCCAGTAGGCGGCTTCTTCGGGGTTGAACGGAGCCTGACTGTCGTGCGGGCTTAAATAGCGATACCAGTACCACGACGAGCACATGAACGTATCCATCGTGTCGGTCTCGCGCTTCGCGGGCTTGCCCTGCGCATCGGTGGTGTTGACGAAGCTCTCGCTCTGCGCCAGTGGGTTGCCGACCCCGGTCATGCGCACGTCTTCCGGCAGCAGCACCGGCAGTTGACCGTCCGGCACGGTTTCCAGCGTCCCATCTTCGCGGTAGATCATCGGGATCGGCGACCCCCAGTAGCGCTGGCGGCTGATCAGCCAGTCGCGCAGGCGGTAGTTGATCGCCTCCTTGCCGATGCCCTTCGCCTCCAGCCAGTCGATCACGGCGCTGATCGCGGGGTTCTTGCGTCCCTTGTCGTGGGTCGCCTGCGTGCCGTTGAAATGCCCGCTGTTGACCATCACGCCCTCGCCCGCGTGCGCCTGAGGCATGGTCTCCGGGTCGAGCGGCTCGCCTTCCGGCTGGATGACGACGCGGATCGGCAGCCCGTACTTGCGCGCGAAGGCGAAGTCGCGCTCGTCGTGCGCCGGGACTGCCATGATCGCGCCCGTGCCGTAGCTGATCAGCACGTAATCCGCGATCCAGATCGGGATGCGCTCCTGATTGACCGGGTTGATGGCATACGCGCCCGTGAACACGCCGGTCTTCTCGCGTTCTTCGCTGGTGCGCTCCAGTTCGGTCGCGCGCGCCGCCTGCTCGACGTAGGCGTCGACCGCCTCGCGCTGCTCGCTCGTCGTAATCTGCTCGACCAGCGGATGCTCCGGCGACAGCACCATGAAGGTCGCGCCCCACAGCGTATCGGGTCGCGTGGTGAAAATCTCAATCGGGTGATCGCCCTTTTCGGTGTGGAAGACCACGCGCGCGCCTTCGCTCCGCCCGATCCAGTTGGTCTGCATGATCTTGATCGGCTCTGGATAGTCCAGACCGTCGTATCCCAGCAGTTCGTCGGCATACTTGGTCATGCGGAAGAACCACTGCGTCAGCAGCTTCTGGACGACCGGCTGCCCGGTGCGCTCGTCCTTGCCGTCGATCACCTGCTCGTTCGCCAGCACGGTTTGCAGCGTCGGCGACCAGTTGACCAGCGCCTCGCTGCGGTACGCCAGCCCGCTTTCGTAGAATTTCTTGAAGAACCATTCCGTCCAGCGGTAATACTCTGGCTCGCAGCTTACGGCTTCGCGCTCCCAGTCGAACATCGCGCCCATGCTGCGCAGTTGCCCGCGCATTCGCTCGATGTTGGCGTGCGTCCAGGTCGCCGGGTGGATGCCGCGCTGAATGGCGGCGTTCTCGGCGGGCAGCCCGAAGGCGTCGAAGCCCATCGGGAACAGCACGTTGTAGCCTTTCATGCGCATGTAGCGGGCGCGCGCGTCGGACGGCGTCATGGCGAACCAGTGCCCGATGTGCAGGTCGCCGCTGGGGTACGGCAGCATCGTCAGCGCGTAGTACTTGGGCTTGCTCCAGTCGACTTTGGAGCGATACAGCTTATCCTCTTGCCAGCGCTGCTGCCATTTGGGTTCAATCGCTTGCGGGTTGTATTTTTCTTGTTCGGTCATGGTCGCCTCAGATTAGGTTAGGACTGAGGTTTGCGGAGAAAAATGCCTTGAGTTAAAAGTTAAAAGAAAAAAGTTGAAAGTGGCTTCGCCCAGGCTATCTCACTTTTAACTTTCGACTTTTAACCTTTAACCATCTTTCTCAGTCCTCAGCACTCGTTACTCAGCACTCTATAATAACAAAAAGACACAAGGGCGGGCACCGTTTCCGGCGCTGCGCTTGTGTCTTCTTTCGACTTGATCCTGAAAATCAGGTCGGGCGGTACGTCCCCTAGCGATACGGATCGTTGTAGCGCGGTGGGTACGGCTGTGATCGTACCGGAACGGGAGCAGGCACGCGGACGGGCTTGGCGTTCGATTGTGGGTTCATAAGTCGATCCAGATCATCGAGCACCCCACGCAGACGCGCTGCCAGATCATCAAGGAGATTCCGCTTTTGTTGTGCCACGGATGTTTTCCCTTTCCTAACCAATCGCCCCACGTAGATATTGCTGTTCATTTAGCGAATGTGAGGGGAAATACAAAACCCCTTCATTCGCTTGAGCCGCAATGAAGGGGCGTCTATGGACCTAAGGGGATTCGAACCCCTGACCTCTTCAATGCCATTGAAGCGCTCTCCCAGCTGAGCTATAGGCCCGTTGCTGAATTGTGAGAGCGCATTGTAATCGTTCCATTTAGTCGTGTCAATATCTAGGATAAAACGGTTTTGTGTTTCTGTATATAGTCCAAAAGCGTTTTTAACACAACATTTAGATCGCCGCCTGAAAGAGCAGCTACCATCCACACGAGTCCGTTAATCCTTTCTGTACCCGACGCGCTCAAGCATCGGCTTCAGCGTTTCCAGCGGCAAGCCGACCACGTTGCTGTAGCTGCCCTCGATGTGCGCGACCGGGTGAAAGCCTTCGTGCTGGATGGCGTAGCCGCCCGCCTTATCGAACGGGTCGCCCGTAGCGATATAGGCGTCGATCTCGGCGTCGCTGTACGTCGCGCATGGTGACGGTCGTGCGCGTCAGTTCGGTCGTCGTCCCTCCGCCCAGACTACGCAGCGTCAGCGCCGTGCAGACGACGTGATCGCGCTCGCGCAGGCGGCGCAGCATCGCACGCGCGTCGTCGGCGTCGGCGGGCTTGCCCAGTATCTCGCCGCCTTCGCCGACACCAATCGTGTCCGCCGCGAGGATCACGACCGTATCCGCCGCCAGCACCAGCGCGGGATCGGTCAGCCGCGCCGCGACCGCCTCGGCTTTCTCGATGCTGAGGCGGCGCACGTAAGCATACGGGTCTTCGCCGGCGCGCTGCGTCTCGTCAATGTCCGATTTGATCACGCGGAAGTCGATCCCCAACGACGCGAGCAGTTCGCGCCGCCGGGGAGAGCCGGATGCGAGGATGAACTGCATCGCTTTCTACGCGCCCGGAATCACGCCAAGCTGCTGCATCAGCGCCAGCGCGCCGATCTCCGCCCAGCGCTCCTTGATTTTGCCATTTTCCAGCTTCAGGATGTCCATGCCCGTGACGTGAACGGGCTTGCCCGTCGCCGGGATGCCCATCATCTCGCCGGTGTGCGTGCCGTCGCCGTGCCAGCTTAAATAGGTCAGGTCGCCCTCGGCGATCACGTCATCGACCGTCACCTTAAGGTCGGGGAAGGCAGCGCGGAACATCGCCAGCACCTGCTTGTGTCCTTCCAGCCCCGGCGTCTGCGACGGGAAGGGCGTATGCTCGACCAGATCGGGCGCGATTAACTCGTCGGCGAGCGCGGCATTGCCTTCGCCCCACACTTCAGCGCTGAAACGGCGCGTCACTTCTTTGTTCTGCGCTTCAGACATTGCGGTCTCCTTTGTTCGGTGTTCCACATTGTAACGAGCTATCACAGGGCAAAGCAAGGGTATTACTCGGCGGCGACGCCGGGATGGTAATCCGTGTAGACGACGACGGACAGCGCCGACTGACTCAGCCAGCGCTCGATCACTTCGCGGATCGTCTCGCTTTCGTGATCAGCGCCCAGCGGCGCAATCGCCACGCTGCCAATGTTCTCGCGGCGATAATCGCGCGCCAGCGCCATCATGACGGCATCGACATAGCGCAGGCGGGTCGCGCCGACCGGCGTCTCGCGCACGACCAGAAACGCCAGCGCGGGCTTGCTCTCGCGCCACAGCCAGGTCATCCCCGGCGTGATACGTCCCTGATGGCACAGCTTGCCGTAGCTGGCGAACGCAGCCGGATAGCGCGTCAGCAGCGTCGTCGCCAGGGGCGTCGTTTCGGTGCGCCCGGCGGCGTTGCTGCCGAAGGCGAGAATCTGCTGTTGTGTCAGGAAAGGGTCGCCGGAGACGAACGTCAGGGACATGAGGGAATCGTAGGGGCAGGTGCTTGCTTCGCAAGCCCAGACCTGCCCCCCACAGAAATCATCTATGTGCTGACGCCGCTTAAATCCACGCGCACGCCCGGACTCATCGTCGAAGTGATGACGGCGCGGCGAACGTACACGCCCTTCACGCCTGCGGGCTTGACGCGGTTGACCGCGTCGATGATCGCCTGCGCATTTTCGAGCAGGCGCTCCGGCTCGAAGCTGGCTTTGCCGACCGGGACGTGCAGGTTGCCCGTCTTGTCG
Organism: uncultured Chloroflexia bacterium; assembly: GCA_963760975.1. Taxonomy (GTDB): domain Bacteria; phylum Chloroflexota; class Anaerolineae; order Aggregatilineales; family Phototrophicaceae; genus Flexifilum. Next base: position 47,401 of record CAVXEZ010000028.1, on the reverse strand, counting down.
TTGCGGAACTCGACGCGACCGGCTTTCAGTTCTTCAATCGCACGACCGAGGTCGGCGGGCTGAACGACCGTCCCGGCTTTCGGGTTCGGCATCAAGCCGCGCGTGCCCAGAATACGACCGAGACGACCAACCTTCGGCATCATGCTCGGCACGGCGAGCGTGGCGTCGAAGTCGAGGAAGTTCTCGGTCTGAATGCGGCGGATCACTTCGTCGTCGGCGATGATGTCCGCGCCTGCGGCTTCGGCAGCGCGAGCGTCTTCACCTTCGGCGAAGACCAGCACGCGCACCGTCTTGCCAAGACCATGCGGCAGCAGCACGGTGCTGCGCACCTGCTGGTCGCTGTGACGCGGGTCGATACCCAGGTGAAAATGCAGCTCGACGGTCTCGTCGAACTTGCTGGTCGCCATGTTCTTGATCATGCCGACCGCGTCTTTGAGGGGATAGTACTGTTGGCGGTCAAACTGCTGTTCGAGCGCCGTGTAACGTTTACCGTGTTTCGCCATTTGCTGAACTCCTGTGGTTAAGCGGGTGGCAGACCCTCCCACGAACGAAAAATGCAGCGATTGGTTTTGGGTTCTCAGTCTTTAGCTAAAAACGAACAACCAATCACTGATGAGATGACTAATCGATCACTTCCACGCCCATTTGCCGGGCGGTGCCTTCAAGCTGACGGACAATCGCGTCGATGTTCTGCGTGTTCATGTCCTTGAGCTTCACTTCCGCGATTTCCGCAAGCTGCTTGCGCGTGACCTTGCCGACCTTCTGCGACTGCGGCACGGACGAACCCTTGTCGATGCCCGCCGCTTTCTTGATCAGGAAGGTGCTGGGTGGGCTTTTCAGCTCGAAGCGGAACGAGCCGTCGGTGAAGATGGTGATCTCCGCCGGGATGATCTCGCCGATGCGGTTCGAGGTGCGCGCGTTGTAATCCTTGCAGAACCCCATCAGGTTGATGCCGTGCTGCGCCAGCGCGGGACCGACCGGCGGTGCGGGGTTCGCCTTGCCCGCATTCAATTGCAGGGTGACGACTGCCTTGACTTTCTTTGCCATGCTTTTTCTCCTGTGGTCTGACGGGCGTTTCGGGACGCCCTCCCACGAACGATTTTCAAGCGATCAGCAGTTGGCTTTTAGCTGGTAGCTAATGGCTCAAAGCGAATCGCCGGACTAAACTGTCTCTACTTCCACGTAACCGAGCTTGAGCGCGGTATTCTTGCCGAAGAAGTTGACCGTCACGCGCACTTCAGACTTCATCGCGTCGATGGCGGCAACTCTGCCGGGAAAATCACGAAACGGTCCGCTGATGACGCGCACCCGCTGACCGATTCGGAACTGTTGATTGTCTTGATTCGATTTCTGCATAGGGGGTTAGATTTTCTCGACTTCCAGGAAATCCAGTTCGACCGGAGTATCCCGACCGAAGAAATTCACCATCACGCGCACCTTCGACTTGTCGGGGTCGATGGCGGCAACCGTGCCGGGGAAATCGTTGAACGGTCCGCTGATGATGCGCACGCGCTGCCCGACCTTGAACGACACCTTGATCTTCGGCGCCTCGTCGGACATGCGATCCATAATCTGCTTGACTTCTTCCGGTCGCAGCGGCGTCGGGTCGTTGCCCATGCCGACGAACCCGGTCACGCCCGGCGTATTGCGGACGACGTACCACGAGTCCTCGTCCATCTTCATCTCGACCAGGATGTAGCCGGGAAACACGCGCTTCTCGACCGTCTTGCGCTTGCCGTCCTTGACTTCGATTTCTTCCTGCGTGGGCACGATCACGTCGAAGATACGGTCACGCATTCCCATCGTCTCGATACGCTGCTCGATGGCGTGGCAAACCTTCTTCTCGTACCCGGAATAGCAATGCACGACGTACCACAGCTTCTCGCTCGACAGCTTGACCTGATCGTCGTCTAAAATCGGCGCCGCGTTACTGTCGTCAGCATTCGTTTCTTCATCCAGATACACGGGTTCGGCATCGTAGTCCTGAAAATTCACGTCATCAGGCATCCGATTGGCTCCTCACTCCAAACTTCCACCGGGCGAAATTCTGCCCTGCATTTAGCAACCGGCACTTAATAAGATGACCGCCTGTTGTTGTAGCGGTAGACCACCAGCCCCCCCACGACGGCGACGAGCATGACCGCCAGCAGGATGATGGGCGCGCCCAGACCGATGCGGAACAGCTCCGTGAAGACGAAGCTGATCGCGCCGAGGACAATCGCGCTGGCGACCAGCGTGATCAACACGATGATGGTCAGGCGCTGGGTTTCATCGCGCGTAGGCCAGACGACTTTGTCCAGCTCGGAGCGCACGCCGTCGAAATATTCGCGCAGGCTGCCGAGTGAGCGCGTCAGGAAATTGCTGGTCTCGACTTCGTCTTCCAGCTTACGGCGGCTGGGGGTCGCCCGTCCCTTGGCAGCCGTGACGCTGCGATCCTCGACCTCGTCGTCTTCTTCTTCGGGTATCTCGTCGGGGCGGTTGCGCGTGAGTACCGAGCGACGGCGACGCCCGGTCTGCTCGTCTTCCCCTATCGTTTTGTCGGCTGACATGACTTGCTCCTTATAAAAAACGCGTGATGTCTATTTGCCGTTATGAAAGACACCGCCGCAAGGGGCGGTGTCTTCAGGTGTAAACAGGGGCACTAGGACTCGAACCCAGAATGACGCTTTTGGAGAGCGTTGTGTTACCATTACACCATGCCCCTAAATGGTAACGCCACAGTCACATTGTACTATGGCTTGAAGCCTCCGGTCAATTACTTCGTCTCGCGGTAGATCACGTGACGACGCACAATCGGATCGTATTTCTTCAATTCAAGACGCCCCTGGTCGTTGCGGCGGTTCTTCTGCGTGTAATACATGTGACCGCTCTCGCTGCTACGCATCTTGACGAGGAGCCGATTCCCCTTCTTCGCCATCTTCGCTCATCCTGACTATATTGATCTTCGCTTCGTAACGTGTGATCGAAAGCCCCAAATCGGATTTGAACCGATGACCTTACCCTTACCAAGGGTACGCTCTACCGACTGAGCTATTGGGGCATTCAGAACCAACGAGGCGTGCTCGTGGTGTGGGCCGGGGAGGACTCGAACCTCCGAAGGACTAAGTCCAGCGGGTTTACAGCCCGCCCCCTTTGCCACTCGGGACACCGACCCAAGAATATTACACTTGCCCAAGCCGCCGAAGAGGCTCGAACTCTTAACCGTCCGCTTACAAGGCGGATGCTCTGCCATTGAGCTACGGCGGCGTGACGCGCATTTTATCATGTGGCGACGCCGCAGTACAAGCCCGTTTCGCGCAGGCGACACAGCAAAGAAATTGTAATGGACGCCTCGCGTGCTGTCAATCCGCAAACAGGCGGTGAGCACGGCAAACGCATCCAAATCACTCTGAACTCTTGCGAACCCCTAAGACATGAACTTCACTGTAAGTTTGATGTGTTGCCCTTCTGCGACCTTCGGGGCTGCCGACACGTATTAATGCGCATATCCATTCAGGAGAGAGGTCAATATGCAACGTCAACACGTGTTTCTAGTGCTCTGCGCGATCTTCATCTGCGCACAGATCGCGCCCGTCTCGGCTCAGGCAGCGCTCGTCCTCCCGGACTTGACAGGCGGCTACAAAGTGAGCCGCACATCGTATGACCTGACCGATCCAAACCGGGAAGAAACGTTCACCGCTGATCCAGATGATAAGCGCGAAATTCAGGTCACGGTCTATTATCCGGCGGATCCCGCAGCGGACGCGGCAATCGCGTCCTATATGACACCCGCGCTTCAGAAAGTCAGCGCCGCCCAAAGCGGCTTCGCTGATTTTCTCTTCAATATCACGACCCACACCTACGACAGCCAGCCCGCTGTACCGGGAAAATTCCCTGTACTGATTTTCTCGCCCGGTTTTGGCGCATCAACAGCCTACTACACGTCGCTTCTGGAAGACATCGCCAGTCACGGCTACGTGATCGCGGCACTGTGGCATCCTTACAGTGAACCCGCCGTCGAATTTGCAGATGGCCGCCTCGTTCCAGCCGGTGACCTCGACAGCCAGGTAAACGATGCGAATATCGAGAAAACCGCCGCTATCTGGGCAGCCGACGCCGAATTCGCGCTCGATACGCTCGAAAAGCTGAACGAGGACGATCCACTTCTGGCTGGACATCTCGATTTGGATCACGTCGGTGCTTTTGGACATTCCTTTGGTGGGGCGGCAGCAGCCGAGATCGCTCATGATGACACCCGCGTCGCCGCAGCACTCGATATGGAAGGCACCCTGTTTGGCGCAGTCGCGCAGACAGGTTTGACCAAGCCTTTCATGATCATGCAATCCGGCAGCAGCAACGACAGCCCCCAAGCCGATCTGGAAAACGCCCACCCCGGCATGAGTTTTAAGCTCGCGGATTCGGTGCATACGACCTTGGTGCCCGATTTACTGACTATTGCCAAAGTATATGGGGCGCTGCTCCCGGCTGATATGGTCGGTGCTATCGATCCAGACCAGGCTTATACGCTCATTCGCACCTATGTGCTGGCGTTCTTTGATCAGCAGCTCAAAGGCGATGATGCCGGATTTCTTGAAAATCCGCCCAGCGACCCGCATGTGACATTCGTAGTCGTCAACCCTCAGTAAGTCTTGATGCCGGTCAGAAGCAGGTTATCTGCTTCTGACCGGCAGGGGTGCACCTTCTGTTGAGGCATTGGCTACACCGCCTGCGCCAGCGCCGCCAGCACCGTCGGCAAAAGCTGCTTCTTGCGCGACATCATCCCCGGCGCTTCCAGTGTGTCGTCGTCCTGCCGCGCGTAAGGCAGCGCGTTGACGATGCGCGGCGCGCCAACCGCCACCAGACGGCTGTTACCGCGCACCACGTCCGTCACCATCAGCATCGCCAGCGCCAGCTTCTGGTTATCGACCAGCTTTTGCAGCGCCTCGCGGATGTCGTCCAGACGCCCCGGCAGTTCCGCGAAGTTGGAGACTTCCACCTGCGCGATGCCGACCTTGAAGCTGCTCTCTTCATAGAACTTGATGTCGGTGTTGACGATTTCGTCCGCCGGACGGCTGCCCAAGCCCGCGCTCGCGCCCAGCAGCGCCTCGCCCAGTTCGTTGATCGCGCCATTGACCTGATCGTCGCTGGCGTCGTCGGCTGCCAGCTTCGCCATGCGCGCCAGCTTGAGCGCCGCCGCGTGATCGCGCGGAGTCGCCGTCGGTGAGCGGAAGATCAGCGTATCCGAGAGGATGCCGCACAGCAAAATCCCGGCAATCGGCGGCGGGAGCGTCTTGTCCGCCTCCAGCGCGCGCTCCAGCACCAGCGTCGAGCAGCTTCCCACCGGATCGACGTAGAAGCGGATCGGCACGGCGGTCGGGATCGTGCTCAGGCGGTGATGATCCAGCACCTCGATCACCTCGGCTTCTTCCAGCCCGGCGACCGCCTGCGCCAGCTCGTTGTGATCGACCATGACGACCTTGCGCCTGGGCGGCGACATCAGCGTAGCGCGGCGGCACAGCCCGGCGTAATGCCCGTCCTCGTCCACGACGATGAAATCGTCCTGCTCGGTGCGCATCACCTGACCAAGCACGTCGCGGGCGAACTCCTCGGCGCTGAGCAGGGTGCTGTCTGAGTCGATAGCGGTCTCGGCGGGCAGATCGAACTCCTTCGCCAGCGCCAGCACCGAGGTCGAGCTGAGCGCGTCGGCGAGGTGCGCGAACAAGCCCGCGCCGGAGAGCAGCCCCAGCGGCTTCTGATCCGCGTCCAGCAGCGGCGCGGGGCGGCGCGTGCGCGCAATCGTCTGGCAGGCGTGCAGGAGCGTTTGCCCTTCGTGCAGATACGGCAGCATCTCGCTCAGGTCGCTGACGCGCGGGCGCACGTCGGGGATCAGCGTTGGCGCGTCGACGCCGAAGCGCTCCAGCGCGAAGCCCGTCTGCGCATTGACCTGCCCCGTGCGTCCGGGGATGTAGCTCGCGCCGTCGATTTGGTTGAGCAGCCAGGCATACCCCACCGCCGACGCAATCGCGTCCGTATCGGGGTTGCGATGACCGATGACCAGAATGCTCTCAGGAAGACCCATAAGACACCTCAGTAAGTTAAAAGCAGGAAGTTAAGAGAGGAGGCGCGTTTCCGCCCCACCGCAGACCGCAAGAAGACTACTTTTAACCTGTCACTTTTAACTTTTGACTTGCCCTAATGATAAAAGATTTCCGGCGTGAAAAACAGCGCGCCTTGAACAACGTGCGCCGAATTGAGCGTCGCGTTACAATCCATCCATGATCATTCGCAGGGGGATCGCGCCTTGAAGCGACTATTCTGGCTGATGCTGATCGCGCTGGCGGCTTGCACGACGCCGCGCGGCTTGCAGCCTCAAGACATCCCAACGCGCGCCTCGCTCAGCGACCTGGCGACCGCGCTGCCGCTGACGCAGAATGCCCCCCCCGCGCCCTACAACGGCACGGTCACGACCTTCACCAACGTGGACAACCTGCTCAATGATCTCCCTGGCTGGCGCTACGTCGTTCAGTTGGATTTCGAGGGTATTTTCGCCAACACGCCGCGTCAGGCGAATGCTTCGGCGCGGGCGGAAGTTTCGTTCAATCAACTGGCGTCGGCGCGGCACATCCTCGTCAGCACGTCCGGCGAATTGATCGGGCAGCCGGAGGACAGCTCCACCGAAGCCGTCCAGCTTGGACCCGACGCCTTCCTCGTGCGCAGCGGTACCTGCGCCAAGAACACGCCCGACGCCAAGACCGCCGCCGATTTACGTGCAGGTGAGCTGGTCGGCGGCGTCAGCCGCGCCGAGCCGGGCGGGCAGCACGCTACCATCAACGGCGAGGACGTTTACCTGTTCAACTTCACCTCGGACGACCTGATCCTGCCGTCGATCCACGTCGGCGACAACGGCTCCGTCCACCTCAACAGCGGCGAGATGTGGATTTCGCCCACGCACAACGCCGTCGTGCGCTTCTATCTGAACCTCGACGTGACCAACGTGGTCATCTTCGACCGCCAGCTTCCCGTCACCGGGCAGGTGCTGATGCGCTACGACCTCTACGACATCGGCAACGCCTTCAACATCACCACGCCCTTCGGCTGCTGATGAAATACACCCTTACGCGCGCGCCGACGCCCGGATGCGCGCGGCGACATCTGCCAGCAGCGCCATCATGTAGCCTTCCGCCGGGCAGCCGAGCGACGAATCCTGCACGTAGTACGTCTCATCGCCCGCCCGCACGACCAGCCCGGCACGCCCGTAAGCGTGCGTGACGATCTGCACCTGCCAGTCGTCATAGCGATGAACGGTCTGCGAGACGCGCGCCGACTGGTCGAGCCAGTCGCCGTAGATCGCCTCGAAGGACGGCGGTTCCGCGCCGCGCGCGCTCAGCAGCGCGTAGACCACCGCCTGACACACGTCGGCGAACCCGGCGGCGGCGAATTCGATCTCCACGTCGCGCAGCCTGACTTTCGGGTTGATCTCGTAGAGCTTTTTCGTGAACAAGCGCGTCAGTTCGAGCGCGAACGTCAGCCATTGTTGCAGCGGCAAATTCGGGGGGATGGCGGCGAGCACCGCCGCGCGCACGCCGTTTAGCTCCGCGCCCACCTGATCGATGCGCCCCAAGCCGGTGAAGTCCTTCGGCTCGAACAGCGCGACGCCGAACTCCGGCGGCAGCCCGTGCGCCTCGCGGAACGCCTTGATCGGCGTGAACGCGCGCAGCGCGCCGTCAAGCGTCAGACGCATGAGGGAAGGTGTGCAGGTTCAGCGTCAGCCGGTGCATCTCGTCGATCATCGCCATCGGCAGGCGCAGCTCCCGCCCGACCCAGACGGCATCGTGGAAGCGCTCGTCCTGCGCCATCAACCGCTTCCACAGGAGCAGCGCCTCGTCGACCCGCCCCAGCGCGTGCAGCGTGACCGCTTTGCCCGCCATCGACATGACGTAGTTCGGGCGCAGCGCCGTCGCCTGCTCGTAATCCGCCAGCGCTTTGCCGTAGGCGCCGTGCGCGAAAGTATAGTTCGGCGCGGTTGTTGTACGCCTTGTAGAAGCGCGGGTTCAGGCGCAGCACTTCGTCGTAGTCCTCGACCGCGCCCGCTTCGTCGCCGCTGCGCCGCCGCGTCAGCGCACGGTTGAAGCGCGCGTAGACGTGGCGCGGGTTCAGGCGCAGCGCCTCGTTCAAGTCGCTGAGCTTTCCGGCGTAATCCTGACGAGCTGCGCCCCAGCGCCTGATTGAAGATGACTTCCGCGCGCAGCTCGTCCGCGCCGGGGATCGGCTGGCGCGCCGCTGCGGCGATGCGCTGCTGCGCGGTGTCCTGCTGCTCCGGTGGGATCGGCGTCAACGCGCCGAAGATGCGCTGGTTGAGGCGCGCCTCGATCAGCGTCGCCGTCTGCTCCAGCGTTTCCGGCGCGAGCGGCAGCGCATAGTAGCGCCGCAGTATGCCGATCTCCTGCCCCGCAGACGTAGCGCTGAAGCTGAAGCCGTTGGTCAGCAGCGGCACGACGTTGCGCCGTCTGCGCATCGCCAGATCGACTTCGCGGCGCAGCGGATCGTCCGCGCTTCTGGAAGGTTTCGATTAAGCCGGGCGCGAGCAGAACGAGGAAGTGAGCGCGCGCCTCGATCTGCGCGAGATCAAGGACATCGCGGCAGTCGAAGTCACCCGCGTCGATGAACACGTCGCAATTCCTGGCGCGCAGCGTGTGAAACAGCGCCAGAGCGAGCGCAGCGCTGTGGCTGCGGCTGTAGCAGATGTAAACGGAGCGATCATTCATAAGTTAAATTTTAACATCGAGTATTGTAGGGAAAGCGTGAGGGTCAGGTTAGTTCAAGGTTTGATGATGGTGAAACTCCCGTAATACAGCGACAAACCGAAGTGCGCCGTCAAGAGCTGCGCCGGGCTGCGCTGCTGATCCCTGCCCGGCGCGAAGCTGACCAGCGGGGTCGCAGCCGCGCTCTCGGCGACGTAGACACGCCAGCGCAGCTCGCGGCAGTCGTCGTAGCGCAGTTCGAACGCCGCGTCGCCTACCGTCCCCGTCAGGACGAGCGCCCGCCCCCAGTCGAGCACGCGCAGTCCCGTCAAAAGGACTGGCGTGCTCTCCAGCGTACTCTCCGCGACGCCGAGTAGCGCCTGAAACGCCGTCTCCGGGGCGGGACTCATTCGAGGTCAGCAGCGCCGCCGGGCGCGCCGCCCACGCCCGTATCGCCCATGTCGCCGAGATCGGCTTCGATCTTGTCGGGGTCGTCGCCCTTCATCAGGCGTTCGCTGATCTCGCTGAGCGCGGGGTCGTCGATGGCTTCGTCCTGCCCAAGCTGTTGCATCATCCTGCCGACTTCGCGGCTGTCGCCGCCTTCCAGCACGTTCAGCATCTCGCCCGACGACATGTTGGCATAATCGTGCCCCGGTTTCTGAATGGCGACCCGGCTGATCAGGCGCGTGAGTTGGTGGCTGCCGCAGTGGGGGCAGGTCTGCGTGTGACTGGCGGTCGCCGCGTCGTAATCCTTGTACGTCTTGTAGAAAAGCGCCGCTTTACGACCGCACGCATTGCAGCGGTACTCGTAAACTGGCATAATGACCTCCTTGAACTGGCAGTGACATTATACTGGAAGCCCCTTCAGATGCTCAATGATCCACCTCCGGAGCGGCGCAAGCCCCACCCGCTCGAACGCCAGCCGATGCAGCAGCCTGCGCCGTCCGGGCAGACGCCGCCGCGCCAGCAGATGATCCTGCACATCCCGACGGTGCGACCGACGGTGATGTACGCCCTGATCGTCATCAACGTGCTCGTCTTCCTGATCCGCGCGATTTCGCCCGCGCTGGATGAGCAGATTTTCCTGTGGGGCGCGAATCATCCCTCGGACGTGGTGGTACACGGCGAAATCTACCGCCTGCTCACGTCGATGTTCCTGCACGCCAGCATCTTCACGGCGCGCGGCGGCTACGCCCTGCAAAACAGCCTGCACATCATCTTCAACATGTACATCCTCTACGTGATCGGCAGGCAGGTGGAGCAGTTGTTCGGGCACGTTCGCTTCGCGGCGATCTATCTGCTCGGCGGGCTGACGGGGTCGGTCATGAGCGCGGTGCTCAGCGGCGCGGACATCTACTCGGTCGGCGCGTCGGGCGCGGTCTTCTCGGTGATGGCGGCGCAGTTCATCTATCTGTACCAGCACCGCAAGCTGCTCGGTGGGCGTGGACGCGCGCAGATGCAGAGCCTGATCTTCCTGGCGGTGATCAACCTGTTCATGGGCGCGCTGACCGGCTTCGGCGGCGCTGCCATCCTCGTGGATAACTGGGCGCACCTGGGCGGCATCATCGGCGGGCTGGTGCTGGCGTGGGCGATTGGTCCGATCTTCATCCTGCGCCAGCATCCCGAACACCCCAACGAGCTGCTCGGCGAGGACATCAACCCGCTCAAGAACCGCTACTGGGTGCTAACGATTTACGTCATCGCCCTGATGGCTGTTCTGGTCGTCGCCCGCGCCCTGGTCTGACCCACGACGCGCCTCGCTCAGTTCCCAGCGCAGGATCGCCATCTGCTGGGCGATGTCCTTGTTCTCGCGCGCCAGCCGCGTCAGTACTGTCGAGAAGTGCAGCAGGATGAACAGCATGAAAACTATCGCCACCAGAAAAAGCGCGGCGGGCGGATAGGTGACGACGCCCAGCAGCGCGGCGAAGCTGTCGAGCAGCGGGCGCGACACGCTCAGGACGATCAGGACGAGGGTGGTCGCCAGCCACAGCAGCGAATAATCCTCGCGCAGCTTGCGCTGGCGCACCAGCTCCAGCACGAACAGCAGCCCGGCGATGGACGCCACCAGCCCGAACAACGTGGCGCGGTCAATCTCGATCATCAGCAGCTCCTAACGGTCAGCCGTCAGCGTTCAGCTAATGAACATACACGGAAAACGCCGCCGCGCCAAGCGGGCAGGCGTTTTTTGCTGACTGCTCCTCAAAACAAAAAACGCCACCCTTGCGGGTGGCGCTCTGTGGCTTTCCTGTGTCCGGTAGAACGAACTTAGAGAACCACGACATTGCTGGCTTGCAGACCCTTCGGTCCCTGTTCCAGCGTGAATTCAACCTTCTGCCCTTCTTCGAGCGTGCGGTAGCCGTTGCCCTGAACAGCAGAATAATGCACGAACACATCCGGCGCGCCCTCACGAGCGATAAAGCCGAAGCCCTTCGTGCTGTTGAACCACTTGACCGTACCTTCAATCCGCTCGGACATCGCCGAACCACTCCTTGAAAAAATACGCCTCAACCGAGGCACTGAACCTAGAAATAGAACGGCGCGTATTGAGTTGCCCCCTACTTTCGTTCTACTCACCGAAAATCATATGCGTTTCAGTTTGGAAAGTCAAGCGAATACTTTACGGTTTGAGGACGCGACAGGACGAGTACATTTTACGCTGAATTCCGCGTTCAGTTCTTACAAAGACCCAACTGCTGGCATAGGTGCGCTTCGCCTGGGACCAACTGGTTCTTGGCATCCTCAGTCTTTCGCTGGTTAAAATCATCCCGCTTTGATACGTAGAGGATCATCCCCATGCGAATGCACGCGGCGCTGCTGCGCCAACCCAACACCCCTTTCACCATCGAAACGCTGGATTTAGACGAGCCGCGCGCGGGCGAAGTGCGCGTCAAGCTGGCTGCCTGCGGCGTCTGCCACAGCGATTATCACCTCGTCTCCGGCACGACACGCCACCCGATGCCGGTCGTCTGCGGGCACGAGGGCGCGGGCGTGGTCGATGCCGTCGGCGCGGGCGTGACCAATCTTCAGCCCGGCGATCACGTCGTGCTCAACTGGTGCCCCGCCTGCGGCGAGTGCTTCTACTGCCAGCACGACCAGCCCAACCTGTGCGACACCTTCACCGCGCCGATCTGGGCGGGGACGATGCTCGACGGCACGACCCGGCTCTCGCTGGACGGCGATCCGGTTTACGCTTACTGCGGCTTAGCCGCCTTCGCCGAATACACGGTCGTGCCGGAGCAAAGCTGCATCCGCATCCGCCAGGAAATCCCGCTGATCACGGCGTCGCTGGTCGGCTGCGCGGTGGCGACGGGCGTCGGCGCGGCGCTCTACACCTCGCCCGTGCAGCCCGGCGAAAGCGTGGTCGTGCTCGGCTGCGGCGGCGTCGGCTTGAACATTTTGCAGGGCGCGGCGCTGGGCGGCGCGACGACCATCATCGCCGTCGATACCAACCCGGCGAAAGAGGCGCTGGCGCGGCAGTTCGGCGCGACCGATTTCGTCCCGGCAACCGATCACGTGCTGGAGGACATCCGCGCGCTGACCGGCGGACGGGGCGCGGATCGCGCATTCGAGGCGGTCGGCTTGCCGAAATTGCAGGAGCTGGCGTTCGACGCCGCGCGACCAGGCGGATCGGTCGTGCTGGCGGGCTTGTCGCCGATGGGGTCGGCGACCAACCTGCCCGGCTCGATCATCACGCGGCAGGAGAAGACCATCAAGGGCAGCTATTACGGCTCGGTCGACGCCCGCCGCGACTTCCCGCTGCTGCTCGACTATTACGTGGATGGCAGGCTCAAGCTGGACGAGCTGGTCTCGCGCACGTGGCGGCTCGACGAGATCAACGAAGCGTTTGCGGAGATGCTCACGGGCGGCGTGGCGCGCGGGGTGATCGTATTCTAATGATCGCCCGATAAATTCGAGCATACAATATTACAGCACTGAAATTTTCGGCAATCGAATAAATAACCTTTTGAAGGGACGAATTCTATGCGCCGCCCGCTCTCGATCATCGCCTTATGCCTGTTCGCGTTTGTCACGCTGCTCGCGCCCGCTCAAGCGCAGTCCGGTGTCGCCGACTGGACGTACCTGGTGTACTACAACGGCGACAATAACCTCGAAAAAAACATCTACGGCGACCTGGCGGAAATGCAGGCTGCCCCAAGCAGTGACCGGGTGAACATCGTCGCGCAGGTTGACCGCGCGCCCGGCTATGAGACCGGCTTCGGCGACTGGACGGACACGCGCCGTTTCCTGCTCCAGCACGAAGACCAGCCTGTCCTGACGCACGAACAGAAACTCGACGAAATTCTCGCTTTTGCTTATGCGAAGGCGGGGCAGGATTATCACGACCTGATCTCGGCGGCGGCGCAGTTGCGCCAGAGCGACCTGACCACGTATCGCCAGCGGCTGACCAGCGTGGGCGTCAACCCGGACGACGAGACGCAGGTTGACGGGATTATCCATAACCTCGAAATCGGGCTGGAATTCAACACGCAGCCCGTCGAGGACATGGGCGAACTCGACATGGGCGATCCGCAGACGCTGGTCGATTTCGTCACCTGGGCGATCCAGAATTACCCGGCGCAGCACTACGCTCTGACGATCTCCACGCATGGCGCGGGCTGGCTCGGCAACGGTCCCGACGAGACCAATAACAACGACATGCTGCAACTGCCGGAGCTGGTGCAGGCGCTCGGCGAGATCCAGGCACAGACCGGCATTGACGGCTTCGACCTGATCGGCTTCGACGCCTGCCTGATGGGGCAGCTTGAGGTTTACCGGGCGCTGGAGCCGTACACACAGTACGTGCTGGCGTCCGAGGAAGTCATTCCCGGTGGATGGCTGGGAATACACCACGCCGTTCACGCAGCTTGCGCAGGACCCGACGATGGACGCCGAAACATTCGGCACAAACATCGTCAACGCCTACATGGCGTACTATTCCGGTGCTGTTCGCGCGCACCAAAGATCGACCTGGGGCTGATCGACGAGAGCAAAATTCCGGCGGTGGTCGACGCACTCGACGCCTTCACCGCCTCCGCCGATCAGGATACGCTCGACAAGCTGTCGGCGCTCGGCGTGGCGCGCGTCAACGCCCAGCGCTTCGGCACGGATTCCAGCAGCGCCCTGAGTGGCGACACCGACTACTTCTCGTCCGTCGATCTGATCAGCTTCATGGGGCTGATCAACGGACAGGCGGACATCGATCCCGATCTCGCGGCGGCGGCGCAGGATGTCGCCGATGCCGCCCAGTCGGCGGTCGTCATCAGCAGCGCCGATCAATATCTCCCCGACGCGCACGGCATGGCGATCTATTTACCGACCAACAGCGCCACCGCTGCCCTGCCGAACGGCGTCATCGCCGGATACCATCCCTTATGCCGATGCGAACCCGCAGATGGGCGACTGGAGCGGCTTCCTCGACACGCTGCATCAGACGATAGAGACCGCGCTGACGCCTGACAAGCTGTCGATCAACATCACGCAGATTTTGCCAGACGGCGGCACGGCGAGCATTTACGACCCGCCCGTCGTGATCTTCGACACCAACGGCGAAGGTATCGCCAATCTCTCTTTTGTCGCCGTGCTCGAATCAGCCGGACGGCACGAATCTGCTGGTCGATACCGCGCCGCTGTCGTTCTCGTCTGTCCTGCCGGACGGTCGAACCATCAACGAATTTCCGAGCGGCGCCAGCCAGGGCAACGATTTCGCCTGGAACGTCGAAACGCTAACGATCAGCGACGGCACGACGCAGACTCCGGCAGTGCTGTTCGTCAACGATCCCGGCTTGCCGCAGGGGACTATCGCCGGCACCTACGTTTCGCAGCAGTCCGGGGAGCAGAGTCGAGGCGGCAATCGTCTTTGATACGGATAAGCAGAAAGCGCTCGCCACCTACGGGACGGACGAGAACGGTCAGCTCAGTGAGATTCGCGTTCAGCCAGGCGACCAGTTTATCCCCAACCAGTATTTCTACACCGCCGATGGCTTGACCGCGCAGCCGGGCGCGACCGCACTGGTTTACGGCGTCGAGCCGTTCACTTACACCTATGCCCCCGCCCCGTCCGGCGATTACAAGCCTGGGGATGCTGCTTCAGGATCTGGCGGGCAACAGCTCGCTCTCGGTTCAGGCGACGCACGTCGATAACAGCGGGCTGGACACCGCCTGGCGCGGCTTCAAGGATGTCGAGTGGGGGATCAACTTCCTCTACCCCTGGGACTGGACAGACCCGACCCAGCTTACCAACGACTCCGGCGAGGTCGATCAGCTTGTGATCGACAGTTCCGACGGCGCGATGTCGATTTACGTCGGCAATCAGGACGCCGACATTGACACGGTGGTACAGGACATGATCGACCAGGAAAACAGCCTGCAGGATGCTCAGGTCGGCGACCCGGCGGCGCTTGGGAATGATCCGACGCTCGCGCAGTGGTTCGGCTACTCGTACACCGCGGATGACGGCAGCGCGCGCAACGGCTCCGTCATCGTCGTGCGCTCCGACGCGAACAACGCCACCTACACATTCGACATGGACGTGCCCGCCGACAACAGCGACACGGCGCTGACCATCCTCAACAAGCTGGTGGACAGCCTGACCTTCTTCACGCCGCTGCAGTAAGTGATTGGATTGAGCGACGGCTCGGCGCGGAAACGTGCTGAGCCGTCGGCTTAGATGCTCATGAACTCCGCGCCCGTCTCGCAGACGATGCGGAAGCCAATGGACTGGTAGCGGTAGAGCGGGTTGAGGAAGTAGTGGAAGTTGATGTTGGTGCGCTTCTTGGGACTCATGAACGAGCCGCCGCGCACCACGCGCAGAATGTCGACCGTCACGTCGGTGATCTCGCCGGAAGCGTGCCCGTTCGAGCACCATTCCCATACGTTGCCGAGCAGGTCGCACACGCCGTAAGGGCTGGCGCTCTTGGGATACTGCGTGACCGGCGTCGAGCCTTTCGCCTCGGTCTCTTTGGTATTGCACAGGTTCATGTCGAAGCGCGCGCCCCAGGGGAAGCGCCAGCCGCTGTCGCCCTGCGCCGAGCGCTGCCACTGCTGCTCGGTCGGCAGCTTGACCGTCCAGCCCGTCTTGTAGCTCAGCCACTGGCAGAACGCCGTCGCCTCGTACCAGCAGACGTAGGTGCGCGGGTGCGTCGGCTGCCCCGGCGGAGCTTCAATCGCTTTGGGATGATCGGCGTGCCAGCGCCGCACTTCCAGCGACGACTGCCACCAGACCGCGTTGCCGTAGCCGTCCGGCGCGTCGATGAACGACTGGAACTGCGCGTTGGTGACCGGGTACTTGCTCATGAAGTACTCGGCGACTTCGAATGATTTCTTGCTGCGGTTGCGCTCGGTCGTCGCCTTCCCGGCGGGGACGCGGCACCACTCCAGCAGCGGCATCGCCGTCTGTACGTCGAACGGCGGCTGCGTGCGGATCGTCTGGTTGTAAATCTGCTTCAGGTTGTCGGGGTCGTAGCCCGGAAACATCTGCTGGAACTTGTCGAAGGCGGTGATGCCCAGCGAGCGGGTAGTCTCGTCCTTCATCAGCAGGGCAATCGGCGCGTACTCGCGCTGCGCCTCGCGCTCGTATGCCTGCTTTTCCAGCGCGGCTTCCGCCTCGCGCAGCATCGAGTGGATGTTGATGAAGCGCGACATGTAGCCGCTTTCCTGCACCTGCTTGAGCAGAAAAACCGCCTTGTCGTAGTCGCACTGGCGCAGAGCGCGCACCGCGTCGTCGAGCATCGTCTTGCCGTCGGCTTTCGACGGGACAGGAATATTCGGCACGGGGATTGGCGGCGCGGTGGTGTCGGCGCGTGCCTGTCGTGGTTGAAATTACCCCTACCTGCGCCAGCTTCTCCTGTTCGGCTTGCCGGAGCTGGCGCTCGGCGATGAAGATCGACGTGAGCAGCGACTTGACCATCGTGGCATCCAGTCCGTTGGTCACGTCGGCGTACTGGATGTGCGAGAGGTACGGCGGGACTTCCGTGCCCGGCTCGATCACCACCGGGAAGATTTTCTTCTTCAGGCTGATGGCGATTTCCAGCTCGCGGCGGCAGTATTCCGACGCCAGCGAGACCGGCGAGACGAGGTAGACGAAACCCTCGCAGTCGTGCAGGCGCTTGACGATCTCATCCCACCATTTTTGCCCGATATGCAGGCGTTGATCCAGCCAGACATCGTGCATGTCAAGCAGATCGATGATCTGTTTGCACCGGGGTTTATCAACGCGAGCATAACTGATAAAAAGGCGCATCGACTCTACTCAAGCTCGTCTAGCGACATGATAGGCTTGTGATGAACGCACAGGGAACTGAAATAATTCCATCCTATCGGCTATTATACTGATCCTTAGCGGCTGAGAGAGAATTTTGCTACAATTTTGTAATATTGGGGGGCACGTAACGCGAGGCAGGGCATGACTGTGAAGTGTGCTGGCTGCGTTTTCCCCCCTGAAAACATTCCGAATGCTTACGCCTCTCGTTATCGCCGCATGATCATGGTTAATGATTTGTTTACGTAGAGTATACACAGAGTTAGAAAGAAAGAAAATATACTTATCATGAATTTCATGTAACTTTCACAAGACATACTAACGAACGACTATTATTCGCCTCCATAGAGGTTACCCCTTGAAGATAGAACATCCTCATTCTCTCTGCTATCGCTTGGCGATTCCACGTAGTGTCGTCGAAGGAGTCAAGAAGATTTTCTCTTTATGTGCTACGCTTTATTCGACTTAATGAGCGATACCCTACGCCATCATTATGTATATTTCGATCGCAGTCATAATCATTATATTTGTCTCTTTTCCATAGCTTATTTTTTGTTCTTCACGTTTATTTAGTAATTCTTCACCTTTTTGCAGGTCCGGAGATTAGCAAAACTATTTCTATGTCTTTCTTGCATGGACCATATCGCAATATCGACGAATTTTTCGGTAAAGTATATAGTCAAATCAATCACTCTGAACTGGAAGCTTTTTTATGCCAACCACATCAAGTTTTTCTTATCCTGTACTGCATCCCGCCCGTCGCAGCGCCTTCAGGGTCAAGTGACGATCCAGTGAGCGGCTCAGATGCCAACCGCGCACCGCCCGAGTGAACACATCCATAATGACCGCCAGATACACGAAGTCGCGTTCCAAGCGCACGTAGGTGATGTCCGCCACCCAGATAGCGTCGGGGTGTTTGGCTTCGGCAGCGCCGACAAGGTTCGGGTAGCGCGGGAAGGAATGGTCGCTGTTGGTAGTGCGGGTTTTCCGCTTTTTCACCGGACGCTGCAAGCCCATTTCCCGCATGACCCGCTGCACCCGCTTGTGATTCACCTGCCAGCCCTGTCGTCCCAGCAGTGCCGTCAGGCGGCGATAGCCGTAGGTCGGGTAGTCGGTTGCCAGCCTTGACAATGCCTCGCGCAGCCCCGCGTCGCTCTGCTCCTGCTGCCGATGGTAGAACGTGCTGCGTGCCAAGCCCACCACTGCACAGATGTCCGCCACCGGATAGCTTGCCTGGCGCAGTCTCATCGCCGCTTGTTACTGTTGTAGGAGATGAAAATGTGTTGACCATTTGTTGCTCCGGACATATAAGTAGTCACCTTCAGAAATTGTATTCTATAACTAGCTCTATATACAAGCCTATAGCCTTGCTACATCCGAAACACGCCGTACTTCGTCTCGCGCATCGGCTGGTTCGCGCAGGCGCTCAGCGCCAAGCCGAGCACGCGCCGCGTCTCCGGCGGGTCGAGGATGCCGTCGTCCCACAGCCGCGCCGTCGAGTAGTACGGGCTGCCCTCGCGCTCGTATTTGTCGAGGATCGGCGCCTTGAAAGCGTGCTGTTCGTCGGGCGTCAGGTCAGGCTCGCCGCGCCGCGCCAGTTGGTCGCGCTTGACCGTCAGCAGCACGTTCGCCGCCTGCTCGCCGCCCATCACGCTGATGCGGCTGTTGGGCCACATCCACAGGAAGCGCGGCGCATACGCCCGCCCGCACATGCCGTAATTGCCCGCGCCGAAGCTGCCGCCGATCACCACCGTCAGCTTGGGGACGGCGGCGTTGGCGACGGCGTGAACCATCTTCGCGCCGTCTTTGGCGATCCCGCCCGCTTCGTATTCGCGCCCGACCATGAAGCCGGTCACGTTCTGCAGGAACAGCAGCGGAATATTCCGCGCCGTGCAGAGTTCGATGAAATGCGTCCCCTTGAGCGCCAACTCGCTGAACAGCACGCCGTTGTTGGCGATCACGCCGACCGGGTAGCCCTCGATGGCGGCGAATCCGGTGACGAGCGTCATCCCGTAATTCGCCTTGAACTCGCGGAAGCGGCTGCCGTCGACCAGCCGGGCGATCACCTCGCGGGCGTCATACGTCTCGCGGAAGGTCGTCGGCAGGATGCCGTACAGCTCGTCCGCTGGATAGAGCGGTTCTTCCGATGGATATGCCGGGCGCGGTTTCTGCGGGCGATTGAGCGTCGCCGCGATGCCGCGCACGATCTCCAGCGCGTGGTCGTCGTCCTCCGCGAAGTGATCCGCCACGCCGGAAATGTGGGTGTGGACGTAAGCCCCGCCTAAATCCTCGGCGCTGACTTCCTCGCCCGTCGCCGCCTTAACCAGCGGCGGACCGCCCAGAAAGATCGTGCCCGTCCCCTGGACGATCACCGCCTCGTCGGACATCGCCGGGACGTAAGCGCCGCCCGCCGTGCAGCTTCCCATCACCGCGCTGATCTGCGGGATGCCCGCCGCGCTCATGATCGCCTGATTGTAGAAGATGCGCCCGAAGTCGTCGGCGTCGGGGAAGACTTCGTCCTGCATCGGCAGGAACGCGCCGCCGCTGTCGACCAGATAGATACAGGGCAGATTGTTCTCCAGCGCGATCTGCTGGGCGCGCAGGTGCTTCTTGACCGTCATCGGGTAATAGGTGCCGCCCTTGACGGTCGCGTCGTTGGCGACGATCATGCACTCGACGCCGCTGATGCGCCCAATGCCCGTGACAATGCCCGCCGAGGGCGCGTCGCCGTCGTAAAGTTCCCACGCCGCCAGCGGCGCGATTTCCAGAAAGGGTGAGCCGGGGTCGATCAGGTGGTCGATGCGGTCGCGCACCAGCAGTTTGCCCTGCTCGACGTGCCGCCTGCGGTAGTCTTCGCCGCCGCCCTGTCGCACCCGCGCCAGCCGCTCGCGCAGTTCCGCCGCCAGCGCGCGGTTGTGCGCGGCGTTGGCTTGAAAGCGCGCATCCTGCGGGTCAATGTGGGTTTCCAGGACTTCCATAATCGCCCTTCGTCCTCAGCCTGCATTACCCGATTGTAGCGCAGGCTTAACTTTGTGGCGCTTTTAAGGTATGATTCGCCCGGTTTCGCCCTGTCCTTCGGAGTTTAAAGTAATGAATAATACTGCTAAACGAGCCAGCATTTATCTCGGCATCTTCATGGCGGTAGTCATGGTCGCAGGCGCAATCGTGCCGCTCTTCACCCGGAACACCGCGGCGACGACCGACACGACCGCGCCGACAGCCACCGTGCTGCCGACCTTCCCACCCCCGCCTGCGGATTTCAGCACCATCAAATTTGACAAAGTTTATCTGCATCCCAGCGGCATCTTCAGCATCGGGCAGCCCGACGGCTGGAACGCCAGCCAGCCCAACAAGGGCACGACCATCGCCCAGGTTAATCTGGTCAACAACACGATGCTCAGCGTTGTGGACAGCTACGTCGAAGCGTCCGACACGCCGATCACGGCGGATCAGCTTTCCGACCACTTCAGCCAGTCGGTGATCGCCGCCAGTTGGTCGAACTTCACCACCTTCACCGAGAGCGAGCGCCGGATGCAGAACGACCGTCTGGTGATCGACTTCACCGTGACGCTGTCGGGGCGCACCTACGTCGCCCGGCAGGTCGCCTGGACGGACGGCACCTGGATTTACGTGGTGCGTGTGCTCGTACCCGAAAACGCCACCGACTTCCTGCGCTATCTGCTCGACAATTTCGTCCAGTCGCTGCAACCGCAGACCGAATTCAAGGGCACGCCCTTCAACTGGGACGCCTATTACGACCCGGACGCTAACCACATCATTCGCTACCCGTCCGACTGGCAGATCACCGACAGCGCGCCCGGTCGCCCGACCAGCATCACCGCACCCGACGGCACGCTGCTGCGCGTCGAAGCGCGCGCCAACATCACCATCGCCGATGAAGCCGCCGCTCGCAGCTTCGTCGAGGGCGAGCGCAGCCGCATCAGCGTCGTCAGCGTTCAGCCTGTGCAGCGCGATCTGGGGCAGGGCTTCTCGGTCGCCTACAGCTACACGACCGTCGACGGCAGCACCGAAAGCGGGCTGTCCGTCCTGCTCAACGCGCCGGACGGCAAGCTGCACATCGCTAACCTGCTTTTCCCGGAGAGCGGCGTCGACCTGAACAGCATTTCGCAGAACACGGCTGCTCCCGAAGCGACGGCGGAAGCCACCAGCGCGGCGAGCGCCGTCTCGCAGGCAGATCGTGATCTGGCGATGGCGATGGGCACGTTCTACGTGATCCAGCCGCTCAATCTGTCGGCGCAGTCGATGCCCGCGACGCCCACGCCCATTCCGACGATCACGCCGACCCCCGCGCCGACGGAGGAAAGCACCGCCGAAGCGACCAGCCTGGTCAACATTCAGCCGGGAGCGACGTTGGAACTCACCTTCGCGCCGCCCGCGCAGGAACAAACAATGGAAGCGACAGCAGAAACCACCGCCGAGGCAACCGCCGCGCCGTGACGCAATAACGTCGTAGGGGTGGGTTTAAAACCCGCCCCTACATACCCCATTTTCAATAGAGTCGTCTTTGTATTCCGTCGCACAGGGCTTATTGGTCGCTTAGTGCCTGGAGAAGCTGCCGAAAGGCAGCTTTATAATTGGTGGCGAGGTCGAAGCGTGAGCGGCGGCGCAGGTCGTCCGGCGGGGCGATACCCTCGAACTGCGCGACGACAATCGGCTTGTTCTTCTGGCGGAAATAGCGCCATGCCGCCTCGACCTGCGGATCGTCGAGCGCCGCCGCCGTGAGCAGATAGATCATGCGGTCGCAGGCGCTCAGCGCCGGATGCACGCCGCCCGCCCAGTTCACGTCCTGCGGCTCGGCTTCGTGCAGCCAGCAGGTGACGCCAAGCCGCTCCAGGGCGGCGGCAAGCTGCTCGGCGATGGCGGTGTCGGCGGGCGCGAAGTCGATGTAGACGGTCTCGCGCCCCAGCCTGACGCGCGGGCGCACCGCCGGAGCGTCCATCTGCTCATGTACCGCCGACTTCCCCATCCGAAAGACCGTCCCGCCGCAGATCGGGCATTCGCCGCGCGTGGCGGGCATCCCCCGGCGCGTCCACACGGCGACTGGGTCTTCCATCTCCACCATCTCGCGGCAGTGAAAGCAGTACGCCTCGACCGGATCGAGGCTGTCGTCCAGCGGTTCGTCAAAATTCATGGGCTGTCCAAAATAAAAGTAGGGGCGAGTCGTGCCCCTACGTCGTTGATCGTTCCCAAAAGCATTTTGCGCTAGGTATCGTCGCCGTAATTGCCGTCGTCGTCGCTCGACCCGAAGCGAAGCTGTTCAGCCGCATTGCCTTTCTTCCCGTTGCCGTTCATCTGCGGCTTGATGCCCGCCAGCGAAGGCATCCCGAACTCCGCGCGAATCTGATCTTCGATTTCGTCACGGAGCGCGCGGTTCTCGGTCAGATAGGCTTTGGCGTTCTCGCGCCCCTGACCGAGCAGCCCATCCTTGTAGCGGTAGAACGCGCCGCGCTTCTCGACGATCCCCAGTTCGGCAGCCAGGTCGAGCACTTCGCCGCTCTTGCTGATGCCACCTTCCAGGAACATGATGTCGAACTCGGCTTCGCGGAAGGGCGGCGCGACCTTGTTCTTGGTCACGCGGATGCGCACGCGGTTGCCGACGACTTCGCCGCCGCTCGCCTTGATCGACTCCATGCGGCGGATGTCGAGGCGGACACTGGCGTAGAACTTGAGCGCCTTGCCGCCGGAAGTCGTCTCCGGAGAGCCGTACATTACGCCGATCTTGTCGCGCAGTTGGTTGGTGAACATGACGACACAGTTCGACTGCTTGATCGCGCCGGAGAGCTTGCGCAGCGCCTGGCTCATCAGGCGCGCCTGAATACCGACGTGGCTGTCGCCCATCTCGCCTTCCAGCTCGACGCGCGGCACCAGCGCCGCCACACTGTCCACGACCACCACGTCCAGCGCGCCGGAGCGCACCAGCGCCTCGGTGATTTCGAGCGCCTGCTCGGCGGTGTCGGGCTGCGAGATGTAGAGCGTCTCGACGTTGACGCCAATCGCCCGCGCGTACTGTGGGTCGAGCGCGTGCTCCATATCCACGAACGCGCACAGCCCGCCGCGCTTCTGCGCTTCGGCGATCACGTGCAGGCAGAAGGTCGTCTTGCCGGAGCTTTCCGGTCCGTAAATTTCGGTGATGCGCCCGCGCGGCACGCCGCCGACGCCCAGCGCGATGTCCACCGTCAGCGAGCCGCTGGGGATCACCGCGACTTCCATGTGCGCCGCATCCCCCAGGCGAATGACCGTCCCGTCGCCGAAGCGCTTGGTGAGGTCGCTCAGCGTGGCTTCGAGCGCCTTCATGCGTCCTTCTTCGTCGGTCGGCAGATCACTCATGCTGATGTCTTTTACATCTTTAGATGATTTTCGCGGAGCCAAGGCAGTCCGTCCTTTAAATACTATTCTCGCTTTATTATAGCCGAGAATCGACTTGATGTTTTCCGCCGCACATAGATTGTATTATAGCATTTTTGTTCTAGCACAACAAGCGCAAAAACAAAGGGGGATTTCGTGGAGAATCCTTACGCACCGACGGTCGCGTCGGCGGGAGCAGGCTCCGGCTCGGCGAGCGCCTCCAAGCCGTGCGCCGCTTCGATCAGCGCTTTCATGCGCGCCGCGAAGCGCGCTGCCGGGGAGCCGTCGACGATGTCGTGGTCGAAGCCGAGGGTGATCGAGAGCATCTCGCGCATACACGCCTGCCCGTCGATCCAGCGGACAGCCTGGTCGATGCCGCCAACCGTCACGGCGAGTCCGGTTTCGGCGATAGCGATACCCCAGCCGCCGCCTTTCGCCGCCATCCCGATGGATGTGAGGTTGACCGTGCCGCCCAGCCGACGAAGCACGAACGGGTTGTTCATCATCCAGCGCAAGACGATTCGCCGCACAAACGACGGGAGGTGCGTCGCCAGGACGAGTGCGGGTGAGCGGGCTTCAATCGGCGCATCTGCGGAGATTTTCTCCTGCTGCGCCGCGCGGATTTCGTCGTGCATCTGCCGGGCAGTCTTGCGATTGGCGGCGCGCACGATGTAGGCTGACACGACTTTTTCACCGTCCAGATCGTGCTCGACCTGAATCGTCACGTCCACGTCGTCGAAGATGATCAGCCGGTTGCCCTGGCGCAGCGCGTGGACGGCTTTATTCTCGTCCACCGCCAGCGCGATACAGCCAAGCAGGAAGGCGGTAAAGGAGAACTTCTCGCCCGTTTGCGCTTCGTGATCGTGGATGCGGCGGCGCGCTTCGGTCACATCGATTTCCAGCAGCCCATAAATGTAGTTCTTTTCTTTTGCAACGTGCAGCGCATCGGACATCGTCGCCCGCCACGCCGAATAGTGGCGCGTCTGGTAGCCCACCGGCTCGGACTGATTCGTCATAACGGCTCCTTCCACACATCTACCAGTGTAAGGAGTCCGCGCGCGACGATGGGCACGGTGATCGCGCGTCATTGATCACAGATGGCAAACAAAAAGCCGCACGCTTGTGGCGCACGGCTTTTCGATCCTGCAATTGTAGGGGCGAGGCGTGCCTCGCCCGAATTATGATTAGAAATCGTAGTACAGGTTCATCTCGTAGGGATGCGGGCGCATCTGCACCACGTCGGCTTCGTTGACCTTCTTGTAGTCGACGTAGGCGTCGATGAAGTCTTCCGTGAAGACGCCGCCTTCCAGCAGGAAACTGTTATCCGCCTTGAGCGCCGCCAGCGATTCGCCCAGGCTGCCCGGTACGGTCGGCGTTTCGTGCTCGCCTTCGTACAGGTCGTAATCGGCGGGGTCGCCGGGGTGAATCTTGTTCTTGATGCCGTCCAGACCCGCCATCAGCATCGCCGCGAAGGCGAGATAGGTGTTGGCGGTCGGATCAGGCGCGCGGAACTCGATACGCTTGGCTTTCGGGTTGCTGCTGTACATCGGGATGCGGACTGCCGCCGAGCGGTTGCGCGCCGAGTACACCAGATTGACCGGAGCTTCGTAGCCAGGCACCAGACGACGATAGCTGTTGGTCGTCGGCGCGGCGAACGCCAGGATCGCCGGGGCGTGCTTGAGGATGCCGCCAATGTAGTAGAGCGCGGTCTCGCTCAGTAGAGCGTAGCCGTCCTTGTCGAAGAACAGGTTCGTGCCGTCCTTCCACAGCGACTGGTGGCAGTGCATACCGGAGCCGTTATCCCCGAAGATGGGCTTCGGCATGAAGGTGACGGTGTAGCCCTTCTTGTACGCCACGTTCTTGATGATGTACTTGTAGAACTGCATCGAGTCCGCCATCTTCAGCAGCGGGTTGAAACGCAGGTCGATTTCCGCCTGCCCCGCGCCGCCGACTTCGTGGTGATGCACTTCCACGTCGATGCCTACCGAGAGCAGCGTCTGCACCATTTCGGCGCGCAGGTCATGCAGCTTGTCGGTCGGCGGAGTCGGGAAGTAGCCTTCCTTGACGCGCGGGCGGTACGCCAGGTTGGGCGAGCCATTCGCGCCGGTGTTCCAGAAGCCGGAACTGGAGTCCACTTCATAGAACGAACCGTTGGCGTTGTTTTCCCAGCGGGCGCTCGTGAAGATGTAGAACTCCGCTTCGGGACCGACGAAGCATACGTCGGCAATCCCCGACGACTTCAGGTAGGCTTCGGCACGGCGAGCGACGCCGCGCGGGTCGCGGGCGTATGGCTCGCCGCTAATGTCCACCACGTCGCACATGAAGGTGAGCGTCGGCAGCGCCGGAACCGGATCGATGAATGCCGTAGACGGATCGGGGATCAGGTTCAGGTCGGAGCGATCAATCGACTGGAATCCACGAATGCTCGACCCATCAAAGCCGAGACCCTGCGTGAAGGCGTCTTCTTCAAAGTTGACGAACGGGAGGCTGAAATGCTGAAGCACGCCGCGAATATCGACAAACTTGACGTCGACTTCCTTGACGCCGTACTCGCGCGCCCACTGGAGTAAAGCCGCCGGTGAGCTGGCAACTTCTGCCGGAGGTATCAATGCCGGTGTCGTGCTGGTCGTTTCCATCGTAGCCATAGGCTTCACTCCGCTTGTTGAAACTCACTAAAATACGAGCATGATCGCCATTATAAAGAGACCCCATGCCGACTTGTGGGTTAAAAGTCAACAAAAAGCAGGCGCTTTCGATGTGATATTTCACTAAAGATAGGCTGTGTAATTTGAGGGTAATGAGCGGCTTCGCGCTGGCGGGGCGGCGCGGCAAAATCGTAGGGTAAAAGTCACAAATGTCGAGGGAGCAGATGTCACGATCCCAAATTCAATTGGTTCTTCAGGGATTCGTGTCCGGGGCACGGCAATGCCATGCCCCGGACGTACTGTTTCTAGCTGACGACGCGGGTCGGGAGAGGCTGACCGCTCCAGGGGGATTGGTAGCTCGGCTGCATGGTGTCGATGGGCACCCAGAGGAACTGGCACGAGAGCATGATCTTGTAGTATTGGCTGCTGTCGTCTTCGCCGATCACCCAGTAGGTGCCGGGGTTGATGAATCACGTCCGGCGAAATCTTCCCCGGCGCGTAGAACGCCTGCGTTTGCGTGGGCATCGCGCCGACGACCGAGCCATCCGGGATAGGGGGGACAGTAGCCACTGCCAAAATCCTGATTGCTGATCGAGGCTGTCTCGTCCGGGCAGGACATCGTCAGGGTGCTGCGATAGACGACCGCGCCGTTGATGACGGTATCGACCTGAAGTTGAATCGTGTAGTACGCCGCCGCCAGGCTGTCGTCGAATGTGGGATTGGAGCCAGTGCCAGTGCCGGTAGGGGCGGGGTCTATCACGTCAGTAATGGTGATGCCATTCCTGATGCTATATTTATGCAGGGACGCACCCGCCGGGAGATTGTATTCAAAATACTGGTCACTGGCGGAGAAGTACACATTACCGCCGCCGGAATCGCAGCCGACCGTCGGCAGCGGCGTCGTCCAGCGAAAATAATAACCGTCAGCCAGAGCCAACTGGCTGACGACGGCGCCGATCATAATGAGCACGGAGAAACCCACCAGCAAGAATAAAGTGCGGCGTTTCATTGAATTTCCTTAGACTAAATGAGGTCAGCGTTCCAGACTATTGTAAGCCCGCCACGCGGAAAGAGTCACGGACACAGGAAAAACGCCTCCAACAGGTTAAGGTGGGGGCGTTACGAATACGTTCTCGATATAAGTCAGCGGTTCCCCGCGTGGCGCGCTAGCCGAGGCGGTTGAGCTTCCCGGTGGCGGGGTCGCTGACATAGGACTCGGTCGTGCCCGTGTCGGGGCAGCCGTTGAAGACGAACACGTACTGCTTGCCGTCGGCTTGCTGCACCGACACGCTGTAGCGCCCGTCCGCCGTCCGTGAGAGGGCGCTGCCCGCCCGGTTAATCAGCACGCCCGGCGCGGCGCTCAGGCTGAGGTCACGCGACCAGCCGAAGGTCACGCCCGGTCCGTCGAAGACGTAAGCGCTCAGGACGCTGCCGCTGCAAAACAGCCCAATCGGCGCGTAGCTCTGCGGGTTGATGCGCGATGGCGTGCCCGTGCTGCTGGCACTCGACGTGCTCGTCCCGAATGCGCCCGCCAGTGACTCTTTCGTGACGGTCGCCTGATCGCACGAGAAGGTCATGGCGCTGCTGGCGAGCGTCTGCCCGGCGAAGACCACGTCGTAGCGCAGCGTTACGCTGAACGGGAACCCGGAGGCGGGCGCGAAGAAGTTGGAGATCGTCTTGCTGCCCGCGAAGCCCAGCCCGTTGACGCTGCCCACGAACGCCGCCGCGCCGCCGTTGGACGCCAGATAGGTGTTGACCGACGCGCCGAGCGGAATATTGTATTCCATGACGAAGCTGCTGGTCTCGATGTGTGGGATGTTGATGTTCGAGCAGTAGACCTGGGCGGGCGGGTTCGTGAACCGGAAATAATAATCCTGCGCCTGCGCGATGCCCGCGATCATGAAGAAGGTCGACAGAACCGCGAGCAGTATGGTGCGCTTCCAGAATTTCATTTTGCTTCCCTTTCGCTGGGTGGTCGTGATTGGTTTGTGTGCGCCATCGCGTCACATTACGCCACGAGTTACCAACAGGCGTTGATTGTAGTCATTTCTAAATTATAGCGGGAATACGTTACCGGAAATAAAACCATAAGCATACGATTTTCAAACCTTGATACGATTTCGCCGCGCACTCGCGCCGAAAATGAACATCCTATGCTATAGTGAAAGAAAATCAGCCGAATATTGTTTCATCGGCAAAAACGTGCCGGTTATTCTTGTTTCCAAAGGGAGGACGCCGTGCGTCGCATAATCCTGATTAGCTGTGTTTTGGCGCTGCTGCTGGTGTCGTTCGCGCCGGTGTCTGCTCAAAGCTACGGGCAGACGATCCACATCGTCGCGCGTGGCGAAACGCTCGCCAGCATCGCCCACGCGTATGGCACGACGGTGCAAGCCATCGCCGCCGCCAACGGTCTCTGGAATCCCAACCTGATCTACGCCGGGCAGCGCCTGGTCATCCCGGCGGGCAGCACCTACCCGCCGCCACCGCAGAATAATTACTACGTCGTCCGCTACGGCGATACGCTCTACAGCATCGCCCGGCGCTTCGGCACGTCGATCTGGGCGATTGCTCAGGCGAACACCATCTACAACCTGAACCGCATCTACGCCGGGATGTACCTCGTCATCCCCGGCGCGACGACGCCCGGCTATCCGCCGACGCACGTGTACCCGTACACCGTCAAGCCCGGCGAGACGCTCGCCAGCATCGCCTGGCAGTTCGGCACGACCGTGCAGGCGATTGCGTCCTACAACGGCATCCCGAATCCGAACTATATCTACCGGGGGCAAGTGCTCAACATTCCGGTCTATTGACGGGTACGTTCAATGAAGAAGCTGGTAGTCTGCCTCCTGCTCGGGCTGATGCTCGTCTCGACGGCGTCGGCGCAGGAGAGCACGCCGACGCCCACCTACACCTACTACACCGTCGTCCAGGGCGATACGCTCGGTCGCATTGCCGCGCGCTTCAATACGACCACGCGGGCGATCATGGCGGTCAACAACATCTCCAACCCGGACGTGATCTACCGGGGGATGATCCTGCGTATCCCGCCGAACGCCACGCCGACGCCCGTCGTCACGCTGCCGCCGTCGCCGACGCCGCTCCAGCTCGTGCCGTCGCCAACCGAAGCGCCGCCTTCGCTGACACAATCCGTCACACCTGCCCCCACTCAGGTGATCCCGCCGATTGGCTTCGAGACAGGCGGTGAGGTCTTCAGCTTCGACCACGTGGATGTGATGCACAGCGCGGGCATGACCTGGGCGAAGGTGCAGATTCAATGGAGCCTCGGCGACCCGGTCAACAACGCCCGCCGCGCGATTGAGATGGCGCACCGCGGCGATTTCAAGGTGCTGCTGCAAATCAGCGGCAGCCCGCAGGAAGTGATGCACAACCCGGCGACTTACATCGGCAGCTTCTCCGACTATCTCGGCGCGGTCGCGGCGCTCTCGCCGGACGCCATCGAGGTCTGGGGCGACATGAACACCGAGGACGGGCGCATCAGCACCAGCGCCTACGAGCAGATGCTGCGCGCGGCGTTCGAGACGATCAAGCGCGCCGACTCGCACATTCTGGTGATCAGCGGCGCGCTGGCGGAAGCGACCGATTTCGGCGGGCAGTGTAGCAGCGCGGGCTGCGATAACCTGTCCTACCTGCGCGGGATGGCGGCGGCAGGGGTCGGCAACTCCGCCGACTGCATCGGGCTGCGCTACACACTCGGCGCGGTTCAGCCGGAAGACACCGGCGGCGACCCGCGCGGCGACCAGTTCCTGTATTACTATCCCACGCTCGTCAGCGCTTACGCCAACCTCTTCCCGAACAAGCCGCTCTGCTTCACCGAGATCGGCTACCGCGTCCTCGGAAGCGCGTCGAACGACAGCGCAGCGTGGGCGGCGAACACCACGCCCGACCTGCGCGCCCAGTGGCTGGCGCAGGCGGCGCTGCTCGCCCAGCAGAGCAACCGCGTGCTGCTCTTCGTCGTTTACAACGTCAACGCGACGGGTGATTCCCAGGCTGATTACGCCATCGTCGGCGCGGACGGAAGCTGCGCCGCCTGCCAGACCCTCAGCGCGGTGACGAGCACTCCGTAAAACGGTGCTGTAGGGGCACGATATGCCGTGCCCCTACATCGTCGAAGATCGCCTTCGCATTCTCCCCTCAACCGTCGCTTGCCGTTTCCGCCGCGCGATCTCGATCTTGCGCAGGTATTCGTGTACCTGCTCCGGCGGGAGGTCGCGCCAGTCGACGCCGAGCTTTTGCGCCAGCAGGCGCGCGGCGCGGCGGTAGCGCGGGTCGTCCGCGTCGATGCGAGGGTTCTCCGGCGGCTCAGGCATCATCGTCGCCCCCTCGCCGGGATAGTTCTTCCAGGATGCGCTGGTACGCCTCGTTGATCTGCTGCATACGCAGAGTCGCGTCCGGGTCGGTGTTGAGGTCAGGGTGATATTTGCGCGCCAGTCGGCGATACGCTCGCTTGACCGCCGCGACGCTCGCCTTCGCCGAAAGCCCCAGCCTGCGGTAGTAAAGCATCATGGCGGTGTTGATCGGGCGCGTATCGGCTTCGTGCGCTTCCTGCCCGCGCGCCTCGAAATTCGCCACGCGCCACACTCCGGCGATCAGCGGCGACGTGGTGGAGATCGTCTCGCCGTTCAGGAGCGTCGCGTCAATCGCCGCGCCGTAGCGGATGCTGCGCTCCGCGCCCGTCTCCCTCGAAGTAGACCGGGAAAATGTAGAATTCCTCGCCGAAGTAGGCGTCGAAGGCGTAAATCTTGTCGCCGTGCAGCGCCAGCAGCGCGTCCATCCAGTCGTTGGGGTGATAGCGCGTCCCGTTGAGCGGCAGCAGCAGGTCGCACCACAGGATGAACAGCGTGTACGTCCCCACCGTCGTGTTGGCGGCGACGATACCTTTGATCTCGTAGACGGTGATCGGGTTCTCGATCAGGTAAATCTGGACGGTCTCGTTGCTCTCCAGCGAGACGCGGATCAGGTCGCCGCCGTCGTAGGTTACTTCCAGATGCGGGCGACCCTGCTGTAATGCGTTGACCAGTTGTGCGCTGATTCGGTGGGTATCGAACCTCATGAGGGAAATAGGGGGCGAGGGATTCCCCGCCCCCTATGAAACGCTATTCTTCGTCTCTTGGGAACTCGTCCTGATCGGCGCGGTCGTTGTTCGAGCGCAGCCGCCGCGAGACGGCGATCACGCCGACCAAGCCGATGACGGTAATCGCCAGCACGCCGATGCCGTTCGTCCCGCCGCTGACCACGTCCTCAAACAGACCGGTCTGCGGCAGCGCCGTCGCGTTCGGGACGATTTGCGCGGGAACCGTGACGGTGATCGCGCCAGGCGTGAATGCCTGCGCCGTCGCCGTCAGGAACGCCCCGGCAATCGCGGTCGCGGTCATATTGACCGATTCCAGCCCACCACCGCCGGGCGTCGCCGTTTCCTGGTTGAGACCGAGCGCCATGTCGATCAGCGCCTGCCGGGTCGCCAGCCCGACCTGGGTGGCGATGGCGGCTTGCGTAGCGAAGACGGGCGGCGTCACGAAGGACATCTGCGTGGCGTTCGCCGCCAGCGTCGCCAGCGAGGACTGCGTTGCCTGCGCCGCCTGCGTCGCAAAACTGGCGCGTGTGGCGAGCACGGCGGCGGTCGCCGTGTTGGAGTCCTGTCCGAGCGGCAGCATCGCTACCTGGGTCGACTGATCGGCGCGTGAAATGTTGTCAACCGTGAGTTTCGCGTCCGAAGGCTCGCTGGGGTTATACGCGCCGGGCGTCTGCTGAGAGAAGCGGCTGAGGTCGGCGCTCAGGGTGGCAATCGCGCTCTGCGTCTGGACGGCGTTGACGGTCGCCTGAGCGAACGGCGTGCCCAGCGCTGCCTGCGTTTGCAGCCCCTCCGGGATGACCAGCGCAAGCTGGGTCGCCAGGTCTTGATTCTCGACCGAGCGGGTCGCCAGTTCGCCGTCGATGTAGGCAATCGCGGTCTGCGCGGCGCCGATCTGGTCGCTGAGCGTCGTGGCGGTTGCGTCAAGCTGGCTGCGCAGCACCTGCTCCGCCGCCGTGTCCATGCTGGTATCGGCGATCTGAGTGGCGACGGCGACGCGCGTGCCGAACGAGTCCTGGTCGAACTGCCCCTGCTGCGTCGCGTAGGCGACCTGGGTCGAGAACGCGCTTTGCAGGTCGAGCGCAGCAGAGGGGATGTCAGTCGGCGCGGGGGTCGGTGTGATGGTCGCCTGCCCGGCGAGCGCCGTCGCGGTCAGCGCCCCGGCGATCAATGCCTGATTGGCGAGTTCCGTCTCGTTCAGCGTCGGCGTGGGCGTGACCGTCGGACGGAATTCGGTCGCGGTCGGCGTCTCCGAAGGTAAGGGCGTATCGGTGAAGGTAGGCGACAGCGTGGGGGATGGCGTCGCCGTCCAGGCAGCAGCCGTCTGCGTCATCGCCTGGAAAATCGCGTTCTGGGTGCCGGTTTGGGCAAGCTGCGCTTCGACGGTCAGGTTGAGCAAGACAACCTGCGAGGCGGTCAGTTCGAGGTCGCTCGGTCCAGTCGGTCGGGTGGCGAGAAACAGCACGACTCCCAGCGCCGCGACGAAGAGGATGATCATGATGCCCGCCAGCACGACGAAAGTACGGTTCGTCGCAGGTTCCGCCGGCTCCTCTTCAATCTCCGGCATGTCGCTCTCGAATTCGTCGCCGATTCCCGAAGGGAACCCTTCTTCTTCGTCGAAGTCAAACGGTTCGTTATCGTCGCTTAGAAAATCGTCTTCGAAGTCGAAGTCGTTACTATCGCTCATTCGTTCCCCCTAACTGGTGCGGCAGAACCCTATCCCATTATGACCCAGATACCTCAATATTCGCCAGTGGCACGTGGACTTTCTCACCAGTGACGAGTTCGACCAGGGCACATGGCACACGCAATCCATTTTCTAACAGAACGGGTTCTTTTGGCAAGCCGACGACGTACCCAATCATGCCTGCCGAACTGCCGCGCGCCAAACGAACCTCTCTCCCTTCTTGCAGATACACGCTCAGGTTGGGCGCAGGGGGTCGCTCGCCCGGCTGAATCTGCACGTTGACGATCACTTCGGGGCGGCGCGTCTCCAGCGGCGCGGGCAGCACCGCATCGACCATCGCCTGCCGTCCTTCCATCGCCTCGAAAAATTCGGCGGCGGTATGGCTCATGCGCTGCGAGCCGAAGCCTTCCGTCAGCAGGATGGTGGCATACGATTCCATCGCCAGCGGGATCATGTCCGGCTCCATGCTCGGCGCGATCACGCCGCTGAACGCCTGATCCTCGATCACCTGAAAGCTGACGCGCTTGAGCGGGCGGCGAGTCACCACGACCACGCCCCGGTACTGCGTGTCGAGCATATCGCTGTAGATATTCTCGATTCCGTCCGACGGCTCGGCGCGGACCGTGCCGACGATGCGGCGGTCGTTGCCCCAGACGCCCTGAAGCACCGCGCCGTATGCCTCGATCAGCACGCCGCGCCCTTTGCGCACGCTCACGACCGCTCCGCTCAGCCCCGCCTCCAGCTCAATCGTCGACACCAGTTCTTGCAGGACGATCTGTCCCCGCGTGATGTCGATGACCTGCCCGTTGACGGGGGAAATCAGGCGCTTGCCCCGGCGACCGCTGCGTCCCGCCAGCACGTCCCCGGCGCTCACCTGCTCGCCGATGCGGACTTCGAGCAGGTCGTACAGCTTGTCCGGGTCTTTCAGGTTGAAGAAGGTTGCGGCGTCGACCAGCACGTAGGGCGCGGGCGCTGCGCCGCGCGCCACGATGTCGCGCAGCGATACGCGCGTCCCTGACGAGACCAGCACTTCGCCGCTGGAGTCTTCCGGCAGCATTCGCTCGCGCCGGATCGCCGTTCTGGCGAGCAGATGGCGCTGCTCAGGGTAATAGACTTCGGAAGTCATCGTCTTCCCCTTCGGGTGTTTGTGTCGTTTCCTGAACCGCTACGCTGCCGCGTCGACCGAACCGCCGCCGCGTCGAGGCGCTGTCTTCGCGTGCGCCCTCATCGCTTTCGCCGAGCACCCTCGGGATGCGATCACGCTGCGCGCGACGGCGATCCACTACCGAAGGGATGTCCGGCTCGACGACCGGCGGCGTCAGCCACTCTGTCGGAATCTGGAAGACGGGATCGTCGGTCGCCTGCGCGTACCATTCGGGAATCTGCGCGGCGAGTCCCTTGAGGCTGGTCGCCAGCGGCAGCGGACGCCCGCGCGCGTCGATGATCAGCCCCGCCGAGCCGCCGTCTACTTCCAGCCGCAGCCGCCGCTTGCCGTCGATGCTCAAGCCGTACCCGGCGACCGAGAGCCGCACCCGCGCGCGCACGCCAATCGAGAGCGGGTAAACCCAGAATTCGCCGCCGTGTACCGTGTATTTCTCGGTTTCGCCCTGCGAAGTCGTGATCGTCACGTGAACGGCGGCGCTGCCTTTGCGCGGCACGCCGGAGACGTTGACGCAGGTACACAGGTCTTCCAAGCCGCCTTCGTCCAGCACCTGCACGACCGCTTCCGGCTTAATGCGCGCCAGCGCGCCCAGCGCCGGGATCAGCGCGCCGCCGTCGGCTTGCAGACTGACCACGCCGACGGGCTGCAAGGCGTCGAGCAGCAGCATCGCCCCCATCGCCGGGCGACCCGTTCCCGTGATCGCCGCGCCCGCGCCGACGATCCGCTCGAAGAAGGGCAGCGGATCGCTCAGCTTGTCGAGCGCCTGCGTCGGCGTCCAGGTCGGGCGGCTCGCCTGCAGCAGCCCGGTCAGAGCAGCCCGCAGCAGCGCGTGTTCCAGATAGAGCGTGCGCTGCACTTCCGGGATAGTCGCCGGGCGCAGCGTCTTGTTGAGCGCGTAGGCGCGAATTTCGTTATCGGTCGCGTAGAAGGGCAGCCATTTGCGCACCGCGTCCAGTCCGACGGCGTCAAGCAGCGTGCGCGCGCTGTGCCCCATGCCGATGTCGGTGCGAATGGTGGTCGCCGCCACCCCGCCGACCGAAGCGGACATGGTGCTGACGGCGCTGCCGATGTCCACCGCCAGCGCGCCGCCCTGCCGTGCCGTCTTGCCCAGATAACCGACGATGGCGTGGTAGCTTTGCGCCGTCGGCAGCACGCCGATCTGCGACATCATACCGACCTCGTCGAAGCCCATGCCGCGCTGCGCCGTGAAAGCGTCGAAGGCGCTGGCAAGCTGCGACTGCGCGCCCGTCAGCGACTCGTCGTCGAGCGTCGGGCGGATGTTGTCGGCATAGTAGACGGTTGCGACGTTCTCGAACATCTCCTCGATCTGTGGGACGAGCGCGCTGTTGCCCGCGTAAAGCACGTTGCAGATGTGCGGCATCAGCCGCAGCGCCAGCCGCGCGATCTGCGCGCGTTCCAGCACCGGCTCGCGCGCGCCGTATTCCGTCCCGCCCGTGATGAAGATCAAATCCGGGTGAGCGAGGATGATCGCGTTCAACTGCTGCTGCGGGGTGCGCCGGTCGTCCAGGCTGAGCACGTCGACGATCTCGGCGTAAGTCCCGGCGGCGGCGCGCTGCGCGCTGGCGATGCTCATGCCGGGCATCAGCCCGATCAGCACCGCGCGCAGCGGTCGCCCGACGCTGGTCGTGGCGATGAACGCATCCACCCCGGAGCGATCCGGCTGCTCCGGCATGATGATCGTGCCGTCCTGCTGCAAAAACTGCCGCCCGGTGTTCGCGCTCAACTGCTGCACGGCGCGGCGAAAGCCCACACCCACGTCCGTGATCGGGAAGCCGCCGGTGGTGCCTTCTTCGGCTTGCGTGACCAGTTGGTAGACGCCATCGACCAGATCGATCAGCAGCGCGCGGGTATGCACGCTGCCGAAATCGACAGCCAGAATCGAATTTTCGGTCATGCCTTATCCCCCGCCGATGCGCTGCAAGATGAACGCCACGCGCTCGCTGAACACCACCAAGCCAGAGAGGATCGCGCCACCGTAGAGCGCCCCCAGCGTCACGACGATGAAGCCCTGCCCGACCGCGCCAATCGCGCGGATGACCAAGCCGCGCCGGGTCTCGCCGTTGGGGGTGCGCCGCGCGAGGTACTGAAAGTAGATCAGCGTCGAAACCACGCCGATCACGAGGATGAAGCCGTCGAGCGAGTTCATGCTGACGCTGCCCGTCGTCGCGTAGGCGAGCGGCAGCAGCGTCCCGCTGATCGCGCCGACCAGCGCGATTGCCGCGCCGATGCCGACCACGAACGCCAAGCCGAGATTGCCGAGACGGTTGAAGCGCGAGGTGCCTTTCAAGAGCAGCAGCAAGCCGAGGATCAGCGGAACCGCGCCGAGCAGCCTGCCGCTCATGTCGTCGTTCTGAAGCGTGGCGCGAATCCAGGGCAGCAGCACGCTTTCGACCGTCAGGATGGTGACGAAGCCCGCCGCCAGCCCGACGAACACGTAAATCGCCAGCCGATAGAGAAAGTTATCGCCCAGTAAGTAGCTAAAAACCATCAACGTGAGAATGAAGCCGATCCACAGTCCGATCTGGTCGCTCACCCGCGTCGTCCTCTCCGCAGCAGACCGCGCGCAACGTTGAACACCGCACCGAAGGTGATGATCACCGCCGACGCGATAATACCGAGGTTCATGGCATACCAGCGCTCGTCCCGATAGCCGGGGCTGCTCGGCGGCGGTGACGGCAGCGCCGCGACCGCCTCGCTGGTCACTTCAGGCGTCGCTTCAATCGTCGGCGTCGCCGTTGGAGAGGGCGTGCGCGTCGGGCGCGGCGTCGAAGTCGGGATGACTCGCGTCGCCGTCGCCGCTTCCGCTGTCGTCTCCGCCGTGACTTCGGCGGTCACACCATCGCCGTTCACGTCAACCGTCGCGGTCGGCGTCGGGAAAGGGGACGGAGTCGCCGAGCCTCCCCCTTCGTCGACTCGCTGCCGCCGGGGGTGCGAAACAGCTTTCTTGGGCGACGCGGACGCCGGCTCAATCGAGAGCAGCGCGGCGGAAATCCAGCCTTCGCGCCCATCGCCAATCCGCACGTTGACCCAGGTCTGATTGTCGTTGTACTGGATCGCCGTCACGACTGCGCCGCTCGGCACCGCCGCGACGATGTCGTTGTCCGTGCCGGGACCGCTGCGCATGTTGACCGTCTGCCGCGAGATGACTGTCGCGCTCCCCAGTATCGACGGCGTGGGGACGAGTGTCGGCGCGCTGCGGGTCGCGGTCGGGCGGCGCGTCGGCTCCGGCGTTGGCGTCACGAGCGGCGTTGCCGTCGCGCGAGTTGGCTGCGGCGTGTTGGTCGGGACGATGCGAATGCGCTGCGCGATGCTGAGCGCCGTCGTCAAGCCGAGCGTGTCGGCGTAGGTGTAAGCGT
Source organism: uncultured Chloroflexia bacterium (assembly GCA_963760975.1). Lineage (GTDB taxonomy): Bacteria > Chloroflexota > Anaerolineae > Aggregatilineales > Phototrophicaceae > Flexifilum. Next base: position 10,095 of record CAVXEZ010000028.1, on the reverse strand, counting down.
CGGCGTACCCGACCAGCAGCCCGCCGTCGCGCGCACGGGCATACGGCTCGGCGAGCGGCGCGGCGCTGTAGCTGACCGCCGAGACCAGCGGCGCCTGCGCCAGCGGCGCGATCTGCTCGGCGTAGGCACGCATGTCCTCGGCGCGGTCGGTGATCACGGCGACCAGGGAGAATTCGTGCATCGAGCGGACGACCAGGCTGGTCGCCTGCCCGCGCACGTCGGACAGGATCAGGTTGGCGGTATCCTGGCTGAACGCCCGCAGCCCGATCACGCTGCCGGGCAGATAGCGGACGATGAAGTAGTCCTTGTTGGCTTGCAGCGGCTGGCTCGCGCCGATGCGTTGGAGGAAGGCGCTGTCGTCGTTGATCGAATTGATCAGGTCTTCGCTGCGCAGCAAGCCGAGCGGGTTGCTGCTGATGATGACCGGGAACGCCGCGCGCATCAGGATGTGGCGCACCAGCACGTCGGTCATGCCGTCCAGTTCGGCGGCGGATGACGGGCTGTACTCGACGCCGATCAGCACGAGCGAACTCGGCTTGATCGCGTCCATCTGGTCAAAGGCGGTCTGCGCCAGGCTGCCCGGCGCGAAATGCTCCGGCGGCAGGCTGCCGACGCGGAAATCGGAGGCGACGAACGGCAGGATGACCGCCGCCGCCAGCAGCAGCGCGATCAGCAGCCGGTCGACGTGGATGCGCTGGCGCGGCTGCCGACGGCGTCGGCGGCGCTGCGGCTTGGCGGGCGCGGCTGGCTTCGCAGGCTGGACGATGCTATCTTCGGTATCTTCCAGATCGGTCATGAACGGCGAGTCGAAGGTCGCTTCAATCGCCGACATGCGGAACGGCTTGGGCGAATCACCTATCGGGACGAGCGCCTTGAGCAGATCGACTTTGGCTTGCTGCTCCCGCGTCAGCGCCACAGCCTGCATCTGTTCCATCGCCCCGCCCACGAACGGCGCGGGCGTGAGCGCATTCGGCACGCCGGGCAGAGATTCGCCGAGAGCCTCGTCGGGCGGCAGTTCGTCGGACAGCGTTTCGGAGCGTTCGCGCAGCTTGCGCAGGCGATCCGGCAGCTCCTCGACCGGGCGATCTTCCTTCTGGCGCACGATGGCGCTCGCCGACACCTCGCCGACGGATGCTTCGAACTGCGCCAGCCAATCCTCGTTCACGCCGGGCTGGATGTCGCCCTCGGCGAACGATGCTGGCGGCGTTTCCGGTTCGTCGGACATCACCGGCTCCGAGAACAGCGTGTCGATGTCCACGTCCTGGGGCAGATCGAACATCTCGTCCGTCTCTGGCGTGACTTCCGGTCCTTCCGCCGTCAGCGACGCCAGATAGCTGTCGATGTCGCCGATAGGTGCGTCTTCCTCCGGCTGCGGCTCGTCGCCGATCATGCCCAGCGCCGAGAAGAAATCTTCTTCCGGCGGCGCTTCCTGCGGATTCTGCCAGGCGGGTTGCAGCGGCGCTTCCTGTTCGGGCTGCTCCTCATCGATCATGCCCAGCGAGGCGAAGAAATCCTCTTCCGGCGGCATTTCCGCGCGCGCGACCCAGTTGGGCACGAGACTGCCCGTTCCCGTGCGCGGCGCGTCTTCCTCCAGCGGCGGCTCGTCCTCGTTGAACGAAGCGAAGATGTCCTCTTCCGAAGGCATTTCGTCCGCCTGAGCGCCCCACTGCCCGTACTCGTCTTCTTCGGACGCGGCGGGTGGCGCAGTGTTTTCTTCCCCACCGACGCCTAAGGACGCGAAAAAGTCGTCCTGCGGGTATTCCTCCTGCGCTTTCGGCTGAGCGCCCCACTCCCCGTACTCGTCTTCCTCAGACGCGGCAGGCGGCGCAGCGTTTTCCTCATCATCGTCCATGCCCAATGAGGCGAGGAAATCTTCTTCCGAGAACGTTTCGTCTGCCTGAGCACCTCCCTGCCCGTATAGGTCTTCCTCAGACGCGGCAGGTGGCGCGGCGCTGCTTCCCTTGTCCTCGTCGAAGTAGACGAGGGACTGGTCTTCAGGTGGCTCAATACCCCACTGCCCGTACACGTCTTCTTCCGAAGCCGCAGGCAGTTCGACACCCTCGTCGTTCTCGTCAATGCCCAGCGATGCGAAAAAGTCGCCCACCTCGGACTCATCATCCGTAGGCTGCTGATCCTGCTCGTCGTCGGTAATGCCCAGCGATGCGAAAAAATCCTTGTCGGACGCGGCGGCGGGCTGTTCGTCGCCCTCGTCGCCAATACCCAGCGCGGTGAGGAAATCCTCGTTGTCGTCGCCTTCATCGCCCGTGTCCAGCGACGCGAGAAAGTCGCCGTTGTTATCTCCACTGCCGCCCGCGCCCAGCGCGGTGAGGAAATCCTCGTTGTCGTCGCCGCCCTGCTCGCCCTGCGGGTTCATCCAGGCATCCAGCGCGTCGCCATCCGACGCGGGCTGTTCGTCGCCTTCATCGCCCGTGTTCAGCGACGCGAAGAAGTCGTCATTGTCATCTCCACTGCCGCCCGCGCCCAGCGCGGTGAGGAAATCCTCGTTGTCGTCGCCGCCCTGCTCGCCCTGCGGGTTCATCCACGCGTTCAGCGCGTCGTCATCCGACGCGGGCTGTTCGTCGCCCTCGTCGCCCGTGTTCAGCGACGCGAAGAAGTCGTCCGGCGTGGGCTGAGCGCCCAGATCACCGCCCACGCCCAGTGAAGCGAAAAAATCGTCGTTGTCGCCCTCCCCCTCGTCGCCTTGCTCACTCTGCTGATCCATCCACGCGCCCAGCACGTCCTCGTCGTCGGATGCGGATTGTTCATTATCCGCGCCCATTTCGTCGAAGCTGAGCGACTCCATGAAGTCGGCTTCGGAGAGCGCTCCGCTTGGCTCATCCGGCGGGCTTTGCGGCTGATCCTCCAGCGCATCCATCGGGTCGACGGGCGGCTTCAGTTCGCCCGTCCGGGCGAGCAGGTTCACGTCGGCGTTCTTCTCCAGCAAGCCGAAGAAGTCGGTGTGCGGAAGCTGCTTTTTAGGCGACTCCGGCTCGCCGCTGTCCTCGTCGTCCAGCAAATCGTCGGTGAGCCAGCCCGTTTGCAGTTCTTCCTCTGGGATCAACATCTCTTCGTCCGGCTCGCCGGATGCCGGTTCCTGGCGCAGCAGTCCCGAAAGCAGCGAGGGTCCCGGCGCAAGCGGCGCGAGTTCGCTCGGCTCTTCCGCGTCGGCTTCGATCAGGTCGTCGGGATTGACGCTTTCCAGCCAGGCGGCTTCGGTTGGCTCGTCTTCGACGGGCAGTTCCTCGACAGGGGGTTCTTCGGCAGGAGCCTGTGGCGCGGGGGCTTCGGGCCAGACGTAATCGCCGGAACTGTTATTGAGATTGAGTTCCTCGTCGCCCAGCGTCCGCGTCTGCCTGACATCGTAGACCGGCTCGTCTTCGAGCGGCTCCAGCGGGCGCGTCACCGACGTGACGATGCCTTGCAGTTCGTTGAGCCAGCTTAAGGTATCCTCGCTCGAAATGGCGGGCGCTTCCGGCTCAGGCGCTTCTTCCACTACGTCGGGGGTGTCGTCGGGTTCGTTCTGGATGAAGAAGTCGAGGTCTGGCTCTTCGATTTCGTCGAACGAGCGCGCGGGGCTTTCCGCGTCGAGATTGTCGAAGAAAGCGTCCAGCTCATTCTGGGGGATTTCGACCTCGTCCCCGGCTTTGCGGCTGCCCGGCGTCTTTAAGAAAATCGTTCGGATCGACAAAATCGTCATCCGGCGTATCCGAGAGCAGCCGCGTCTTGCCCGAATCTGCCCGGCGTCCGCTGCCCCTGTTGATCAGCCGCGAGACGAAATTGTTATCCGGCGCGACCGGAGGCTCGTTCGTCTCGGCTCCGCTGAACCACGAGCTTCCCGCGCCCTCATCCTCGTCCGGCGTATCCGAGAGCAGCCGTGTCGACCCCGAATCCTTCGGGCTTCCGCCGCTGCGCCCACTGCCGCCACCGACCAACTGCGCGAAGAAATCGTCGTCGGGGACGACGGTCTCGTCGTTCGCCTCGACTTCGTTGAGCCACGAGTTTCCCGCCTCGTCGTCCGCAGCCTGCCCCGGCTGGTCACGGCGGGCGCTGCTCCCGCCGACCAACTGCGCGAAGAAATCGTCGTCCGGCGTGACCGGAGCCTCGTTCGTCTCCGGTGTGTCCGACCAATCGATCTGCGGGATGTCGTCTTCGTCGGGCGTTTCACCGCCGATGGAATTGAAGAACGAGCCGACTTCGTCGGAGGGCGGCGTCTCTTCGGCGGGTTCTTCCGCCACCATGTCGCTGATCCAGGGGGGTATCGCGTTGGCGTCGCCAGTCGACGCAGGCGGTTGCTCCTCGGCGACGAACCATTCGGGCGCGTCGCTGGTGTCCAGCGCCTCAAGACCGAGGAACCAGTCGGGAAGCTGCCCGGTCTGCTTCGGCGGCTGGGCAGGCGGCGCGTCCTCAAAGCCCGAAAACAGGTCAGGGATTTCCTCTTCGATGTCCTTGACCCGCTTCGACTCTTCCTGCTCCGCCATCCAGGCGTCGAAAGTCTGCTCGGAGTTGATGGTTTCGGGCAGTTCGTCGCCGCCCGACAGATATTCCTCTGACAGTTCCGCCCCGCCGATGTTGTAGGATTTCGGCTGGTCTTCGATGCCCGCCAGCCAGGGCGGCAGATCGCCCTCCGGCTCCTGCGAAGACTGCGCGAGCCGTTTGACTTTCGGCGGTGGCGGCGTGTCTTCGCGCAGCGAGTCTTCACGCAGCCAGGGTGGCAGATCGGCATCAACCGAGTCGTTTTCAAGCTCCTCGGACGACGGCGGTTTCATCGGCAGGTCGTCGGGCTGTTTGCCCTGCCGCCGCTGTGGTGATTTCTTCGGGTCTTGAGTCATAAATGCTTACTCACGATAAGAACGGTCTTGCCCGATAAGCACCCGCACGCCCGTGACAATCGTCGCCAGCGCGATGCCGAGCAGGATGCCCCGCGCGCCCGCGCTGACCGGAACCGCCAGCAGCCAGTTGCGCACGTCGCTTAAAAAGGCGACCTGCGGCAGCGGCAGCGCGCCCAGCAGAACGATCAGCAGCACAAGCGTGAACAGGACGCCGCTCCAGGTCACGCGGCGGCGCATCATACGGTACGCCCCGTAGACCAGCGCGAACACCACCAGCCCCGCCAGCGCCGACTCGACCGAGACTTCGACGGTTTCGAGCAGCATGGCGTTGGTGGACTGCGCGCCGAGCAGCCACAGGATCAGCACGACCGCCGCGCTGACGACCAGCGCGATGCTGTAGACCCAGCCGCGCTCGCGCCGGGTGACCCGCCGGATATGAACGCCGAATAAGTTGAGAATACCGATCAGAATCGTCGTGGCGACGGTGATCACCGTCAACTGCAAGACGATGTTGGTGATATTGAAGATGGGACCGCTGCCCGCGATCAGCCCCCAGACCGTCAGCAGCCCGAAGCCAATCGCAATCGCGGTCGCCAGCACCGTGATCAGGCGCGTCATGGTTCAGCCTCCCCCCAGCAAGCGCAGCAGCGCCGCCCGGAGCGGCTCGCGGATGGTATTGGCGGTGGCGATGAGGATGCCCAGGATCAGCAGCCAGCGCAGCAGGTCGAGCGTGACGACGCTGCTGTATTGAGTCGCGCTTTCGCCCAGGTACGCCCCGGCGACGTACAACTCCTCGCCGATCAGCGGCTGATCCGCCATCGCGTAAGCGACTGCCTGCCCGGCGAGGTCGACGCTGCCTGCAATCGCCGATTGACGGCGGCGGGCGGCGGCTTCCAGCACGAGCGCCAGTTCCGGTCCGAAGCTGCCGACCAGCACACTGCCGGAGATGCGCTCGTCGCGCAGTTCGGCGGTCAGCGCGGCGGCGAACGCCAGCGAGCGGTCGCCCGACGGATACCAGCGCACGCCGCTTTCGCTCAGGCGATCCGGACGGCTGGCGTAAGCGTGGCGCAGTGTGCCGTAGCCCAGCGGCAGCGCGCTGGAGCTGCTGACCGTCAGGATGCTCGACCCAACCAGATTGCGGCGCGCCACCTGATAAAACAGTTCCGCGCTCGCCAGCGTGAGCGCGGTGTTGTTGCCGCCGAGTTCCGCGCTGCCGAAGGAGACGTGCATCGGGCGTCCGGCTTCAATCGCCTCGCCGATCAGCAGCGGGATGGTGTCGTAAGCCGGGATGGCGCGGATCGGGAACGATTCTTTGCGCCGCCGGATGAACTGCGTGACGATCACGCTGGCGACCAGTGCCGTCAGGATGATCAACGTCGTCATGACCTGCGTGGTTGTGTCCACCCTAATCCCTTACCATTAATTTGGCGTCCGCGAGGACGCAGCGTGCTGCGCCCCTACACATCGTTTTCGTCTCTGTCCAACTCTTGCCGCAGCCGCTCGATGCCGCCGGGTTCTTCCAGCGCCTGCGCCAGCGCGCCCAGCGCCTCGCCCCACCCGCCGATCACGCGGGCTGCGGGCTGCGCGATCCACAGCATTTGCGCGCCGAGCGGACCGAGCGGCTCCAGCACGTCCAGCGCCGCGCTGAAGGCATCGCCCCAGCCGCGCGCACGTATTTCTTCAACCCAATCATACTTATTCATAACGCAGTATAGCACACCCGTTTATCGTGCCAGGATAAGGACAAATTCGGCATTGTGACTTCCATTATATGTTATATTAATTTCACGCACCGAAGGTGAAGCCATACTTAAGGTTCAGAAATCTCATCTGGATTGAGGGAAAAATGGCAGAAGACCGCACCGAGGAGATCGCCGCGCTGCTCGATCAGGCGGGTCAGGCTCACGCCCGGTACGAGAAGACCGAGCTGAACGGGGTTTACGATCAGGACTGGGCGCGCTGGTACGCCCGCTACGTAGTGGAACAGGGGATCAGCGCCCTGCTCGGTCACGCCGTCACGGTCGATCAGATGGCGGCGTTCTTCAGCGCCAGCTATGCCCGATTCCAGCAGGCGCAGAGCGGCGAAGGCTGGGAAACCTACACCGCCCGCGACATGCAGGAACAGGTCTAGCCGCAATTCGCTCACCCTGCGTTACAATACAATCCTATTCACCAACCGACGAGAAGGAGCATCCATGCGCCTGGCAGTCCTTTCTGACATTCACGGCAACCTGACCGCGCTCGAAGCCGCGCTCGCCGACCTGGAAGCGCAGGGCGGCGCGGACACCACCTGGTTCCTGGGCGATCTGGCGGCGTTCGGTCCGCGCCCCGCCGAGTGCGTGCAGCGCGTCAAAGGCTTGGTCGACGCCGTCAAGGACGATGAACAGAAGAAGCACACGATCCAGGTCATTCACGGCAACACCGACCGCAATCTCGTCACCGGGTCGCGCCCGGTGATGGCGACGCTCGCCAAAGACGCCGACGAATTCGCCAAGCTGCGCAGCTATATGCTGGCGCTCAGCGAGCGCTTCGCCTGGTGCATGAACCGGATCGGCTTCGAGGAATACGAGTTTCTGACGAAGCTGCCCGGCGAGTGCGCGCTCGACGCCGAGGGCTACGGCTACGTGATCGGCTATCACGGCATCCCCGGCGACGACGATATGGCGTCGATTACGCCCGACTCCAGCGAGGAGGAAATCGCCGACGCCCTGCTCGACCGCGAGGGACGCATGGGCATCGGCGCGCACATCCACGTGCAGATGGATCGGGAGGTGCGCGGCTGGCGCGTGATCAACGTCGGCAGCATCGGCGTGCCTTTCGACGCGAACGTCGGCAAAGCCGAGTACGGTATCTTCACGTTCGAGAATGGCGACGTGCAGGTCGACCTGCGCGCCATCTCCTACGACGTGGAGGCGGTCATCGCCGACTCGCGGGCGCTGGGCAACCCGGCGACCGACTGGCTGGCGAGCAAGCTGCGGGGTGCGTGAGCCGATGCCGATGCGCGACCAACTGATGCGCGAACTGGAAGGCGAGCGCGATTACGGGGTGCTGCTGGTCGCGCAGATGGGCGGCGTTCCCAACGAAGTGCAGTTGATCGTCGAGACAGCGCAGTACGACGAGGCGGCGCAGGGGCTGCGCCCGCAGCACGACTACATCATCCGGGCGCTGGGCGTGCGCGAGCACCGCGTCAACCTGGGCGTGTTCGGGCGGCTGAGCTTCAGCGACGATCACCCGCTGCTCTACCATCACAACACGCCGCGCGTCGCCGTCCACTTCGACGGCAAAGCCGAAAACGTCAATGAGCTGGTGCTGGACATCTCGCAGGCATACGTTAGCACCTTCGGGCAGTGGCGGCATCTGGTCGACATGGCGGAGGACATCAACCGGGCGATGCCGATGGTCGATCTGCTCAACTCCGGCTACGGGCTGCTCGGCACGATGCCCAAGCCGTTCGCCGAGCGCATCGGCAAGGTGCTGACGCATCACAACGTCGGCTACAGCCTGAGCGAAGACGGCACGTTCGAGACGGAGGACGAGCACGGGCGCTCGCGGCTGGCGAAGCTGCTGCTGATCGACCAGTCGTATTTCATCGCGCTCGATTTCTCGGTCGAGAAGATGGGAAAACCTGGCTGACGACCGCGCATTCGGTGGGTCTTTGTAGGGGCGAGGCGCTGCCTCGCCCGCCTGCACAGTCAGACGGCTACGAGCGCCCCGGTCACATTCCGGCGCTCGCGCCGCATTCAGTAACATTGAGTGATACTGCCCAGAAAGAGACACGCCATGCCGGACAATCCCGAAGTGACCACCGCCGAACTGCTCTCCCGGATGCAGGAAGGCTGGGAGTCGCTGCAAGCCTACATTAAAACGCTCTCTCCGCAGCAGCTTACCGAGCCGACCGACGCGGCGGGCTGGACGGTCAAAGACCACCTGATTCACCTTGCCGTCTGGGAGAATGGCGTCGACGCGGCGCTCAGCCGAGATAATCGCGCTGCGCGCATGGGACTCACGCCGGAGCAGTGGGCGAGCGACGACTACGACATCATGAACGCGGTGATCCAGCAGGCGCACAAGGACATGACACCGCCGAGGTGCTGCAAACGCTGGCGGACGTGCATCAGCGCCTCGTCGCCAAAGTCGCGGCGCTCTCCGATGCCGACCTGATGCTGCCGTACAAACACTATCAGCCCGACCTCCGCCAATGAGACCCCCGATCGTCTGGGTGATCGTCGGCAACAGCTACGGGCACTTACGCCGAGCACATTCCCTGGATGGACGCCATCGTCTACGGCGTGCGGCACCCAATCCTGAGCAAAGTCGAGCTGCTCGCCGCCATCGAGCAGGGCTGGAACGGGCTGAACGCCTACGTCGACTCGCTCACGCCGGAGCAGTTGACCACGCCGACCGACGCGGCGGGCTGGACGGCGAAGGATCATCTGGCGCACCTCGCCGTCTGGGAAGACACCATCAACGCCCTGCTCGACAAAAAGCCGCGCGCCCCGCACGTGGGCATCGATCAGGCACTGTGGGACAGCCAGGAATTCGACACGCAATCAACGCCATCATCCAGCAGCGCTATAAAGACCTGCGCCTGGCGGAGGTCCGGCAGATGATGCGTGATGTCCACGACGAGCCTGCTCGACAAAATTAAACCGCTCTACGACTTCGATTTGCAGCGTCCGTATAAAGATTACCAGTCGGGATCGACCGAAGAGCGCCCCGTCCTGCTGTGGATTGGCATCGATACATTCCAGCACTACGCCGAGCACATCCCCTGGATCGACGCCATCGTCTTCGGCGAGGCGCACGAGCGGCTCAGCAAAGACGAACTGCTCGCCGCCATCGACAAGGGCTGGAACGAATTCAACGCCTATCTGGATTCGCTGACCGACGAGCAGTTGACCGTCCCGACCGATCCCGCCGGATGGACGGCGAAGGATCACGTGGCGCACGTCGCGGCGTGGGAGGACACGCTCAACGCCCTGCTCGACGGCGTGCCGCGCTGGCAGCGCATAGGCGTCGAGCGCGATCTGTGGGAGACCACCGACTGGGACAAGGTCAACGCTATCGTCCAGCAGCGCTATCACGACATCAGCCGCGCCGATTTGCAGGCAATGCACTTCGCCATCCACGAGCGCCTGATCGAGACGCTCAAGACGCTTTCCGACGCCGATTTGCAGCGTCCGTACAACCAGTTTCAGCCCGATTCGTCGTGGGATGCGCCGGTCAGCCACTGGGTCATGATCGAGACCTACCCGCATTACGACGA
>CAVXEZ010000027.1:0-302332 GCA_963760975.1 uncultured Chloroflexia bacterium | reverse complement strand
ACCTGCGCCTTTGCCTCCGGAGGGCAACACTCTATCCGCTGAGCTATGGGGGCGTACACATTTTATTTTAGCAGCAGCAGGGGGACAGCGCAAGGCTGCTCCACTCTGGCAAAGGACGTGAAAATCTGGTAACGTGCGCCTGTTTCGCGCGTATGGATTGTGACGGGTATGGTTCGAAAAAGACATTTCGTGTGTGGACTGGTCGGGCTGGTCTTGATCGCCAGCGCGTGCAGCGCACTGACCCCCGATAATCCGGCGGGGACGCTGCAAGCGCAGCGCGAGGGGTATGTCACCGAAGCGACCAGCATCGCCCAGGCTGCCCAGGTGCAGGGTACGCAGGTGATGGGCACGGCGCTCGCAGCGCAGACTTACGTCGCCCAGATGGAAGGGCGCAACCAGATGCTGATGTCGACGATGCAGGTCGTGTTTCCGCCGACGCAGGCGCTGATCGTCAACAACGGCACCAGCACGCCAGGGCAGATGGCGACGCCGCTGCCGCCGGGAGCGCTCGGCGAAACGAGTATGGCACCGACACAGGACGCGGGCGGCGCGTCGGTGGGATCGGCGCATTTCACGCAGGTGGGGACGGCGTCCGGCGTGCGCCAGTCGGACGACTGCGCCGATACCCTCGTCTATGCTTTTCCGGCGAGTGTGCAGAAAATCTACATCACCGCGCGCGGGCTGAACGTCGCCCAGGGAACCGAGATGCGCGCCGAGTGGTATTTCCAGGGGCAGTTGAGCTTTTCGGAGTCGTACACCATCCCGCGCGACGACACGGACTTCTGCCTGTGGCTGTCGATCACGCCGACCGACGTGGCGCTCTCGACCGGCAACTGGTCGGTGAAGCTGCTGGCGAACGGTCAGCCGGTCGACCCGCCGGAGGTCGATTTTACGATTGGGTAGGCTGGTGTGCCGCCTATACTCGTGTTAAAGTAGGCAAGTCTCGCGCCGACGCTCAGAGGGATTCTTGAAAGCTCGCCTGCCGCTTCTTGTCATCATCCTGTGCTTCGTGATCGCTCTGCCGACCCGCGCGCAGACGACCGTAACGCCCACGCTGACCGCGACCGGCAGCTACGTGCGGGCGCACGACATCTACGTGCGCGGCGGTCCCGGCGAGAATTACGTCCCGGTCGGGCGGCTGGTGGCTGGCGACCTGCTTTTCCCCGTGAACCGCAGTCAAAACGGCAGTTGGGTCATGATCTACTACAACAGCGGCTTCGGCTGGATTCGGCGCGACCTCGCCGTCTGGTCGGTCGACATTGCGACGCTGCCGACGCTTGACGGAACGAGCCTGACGCCAACAGTATCGCCGACCAACACGCCCGTGTTTTCCAATATACAGGTGGACGCGGGCGCGGCGGGCGCTTACGTCCGCTTTGGTCCCGGCTTGAACTATCCCTTTCTCGGCGCCATCGTCACAGGCGATTACGTCGATCCGGTCGGGCGGAACGTCGACGGCGACTGGATACTGATCCGCTTTCGAGACGGCTTCGGCTGGATTTCGCGCAGTCTGCTGAACGGCGCGCTCGATTTGAGCAGCCTGCCCGTGCTGCTGCCCGATGCGCTGACGCCTTCAGCGACCCCCAGCCGGACGCCGACGCCGCGATTCTCGCCGACACCGACGTCCAGCGACACACCCACGCTGACGGCGACGCTGATCCCCACCAACACGCCGATCATCACGGCGACGTTGACACCGAGCAGCACGCCGACGCTTATCCCGACCAATACGCATACCAATACTGCCACCGCTACGGCGACGGACACGGCGACCGCGACGAATACCGCTACTTCTACCTCCACGCGGACGCCGAGCGATACGCCCACGCGCACGAATACGGCGACTGCTACCAGCACGTCAACTGACACGCCGTCGCCGACGCCTACGCGCACCAACACGCCTGTGCCGACGCGGACGCCCTCGAATACGCCGTCTCCCACTCCGCGCCCGACCCGGACGAACACGGCGACCGCGACGGCAACCGACACGCCGACCGATACACCCACGCGGGCTGGCGTGATCTCGTTTGTAACGCCGCCGCCGAGCCGCATCCCGCCGAGCGCCACCCCGCCGACGGCGACGCGGACGGCTGCGCGGACGCCGACCGAAGCGCCCAGCGAGACGTCGACGCGAACGCCGTCGCCTGCGCCAACCCGCACGCGGACGAACACGGCGACTGCTACCAGTACGTTAACCGATACGCCGTCGCCTACACAGACGGAGACCGCCACCGCGACCGATACGGCAACCCGGACCGCGACGCGCACGTCGTCGCCGACGGCAAGCGCATCACCCACTGCGACGGCGACATCGACGCGGACGGCTAGTCCCTCGCCGACGCCGAGTTCATCTCCGACCGCAACTTCGACGGCGACCACTACTTCGACAGCGACGCCCAGCCCAACGCAGTCGCCCGTGCCCGCCGCAGCCGCTACCGGCGCGCCGCCGACAGCGACGCAGGCGGCGGCTCCCGCCGCGCCGAGAATTCCGCCGGAAGCGGTGGTGGGCGGCGCGCTGCTGGTGCTGGTGCTGGCTTACGTCGCGCTCTACTGGCGCGCGCTGGTGGCGGCGGATCGCTTCGCCGATGGCTTCATCGCCGAGAACTGCCCGGTGTGCAAGCAGGGGCATCTGCACGTCGAAATGCGGCGGGATCGGCTGCTGGGCATCGCGCGACCGCGCGCCATCGTCCGCTGCGATAACTGCCGCTCGGTGCTGCGCGAAGTGGGCAATCATCGCTGGCGCTATGCCATCGACCGGACGGCGAATCCCCAGCTTTACAACCGGCTGAACGGCAAGGTCGTGTCCGACGAGCTGCTGCGAACGCTGGCGGGTCAAACGCCCGCTCAGCCGCCATCCGTCCACCCGCCGCGCAAGCCGCCGACGTTCCTGGACGACGAGGAATAAGCGTGCCGCTCGTCGAATGTATCCCCAATTTCAGCGAGGGACGCCGCGCCGACGTGATCGCGGCGCTGGTGGAGGCGGTTCAGTCCACGCCCGTCGCGCTGCTGGATCACAGCAGCGACCCTGACCACAACCGCACCGTGATCACCTTCGCGGGTGAGCCGGAGCCGGTCGCCGAGGCGATGTTCCGCGCCGTGCGGGTCGCCGTCGAGCGCATCGACCTGGAGCAGCATCGCGGCGTGCATCCGCGCATGGGCGCGGTCGACGTGATCCCGTTCGTGCCGCTGCGCGGCATCTCCTTGCAGGAGGTTGCGCTGCTGGCGCGGCGCTTCGGGCGGCGCGTGGGCGAAGAACTGGCGCTACCCGTTTACCTGTACGAGGCGGCGGCGCTGCGCCCGACGATGACCAACCTCGCCGACGTGCGCCGGGGCGGCTTCGAGCTGCTCAAGACGGCGATTCGCACGCCAGAGCGCGCGCCGGATTTCGGTCCCGCGCGCATGGGCAAAGCCGGCGCGGTCGCGGTCGGTGCGCGCGCGCCGCTGATTGCCTTCAACGCCTTCCTCGATACGGCGGACGAGACGATTGCGCAGGAAATTGCCCTCGCCATCCGCGAATCGGGCGGCGGGCTGCCCTACGTCAAGGCGCTGGGGCTGCTGGTCGGCGGCAGGGCGCAGGTCTCGATGAACATCATCGATTTTCGACGCACGTCGCTGTTCGAGGTGATGCAGACGCTGCGGGCGGAGACGCAGAAACACGGCGTCGCCATCACCCAGACCGAACTCGTCGGGCTGATCCCGGAGGCGGCGCTGTTCGACTACGCCGTCAAGGGGCTGCTACTGCCGCCGTCGGCGCGCACGCAGGTGCTGGAGCAGCGCCTCGGCGACGCGCTCGGCGATTATCGTGAGGTGCCGTTCGAGTGAGAAGACTTGGCTTGATGCTGGTGGGGTTGGCGCTTGTCTGCCTGCTGTCCCCGGTGTCGACGCTTGTCCGTGCGCTAGCTCCAATCGCCATTACGCCGCTGCCGACGCTGACGCCGCGCCCGATATTCGCATCCCTAACGCCGTCGCCGACGCTTCAGGCGAGCGCGACGGCTGTTCCCCGGCTCGAAAGCGCGCAGTCGACGCCGATTCCCGCGCTCGATACGCTGCAAGCCGCGTCGCATCTGGTGCTGGCGAGACCGATTCAGGGTGACGGGAATGGCACGGTCTACCGGGTCTATCCCTACGGCGGCACGGACAATGGACGCTTGCAGGTGCATCACGGCGTCGATCTGGTCAATACGCTGGGCACGCCGATCCACGCCACCGCCGACGGCACAGTGGTTTACGCCGGCGGCGATCTCGTCATGCGCTTTGCGCCGACGAACGACTACTACGGCAATCTCGTCGTCATCCAGCACAACTTTCTCACGCGGGAGGGGAAGCCGGTCTTCACGCTCTACGGGCACATGCAGACGATCACGGTGCATGGAGGGCAGTTGGTGCGCGAAGGCGACGTGATCGGCACGGTGGGCGAGACCGGGATCGCGCTCGGTCCGCATCTGCACCTGGAGGTGCGTGTCGGCAGTCCGTTCGATTTCGGCGCGACGCGCAACCCGGAGCTGTGGCTGCGTCCATACCCGAATTTCGGCACGCTGGTCGGGCGCGTCACCGACGCGGACGGCGACCTCGATTACGGCGTCACGCTGACCGCCTCGTCCAGCGAGATCGCACGCCAGACGGAGAGCTACGGCGACGATTCGGTCAACTCGGACGACGAATTAGGAGAGAATTTCACGCTCGGCGACATCCCCGCCGATTCGTACCTCGTCACCGTGATCCAGAACGGACGGGTGCGCTTCGCCCAGCAGGTGTACGTCGCGCCCAACCAGCTTACCTGGCTGGATGTAACGCTGTCACCGTAGTGTGGGCACGATATATCGTGTCCCTACAATACCTGCTGTGTCGATATAATCGCCTAAACCAATGGCGCTGCTGTCCTGACCTCACCCCGCTGCGCGGCAAACCTGCGGTTTGCAACGCTTGCCCCAACGAAGTTGAGCGTTCCCCTCTCCACTGTAAGCGAAGCGGCGTGGAGAGGGATGGGTGAACGAAGTTCACACGGGGTGAGGTTTTGAGGGAAGATTCACGCACTAGCACCACTCATCTTCAAACCTGCCCCTACACGATTCCATATCGGTCGCTGCGAGCCGAAATTCGCTACCCGTTGTACACCCGGTAATTGACGCTGATCTGCGTGTCGCTGACGGCGGTCACCTGCATCAGCCCGCGATGCCCGTCGGCGGTGATGATGCCGACCAGTGTGCCGGGGTTCAGCTCGCCGCGCGAGATTGAGTTGCGGGTGAGCGCGCTGGGGTTGATGAGCTGGTAGTTGACGGCGTTGTAATCCGCCGATCCCAGCAGCCCCAGGTGCGAGCCGAAGATCGCCTTCAAGCCGAGGTTGCCGTCATTGTTGTTCCAGTTCACGTCGCCCTGCACGGCGTTGCCTTCCAGATCGAGCGTATCGCCCAGGTTGAGCGTCGCCGAACCCTGATTGAGCACGCCAATGTCGAGGTTGTAGGTGACGTTGTAGACGTTGTTCTGCTCGCCGACGACGCTTTCAGTCACCTGATTGTTGGCATCGATGGTCAGCGAGGCGGTGTAGGTGCCGCTGCCGCTCAGGATGCCCGACAACGCCAGCGTCGTGCTTTGACCCGCGCCCAGCCCCGGCACCGTCCCGACCAGATAGACGTTATTGGGCGGGAACGTCCCGGCGACGGCGAACTGTCCTGCAGGCGCGTTGCCGATGTTGCCAACGGTGATGTTGACCGTGAAATTCTGGTTGGGGACGATGGGATTTGGCGTGACGCTCGCCGACACGATGATCAGGTCGATCTGCGGCACGGTCGTCGGCGTCGCCGGGATTTCGAGCGTTGGCTCTACCGGCTGCTCCCCGACGACCGGGATGCTTTGCAGGTCGCCCGCGAGGTCGAGCACGTTCGCCAGCAGCCAGCCCTGCTGATTGCGATAGGTGATCATGACCCAGGTGCGATCCGGGTTCGTGCCGATGACCATCGCCTGCTGCCCCTGGCTCATCTGACCGATCACGTCGTAGTTCTCACCGGGACCCATGCGCACGTTCTGAAGCGCCTGCTTGACCGTCAGGACGACCGGCTGACCGGCGACGGCTGGCTCCGGCGTGGCGGTCGCCAGCGGCAAGCTGTCAGGCAGCCGCTGCGTGCCCTGATAGTGCGCCAGCACCTCCGGCGCGCCTAGTTCGCCGACGCGCACGATGTCGACGTTGTTGCTCAGGTCGCCCGCGCCGAGGTCGTTCGCGTTGAGCGTTCCCTGTACGCCGCCGGTTTCCGGCGCGTTGGCGAGGTTGTCGCGCAGGTTGCCCGGCTGCTCCAGCGCATTGACGATCAGCTTGAGCGAGTCGTAGCTGGCGGCTTCGACCGCGCCGGGAACTTCGCCGTAGGTGCGGATGAAGCCGTCCAGGAAGTTCTGGCTGGTCGGATCGGTCGAGGTAAACGCCCAGGTGGTCGCGGCGATGATGCCGTGCAGCTCGTCGAAGGGCACGCTGTTGCGGAAGGTCGAATCGAACGCCTGATTATAGGCGAACAGCCCCGTCCATGCCTGCGAGCGCAGGTCGCTGTAGAGCGTGGACGCCAGTACCGGATCGCCAAAGGCGACGATCACGGCGGGGTTGGCATCGCGCAGGTCGGCGACGGCGCTGTCCACGTCGTTCGGGCTTTGCACGAGAATGGCGGGGTTCGGTGTGACGCCCAGGCTGTTGGCGGAGGTCGTGAAGTCGATCACCGCGCCGCTGCTGGATGCGTCAAGCTGGACGGTCGCCACTGGCGTGAGGTTGAACTCGCCGATCAGATAGTTGGCGAGCGCCTGCTCCTGAACCGCTTCCTGAGCGCGCGAGCGGAACAGCAAATCCGAGGCGTCGGACGTGATAATCGTGTCGTCCATCGCCGGAGTGATCACCGGGACATCGAGGCGCTGAAGCTGTTCCATGCCGTTGATCACCTGGTCGCTGGTCTGCGGACCGAGCACCGCGACGACGTTGGCGTCCGTCAGGGTCTGCACCGCGTCGTCGAAGGTCAAGCCCGAATTCGGCGACGCGATCACGAGGTCAAGCATGAACGTCGTCCCGTCCGCCCCGGTCACGCCGCCCGCGTCGTTGATCTCGCGCATCGCCAGCCGCGCGCCGTTGCTGATCGCGCCCAGATCGTCGTCGAGCACGCCGATGTGAAACATGGGCTGATCCTGAGCGCTGACGCCTTGCAGCGCAATCAGGAGTACACCGATCACGCCGATCAGCACCCGGAGTATCGCTCCACCTTTAAGCTTCATGTTAGTTTACCTCGTTAGGATGATGTTGATGATGTGTGCGTCATTACAAAGTTTATTATATGATATTTGTGAAAATATTGCAGGGTAAATCTTGATTTTCGTTTTTCGTGTGAATATACTGGCATGAATTCCGTTGGTCTCACGACGAAAGATTGTCCATTTCCAACACCAGCGCACTTATTTTCCGTTGATCGATTGATCGATACGACTTTGAGTTGATGTTACACGCGGCGAAAAGTCTACCGCAAATTCCACACGCCGAACGTATCTGAGCACGAAGAGGATAAATGATGTCTGAACAGGTGTATTTGACCGCCGAAGGGGCAGAGGAACTCCAGCGCGAGCTGGACATGCTGATCAATGTGCGCCGCCCGGAATTGGCGCATAAACTGACCGAGGCGGTCGCGCAGGGCGACCTGAAGGAGAACGCCGACTATCACGACGCCAAAGAGCAGCTTGCGTTTGTCGAGGGGCGCATCAAGTATCTGGAGAATGTGCTGCACACGGCGCAGATCATCACCAACGACGGCACGTCCGACGTGGTATCGGTTGGCTCGCACGTCATCATCGTCGAGGACGGCGCCGACGATGAAGAATCGTACACCATTGTGGGTGCTGCCGAAGCCAACCCCGGCGAGGGCAAAATCTCCAACCTCAGCCCCATCGGCTCGGCGCTGCTGGGCGCGAAGAAGGGCGAGAAAGTCCGCGTGCAGACGCCCAGCGGGCAAATCACCTTCAAGGTGAAGAAGATCAACTGACGCCGCGCTCGTCTCAGGCGCAGAAACAGCAGGGGGTGCTCGCTGCACAGCAAGCACCCCCTGTTTCATTCGTGTCGGCGTGTGCCGCTCACGTGATCGGCGTGAAGTCTCCCGTGCCGCCGAACGGATCGTCGTCCGAGTTGGGTATGGGCGGGCGCTGCGGGGGCTGCTGCGGTGGCGCTTGCGGCGGCATCTGCTGCGGCGGTGCCTGGCGCAGCGGCGGACTGCTCGGCATCGTCGGTGGGGCGGACGGCGCGGGCATCGTCGGGATCGGCGCAGGCGACTGGTAGGTCTTCTGCGGCGGGGCTTGCGGCGTCTGGAAGGTCGGCTGCGTCCTCGGCTGGAAGGTTGCCTGCTGCGGCGCGCTCATGGTCTGCTGCGTGACGGTCACGGGCGCGGCGCTGGCGTCCTTGCGCCACGCCGCCAGCTCAATCGTCATCTTCTCGAAATAGCTGTTGGGCGGCAGCGGACCCGTGCCGTACTGCATGTCGACGATGCGCGCCTGCAAGCGCAGCGTGTTGGTCTCCATCATGACGGTCGCGCCGGGCTGCGCCTGCACGAGGTCGCCCTTCGCTTCGAGCTTGGAGCGCAGCGCCGGGTCGTTGAAGGCGTATTCCGAGGCGAAGACTTTGGTCACGGTGCGCACAAAGTCGTCTTTGTCGAACAGCCAGACCTCAATCGCGGTGGCTTTGGCGGGGTCGCCCGTGCCAATCGTTTCCGAGATCAGCGCGCCGCACTCGCCGAGGAAGCGCTCCTGCTCGTCCTCAATCGTGTACGATTCGTCGTAGGTCCCGAAGCCGGGCGTGTAGTTCGACATGCGCTGCATCAACGGAGGACCGTAGTCGGTCGTCGCGGCGAAGTCGGTCTTCTTGGTTTCCATCAGCTTGACGGTTTCGGCGCGCTGCTTGCGCTCCTGCGCCACCTGCGGATTGACTTTCTCGCCGCGCGCGCGCCGCTGTAAGGGTTCGATCAGGTTGGGGTAGACGAACATGCCCCACAGGACGATCAGAATCGTGCCGACGAGCAGCACGACAATCGGCGCGACGATGAACGGCAGGATATTGCCGATCAGGCTTGGCTGCGGCGCCTGGACGGCGACTTGCTCCGCCTGTTCCGCCAGCGGGCGGATGGCTTCGAGCTTGGCGCGGTTGGCTTCCTCGCCCGGCTCGGCGATCAGGCGGGTGACGATGCCGAGCGGGTCGTCGACGCGGCTGAGCAGGTCGGTGATGTTGGCGCTGATGTCGGCGTTCGACCCGGCGTAGCGGTCTGCCAGCAGCTTGACCCACTCGTCCTGCCAGCTTTGCTGAAGCGTGCGCGGGTCGGTATCGTAAAAGACGGTCGGACCAATCGTGTATGCCCAGAGCAGCCCCAGCATAACGCCCGCCGCCAGCGCTGCCAGCGTCCTGCCTTTCGGCATGTATGGTTTTAACAGGACGACAAAGAGGCCGTTGTAGCTATCTTTGAGAAATTTGATCATTCCGTATCTGACCTTTCCCCCGACGCCGACTTCCTCATTGATTGTAGCGGAAATCGCTTTTGAGCGAAAATGAGAGGCACGGGTAGACGTTCATTGTTACGAAAGACCAACGAAGGCGGCGCATGACACGGATTTACCATTTGATGCCCCGAAATCTGGTCGGCGGCGTGCTCTATCACGGCATCGTCCGGCTCGATCAGGCTGAGATTATCAGCGTATAGACCACCCCTGTTTCGCTGCGCTCAACTTCCCCTCTCCACAACGTGGAGAGGGGACTGAGGGGTGAGGTTCTTTGGTGAGAATGCCACTGCTCATGAAGCATAAAAGGCGTCACCCGAAATTGTCAGATGACGCCTTCTTCAGCGCGATTTGATTGCCGAGCCGCTTACACGGCTTCCGGGCTTTCCGTCGGCAGCTTGTCGATGTGGAAGGTGTTCTTGCAGACGGTACACTGCGCCTTGCTGCGGCTCTGCTCGACCAGCAGCCCGCCGCAGTTGGGGCAGGGCTGCGGCAGCGGCTTCTGCCAGCTCGTGAACTCGCACTCCGGGTAGCGCGAGCAGCCGTAGAAGATGCGCCCGCGCCGCGTGCGCCGCTCGATGATCTCGCCGCCGTGTTCCTCGCCGCAGACCGGGCAGGTGATGCCCATCCGCTCCAGATACGGCTCGGTGTGGCGGCAGTTCGGGTAATCCGAGCAGCCGATGAACTTGCCGAAGCGCCCGTAGCGGATCACCAGCGGCTTGCCGCAAACCGGGCAGGCGCGCCCGATCTCCTCGACGTGGTTGAGCGGCTCAATGGTCTTGTGTGCTGCCTTCAGCTTGCGCTCGAACGGCTCGTAGAACTCGCGCAGCACCGGACGCCATTCCCGATGCCCCTCGGAGATGTCGTCCAGCTCGTCTTCCATCTTCGCCGTGAACTGGTAATCCATGATCTCCGGGAAGTGCGTCACCAGCAGATCGTTGACGATCTTGCCCGTCTCGGTCGGGATCAGCCGCTTGTTGTCTTTGGCGACGTACTCGCGGTCCTGAATGACGGCGACGGTCGGCGCGTAAGTGCTGGGGCGACCGATGCCATATTCTTCCAGCGTGCGGACAATGCTGGCTTCGGTGTAACGCGGCGGCGGCTGCGTGAAATGCTGCTCCGGCAGCAAGTCGAGCAGGTCAAGCACCTCGCCGACGGACATGTCGGGCAAAATACGCCCCTCGTCCTCGTCGTTGGCAGCATCCTCGTCGTGGGCGTCCTCATAGAGCGCCAGGAAGCCGCTGAACTTGATCGTGCTGCCGCTGACGCGGAAGTGATACGGCTGGTTCTTCGTCGTCAGCCCGGCGTCGATGTCGACGCGCAGCGTGTTGTAGATCGCGTTTTCCATCTGGCTGGCGACGAAGCGCTGCCAGATCAGGTTGTACAGGCGGTGCTGGTCGTTCGAGAGCGCCTTCTTGATGGCGTCCGGCTCGCGCATGACGCCGGTCGGGCGGATCGCCTCGTGCGCTTCCTGAGCGCCTTTGGAATTCGTCCGGTAGATCGGCGCGCGCTTGGGCATGTAGTCCTTGCCGAAACGCTGCTCGATGTAGGCGCGTGCTTCCTTGTGTGCCTGCGGCGAAACAGAGAGGCTGTCCGTGCGCATGTAGGTGATCAAGCCGACCGAGCCTTCGGTGCCCACGTCGATGCCTTCGTACAACTGCTGCGCGATTGCCATCGTGCGCTTGGCGGTGAAGCCGAGCCGCCGCGAGGCTTCCTGCTGGAGCGTGCTGGTCGTGAACGGCGCGGATGGCTTGCGCACGCGCTCGCCGCGTTTGACATCGACCACGCTGTACTGGCTCTTTTTCAGGGCGGCGAGGTGTGGCTCTACGTCGCTGTATTTCTCGAAATTCACGTCGGCGTCGCCGATCTTCACGAGCCGAGCCAGGAAGGGCTTGCGCGAATTACCGTTGTGCTGCTGCTTGCTCAGTTGGGCGTCGAGCGTCCAGTATTCCTGCTGGACGAACGCCTCGATCTCGCGCTCCCGATCCACGATCAGGCGGACGGCGATGCTCTGCACGCGCCCGGCGGACAGGCGGTTGCGCACCTTGTCCCACAGCAGCTCGGTGATGTTATAGCCGACCAGACGGTCGAGGATGCGCCGCGCCTGCTGGGCATTGACGAGGTTCATGTCGATGCTGCGCGGGTGGCTGAACGCCTCCTGAATGGCGGGCTTGGTGATCTCGTGGAAGACGACGCGCTTGACGTTGGGATTGGCGCGGTTGTCCAGATCAGTCGCCGCCAGCAGATGCCAGGCAATCGCCTCGCCCTCGCGGTCGGGGTCGGTCGCCAGATAGATTTCCTGCGCCCGCTCGACCGCGCTCTTCAGGTCTTTGACGGTATCGCGCTTATCGTTCATGACGCGGTATTTCGGCTCGAAGTCGTTCTCGACATCGACCGAAAGCTGCGAGACCAGCAGGTCGCGCACGTGTCCCTTCGACGCCTTGACCGTATAGCCCGCGCCGAGGAACTGCCCGACGCTGCGCGCTTTGGCAGGCGACTCCACAATCACCAGCTTGCCGACACTGCGCGCGGGCGTCTTCTTGTCGCCGTTGGACGGCGCAGCCCGCTTGGTCGCGGTGCGCCTGGTCGTGCGCTTCGTCTTGGTTTTCTTTTTCGCGGTGGTCGCCTTTTTGCGCGCGGGCTGCGCCGTGATCACCGGCTTGGGCAGGCTGGCGTGGGCTTCCGTCGCCCCCATGCGGAACAGAGTTGTCCCGCACACGGGGCAGGTGCCCTTGACGCCGGGCGTGCCGCGCGCCGTGAATACGGGCGTGGGGTTGGCGATCTCGCGCTTGGTCTTGCATTTTACGCAGTATGCTTCAAGAGCCATGCCGGTTCCTGTTTCCTCTACAGATAGGTTTCACGCTTCATATCACGCAGCATGTCAACGACTTTCTTGACATCCTGCGCGCGTTCACGTTTGCAAATCATCAGTACGTCTTGGGTATCGACAATCACCAAATCCTCGACTCCGATGGTGACCGTCAGTTTGTCACTGTAAACCAGTGTGTTCTTTGTGTCAATGATGAGCCGGTTGGGCGAACTGCCTTTGAAGCCGTTGCCGTCGGTGTCCAGATCGAGCACGTCGAACAGCGCGTCCCAGCTTCCAACGTCGCTCCAGCCGATGTCAACCGGGATGACGGCGATGCGTTCCGCCCGCTCCATTACGCCCGCGTCGATCTGCACTTTGGGGATTGGCTCCCAGATTTCGGCGAGCTTGGCGTCGAAGTCCGGCGTATCGACGGTGGGCTGGAGCGCCCGCATCGCCTGATAAATCTCCGGCTGGTGCTGCTCGAACTCGCGCAGGGCGCGGTCGGCGCGCCAGATGAACATGCCGGAGTTCCAGCTATATTCGCCCGAACGGATAAAGCGCATGGCGGTCTGGGTATCCGGCTTCTCGGTGAAGCCCTGCGAGGCGTAACAGTGGAAGCTGTCCAGCTCGCACAGCTTCTCGCCGCGCCGGATGTAGCCGAAGCCCGTCGCGGGCATCGACGGCGAAATCCCCAGCGTGACGATGTAGTCTTGCTGCGCCAGCGTGTAAGCCGCCTGAAGCGCGCCCCGGAAGCGCTCCTTGTAGGCGATGTGGTGATCCGCCGTCAGCAGGGCGAGCGTCGCCTGTGGGTCGCGCTGGGCGATCACCGCCGCCGCCAGCGCCGCCGCCGGGGCGGTATTCTTGCCATATGGCTCGATCAGGAAATTCTCCGGCGGGATGTCCGGCGCGTCGGCGCGCATGGCGTCGGCGAACTGTGCCCCCGTCACGACGTAAATCTGCTCCGGCGCGAACAGCGGCGCGAGCCGCTCGACGCTGACGCGGAACATCGAATTCTCTTCGACCAGCGATAGAAGCTGCTTGGGCAAACCCGCCCGGCTCATGGGCCACAGACGTGTCCCGCCGCCGCCCGCAAGGATCACCGCGTAATAGTGTTCCATCTCAAACCTTCATTTCTGGAAGCCGAGCCGACGATAATTGCCTCGTCCGTCGTCCTCCACGTATCCCTGCAACTCAAGCAGGGTCAAAGTGCTCAATACCTCGGCGGTGGGGAGTCCGCTCTGCCGTACCAGTTCGTCAATCGGCAGCGGCTCCGCGCCGAAATAGCGCAGCAGCCCCGCTTCCTGCGCGCCTGCCGGGGCGATCTGCTTCGTCAGCACGCGCGCCTCGACCTTGTTATGGGCGATGTTCAACTCGTCGAGGATGTCCTCGACCGTCATCACCAGCTTCGCGCCGTCCTGAATCAGACGGTTTGTGCCGCCGTGCGCCGTGCTGAAGATGCTGCCGGGCACGGCGAAAACCTCGCGCCCCTGTTCCGCCGCCATCGTCGCCGTGATCATCGCGCCGCTCTGCTCCGGCGCTTCCGCGACCAGCACGCCCAGCGACAGCCCGCTGATGATGCGGTTGCGGCGCGGAAAGTGATGCGCTTCCGGCTTGCTGCCAATGGGAAACTCGCTGATCACCGCTCCCTGCCGTGCGATCTGCCGGGCAAGCTCGGCGTGATCCGAGGGATAAACCCGGTCGATTCCGCAGCCGAGCACCGCAATCGTGCGCCCTCCGGCATCCAGCGCAGCCCGGTGCGCCGCGCCGTCGATGCCGTGCGCCAAGCCGCTGACGATGGTCACGCCCTGCTGCGCAAGCTGGCGGGCGAAGAACGCCGCCGAATCGCGCCCGTAAGTCGTCGCCTTGCGCGTGCCGACAATCGCCAGCGCCAGTTCGTCCTGCGTCGTCAGCGCCCCACGCACGTAGAGCGCCAGCGGCGGATCGGGCAGGTGCTTGAGCAGCGCCGGATACCCGGCGTCTTCCGGGGTGAGCAGGCTCGCGCCAGCCCGCTCGATCTTGCCCATTTCCGCATCTAAATCAAGCTGCGCGCGCGTTCGCAGCAGGTTTGTCGTCGTCTCGCCATCCAGCCTCGCGTCGCGCAGATGAAGCTCGTCTGCCGTCCACGCCGCTCGCAGGCTGCCGAACGCCCGCGTCAACGCGAGCAGGCGTTTCGGTCCAATGCCCGGTACGAGACTAAACCCGAGCCAGTATTTGCGTTCGTCCACTGCGGCGACCGGGAGATGAATGGCACATTGCGCACAGCATATAGTTAGGCTCAAATGCTGTCAAGAGGGCAGTCAGGCAATAAATATCGAAATTAAGAACTATTCGTCTTCGTCTGCTCTGGGCGCTGGCAGCAGTCCTTCGGGCAGCTTGACGAGCAAAACGCCCGCTTCCACATCCGTCTTGAGGATCGTTTCGTCCGTCACCGGGATCAGGATTTCGCCGTAGCGCGGGCTGTCGACGACGTACACATCGTTCGCGCCCGTCTCCAGCACCTCGGTCAGCGTGCCGAGCATTTCGCCTGCCTCTGTCTGCACGCGCAGACCGAGCAGTTGGTAGAGATAGAACTCGCCTTCTTCCAGCGGCACGGCGTGCTCCATGTCGACCAGCACGTACAGCCCGCGCAGCCGATCCGCCTGGGTGCGATCCTCGATCTCCTGCAGCTTGAGCAGCCCGAAGTCGCCGTTCATGCGCATCCCGGCGACGCGATAGGGCGTGGTGGTCGTCGGTTCGGGGCTGTCGGCGAGGTAGACGGTCTCTAAATCCGCGATGCGTTCGGGGTAGTCGGTCAGCAGGCGCAGACGCAGCTCGCCCTTGATGCCGTGCGGGCGCAGAACTTCGCCGAGCAGCAGATATGCCGGATTCAAGTTAGCTGATCTTCAGAATAATCCGTTTGGCTTTGGGATTATCCGCCGCGCGCAGCAGCGTGCGCAGCGCATTGGCGACGCGCCCGCCCTTGCCGATGATGCGCCCGGTGTCGTGCTGGGCGACGCGCAGCTCTAAAATAATGGACGATCCACTGTCCTTACGTCTTACCCTGACCTGTGTCGGATCATCGACCAGACTTTTGGCAACGTACTCGATTAATTCTTCCATGAGTTTTGTTTCCTTTGACTTACGTCGCCAGAGGCTTTAAGCCTCTGGCTAGAAAATCAAGCCGACTTCAGTCGGCTGAACAAATCGTGTGCCTGTGCGAAACCCGTTTTCGTGCGAGTTATTCCGCTTTCGGCTTGAACTTGCCCTCGCCATCTGCGGGAGAGGGGTAGCGCGTGCGCGGGCTGATCGGCTCGGCAGCGGCAGCGGCGGCGGTCGCCTCCGCGATCAGCGCTTCCATCGACTCGCCTTTCTTGAGGCGGGCGAGGCGCTCCAGCGTGCCGGTGCGCTTGAACAGATACGTGACCGCTTCACTGGGCTGTGCGCCGACGCTCAGCCAGTAGAGCGCGCGAGCTTCGTCGACGATGTCGGTCGACGGCTGGGTGCGGGGGTTGTGGAAACCAATGGCTTCGATGAAACCGCCATCACGGGCTGCGTGCTGGTCGGTGACGACGATACGGTAGCTGGGCTGCTTCTTGGCGCCCACGCGGCGGAAACGAATACGAACCATGATCGTGCTGCTCCTTAGATTAGCGCTCCCATGCGATTGGTTACGGGGAGCCACTGAGACGAAAAATACTCAGTTGCGGTAAGCGATTGCCCGCAGGGCACTCGCCTAGCGCGGCAGACGCGGCATTCCGGGCATACGCCCTTTGCCCATCTGACTCATGAGTTTTTGCATGTCCTGAAACTGCTTCAGGACTTCGTTCACATCCCGAACCTGAACGCCGCTGCCCGTTGCGATGCGCTTGCGACGGCTGGCGTTGAGGAGTTTTGGGTTCTGACGCTCTTTCGTCGTCATCGAATTGATGATCGCTTCGACGCGGCTGATGCGCTTCTCCATGTCTTTCTGGTCGATCTGGTCACGGAAGCGGCTCATACCGGGAACCATGTCGAGAAGCTGGGTGATAGGACCCATCTTCTTGATCTTCCTGAGCTGGTCGAGGAAATCTTGCAGCGTGAACTGATTCTGGATCATCTTGCGCTGCAACTTCTCGGCTTCGGCTTCGTCGAACTGGGCTTCGGCTTTCTCGATTAGCGACATCACGTCGCCCATGCCGAGGATGCGCTGCGCCAGCCGATCCGGGTAGAACGGCTCGAAGCCGTCCAATTTCTCGCCCGTCGCCAGGAACTTGATCGGCACGCCCGTGACGGCGCGCATCGACAGCGCCGCACCACCGCGCGCGTCACCGTCGACTTTCGTCAGGATTAGCCCGGTGATGCCGAGGCGCTCGTTAAAGCCCTGGGCGATGTTGACCGCTTCCTGCCCGGTCATCGAGTTGGCGACGAGCAGGATTTCCGCCGGGCTGGTGCGCTTCTTGATCTCGACCAGTTCGTCCATCAACTGTTCGTTGATTTGCAGACGACCCGCCGTATCGACGATGACGACGGCGGCGTTCTGCTCTTTAGCGACCTTGATGCCGTGTACGGCGATGTCCGGCGGCTTGACGCTGGTGCCTTCCTCGAAGTAGGGCACCTGTATCTGCTTGGCGAGCGTGACCAACTGATCGACGGCTGCCGGGCGCTGCGTGTCCGCCGCGATCAGGAACGGCGCGCGTCCGTCGCGGCGCAGTTCGAGCGCCAGCTTGGCGGCGGTCGTCGTCTTGCCTGCGCCCTGCAAGCCCACCAGCATGATCACGTGCGGCTTGGTGCTGCCGGAGAAATTCAGGCGCGCGCCTTCGCCCAGCGTTTCCAGCAGCTCGTCATGGACGATCTTGACGACCTGCTGACCGGGCTTGAGGCTCTTGGCGACATCCGCGCCGATTGCCCGCTCCTTGACGCGCCGGACGAAATCCTTGACGACCGGCAGCGACACGTCGGCTTCGAGCAGCGCCATGCGCACTTCGCGCATCGCCTTGTCCACGTCGGCTTCGCTGAGCTTACCGACGCGCCCTAAGCCGTCGAAAACGTCCTGCAATCGGCTGGTGAGTTGTTCAAACATCGCCCAATCCTAGCGAAATAGCAGCGGTCATTGTAGTGGAGCGTAAGGTGTTCGTCAAGGGAAGACGAATTGCCCATGAACGAACCACACCCCGTCGATCATACGCTATACTGCATATGAATCACGCAAATACGAACGGAATTCCATGCCGCCGATTACGATATTGACCGGACCCGCCGCCAGCGGTAAGAACACGGTCGCGCACCTCTACGCGACGCAGCTCCGCCAGCGCTGCGCCGTGATCGACGTGGATCAAGTCCGCTGGATGCTGCGGCAGCCGCACATCGCGCCCTGGGACGAGCCGGAGGGCTTAGCGCAGCACCGTCTCGGCGCGCATCACGCCTGCCTGCTGGCGAAGTCGTTTGTGGACGAAGGCTACGAGACGCTGATTCTCGACGTGCTGTGGTCGGACTTGCCGGAGCGCTACCGCCGCGACTTGAGCGGCTATGCGCTGCGCATCGTCCGGCTGATGCCGACGTGGGACGAAGCGCTGCGGCGGCTGCACGAGCGCCCGCAGAGCATCAGCGACGACGAGGCGCGCTGGGTCTACGACACGCAGGTGGCGCTGCGACGATTTCGACTACAGCCTCGACAACAGCAGCATGTCAGCCGCCGATGCTGCCGCGTGGCTGGCGGCGCTGCCATGAAGTGAGCTACGAGCGCGCGCTTTCCGGGGTCAATATGCCGTAGGCGCGGTTGAAGTAGACCAGCGGCGGAACGCTGTCGTCTTTGTGCCCGGTCGCCTGCACTTCGCCGGTGATAATCCAGTGGGTGCTGCCGTCGTAGACGGCGTGGACGCGGCAGTCGATCCACGCCAGCGCGTCCCGCAGATAGGGCGCGCCCGTGACCGCCGTGTCGATGGCGATGCCCTCGAAGCGGTCGCCGTGCGAGGGGAGCTTGATCCGCCCGGAGAAGCGGTCACCCAGATAGGCTTGATCGCCGCTCAGGATCGAGACGGAGAAGATTTTCGAGGCGAGGATGGCGCTGGCGGTCGTGGTCTCTTTGGCGATGCTGATCAGCGTCAGCGGCGGCTCCAGTGAGAGGGAGGTGAACGAGCTAACCGTCATCCCCGCATATTTGAAGCCGCTCGTCTTTTCCGCCACCGTTGCGACGACCGAGACGCCGCTGCTCCAGAAGCGCATCGCGTCGCGCAACGTCGTTCCATCCACAGTCATGTCGATTCCTTACAATACAGATATATTGCTAGTATAGTCCCCGACGCAAAAAGAAGGGACTGATCGTTCGATCAGTCCCTTCGCTGCCTGTACGCCGGCGTTAACGGTAGAAAAAGATGGGGAAGCGGTAAAACCCCGCCGTGAGCAGCCAGCAGAGCGCCAGCCCACCCAGGATCAGGAAGGCGAAGCAGCCGCAGCCGGGGAAGCCGAATCCCCGGTACGGTGCCCACATTGGTCGCCGCCAGACACCCCAGTAAGGGCGACGCCAGCGCCAACCGGGTCGTCTCCAGTACATCGTGTCTCCTCCCTCACGTCTCGCGCTAACGATAGAAACCGTCGTTAACATCCCTTGTCGGGCTGCGCTAGAGCAAATGAACGATGCCGAATGCCGCGATCAGCATCAGGGGCAATATCCACCAGCAGCCGGGGCGACGCCGCCAGCCCCAATAGGGTCGGCGCCAGCGCCAGCCAAAGCGTCTTGGACCATACCAACGTCGTCGCGGATACATGATTCCCTCCCCTCACGCTCACCTTACAGCATGAATATACGAGGGAGGTGTCAACAACGTTTTGGCGATTTGTAAATTCCGTGCAAATTACTCGGAGAAGAGGTAGTCCGCCATGTGCGGCGTGAGGTCGGCGAGGGTTCGCAGCCCCTCGGCGAAGCGCGCTCGATCATGCCCGATGATCAGCGTGGGCACGTCGTTTTCGGTGTGCTTGGTGTGGCTGACGTTTTCCAGATTGCCGTGATCGCTGGTGACGATCACCAGTCCTTCGGCGTCGTCCCATTCGGCGAGGACGCCCCGCATCACCGCGTCGAACAGCTCCAGCACGCGCACGCCGTCCGCCACCGTCCCGCGATGCCCGATGGTGTCCGTCACCCAGTGGGAGAAGAAGGCGAAGTCGTAGCGCCGCGAGAGTACGACCATTTTGCGCCCGGCTTCCTCCGGCGTGTAGATCGGCGTGTCGGTGTAGCCCAGGTCGCTGCGCCAGCCTTCGCCCGTCCAGTCGACCGCCAGCGCGTCGCCGCTGTAGATGGCATCCTCGGTGAAGAGCGGCAGCCCGGCGCTCAGCACCGCCTGCTGATAGCTCGACGGCAGGCGCTTGCCGCTGGCGATGGCGGCGTGAAAGCGCGGCGGATAGGCTTCGAGCAGGGCGGCTTTTCCGCCGTGCGCGACCACCTGCTTGAAAAAGTTGTCTTCGGCGAGGATGGCGCGAATTGGTGGGTTGGGGCGTGGTCCGTAGTGCTCGCCGATCAACTGCGGGACGTTGCGCCCGGTCAGGATGGTCGCCTGCCCGCTGGCGCTCTGCGGTCTGCCGGGGATGCCGAGGCGCGGGTCGGTCGGTACGAGAATTGCGCGAGCGCTTTCCTGCACGCCAATGCCGCGCACCCAGCGCTTACCGTTGGTCAGCGCGGTCAGCGTCGGTAGATTGGCGGCGGCGAAGGGATTCACGGCGGGATCGTCCTCGCCCAGACCGATGCCGTCGAGGAAGATCATCAGAATGTGCTTCATGAAGCGCTATCTCAATTCTTCCCCCTCATCCTGTACAACCTTCGGTTGCCCACCCTTCTCCCACGTAAACGGGGAGAAGGGATAGTGAACACCCCTCGCCCCGCTCGCGTGGGAGAGGGGTAGGACGCGCGGCGTCCGGGGTGAGGGGAGACGCTCAGATCAGAAACGGATTGGTCGCGCGCTCGACGCCGATGGTCGTCGGTCGCCCGTGACCGGGCAGCACGCGCGTGTCGTCCGGCAGCGGCATCAGCTTTTCGCGGATCGACTTGAGCAGCAGTTCGTGGTCGCTGCCGGGGATGTCGGTGCGCCCAATGGTGCCCGCGAAGAGCGCGTCGCCGCTGAAGACGATCCCCTGATCGCGCATGTAGAACGACAGATGTCCCGGCGCGTGACCGGGCGTGTAGAGCGTCTCCAGCCTGAACGCGCCCAGCTCGATGATCTCTGGTTCGGTCGTCAGCAGGCGATCCGGCACGGCGGCTTCGGGGAAGGGATGCCCGGTGAAGCGCACGCCCGTTTCGGGCAGGGCGGGCAGCCACTCCGCCGCTTCGTGGTGGATGTAGAAGGGCGCGCCTGTCAGCTCCTTGAGCGCCTTGCTCGCCAGCACGTGATCGAAGTGGGCGTGCGTCGCCAGAATCAACTGGATTGTCCAGCCGGATTCCGCCGCGACCTTAACCAGCGCCTCCGCCTCGTCGACCGGGTCGATCAGGATCGCCTGCCCGGACTCGTCGCCGATCAGGTAGGCGTTGGTCGAGGCGAGACCGAGCGTCAGATACTTAATCGCCAACGTCATACCGCTGCCTCCGCCAGTTTGCGACGGCGCAGCACCATGCCGAGCAGCGTAGAGAGTTCTTCCATGCGCAGCGCCGCCGCCGCGCCGACGAAGACCAGTCCGCCCGCGCCAACCTCGACCGCCAACTGGATGATCGTCCAGATCAGCCCGCGATCCGCCAGCCCCAGCGCCGTCCAGGCGGTGTTGACGATCACGACCGCCAGCCCCATGATCAGGCTTGCCGCCAGCGTCTTGAGCAGCGTGCGCCCCAGCTCGCTTTCGTGGATGCCGCTCCAGCGCCGCCGCAGGATGAAGAGCAGTGTCAGCACCTCGAAGGCGACGCCGAGCGAGTTCGCCAGCGCCAGCCCGGCGACGTTGCCCTGATCGACGCTGCGAGGGATGTTCGGGTCGACCTGCGCGACGCCGCTGAGGACGAATGCCATCACCAGATTGATGGTCGCGCCGCCCAGCGCCGCCCAGAAGGGCGTGATCGTGTCCTTGTCGGCGTAGAAGCCGCGCGCGATCACCTCCAGCAGCGAATGGACGACCAGACCGAGCGTGAAGAATTGCAGCGTGCTGTAGACCAGCGCGCCCGCTTCGGCGTCGAACGCGCCGCGCTCCAGCAGGCTGATCAGCGGGCGTCCGATCAGGATCAGACCGATGGCGGAGGGGATGGTCGCAATCAGGATGAAGCGCAGCGCGCCGGACAGCGCCGTGCGCTTGCCTTCCTCGTCCTTGAGTTCGCTCAGCGCGGCGAGCGTCGGGAAGATGACCGTGCCCATCGCCGTGCCGATCAGCGTTTCGGGGATTTGCATCAGCCGCCAGCCCCAGTCGAGCGCGGCGACTGAGCCTTCGCCCAGCCGCGAGGCGATGTTGGTCATGACGATGAAATTGAAGCTGAACACGCCCAGCCCGCCGATGCGCGGGATCATCAGGCGGATGACGCGGCGCAGGTTTGGGTCGCGCCAGCCGAGTTCGGGATACCAGCGGGCGTGAAAGCGGATCAAGCCGGGGACCTGCACCAGCAGGTGCAGCGCCGCGCCGATGACCGCGCCGATGGCGATCCCGCTCACGCCGAACGGCTTGAGCAGGAAGACCACGCCGAACAGGATGCCGAGGTCGTACATGATCGGCGCGAGGGCGGGCAGCAAAAAGTGATTGTGGCTCTGCAAAATGCCCATGACGATCCCGCTGACCGAGAAGATCAGCGTGCCGATCAGCAGGATGCGCATCAGTTCCGCCGCCTGCTCCTGCACCGCCGGGTCGAAGCCGGGCGCGACGACATAGCGGATGATCCAGGGCGCGGCGATGAAAGCGACGACGCTGATCACGAAGGTCGCGCTGAAAATCGTGTTGACGACGTGCGAGGCGGTATGCCAGGCGGTGTCGGTTTCGCCGCGCGCCAGAAAGCCGCCGAAGACCGGGATGAAGGCATACGCCAGCGCGCCGCCCGCGATCAGCGTGAAGATCAGGTCGGGGATGCGGTTGGCGCTGACGAACGAATCCCAGGCGCTGCTGATGCCAAAGGTCTCGGCGATGATGAAAGTCTGCGCCAGACTGACGATCTTGGCGATGGCGAAGGCGACGATCACGATCACCGTCGAGCGGGCAAGCTGCCGGGTATTCTGCTGGGACGGGGTTTCCACTGCCATTCAGGTGTCCTTCTAGGCGTTGAGCGCGGCAAGCGCGTCGCGGGCAGCCTGATAATTCGGATTCTGGGCGATGGCGCGCTGGAAGGAGGCAATCGCGTCCTGGGTTTTCCCCTGCGCGGCGTAGACCTTGCCCTGCCAGTAGAACGTCTCCTCGACGTAATTGCCAGCAGTTTGCAGGTTGTTGTTGACCAACGCCAGCACGTCGTCGTAGCGCCCGGTCTCGAAATACGCCTCGAACGGTCCGAACTGATACCACAACATGCGGAAGGGCAGGGTTTGCAGCAGGAACGCCTGATCGTAGGCGGAGGCGGCATGAGTGTAGTCGCCCAGCTTGTCGTAAGCCGTGCCCAGGTTGAACCAGGCGAACGCATCCTGACGGTCCGCGCTGGCTTCCTGCTGCGCGACTTCGACCGCGTGCTGGTCGGCTTTGGTCACGTCGGCGCGGTCGCCGAGGATTTGCTGGACGACGCCTTCGCGCTCTTTCTCGTAGATGACGATGAAAGCGCGGTTGAATGCCTGCCAGTGTCCGTCGAAATCGGCATAATGCTCGGTCATCCCGGCGTCGCCCGTGCCGATGCCGAGCCAGCTATCGTAAATGTAGAAGACGCTCTGGTTGTCGTCGTAGCCGACGACCGTCTGATAATGACCGAGCCAGTCTTCGCCTTCGAGCGAGTAGCCGGTCTCGACGATGATCGGGACGTTGGCGGCGATGAAATCCTTGACCAGATCGATGTCTCCGCCGATGCGCGTGACCGCGCTGACCTCCGTCTGGTCGCGGACGAAGCTGACCATTTCGGACGGCGAGACGTTCTTGTCTTCCGGGTTCGGCTTGAGGATGTTGGCGGCGAAATCCTGCGACTCGCGCCAGCCGAAATGACTCAGCGCCATCGTGATGTTGGCGGGACCGCAGTCGTTCCAGCCCTGCTTGACGTAGGTGAAGCCGTAAATGCGCGCGTTGGGCGGTCGATTCGACCGGCTGACGTTCTGCACCGACGACGTGGGGATCGGCGTAGCGGGTGGCGCGGTCGGCGGCGCGCTGGTCGGCGTGGCGGACGGGATTGGCGTTTGCGTCGGCGCGAGCACGACTACCGGCTGCTCGACTTTCTCGGTGGGTTCGACGGTCGGCGGATCAGTAGGCGGAAGCGCTTGCTGGGTTACCTGCTGGGTCGTCTGGAGCGGCGGCACGGCGAGCAGGTCTTCCGGCGAAATGTCGCCCGGATGCGGCGCGACGGTAGGGACGATGCCGCCCTGAGGCGTCGGCGGGAGGAAGGCGCGCATGAAGGGCATTTCGGTGAGCATCTGCTCCTGATAGCGCGGCGGCAGGATCGTCTGGTAGGCGAAGATACCGCCTCCCAGCGCCGCCGCGACCAGCAGCACGCCGACCAGCGTCGCCCACAGCCACATCAGCCGGGGCAGACTCCTGCGATAGACGACTGCGCCGCCGATCAGGGCGACGATCACGACCGCCAGCGCGATGCCTGCGAACGGAATCAGCGAGCCAAGCCGCTGACCGCTGCTGACATAGCTCAACCCCGCCAGAACTGCTACGATCAACAGGAAGAAGATCACGACGACCAGCCACAGCAGGAAACGCGGCGGTGCGTGCAGCGTCTCAGGTGATCGATTCATGCTTATCATCTCGAACAATACACTCCGTAGTGCGCCAGTCTGCCACAAAACCCGTAAAAATGCACCTGACGCTTGACCAACGAAAGCAGCGGGGCATTATAACATACGCTGTTCGCGCTCCGGCGGTGCTGCTACAATCGGTAGGGGAATCATAGGCTATTCGGAGAACGATGGCTTCAGAAATCTGGCAGGTTGAGCTGCACAGTCACACGCTCTGGTCGAAGGACTGCGTGGTCAGCTTCAACACGATCATGCGCCTGTGCCAGCGGCGCGGCGTGGATCGCATCGCCATCACCGACCACAACACCGCCGACGGCGCGCTGGCGATGCAGAAGCTCGCGCCCGATCTGGTGATCGTGGGCGAGGAGATTATGACCGACCGGGGCGAAATCCTCGGCTACTTTATGCGCGAGTCGATCCCGGCGGGGCTGACGCCCGACGAGACGATCCGCCGCCTGCGCGATCAGGGCGCGGCGATCAGCGTGTCGCACCCGTTCGACCGCCTGCGCAAAGGTGCGTGGCACGAGGAAGACCTGCTCCAGATCATCGACAAGGTGGACGCGATTGAGGTGTTCAACTCGCGCTGCATGTTCGCGGAAGACAACGTCAAGGCGCTGGCGTTCGCCCAGCAGCACGGCTTGACCGGCACGGTCGGCTCGGACGCGCACAGCCGCGTCGAGTACGGGCGCGCGCTCAACGTGATGCAGCCGTTCGAAGGCGCGTCCGATTTTCTGCTGGCGCTGCGGGCGGCGCAGCAGGTCAACCGCTACAGTTCGTGGTTCGTTCACCTCAACAGCAAAACCGCCAAGTGGTCGAAGAAGCTCGGCTTGCGCTCGCGCCAGTGGGAAGGCGGTTAGCGAGGGCGCAGCACGCTGCGCCCCTACAAAAGACAATTGTGGTCAAGTGTCGGCGCGCTTGAGGCGGTACGCCGTCCATTCGTCGTTGACGACCGCGTTGGCGACGGGTTGCAGCCCGAAATTGTCGCGCAGCGGGAACATGGCGTTGCGGCTCAGGTCGGTCGCCTTTTTGTCGCGCGGGAAGGCGATCCAAAGGATTCCGCCCGGTGCGAGGTGGTCGAGAACGCCGGGAAGCTGGCTGTCGAGCTGCTCCTGCGACTTGACGAATAGTTGAATCCAGTCGAACGCGCCGTCCAGCGTGTCGGAGTAGGTCGTGCCTTCCGGCAGTTCCCCCAGCGCGTAGCCGTCGGGCGGATTGACGACGGCGATGCGCGTCTTCGGCTTGATCGCCAGCTTCTTCATCAGCGGCGATTTGGAATAGTCGTCCGGCATTTCGATTCGCTCCCGTATGATTAGATCGACACTAGAATAGCACATCTGTGCCTATTCTGGCTCTCGAAATGCGCGCTGCGTCCGGGGCTGCCGAGCGAGCGCACGCCGTGCGCCCGCCCGGCTACAAAAAGACCAATCGTGATTGTTTATTGGGGCGGGGTCAGCGCGGCTTTCGCCGCCGCCAGCGCCGTGCCGCCGATGTCCGCCGCCAAGCCGGGGTCGCTGCTGTTTTCCAGCACGACCGCGACCG
This sequence comes from uncultured Chloroflexia bacterium, assembly GCA_963760975.1. GTDB lineage: Bacteria > Chloroflexota > Anaerolineae > Aggregatilineales > Phototrophicaceae > Flexifilum. The sequence continues at coordinate 276,712 of CAVXEZ010000027.1, read as the reverse complement.
CCGCACCCTGCTTCCCGGCGAAAGTGGCGAAGCCGACGAACCACGCCAGCGATCCGTGCCCGGAGTAGGCGAGCGCCGCGTGCCCGCCGATGTCGATGTCCGGGCGTCCGGCATTCTGCGCCGCGCCGTTGGCGACCGCGTCGCGCATCAGGTCTTGTAGCTGGCGGGCGGTATCGGATGTCGCCAGCGGGATGGTGGGGCGTACCGCCTGCACCGGCGTCCAGTCGGTCGCGCCGGGGTCGCGCGTCTGCATGAGCACGTAGGGCTGCGGCGTGTTGCCGTCGTTGACAATCGCCGCCGCCATCATCGCCATGTTGAGCGGGCTGACCGTCGTCGCGCCCTGTCCCAGCGCCAGCCGCGCCAGATCGTCACCGCTGAGCGCGCCGGGCGTGGGAGTGAAGGGCGTGCATTCACACGCAGTCCGGCACGAAGCCCGCCAGCGTCGGCTGCTTGTCCAGCCGGAAGGTGTCGATACTCGCCTGAATCGTCTCGACGCCGAGGGTCTGCGCCAGTGATTCGAACGCATGTGGGCAGGCGAAAGCGTAAGCCTGGCGCAGCGTCAGCGTGATCGAGGGCAGGCGCACCGCGCAGCCAAGCTGGACGTTGTCGAGCGCGACCGGCTGGGTCGCCTCGTCGAAGGTTTCGTCGACCGAGCGGTGGATCAGCAGCGCGGACGCCATCAGCGGCGTTTCCAGCGCGCCGCCGGGCTGGTAGCGCCCCTGAAGCGCGCGGTTGAAGAAGGGATTGCCCGCCGCTTCGACCAGCGTATCCCAGTTCTGGTCGAGCAGGTTGGGGTCGTAGGTCGGCAGGCTGATCATCGACAGCACCGCGCCGTCGGGCACGCTCAGCACGACCACCGCGCCCTGCTGCCCGCCCATCGCGTCGGCGATCTGCTGCTGCACGTCGAGGTCGAACGTCAGTTGGATGTCCGACCCCTGCTGCGGGCGGTGCAGCAGGCTGTCGGTCAGGATAGTCGCGGCGTCGCGCCGGACCGCGCTGCCGCTCAGGAGGCTGTTGTAGGCGTTTTCCGCGCCGCCCGCGCCGTAGCGCAGGCTGTAGTAGCCCAGCGCGCTGTACATCGCCGGGTAGAGGTAGCTGCGGTCGATCAGCCCGTCGGCGCTCTGCGTGGTCTGGGCGAGCGTGCGCCCGTCCCGATCCACGATGGCGCCGCGCAGGATCGAGGCTTCGGCTTCGACCAGGCGCGGGTTGTCCCCACGCTTGAGGATCGTATCGGGACCGATCACTGCCCAGTAAGCCGCCGCCATGACCACGACGGCGAACAGCGCCAGCAGACCGAAGACCAGACGGTTGATCTCGCGCGTGAACTGCACGTCAGTTCTCCCCCGACGACAGCCGCATCAGCAGCCCGACCATGACGAAATTGACCAGCAGCGAGCTGCCGCCGTAGCTGAAATAGGGCAGCGTCACGCCGGTCAGCGGGATCAGCTTGAGCACGCCCGCCATGATCAGCAGGCTTTGCGTCGCCAGCATCACGCTCAAGCCGACGGCGAGCAGCGTGTGAAACGGGCGCGAGCGCTGCAAAATGGCGATGCGCAGCCCGCGTATGACGAAGGTGGCGATGCAGGCGATCACGGCGACCACGCCGAGCAAGCCCCATTCCTCCGCCAGCGCCGCGAAGACGAAATCCGAGTGGACGACCGGGATGTAGTTGGGCGATCCCTGCCCGACGCCCTGCCCGAAGACGCCGCCTGACGCGAACGCCAAGAGGCTTTGCACGATCTGGAAGGCGCGGTTGTCGGCTTCGGGCCAGGGGTTGAGCCAGATGTCGACGCGAAGCTGCACCACGTCGAACAGGCGGTAGGCGACCAGCGCCGCCGCGCCGATCAGCAGCGCGCCGACGATCAGCAGCGCCGTATAGCCGCTGGCGACGTAGAGCAGCACCATGAAGACGATGAAGAACAGCACCGCCGTGCCCAAATCGCGCTGCCAGATCAGGATGACGACCGACAAGCCCCACATCAGCACGACGGGACCGACGATGCGCGGCGAAAAGCGGTGGCGCTCCATGCCCAAGTCCCTGGCTGAGACTGGTCTCGGAGGCGCGCATGGCCGGGTACTGCTCGGCGAGGTAGCTCGCCAGAAAGATGACCAGAATCACCTTGAGCGCTTCGGAGGGCTGGAAGAAGAAATCGCCCACGCCCAGCCACAGTTCGGGCGCGCCGCGCAAGCCGGACGGGTTTCTGCCCAGGACGATGGTGGCGATCAGCAGCCCGAAGCCGAGCACGAGCAGCGTGTAGCGGTAGGCGCGCAAAAGGCGCAGGACGTGCGGGATGTAGATGATGACCAGCAGCGCGGACACCGACACCAGCAGCCAGAGCGTCTGGCGGGCGGCGAAGTTGGGCGCGACCCGCTCGATCAGCACCAAGCCCCAGCCGCTCATCAGCAGCGCCAGCGGGAAGAGCAGGCGGTCGCGCAGCGGCAGACGGCGGTCGAGCAGGCGCGTGCCGACGACCGCGCAGACGATCCACACGAGCAGCGGCGTCCAGGCGCTGAACTCCCATCGCCCGCGCTCAAGCGACAGCCCCAGCAGGTTGATGAACAGGAATCCGCCGCCGATCAGCAGCAGCAGGATTTCCGCCCAGTGGATCGGCGGCGCTTCCAGCTCGCGCTGCCCCGCCATGTGGAGGGTGGTGTCCATCAGGCGTCCGCGAACAGCCGCCCGACAATCGGGCGCAGGCGGTCGATGTTCATGACGGCGCGGTCGGTCATGACGGCGTTGTCGAGCGCATGGTGGCAGGGGTAATCCGCGCGCTCGTCGAGCAGCTCGACGGTTCTGGCGAGCGCCTGCTGGGCGACGCGCAGGTTGTGCGTCAGCGTTTGCACCACCATCGCCGAATTGACCGGCTCCTCGTGCCACACGTCGTAGTCGGTGATGTGCGACATGGTGGTGTAGGCAATCTCGGCTTCGCGCGCCAGGAAGGCTTCGGGGCAGGTGGTCATGCCGACGATGCTGCATCCCCAGCTACGGAAAATCTGGCTCTCGCCGCGCGTGCTGAAGCGCGGTCCCTCGATGGTGACGTAGCTGCCGCCTTCGTGTACCGTCCCGCCGACCTCGCGGATCGCCTGCGCGGCGATCTGCCCCAACTCCGGGCTGAACGGGTCGGCGACCGAGACGTGCGCCACGAAGCCGGTGTCGAAGAACGAGCGCCCGCGATCCGCCTTCGTGTAGTCAACCAACTGGTCGGGGATGACGATGTGTCCCGGCGCGTAATCCTCGCGCAGCGAGCCGCAGGCATTGACGGCGATGATGAAGCGCGCGCCCAGCATCTTGAGGGCGCAGATATTGGCGCGATAAGGCACGGTGGACGGCGTGAAGACGTGTCCGTGTCCATGCCGGGGGATGAAGGCGACGCGCTTGCCGCCCAGCGTGCCGATGACCACGTCGGCGCTCGGCTTGCCAAAGGGCGTGTCCATCGGCTGCGTCACCACATCGGTCAATTCCGGCATGGCGTACAGCCCTGACCCGCCGATCACGCCGATCTGAATGTTTTCGGTCACGAGAAGAACCTTTCGCTGCATGATGCGCGTTCCGCGCAAATTTTACATCGTCGCGCGAATTCTGCCGCCATCGACCGGCAGCGCCACACCGTTGATGAAGCCCGCCGCCGGGGAGCACAGGAAGACGGCGGTGTTGGCGAACTCCTCGACTGTGCCGAAACGCCGCATCGGGATGTCGGCGGCGGCGCGTTCGCGCTCCTGATCGGCGCTGGTGGCGTTCTTGCGGGCGCGCGCTTCCATGATGGTGTTCTGGCGCGCCGTGTTGATCGAGCCGGGCAGGATGCTGTTGGCGCGGATGCCGTGCGGCGCGAGTTCCTGCGAAAGCGTCTTCATCAGCCCGACCACCGCCGGGCGGATGGTGTTGGTCAGCGCCGCGTTCTGGCTGGGCTGCTTGGCGGACGCCGAGACAATCGCCAGAATCGCCGCGCGCTGTGACTGGCGCAGGTAGGGCAGGGCGGCGCGCACGAGAGCGACGGCGCTGAGCAGGGTGAGCTGAGTCGCCCCCTGCCAGGCGGCGAGGTCGAAGTCTTCAAACGTGCCGCCGGGCGGTCCGCCCGCGTTGGTGACGAGGATGTCCAGTCCGTTGAGCATGTCCGCCGCGTTCCTGACCAGCCGCTCGACCGCAGCCGGATCGCTCACGTCCCCGGCGAGCGTGTAGACCGGGTTGCCGCTCTCCTGGTTGATGGCTGCGGCGGTCTCCTGAAGCGCGCTCAGCGTGCGGCTGTTGACGACGACCAGCGCGCCTTCCAGGCTGAAACGCCGCGCCGTCGCCGCGCCCAAGCCCTGACTGGCTGCCGTGATCAGCACTTTCGCGCCGCGCAGACCTAAATCCATCCGTCACTGCTCCAGTTCGAGGCGAAAACTAAGATTGCCCACGCCGATGATGTCGCCGTCGGTGATGATGACCGGCTGCGTGATCGGCATCCCGTTGATCATGGTGCCGTTGCGGCTCTGGCGGTCTTCCAGCCACCACTGCCCGCCGCGCAGCGCGACCAGCGCGTGCTCGCCGCTGGCATAATTGTCGTGGATCGGGATGGTGTTGGTGGGTGAGCGACCGAGGCTGGTCAGCGGCAGCAGGGGATAAGTCTGCCCGGTCGGGGCGTAGCCGTCATCGACTTCGCGCAGCTCGACCAGCCGCCCATAGGCGCGTCGGCTGGCTTCGACCTGCACGACCGCGCTGCGGTAGTCGCGCCACATGACTACGAACAGCAGCACCAGCACAGCGACGAGCAGCCCGCCGGAGATCAAGCGCAAGAGAAAAAGCGTTAATTCGGTGCTCACGGCTGCTCCGGGGCGTTACTGACGATCCAGCCGCTCGCTAAAACCCGTCTGTTCGTCCTGGTGCGGTGCGTCTTCAAAGTAGACCAACTGTGTCTTTCCGATGCGGATCACGTCGCCGGGCTGCAAGCGGTGCTCGCGCACGGCGACATCGTTGACGAGCACGCCGCCCTGGCTCTGCGTGTCGAACAGCGTGTAAACGCCGAAACGCAGGCGAAGCTGGACGTGATGCCGCGAAATGTACGGGTCGTTGATGACGACATGGTTATCCCGGCTGCGCCCGATGTTGATGATCGGAGAATTGAGCGGGATAGCGGTTTCGCCGTTGACGATCAACTGCGGGTTCTGCGGCGTGTAGGTTTCCGGCATCTCGATGCGCGTCATGACCGCCGTCGCTGAAGTCTGGCTGATCTGGTGGCGGGCATCGATGGTGATAGCTCCTGCCTCGGCGTCCGGTATGGCGATCAGTTCGACGCTGGGGGTGGCGCTCAGGCGATAGCCGATGGCTGCCGCCAGCTCGACCACGTGCTGGCTGAGGATCGCCGCCAGTTCGGGCTGGCGCAGCATAAGATAGTCGCATACGTCCGGGTTGAGCCGGATGACGTAATGATCCGGCGCGAAAGGGCGCGGATCGCCATCGGTCGCGGGCTGGAGTCCGTCTTCCATCGCGCGGGCAAGGTGCAGGGCAATGTCCTGAGCGCGGATCGTCTTGCTAAACAACTGCGCGAACGCGCCCTCGATGACTTGTTCCAGCTTCGCTTCTAAACGGGCAATCGCTTGATCGTTCATGGAGCGCATTATAGACCCGTGCCCATACGAGGGCAACGCGCGCTTACCCTACGTGGCGCTGGCGATCAGCCAATTCTCACCAGCTTATCATGAGCAGGGCAAAGGACGCCTGCCGTTCCATATTCGGGATAATAAAACAGCAGAGGCACGTTTGTCGTGCCCCTGCTGTTTACGGTTGTCTGCCTAGAGGCTGGGAGAGAAGACCGGCTCGGTGGGAACGTTATTGATCCACGTGTCGTAAATCTGGACGTTCGTGTCCGGCGATTGACGCAGGTCTTTGAGATACTGCGAGAATTTGGTGTTCATCGCCTGCTGGTAGTCCGAGTTGCTCATGTCGCGGTCTTCGCGGGCGCGCACCTGAATGATGTGATAGCCGTACTGCGACTGCACGGGACCGACCAGCGCCCCGATGTCGGCGCTCTTGACCGCGTCGGCGAATTCCTTGACGTAGCCGTCGGCAGCCTGCCAGCCGAGTTCGCCGCCTTGCGACGACGATCCGTCGGTCGACATGGCTTTGGCGAGGCTGGCGAACGAATCCCCGGCTTGAAGCGCCTGAAGCGCGGTGTTGGCTTCGTCTTCGGTGCCGACCAGGATGTGCCGCGCGTCGACGTAGGTCGCATTGTGCGAAACGTCGGTGATCACGGCGTCGCGCACCTTGTCGCGCAGCGCCAGCATCCTGAAGTAGTCGCGGATGTCATTGTTGCTCACGCCCGTCTCGGCGCGGATGTTGGCGAAGAAATCGTCGCGCAGCCCTGCTACCTGTGTCGCTTCTTCGGTCACGTTCGGCGTTGGTGAAGGCGTCGCGGTGGGGAAGGGCGTCGAAGTCGGCGTCACGGTCGTCATGTCCGGCGTCGCGGATGCTGTCGGCACGGGCGACGGCGTGGGCGAGACCAGCGGCGTTGGCGACTGAGTCGGCGTCGGCGTCGCCGTCCCTGGCACTCCGTAGGTATCCGGGTTGTAGCCGAACACTTCGTCGATCTTCTTGTCGACTTCGGCTTCGCTCACCGTGATGCCCAGGTCCGCCGCTTTCTGGCGCACGAGTTCGTCTTCAACCATTGAGTTGAGCACGGCATTGCCAAGCTGGTCGGTGACCTGTAGCTCACCGTACCACGTGCTGTAAGGCTGCTGGCTGGTGAGTAACTGGCTGAGTTGACTGCTGCCGTAGCCAAAGCTGCTGTAGAGGCTGATGGCGTTGTTCAACTGCTCGATCAACAGCGCGCGCTCGACCTTTGCCCGGCTGACAAACTGCGAAACGCTGATGTTGTGTCCGTTGATGGACGCCACCGACTGATTCGGCACGATAAGCTGCTCGTTGAGGATCGCCCCAACCAGGATCAAGACGGCAATGCCCACCGTGATCGCCGTGCCGATGATGACCAGACGCTGGATTTCCGTTTCGCGCTCGTGCTTCGAGCGGTATTCATGCAGGAGTTTGGGTTGCAGCCGGCTTCTGGAAGCTTCTGGTTTCGGTTGAGCAGGCTTCGGCAGCCCGCTGGTGCTGCGCTTCGACATCTTGACTCCCTATACAAGAAAAACACTCTTGCAGAGCAGCAGGGCATGGCGCACTGTATCGCTGCTTCGCCAAGCCCCGCTCTGCAAGCATCTATTTCAATTTATGCCTAGTCCTGAACAAGCACGAACGGCAGCATCGCCAGGTGACGCGCCCGCTTGATCTCACGCGCCAGTTCGCGCTGGCAGCGCGAGCAGTTGCCCGTCTGGCGGCGCGGCTTGATCTTGCCTGTCTCAGAAATATAACGCTTCAGCGTCTCGATGTCTTTGTAATCGAAGCAGCGTCCCTTAGGGCAGTAGGTGCCCTGACGATAACGCCGTCCGAATCCTCGCGTGCTGCGCCCACGCCGGTCGTCGTGCCCGCGTCGCGGTGAGGATGACCGTTCGTTGTCGTTCTCATTTTCCGTATCGTTGTCGCTGTCGTCGTCGTCAATGTTTTTGCGTCGGCGCTTGATGTCGTCAGTTGTCATAGTCCTCGTGTCTCCATAAGGTTAGAAGGCGTAATCTCCGTCATCGCCTTCGTCGCTCACATAATCGAAATCGGCGTGCTGCGCGCGGCGGTCGCCGAGCAGGATCATTTCGTTGGCGACCAGTTCGGTACGAAAGTGTTTTTTGCCACCTTCGTCCTCCCAACCGCGCGTTTGTAACCGTCCTTCGACGTAAACCTGCTGGTTCTTGGTCAGATGTGCTTTGCAAATCTCGGCGAGGTTGCCCCACGCCACGACGTTGAACCACTCGGTTTCTTCGCGCCGTTCGCCTTCGGCGGAAACCCAGGTGCGGCTGGTGGCGACGCTGAAGCTCGTCACCGGGCGACCGCTGGGTGTGAAGCGCATCTCTGGATCGCGCCCCACGTTTCCGATAATGATCACTTTATTCAGACCGCGTCCCATAAGAATTTTTACTCGGCAAACCGACGCCCCTGATTACTCGTCGGTGCGAACGAAAAGATAGCGTAAAATGTACGGCGACAGGTTGAGGTTGCGTTCCAGCTCGGCGATGGCGCGCGGCTCGATCTTCGCCTCGAACAGGACGTAGAAGCCTTCGCGCTGCTTGTCGATTTCGTAAGCCAGCTTGCGGCGTCCCCAACGGTCGATCCGCGAGACCTGACCAAGTTCGTCCGTCTCGACCCAGGCGCGCACCTGATCAACAGTATTATTGATCAGCGCTTCGTCCGTGTTGTCGAGGCGCACGATGAACGTGAGTTCGTAAGCTCTTCTCATGAGTGTATCGGTTGTCCCCTTCCCTGGGTTTGCCCTGCTTCGGCGCGGGCGCGCCTGTGCAGAGCGGAAAGTTCGTGCAATGGGTAAGCAATTACGCCATATTACACGATACCCGCAGCGTTGACAACGGTCGATTCTGTTGCCGAGCAGCGGTCGGCTCGTTAAAATGGGCGTGTTTGGGCGCACGATGGGAGCAGCATGAGGCGCAGGCGTATTTCTCCGATTATGATTGCCGGGCTGCTCGCGCTCTTAAGCGCTCTGGGGCTGTTCCTGCTTGCGTCGACCGGGAACATCCCGCGCAATATCAGCCCGACTGAGCAGCAGCAGACCCTGGACGCCATCGTGCAGAGCCGCCTCACGCAAACCGCCGAAACGAAAGCAACCGGGCAGCCCGCGACGCCCAGCGAGGGTCATTCTCCGAAAATATCCTTCAGCGCCAGCGTAAAGCCGGGCAGCACATCCCCGCCGTCGAGCGCGCCGTCGACGCCGACGATCTGCACCTTCTGCCCCGGCGCGTAGACTTCGACCGTTTTGCTTTCAGGATAAGCCACCCATACGACTGTGCCAGCCGCGAGATAATTCGCGGTTTTGATGCGCAGGTTGCGCTGCGTTTCGTAAGTCGAGGGGAAGTCGATCTCGACCGCCAGATCGGGCGGATTGGGATTGTAGCCGCGCTGCGCCAGTTCCGGCTGCCTGGTTTTCGAGATGAAGGCGACATCCGGGGCGTAGCGCTCGCCGAAGACCATGTAGCCGCCCGCTTCGCCCGTGACATAACCGAGATCGTGTTGCTTCACGAACACGGCGATGGGAACGGTGAACTCGATGGATACTTTCGATGCGTATGGATTCGATGGCACTTCGACGATTTCTCCCCCGATGAACTCGAAGAGCTTATCGGCGTTCTCCGGCAGTTCCGTGAAAGCGTCGAACGCTTCGGCGGTCATCTTCTGGACGATCATCGCTCAGCCTCTACTCTCGTCTGCGTTCATTATACTCTGTTCCAGCACCAGCCGAGAACCCGCCAGCGCCAGCGCGACCGTCAGCCAGAGCAGGGTGATCGAGGCGTGGAAGTCGAGCCGGAAGAAGTACAGGTCGGCGCTGCCGTTAAGCAGCGCTGCCAGCAGCGCCGCGTGAAAGCCGAGCAGCACGGAGCGAAGCTCGAAATTGTCGCGGACGCGCCGCCAGGCGCGCAGCCCGTAGGCGAAGACGCTCAGCATGGTCAAGCCGAACAGCCCCACGCCCACCAGCCCGATCTCGTTCGCCATGATCAGGTACATGCTGGCGGCGTCGGTGTAAATGTCGATCTCCGGCGTGCCCGTGAAACCGACGCCCGTCACCGGGTAGCGGCTGATCAAGCGGAATGCGTCGCCGTACTCGCCTAACCGCATCTGCGTCGACAGGTCACTGCCGGTGAATGCCTCGACGAAGCGCACGAGGTAATCCTGCGTCTGCGGCAGCAGCAGCATGACGACGAAGCCCGCCATCAGCAGCGGCAGAAATTTGCGATAGCCCCGGAACAAGCCGACGAACAGGATGCTCAAGCCGAGCGCCAGCATCGAGGCGCGCGAATAAGTGAGCAGCAGCGCCACCCCCAGTATTCCCAGGATGCCCCACGCCAGCCAGCGCCAGCGCACGACCGGCTTGCGCGCGAAGACCTGCGGCGCGACCATCGCCGCCGTCACGACCAAGAAGCCGCCCAGCGCGTTCGGATCGACCCACGTGCCAATCGCGCGCTCCGCCAGCGCGGGATTGTCCTCGACGTAGCGAATCACGCCGCCGTTGGGGTAGCCGATGCGCGCCAGCCGGATCAGGGTGCGCTCGGCGAGCGGGTCGGGCATGAGATAGAGGATCACGGCGACCAGCGCCTGCGTGCCCGCTACCGCCATCACCACCAGCATCACCCGCCGCAGGCTCGCCGGGTCGCGCAGCAGATCGACGAGCACAACGACCATGCTGATGCTCAGCAGCGTCTCGGCGAACTCGCGCAGAATGGTCGAGGTGGGGGCGCCGTAGCGCAAGCCGAGTACGAAGCTCAGGATCAGCCAGCCCATGTACAGCAGCAGCGGCGCGTGGACGGGCGTCAGGCGGAAGAAGCGCCGCCGCCCCGTCATCCACTGGAACAGGTAGACCAGCAGGAACGCGCCCATCGCGCCGTCGAGCAGCGTCGGCGTGAAGCCGATCTTGATCGGGAAGGTGCCGAAGGGCAGGAACGCCATCACCGCGATCATGGCGTAGAGCGCGGCGGAGACGTTGGTCAGCACGTACAGCCCCGCCAGCCCGCCGAGGATCACACCCGCAGCAATCAATGGATCGACCGCCGCGATCAGCAGCCCGATCAGCCCGCCGACGATGCCAATCGCCAGCCCGATCAGCAGCGCATAGACGCGGCGATCCAGCCGGGCGATCCACATTTGCACGCCGTTGACGGACTGCATCAATCAATACCTCTACGGGGTAGGGGCACGGCGCGCCGTGCCCCTACCTACAATTCGTCGCCGTAACAAAGCCAGCCCCAGTATACCCACGCCGAGCCAGGTGAACAGGCTCAACGACGCGCCGACGCGGTAGCTGAGCGGGTCGTAGACCAGCTCGACCAGATGATCGCCCTGATCGAGCCGGACGGCCGCCAAGCCGCCGTAAGCGCGCAGGATTTCGGCGGGCTGCTGATCGACCGTCGCGTACCAACCGGGATACTGCGGCAGCGCCAGCGTCAGGATGCCGTCCTCGGCGGCGTGCGCGTCGACGACGATCTTCTCCGGCGCGAAGGACACGACCTGCGCGGGCGTACTCTCCGGCGCGGTCGCGCTGTTGACTCCGGCGTCGCGGTCGAGGATGACCACACGGGCGAGGTCGAAGCCCGGATCGCGCAGGAGGGCATAGGCGGCATCGTCGCTGCTGACGACGGCGCTGCGATAGAAGATCGCCGCGAACGGGCGCGGATTCGCCAGTTGGTGCAGATTGACCGCGCCGTAGCGATCTGTCCCGGTGGCGACGATCTGCGAGGAGATGGGCAGCTCCTGCCAGTCGGTATAGACGTAGCGCACGCCCAGCAGCGCCCACTTCACCGGGTCGGGCAGGTCGCCTTCGATCAGGTTGTGCATCCCGTCGAGGAACAGCGGGCTGATGCCGTGAATGTCCATCACGCCGTACAGGCTACCGTAATTGTCGGTCAAGCCGCGAAAGCCGTCGACGTGAAACGGATCGTCGGCTGCCGGAATCGTCTGGGCGATCAACGGCGGCGGCGTCATGGCGAGCTGCTGCGTGGGCGGCACGTGATCGTAGACGGCGTTGGAGTCCATATCGACCGTGAACAGCTCGAAGACGACCAGCGCGGCGATCAGCCAGAGCAGGCGGCGCTGATCGCGCACCAGCGCCAGCGACAGGATCAGATAGAACGCTCCGGTGACGATGATCGTCAATGCGAGCGCGCCGAGCGCCTTCGTATAGGCATTCGGGCTGCCGATCCAGACGACGAAGACCAGCGCGCCCAGCGCCAGCGCCACGTAAAAGGCGCGGTTAAGCGCCAGCCGCAGGCGCAGCCCGGCGACGTGGTCGCGCATGGTATCCCACTGCATCAGCCATGCCGCGCCCATCCCCGCCAGGATCGCCAGGCTGTCGGCGACGAGGTAAGCGGCGCGCTCCTGCCCGCGAAAATAGTACAAGCCGGGCAGCAGGTTGTAGAGCGCCGGGAAGATCATGCTGTTGCCGCCGAAGCTCCACAGCAGCGCCAGCAGGGCGACCGCGCCCCAGAACCATGCTCCTCTCAGCCTGCGCCACAGGGCGATCAGTGCCAGCGCCAGCCCACTGATGCCGATCCACAGCGGCGAATACAGACTGACGACGCCCGGCACGAAGAACTGCACCACGTCCTGCAGCGGGAAGCCGTTGTCCTTGGCGTCGTAGCCGAAACCCGCGCGGCTCGTCCGAGTGAGGTATTCGACGCCGGGCAGAAGCTGCACCGCCGCCAGCCCCAAAGCGATCAGCCCGAACAGCGCCACGCCGAGGATGAAGACGACGATACGGGTGAATACCTCACCCCGTGCAAGGCGAACTTCGTTCGCACGCGGTTGCCCACCCCTCTCCATAGGGAGAGGAGAAGGGCGAAACGTAGTTTCGCGCGAGCGAAGCGAAACAGGGGTGAGGTTGCTCATCGTCCATACGCGGTAAGCGTAATAGGCGATCAGCAGATAAGTCAGGAAGAAGCTGGTCTGCGGATGTCCCGCCATCCACGACAGACCGAGCGCGATGCCGGTCACGACCAGCCACCGCCAGCGGATGCGCCCGCCGAATGTGTCCGTTCGGATGCGCGTCGCCTCCAGGATGCCGAGCGCCGCCAGCGGCAGCCAGATTCCCGCCTCCAGCAGCGCCAGTTGCAGCGGTGGATAACCCGACAGGTAGCCACCGTACCCGGCGATGACCGCCGCGACGAACGCGCCGAGGACGCTCCCCGTCAGCCGCCGGACGAAGGCGTACATCATCAGCGTGAGCGCGAGCACGTGGAAGGTCATTTCGAGTTCGAGCGCGTGGTACGTCCAGCCGCCGGAGAGGCTGCTCAATCCAATCGTCAGCAGACGCGGCGGGTAGAAGACCGCCGCCTGCGTGTCGGCGATGAAGGGCAGCCCGCCGTTGTTGTAAGGGTCCCACAGCGGGATTTCGCCGCGCGAAAAGCGCTGGTACTGGTATCCGGCGAAGGCGACGAACTGCCCGGAGAAATCGCCCTGCTTGAGCGACGCCTGATCCGCTGCGACGGGTGTGAACAGCCGCCAGAAGAACAGCAGCCACAACAGCACCAGCGCGAGGACGGCGAGAGAATCGAGCTTATTCGACCGTAGGAGGTTCATGCGGACTCATCATCTGGGGGGATCAAGTCGTCGATTTGCCTGAGCAGAGTCGGAATGTTTTTCGTCACCGTATCCCAGATGATGTCCCGGTCGACCTCATAATAGGCGTGAACCACGCGATGACGAGTTCCGATCATCAGCTCCCAGGGGATTTGCGGATGCGCTTCCCGATACGCCTCCGTCACGTTGCTGGCGGCTTCTCCCATGATTGCTAAAGCAGCGACTAAAGCTAATTCCAGAGTCTCATCTTGATCGAGCGACTGACGTGTCTTGCCAGAGACCGCGCGTAGTGCCTTTTGTGCTGCTTCACGGATATGCATGACGCGCGCCAGATCATTTTGCTCACTCTTTTTCATAGATGACCTGTGCAGTGTTGAGGACGCGCTCACGGAAATAACGGCTGAGTGCGTTCGGAGTCAGAAGATCAACCTCACGCCCGAAAATGGCGCTAAGTTCCATCTGCATCCGCACCACTTCAAAGTAGCCGATTCCCGCGTTTGGCTCAAATTCGACCAGCACGTCAATGTCGCTGCCTGCATTAAAATCGTCGCGTAATACCGAGCCGAACAGCGATAACTTGCTAATCGGGTAGAGCCGGCAGAATGCCGCGATTTTTTGCTCTGGAATGGCGACCTGCGTCTGGATCATGTCACTGCTCCAAATCCATTTCTGCTTCTATTGTACACGCGGCAAAACGCGCACGCGGCTGAGATAAGTATAGTCGTTTGCCATGCCGCCGTCCGGCGTGACCACGCGCAGGCGCGGGAAGGTGCCGTCGCCGGGGTTCAGATACAGCCCGATTTCGACCTCGTAGATACCCGGCGGCGTCTCCGGCTTGATCGTCAGTGGATGTACGTCCTTGACGATCTCGCCGGGCTGCCACGACGAAGTAGGCGTGTCGCCCGGCATGGCGTCCGACCCGGCGTAGATGGTGGTCGTCCCCGGATCGAGGACATGCGCGAAGACGACGTAATCCTGCGCGACCGGCTGGATTGCGCGCCAGTAGAGCGTCAGATCGAGCGATTCGCCTGCCGCCGGGGTGAGCGTGCTCAGGTCGTAGCCGACCAGCTCGATCTGCCCGCCGAAATTGATGCTGAGCGGGTTGGGCACGTCGAGGTCGCTGGGGCGCGGCTCCAGCGCCACCGTGCCGAGCGTGACCGTCTCCGAGCCATCCGCCAGCGCCAGCCGCTCGCCCGTCGCCAGATCGTACCAGCCGACCTCGACGGTCAGCGTTTCCGGCGCGTAAGCCGCCGACGGCACGTTGATCGCCAGCGGGTTGCGCCACGCATAGCCCGCCGCCAGATCGCTGGTCGCCAGCGCGCCGCCGCCGGGATACACGTCGCGCTGCCCGACGATCACGCCGCCGGAGGTGACGAGATGGGCGAACAGACTCCAGTCGCGGCTCAGCGGCGCGTCGACCTGCCAGTCGGCTTCGACCAGCACGTAGTCGCCCGGATGCACGACTGTCGACAGGACGCGCGCATCCAGCAGGGCGACTGAGCCGCCGCCCGGCGCGCTGAAGTCCGCCTGCGTCGTGCCGCTCTCCGCCGGAGCGGGCAGGGCATAGGCGGGCGCGATCACTGTGAAGGGCGCGAGCGTGGCGACCATCAGGAAGAATGCCGCGATGCCGCCGATCAGCAGCGGACGGGCGCGGCGCGGCGTCCACCACGTCCAGCCGAGGGCGAGATAGACCAGGATCGGCGAGAGCGCGACGAAGATCAGCCGCCCCTGCGACGCCCAGGTTTCCGCCGTCCAGCGCAGGTAAAAGACGAACGTGATCGCAATCCAGAGCAGCGTGGCGGCGTGGGGAAGATAGGTAGGGGCGTTCAATTGAACGCCCCTACGGGCGGCTCGATACAAAACGAACGTCAGCATACCGAGTAACCCGACCGCGCCGATCAGGTTGAAGATCAGGTAGACCATATCCGGCAGCGCGACGTTGACGCCGCCGAAGAAGCCCCAGAACGCCTGAAGAAAGCTGCCGCGCTCCGCCCACAACTGCGCGGCGTTGGCGGGGATCGCGCGCCGCCCGACGATGGCGAGAAATGTGTTCAGCCCGGTCGGGTCGCCGTAAAGCTGGGCGTTGCGCAGATACCACCACCCGGCGATGACGATGGTCAGCGCGCCGGAGATCAGCCCGCCGATCAGCAGCGGTCGCCAGCTTCGGAAACGCAGCGTCAGAACGAGCAGCGCCAACGCCACCAGCGGGATCAGCAAGCCGATGCTGAGCTTCGCCAGCAAGCCCGCGCCCGCGACGACGCCGACGAGCGCGTACATGCGCAGACTCGGCGCGCGTTTCGCCTTGAGCAGCCGCACGATCAGCAGCAGGAGCAGGCTGCCGAGTAGATTCGAGAGGTTATCGTTGTTGACCGAGCCGCTGATGAACAGGAACATCGGCAGGAAGGCGTTGAGCGCCGCCGCGCCGAGCGCGACCTCGGGGCGCTGCGGGAACAGCTCGCGCCCCAGCAAATAAGTGACGATGACTGTGCCCAAGCCGAGCAGCACCGAGAACAGACGGGCGACGTGAACCGCCAGCACCGTCCCGCGCCAGGGGAACGCCTCCAGATCGAAATGGTGGACGACCATGTTGGCGTTGCCGTCCGGGCGGATGACGCCGATGTCCGCGTGCGGGTTCTGCCGCCGGATCGCGTCCATGTCCGACGTGTCAATCGGCGCGGTGAGGACGGCGGCAGCCAGATAGTAGAGCGGCGGCTGGCTGCCCTCCTGACGCCACGCCGTCGCCACGCCGGGCGTCTGCGGCGGAAGCTGCAAGCCGTGCGTCGCCAGATACTGCACCATCGGGTAATGCCACAACTCATCGGACGCCTCGAAGATCGGCGTGACGACGCTGTAGACGGTCGCCAGCACCAGATAAGCCGCGAGGATGGCGTACAGCACGGAAACCTGTTTCCGCGAGGACATCAAGCTGTCGCTCCGATGATCTGCTGGTAGAAAGCGACCGTCGCCTGCGCGATCCCCGTCCAGTCGAACGCGCTCGCCAGCGCTGAAGCGCCCTGACGCAGCTTCGCGCGCTCGTCGGGCGAGTCGTACAGGCGTCGCAGCGCGTTTGCCAGCGCCGCCGGGTCGCGCGGCGGGACGAGCCGCATGTTCTCGTCGTCGATGAAGGTCGGGATCGGCAGACTCGGCTGGGTCGTGACGATGGCGCAGCCGTGCTGAATCGCCGCCATCAGCGTGCCGCGCCGGTAGGACGCGCCGTCGTTGAAAGGCAGGGCGACCACGTCGGCGGCGGCGAGGTAGCCGCTGACCGCTTCGTCGTCGAGATAGCCTGTGCGTTGGATCAGCGGCGCGAGACCCAGTCGCTCGATCTGCGCGTCGATTTCCTGTAGGGTCGCGGCGTTGGTCGGGTCGCTGCTGCCCGCCACCGCGCCGACCAGCACGAGGCGAATCGGCAGATCGCTCAACTGACTGATCGCGTCGAGCAGCACGTCCAGCCCCTTGCTGCGGTTGACCAGTCCGAAGTAGACGATCAGGAAGTCGCTGGCGCTTGCGCCTGCCGCGCTGCGCCAGGTCTGCCTGTCTTCGGAATGCGCCGCGATGTTGCTGCCGATGGGAATCAGAGTCGAGCACAGCCCGGCGAGACGCGCCGCGTCCTCGTGGTTGGTGGCGATCACGCCGCTGGACGCGCGGGCGAGGCGCAGCACGATCCAGTCGCGCAGCCGCCCGGCTTTGGGAACAGGTAGGGATAGCGCAGGTCGTGGAAGGTCGTTATCACCGGGATCGGGCGCAGCGCGTCCGGCAGGAAGTGGATGAAAGGCGACATGTCGTAAGCGGCGGTCTGGTACTGCACGTTGACCACGTCGAGGCGCTGATCGCGCGCCCAGCGCCGCGCCGCGCGCAGGCTGCCGATGCCCCAGCGCCGGATGCTTGGCGTCAGGTGGACGTGCGCATCCTCGCTCTGCGTCCCGGCGCGGCTGAGGACGAACAGGTCGTGCCCCTGCGCCGCCATCTCGCTTGCCAGGATGCGCGTGAACGCGCCGACGCCGCCCTGCATCGGCGGGAATTCGCCTGCGATCATGCCGATGCGCATCTAAGTCACCTTCAAGCCGGAGCGCAGCACCTGCCAGTACTGGCGGACGCGCTCCTGGCGCAGCGCCCGCTTGTGACCGAGCAGCCCCTTGAGCGACTCGATGCCAAGCTGGACGGCGTAATTGAGCAGCAGGACGAGGCGCAGCGCCTGCGCCGCCGCCGCGCCGTGATATTTGCGGAAATAGCGCAGCTTGCTCTGCTGAAACAGGATGTGGCGGCGCGCGACGACCTGATCGCTGCTTTTGCCGCCGTGATGCGTGATGTGCGCCTCCGCCAGAAAGACGACGCGCCAGCCCGCGTCTCTGGCGCGCTTGCACCAGTCCAGTTCTTCCGAGTACATCACGTAGCCTTCGTCCAGCCCGCCGATCTGATCGTAGACTGCGCGCCGCGCCATCAGCGCCGACCCCTGCACCCAGTCCACGTCGAGCGTTTGGTCGGGCGGGGCGTCGTTGACGTAATAGCGGTCGAGCATGGCTTTCGGGGCGAGCGGCTGAAGCCAGGTGCTTTCGAAGAAGGCAGTCGTCAGCGTCGGGAAGCGCCGCCGCGTCGATTGGTAGCTGCCGTCGCTGTTGTGCGTGTAGGGTCCGACGATGCCGACATCGGCGTGCGCGTCAATGTAGGCGACCATCGTCGCCAGCGCATCGCCTATGATTTCGGTGTCGGGGTTGAGCAGGAATAACATGTCGCCCCTGCGCCTGCGCCAAGCCGAGGTTGTTGGCGCGGGTGAAGCCGATGTTCTCCGCCTGCGGCAGCAGCGTCACCTGCGGGAAGCGCTCGCGCAGCAGGGCGACGGTCGCGTCGCTGCTGCCCGAATCGACCACGATCACCTCGATCTGCAAATTACCTGACTGCGCGTAGATGCTGGTCAGGCACGCCGCCAGCAGGTCGGCGACGTTCCAACTGACGATGATGATCGAAAGGTCAATCATGATCGGGCGATTTTACCAAGAATTTGCAAATTGAAGAACCTGTATCACACTTTGATTACAATTCTCCTCGATGATCAGTCCGGTTCGACATGAAAACGAGGTGTAACCATGATGAAGAAAATCGGGCTGATTATTGTAAGTGTCGTGGCGGTTCTGGCAGTGGTCGGTGTGGTGAGCGCTCAGGAGCAGACGCCTGCTGCGCCGCCGGCGCCGGTCACACCGGGGCGTGGACTGTTCGGCGCGGCGGGGCGCGAGCCGGTGCTGGGCGACCTGCTGCAACTGGTCGCGGATGACCTGGGCGTGCAGCCGCAGGACATCCTCCAGCAGATGCGCGGCAAGACTCTGGCGGACGTGATCGCCGACAACGGCGGCGACCTCAATCAGATCACCGCCGACGTGACCGCAGCCGTCACCGAGCGCATCAATCAGGCGGTGACCGACGGCAGCCTCACCCAGGAACGCGCCGACCAAATCCTCGGCAGTCTGGATGATGCGGTGCAGCGCGCCCTGAGCGGCAACGGGGCGCTTGCTCAGCTACGGGATCGGCTGGGCGGTCGCCCTGGCTTGAACAACGGTCGCGGGCAGCTTCCGAACAATCGCGCTCCGTTCCAGCAGCTTGATCGCCCATTCGTGCAGGACGGCGTGCGTCCGCTGCTCAACGCGGCGACCGACGCGACCGGGCTGACGGCTCAGGAACTGGGGCAGGAACTGCGCAGCGGCAAGTCGCTGAGCGACGTGATCACCGAGAACGGCGGCGACCCGGCGACGGTCGTGTCCGACGCGCTGGCGGCGGCGAAGACGCAGCTTGACGAGGCGGTGACGAATGGTCGGCTGACGCAGGATCAGGAAGACGCCATCGTCAACGGGCTGCAAGCCCTGTACGACGCCTTCATGAACAATACCTTCACGCCGAGGCAGCCAGCCAGCACCGGCACGGTGTAGTTCACCGCGAAACGAATCATCTGCAGGGGCGCACGGCTGTGCGCCCTTTTTGTTTCATGTTTGTGTTTGGGCAGGCGAAACAGGCGCTCGGCATTGGCGACCGTCGCCGCCGCCATCTGCGCGGTGGGCAGGGCGTGCAGTGATGCCAGCCGCTCGACGATCAGCGGGATGTAGGCGGGTTCGTTGCGCTTGCCGCGATGCGGCGTCGGCGTGAGGAAGGGCGCGTCCGTCTCGGTCAGGATACGGTCGAGCGGTGCGCTGGCGGCGACCCGGCGCAGGTCGTCGGCGTTCTTGAAGGTGATCGGTCCCGTGAAGCCCAGGTAGAACCCGGCTGCGAGCGCGCGATCCGCGATGGACTGCGGCGCGGAGAAGGAATGGAGCACGCCGGGGCGCGCGCGCAGCGCGGGCGGCAGGTCGCGCGCCCAGCTTTCGAGGATGGCGATCACGTCCTCGCTGGCTTCGCGGTTGTGGATGATCACGGGCAGCTCCAGCCGCGCCGCCAGCGCAAGCTGCGCTTCGAAGGCGCGGAACTGCATGTCCTTTGGGCTATCGTTCCAGTGGTAGTCCAGCCCGATCTCGCCGATGGCGACGACCTTCGGCTGGCGCGCCAACTGCTCGATCCAGACCAGATCGTCGTCGCTGAAATGGGCGGTGTCGTTGGGGTGGACGCCGACGGCGGCGTAAATGCCCGCGTGCTGCGCCGCCAGATCGAGCGCGGCGCGGCTGCTTGCCTCGTCGACGCCGGGATTGATGACGCGCGCCACTCCGGCAGCGGCGGCGCGGGCGATCACCTGATCGCGGTCGGCGTCGTAGCTGTCGAAGTTCAGATGGCAGTGGGTGTCAATCATCGATTGAGTCGTCAATCACAGATTGTGCTCTGCCTTGAGCTGGTCGTAATCGGCTTTGACCATCATTTCGATCAACTGCTCGAATGAGACGGTCGGCTCCCAGCCGAACTTTTCTTTCGCTTTGCTGGCGTCGCCGATCAGCAGATCGACTTCGGCGGGGCGCATGAAGCGCTCGTCCTGGACGGTGTAATCGCGCCAGTTGAGGTCGACGACGTTGAAGGCGGTCTCGCACAGATACTGCACGGTGTGCGTGCGCCCGGTGGCGACCACGTAGTTGTCCGGCTGCTCCTGCTGGAGCATCAACCACATCGCTCGGACGTAGTCCCCGGCGTAGCCCCAGTCGCGCTGGGCGTCGAGGTTGCCGATGCGCAGCTCGTTACTCAGCTTCAGGCTGATCATGGCAGCCTGGCGCGTCACCTTGCGCGTGACGAACTCGTAGCCCCGGCGCGGCGATTCGTGGTTGAACAGGATGCCGCTGGTAGCGTGCAAGCCGTAGCTTTCGCGGTAGTTGATGGTGATCCAGTGGGCGTAGACCTTCGCCACGCCATAGGGACTGCGTGGATAGAAAGGGGTCTTTTCAGTTTGTGGGACTTCCTGCACCTTGCCGAACATCTCGCTGCTGGAAGCCTGATAAAAGCGCGCCTCCGGGCTAGCCGTGCGGATCGCGTCGAGCATCCGCGTCACGCCGAGCGCGGTCACGTCCCCGGTGAGGACGGGCTGCGCCCACGACGCCGGGACGAAGCTCTGCGCCGCCAGATTGTAGATTTCGTCGGGCTTGGTTTCGCGCAGGCAGTAGATCAGGCTGGTCAGGTCGGTCAGGTCGGCGGAAATCAGGTTGATCCGGTTCTGGAAGTGCTTGATCCGCTCGTGGCTGACGGTGGTCGTCCGGCGGATCAAGCCGGAGACTTCATAGCCTTTGTCGAGCAATAGCTCCGCCAGATAAGAGCCGTCCTGTCCGGTAATGCCGGTGATGAGGGCGCGTTTGGTCATTGTTGCTGCTTTCCGTGAGATGGATAGGAATGGGAGTCTCCAAGCGGAGACTCCCTCAAAATGCGGTTAACCCTGCGTTTCCGGGGTGGGCGTCGGCGTCGGTTCGATGACGGGCAGATTCGCCATTTCGTAGGGCTGCCCGTTGAACGTCAGCGTGACGTACTCGCTGGAGACCCAGCCGGGCTGGTTCTGGTACGTCACCTGCAGCCAGGCGTCGTCGGGGGTGCGCCCGGTGACGATCAGGATCGTGCCGTTGGGCAGCAGCGCCAGCGATTCCGCCTGATCATTTTCGTGGCGGCGCAGGTGCAGGTTGGCGTCGGCATTCAGCCCGGAGACTTCCCCGGCGACGACGTTGCGCAGGCTCTCGGAGACGCCGGAAGCCGGCTGCCCGTTGCTGACCACGCTGCCGCGCTGATCTTCGCTGATGATGTTCAGCTCGCCCAGTTCTTGCAGACGGTTAAAATCGACCGACTGGTTGTTGCGCTGGTAGGTCAGGAAGCTGTCGTCCATCCAGCCGGTGACGGTGCTGTCCGTGCCCGCGTAGCGCACGAACGCCCAGTCGCGGCTCTGATTGATGCCGACCAGCTCCATCTGCGTCCCGCCGGGGACGAGCGCCAGCGATTCGCCGTCGGTCGACGGGATGCGCCGGATGTGAATGCGCACGCCCGGATCGAGGTTGCCGACGATTGCCATCGTGACGATCTCCTGCGGCGACGGCGGCTCCATCGCGGTATTCTGCGTATTGCCGGCGCGGTTGCTGGGGATGGTCGCCAGATCGCGCAGCGCCAGCGGGCGATTCTGCGTGTCGTGGATGCCGATGTAGAGCGCGTTCACCCAGGCGGTGACGGTGCCCCCATCCGGCGTGTCGTAAGTCACGTTGACCCAGGTCTGCGCCGGGTCGAGGTCGTCGTTGCCTTGCAGCAGTGTCACCGGGTCGACGTAAGGAGTCGCGTTCGGCGCCAGCGGCGTCGCCGTCGTGCCAACCGGTGGTACAGGCTCGCCTTCGCGTCCGTTGACGTGGAGCACCGCGCCGGACGGCGCAAGCCCCAGCGAGAGCGCCTCGCGGTTGGGGTACTGGCGCAGTTGCAGGTTGACATCTGGATTGACCAGCACGACCGCAGTCGGTCCGGTGGTCGTCGGGACGGCGCTGGGCTGCGCTTGAATCTGCACGCCGGAATTATCGGCTGTGGGTTCGGGGGTCGCCGGGGCGGGTGTGGGCTGCTGCGCGACTTCCGTAGGCGCTGCGGTGGGCGTCGGCATTTCCGTCGGCATGGCGGAAGCGAGCGTTTGGTCGCCGGGCGCGCTGGCGGTTCCCTGCGCGAGGCTGACCGCCGGAAGCTGGACGATCTGCGCGCCGTCCGTGCCGTCAACCGCGACGGCGCTGTAATAGACGCCGCCGTAAATCCCGCCGGGCAGGTCGAGCGCCGCGTCGGCGTTGCTGCTGTCCGTCACGACCACGTCGATGCCCATATCGCTTGGCTCAAGCAGCGCCGAATCCGAGTTGCCGCTGCTCACGCTGCCGAGCAGGGCGCTGCCATCGGAGTAGGTTGCGGAAACAGTCGCGGCGGATGTCAGGTTCATCAGCGACAGCACCGAGGCGCTCTCGCTGACCGCGTTGACCACGTCCTCGAAGCTCTGGACGGCGGGCGCTTCCGCGCTGCCCGCGACCAGCGCCGTCTGGCGACCGCCAGCAGTCACGTCGAGCGTGCCCGTGACGAGATCGCTGGTCGCGCCGGGGGTGCGGGCGGACACGGTGTACGATCCGGCGGGCAGGGCGATGTAGTCGGTCGCTTCGCCGAAGCCAAGCGACGGCGCTGCCAGCGTATCGTTGATGAAAACGTCGAGATCCGCTGCGCCGGGGACGACGTGGGCGATGCGCGCGTAACCCGCCGCTTCGTCCGAGCGCGTCGGCGCGGAGAGCAGCATGGTCTGGGCGGCGTCGCTCGTCCCGTAAACCAGGGCGATGTACGACGTGCCGGTGTTCAGCTTGAAGGTCTGGGCGGGTACAATCGCATCGCTGACCGCCTGACCCGCCGGGACGACCGCCAGATCGTAAGTCATGGCGGGCAGGTCGAGCGTGCCGTAGGGCTGGCTGTACTGCAAGCCGGGGATCACGGGGCGACCGTCCGAGAGGATGATGTCTACGCCGTCAGCGCCGGAGATGGCATGAATGGCAGTGAAGCGCGACTTACCCAGCGCCAGCGGATTCAGATCGTCCTGATAGACCTCGAAGGCGCTGTTGGCAGCGGACGAGGCGACCAGAGTCAGTGCGGCGTCGGCGCTGGCATCGACATCCTGCTCCCAGAGCGAGGTGTTGCTGCCGTTCTGAGTGACGGCGACGTGATGCGTTCCCGCCGTGATGTCGACGTAGTGGGTCGCGCCGCCGTAGGCGAGGTCACTGATGGTAAGCTGACCGTCCATGTAGATGTCGACGGCGGAAGCGCCGGGAATCGCATGGACGAAACGTACCTGCGCGCCACCGCCCTGCGCCAGTGCGGGGATGCCGAACACCAGCAGCAGCAACGCGATTAGAATGACACGCCGAAAATAGCTCATAGGACTACTCCTTCGCATGTGTGGACGCGCGATCAAGTACCTGTTCAAGTACCTTCTTCCCACTGGCTCAGATACTTTGCCTGTTCGGGGGTCAGCAGGTCGATTTTGACGCCCATCGCTTCCAGCTTGAGACGGGCGATCTCGTTGTCGATGTCCTCGGGTACGGTGTAGACGTTCGGCGTAAGGCTGCTGTGATTCTTGATCATGTATTCGGCAGCCAGCGCCTGGTTGGCGAAGCTCATGTCCATCACGCTGGCGGGATGTCCTTCGGCGGCAGCGAGGTTGATCAGGCGTCCTTCGCCCAGCAGGTAGATCGACTTGCCGTCGACTTTGTACTCCTCGACGAACGGGCGGACGTGCTGGGGGTCGCCGCTGCTCATGGCGCGCAAGCCGGGGATGTTGATTTCGACGTTGAAGTGCCCGGAATTCGCCAGCACCGCGCCGTGCTTCATTTTGGCGAAGTGCTTCGTGTCGAGGACGTGAATGTCGCCGGTTGCCGAGATGAAGATGTCGCCAATCGGGGCGGCGTCTTCCATCGGCATGACGCGGAAGCCGTCCATGACCGCTTCGAGCGCGCGCAGCGGGTCGACTTCGGTGACGATCACGTTCGCGCCCATGCCCTGCGCGCGGCTGGCGATGCCCCGGCTGCACCAGCCGTAGCCCGCCGACAACGATGTTGCGCCCGGCGAGCAGCAGGTTGGTGGCGCGGATCACGCCGTCGAGCGTGCTCTGCCCGGTGCCGTAGCGGTTGTCGAACAGATGCTTGGTGTTGCTGTCGTTGACGGCGATCACCGGGAATTCGAGCGCGCCGTCGTTCGCCATTGCCCGCAGGCGAATCACGCCCGTCGTCGTCTCTTCCGTCCCGCCGATGATGCCGTCGAGCAGCTCGCGGCGGCTCTTGTGGATCGTGCCGACGAGGTCAGCGCCGTCGTCCATCGTCACCTGTGGCTGATGATCGAGCGCCGCCTTGATGTGGTCGTAGTAGGTGTTGTTGTCTTCGCCCTTGATGGCGTAAACGGGGATTTCGTAGTGCGTCACCAGCGACGCCGCTACGTCATCCTGCGTCGACAGCGGGTTGGAGGCGCACAGGACGATGTCCGCGCCGCCCATTTGCAGCGTGTGCATCAAATTCGCCGTCTCGGTGGTGACGTGCAGGCACGCCGAGACGCGCACGCCTTGCAGCGGTTTCTCTTTGGCGAAGCGCTCGCGGATCGCCCGCAAGACCGGCATTTCATGTTCCGCCCACTCGATCCGGTAACGACCCCCGGTCGCCTGGTCGAGGTTTTTGACATCGTGTTCGACAGCCATAGATTCTCCTGAATTCGTGTGGAAGGGCGTTGCGCCCCCAAAAGCGTTGGGATTTTAACACAATTCACAACAAATGTTACAGGGTCGTGCTTGCTTCACCCTGTTTTTACGAGCAGTTCGTCGAGCCGCCCCGCGTCGTCAAACTGGGTGCGGAAGCGGCGGACGAAATCGTCCGGCGTGAAGAAATGGCTCTGCGTGCCGACCTGTTCCAGCACGTAGGTGGCGCACAGCGCGCCGATTTCGCCCGATAATTTCAAGTCCCAGCCATGCGACAGCCCGGTCAGCAGCCCCGAACGATAGGCGTCGCCGACGCCCGTCGGGTCTTTGATCAGATTGGGATTGAAGACCGGCACGTCGATCACTTCGCCGTTGGTGAACATGCGCGATCCCTGCTTGCCGTAGGTGACGACCACGATTTCGATCTCGCTACACAGGTCGGTCAGCGTCAAACCGGTCTTGCTGGAGATCATCTCGGCTTCGTACTCGTTGACGACCAGCACGTAAGCGCCTTCGATCAACTGGCGCAGGTCGTCGCCGTTCAGGCGCGGCACCTGCTGGCTGGGGTCGGCGATGAAGCGGATGCCGCGCCGGCGGCACTCGCTGGCGAGGTTGATCATCGCCTGCGGGTCGTTCGGCGAGATGACGACAATGTCGGGGACGCCGTCGTAAACGTCGGCAAGCGAGTAGTTGTGAGCGTATGCCATCGCGCCGCTGTAGAACGAGGCGATCTGGTTGTTGTCGAGGTCGGTATTGGCGAAAAACGACGCCGTGAACACGTCGTCGATCTGGCGGACGGTGCTGCAATCGACGCCTGACGCGCTCCAGCCACAGGCGGTAATCGCTGAAGTCGCGCCCGACGGTGCCCATCACTTTGGGGTGCAAGCCGAACAGCGCCAGCGAATAGGCGATGTTGGCAGCGTTGCCGCCCCAGTGCTTCGACATGTCGTCCACCAGAAAGCTGAGGCTGACCTGATCGAGCTTGTCGCGCATGAGGTGGTCAATAAAGCGCCCCGGAAAGCGCATCAGGTAGTCATATGCAATGGAACCCGTTACAATGATGTCCATAGACCTTCCTGCTGTCGAATTAATGCAAAGACGGGCGGCAGTATACCACACGTCTTACGGGATTGCCTAAGGGATTGCCTGTTGATGACCCTTTTTGATGAGCGTCGATTGACCAACGACGTGATGCGGCTCGACATTGACGGGCTGCGGCGCGGGCTGTACAGCGACAAGTATTTCGAGAACATCGTCGGCGTGATGCAGGGCATCCGCGCGGCGGGCTACACTTATTCCGGCGCCAGCGCGCGCGCGCTGCCGGAAGATTTGCGCGGCTTGGACGTGTCCGATCTGGTGGTCGAGGCGCAGATATTCACGCGGCGACCGCCGTATGCGCTGGTCGCCGGGGTTGATGCCGCGCTGACGATGCTACGCCATGCCAGCGGCACGTTCGACGGCGATCAGTTCGTCGAAAGCTGGCGCTCGCTGGAAGTCGAGGCGGTCGAAGACGGCGCGATTGCCCTCTATCATGGGCATCCCGACGACGTGCGTCCGGTGATCAGGATTCGCGGGCGCTATCAGGATTTCGCGCTGCTGGAGACGCCAATCCTGGGCGTGCTCACGCGCGCCAGCCGCATCGCCACCAACGTCTACGAGGTGCTGCGCGTTTGCAACGGCAAGCCGATTTTATTCTTCCCGGCGCGCTTCGACCTGCCGGACGTGCAGGCGGTCGACGGCTATGCCTACTGGCTGGCGGTGCAGCGCTACAACTGCGAGAACGAGCGCAAGCTCACGCCCGCCGTCAGCACTGACGCCCAGGGCGCGTGGTGGGGCGGCAAAGGCGGCGGCACGGTTCCGCACGCGCTGATCGCGTCGTTTCTGGGCGACACCGCCGAGGCGATGGTGGCGTTCGCGCGCTACCTGCCCGTCTCGGTGCCGCGCATCGCGCTGGTGGATTTCAACAACGATACCGTTGGCGATTCGCTGGCGACGGCGGCGGCGTTCTGGACGCATTACCGCGCCGCGCTCGAAGCCGAACGATGCGGAAGGGCAGCAGCGCTGGACGCTCAACGGCGTGCGCCTCGACACCAGCGCCAGCGTCCGCGACGTGTCGTTGAGCGAGGACGATCCCTATGGCGTGAATCCTAAGCTGGTGCGGCTGGTGCGGGCGGCGCTGGATAATGCCTGGCAGTCGTGGGACGTGCCGGAGAAGCTGATAGATGCGGCGCGCGCCTTCTGCCGGAACGTCAGGATCGTCGTCACCGGCGGCTTCAACGCCGAGCGGATCGCGCAGTACGAGCGCGAGGGTGTCCCGGTCGATGTGTACGGCGTCGGCTCGTCGCTGCTGCGCAACGACCACGCGACCAACACCGATTTCACGATGGACGTGGTGCGCGTGTGCGTCCACGATCACTGGTACGATCTGGCGAAGGTCGGGCGCGCGCCGAATGCGAACGCTGACCTCAAGCCGGTGGATTTGAGCGCATTGTAGATGTGGATTGTTGGTAGGGGCACGATATATCGTGCCCCTACGATATGGATAACCTGACGATGACCGACCAACCTGACGACAAACCGCTGCATCCCGACGCCGACAAGGGACGCGAGCCGAAGCTCGTGCCGGGGCGTATGGGCACGCGCATGTACTCGATGGCGGCGCTGCTGGAACGTATCGAAGATGCGTTTCAGGCGGAGACCAGCGACGACGCCCGGCGCGAAGCCAATACCCCGCAGAAGCGGCTTCGGCTGATCCTCAACTCGACCGATTACGTGCTGTCGGTCGAATCGATCCAGCTTACGTCCGAGGAGAAAGCCGATCTGGTTCGGCGGGCATACAGCTATCTGTTCGGCTATGGTCCGCTCGACGCGCTCTTTCTGGACGAGCGCGTCACGACGATTGCCCTCAACGGTGTGGATCGGGCGGCGGTGCGCTACGGTCACGATGAACTGGTCAATCTGCCGCCGCTGTTCGAAGACGACGAGCATCTGCGCGCGGTCATCGGGCGGCTGCTGCTCGATGCGGGCGCGGAACTGCGCGACGACCTGCCCGCGCTCGAAACCGGGCTGACCGTCGGCGGGCGTCCGGTTTCGCTGAGCGTGGTTTCGCCGTCGATTGCTTTCGGCTTCAACGTCGACGTTCGCGTCCATCCCGCCAGCGCGCCGACGCTGGACGCTCTTCAGCGCGACGGCTTCATGACCGAGGACGCGCTCAAGCTGCTGCGCGCGCTGCTCGCGTCTGATTATGGATTCGTGATCGCGGGTGAGACGGAGACCGGCAAGACGACGCTCCTGAATGCGCTGGCGAACGAACTGCCGGACGCGGCGCGCGTCGTCTCGGTCGAGCGGGCGGGCGAGCTGCGTCTGCCGCCGGAAGCGACGCGCCTGACGGTGCGCTGGGCGGTCGGCGACGCGCCTGGTGTGACCTTCGGCGAGCAGATTCTCGCCGGGCTGGGTCAGAAACCCGCCTGCCTGCTGCTCGACGAAGTGCGCTCCGACGAGCCGGAAGCGATTGCGCCGCTGCTCGAAGTCGACGATCCGCCGCGCCAAATCTGGGCGGTGCGCGCCGCGCCGGATCACAAGCGCTTGCAGAGCGCCTTAGGGATGCTGGCGCGCCGCGCGGACATCGGGCAGGGCGAGGCGCTGGTTCAGGCGCTCTACGAGCGGCTGCCGTTTCTGGTGACGGTGGCGCGCATTCGCGGTCAGCTCCAGCTCTTCAGCGTGGCGGAATGGCAGTCGCGCGTCGACAGCGATTACCCTGATTTTGTCATGCTGATGCGCTACGAGGACGGGCGCGCGCAGCCGACCGGGACGCCGCCCGCGCGCTGGTTGGATTAGCGCTGGCTGGACTGACGGCGGCTCTCGCTTCCCGCGAGACTTCGATGAACAAATAGCTGAGGCGGAACGTAGTATGGGGAAATACGCCCATCAGGAGAGTTCCGGCTCATGAATTTCGCTCAATTGAAGTCGATGCGAGTCTTTCTGCTCATCTGGTTTGGACAACTGATCTCCCTGCTCGGCTCCAGCCTGACCTCGTTCGGGCTGGGAGTCTGGGTCTACGAGCGCACCGGCTCGGCGACCGAATTCGCCCTGATCGCCGTCGCCGCCGTACTGCCGGGGATCGTCATCTCGCCCATCGCCGGGACGCTGGTCGACCGCTACGACCGACGGATCGTGATGATCGTCAGCGACCTGTGCGCCGGGCTGAGCACGGTGGCGGTGGCGCTGCTGCTGTTCAGCGGCAATCTGCAAATCTGGCACATCTACATCACGTCGATGATCAGCTCCGCCGCCAGCGCGTTCCAAAGCCCGGCGTATGCCGCCTCGATCACGCAGCTTGTGCCCCGGCAGCACTTCGGGCGCGCGGCGGGGCTGGTGACGGCGGCTCAGGGCGCGTCGATGATCCTCGCCCCGGCGCTGGCAGCCGCGCTGCTCGGCATCATCGGATTGCCCGGCATCATCGGCATCGATTTCCTGACCTTCCTGTTCGCGGTGAGCACGCTGGCGTTCGTGCGCTTCCCCGCTTACAAACGGACGACGCGCGCCGACGCAGGGCGCACCTCGATCTGGGAGGAGGCGCGCTACGGCTGGCGCTATCTTTCCGCACGGCGCGGGCTGCTGGCGCTGATGCTGTTCTTCGCCTTTCTGAATTTCACCCTGGCGCTGGTCGACCAACTGATGACGCCGATGGTCTTGAGCTTCACCACGCCGGAGGGGCTGGGGCTGATCGTCTCGGCGGGCGGCATCGGGATGCTGGTCGGCAGCATCGTGATGGGCGGGTGGGGCGGTCCGCGCCGGCGCATGGTGGCGGTCTACGGCTTCGGCGTCCTGCAGGGCTTGACGATGGTCCTGATCGGCTGGCGCGCGAGCGTTGCCCTGATCGCGCTGGCGCACTTCGCCGTGCTGGTCGGCAGCCCCATCGTCAACGGATCGCTGCAAGTGCTGCTGCAACGCAAAGTGCCCGCCGACGTGCAGGGTCGCGTGTTTTCGGCGGCGCGGATGCTGTCCTGGGCGTCGATCCCGCTGGCTTACGTGCTCTCCGGTCCGCTGGCGGATCGCGTTTTCCAGCCAATAATGGCACCGACCGGCTTGCTGGCGGGCAGCATCGGGCAGGTGATCGGCGTCGGCGACGGGCGCGGGATCGCCCTGATGTACATTGTCTTCGGGTTGGTGACGCTGATCGGCAGCGCCGCCGCCTACTTCTACGCGCCGATGCGCCGGGTCGAGCACGACCTCCCCGACGTGACGCCGGATGATCGCACGCCGCCGGATGCCGAGGCGGTGCGCTTGACCGGGGAGTTTGCCCCGGCGTGAGCCGCGCGCTTGCCGGAAATCGACTCACCCGTCACAATCGATCTGCTTGAACGCTTTCGAACGGGAGGTCGATGTGAAGTTTCCCGAATTTTATCAGCCTGAACGGGTGGGTGCGCTCTACGCGCCCGACGCGCCAGCCGCCGTCGCCGCAGGCAGCGCGGTGGCGACCCGCCCGGCGGCGAACGACGCGACGCGAACGCTGCTGCTGCTGGTCGATATGCAGATCGATTTCGTGCATACGGATGGCGCGCTGAGCGTACCGGGCGCAGTCGACGATACCCGCCGCGTGATCGAGTGGCTGTTTCGCAATCTGGCGGACATCACGGCGATTGCGGCGTCGCTCGACAGCCACGTGCCGCTCTCGATCTTCTTCCCGACGTGGTGGATCGGCGCGGACGGGCAGCATCCCGCGCCCTATACGGTCATCCGCAGCCAGGACGTGAGCGACGGGCGCTGGGAGCCGCTTTACCTGCCGGAGTGGTCGCACGAGTACTGCGCTCGGCTGGAGGCGTCCGCCCGAAAAGAGCTGATGATCTGGCCCTACCACACGCTGATCGGCACGCCGGGGCACACGATCACGCCCGCGCTCTACGAGGCGATTGCCTGTCACTCCGCGGCGCGTCAGGCGCAGCCGACCTTCCTCGAAAAGGGCACGATCCCACAGACCGAGTACTATTCGATCCTGGAGCCGGAAGTCAAAGTGCCGGGGTATCCGGAGGGCGTCGTCAACCGCGACTTGCTCAACCAGATCGGCAGCTACGACCGGATTTACGTGGCGGGTGAGGCGAAAAGCCACTGCGTGCTGGAGACGGTCGCGTCGATCACGCGCTATTTCGAGGGGCAGCCCGCTGTGCTGCGCAAGTTTTTCCTGCTGGAAGACTGCATGTCGTCGGTGGCGCACCCGACCATCGATTTCGAGGCGCTGGCTCAAAATGCGTTCGAAGGCTTCGCGGCGCTGGGCGTGCAGATGGCGAAGTCGAGCGATCCGATTCGCTGACCGTTACGGGAAGAAGCGCCGCGCTTTGCTCTCCAACTGGGCGTCCTTGCGGAAACGGTAGAGCTTCGCCGGGCGTCCGCCGGTCTCGCGGAAGCGGCTGATCGGCTCGACGATGTTCGCCTCGCGGATTTTCTTGCGGAAGTTGGCTTTGTCGAGCTTGTGGTCGTTGAGGATGATCATGTAGGCGTCCTGAAGCTCGCGCAGCGTGAATTCTTCCGGCATCAGCTCGAAAGCGACGGCGGAATACTCGATCTTGTAGCGCAGGCGGGTCAGGGCGTAGTCGAGGATTTCGGCGTGGTCAAACGCCAGCGGCGGCAGATGATAGAGGCTGTGCCACGCGCTTCTGCCGGACGTGTCCTTGAGGCTGCCCGGCGGCAGCCGATCCTGCGAGACGAGCGCGAAATAGGTTACGCTGATCACGCGGCGGCGCGGGTCGCGGTTGGGATCGCCAAAGGTGTACAACTGCTGGCAGTAAACGTCGCCGACGTTGAGGGTTTCGGCAAGCTGGCGCAGCGCCGCGTCTTCCAGCGATTCGCCATCGTGAACGTGACCGCCGGGCAGCGACCAGAACCCGGCGAAGGGATCATGGTCGCGGCGCACCAGCAGCGTCTTCAGGTCGCCGTCGCACAGGGTATAAATGACGGTATCGACGGCGACCCAGAAACGCGACTCGTCAGAAGCAGAGTGTTCGGTCATGCCCCAACTATAAGGACTTCGGAACGCTCTCGCAAGTGGCTCAGGGCGTCTGTACGGCGTCCGTGACGGCTGCCAGAACGCTGTAGGGTACGCCGCCCTGATTGTAGGTCTGCCCGTTGTAGTTGATGAACTGGGCGGGACCGTCGTTGTAGCGCACCATCACGGCGGGCGTCCCGCTCACGCCGGACTGCTGCGCCATATTGATGTCGGTCTGCACCTGGAAGGTCTGGCTGGTGTCGTTGACGCACGAGAGCAGCGCGGTGTAATCCAAGCCTTCGTCGTTCGCCAGCAAGCGCCCCACGTCCTGCGTGTAACGCCCGCTGAAGGCGTAGTCGAACATCAGGTTGTAGCCCTTCCAGTACGAGCCGGGCTTCTGCTGTTCGGCGCAGTAAAGCAACTGCCCGGTGTAGTAGGAGGTTTGACCGCCCGCCGTCGGGAAGATGCGGTATTCAAACTTGGCTTTGCCCGTCACGACGTAATTCTGGAGGAACTGCGTGATCGTGGGGTGATATTCCTGGCAGTGCGGGCAGGCGAAATCCGCGAACTCGATCACCGTGATCGGCGCGTTGGGGTTGCCGAGCACGAAACCGCCGTCCGCCGCGCGTGACTGGGGCAGGCTGGCAACGTCGATCTCTCCGCCCTGGTTTCCAGACAGGAGCACTGCGATCACTACCAGGACGACCACCACGATTATGACGATGCCGACGATCACGATAGTTTGGCGGTTTCCAGAGGAAGATGCGTTGCGTTTCACTGCCGCTGAAGTCATAGTGAACCTTAAAACTTGTTGTCTCTGAACGGGTTGACCGTCATTGTAGCGTAAATGACGACGGCGCTCAATGAAAGAATTGTTAGATTTCGCCCGAATGGTTTGATAAGATTGGATTGTTTCACGCAGCATACAAGGAAATGGCGATGCGAGCGTTAGATATTCTTGCCAAAAAGCGCGACGGCGAAACGCTGACCAGCGCGGAAATTCGCTGGATCGTGGACGGATACACGCGCGGCGACGTGCCGGATTACCAGATGTCGGCGTTTTTGATGGCGGTTTATCTGCGCGGCATGACGCGGCAGGAGACGGTCGATCTGACGCTGGCGATGGCGGATTCGGGCGAGAAGCTGGATTTGTCCGACATCAGCGATTACTGGGTCGACAAGCACTCGTCGGGTGGAGTGGGCGATAAGACCTCGCTGGTGGTGCTGCCGCTGGTGGCGTCGTGCGGCGTCCCGGTCGCCAAGATGAGCGGGCGCGGGCTGGGCTTCTCCGGCGGCACGCTCGATAAGCTCGAAGCGATTCGCGGCTATCAGGTCAACCTGTCGGCGGAGCGCTTTCGCCAGCTTGCCCGCGAGAACGGCATCGTGCTGGCGGGGCAGTCGGTCGCGCTGGCGCCTGCCGACGGCAAGATGTACGCGCTGCGCGACGTGACGGCGACCGTTTCCAGCCTGCCGCTGATCGCCAGCAGCATCATGAGCAAGAAGATCGCCGCCGGGGCGAACGGGATCGTGCTTGACGTGAAGGTCGGGCGCGGCGCGTTTATGACCACGCTGGAAGACGGGCGTGCGCTGGCGCAGACGATGGTCGACATCGGCAGGGACGCGGGGCGGCAGGTGATCGCCGTGCTGTCGGACATGAACCAGCCGCTCGGCGAAGCGGTCGGCAACGCTGTGGAAGTCGAGGAGGCGATTGCCGCGCTCAACGGCGCGGGTCCCGCCGACCTGCGCGAGCACTGTCTGGCGATTGCCGGCTACATGCTCAGGCTGGCGGGGCGCGGCGAGCGCTGGACGGACGAAGACGAGACGCGCACGCAGCTTGCCCGCCATCTGGACGACGGCTTGGCGCTGGCGAAGTTCCGGCTGATGGTCGCGGCGCAGGGCGGCGACGTGGCGATGGTGGACGATCCGGCGAAGCTGCCGCAGGCGCGCATCGTCGAGACGTTTGATGCGTCACGGGCGGGCTATGTCGCGCAGACCGCCGCCGACGACATCGCCTGGGCAGCCTTTGAATTAGGCGCGGGGCGCGAAAAGAAAGGCGATCCGGTTGATCTGGCGGTGGGGCTGAAGATTCACGTCAAGGTGGGCGATGCGGTCGAGCAGGGGACGCCGCTGGCGACGATCTACGCCAATGACGCGGCGAAAGTCGCTGCCTGCCGCGCGCGGCTGATGCAGGCGTTCGTCTATTCCGACGTGCCCGTCGAGCCGCTGCCGCTGTTCTACGGCGTGGTCAGTTAATCGCTTCCTAGCATCATCAGGGGATATGCTGGACATCGTAGGGGCGCACATGCAGTGCGCCCGGCTTTGCTTTGCGTCCTGTCGCATTGCATCGCCTTCACGAGCAGCTATTGGCGACGTGTTCCTCGAAGGTCTTGGCGAAGCGGTGATAGCCGCTGCCGTTGCAGTCCGCCTGGAAATAGAGGAAATCCGATGGCTGCGGGTTGGCTGCCGCCTGAATCGCCGCGATGCCGGGGTTGGCAATCGGTCCCGGCGGCAAGCCGAAATTCAGGTAGGTGTTGTAGGGCGAAATCGTGTTGCGGTAATCCGCCTGCGTGATCTGCACCCACCAGTCGCCGGGATGACCGAGCGCGTACTGCACCGTCGGGTCGGCGTCGAGCGTCATGCTGCGGTTGAGGCGGTTGACGTAAACCCCGGCGATCTGCGCGCCTTCGTCCAGATGCACGGCTTCGCGCTGGACAATCGACGCCAGCGTGACGACCTGAAAAATGCTCATGTTTTCCTGCGCGGCGGCTGCCGGAATATCCGCCGCGTCGATCTCCTTGTCGAACTCGTCCAGCAGCGTGTCGCGCAGCATTTCCGGCGTGATGTCCGGCGGCAGGCTGTAGGTGTTGGGGAACAGAAAACCCTCCAGTGACGCGCCGACCGGCAGCCCGACGCGCTGCGCGAACGCCGGATCGACCTGCGCGCCCGCGCCGACGACCTTGAGGAAATCGTCGCCAGAGAAGGCGAACAGCGGATTGTTGTCGACCGCCTGCGCGACTTCCTCCATGCGCCAGCCCTCGATAATCGAGAAGACGATCTGGCTGTTGCGCGAATCGGTCAGGGCGTTGGCGATCTCGCGGATCGACTGCGAGCGCTTGAGGAAATACGTCCCCGCTTCGAGCTTCACGTCGATGTCGTAGGCGCGCACGTAATCCACGAATAGGTCGGCGTCGGCGATCAGCCCGGCATCGACCAGGTTGGCGGCGATCACGCGCGGCGTGTCGCCAGGGGCGACGGTGAAGCGGATCGAGGTGGTGTCGCTGCTGACGGGCTGGTCGAGCGCCGCCTGCCGGGGTTGCAGCGACAGGCGGATCAGGGCAGTCTGGACGTAATCGACCGGATGCCCGCCGGAGACCAGCCACAGCGCGCCGAACGCCAGCACGCCGACCAGAGCCAGCGCCACCAGCGCGAATATCAACAGTTTAAGCGGACGAGACAATCCGGGTTACTCCTTGAGCGACGATTTCGTAGGGGCGCACCTGTGTGTCGCCCGGACTCGGGCAGACACACAGGTCTGTCCCTACAACCGTGTCTTTATATCCCTCGCATTATAACGGGTTCGCCGCCGACGCTGCACCTACGCTTCCCCGGCGGGTGGCTCGGCGAGACCGTCGTGGACGGCGTCGAGGTAGCTTTGCAGCATCACGCGGGCGGCGAGGTCGTCGACGTGGGCGCGCGGCGGTCGCTTGAGGCGGCGCGCCATCGCCTGCGCGTCGACGGTCGTCAACTGCTCGTCCCAGAGCAGGATCGGCAGCGGCGTCGCCTGCCTGAAATGCTCCACCCAGGCGCGCACGCGATCCGCCTGCGTGAATTCCACGTCCGCCGGGTCGTCGTAGTCCGACGGCAGCCCGACGACGAACGCGCCCGCCTCGTGCTCGGCGGCGAGGGCGTTGAGTCGCGCGAAGTCTTCGCGCTTGGACTTGCGCTCGATGATCGTGAGTTCGCGGGCGGTCAGCCCGGCGCGGTCGCTGACGGCGACGCCAATGCGCGCCATGCCGTGATCGACGCCGATCAAGCGGATCATGCGCTGGGCGACTGCGTGCGGATGGTGATGCGCATCGGCAGCAGCGGCAGGCGCAGCATCCAGTCCGGCTGGACGACGATTTCCGGCGTCGTGTCCGGAGCGAGATCGATCTCGCTGGACAGGTATTGCTGCGGCGTCGTCCGGGGTGCGCCCGGCGAGCGCCTGCTGAAGCTGCCCGGCGTTGATCTGCGTCACGATCTGCCCGCTGCACTTCATGGTGAAGGTGACGCTGCCGCCGGAGCGAGTGTTGGTGACCGCGCCGCGCTCGTAAAGCACCGTCTCCGGGCGGACGACGTGCCCGTGCGGAATCTGCCCGGCGAGGCGGGCGAAGGCGATCTGCTGCGCCGCGCCTGCGTCCACGACCGTCGCTTCGACGATGGCGCGCATGGTCAGCGTGAGGCTGGTCGCCGCGTCGCCGACCTCGTGGTCGAAGGTCATCCAGTCGCTGCGCTCCTCGGCGATGTGAATCGTGTCGGGGATGATGAACTGGTTGTCTTCAAGGCGCGGCAGCATTTCGTCGTAAGCGCGATCCTGAAGCTGCTGGCGCAGGATGTCGATCAGGCGGTCGTGGTCGGTCTGGCTGACGACGCTGGTCGAGCGGCTGAGACCGCCGAGCGTCGGCGCGATGTTGAGCACGTCGACCTGATCGACCAGCGCCGCGTCGGCAACCGTGTTGATCTGCCCCGCGCCGACGTTGCCCACGTCGCCGACCGCCGCATCGACCGCTTCAATCGGGACTTCCGCCTGCAAGCCCTGTCCGGCGCTCACGGTCGCGTCTTCGGTGGTGTGAAACAGGATGGGCGTGCTGGCGCTGGTGCTGACCATCGTCCCGGAGGGGATGCGGATGGCGCTGTTGGTCTTGTTGATGAACACGACCGCGCCGGTGGCGCGGGTGTCGGTCAGGCTCTGCGTCCCGGTCGTCGGGATGGTGGCGTGTTCCTCGATCTGCGCGCGGGCGATGATGGCGGGGATGATGCCGTTTTCCACGTCGAGGCGCTTGCTCTCCGGATCGACCTGCGCGTTGATAGTCGCCTCGACCTCCAGCCGCTGCTGGGCGGGCGTGATCGTGATGGTCGCGCTGGGGATCAGCAGCACCGCCACCGCTGCCGTGACGCCGAGGAGCAGCATCAGAATGATCAGGCGGGCGATGAAGCGCATCGGGCTGGACTTGCGCACGACGCGCACGCGGCTGGCGACCGACATCAACTCGTCCGGGTCGGGGTCGTCTTCCGGGCGACCGAAGCGGTCGGTGAAGACGTGCGAACGGGCGCGCTTCCACTTGCCGCGCTCGCTCGCGCCGATAGTCTCGAAGGTGCTGATGTTGAGTTCGTGCGCCTGTTTGATGACGGCGGGGTCGTGCGTCACCAGCGCCAGCCGGATGGCGAGGCGCATCGCCTCGCGCTGCACCAGCACGAGGTCGAGCTTGCGGTTGAGCGCGGTTCCGTTTTCGGGCCAGATCAGCAGCACGTGCTGACCGCGCAGAAACGTCAGTCGGTCGCGGACGGAGGCGACATCTTCACCGGGTTCAAGCTGGACGAATTCGTGTTTGTGCGTCGGCATGTATAGTCTACGAAACCTGTAGGGGCGCACAGCCGTGCGCCCCTACGAAAATCCATCAATTTGCGATCAATTTGCGCGCCTGCGCCAGCGCATCGCCGATCTTGCTGGCGTCTTTGCCGCCCGCCTGCGCCATCGTCGGGCGCCCGCCGCCGCCGCCGCCGATCACCGCCGCGATCTGCTTGATCAGGTTGCCCGCGTGCAGCCCCTGTTTGGTCAGGTCGTCGGTCACGGCGACGACCAACTGCGGCTTGCCTTCGCTAACGCTGCCCAGCACCATCACGCCGCCGCTCTTGACGGCGCTGCGGAACCAGTCCGTCATCTCGCGCAGGGTGTCGGGCGGCACGTCGTCCAGTTGGGCGATCAGCGTGCGCTTGCCGTCGACCTGCTCCAGCTTGCCGAGCAGATCGTCGAAATTCTGCTTCGCCAACTGGCGCTGAAGCTGCGCCGCCTGCTTCTTCGCCTGTGCCAGCTCGCTTTGCAGCGCCTCGACGCGCTCCTCGACCTGTTCGGGCGCGCTGCTCAGGTGCGCCGCGACGCCTTCGAGCAGCGCCTTCTGGCGCTGGATGTAGCTAACCGCGCCGTGCCCGGTCAGCGCCTCGATGCGGCGAATCCCGGCGCTGACGCTGCCTTCGCTGACGATCACGAACGGACCGATCTCGGCGGTCTCGTGGACGTGGCAGCCGCCGCACAACTCGTAGCTGTAGCGGTCGCCATTACGCGCGACCGAGATGGTGCGCACGCGCTCGCCGTACTTTTCGCCAAAGAGCGCCATCGCGCCTTCCGCGCGCGCCTCGCTGAGTGCTTTTTCGACCGCCGTCACCGGGTAGTTACGCAGAATCGCCTCGTTGACTTCGGCTTCGACCGTGTGCAGTTCCTCCGGCGTGACTTTGGCGTCGTGGGCGAAGTCGAAGCGCAGCCGATCCGGCGCGACCAGCGAGCCGCGCTGCTGGACGGTGGTGCCGAGCGTGTGGCGCAGCGCCGCTTGCAGCAGGTGGGTCGCGGTGTGGTTGCGCGTGATGTCGGCGCGGCGCTCGGCGTCGACTTCGGCATGAGCCTGATCGCCGATCGTGCGGTGCGCCTTCGACGACCTCGCCGACATGGACGATCAGCCCGCCGACCGGACGGCGCACGTCCTCGACCTCGATGCGCCAGCCGATTCATTGTATGCCACTGATCATGCCCGTGTCGCTGACCTGACCACCCGCTTCGACGTAGAAGGGCGTCGCGCCGAGCACGACTTCGACCTTGTCGCCGGTGATCGCCTGTTCGACGCGCTCGCCGTTTTGGACGAGTGCCAGCACGCGGTCATCGACAGCTTCCAGCGGCGCGTAGGGCGTGTAGACGACGCCGCTCTCGCCGAGCTCGCCCGACGCTTTCAGGTCGGCGAGAACCTCGTTGTAGAGATCGTTCGAGCCGATCTCGCCCATCGCCTTGCCGCCGCCGCTGACCAGCGCGTGCTCCTGCTCGGCGCTGGCGAAGCCGGAGAGATCGACGGTGTAGCCGCGCTCCTCGACCACGTCCTTCGTCACCTGAATCGGCAAGCCGAGTGTGGCCTTCAGGTAGAAGGCGACATCGCCGGAAAGCTGACCACCGGGCGGCAGCTTGGCGAGTTCGGTGTCGAGTTCGCTCAAGCCGCGATCCATCGTGCGGCGGAAGCGCTCTTCCTCGCGCGTGATGGTGCGCTTGATCAGCTCGGCTTTCTCGACCAGATCGGTGTAATGACCGCCCATCACGTCGATCACCGTGTCGGTCAGCCCGCCGAGGAACGGCTCGGTGAAGCCGAGCTTCGCGCCGAAGCGCGCCGCGCGGCGGATGACGAGGCGGCAGACCGAGTCGCGCCCCTTCGCGCCGGGCAGCACGCCGTCGCTGATCAGGAAGACGGCGGCGCGCATGTGGTCGGCGATGACGCGGTAGGGCGTGATGTTGGCGTCGCGCTCGGCGTCGCTGTCGCCGGTCAGCTTCTGCGTCGCCCGGATGATTGGCATGAACAGGTCGGTCTCGTAATTGCTCCTGACGCTGTTGACGACGCTGAGGATGCGCTCCAAGCCCATGCCGGTATCGACGCCCGGCGCGGGCAGCGGCGTGTCGAACTGACCCGTGTGCTGTGGGTCTGGCTGGGTGCGATTGAACTGCATGAAGACCAGATTCCATAGTTCGAGGAAGCGGTCGTCTTCCGCCTGCATCAGCGGAATGATGCTGTCGATGCCGCGATCCGGCGTCTTGTCCCAGTGGATTTCGCTGGTCGGTCCGCAGGGACCCGTCTCCGCCATCTGCCAGAAATTGGTCTTGGGACCCATGCGCGCCACGCGGCGCGGGTCGACGCCGATGTCGTTGACCCAGATGTCGTAGGCTTCGTCGTCGTTCTGGTAGACCGTGAAGGCGAGGCGATCCGGCGGCAAGCCGTAGACCTGCGTCAGCAGCGTGTAGGCGTAGCGGATGGCATCGCGCTTGAAATAGTCGCCGAAGCTGAAATTGCCGAGCATCTCGAAAAAGGTGTGATGGCGCGGCGACGGTCCGACTTCTTCGAGGTCGTTGTGCTTGCCCGCGACGCGCATACACTTCTGCGAGGTGGTGGCGCGGCTGTAGGGGCGCTTGTCCAGCCCCAGAAACACGTCCTTGAACTGCACCATGCCCGCGTTGGTGAAGAGCAGGGTCGGGTCGTTGCCGGGGACGAGCGAGGACGAGGCGACTTTCTTGTGCCCCATCTCCTCGAAAAAGTCTAAAAATGCCTGGCGCGCTTCCGCGCTGGTCATGGGTTTCATCGTGCGGGCTGTCCTGTGAAAAAGCCAATATCGTGCCGACATTATAGCCACAGAAGATGAATTTTAGTAGTGGTTCGCTGGCGGCGCGCTTTCGTGAAATGGCGCTGTGGAGCATTTGCCAATGTTAATTATATATTTTATAATTGTGCCGCTGTAATGTATTTTGCATCACTCGCAGGAGGTATCAATGAATTACTCGACGAACGTGTCTCACCGTTCACGCGCGATTCTCCTGGCTGGTGTCATGTTGGGCGTGGTCGTGCTTGGGATTTCGCTGGTCGCAGCGCAGCAGCAGTTGAACTTCCCCGACGGGCGGCTCAATCAGATTGCCTATTTTGGCGGCGACGCGCTCTACTGCGTCGACAAGAACTTCAACGCCACCAACAGCGTTCAGGCGTTCATGGATGATGGCGGTTTCCGGCTGCTGAGCAAGACCGGACAAGTCCCTGTGGTTCGTCCCCTATGGCGGATGTCAAGGCAGCGCTGGACAAGCTGGGGACGGACGGCTTGCCCGTCCTGATTGCGACGGAGCAGGGCAGCTACGGTAAATCCACGCTGTATGCGAACCGGGAAGCGGATGGCGACATCTACTTCATCTACATGGGATTTGACGAGTACGGCAAGCCGAACAGCTTCACATTCTACGGCTGCACGCCGGTTAGCGGCGCGCCCGCCGCAGCGGCGACGGCAACGGCAACGATGGTTCCTGAGCCGACACCTGACTGAAAAGGGACCACGCTGATCCGCAGC
Source organism: uncultured Chloroflexia bacterium (assembly GCA_963760975.1). Lineage (GTDB taxonomy): Bacteria > Chloroflexota > Anaerolineae > Aggregatilineales > Phototrophicaceae > Flexifilum. The sequence continues at coordinate 235,843 of CAVXEZ010000027.1, read as the reverse complement.
CGCGCTTGACGGCGGCGCACGCTGCGCTACGATCTTTGGTAATTTGACGTAGGAAATCGGGACAAGGTCACACACGACCTTGTCCTGACATTGACTTCATTCACCCCTCACGGAGTTCAATCCATGTTCAATACGGAAGTCCGTCAATTACTGCAAAAACCCTTCATCGCCCGCCTGTCCACGATTGACCAGAACGGCTATCCGCACACGGTGCCGCTGTGGTTCGACGTGGATGGCGAGGACATCGTCATCATCAGCGACCGCAACACGCGCAAGATCGACCACATCGCCCGCGACCCGAAAGGCTGCGTGCAGATCGGCGGCGACGCGGGCGCGGGCTATCTGTTCAAGGGCGAGCTGTGCGTCGAACCCGATCCCGGCTATCGCTGGCTGGCGCAGATCACGCGGCGCTACGAAGAAGGCGAGCAAGCCGAAAAAGACATCGAACTATGGCGAACCACGCTCGACATGGTCGTGATTCGCCTGATGGTGAAGCGGGTGATCAAAGTGATCTAGCGCCGAGTATGGCGTTTCTCGAATTGCACTCGTCGCTCCGTACTTCTCTGGTATACTTGAGCCGTTTTGACCAGCATCTACAGGACACGATGTATGACGACGGCGACCACAAACATCGACGAACAGGTCGAAATTTTGATGTCCGGTGTGGAGTACGGCGATCCGCAGATCAAGCAGGCGATGGCGCGCGAACTGCGCGAGCGGCTGATCGAAGCGGAGCAGCAGGGACGCCCCCTGCGCGTCTACGCGGGCTACGATCCGCGCACCGCCGACCTGCACCTCGGACACACGATCTCCATGCGCAAGCTGCGCCAGTTTCAGGAATTCGGGCACGACGTGACCTTCCTGATCGGCACGTTCACCAGTCTAATCGGCGACCCGTCCGACAAGGACAAGGCGCGCGAACAGTTGACGCGCCAGCAGGTCGAGGACAACGCGCGCACCTACGCCGAGCAGGCGTTCAAAATTCTTGATCCGCAGCTTACGCGCGTGCGCCGCAACGACGAGTGGCTCTCCACGCTCGACTTCGCCGACATCATCCGGCTGGCGAGCAATTTCACGGTGCAGCAGTTCCTCGTGCGCGAGAACTTCGCCAAGCGTATGGACGCCAGCGAGCCGATCTACCTGCATGAACTGTTCTACGGCTTGATGCAGGGCTACGACGCCGTCGCGCAGGAAGCGGACGTGCAGGTCGGCGGGCAGGATCAACTGTTCAATATTCTGGTGGCGGGGCGCAAGCTGCAAGAAGCGATGGGGCAGCGTCCGCAGATCGCCATCATCATGGGCGAGAGCCTGCCGGGGACGGATGGCGAGATCAAGATGAGCAAGAGCCTCGGCAATCACATCCCGCTGCTCTCCGAACCCTGGGATATGTTTGGCAAGGTGATGAGCGTGCCGGACAAAGCCATGCCGATCTATCACAAGCTGATTTTGGGCTGGTCGCCCGCGCAAATGCACGAACTGGAAGCGGGACTGTCGTCGGGCGCGCTGCACCCGAATGAGGTCAAGATGCGCCTCGCCCGCGAGATCGTCTCGATCTTCCACAGTCCGGCAGATGCTGAAGAAGCGCAGCGCCGCTGGGACGAGGTCTTTCGCGGCGGCAGCGGTGTACCGGAAGATGTTCCCGAAGAGACATTGGCGGCGGAAGAGCGCGTCGTCGACATATTGCGGCGGCTGGGCATGGTCAGCAGCGGCGCGGAAGCCAGGCGGCTGATCCAGCAGAACGGCGTGCGCATCGACGGTCAGCCCGTGAGCGACCTGATGGCGACGATCACGCCGGAGGCGCTGCCGCTGGTGCTGCAAGTGGGCAAGCGCAGGTTCGTGCGCTTAATCCCGGCATAGATGAACGTCCTCGTAGGGGCACGGCGCGCTGTGCCCCTACACAAATTCCTCTGGTTTACCCGTTCGCGTTCAGCAAACCGTTCAGCATGTAAATCACGCCGTTGGTCGCCGGGATGTTCAGGTCGATCACCTGCACGTTGTTGACGTAGAGCGCGTTGCTGTCGGTCGTGATGTTGAGCGTGTCGCCGTTAAGCGCCGTCAGCGTCTCGGCATTGAGCAGCTCAATCGACGTATATTTGCCCTCGACGATGTAACCGCGCAGCACGTCCGCCTGCTGGTCGGCGCTCATGCTGGCGTTGTCGAAAGCGAAGTTCGCCGGGGCGAAGATCGTGTAGTCTTTTGTGCCGCTCAGCATGTCGGCAAGCCCGGCGCTTTGCAGCGCGTCGGCGAAAGCGGTCAGGTTCTCGTTGGCGCGCAGGGCGTCGGGCAGACGTCCCGGCTCCGGCAGCGCCCCGCGCACGATCTGCACCTCGGAGCGGTCGGTCGTCTCGGTGAACAGGCTCGCGTTATCCGGCGTCCCGACCAGCGCGACCAGCGTGTAGGCGTTTTCCGGCAGTTCCAGGTCGCTCTGCTGGGCGAGGACGTTGGTCGGATCGCTTGCATCGACCACGCTCACGTCGAACGTCCCGGCGTCGACCAGCATACTGGAGAAGGGCGTCGTCCCGTCGGTTCCGGGGAAGCCGATCTGCGCGAAGAAGGTCACGTCGCCGCGCATGACGTTGACAGGCTGGCTGCCTTCCAGCGCATTGACGAAGGTGAAGCCGCCCGTGCTGGGCATCGTATCGCGGTAATCTTCCGTAATCGTCGTGGCTTGCAGCGTCCCGCTCAAGCCCGCACCGACGAGGACGACCGTCTGCCAGCTATCGGACGTGACGTTCACGTCGACGGGTGTCAGCAGTGGATTGCCCGCCGTTTGACCGCTCGGCGTGACGTTGATTGACTATGAGCCGGGATGAGGCGATCCACTGGCTGACGCCGGGATTTGACGTTCTCGTAGGCGGTATTGTCGTTGAGGGATACGTCCACTGCGGAAACGTCCGGTGCGAAATTGGCGATGCGCAGGTAGCCGCTGGTATCGGTCGGCAGGCTGGTCATCTCCGGCGTAACCTCCGGCGTGACCTCCATCGTGACCGTGGCTTCTGCCGTCGCAGCGCTGGTTGGCTCAGCGGTGGACTGCGCCGTGACCTCGGCGGTCGGCTCGGCGGTCACTTCGGCGGCTGGCGCTGTGACGGTTTCCGTCGACGGCGGCTCGGCAGTCGTTTCCTGGGCGAAAGCGGCAGCAGCGGCGCAGCAGGCAAAGATCAAAGTGAACAGGACAATCGAAATCTTCGTTCGCATAAACATCTCCCTTCCTAACGGTAAAGTGGCATATGAAATGCCAAATGTAATTATATGGACTGTACATGAGGAAGCCCTCGACCGGGGATGAAGTGTTCGTGAGAAATATCAGTGGACGAAGAGGAGCATGGCGCTGGCGATCGCCAGGACGACCAGCATGAACCATTCGAAGGCGGACTTGTTGATGCGGCCGATCACAAGCGCCCGATGTAGACGCAGAGCGGGATGAGCGGAACCACCCAGATCACGCCGATCAGCGGGTGGAGATCCATCAGCCCGGCGCTGATTAAGCCGGGTAGTTTGATCGGGTTGACGACGGCGAAAAAGAGCGTTGCTGTGCCGACGAAGACTTGCGGCGACAGTTCTTGCAGCAGCATGATAGCGGTGAATGCCGGACGGAACCGTTGTTGGCCAGCGCTGATCCGAGACCGGACACCGCACCGCCGAGAATGCCGTGCCAGTCGCGCGGGTGATATTTGAGCTGACTTAGCCGGTTGCTGGGATGCGGTAGATCACGAAGATCAGCGTGAAGACGCCGAGAATGTGGCGTAACGTCAGATTGTCGAGCGTTCGCAAGTAGAACCGTCCCGACGATGATACCTGGCACCGCAGCGGCAGCAGCAGCCGGATGTAGTGCATGTCCCACGTCTTCCAGTAGAACCAGAGCGCGAACACGTCGCCAAAGAGAAGCAGTGGGAGGGCCAGGCTGATCGCGTCCAGCACGGGCATGACCATGCTGAGCGCTGGCGTCACGAGGACACCAAGCATGGCGCCTATGCCGCCCTTCGAGAGACCGACAACAGCGCGGCGACGATGACAATGACGAGTAGAATTCCATGCGCGGGATTATAGGCGGCGGCGAGCATAAAAACGAGGATGGTATGATGCCGATTCCACTGGGCGCGGGCGTCGGTGTACACTAGAGCCGTTTCGAGACGACGGAAAGCGACCGCGTTGATGGATTTTACGATTGACGAACTGATCTGCGTCTGCATTTCGCGGCAGGTGGACGACGGCGAAGTGCTGGCGCAGGGGATCAATACGCCGCTGGTGGTAGCGGGCTTTATTCTGGCGCAGATGACGCACGCGCCCAATGTGATCTTCGCCTCTGCCATCGGGCAGAGCATCTGCCGGGGCTGGGCGCCGCTCGGCGTCGGGCGCATCGAGGATTTGTGGCTCGGCAAGGGGCTGATTCACGTCGGCTTTGTGTCGGCGGCACTGGAGCTGCTGCCCAAGTTCAACCCGAAGGAATTCTTCCGCCCCGCGCAGGTCGATGCCGTCGGCAATTTCAACAACATCGCCTTCGGCAAGGATTATCATCACCCGCGAATGCGCCTGCCGGGGACGGGCGGCATCCCCGACGTGACCCCTTACTCCGAGCACGTCTACCTGTACGTGCCGCGCCACTCGCGCGTGACCTTCGTCGAGACGGTCGATTTCGTCAGCGGAATGGGGCACGTGCCGGAGCGCACGCGCGGGCGCGGACCGAACTACCTGATCACGGATTTAGGGCAGTTTGACTGGGCGAACGGGCGAATGCGCCTGACGCATACACATCCCGGCGTGACGGTCGAGGCGGTGCAGAAGAAGACGGGCTTCGCGCTGGAGGTCGCGCCGAATGTGCAGGAGACGCCGCCGCCGAGCGACGCCGAAATCCGCCTGCTGCGCGAGCAAATCGATCCGCTGGGCGTGCGCAAGCTGGAGACGCTGGGCGGCAGCGCGCGCAAAGACCTGCTGCGCGACATCCTCGAAAAAGAAGGCGCGTGGTAGGAAAAGAAGCGATGAGCAATGTGTAAAACATGCAGCTTACGGGTTTAAACCCGTCGCTATGAACGACGTCACAACCCACTGAAGGGGTTGACCGAAATGTCGGTTTTTGAGGTCGTCCCTTTAGCGGACGACGAAAAAAACTAGCCGATGGGTTTTAACCCTCGGCGCTCATAAGACCTGATTGCGATAGCCACTCATCACTCGGCACGCATCGCTCGTCGCTTCGTTTACTGCGCCATCGACCAGTCGCCGATGTTGCGGAAGCGGTCGGCGGGCGAGGCGATGAAGCCCAACTGCACGCCCTTGACGCGCGGCGAGGTGGCGAAGGTGAACAGGGGATAGTAGAGCGGCAGCGCCACCGCTCGCGCTACGAATTCACGCTGGAAGTCCTGATAATCCTGCACGCGGTTGATGCCGAACGGGTCGCGCCGCGCTTTTTCGAGCAGCTCGCTGATGCGCGTGTCGGCGACGCCGCCGTAATTTTTGCCGTCGGGGTACTGCCCCTCGTGCCAGAAAGCGTACACGTCCGGGTCGGCGCTGTCGCCGAGCGAATACTCGACCAGCGCGGCGTCGAAATCGTGCGCCTTCAGCCGCGCCTGATAGGTGTCGGCGTCGACGGCATCGACCGTGACCTGAAGATTCAACTGCGACCACTGCGTGGCGATCTCGTTGGTCAGGCTGACCAGCGCCGGGTCGTTCGGCGTGAGGATGGTGAAGCTGAACAGCGCGCCGTTCTCGGCGGTCGGCGGCGGAGTCTCGGTCGCGCTGAGGCGGTCGAGGCGCTCGCTGGCGGTGGCGATCATCTGGCGCGCCTGATCCGGGTCGTAAGCGGGCCACTGGAGATTGGGCAGGTACGCCCATGACCCCGGCACGAGCGGGCTGTTAGCTTCGCTCGCCGTGTTGGACATGGTGCGCTCGATGGTCGAGGTGCGGTCGATGCCGGTTTCGAGGGCGCTGCGCACGCGCTGTTCGCGGAAGAAGTCGTCTTTCTGCCAGTTGTAGATGATCACGCCGAGCGTTGCCTCAAGCGTGTTGTGCATGTCGAGGTCGTAGGCGTTGGCGGCGTTGAACAGCGGCGCGCGCTCGCCCCGGTCGTGGGCAGCGTAGCCGTCGACATCGCCGTTTTCGAGCGCCTGTATCGCATCATTCGTGCTGCCATAAAGCTTGAAGCTGATGCGGTCGAGCGCGAAGGCGTGCTGCTGCCCTTCGGGGCGCTGGCGGTAGACCGGCGCGGCGCGCAGATCGACTTCGTCCACGTGGATGCCATCGGAGGCGTGCAGCGCTTCAAGCTGATAAGGTCCCGTGCCAATCGGCGTCAGGTTAAACGGATGCTCGGCGATTTGAGCGGCGGTCGTGCCGCGCAGCGCGTGCTCCGGCAGAATGCCGATTTGCAGGCGGTCGAGGAAGTTGCCGAGCGGCTGTGCCAGCCGGAAACGGACGAGATAATCGCCCAACTGCTCGGTCTCGACGGTGCGCCAGAACGCGCCGAGGTCGGGATCGCCGGGGAAATCCGGCGAGCGCAGCAGCGACATGGTGTAGATCACGTCGGCGGCGGTGAAAGGCACGCCGTCCTGCCAGAGCACATCCTGACGCAGAAAGAAGACGTATTCCAGCCCGTCGGGCGAGATGATCCAGCGCTCGGCGAGCGCCGGGACGGGTTCGCCGTAGGCGTCGGTGCGGGTCAGCCCTTCGAAGATCAGCGAGGTGATGTCGCGGTCAACCGGGTTGAGTTGTGCGAGCAGTGGGTTGAGGCGCTGCACCGTGCCGACCAGCGCTTCGCTGTAATGCCCGGTCTGCGAGACGGGCGTGACCACCGGCGCGTTCTGCACGTCGGGGATGGCAGTCGGCGGGATGACGAGGTTGTCAGCGGTTGCGGTGAGTGTTGGCGGGACCGGCGTGCTGGTTGGCGGGATGGGCTGATCGGCGCTGCGCAGCGCGAGGCTGACCAGAAACAAGACAGCCGAGAGCAGCAGGGCAATCAATTGCCAGCGATAACCACGCAGCATATTTACCTCGGCAAACTAGGGGATAGGTGTTCTGCTGGCGCGCAAAACACCCTGAACGCGGTGTTCAACAAAGCTTATTTATAAGCAACGGCGAGAATGGCGATTGCCAGGAAAGCGACACCGAGACCGATGGTGATCTGGAACAGAGTTTTTTCCAGCCCACGACGGGTGCGCGTGATGCCCGTGTCTCCACCGCCGCCACCGAGCAAATCACCCAGCCCCGCGCCCTTGACCTGAAGTAGAATCAGGACAATCAACAAAAGAGAGATGATAATCGAGACGATCATGAAGGCACGGTCCATGCCCGGTACTCCTCAAACGCTTTGCAAAGTGCCCGCATTGTAGCACGGGGAGGTGCAAATGCAAACCCTCGTCGTGCAGGCGATTGAACAGAAAAGGGCACGACATGTCGTGCCCCTGCATGAACGTTGGCGTTAACGCGGGCGTTCACTTGAGCGCCGCTACGAATACCTACTGCACCTGCTCCGTCGCTTCTGCTGCGGGCTGCGAGACCAGCGATTCGAGGTAATGCTCCGCCGCGTCAAGCTGTGGGTCATCCTCGTTCGGCTGGTAGGTGGGGTTCGCCCATTCGACCTGAATGTCCGGCGTGATGCCCAGCTTGTGAATCCAGCGCCCGTCCGGCGTCAGCCATTTGGCGATGGTCAGCCGCACGCCGCCGCCGTTGACCAGTTGGTTCCAGGTCTGCACCGTCCCTTTGCCGAGCGTCTGCGAGCCGATGATGGTGGCGATGTGGCGATCTTGCAGCGCGCCCGACAACAGCTCGGAAGCGCTGGCGCTGCCGCCGTTGACGAGCACCGCAATCGGCACCTGAATATTGGCGTAGTCGCCGTTGGCGTCGTAAGTCTGCGTGTGGTTGTTGCCGAAATCTTCGGTCGTGACCGTCCCCGACTGGATGAAGGCGCTGGCAACGTCGATGGCGCTGCTGAGCAGTCCACCGGGATTGTCGCGCAGGTCGAGGATCAGCCCCCGGCGGTTGTTCACGTCGACATCCTTGAGCGCCTGATCCAGGTCGGCGCGCGCCGTCGCGGTGAACTGGTTGAGCTTGATGTAGCCGACGTTATCGTTCAGCACTTTGGTCTCGATGTTGGGCACGGTGATGTGCGCGCGGGTGATGGTGAAGTCGATGTGCTTGTCTCCGCGCAGCATGGTGATGGTGACATCAGTACCCTCCGCGCCGCGCACCAGCCCCGCCAGATCGGTCTGGTTCATGCCGGTCACGTCCTTGCCGTCGACGGCGACGAAGATGTCGCCGGGCTGGATGCCCGACGCCGCCGCCGGAGCGCCGTCGAGCAAGCCGACGACCGTGATCGCCTTGGTGGTCTCGTCGGTGTGAATGATGACGCCGATGCCGTTGAATTCGCCGGAAAGGTCGCTGTTGATCAGCCCGTAGACCTCCGGGTTCATGTAGCCGCTGTACTGGTCGCCCAGCGAGTTGACCAAGCCTTTGGTCGCGCCATCGACGAGGGTAGCGGTATCGACCTTGTCGATGTAGTCGCTCTGGATCATGTTGTAGACCTGCCAGAAGGGCGCAAAGTCCTGCTCGGCGCCGGGCGGCGGGGTCGTGTTACTCTGCGCGGTGCCGACAGCATACTGGTTGCCGAGCGCGAACCCGGCGAAGAAAATCACAGCCACCACGAACGCTGCCGAGAAATGCTGAAGACGCCTGCGCGAGGCGTTCAGGAGATTCATGGGAGTACTCCAATTGCATTCGGTTGTTCGTTATTATAATGCCTGGGTCGTGGGAAGCGGGTAATAGAGCGATGAGAGATGCGCGGGCGGGCAACTGCATCATTCGCTATCCCGCCAACAGGAACGGCGACAGCGATTCGGTCGTCTGCGTCACCGGGAGGATCATTGACGCGCGGCTCGGCGCGGGTGGATCGCTGCGAAAATCGATCCTATCTGGATGACCTGGCGGCGCGTATGGCGCACGCCGTTGATCGAGGAGGGTGAAATCGTGGGACGAAAACTGCGTAAGGGCGATCCCTGGATGCCCGGCTTTCGCTATTCGGCGCTGCTGCCGCCGCTGTCGCTCAACCTGATCGTAGTCCGACACCGAACACTCGGTCGCCTTTTACCAGCAGGTGTTGGGCGCCGAAGTGCATTACTTTGACATCGACTTCGCGGCGCTGCGCGTTGGTGCGGCGGAGGTCATGCTGCACGCCGACCACACGCACGAGGATCATCCCTGGCACGAAACGCTGGCGGCGGGGACGCCGCGCGGCGTGGGCGCGCAAATCCGCCTGCTGGGGATCGACCCGGACGAGGTCGAGCGGCGCGCGCGTGCTTTCGGCGCTGCGATTGCCCGCCCGGCGACGAGCAAGCCACATGGCTGGCGCGAAATCCTCGTGCGCGACCCGGACGGCTACGAATGGGCGGTCGGCGTGCTGATCGAACCGGCGAAGGGACCCGTCCCGCAGGTTGTGAAGGCAAGCTCATGAACCGGAGCGATTTAGCCGCCTGCTGTCTGAGCAAGAAGGGCGCGTTCGTCGAGCAGCCGTTTGGTCCGGGCGCGGACGTGTTCAAAGTCATGGGCAAGATGTTCGCGCTGATGCCGGTCGAAGCCGATCCGCCGTCGATCAGCCTGAAATGCGATCCCGGTGCTGGCGGAGATTCTGCGCCAGACTTACCCGGCGGTGACACCCGCCTACCACATGAACAAACGCCACTGGAATGGAGTCCGGGTCGATGGCAGCATCCCCGATGACGAGATTGAGGAGTGGATCGAGCACGCCTATCAGCAGGTGGTCAAGGGGCTGACGCGGGCGAAGCGCGAGCAACTGCGCCGCAGCAGCCCTTAGTCGCCGATGGCGGGGTGGCGCACCTCGGTCGGGACTTCAATCATTCGCGTTTCCTCGTGATAGCGCAGCAAATGCGACCAGCGCAGCAGGATCGCGCCGGAAAGCACCGCGATCAGGATGCCGTTCACGATCAGGGCGGTTTCCGTGCTGGTCGCGTCGGCGAACGCGCCCAGCAGGAGCGCGCCGAAAGGCGATAAGCCGAGCAGCGCCAGACTGTACAGGCTGAGGACGCGACCCCGATAGGCGTCCGGCACGATGGTCTGGATCGTGGTGTTCAGGCTGACGAGCGTCATGATCATCGACGTGCCGAAGAAGAGCGTGACCAGCACCGCAGCCGGGATGGTCGTCTGCATGGCGAGGAAGACGTTCGCCAGCGCGTTCACCATAATCGCTCCGGCGATCACTTTGCCATGACCGAGCCGCCTGCTGAGCCAACTGATGAGGATTCCGCCGATCACCGAGCCGGTTCCTTCGGCGGCGCTCACGGCGGCATAACCCGCGTCCGCCGAATGCAGCACGAGGTCGGCGTAGGCGGGCAGCAGCCGCAGAATCGGCAGCACCAGGAACCCCCCAACCGCCGCCAGCAGCAGCAGCGGCGGGATCAGAGGGTCGCGCCGGGCGAAACTCAGTCCCTCGCGGATCTGGCGGATCGGCGAAGTCTTGGCGACGGACTGGATGGCGTAGGGCACGCTCATCACGAACAGGCTGAACAGGACGGCGAGGAACGACAGCGCATTGATCAGGAAGCACCACGCCACGCCGAACTGGACGAGCGCGATGCCCGCCGCCGTCGGTCCGAGCACGCGCCCCAGGCTGTTCATGATCGAGTTGAGCGCGATCCCGCTTTGCAAGTCGTCGCGTCCGACCAACTCGACGACGATCATCTGGCGAGCGGGCGTGTCCAGCGCATTGGTCATGCCCAGCAAGACCGCCAGCACGAGGATGTGCCACACCTGAATCGTCCCGGCGAAGGCGAGCGCCGCCAGAATGAACGCCAGGATCATCTGGATGGTCTGGGTGAAGCGCAGCACCGTCCGGCGCGGCACGCGCTCGACGACCACGCCGCCAAAGGGCGACAGCAGTACCAGCGGCAGCCCGGCGGCGCAGGCGACGATGCCGAGCCAGAGTTCCGACTTGGTTAGCTCGAAGACGAGATAGCTCTGGGCGATGTTCTGCATCCACGTCCCGGTGATCGAGACGAGCTGCCCGGCGAAATAGAGGCGAAAGTTGGCGCTGCGCAGCGCCGAAAGCGTGCTCGGCTTGCGCATGAGGGTGTTCTTATCCTGGGTAACGGATGCCATTCTCTTCCTGTGTCTAACGATACGACTGTTAATCGGTGAGCGTGCCGGTGGGCGGTTCGGCGATATAGAGGATGCCGCGGAGCGCCGTCAGTCCGCGATGAATGTCCTCGGCTGTCGATTGCTCCAGGTTTTCGATCAGCAGGGCGAACTCGCGGGTGATGTGATCGCGCACCCGCTGCAACTGCTCGCGCCCCGCGTCGGTAATGCTGAGCAGCGCGCGGCGGCGGTCGTGCGGGTCAGGCGTTCGCCGAACCCAGCCGTGCGCGACCAGGCATTGGATGTGCTCGCTGGCTGCCTGGACGCTGACTTCGCGCTTGCGCGCCAGCTCGCTTAACGTGAGCGGCGCTTCGGAAAGCTCGCCGAGGACGCGCATCTGGACAATCGTCGCGTCGTCGCCGAATTCAGCCCGCAATTCGCGCGCGACGATCCGGTTCAGGCGTGGAATAAGTGCGAGCAGGTCACGGGCGATCTGCTCGGCTGATGTCGTCGTTCGATTCATATCTGCTTCAATTTGTCAAGTGACCTGATGTTCAGGGTACTTGAGGAATCTTAGACGTGTCAACGGAATTGGTATAAAGCCACTTTAGAAAATTTGAATGCGCTATAATGATGGGGCTGTGAAAGAGATGATCCCATGACTCAATGGCTTTCCCTCAGCGACGCCGCCGCGCTGGTGCAGGATGGGCAGACGCTCGCGCTCGGCGGCTTCATGAGCTACCGCCGCCCGGTCGCCTTCGTGCGCGCGCTGCTGCGCCGCGACCCGCGCCCCAAAGACCTGACGCTGCTCTGCTTCACGGCGAACATCGAGTCCGATCTGCTGGTGGGGGCAGGCTGCGTCAGGACGGTGCGCTCGGTCTATTTCGGGCTGGAATCGTTCGGCTTCGCGCCGATGTTCACCGAAAAAGCCAATCGCGGCGAGATCGACATCCTCGAAGAGACCGAGTTGAGCCTGGCGATGGGGCTGCGCGCGCAGACGGCGGGCGTCGGCTTCATGCCGTCGTCGGCGTGGATCGGCACCGACTTGCCGAAGCTGCGCCCGGACGTGAAGACGGTGATTGACCCGTATACCGGCGATGAGCTGATGGCGTTCCCGGCGATTCCGTGCGACGTGGCGGTGCTGCACGGGCTGGCGGGCGACGCCGACGGCAGCGTGCTGCTCAACAATAATCTCGGCATCGACATGGAGCTGGTCGAAGTGGCGGAGACGGTGATCGTCACGGTCGAGCGGCAGGTCGATCAGCTCGAACGCTCGACCGACGGCTTGCTGATCCCCGCGCCGGGCGCGACGCACATCGCGCCAGCGTCGCACGGCGCATACCCCACCTCGTGCTATCCCGATTACCCCGTTTCCGGCGGCGAATATATGCGCTACGTCGACGCCTGCAACGCGGGCAAGTTCGATGAGTACCTGGCGGAATTTGTCGAGATGGGAAAAACGAATGAACCGCAAAGACGCCAAGATCTGTGTAGGGCGTTCCATTGAACGCCCTACGTGTTCAAAATTATGGTCATACTTGACGTCTTTGCATTCAAATTACTTTGTCAGCGGAATGACGTACTCCGTTGCAATGCTCAACCGCATCGTTTCGCCCAATTTCGGCGCGGCGTGGTCGCGGGCGCTCAGCTTGAAGGTCAGCGGAATGTTCTGCGGTGTCTCCATCTCAACCTGATAAGCATCGCCCTGAAATATCACCTCGCGGATCGTCCCGCTGATCGTGCCCTGCGGGTCGGGCGTGATGCCGTCGGGGTGGAGCAAAAGCGCGGCGGGCGCGCCGCCTGGTGCGGCGTCAAACGTGCCGAGCGGCGTCTGCCACTGCCCGCTGCGTGTGTTCACAATAGGCACGACGTTGTCCAAGCCGAGGAAGCGGGCGACAAACGTCGTTTCCGGGCGGCGGTACACCGCCTGTGGCGCGCCGACCTGCTCGACCTGACCGGCGTTCATCAGGGCGATGCGGTCGGCGATCACGAAGGCTTCGTGCTGGTCGTGGGTGACGTAGAGCGCCGTCAGCCCGACGCGCTTGATGATGGCGCGCAGGTCGACCACAAGCCGCTCGCGCAGGGCGGCATCCAGCGAGCCGAGCGGCTCGTCGAGCATGAGCAGGCGCGGGTTGGGCGCGAGGCTGCGCGCTAAAGCGACGCGCTGGCGCTCGCCGCCGGAAAGCTGCGCCACGTCGCGGCGCTCGAAGTCGCTCAAGCCGACTAACTCCAGCACTTCCCGCGCGCGGGCATGACGCGCCTCAGGCTTATTCCCTTTCATGCGCAAGCCGAACTCGACGTTTTGCAGCACGTTCATGTGCGGGAAGAGGGCGAATTCCTGAAACATCAAGCCGAAGTCGCGGGTGTGAACTGGCTGATCCATGATCGACGCGCCGCCGAGCAGCACGTCGCCGTCGTCGGCGGTTTCCAGCCCGGCGACGATGCGCAGCAGCGTCGTCTTGCCGCAGCCGCTCGGTCCGAGCAGGCAGACGATCTCGCCCTCGTCCACGTCGAGGTCGATGCCGCGCAGGACGGGTTGGTTATCGAAGGCGCGGGTGATGTGTTGCAAAGTTAGCATGATGTTGACATCCAGGTAGGGGCACGGCGCGCCGTGCCCCTACAATATCGAATCAAAATTCTCCGATTCCCAGTGTGCGCGCCCGCTCGATCAGCACGAAGCTGACGGCGCAGACCACCATCAAAATGGTACTCATGGCGAGCGCCTGCCCGTAATTCGTCGCGCCCGGCTGACCGAGCAGGCGGAAGATCACAATCGGCATGGTCGGCGTGTCCGGGCGCACCACGAACAGCGACGCGCCGAACTCGCCCATGCTGACGGTGAAGGCGAAAGTCGCGCCGACGATCACGCCCCGGCTGATCAGCGGCAGGTCGATCCAGCGAAAGACTTGCAGCGGCGACGCCCCCAGCACCCGCGCCGCGCCGCGTGTACTGGGCGAGATCGCCCGCACCGCCGGGAGTACGCTGCGCACGACGAACGGCATTGCCACCAGCGTGTGCGCCAGTGGGATCAGCGCGGCGGAGGTGCGCAGGTTGAGCGGCGGCTTGTCCAGCGCGATGATGAAGCCGAAGCCGAGCGTCACGGCGCTGGTCGCCAGCGGCAGCATGAAGACCGGGTCGAGCCAACGCGCGCCGCGCCGCGTCAGCAGGTAGGCGGTGATCATGCCGAGCGCCAGCGCGAGCGCGGTCGTCGCCAGCGCGAAACGCAGCGAATTGCCGACCGCTTCAATCGGCGGGACGAACAGCACCGAATTGCGCGTGTTGGTGTCCAGCAGCGCATAATACTGCGTCGTCAAGCCATTCGCGCCCGTGAACGAGCGCCCGACCAGCGCCGCCAGCGGCGTCAGCAGCAGGACGATCATCAGCAGCAGATTGCCGACCACGAACAGGCGCTCGCGGCGGGTGCGCGGCGCGCGGGCGACGTTCTGCGCCGCCTGTAAATCGGCGCTGCTTTGGCGCTGCAAGCGCGTGTAGACGATCATCAGCACGAACATGAAGCCGATCTGCACCAGCGAGAGCGCCGCCGCCACCTGCAGGTTGAACAGCGCGGTCGCCTGCCGGTAGATTTCGACTTCGATGGTGGCGAAACGCGGTCCGCCCAGGATCAGCACGACGCCGAAGCTGGTGAAGGTGAAGATGAACACCAGAATCGCCGCCGCCAGAATTGCCGGGCGCAGCAGCGGCAGACGAATCTCCCACCAGATGCGCCAGCGGTTCGCGCCCAGCACGCGCGCCGCTTCCTCCATACGCGGGCTTTGGTTCGCCCAGAAGCTGCTGATGATGCGCAGGGCGATGGCGTAATTGTAGAAGACGTGGACGATCAGGATGATCGCCAGCGTGCGCTCCAGTTGAATCGGCGGCGCGCTCAGGTGAAACAGATTGACCAGTCCCTCGTTGACGATACCGCGCTGCCCGATCAGCGCCAGAAATGCCGCCGCGACCACGACGGTGGGCAGCACGAACGGCAGCGTCATCAGCGAGAGCAGCAGCGACTTGCCGGGGAAGCGGTAGCGGGCAAAGACGTAAGCGCCGGGCAGCGCCAGCGCCAGCGTCAGGAAGGTCGAGAGCGCCGCCTGCCAGGTCGTGAACCAGAGCGTGTCGCGGTAGTAGGGCGTCGTGACCAACTGGGCGAAGCCGCTCAGGTCAAGCTGACCGTTCGGCGCGAGGCTGACGCCGAGGATCGACAGCAGCGGGTAGAAAAAGAAGACTGCCAGAAACAGCAGCGGCAGCGTGAACAGCAGCCATAGGAGCGGGCGACGAATCAATGCGACCCCACCCCGGCTGAGCGAAGCTCAGCTTTCCCCTCCCCGATTTCAGGGAGGGGAGCAAGCCAACGACTGTTTCTGGCGCCATCATTGGACAAATGACGACACACTGACAGCGTGGAACGTATTTGCACCCTCCACTGAATTCGGGAGAGGGTTGGGGAAAGGGTGAACAAACTCAATGCAGAACCGTATCCGTCCACGTCTGAATCCACTGGTCGCGGTTGGCTTCGATGTCGGCGATGCTGGTCTCGACCGGGTGCTCAGGAATTGCCGCGTACTGCGTGAACACGTCCGGCAGCTTGGCTTCCGGGTTGACCGGGAAGACGAACATTTGCAGCGGCATATCCTCCTGAAAGTCGGTGCTGAGCAGGAAGTCGATGAATTTCTGCGCGGCTTCCGGGTTCTTGCCGTTCCTGAGCACGCCCGCGAACTCGATCTGACGGAAGCAGGTGTCGTCGGCGATGATCGAGCCGACGGGTGAGCTGTCGGGCATGGGCGTGGCGAAGTAGACTTCGGCGGGCGGGCTGCTGGCATAGCTGACGACCAGCGGGCGCGTCCCGGTGCTCCCGGCGCTGCCGCTGAACTGCCCGTAGTAGGCGTCCGACCAGTTGTCGGAGACGTACACGTCGTTGGCGACCATGTCTTTCCAGAAGTCCTGATAGGTGTAGTCGCCCGTGTCGCCGAACGCCGCCACCGACGTGATCAGGAACGCCAGCCCCGGCGATGACGTGGCGGGGTTCTCGACCGCCAGCAGGCTCTTGTATTCCGGCTTGGTCAGGTCTTTGAGGCTCTGCGGCAGCGCCAGGTCGTGATCGGTGAAGTACCTGGCGTCGTAGTTCAGGCATACGTCGCCGTAGTCAATCGGCGTGACGCGGTGTTCGGGATCGAGCTTGAACTCGTCGGGCACGTTCGCCAGCGCGGGCGAGTCGTAAGGCACGAACAGGTCGGCGTCGAGCGCGCGCGTCAGAAACGTGTTATCGACGCCGTACATCACGTCGCCTAACGGATTGTCTTTGCTCAGGATCGACTGGTTGACCATCGTCCCGGCGTCGCCGGAGCGCAGCACCTGCACGGTGATGCCGGTGTCCTGCTCGAACTTCGCCATGACGCTGTCGGTATAGGCGAAACTGTCGTGCGAGACGACGGTCAGGACGTTGTCCGGCGTCGCCTCCTGCGCCCATGCAACCGGCGCGACCGACAGCACAATCAACAACATGAACAGCAGTCGTTTCAAAATACGTCCTCCTTCAAGGCGCGCCAGAGGAGGGGCGTTTCGCCTTTCAAACGAAAACACCCCTGTAGGGGTGTCGTGGTTGCCATAGCACTCCCTACGCCGGTATGAACCGGATCAGGTTGAAGGGTCGGTGCGGCACTACGCACCCTCTCAGCCCGCTTGCGCGGACTCCCCTGGACAGCGAATATACGATTACGAAAAGTATAGCGCTTTGACGCTCTTATTGCAAATTCATTTTTTCTTTACACTTGGATGCTTGACGGTGTAGGGGAGCGCGCTTAAGATACATAGGAATTATAGGGATTACAGGAAGATCACCGAATGCGTGTCGCCTCGCCCAATGTCACCCACCGCGAAATGATCGAAAACTTAATGGAATCTGTTCGCTCCGCCGCCGTGATCGAGACGGACACGCTCACGCTGATCGTCGCCGCGCTGCTGGCGCAGGGACACGTGCTGCTGGAAGACGTGCCGGGCATCGGCAAGACGCTGGTGGCGAAGGCGCTGGCGCGGTCGATTGACGGCACGTTCAAGCGTATTCAGTGCGCGCCCGATCTGCTGCCGAGCGACATCACGGGCGGGTCGATCTACAACCAGCGCGAGCAGCAGTTCGAGTTCATGCCGGGACCGATCTTCGCCAACGTGCTGCTGGTGGACGAGGTGAACCGCGCGTCGCCGCGCACGCAGTCGAGCCTGCTCGAAGCGATGGCGGAGCGGCAGGTGACGAGCGACGGCATCACGCGGCGGCTGGAGCGCCCGTTCTTCCTGATGGCGACGCAGAATCCGGTCGAGATGGCGGGGACGTTTCCGCTGCCGGAAGCGCAGTTGGATCGCTTTCTGGTCGCGCTCAGCCTCGGCTATCCGCCGTTCGAGGACGAGGTGACGATTCTGGAGCGCGAGGAACATCACGACCCGCTGGATACACGTCGAGCCGGTCGTGAGCGCGAACGACATCATCGACCTGCAGCAGGCGACGCTCGACATCAGCGTGGCGCGCTCGCTCAAGGAGTACATCGTCCAGCTTGCGGCGGCGACGCGCACGCACCCGGACGTGGTGCTTGGCGTCAGCCCGCGCGGCGGGACGGCGCTCCAGCGCTGTGCGCAGGCGCTCGCTCTGATCCGGCACCGGACGTTCGTCACACCGGACGACATCAAATCGGCTGCGCGCGGCGTGATGGCGCACCGCATCCTGGCGCGGGATCGCCGTCCTGAAACGGCGCGCGCGGTGGTCGAGCACGCGCTGGCGCACGTGAAAGTGCCGGTGGAATAAAGAAGCGGTTAGCCGCCAGCTTTCAGCGACTGGCTGACGCAAAGAGTTTGCTGAATGCTGACCGCTGACAACGAGAGCTAAATCCATGCCCACCTCCCGAACGAGCGCCATACTGGTCGGCGCGATAGTCCTGTATTTTTTCGCCAATCAGACGCAGGTCGGCTGGCTCTACGTGATGTGCGCCGTCCTGGGCGGGGCGGTGCTGTCGGCGTGGTGGATGAGCCTGTCGAACCTGCGCGGCGTGACCGCCGAGCGGAGCATCGACCGCGACGAACTCTACGAAGGCGACGAGGCGCGCATCACCGTGACGCTCGACGCCGGGCGCGCCAGCAGCGCCCAGATTCACCTGACCGAGTGGTGTCCGCTGGCAGCGCCAGATACGTCTCAGCAGATGATCCGGCTGTTCGTGCCGTCGCTGCCGCGCGGCGAGAAGGTGCAGTTTGACTACGAAGTCAGCGTCTACAAGCGCGGCGTGTACGAATTTCGCCCGCTGGCGATGCTGTCTTACGCGCCATTCGGCTTTTTCAGGAAGCGGCGCGCCCTGAACGCGCCCACGTCGGTGCTGGTCTATCCCGAAGTCCGCTCGCTGAGCCGCTTCGATCTACTCGACCGCCAGTTCGCGCCGCAGGTGACGCGCCCCAGCGCCGGGGTTGGCTACGAAGTGATGGGGCTGCGCCCGTATCGTGTCGGCGATTCGCCGCGCAATATTCACTGGCGCACGGTGGCGCGGACGGGACAGTTGGTCAGCAAGGAATTCGCCGACGAGACGCAGCCCGGCGTCACGCTGGCGCTCGATCTGTTCCACCATCCTTACGCCAGAAGCCAGAGCAGAGACACGCCCTTCGAATGGGCGGTCAGGGTCGCCGCCAGCATCGGCGACTTTGCGCGACGGCGCGGCTATCCCGTGTCGCTGGCGACCAACGACGAGGCGCTGCCCGCGCCGCAGGGAGCCGTCAGTTGGTATGCGCTGCTCCAATATCTGGCGCGCGTGCAGCCGGTCGGAGAAATGCCGCTGGCGCAGGCGCTCGCGCGCATCTCGACGCAGGCGTTCGTCGTCGTGGTGCTGCCGTATCCTGACGCCGGAATGACATCCTATCTGCGCGAGCTGCGTTTTCGCGGGGCGCGCGTGCTGGCGGTGGTCGTCGACCCGGAGAGCTTCCCTGATCGGCGGGAGATGGAACAGTCCGCGCCCGCGCTGGTGGGCGACCTGCAAGCCGCCGAAATCGAGACGCGCCTGATCCGCTTCGGTGAAGACTGGACGGCGCAGTTGCAGGGCGATATTCAGGTGGCGCGCTAAGCGTATGGCGACCCTGCATCTCCCCGACCGCGCAACCCTCGTCATGCGGCTGACACAAGCCATGCTGATCGGGATCGGGCTGATGCTCGGCGTGATCGGCATCTACTTTCAACTGTGGGCGCTGTGCGCGTTTGCCGTGCTGTCCTTCATGGGGAGCCGCATCTTCGGGCATCGCACGACAGTCAACAAGCCGGAGCGTTCGTCACGACTGCGCGTGCTCACACTGGCGGCGCAGATCGTCAGCGTGATCGCTCTCGCTCTGGTGACGAATCTGTGGGTCGTCAGCCTGATCTCGCTGGTTCTGCTGACGGTAGGACATTATGTCTCTTACCGCTACGTGGAGCGACCGCCGCGCAGCCTTCGCCTGGGCGCGTTTCTGGGGCTGCACCTCGTCTTCCTGTGGATGCTCTACGGGCTGTTCAACGGGCAGCCGTACCCGCAGGCGCAGGTCGCCATGCTGGTGATGGCGGTGATCAGCTTCGCGCTGCGCACGCGCCTTAACCTGTATTCCAGCCTCGCCATCGGCTTGATCAACATCTATGTCGCCGCGACGCTCAGCCGGGACATCACCTTCCTGATCTTCCTGTTCACCTACGTCGCGCTGATGCTGGCGTTCCTGTGGCGCGCCGACGACGAAGGCGGCACCGAGAATGACACCCTGATCCTGCGCCCGGTCGGGCGGGCTGGGCGGCGCGGACTGCTGCGCTACGCTCGCGGCTGGGCGGGGCGCTTTGCGCTGGCGCTGCCTGTGTTCTCCGCGCTCGTGTTCGTGCTGACGCCGCATTTCGCCGGGCATCCGATCATCCCGCCTGTGACGATCAACGCGCCGATCCACAGCGCGCCGTCGGCGGAGATCATCAACCCGGCGCTGCCGCTGGTGCAGGTGCAGGGTTGGTCGGATCAGGTCGGCGATCACTACTACGGCTTCGACAACCAGCTCGATCTGTCGTATCGCGGCGGACTGAGCGACACGATCATGATGTACGTGCGCAGCCCGGCGTGGAGCTACTGGCGCAGCCATGCTTACGACACTTACGACGGGCGCTCGTGGAGCCAGCCGGACACGTCGCTCCAGATGATTCCACGCGACGGCGCGCTCTTCGACCTGAATTTCCGCAACCGCTACTGGCTGAACGCCGACTACTTCGTGCAGACCTATACCATCGTGCAGGAGATGCCCAACCTGATCTTCACGGCGGGGCAGCCGCTGCACCTTTACCTCGCCGCCGACCAGATCGGGCTGGACTCGACGGGCGGTATCCGCGTCGGCGAGACGCTCAAGCCGGGCATGGTCTACTCGGTGCTGTCGCTGCGCCAGAACTTCACGCCGGAACAACTGCGCTCCGGCGGCACGTACTACAGACCGGACATCCTGCGGACTTATCTGCAACTGCCGGATACGGTCACGCAGCGCACGCGCGACCTGGCGGCGCAGATCACGACGAACGCGCCGACGGCTTACGACAAGGTGATCGCTGTGCGTGATTACCTGCTCAGCACCTATCCCTACGACTACTTCCCGCCGCCGCAGCCGCCGGGAACCGACGCGGTTGACCAGTTCCTATTCGTGGATCAGCGCGGCGTTTGCGAGCATTTCGCCAGCGCGATGGTCGTCCTGCTGCGGACGCTCGGCATCCCGGCGCGGCTGGCGACCGGCTTCGGCAGCGGGACGTACAACCCGCTGACCAACTACTACGAGGTGCGCGCCAACGACTCGCACGCCTGGGTCGAGGTGTATTTCCCGCGCTACGGCTGGCTGCCGTTCGACCCGACGCCGGGCTGGAACGGCGAGCCGCAGACGGGTCCCGTGCCGCGCTGGATTTTCTCCGGGACGATGGCGAGCCTGAACCTGCCGCCGCTGCCGATTGCCGAGATCGCTCAAGCGGTGGGCGGCAGTCTGGGAACCATCGTCAGCCTCGTGGCGCTGGCGGCGCTGCTGGTCGCTGCCTTCTTGCTGGCGCGGCGCTGGCACAGCCCGATCCGCCGCCGCTGGCAGCACTGGACGCAGCGCGATCCGGCGCGCGCGGCGATCTTCGCGGCATACCGGCAGGCGCAGCGCAGGCTGAAGTCGTATCGCGGCGAGGCGCAGACGGTCGGCGAGCACGCCGCCACCACGCCGGAGATCGCGGAGCTGGCGACGCTGGTCGAAATCGCGGCGTACCGCCCGCAGCCGCCGGATCAGGACATGATCGAGCGGGCGAAGCGCTGGGGAAAGAATTCAACGCAAAGACGCAAAGAATGAAAGACGCAAAGGAAATGGTGGCGAAAATGTAGGGGCACGGCGCGCCGTGCCCCTACGGTCGATGGTTCAGAAGGCGCTTCTGACGTGGTTCTTACGTCGGCGTGATACACTCATTCTCAGAGACATCCGGGCGCACTTGCAGCGACAGATCGTCCACCAGCACGGCGGGCGATCCATCCGCCGGGTTGACGCTGACCTCGAAGCGCAGGCTCGCCCACGTATTGACAGCCACGCCGCGAATTGTATACTGTTGGAGTGGCGTATCCGCTGGAACCTGGAACGCGCAGCCGATCAACCCGTATTGTCTACCCGACCGATTATAAACTGAGACCGTGACCGTCTTGGCAATGCCGCTGGTATTGCCCAGTTGCAGCGTCGCTTCAAAGGGTGTGTGCGCGTACACCCCATGATCGACGTTCTGGTAGAACGACGCCCAGTCCGGCGGCGCGGCGGTGCGCAGGCGCGTGATGCGCAGCGCGCCGTTCTGCACCATCCAGTTGATCTGACCGGAAGGCGTCCAGCCGTCCGTCCCGGCGCCGAAATCGCCGTTGACGAGCAGGTTGACGCCGGTGGGCAGGCTGGCGTCGTGAGTCGCCTGCTGAAGCGTGCCGAAAGCCCACCCGCCGACATCAGCGGGCGTGTAGCCGCTGATGCCGACGTTCTGCTCGGCGTAGATGTAGCCGGTGTAGACCGGCTCGTCGCGGACGCCGTCGTGATCCTCGTCGGCGCTGTCCATGTAGGCGACGACGCCGAAGTCCTGCCCGAATTCGAGATGCAGGTGCGGGTTGGACGAATAGCCGGTGCTGCCTTCGAGCGCGATCATCTGCCCGGCTTTGACCGGGACGGCGCAGTTAGGGGCGCTCAGGTCGGCGGAGCAGGCGTTCTTGATCCAGCCGGGGATGCTGCCCGGCGCGACGTGCCCGTAAAGCGAGTATTCGTGCGCGCCGTGCTGGATGATGACGGTATTCCAGTACCACCAGGCGGCGCTGGCGTAGGTGTTGGCGCTGTGGCTGTCGTTGGCGTAGACGATCACGCCGTCTTTGGCGGCGGTCACGCGGCGTCGGCTCAGGTCGAAGTCGATGCGCCCGGTGCCATGCTGGTCGTAGCTGCGGGTGACGGTCGCCCACTCGCCCTCTTCCCAGGGGAACTGGTAGCCGTCGAGCGCTCCGGCAAGCGTGGGATCGGCGTGAATCTGGTAGGGCAGCGACGAGGCGCGCGACAGCACGTCGTTGGAGAGGCGGTCGTAGGCAGTGCCGTAGTCCGGGTCGCCGGGCAGGTAGATGATCCAGGTGTCCGGCTGGCGCAGCGCCACCCCCCAGTCGACGATGCCGGGGTAGACTTCGCTGGTCGCTTTGCTGCGCGCCTCCAGGTAGATCACTGCGCCGTCGTCGTCGGCTGTTTGACCGAGGACGCGGTACTGGATAGGATTGCCTGCGACGGCATTGAAAGCATCCAGGCGGTTTACGATGGCACTATCCAGATTGGGATAGATTTGTAATGTCAGGATTGTGAAAAACGCGGTTACAATCAATTTCAACGAGAGTCCGCTTTCTACAGGATGCAGTCCCGACGACGGCGCGCGGCGCAAGCTGTGCAGCCGTCGCAGTATCTTAGCACAACGGGAGATGGTCAACATTCTGCTATGAGACAATTTGTACTCGATTATCTGGCGATGCAATGCGGCGAGACGAGCCAAATCGTCGGGTGTCGCCGCGAAACTGAAGAAGCTGACCTGCTGATCACGCTCGACAACGGGAAACGGATCGGCATCTGCGTGATCAACCGTGCCATCCACCTGCCCGAAATCAAGGAGCGCTACGAGCGCAACTCGATGCGGGGGATTTACACGCTCTACATCATGGACGGGCGCATGATGCCGCCGGACAACAGCGCGGTCGATCCGCCATACTGGATGGCGGCGCTGCACACATTGATGCACGGGCGCATCTATGCTTACTGGTGCGACGGGCGCGACGTGACGATTCGCCCGTTCCACATGGAATGGAAATGGGGCGGCACGCCGCGCACGGTCGAATACGGCGACGAGATCAACCTGAACGCCCTGAGCGCGCACACCATCTTCCCGGCGACCAAATACATCGACGGCGCGTACCTCTCGGCGGATTTCGGCGAGGGCGCGTTCTGGAAGAAGCGCCAGCCGAATGACGACCGCCAGTACCGCTATTCCTGGCGCGACTGGTCGTATGGCGAGCCGAAGCAGCGCTCGGAAGAAGGCGAGCAGGAACCCTCCTGGGACCCCTGGGAGGAGATCAACAACAACTACGGCAGCGTCGGCAGGGAAGAGTGGGAATGGACGGGCGAGGAATTCCGCCAGCGCCAGCCGCACCGCCCGCGCGTCGCCCAGCACAGGCACTACGCCGTCCTGGGCGTTTCGACGGGCGCGTCGCTGGAGGAAGTCAAGCAGGCGTACCGCCGCAAGGCGCGCGAGTATCATCCCGACCTGCACCCGACCGAGAAAGAAAAGTACACCGCGAAGATGGCGGACATCAACGCCGCGTTCGACGCCATCGTCCGCAAGTCCAAGTAAGTCCCTTCAGCAATCTGGCGTGTTATCATCATGTAGTGGTGGGCTGCAAACCCACCACTACAGCGTTATAGAACCCTTTTCGACAAGGAAATAGACTTATGCCGGAGAACATTCGCTGGGGCATCCTCGGCACGGGCAACATCGCGCACCAGTTCGCGCGCGGGCTGAGCACCACCCCGAACGCCGAACTGGTAGCGGTGGGGTCGCGCACTCAGGCGTCCGCCGACCGCTTCGGCGACGAATTCGACATCTCGCGCCGCCACGCCAGCTACGAAGCGCTGGCGAGCGATCCCGACGTGCAGGCGATCTACGTCTCGACGCCGCATCCCTTTCACGCGCCCAACGCGCTGCTGTGCCTGAATCACCGCAAGGCGGTGCTGGTGGAGAAGCCGTTCGCCGTCAACGCGCGCGAAGCCGAGCAGGTGATCGCGCTGGCGCGCGAGAAGCACCTGTTCCTGATGGAAGCGATGTGGACGCGCTTCACCCCGGCGATGGGTCGCATCCGCGAGATGCTGGCGCAGGGTTCGCTCGGCGAAGTACGGATGCTCAGCGCCGATTTCGGCTTTCGCACCAAGTTCAATCCGCTGGGGCGGCTGTTCGATCTGGCGCTCGGTGGCGGCGCGCTGCTCGACGTGGGCATCTACCCGGTGTCGCTGGCGTCGATGCTCTTTGGCGCGCCGACTCAGATCGCCACGATGGCGCATCTGGGCGAGACCGGCGCGGACGAGCAGTTCGCCGTGCTGCTGGGCTACTCAGCGGGGCGGATCGCCATCCTATCCGGCGCGGTGCGCACCAACATGCCGCAGGAAGCGGTCATCATGGGAACGGAAGGCATGATCCGCATCGCCTCGCCCTGGTGGAAGTCGGAGCATTTCACCTTTCAACTGAACGGCAAATCCGCCGAGACGTTCGACCTGCCGTTCGCGGGCAACGGCTACAATTACGAGGCGATGGAAGTCGGGCGCTGCCTGGGCGCGGGCGAACTGGAGAGCAAGGTGATGCCGCTCGACGAAACGCTGGCGATTATGCGGACGATGGACGCCATTCGCGCGGACTGGAATCTCGTTTATCCTACGGAGCGTGCATGATGGAATACGGACACATCCCCGGCATCGACAAGCCCATTTCGCGGCTGGCGCAGGGCACGCTGACCGCCGTCAGCCCCGACGGCACAGCCGATTTCGCGCTGCTCGACGCGATCTTCGCCGAGGGCTGCAACACCTTCGACACTGCCCATGTTTATCAGAACGGTCAGAACGAGCGTGCCGTCGGGCGCTGGATTCGGGAGCGCGGCATCCGCGAGCAGATCGTGCTGATCGGCAAGGGCGCGCACCACAACCCGGATCGCCGCCGCGTGACGCCGTTCGACATCGAGGCGGATTTGCACGACGCTTTCGCGCGCTTCGGCTTCGACTATATCGACATCTACCTGCTGCACCGCGACGATCCGGGCGTACCGGTCGGTCCGATTGTCGAAATCCTCAACCAGTATCAGGCGGCGGGGCACATCGGCATCTTCGGCGGCTCGAACTGGTCGCACCAGCGCATCGAGGCAGCCAACGAATACGCCTACAAGCACAATCTCCAGCCGTTCGCAGTCAGCAGCCCCAATTTCAGCCTCGCCGATCAGGTGCAGGAACCCTGGCCCGGCTGCGTGACCATTTCGGGGGAGCAGGGCAGGGCGGCGCGCGAGTGGTACGCCGCGCACAAGATGCCGCTGTTCACGTGGTCGAGCCTGGCGGGCGGCTTCTTCTCCGGGCGCTTCCGGCGCGACAACCTCGACGGCTTCACCGACTACTACGACGCGCGCTGCGTGGAAGCCTACTGCTACGAGCAGAATTTCCAGAAGCTGGAACGCGCCGAGGCGCTGGCGCAGCAGCGCGGCTTGACGCTGCCGCAGATCGCGCTGGCATACGTGCTGAGCCAGCCGCTCAACATCTTCGCGCTGGTCGGCTGCCGCACCGTTCAGGAATTCCGTGACAACATGGCGGCGCTGGCGCTCAAGCTGACCCCGGATGAACTCTCGTGGCTTGAAGAAGGTGCGCCCGAACCTGCCACTTGACCTGTGGCGCGGTTCTGCTTTATGATGTTGACCATGATATACGTAACCGGCACTTCCACCCTGACTTTCCAGATCATCGCGTCCGATTCGGCGCACGCCTTGTATAAGTGCGCCTACTGACCGGACTGTAATGTTTTTCGTTATTTGAACGGCTGCGTGGCGCAAACGCAGCCGTTTTTGATTCTGGGGGCATCATCATGCACATCATTCACGTCAACAACATCACGATTAATCACGCCGGGCGCGTCATCTTCCGCGACCTGAGCTGGATCGTCGGCGACCGCGACCGGGTGGGGCTGATCGGTCCCAACGGCGCGGGCAAGTCGAGTCTGCTCAAAGCGCTGGCGGGCGAGTACCAGCCGGACGCGGGCACCATCGTGCGGGCGCGCGGCATCAGCGTTGGCTATCTGCCGCAGCAGGTCGCGCTGACGCCGGAGCGCAGCGCTGATCGACGAGGCGCTGACGCTGCCGCCCGCGCTGGCGGAAGTCGAGGCGGAACTGGCGCGCATCGAGGCGCGGCTGAGCGATCCGGCGGTCTACAACGACGAGGCGGCGCTTGCCCGCGTGATGGGCGAACAGGAGCGCGCGCTGGAACGCTACCAGCGGCTCGGCGGCGCGTTTCACGCCAACAAAGTGCGCGAGCTGCTGCTGCATTTCGGCTTCACGCCCGACGATCACGACCTGCCGACCGAGGCGCTGAGCGGCGGGCAGAAGAAGCTGGTGGCGCTGGTGCGGCTGGCGGTCGAGCAGCCGGACGTGCTGCTGCTGGACGAGCCGGACAATCACCTCGATCTGGACGCCAAAGCGCGGCTGGAGTCG
Source organism: uncultured Chloroflexia bacterium (assembly GCA_963760975.1). GTDB lineage: Bacteria > Chloroflexota > Anaerolineae > Aggregatilineales > Phototrophicaceae > Flexifilum. The sequence goes on along the minus strand of CAVXEZ010000027.1, from coordinate 209,015 downwards.
TTCATTCGCGGCTACGCTGGCGCGGTCGTGATCGTCTCGCACGACCGCTACCTGCTCGACGAGTGCGTGAACCAGATCGCGGAACTGGAAGACGGCAAGCTGACGATCTACGTGGGCAATTACTCGATGTACGCCATCGAACGGGCGTCGCGCCGACAGCGCCAGGAGCAGATGTACGTCGCGCAGCAGAAGCGCATCAAGCAGATCGAGGCGCGCATCCACGAGTGGGACATCGCGGCGAAGCAGTTCGAGGACGAGCGGGCGGCGCGGCAGGCGCGCAGCCGCCGCAAGATGCTGGAACGGATGGAGGAAAACGGCGAGATCGTCGAGCGCGTGAGCGAGCGCAAGCAGCTTGAGTTATCGCTGGAGGGCTGGCGCGGCAGCACCAAGTCGCTCGAACTCAAGCGGCTGACGATGGGCTTTGACGACGACCTGCTGTTCTGCGACCTCGACCTGCTGGTGCGGCACGGCGAGCGCGTCGGGCTGGTGGGTGCGAACGGCGCAGGCAAGTCGGTGCTGTTCAGGCTGCTGATCGGCGAACTGGAACCGCTCGACGGCGAGGTCAAGATCGGTCCCAGTACGCGCGTCGGCTACTACGCGCAGGAACACCAGACGCTCGACGCCTGGGCGGAGAAAACACCGCTCGACTTCATCCGCGACGTGTCGCCGACCAGCGAGGGCGCGGCGGTCGCCTTCCTGCTCAAGATGCTGTTCACCTACGAGCAGGTGCGCCAGCCCATCGGCACGATGAGCGGCGGCGAGCGCAGCCGCTTGCAGCTTGCCGCGCTGATGCTTCAGCGCCCGAACCTGCTGCTGCTGGACGAGCCGACCAACAACCTCGACATCCCGGCGTCCGAGGCGCTGGAGACGGCGCTCGAAGATTTCGACGGCGCGCTGGTGGTGATTTCGCACGACCGCTATTTTCTGGATCGCGTGGTCGATCAGGTTGCGGAGCTGGAGGACGGCGCGCTGCGGGAGTTCGCGGGCGGGTACACCGAGTATCTGGCGGCGAAAAAGAAATGAAAGGATTCAACGCAAAGGCGCGAAGGGTAAAAGAAAGACGCAAAGGGTTAGAACTATCTTTGCGCCTTCCATCCTTTGCGTCTTTGCGTTAAGGCTTTGTCTTTACTGCCCGACGTAGCCCGGCTCGGCGCAGGCGGTGCAGACCACGTTGCTGACCGGCTTGCCGGTGGCGAGATTGGCGATCCAGTCGGTCAGGCGCACGCCGTTGGTCTGGTAGGTGTACAACTCCGCGCGCGGCAGGATGCAGTGCAGGTCGCCGCCCTCGGTGTAATAGCGGAAGCCGCCCGCGCTGCGCGCAATCGTGCGCTGGTTCTGCTGAAGCGCGGTGGTGTAAGGCACGCCGCTGAAGCCGACGTAGTTGAAGAAATTCTGCGTCTCGTCGTTGGCGGTGTTGTACTGGGCGATGTGAACGCCCGCCCGCGCCGCGCCGATGAAGAAGCGCTCGATGCTCAGATCGCCGCCCGTCGCGCCCTGATAGTTCGTGCCCCAGGCGTTCCAGGTGTTCGGGGAGATGCCGCCCCAGCCCCCGCCCGAATTGCCGAGCAGGGCGACGCGCCTGCCGGGATAATGCGCGGCGATGTCCGCCGACCAGTAGGCTGCGCCGACCGCCCCGGCGCTGCACCCGGCGACGAAAACCGAATCGACGGCGGTGATATTGGAATAGACCCAGTTGAGCGCGGCGCTGGCGTTGACCGCGCCTTTGTGCTTAACGTCGAACCAGGTGTCGTTGAAGGTGTAGCCCTGCTCGTTGTTGCCGGTGTGCATGTCGCCCGTGCAGTAATCCACGTAGACGATGTCGTCGTTGAGGAAGGGGTTCGCCGGATTGCTGAAGTCGGTGAAGCCCTGCGGGAACAGTCCCGGATTGTCGCTGGCGTCGTTGGAGTTCACCCAGTCGTCGAACGTGGTCGTGGAGACGTTGCAGGTCTGTCCGTCCCAGCACATACCGCCGCCCTGAAAATAGATCAACAAGTCCTGACCGGGACCTTCGCGGTAGTAGAAGCTGTAAGGCGCGCCGTGCCCGCAGATCGTCTCGCCGCCCGGCGAAAGCTGGAACCACTGCCCCGGCGATAGCTGATCGCGGGGCGGCAAATCCTGCGCCGAGGCGCTGCCGATGGTGACGACGAGCAGCAGGGCGGCGATCAACCAGACTTTTCTCATCGGTGTCCCTTTCACGCGGCTTACCGGACGGCACTGGCTCCATTGTGCCCGCTTTGCACCGTCAGGGCAACCCGCCCGCGACCTTGCGCACGTAGTCCGCGACCAGTTCCGGCGCTTCCATCGGGATGAAATGCGAATACTGCGGCAGCGGCACGTCGACGGCGTGGGGGAACTGCGCCGCCAGATCGGGCGCGGTCGGCGAGGCGTTCAGGTTGACGACCGTCGAGTCCTGCTGCCCGCCCGCGCGCAGGATGGTCACGGGAATCTGCACTGTCGCAATTTCGGGGTAGATGTCCGCCGCCGTGCCGTAGTTGTAGCTTGCCGCCTCGAACGCCGGCGTGCAGGCGAGGACGTAGCCGTCGCCGTTCGGGTTGGGCACGAGACCATAATCGACGTAATCGCGCAGCACCTGCGGCTGGAAAGCGCTGAAGGGCGGGCGATCCTTGAAGCGCTCGTACATTTCGTCGGGCGAACTCCACTCGTTGCGCCGCCGCGCCGTGAAATGGTTGAGTTCGAGCACGCCGACGTAATTCTCGCGCGGCATGATCACCGGGTCGATCAGCAGCAGGGCGGCGAACAGATCGGGCTGAAGCGCCGCCGCCAGCGTGACGGCGTGCCCGCCAATCGAGTGCCCGACGCCGACCGCGCCCGTCAAGCCGAGCGCGCGCCCGACGGCAACGACATCTTCCGCGAAGATGCGCCAGTCGTAGGGCGGGGTGGCTTTGCCGCTGCGCCCGTGCCCGCGCAGGTCGAGCGCGAAGCAGTGGTAATCCGGCAGATGCGCGATCACCTGATCCCAGATGCGCCCGTGAAAGCCGGTGGCGTGCGCGAACAGGATCGGCGGCTGGTCGGCGTGCGCCTCGCCCCACTCGTATACGGCGATGTCGATCCCATTGACGGGCAGCAGTCGCTGGACAGGCATTGATTTCTCCTCGATGGCTTGCTGAAAACCATAGCGCAAACGCCGTTTGTTGGCTAGATGCTTTCTGCCCCTCACCCTGTGCAACCTTTGGTTGCCCTGTCCCTCTCCCACGTAAACGGAGCGAGGGACAAAATTACATAATTGCTCCCCTTCGCCCCGCTTGCGTGGGAGAAGGGTGGGCGACAGCGGTCGCACGGGATGAGGGGTAAAAAGTTCATAATAGGCGCTAGATGTCCAGCCAGCCGAAGCGAGATCAGGTATGATTATAGGGGTAGGCGACACAGTGTGGTATTCTTCGCTGGACGGGGTACAAAATACGTCCGTTGCGAGACGAATGCGGGAAGGAAGGCGACCATGCTCGATGCACAGGCAGTCAGCGATCAACCGCTGAGCGCAGAGGCGATCCGCACGGCGCTGGAAAAAGGGCTGGCGCGGAAATTTACCGGCAAACGGCTGCTGGTGCTGATCCCCGATCACACGCGGACGATTCCGCTGCCGCAGCTTTTCCGCATGATGGTCGAAGTCTTGAACGATGCCAGCAAGCTCGACTTCATGGTCGCGCTGGGGACGCACCCGCCGCTGGACGACGAGGCGATGCTCAAGCTGGTCGGCATCACCAAAGACGAGCGCCTCACCCGTTACGGCTGGGTCGGGCTGCACAACCATAGCTGGGATAAGCCGGACGCGCTGATGCAGATCGGCACGCTGACGCAGGATCGCGTCAAGCAGATCGCCGGGGACGCCTGGCATCCAAGCCTGGGCGGCGACGTGCCCGTGCGCATCAACAAGCAGGTGCTGGACTACGACCGCGTGATCATCCTCGGTCCGACGTTTCCGCACGAAGTCGTCGGCTTTTCGGGCGGGGCGAAGTATCTGTTCCCCGGCATATCGGGTCCTGAGATGATCAACGTGACCCACTGGCTGGGCGCGCTGCTGACGATCCGCAAGATCATCGGCGTGAAGGACACGCCCGTGCGCGCCATGATCAACGCCGCCGCCGAAATGGTGACGACCCCGGTCACGCTGGTCAGTCTGGTGGTCGTCGGCGACGGGCTGGCGGGGCTGTTCGTCGGATCGCTGCTGGAGGCGTGGGGCGCCGCCGCCGATTTATCGTCGCAGCGTCACATCACCTGGGTGGACAAGCCCTACAAGAAGGTGCTGGCGTTCGCGCCCCCGATGTACGATGAATTATGGACGGCGGGCAAAGCCATGTACAAGACCGAGCCAGCCGTTTCCGACGGCGGCGAGATCATTATCTACGCGCCGCACCTGGATAAGGTCAGCCAGGTGCATGGCAAGTACCTCTACGAGATCGGCTATCATCCGCTCGACTACTTCCTCAAGCAGTGGGACAAATACAAGCACATTCCGCTCGGCGTGCTGGCGCACAGCACGCATGTGCGCGGCGGCGGCACATTCGAGAACGGCACCGAGAAGGCGCGCATCAAAGTGACGCTGGCGACCAAAATCTCGGCGGCGGACTGCAAGAAGCTCTCGCTCGGCTACCTTGATCCGAAGACCGTGCGCGTCGAGGAGTGGCAGGGCAAAGAGAAAGAGGGGACGCTCTACGTCGCCAAAGCGGGCGAGATGCTCTACCGCGTCAAGGCGAAGTAAGGGCGCTGCCTACTCGGCGCGCAGACTTAGGGCGCTGTAGATTTCGCGCAGGAAGCTGCTGCCCCGTTTGTTGAGCATCCGAGTCGCGCTGAAGCCGTTCGCGTTCGCCAGCACGCGCCACGTCTCGAAGGCGAGCGGGTACGGCACCCACTGATTGCCGCGATCCACGTTGTACTCCACCAATATCAGCCTGCCGCCCGGCTTGAGAGAAGCGCGAATCAGGCGCAGCACCGGCTCTTTGTGGCGGACGAAATGCAGCGAGTTCGCCATCAGCGCGCCGTCGAGCGGCGGCAGGTCGAGCTTATTCGTGAAGTCGGCGGTGCGGTAGGCGACGGTCTGATCGGGAAACCGCGCCTGCATGGCGCTGCGCTGCTGTTCGAGCGCGCGCCCGTCGCGGTCGATGCTGTAAATCTGCCCCTCGCCGTGCAATAGCTCCGCCAGCGCCAGCGTGAACGCGCCGCCGCCGGAGCCGAAATCCGCCCAGACGCCGGGGCTGACGCCGTCACGGATGAGATTGACGTGATCGCTGTGGTTCACGAGCCAATTAGTAGCGTGGGCTGGGGATGATCTGCGGCTTGCCGTCGCGCTCGACGATCAGCGAGGCGAAACCGCGCTCGGCGATGCTCTCGTAATCGTTGCCCGCGTCGGCGGGGTAGACCGAGAGGAAGACGAAGTTCTCCGCGCCGGTGTTGATGGTGCGATGCGCGTGATACGCTGGAATATAGGTGATCACCCCCGGCGCGATGTGCTGCGTCGTGGTCGCGTCATCGCGCGTTTGCAGCAGCAGCTCGCCTTCGCCTTGCAGACCGTAGTAGACTTCGGCGCGGTCGGCTTTGTGGTGGTAATGCCCTTTGGTCATGTAATACTCGCCGCCGATAGTGCCGGGGTAAAGGATGGTCGTGCCGAAGCCAAGCTGACCATCGACGCTGGGCGCGTAGTAACCGTAATGGACTTCGTAGATGATCGGGTTTTCGGCGCTGAGCGCGGCTTCGGCGGCTGAGTCGGCATACCAGCCGCGCATGTCCGAAAGGCGACGGTAGACCACGCCGAGCGAGTCGGCGATATGCCCGCTGGCGAGGTCAATAGTGCGACTGAAGGGTAGAGCGGCGTCGATCATACGTGTATCTGCATTCTCCTTCACCTCAATTATAACCACGCTTCGGGCGGAATCCTCCTTAATTGTGCGCCATGTTGGTAGACATGCTGGTAGAATAGACGGTCTGCGCATTCTGCATCCGAAAGCTGGATAATCATTATGCAAACAGAGTCGTTGCGGGTTGGCATCGTTGGGTTAGGGTGGGCAGGCGAGACCCACCTGAAGGGGTATTTGCAGCAGCCGGGCGTCGAAGTCGTCGCCGTCGCCGACCCGGCGGAGGGGCGGCTGGGGCAGATCGCGGCGACCTACAACGTTCCGCATTCGTATGCCGATTACCGTGATCTGGTTGCGCGCGACGACATTGATGCCGTGAGCGTGGCGACACCCAATCATCTGCACGCGCCGGTGGCGATTGCGGCGCTCGACAGCGGCAAGCACGTCCTGTCCGAGAAGCCGCTGGCGCGCAGCAGCGCGGAGGGCGAGGCGATGGTACGCGCGGCAACCAACGCCGGGCGCGTGCTGCAAGTCGCCTTCAACCACCGCCAGCGCGGCGACGTGCAGGTGCTCAAGACCTACATTGAATCAGGCGGGCTGGGGCGCATCTATCACGCCAAGGCAAGCTGGATGCGGCGCGCCGGCATCCCGGGCATGGGCGGTTGGTTCACCAGCCGCGAGATGGCGGGCGGCGGTCCGATGATCGACCTCGGCGTTCACGTCCTCGATATGGCGCTCTACCTGCTCGGCGAGCCGGAGTTGATCTCCGTGAGCGCGGCGACTTACGCCGAACTCGGTCCGCGCGGGCGCGGCAGCCGGGGCGACAGGACGCTGGTGGGCGCAGGCGGATACGAGGTTGAAGACCTGGCGACGGCGTTCGTGCGCCTGGGCGACGGCGCGACTCTGCTGATCGAGGCGAGCTGGGCGGTCTACGGCAAGGCAGCGGACGATTTTGGCGTGACGCTCTACGGCACCGAAGGCGGCGCGGACATCGCCGTCAAGAACTACAACTGGGAAGATACGCTGACGATCTACACGGATACGGCGGGCGTGCCGTCCGAAGTGCGCCCGCGCGTCACGCGCGGCGAAGGGCACAACGCCGTCGTGCGCAACTTCGTCGCGGCGATTCGCGGCGGCGACTGGTCGTCCCAGAATGGGCGCGAAGGGCTGCGGCGCGCGCAGATCATCGACGCCTGCTATCAATCGGCGCTGGAAGGGCGCGAAATCCCGCTGGTCGAAGCCGCGAGATTATCGTAAGGAACGTACCGTGACGCGGGGACAACCTGTCGGGTTGTCGAACGTAGGGGCGAACCTGCGTGTTCGCCCAAACAACAACAATTGCACGCGGGCAGCCGCATCGGTTCGCCCCTACAATTCTTAGGAGTTTACTGCACACTGTGAATGGAAACAGCCCCAAGTTAATCACGCCTTATGGCGGCAGGCTGGTCGATTTGCGCGTCCCGGCGGACGAACTGGACGCGCAGAAAGCTTACGCCAGCCGCCTGCGCTCGCTCCAGCTTTCGCAGCGCAGCGTCTGCGACCTCGAACTGCTCGCCCTCGGCGGCTTCTCGCCGCTGGATCGCTTCATGGGGCAGGCGGACTACCAGCGCGTGCTCGACGAGATGCGCGTGGCGGACGGCACGCTCTTCCCGATACCGATCACGCTGCCCATCCCCGAAGACGCCAACATCTTCGTCGGCGATGACATCGCCCTGCGCGACGACCAGAACGAACTGCTGGCGATCATGAGCGTCGAAGAAAAGTACGCCTGGAATCTGGAAGAAGCGGCGCAGAAAGTCTTCGGCACGCTCGACATCCGCCACTCGCTGGTGGCGGAAATGTACCGCTGGGGCAAGTTCAACATTTCCGGGCGGCTTCAGGTGCTTCAGCTTCCGCGCCACTATGATTTCGCGCCGCTGCGCCTGACCCCGGCGCAAGTGCGCGCGCGGCTGGAAACGTATGGGCATCCCAACGTCGTCGCTTTCCAGACGCGCAACCCGCTGCACCGCGTCCACGAGGAACTGACCAAGCGGGCGATTGCGGCGGTGGATGGCGTGCTGCTGCTGCATCCGTCGGTGGGCATGACCAAGCCGGGCGATGTCGACCACTACACGCGCGTGCGCACCTACAAGGCGCTGACCGAGAACTACTACGATCCCGACCGCGTGCTGCTTTCGCTGCTGCCGCTGGCGATGCGCATGGGCGGTCCGCGCGAGGCGCTCTGGCACGCCATCATCCGGCGCAACTACGGCGCGAACCATTTCATCGTCGGGCGCGACCACGCCGGACCGGGCAAGGACTCGAATGGCAAGCCGTTCTACGGTCCCTACGACGCGCAGGAGCTGGTCGCGCAGCACGAGGACGAGCTGGGCGTGCGCATGATCCCGTTCAGCGAGCTGCTGTACCTGACCGGCGAAGGACGCTACGAGGAAGTCTCGAAAATCCCGGCGGGCGCGCCGACCTCCAACATCTCCGGTACGCAGGTGCGCGAGCAGTACCTCAACAAAGGGCGTCTGCTGCCGGACTGGTTCACGCGCCCGGAAGTGGCGCAAATCCTGGGCGAGAGCTACCCGGCGCGGCATCATCAGGGCGTGTGCCTGTGGTTCACGGGCTTGAGCGGCGCGGGCAAGTCGACCATCACCGAGGTGCTGACGGTGCTGATTCTGGAGCACGGGCGGCAGATGACGATCCTCGACGGCGACGTGGTGCGGACGCATCTGTCGAAAGGCTTGGGCTTCAGCCAGGAAGACCGCGACATCAACATTCGGCGCATCGGCTTCGTGGCGTCGGAGATCGCGCGGCACGGCGGCGTGGTGATCTGCGCGGCGATCAGTCCGTATCGGGCGACGCGCAACGACGTGCGCAGCCTGTTCGGCGAAGATCAGTTCGTGGAAATCTACGTGAACACGCCGCTGGAGGTGTGCGAGGCGCGCGACACGAAAGGCTTGTACGCCAAAGCGCGGCGGGGGGAGATCAAGGGGTTCACCGGCATCGACGATCCGTATGAGGAGCCGCTGCGCCCGGAGATCGTCTGCGATACGGTCAATCACACGCCGGAGGAGAACGCGCGCCAAATCCTGAAACTGTTGCTCCAGCGCGGCTTCCTCCTCGCGCCGGAAGCGGCTGCTCAAGAGGCGCTGTAGGCGGCGACTGCACGTCGAAAACGCCCGCACAAACGTGTTGGGCGTTTTTCGTTATAATTGAGGAAACGATGAAAGGACACAAACAACTTTGTCAGACAACCCTGTCGGAGTAGAAAGCCGTCGAATCGCCATGCTGATCGACGGTGACAATGCGCAGCCCTCGCTGATCGGCGAGATGCTCGCCGAGGCGGGCAAATACGGTCTGGTGAACGTGCGGCGCATTTACGGCGACTGGACGACCGCCAACATGGGCGGGTGGAAAGAGACACTCCACACCTACGCCATCCAGCCGATCCAGCAGTTTCGCTATACCGTCGGCAAGAATGCCACCGACAGCGCCATGATCATCGACGCGATGGACATCCTGTACACCGTGCGGGTTGATGGCTTCTGCCTCGTCTCCAGCGACAGCGACTATACGCGGCTGGCGACGCGCATCCGCGAGAAAAGCCTGTTCGTGATGGGCATCGGCAAGAAGCTGACGCCGCGCGCGTTCGTCAACGCCTGCGACATCTTCGTCTACGCCGAGAACCTGCAAAAGCCGGTCAAGAGCGACACCAAGACGAAAACCAATACCGAGCTTTCGCCCGAAGCGCAGACGCTCTTCAAGAGCGCCGTCGATCTGGCGATGCAGGACGATGGCTGGGCGTTCTTGGGCGCGCTGGGGCATCATTTGCGCCAGCTCGACCCTGGCTTTGACCCGCGCACCTACGGCTACAAGCAGCTTTCGCTGCTGGTCAAGGCGCACCCGGAACTGTTCGAAGTCAAGCGCGTGCGCGGGCAGGGCACGTCGCACGTCTTCGTTAAGCTGAAGCGCGACGAGACTTAAGCCACCGACGACGCTAGATCACCCGCACGGGCGTGCCCACGTCGGCGAAGTTGAAGAACCACTGCGCTTCGTCGGTGGGCAGGTTGACGCAGCCGTGACTCATCGGACGACCGAAGGCGTTGTGCCAGTACGTCCCGTGAATGCCGTAGCCCTGAAAGAAGTACATGGTGTAGGGCACCTGCGGCAGGAAATAGCCGGGTCCGCTCATGTCGTCCGCGAGGTACTTGACGTAGATTTTGAAATCGCCCTTGACCGTCGGCGTGTCCGGCAGCCCGGTCGAGACCAGATGCGAGCGCACCATCTGACCGTTTTCGTAGGCGAAGATGCGCTGGTTTTCGGTCGAGACGACAATCGACTTGCCGACGTTGGTCGGCGCGGGCGGGGCAGGCGGAACGTATTCGCCCGCCGCCGGGATGGTCAATTCCTCGCCGGGATAGATGAAGTCGGGGTCGGTGATGCCGTTGAGCGCCGCAATGTCGTCGATGGAGACATTGAAGTCTTTGGCGATCAAGCCCAGTTCCTGCCCCGGCTGGACGACGTATTTGGTGGTCGGACCGTCGTAGCTGGTCTTCGGCTGCTCAGTCGGCGCGGGGATGTCGATCATGTTCAGCTCGAACACGCCGTCCGCGACTTCGCCCGATACGTCGACGCGCAGGCGATCCAGCATGACCGGGATGTCCATCGAGCGCCCGTCGTGTTCGGGGGTCGCGTCGATGTTGATCTGGTCGCTGAGGGCGACGAAGCCCGCCTGCGCCTTGCCGAGATCGACCTGATAAACGGGCGTGACGCTGGTATTGGGCGCGGCGTCCTTGACGGCTTTCGCGGTCGCGTCCATGTTCAGGGTGATGCCGAGATCGGCGAGGGAAACCGACCAGCTTCGGTCGCCGTCGATCAGCTTAAGCGGCTGCGCCGGAAGCTGCTGCAAAACGGCGGTCGCGTCGTCGATGGTCTTGCCGCCGACCGAGATGCCCGCTACCGCCACCCCCGACGCGACGCGATCCGGCAGGGCGGCGAGCACGAACAGAAAGCCGAAGCCCGCCATGACGAGCAGGATGGTCAAGACAGCAGCGCCCGCGCCGACCATCCAGAGCGTGCGGTTGCTGTTGGATTTGGCGGGGCGGCGCGCGGGCGGCGTCTGCCGGGGAGGGATATAGAAGTTCGTGCTCATGATGATTTAGTGTAGCACGACTTGCCGCCTGAGTGTGATTGACGATATGCCTACGCTTCGCCTGTGGAAGCATGAAGGCGACGCCGCGCGGTGGGAGAGTTATTGATTGCGTTCGCGCTCGCGCCGCTCGTTGGAGTCAAATTTCAAGTCGCCGAAGCCGATGTCGAGGGCGTCGCGCAGGTCGTCTTCCTCGCTGCGCGCGCTGTAGCTGACTTTCGGCGGCGGCAGCGGCTTTTTCGGCTCGCGCAGCGGCAGCTCAATCACCTTCGGTGTGAACGCCAGCTTCACGAACGGGAACAGCTCGACCAGCAGTCTCGTATCACCCTGAACCAGCGAGTTGTAGAGCCGGTGCGCCTTGCGCATTTGTTTGAGCCGTGCCAGCGGGTTCATCGTGCATTTCAGCGCAGCTCGCCCTGATCGAGGTACTGTCCCGTCCCCGCCTGAATGTTGAGCATGGTGAAGCCGCCCAGCACGTTGGCGAGTTCCGGCTCCGGGACGACCACGATGGGGAGCGGCGCGAGATGCTGCTTGAGGGCTTCGCGCAGATGATACGCGCCGCCGCCCGCCAGCAGCACGCGGTTGACCGCTTCGGGGAAGCGCGTCAGCACTTCCTGTGCGATGCGCGGCGCGAGATCGCTGACGGTCTCGTCGTACACGTCGGTCACGTCGACCTTGATGCCGGGGATCGGCTCGATCTCTTTGGGCTGCCCCGCCGGGATGCCCGCGATCTTCTGCATGGCGCGGTCGATGCGGCTCACGTCGGCGTTGCGGATGCCCTTGCGGACGTAATTTTGCAGCGCCCGCGAGATCACGCCCATGCCGGAGCGCGGCTCGCTTTCGGTGCGGTCGCGCTGATAGTGCAGCCCTTCAAACAGGCTCATGTCGGTCGTCTCGTAGCCGATGTCCACCACCAGCGTCGTGCCGCTCATGTCCACGTCCTCGCGCTTGTGCAAGGTCGCCGCATCGTAGGCGTAGTGCATCAGCGCGCCGTAGCTCTCCGGCACGATCAGCAGGCGATCCGACTCAATTTCGACTTTCAGCGTGTTGCCCGCGTAATCGGTCAGCGCGCGCGTGCCGACCAGATTGCGGCGGATTTCCTCGACGACCGTCGGGTTGTTGTAGACGCCGATGGGGATGTTGATCACGCCGGTCGGCTTGATGGCATTGTCCTTGTTCCAGAAGGGCGGGAAACACTGCATGAACAGCACGTCGATCATGTGGAAATAATCCTGCGACGTGTAGCGCTCCTGGCTGTTGAAGCGGCGGATGGCGGCGCGCTTGCCGTGCGCAAATACGTCGTCGATGCCGAAGACCTCGGCGCGCCCGTTGGTCACGAGGCTGAAAGTCGGCTTCTCGTCTTTGGCGATCAAGGCGCGCTGATCGGTGATCGGCGCGACGACCGGCTCGAACTCGACGAGTGTCTTGGTTTCGCCGCTCAAGCCTTTGCACAAGCCGTTTCCGGCGTCGAAGGCGTAGAGCATCGGGTAGATGACTTTCAAGTGCGCTGGGCGGCAGGAAATTGAACATAAGCAATAATTCCCTTGGGTGAGGTTCGCGTCCGCAGTATTGTAACGACGATCAGGAGTTGTTCGCCAGAATGCGCCCGCAGCTTTCGCAGTAGACAATCTCGCGTCCCAGGCGCACCTGTAATGCTCTGACGGAGGTCTGCTCAACGCCGCAGATGGTGCAGCCGTCGTCCTGCATGACCGCGACGACCTTCCCGCGAAAGCGGGGGCGCATCTTTTCGTAGATGGCGAGGCTGGCGGGGTCGGCGATGGAGGCGAGGTCTTCGCGTTCCGCATCCAACTGCGTGCTTTCGCTTGCGAGGCGCTGCTGCTCGTCGAGCAGCTCGGTCTGCTGGCTGGCGGCGGATTGCTGGGCGTCAGTCAGCGTCTGTTGGGCGTCGGCGACCTGCGTCTGATGCCCTTCGACCTTCACCATCGTTTCGAGCATCTCGTCCTCAAGCTGGCTCTGCCGCCGCTTGAGTGAGTCGACTTCGTCCTGCAATTCTTGCAGCGCTTTGGGGTTGGTGATGCGTCCGCTGTAGAGGTCGGCGTCGCTGGTCTTGATCTTCTCGGTGACGGACTTGATCTCCAGATCGAGGTCGCGGGCGTGCGCCTGCCAGGGCTTGAGCGCTTCCTGCGCTTCGGCAAACTGTTTGCTTGCCTGGGCGACGCTTTCGTCGCCGCTGAGCTGGGCTTCGATCTCCTTGAGGCGGGCGCGATGCTGCGCGATGTTGAGATCGACCTGTTGCAGATGATAGAGCAAAACTGCCTGATTTTGCATTCGGCTTCCTTCGAGCGTGTAAACAGCCGAATTATAGCGGGAAGCGGACGGCGCGACGAGTTTTGAGGATAAACAGGGTGTGTAGGGGCGAACCTGCGTGTTCGCCCCTCTTGTATTGGGCAGACACATCGGTCTGCCCGCACGCATCCTCATCACGAACCTGTCGCCCCGCCGGGCAGCGCGGCGCCCGCGACCGTCGGGGTGGGCGTGGGCATCTGCGCTTTGGTGAACGTCCAGGGTCCGCCCTCGTGGCAGGCAATCTGCTGGAAATTCTGGTCGAGCGGGTAGACGTACCAGGTGTACGTCCCGGCATCGGGTATTTCGCTCAGGTCGATGGTCTCGTTCTGGCGCAGCTCGATCACGTCCTCGTAGGTGCCGCCGTTTGGCTTGTAGATGCGGATCAGGTTGCGCGCCGCGCGCGGTCCGCGCCAGTCGAAGGTCAGCGTGCCGCTGCCGGGGATCGCCAGCGTGCCGTCCTGAGGCGTGAGCAGCGTCCACGAGCAGTCGTAAGTCTGCTCCGGTGGCGGGGCGTCGCCGGGGACGCGCAAGCACCTGCCCGACGCTGATCATGTTCGGGTCGGCGAGGCAGTTCGCCTGCGCCAGCGTGCTGACGTAGGTGCCGTAGCGCTCGGCGATGCGGGCGAGCGCGTCGTTGGGCTGGACGGTGTACGTCAGCTTCCAGTCCTTGCGCGGCTGGCAGCCGGGCGTGCCGGACGGCGTGGGCGACTCCAGCCCGTTCAAGCCGGGGATCGACACCGACAGGTCGAGCGTCGTGGTCGGCGTGATGGTCGGCGTCGCGGACGGAATCGGCGTCAGCGTGGGCGGCTCGAAAGTCGGCGGGGGCAGCAGCGTGCGCGACGGCGTCAGCGAGGGCAGCGGCGTCGAGGGCGGGATCGTTTCGGTGGCGGTCGCGGCGTTCTGAAAGAGGATCGGCTCGGACTGCGGGCGGTTCGCCTGAAGCGTGCAGGCGCTCGCCAGCAGGGCGATGATCCCCATCACAATCAGGCGATGTGTAGGGGCGCGGCACGCCGTGCCCCTACGGAATGCGTATCTTTTCATGGCGTGGTTTCCTTGTGCGTACCATGCGGGACGAGCCGCCCGTCGGTGAGGTCGTAGGCGCTATCGACGTAAGTGGCGACCATCGGGTCGTGCGAGACGATCAAAAAGGTCGTGCCCTGCGCGCTGGCGACCGCCCCGAACAGCGCCAGAATCCGGCGGGCGGTGCGCGAATCCAGCCCGCTGGTCGGCTCGTCGGCGAGGATCAGCGCGGGCTGAAGCGCGAGCGCGCGGGCGATGGCGACGCGCTGGCGCTGCCCGCCGCTCAACTCGTCGGGGACGTGATCCGCCCAGGCGGTCAAGCCAACGGCGGCGAGGGCGGCGGTCGCTCGCTTGCGCCGCTCGAAATAGCCGATGCCCGGCAGTCGCAGCGCCAGATCGACGTTTTCGTAGGCGCTGTAGGTCGGCATGAGCGTGTAGCTCTGGAAGATGAAGCCGATGCGCTTGCGGCGCAGTTTGGCGCGCTGGCGCTCGCTCATGCGCAGGATGTCGGCATCATCGATGCAGATCGTCCCGGCGTTGGGGCGATCCAGCGCGCCGATCAGGTTGAGCAGCGTGGTCTTGCCGCTGCCGGACGGTCCGTAGAGGGCGACGCGCTCGCCCGCCGCGACCGTCAGATCGACGCCGCGCAGCACGCGCACGAGTCCCTCGCCGGAGCCGAACGCCCGCTCGACGCCCTGCACCAGCACGCGCGGGCGCGGCGCTTTGCCGTTGAGTCTCATGGCTGCGCCTTGCCGGGCTTGCGCGGACGGCGCAGCAGGCGGAAGCGGCGTTTGCGTTCGGGCGGTGTGTCTTGCGGCACGAGGTCGCCGAACCCGGCGTCTTCGTCCGCGTCGGTCTCCGGGCGCAGCAGCACGCCTTCCGGGCGGATTTCGACGGCGATGTGCGGCGCGTCGGCAAGCTGCGCGCGCACGGCGTCGGGCAGGCGGATGCGTCCGGCGTCGTCGAGGGTGGAGGCTTCGTCGTCCGCGTGGGAGAGGTCTTGCCCCAGCGCGCCGTCGCGCAGCGTCAGCACGCGGTCGGCGTAGCGCGCCATCTCCAGATCGTGCGTCACCATCAGGATCGTCAGTCCATAGCGCTGGCGCAGCGATGCCAGCAGATCGAGCACCTGCGCGCCGCTTGCGCGATCCAGCGCGCCGGTCGGCTCGTCCGCCAGCAGCAGCGGCGGGTTGTTCGCCAGCGCGACCGCGATGCCGACGCGCTGCTGCTGCCCGCCGGAGAGCGCCTCCGGCTTCTTGCGCATGTGCTCGCTCAGCCCGACCGCTTCGAGCAGGTCGCGCGCCTGCCCGCCGCGTTTCCAGAACGGGACGCCCGCCAGCGCCATCGGCAGGGCGACGTTGCGCAGCGCCGAGCGGTGCGCCAGCAGGTTGCGGCTGACCGACTGCCACAGGAAGCCGACCCGGTGCAGGCGGTAGTCCGCCAGCGCGCGCCCTTTGAGTTCGAGCAGGTTGCGCCCATCGACGATCAACTGCCCGGCGGTCGGCGTGTCCAAGCCGCCGAGCAGGTTGAGCAGCGAGCTTTTGCCCGCGCCGCTCGGTCCGATGATGGCGACGAACTCGCCTTCCTCCATCTCGAAGTCGATGCCGCGCAGCGCGACCAGCTCGTGCCCGCCGACGCGATAGACTTTGACGATGCGGTGGCAGCTTATGTACGCGCTCATTCGCCGATCACCACGTCGCCTTCGTTCAAGCCGCTGGTGATCTCGACGCGGTCGTCGGTCTGCAACCCGATTTCGATGTCCACCCGGCGCGGTCCGTCCGGCGTTTGCAGGACGACGAACGTCCGGTTCTGGAAGGTGCGAATGGCGGCGGGCGGCAGCCACAATACGTCGTGGCTGACTTGCAGCGGCATCTGCACGTCGATTAACTGCCCTTCGGCGACATCGGGCAGCGTGGCGGCGATGCGCGTGGTCTGGTCGGCGTCCTGCGCGCTGAGCGGCAGACGGCGGACGACGCACTGCACGGCGGTATCCGGCTGGTTGACGACCTGGCAGACGCCGACCATGCCCACGCTCAGGCGCTGCGCGTCGCTGAAGGCGAGGCTGGCAATCGCTTCTTTCGGATCAGGTCGCCCAATCGGTGATAACGGTCTTGTACGCCGTGACCGAATCGCCCGGCTTGATGGTCACGTCGAGCACCACGCCGTCGATGGGTGAATAGAGCGACGACTGGGCGATCTTGGCGTTGATTTGGTCGATGCTCAACTGCGCCGACTGTACCGCGTCCGACGTGCCGCCGCTGGCGGCGTTCTGCTGGGCTTTCTGGAGATTGAGTTCCGCCTGAATGACGCTGTTCTGCTGCGTCTTGAGCTGTGCCTGCGCGTTGTTGAAGCTCTGGGCGGCGGAGTAGTAGCTGTTCTGCGCCGAGCGCAGGCTGTTCTGTGCGGAAAGCAGGCTCTGGTAGGCGGAATTGACTGCCGAGGCTGCGCCCGCCGCTTCCGGATGGCTGACGGCGTTGTCGTAGGCGCGCTGGGCATTGTCGAGCGCCTGCTGCGCCGACTGTACCTGTAGCTGCGCCGACGAGACCGAAGTCCAGGGGAGATTGTTCTGGGCGTTTTGCAGGCTTAGGCGGGCGTTCGCCAGCGCGATCTCGGCGTCGGCGACCGAGCCGACGCTGCTGTCGGCGCTCGACTGCTCGTTCGCCTGAGCCGATTGCAGCGAAAGCTGCGCCGAAGCCAGCTGGTTTTCGAGATCGTCGATTTGCAGGTCGGCGATCAAATCGCCAGACGAGACGGTATCGCCCCGGCGCACGTTGACTCGCCGCACCGCGCCGCCGACCTCAAATGCCAACTGCTCCTGATCGCGCGGCTCCCAGCGCCCGCTGAAGTCGAAGATGTCCGACACGTCCCCGCGCTGGACGGCGTAGGTCGGCGGGGCGACGGCGGGCGCGGTCGGGATCGGCGTCGAAGTCGGCTCGACCTGCCCGTTGTCTCCGCCGGAGCAGGCGGCAAGGGCAAAGAGTATAAGAACGATAAGAGTGCCCCTCACCCCAACCCCTCTCCCACGTAAACGGGGAGAGGGGCTTTTTCTCCCCTTCTCCCCACTTGTGTGGGAGAAGGGGACGGGGGTTGAGGGGTTCCTGAAAAATCGCAACGTTACGCATCTCCCAGTTTGACGAGGGTGGACAAGCGCTCACGACCGAGGAAGGCGGTCGTGCCGAAGGTCACGGTCAGCAGAATCACGGCGAAAGCGGCGTAGACCAGAACGATATTGCCCCAGGCGACGCGGACGAGATAAGGCGGCAGCCCGCCGCTGAAATCGAGCAGCGGCAGGTAGAGCAGGGTGGTCGCCACGCCGATGGACGTGCCGCTGAGGATGCCGCTGCCGGTCATGAGCGTTTGCAGCAGGAACAGATAGACGCCGACCGACAGTCCACCGAGACCCATCGCCCGCAGCGACCCCAACTGCGCCGCCTGCGCGCGGAACGAGGCGGCGCTCTGGATGATCGCGCCGACCAGCGTCAGCAAAATCGAGGCGACGAAGCCGACCGAGAGGAAGCCGAGCACGCCGCGACGCGAGGGCGCAGCGCGGGCGGCTTCGAGTGCGGTCTGCGGGTCGCGCCATTCGAGGATCGGGTAGCCGAGCGCCTCCGCCTGCGTGCGGATGGCGCTCACATCGGCGTCCGGCGCGAGCTTGAGCCACAGATCGTAGGGCAAATCGGTGCCGACCATCTCGAAAATTGGCTCCAGCGTGCCGATCAGGAAGAAGCCATCGTTCGGGTCGAGCGTCGGGAAGTAGTCGAGCACGCCCAGGATCGGCACTTTGGCGTCGTACCACGTGCCGAGCGCCTGCACCTGTAGGTTGATCACCTGATTGATGCGCAGGTTGTAGTCGGCGGCGGTCTTGGCGCTGATCAGCACGCCGGTGCGGTTGCCCGCCAGCAGGTTGAACAGGTCGGCAATCGGGATGCTGCTGTAATCCTCGCGGAAGCGCGTCACCGCCGCAATCGAGGCGCGGTCGATGCCGAGGATCGTCCCGCTGATGCGCTGGTTTTGCAGGACGATCTGCGCGGGGTAGCGCCCGACGCGCGAGACCTGCTGCACGCCGGGGATGGTTAGCAGGTCGTCGGCGGGCAGGGTGTTGAAGCCGGTCACGGTGACGGTCGTCTGCCCGGTCGCAGCATTCACGTCTCCTTCCTCGGTCTGGGCGTCGGTGGGCGTGACGATCACGGCGTCCGCACCGATCTGGTAGTTGACGGCGTCTTCGAGCGTGCGGTCAATCGTGCTCGCCATCGAGGCGGTGAACCCGGTCAGGCTGAGCGTGAAGCACATCATCAGCAGCGTGCCCCGGTAGCGCCCAATCGAGCGAGTCAGCTCGCGCAGCGCCATCAGCACGGCAACGCCGCGCCCGAAGTTGACGATGCGGGCGGCGATGTCGAGGATCAGCGGGAACAGGCGCAGAAAGAGCAGGGTGATGCTGAGCGAAAAGAGCGTCGGCGCGACGAACGCCAGCGGGTCGCTGAAGGGGTCGTCGGCGCTGGTGGTCAAGCCGCCCTGTTTCCAGAGCGTGTAGAGCACGTAGACCGCCGGAATCAGCAGCAGCAGGTCGAGGTAGGCGCGCTGCCACCAGGCTTTGCTGGCGCGGGCGGCGCTGCGCTTGAAGCCGGTGATGGTCTGCGCGCTGCTGCGCCACGAGAAGTACAAGCCGCTGCTCGATGCGATCAGTCCGGTGAGCGCGCCCGCCGCCACTGCCTGCGGCGTGAAGACGACGTTGAGCGTCTGCGTCCCGTTGAATTGCAGGAACGAACTCGTCCGCCCGACCAGCCGCACGACCGCCGGGCACAGGATCAGCCCGACCGCCAGCGCTGTCCCGGTCAGCAGCAGCCACATCAGCACGTGGATCAGCAGCACGGCGCGGCGGCTGATGCCCCGGCTGCGCAGCACGGCGTCTTCCTCCGCCTGGCGGCTGACCAGCAGCCCGGCGACCAGCGCGACGAAATAGAGCACCAGCCCGCCGACGGGCAGGCTCATGATCACCAACTGCTGCGTGAAGGTGCTGACCTCGGCGACGAACTTCTGCAAGCCGTCGGTCGGCGCGAGGTCGAGCCGGACGCCGGGCAAAGCGCGTCGTCACGTCGCGCGTCCCGTCGGCGATGTCGCTGATCAGCGTGGATACGTCCGAGGTGCGCAGCGCGCCGCCGTCGAAATTCAGATACCACGCCGTCTCCTCGACCGGCTTGTCCTGCTGGGCGAAAAAGGTTTGCAGCGCGGCATCGCTCATCAGCACGACGGTATCGAAGAAGCGCGGCGGGAAAATCCACGTCGGATCGTCGGCATTGACCGGATGCCAGAGCGCCGCCACGCGCAGCTTCGCCGTCCCGTAGCCGGAGCGCGTCGCCGTGAGCGTGTCGCCGACCTGCACGCCCATCGTGTAAAGCATCGTGTCGGGCAGCAGCACCGGGATCGTGCCATCGTCGTCGATGGGCAGGTCGGGCGACCACTCCCCGGCGACGATCTGCATCATCGCGTCCGCGCCGTCGAGCGACGACAGCTTGAGCGAGCCGAGATTGCCTGCGCCGATCCAGCGTGATCGCCCACGAGCCGCCGCTGGCATACGTCACCGACTGCTCGACCGGCAGCCCGATGGTCCGGACGAAACCCGTGTCGATGGCGGCGCTGGCGCTGCTCACGTCCGCCGGGCGATATTGCCATTCCAGCTTCCCAGATAGCGGAAGCGGAAGGCGTAGGGCGGATCGCCCAGATGCGCCGTGAGCAGGTCGGTGTTGACGGCATCGACGTAGAGCGTCAGGCTGAGCGCCAGCGTAGTCGCCGCCGCCAGCCCGACCAGCGTCCACAAAACGAGCACGCGGTGCTGCCAGAGCCGTTCCAGCGCGAACAGCAGTCGGTCGATGAATTGAAGCACGCGAATTCCCCCCCGTGTGACGAAATGTGTAGGGGCGTTCAATTGAACGCCCCTACGGATACATCAATCACCCGCCTGGGAACAGGTTGGCGATACTCGGATCAGCCTGGGTGGCGCAGTTGGTGATGCTCGTGTTGAGGCTGATGCCGAAACCGTCGCTGCTCGGCGTCTGATCAGGCGGGAGCGCCGCCACGCACTGCTGGAAAGCGGTCGCGTAGGTCTGTGCGTCGGCAAGCTCGGCGCTGAGGTCGGCGTCGTTCATCACGTAATTGTCGAAGGCGCGGTTCAGCCAGAACTGGATGATGAAATCGCTGGCGCTGTTGTTGCCGCCGCTCGCCGATGGGAACACCACCGTCTTCGGATCGATGAGCACCTGCGCGTAGGCGGCGTAGAAGCTGGCATTGTCGCCCAGGCTCGCCTGCATCGTCGGGTCGTTGATCTGCGACAGCCGCGCGGGCATCGCGCCGAAGACATCGACGTGCTGGGCGATGTAACTCAGCCAGCGATAGCAGGCGTCGGCGTTCTGCGCCGTCGCGCTGATGTAGCCCGTGCCGATGCTGTAGCTCGCGCCTGTGTACGTCCCGCTCGGATACGAGACCAGGCGCATGGCGCTGGGTTTTGCGCCGCCCCTAACTGAGACACTGCGGAAGCCGCCGAGGCTGTCGCTGGTGATGGCGTCCGGCTGATCCCCGTTGACGGAGACGATGCGGAAGCCGCCCACGTTGGCAAGCTGCTGGTAGTCGATGTAGCCATTCTTGGCGAGGTCGAGCACCTGCTGGATGGCGTCGACGGTCGTCGGATCGGTGAAGTTGAGCGTCGCCGGAGTCGTGCGGTAGTCAATCGGCAAGCCGCCATAAGCGGCGATCAGCATCATGAGCGACTCGCCGTTGAGGTCGAGCGAGACGAACGGCGCTTTGTCGAGGTAGTCCTTGAGCGTCCGCAGCGCGTCGACGAACTGGTCAATCGTCCAGCCGTCTTCCGGCAGCGGCACGCCCGCCTGCTGGAAGATGTCGGTGTTGTAGCTGAGCGTCGCCGCCTGAACGGTCAGCGGATACGCCCAGGTGTGGTTGTCCTTCTGAAGCTGCGGCATCAAGCCGCCGACCACGTCGTTGGGGTCGAAGCTCGCGTCGGTGTCCAGGTAGGGATCGAGATTGATGATCGTGCTCTCGTCGAGGTTGGGCACGGCGTTCGACATCAGGTAGAAGCAGTCGTCGCGCTGCGCGAAGTCGGTCGCGCCGCCGAAATCAGTGTCCAGATTGACCGCGCCCACATCAGGATCGGCGGCGGCGAAATCTGCCGCCAACTGCTGCCACTGGTCGAGGTTCGGGAACGGCTGGATGTTGGACTGGATGCCGAAATTGAGCGCGATCTCGCCGGGCTGAAGCACGACTGGCGGCGGAGGCGTCGCCACGATCACGCTGACCGAGGCGCGGCGGTCGCTGGCAGTTTGCAGGTCGCTGGCTGCCTGCGCCTCGGCTTGCTGGAGCGCGCTGTGCGCGTCCATGCCCTGACCAGACATCAGACCCAGGGCGCTGTTAACGTAGGTGGCATAGCCCTGCTCGATCAACGTGAGCGCATGGGGCAGTAGCTGAGTGAGCGCTGCCTGGATTTCCGGCGAACTGGATGCCGAGAAGATTTGCACGCCGGGTCCGCGTGCGGTGTTTGTGCCGTTGGACGGGGGTTGCTGCACGCCGACGAGGCTCTGGCGCGCCGGGAAGCCGCCCAGCGGGCTGTTCGCTACCGCAGGATTGGTGGTCAGGAATTTCGCCAGCGCATACGCCAGTTCGGGCTGCTGCGTGCCGCTGCTCACGGCGAGCGCGTTGAGCGTCAGCCCGACGCTTCCGCCCGGCAGCGCCACCGCTGTCGACGGATTTTGATCACCTTGACTGCCATTCGGGTTGAAGCCTTTTCCGAGCGCTAAGCCGAAGCTGCCCATCATGCGCATGGGAACCTGGTTGCTGCCGCCCGTGAAGGTCGAACCGACGATGCCTTCGTCCACCATGTCCTGCCACTGGGTCAGCAGGTCTTCAAGCGCCGGGTCGGCGAAGCGTGGGCTGCCACTGGCGTCGAAGAAATTCTTTCCGTAGAGGCTGCGGAACAGCGCGGCGGTGCTGCCGAAGGTCGCCAGACCGGGAACGGTCACCTGCCCATTCGCATCATACTGTGTCAGCGCGCGGGCGGCGTTGCCGAGATCGTCCAGCGTCCAGCGCTCGTTCGGATAGGATAGTCCTGCCTGATCGAACGTCGCCGGGTCGTAGATCAGCATGGTCGCATCCACTGACAGCGGGAGCGCCCAGACGCCGTCATCCCACTGGACGGAATTCCACGCCACCGGGAAGAAATCGTCGGGATTGAGCGACGAGTCGGCGCTGGTGAGCGGGCTGAGGTCGAGCAGATAGCCAGCGCCTGTTACAAACGGGTTGAATTCGGAGGTGCTGAAGTAGAGCACGTCGGCAGAAGCGGCGTACTTCGCAACCGCGTCCAGGTAGTCGTCAATGCCGCCAGCGAGATTACCCGCATCGAGGTCGACGTAGTTGACGTAGACCTGAACGCCGTTGGCGTTTTCAAAATCGTTAAATATGCTTTCGTCGATGAAGCTGCGCATGGTCGACGGCAGCGCGATGGAGATCGTTGGCTGATCCTGCGCCGAAAGCGAGGCGAATGGCGCGATCAGCAGAAAGAAAGCGGCGAGCAAGAACCCTTTTCGAAACAGCATAATCCCCTCCTTGATTACCTGTTGACGAGGGTCGCATGAGGTGGTTTCGGGACGGTTGCGCGGGGATTACGGTTTCGTAACCGTAGAAGGGTGTGAACCAATAAAAACGTAGGGGCACGTATCTATCGTGCCCCTACAAGGAATGATGCTTATCGGCTGTGTGCGCGCTAGCAGCCCTGAACGCCGCGCTGCCAGGTGAAGGTATAGCCGTTCGGCGCGCTGACCTGGAAGCTGCCGTCCGCAAGCTTATCGAGGGCGTAGCCGTTCGCCGAATCAAGCGTCGCCGCTCCCTTTGCCGCGTCGATCTGCGCGGCGCTGGCTTCGAGCAGCTTGTTCCCATTCAAGCCCCAGACATCGATCCGCTGGAAGATGCCGACATTGACATCCTGTGTGTTGTCGAAAATGCAGTAGATGGCGACCGGCTCGTCCATCTGCCAGTTGTTGACGCGCCCGTCGCCGAAGGTCGGCACGCCGTTATCATCCGCTGCCTGAATCACGCCGACACCGACGACTGCAAACAACGCAAATACCACCACAATCCTGAGCCAACGCATGAGTAAACCTCCACAGTAAAATCAAACGACCTCAGTATGTGGCGGGTGGATTACGGTTTGGTTTCGCGCCAATTACAGTTCGGCAATCAGGCGACGAGGCGGTAGCCGATGCTGGGGACGGTCAGAATCAGGGCGGGGTTGCTGGGGTCGATTTCGACTTTCTCGCGCAGCCGTCGGATGTGAACGTTGACGGCGCGCTCGCTGTCCACGTCGGCGTCGTAGCCCCAGACGGCGTCGAGGATTTGCGCGCGGCTGAGCGCCTGATTAGGATGCTGTGCCAGAAAGACCAGCAGGCGAAACTCGGTCGGTGTCAGCAAAATCAACTGATGCTCCCGCCAGACCTGCCCGCGCCCCCGGTCGATCACCAGATCGCCCACGTGGAGCAGGTCGGCGTCGGCGCTGGACAGCTCGCCGTAAGCGCGGCGAAGCTGGGCGCGCACGCGCGAGAGCAGCTCGCGCAGGCTGTAAGGCTTGGTCACGTAGTCGTCCGCGCCCATTTCCAACCCCAGCACCTTGTCGGTCTCGTCGCGCTGCACCGTCAGCATCAAAATCGGCTGGCGCAGCCCCAACTGGCGCATCTGGCGGCAGAAATCGAAGCCCGATCCGTCGGGCAGGCGCACGTCGAGGATGATCAGGTGCGGGTTCTGGTCGCGGGCGTAGCGAATACCTTCGCCGCCCGACGCTTTCCAGATGACCGGATAGCCCCCGTCGCGGGTGAGACCGTCCTGCAAGCTGCGCGCGACGGCGGGGTCGTCTTCAATCAGCAAAATACTGGCAGTCATGGCTGCGTCAAGCTCCTGCGGGTACTCGTAATGCGAAATGCGTGCCGCCGCCAGCGGCGCTCTGCACAGTGATCTGTCCGTGATGCCCCTCGACAATGGCTTTGATGATCGCCAGCCCCAAGCCGCTGCCGGGGTAGGCGGCGGCGTTGCGCCCCCGGTGGAAGCGGTTGAAAAGCTGCGGCAGGTCTTCGGCGGCGATGCCGATGCCGGTGTCGTTGACCCACAATTCCACCTGATCGCCGTCGCGGCGCACGCCGACGGTGATCGAGCCGTTTTCGGGCGTGAACTTGATGGCGTTGTCGAGCAGGTTGCCGATGGCGTGGCGGAACTGCGTCTCGTTGATCGACACGTTGATCGGCTGCTCCGGCGTCTCGACGTTGAAGGCGATCCCGGCTTGGTCGGCGCGCGAGGCGAAGGCTTCGCTCAACTCGCGCACCAGCGCGCCCAGATCGACCCGCGCGCGGCGGTCGTCGACGGCGTGCGCTTCGAGCCGCGACAGATCGAGCAGGTCGTTGGTGAGCACTTCGAGGCGCTTCAACTGGCTGAGCGCCCGCTCGATGAACATCTGCTGGCGCGGCGCGTCCGGTTCGCTGGCGGCGAGTTCGAGGTCGGCGTGGACAGCGGTCAGCGGCGTGTGCATCTCGTGAGCGGCATCGGCGACAAAGCGGCGCAGCGCGACGACGGTCGTCTCGACGCGGGTCGCCATTTCGTCGAACGAATGCGCCAGCGTGCCGAACTCGTCGGTGCGCTTCAGCCCGACGCGGGTGGAAAGCTCCCCCTGCGCCATTTGCGCGGTGGCGTGGGTGAGCAGCAGCAGCGGCGCGGTCATGGTGCGGCTCATGAACCAACCGGCTGCCGCAGCCAGCAGCACGGCGGCAGCGCCCGCGCCGATCAGCGCCCAGGTCACGCCCCCGATGATCTCCGTGCCGTAGGCGGGACCGTTGGAAACCTCCACCGTGCCGATGGGCTGCTGCTGAGAATCGAGAATCTGGACCGTCACGGACTCATTCGACCAACTTGCGGGAGTTGCATCACGCTTCAGACCGATTCCATAAGGTGAGCTGGCAACCGAGAAGCCGAAACTCTCGCCAGTGGGCGTTGTCACCTGTCCGGAAGTCGTCCCATTCTCCGGGAAAGCCTGCAATTGCGGCGGATCTCCTTCGGTCGATTTGGGGAAGACAGATACATTAGTGCCCGCCGGAACGGTGTGACTCACCTGGACGCGCGCAATCGCAAATAACTGCCCAAAGTCCGAAGGCATTTCCTGACCCGTATTGTTGAGAAAGAGCATGTTATCGCGCATCTGCGCGGCTGGTACCGGATAAGTCGTCACCTGCTTCTCAGCAGGATTCCCAGAATTGACGATGAGCTTATGGTCGGCGTCAAAAAGCTGGATGCGCGACTGCGAGATAAACGAAAGCACCGTGATCTGGTTGCTGATCTCGTCCTGCGGTTGATTATTGGCTTTGGCGCGTGTGACGATGTCGCTGATCAACTGGGCGTTATTCATCAGGTTGTCGCGCTCGCGCAGAGCATAATAGCCGCGCAGCGTGGTCAGCAGCACCGCGCCCAGCGCGATGGTCGCCAGCAGCGCAATCCCGGCATAGCTGAGCGGAAGACGCCAACGGATCGATTTCGGGAGCATGGAGGGAAAACCTCATCTTCAAGAACTGCTATCATTTATGATAGCGCAGCAGCGTGTAGATTGTCCGCTGCGGGTTTCGGCGCGGTTACAGCCTGATTACGGTTCCGTAATCGCCGCATGGGGTTCATTCGCTTCGTAACTAACGCCGACCAATCTGCGTATAGTAAAGCATTGGCGAAATTGCAGGGGGGAAGCTATGGCAAACGGAACCGACATCGTTCTGCGCGTCGACGACTTGCGCAAAGACCTGAAACTGGGTGAAGTGGTCGTTCATGCGCTGCGCGGCGTGTCCTTGACCGTCGCGCGCGGCGAATTCATGGGCATCATCGGACCTTCCGGCAGCGGCAAATCGACGCTGCTCGGCTTGATCGGCGGTCTGGATACGCCGACCAGCGGCACGGTGCGCATCGACGGCACGGACATCACCCGCATGAACGAGCGCGAGCTGACGCGCATTCGCAACGAGAAGATCGGCTTCGTCTTCCAGTTCTTCAACCTGATCCCGACGCTGACGGCGCTGGAAAATGTCGCGCTGCCGATGCAGTTTTCGCCGCATCACAAGGGCAGCGCCACCAAACGCGCCAAAGAACTGCTGGAACTGCTCGGCTTGGGCGACCGCCTGCATCATCGCCCGACCCAACTTTCCGGCGGGCAGCAGCAGCGCGTGGCGATTGCGCGCGCGCTCGCCAACGACCCGCCGCTGGTGCTGTGCGACGAGCCGACGGGCAGCCTCGACAGCGAAGCCAGCGAGACGGTCATGAAGGCGCTGCGCGACGTGCAGGCGAAGATCGGTACGACCGTCATCATCGTCACGCACGACCCGGACGTGGCGTCGCAGCTTGATCGGCTGATCACGCTGGTGGACGGCGCTATCGCCAGCGATTCCGACCCGCGCTCGACGGCGCAGCAGGCGGCGGTGAAGGTGCTGAAAGACAAGCGTGCGACCGGCGAACTCAGCGCGGCGATCAGGAGCGAGTGATGCTGGAAAACTTTCGCTTCTACATCAAGCACTCGATCAACGACCTGCGCGTCAACGGGCAGCGGACGTTCTTCGCGCTGCTGTGCATCGCGGCGGGCGTGGCGGCGATTGTCTCGCTGCAAACGCTGGCGGTGATGATCCAGAGCACGCTGACGGGCAGCTTGCAGGAGAACAACCGCGCCGACATCCAGATTCAGACCGGCTCGAACTTCATGGCGCGCGGCAGTCAGGATGCCGTCGCGCAGGCGGCGCAGGAAGGGCTGCTCGAAGGGCAGACGCAGACGCTGTTCGGCGAGCAGACGACCGACTATCGCTTCAGCGAGCAGGGTATCCAGGCGATCCAGACCTGGTTCGACCAGAACTATCCCGGTCAGGCGCAGATCACCTATCGCCAGCCGCTGATCGATCCGCTGGCGCTGGTTTTTGGCGGCGGCAACGGCATGTCGCTGGTCTCCAACGCGACCGGGCTGGAAGACCCGCAGGTCAACCCGGTGCTGATCGACCCGAAAGCTTATCCTCTCTACGGGACGGTCACGTCGGTAGACGGCAAGCCGCTCGCCGAGATGATCACGTCGCCGACTGACATTGTGGTCAGCCAGGACGTGGCGAAAATGCTCGATGCCAAGGTGGGCGATACCGTCAAGATCGCGGGGACGGACGCCGATTTCACGGTGCGCGGCATCGTTGAGACCTCGCAGGAAGCCAAAGACCCGGCTTCGGGGATGCTGGTCGCGCTGTTCGGCTTCTACTATCTGGATGAGAGCGCCGTGTCGTTCTTCCCCGATACCTCGATCCAGGCTGACCTGGTTTACGTCAAGCTCGCCGATCCGTCCAGGGTGGGCGAAATCAACAGCGCGCTGGAAAGCCAGTTCCCGTTCATCATCACGACGACCACCGACGACCTGCGCGCGAACTACACCCAGGTTTCCGACAACATCAACCAACTGGTCACGGTGATGGGGCTGCTCTCGCTGCTGATCGGCAGCATCGGCATCGTCAACACCATGCAGGTGATCGTGCGGCGGCGCACCGTCGAGGTGGCGGTGCTCAAGACGCTCGGCTTGCAGGCGGGGCAGATCACGATCCTGTTCTTCGTCGAAGCGGTGTTGATGGGCATCATCGGCAGCCTGATCGGGATCGTCCTCGGCTGGGGCGCGACCTTCCTGATTCGCGGCGCCGCTGAGCGGCTGCTTGCCACCGACCTGCCGTTTGTGCTCACCTTGCAGCCCGCGCTGACCGGCTTTCTGGTGGGCGTGCTGGTGACAGCGGTCTTCGGCTTTTTGCCCACGCTGACGGCGGGGCAGGTGCGCCCTGCCGTGGTGCTGCGCCCGACCGACGCGGTCATTCCCAAAGCCGGACGCCTGCGCTCGCTGCTGGCGCTGGTGCTGATCATCCTCGTCCTCAGCCTGATCGCGCAGACGATTCTCGGCAGCTTTACGACCGCGCTGGGGATTGTGGTCGGCGCGTTCGTCGCCGCCGGGATGCTCTATCTGCTGCTCTCGCTGCTGATCTGGCTGGTCGGGCGTTTCGTGCCCTCGTTTGGCTTGATCGACCTGAAGCTGTCGCTGCGGCAGATGCTCGCCGGGCGCGGGCGCGCCTCGATGACGCTGCTGGCGCTGGTCGTCGGCGTGTTCTCGCTGAGCACGATCACGCTGCTGGCGGATTCGATCAACAACCTGCTGCAATTCTCGCTGGAAGAAGCCAACGGCGGCAACGTCACCATCAGCGTGGGGCTGGTGCAGCAGCTTCCCAACATCGAGCGCGTGCTCAACGAGACGGACGGCGTCAACAGCTATCACGTGCAGCGTACCTACAATATGCGCTTGATGTCGGTGCAGGAAGGCGACACGACGCTCACGCCCGACGATCTGAGCGAGCGGCTTGCGTCGATGAAGGGAACGGTGATCGTCGGAGCGAACGGCGACAGCGGCGATCAGGTCGACATGTTCGCCATATTCGATCAGATCATGGGGCGGGTCGATGCCCGCGCGCTCGATAATCTGCCCTCGGCGACGATGGCTTCCGGTCGGCAGCTCACCCCGGAAGATGCGGGCAAGCCGGTGATGGTGATCGGCGACAGCGTCTACGTCCAGCAAGCCGGGATCGCTGTGGGCGACAAGCTGACCTATGAGATTTCGGGCGGTGGACTGCTCGGCGGCGGCGGTGCGGCGCAGGAGGTGACGTTCGAGGTCGTCGGCATTACCAGCCAGAACGGTTTCAACGTCAGCTTCGACAGCCCCAACTACGCGCCGATTGACGCCTTCCCGGCGGACGTGCCGCCCACCGGCGTCAGCATCATCGCCAGCGTCGACAAGGAGCAAATCCCGGTGCTGCGGCGCGCGCTTTCCGGCACGCTCGGCGTGTTCGTGATCGACAACGCGGCGCTGACGCGGCTGATCTCCAGCCTGCTGGGGACGTTCACTGCCTTCCCGACGATGGTGGCGGTACTCGGCTTGATCGTCGGCGGCGTGGTCATCGCCAACTCGGTTGCGCTGACGACGATGGAGCGGCGGCGCGAGATCGCCGTGATGAAGTCGGTCGGCTTGCAGCGCGAGCGCGTGCTGTTCATGATCCTGCTCGAAAACGGCATCCTCGGCTTGATCGGCGGGCTGATCGGCGTCGGCATCGGTCTGGTGGCGCTGGTCGTCCTGATCGGCGTGTCGGGCGCGCCGAGTTCGGCGATTCCCATCGGGGCGGCGCTGCTGCTGATGCTGCTGTGCGTGCTCGTGGCGCTGATCGCCGCGATCTCGACGGCGTGGGGGGCGTCGGGCGAGAAGCCGCTCAACGTGCTGCGCTACGAGTAAATGACTGTCATAAACACAGGGGCGACCAGTCCGGTCGCCCCTGTGCATCTCTATCCCCTGCGCGAGTTGTTAGCTGCCGTAGCTGAGCGTGAACGGCTCGTCCTGGCTCCAACTGATGAAGTCGCCACCGTCCACCCCGATTTCAATCTCCGCGAGCGCGTCCTGATCGCCCTTCAGCCCGGTTGGGAAGTAGTCATACGGGACGAAGAACCAGAGGTCGCTCCACTGCGAGTTGTCGTAAGACGGCGTGATCGTGTCCTGCACCGTCAGGTTGCCAGCGGGCGACTGGAAATCGCTCGGCGCGTTGCTGCCGGGAATCGGCGTGCCGTCCTTCCAGTAGGTGAACAGCGCTACGCGCAGCGTCTGCCCCTGATAGCCGAAGGTGCGGATGTGGGCGTGTACCTTCATCCCGCTGACGTTGTTGACCTGCGCGTCGAAGTCGATGTTGGTGATGTCCGCGATCAACTGCTGGGTAGGATAGGTGTAGTTGAACGTTACGGGGGCGCTGGACACGTTCAGCGTTTGCCCGTCGAGACCGATCCACGCCTCCAGGTAGGCGTCATACGTCCCGGTGCGCCCATCGGGCAGCACGTCGTAGGGGATGAAGAACCACAAATCGTCGTAGATGGTGTCGTCGTACCCCGGCGTGACCACCTGCTGAAGCGTGAGCTGACCGTCGGGCGCGCGGTAGTCTTCGCTCGCGCGGTTGTTCGCCATCATCTCGGTATCGTCGCCCCAGGATGCGAAGATAGCGGCGCGCAGCGGCGTGTCCTTATAGCCGATGGCTTCGGCGCTGACGTGGACCTTCATGCCGAGGTTGTCGTTGTAGGTGTAGTTGTGCTCGACGTTGGTGATCTCGACGGTGAGCTGCTGCGCCACTTCCTGGGTCGCCAGCGGCGGGATGGGCGTGGCTTTGCCGTTCGGCACGGCGGTCGGCACCTGCAACACCTGCTGCTGTCCCTGCTGGTTCTGGAGCGCGCCGTTGATTGCCGCCAGGCTGAGGATGCCGCCCAGCCGCCCCAGCGTGCGTTCCTCGGAGCGCACCTGCGTGGGAATCCCGACCATCTGCCCGCTGGTGTTGACGACCAGCCCGCCGCTGTTGCCGGGCGAAATCTGCGCGTCGGTCTGATACCAGTAGGGGATGCGCTGGTTGTTGAGCGTGTCGTTCTCGATGGTGGTGATCGAGCCGCTGGTCATGACCAGGTGGGCATCGCCCAGGTCGGGGTATCCGAAGACGAAGATGCGGTCGCCGATTTCCGGCGGGACGTTCGCCATCGTGATGTAGGGCAGATTGAGCGACGACGAGTCAATCGCCTTGCCGTTGGCGTCGCGGTCGATTTGCAGCTCGGCGAAATCGACTTCCTGATGCACCAGGACGGGCGTGGCGTAGTAAGTGAGCTGCGCCGCTTCGCCAACATCCACCAGCGTGAGGATGGCGAAATCGGCAGCGTCTTCGACGACGTGGCGGTTGGTGTAGATCAGCCCGGTCGGGCTGATAATCGTGCCGGAGCCGCTTTTCAGCGGTTGACCGCTGCTGTCGAACGCCAGCACCAGTACCACGCTGTCCGAGATTCGGTTGATCTGGTCACGGCTGAGAGTATCATTTTGCGCCAGGACGACACCGGGCAGGACGAGTAGAGCGACGATTAAGAAAACGAGTAGCTTTTTCACGGGTCCTCCTGCAAGAGAATAATTCGTTACAACGAGGCTGTTTGATCTCAATTATCGCCCCGATGGTACGAGATGCAACTGATTTATTTAGTCGCAGTTTGAGCGATAAACGGTATAGTTGTGCCTGTCAAAATCTGTAAAAAACGGAAGGCATCATGAGACTTTATTACGACGACGCCTATACGCGCAAGTTTTCGGCGCGCATCGTCGAGCGCCTGACCGAAGGCGATCATCCGGCGGTGATCCTCGACCAGACCTATTTCTACCCGACCAGCGGCGGGCAGCCCAACGATCTGGGCACGATCAACGGCGTCCCGGTGATCGATGTGCTGGCGCGTAAGGAGGACGGCGCGGTCGTCCACGTGCTGGCGGCGGCTGTCCCCGACGACGCGGCAGCCTGCGTCATCGACTGGACGCGGCGCTTCGACCACATGCAGCACCATACCGGGCAGCACATCCTCTCGCAGGCGTTCGTGCAGGTCGCCGGGGCGAGCACGGTCGGCTTTCACCTGGGCGTCGACAGCGTGACGATTGACGTGGATCGGACGGGCATCGCCGACGACGTGGCGGCAGCAGTGGAAGACCTCGCCAACGATGTCGTCTGGGCGGATCGACCGGTGTTGGCGCGCATTATCCAGCCGGACGACGCCGAGGGCGTGCGCATCCGCAAGCTGCCGGAGCACATCCTGACGGGCGGTCTGCGCGTGATCGACATCGACGGCTTCGACGTGACCGCCTGCGGCGGGACGCACGTCGCGCGCACGGGCGAGATCGGGCTGATCAAAATCCTTAAGCTGGAGAAGCGCGGCGACAAGACCCGCGTCGAGTTTCGCTGCGGTGGGCGGGCGCTGCGCGATTACCGCGAGAAGAACGTTATCGCCAACCAGCTTGCGGCAGACCTGACCTGCGCGCCCGCAGAAATTCCGCAGGCGGTGACGCGGCTTCAGGACGATTTCAAGGAGATGCAGCGCGCGCACAAGGCGGCGAACGGGCAGCTTCTCGATTACGAGGCGATGCGGCTGGCTGCCGATGCGCCGGAGACTGATGGGCTGCGCATCGTCAAGCTGAGCTTCGCGGATCGGGATTTCGGGGACGTGCGCGGGCTGGCGGCGCGCATCACGCAGGAGCCGGGGCGCGTCGCGCTGCTGGCGACCACCGGCGCGAAGGCGCAGTTCGTCTTTGCGCGCAGCGCCGATCTCTCGCTCGACATGAACGCGCTGCTCAAGCAAACGCTGGCGCTGCTCCCGGATGGGCGCGGCGGCGGGCAGCCGCAGATGGCGCAGGGCGGCGGCAGCGCGGACGAGGCGCAAACGAAGGCTGCGCTCGATGCCGCCGAGCGCAGCCTGATCAGTCAGACTCATTGAGAAATGGCAGGGGGGTGCTGCGAGCCTAGCTCTCGAAATCGACCGACGTGAACGCCTCGTAGCGGGACATGACATCGCGCAGCAGGTCGAGATGCACCGGATGTGTTTGAAAGGCGTGCAGCGCATCCAGCGAGTTGAACGTGGCAACCATAGCGATGTCGTAAGAATGCTCTGTCTCTATCGTGTTGACGCCCACCTGTAACGACCGCAGCGGCGGTATTTTTCCCGTGATAGCGGCGATCCGGTCGCGCGTGGTGAGGGCATTCTCCTGACTGCGATCCTTCAGCTTGAACAGGACGACGTGTGTCAGCACGAAAGCGATTCTCCTTCACGAACCCGCCGGATGTTCCACGCCATGACATGGGCGGAGGAACACGAAACCCATTACATCTGGCAGCGATGTAACGTGATCGAGAGCGAATATGGAGCAGGATGGAGCGCTGATCAAACGCCCATCCTGCTACGCTGTCTTACGCCGGGATGACCAACTGCTGACCCGCGTAAATCAGGTTGTAGTTCCAGATGTTGTTGGCGGCGGCAATCTGCTGCACGGTCTTGCCATAGTGCTGGGCAATCGCCCACAGCGTATCGCCGGGCTGCACCAGATAGGTCGTCGAGGTGCCGCCCGTGCTGCCGGGACCCGTGCCGGGCCAGATTGGGGCGTTCGGCACGAACACGCTGCCGTCCGCCAGCGAGAGGCTGCGCACCGGGACAGTGCCCTTGAGCGCGTAGGCTTCAATCCAGCCGACGGTGCCGTCGGAAAGCTGTACCTGCGCCCACTCCGAGTTGTAGTTGCGCCCCAGCAGAATGACGGTCGTGCCCAGCGGAACGGTCGTAATGACGGCGTTTTCGGTGCTGGCGCCCACCCGGATGTTGCCGGTATATGCGCCACTGACGGTGGCAGTCGGTGTGACGGTCGGGGCGACCGCACTCTCGGTGACGGGCAGCGAGTGCGTCGGGAACTGGGTGAACAGGTAGCCCTGGTTAACCCAGCCGGTGACGCCGTTCGTCAGCGAGACCAAAATCCAACTGCCCTGCACGTTGCGACCGACCATGCGGACGCCGAAGCCAAAGGGCAGGGCGGCAATCGAGCCATACTGCATCCCCGGACCCGTGCGGACGTTCAACATGCCGGTGTTGACCGACGCAACCGGGTCGCCCTGGGCGAAAGTCGGCAGCGCCGCGCTCAGAAGGACGAGGAGCATAACAACCATCAAAATTCGCTTCATGAGGAAAACCCCCTGCCATAAACCGATCTCAAACCATTATACACAAGCGTCGCTTGTGGCGATACTCACTCTAGTATCGATTCAGATTAAAGGCATACTAAATAACAATATTGTTACAAACGCAATTCCTCACTCAACTTCCAGAATCTGCCCGCTCGGCGCGTAATAGCCTTCCTCGTCGATCTGGAGCAGACCGGGATAGTGTTCGAACAGCCAGTCCCACAGCGGGTCGATCTGGCGGTAATGCTCGTGCCCGGTTTCCGAAAGCTGGAACGCGATCATGCCCGTCGCCTGATCCAGCGTCTCGACCACTTTCGCCTTGTCCGCGTCGTCAAAGTCGATAAGCTGGTCGCGCAGGTCTTCGATGTCCTCGCTGAAGACCTGCTCGGCGGCGCGGTTGACCTCGATTTCCCCGTAGACCTCCGAGCCGTAGATCACGTCGCCGGTGTTGGTCGCCGCCTGGTCGACCAGAATCGAATATTCCGGGTCGATTTCCTTGAGCGCGTCCGCGACCATCGCCAGAGACAGATTGTGCTCGCCCGTCAGGATGTAGCGGATGAAATCGCCCATGATCGCTCCGTTGCGCGTCCAATACGCAGTCATCATAGTCTCATCGCTGAATTGGGACAAATTTGAGGGAAGAAAGCGAACCTCGCAAATGGTGGAACGGGATGCGATTTGTGTGTAAAGGCACGCCGCGCCGGGGTTTGTAGGGGCAGACCTGCGTGTCTGCCCCTACGCGATGATGTGCTACGGCGTCAGGTATCCGGCAGGGTGTGGCTGGCATACTGCTCGCGCAGCGCGGTCTTGAGGAACTTGCCTGTCGAGGTCTTGGGCAGGGTGCTGACGAAGATCACGTCGTCGGGTATCTGGAACTTGGCGAACTTGGGCAGGAGGAAGTTGCGAATGTCCTCCGGCGTCGCCTCTTTCCCTTCCTTGAGGACGACGACGGCGACCGGGCGCTCCTGCCAGCGCGGGTGTGGCACGCCGATCACGGCGGCTTCGGCGACGGCGGGATGCGCCATGATGGCGTTCTCGACATCGACCGAACTGATCCACTCGCCGCCGGACTTGATCAGGTCTTTGATGCGGTCGGTGATCTTGACGTAGCCCTCCGAGTCGATGGTCACCACGTCGCCGGTGCGGAACCAGCCGTCTTCCGTCCAACTGGCAATCGGGTCGGTCGGGTTATAGTAGCTGGCGGCGACCCACACGCCGCGCACCTGAAGCTCGCCCATCGTCTTGCCGTCCCAGGGGACGATGCCCTGCTCGTTGACGGCGCGAATGTCCACGAACGGCGCGGGCAGCCCCTGCGTGGCGCGGTAGGCATACTGCTCGTCTTCAGGCAGATCGCGCAGGTTCGCCTTGAGCGTCGAGACGGTGCCGAGCGGCGTCATCTCGGTCATGCCCCAGGCGTGGATGACGCGCAGGTTGTGCTGGTCGAACGCGCGGATCATCGATTCGGGGGCAGCCGCGCCGCCGACGATCATGCGCATTCCCGGTATGAGCCGCCAACCGCCGGGATTCTTCTCCAACTGCTGCAAGATGCCGAACCAGATCGACGGCACGCCCGCCGTGCAGGTCACATGCTCGTGCTCGAACAGGTCGAGCAGGCTGACCGGATCGAGGTGCGGACCGGGGTAGACCTGTTTCGCGCCGGTCATGGTCATGGCGAAGGGCAGCCCCCAGGCGTTGACGTGGAACATCGGCACGACCGGCAGGATCACGTCGTCCTGGCTGAGACCGATGCTCCCCGGCAGGCACTCGACCAGCGTGTGCAGCATCATGGCGCGGTGCGAATAGACGACGCCCTTCGGCTTCCCGGTCGTGCCGGAGGTGTAGCACATCGCCATCGCCTCGTTTTCGTCGAGGTCGGGGTAGTCGAATTTGCCGCTCGCGCCCGCGAGGAAGCTCTCGTAATTGTCGTAGCCCGGCGGCGTGGGCTGGCGCGTCAGCGGGATGACGATCACCTTCTCGACGTTGATCTGATCCTTGATGCGCTCGACCAGCGGCAGCAGCACGTCGTCCACGATCAGGAATCGATCCCCGGCATGGTTGATGATGTAGGCGAGATCGACGGGCGAGAGGCGTAAATTGAGCGTGTGCAGAACGCCGCCTGAGCAGGGGACGCCGAAGTAGGCTTCGAGGTGCGCGTAGTGATTCCAGGCGAGCGTGCCGACGCGGTCGCCGCGCTCCAGCCCGGCTTTTTGCAGCGCTTCGGCGAGCAGGCGCGCGCGGCGGTAGAAGTCGGCATAGGTGTAGGTGTGCAGCGACTTGTCCGGCATCCGTGAGACGATCTCGACTTTGCTGTAAAGCCGCCTGGCATGTTCGAGGATGCTCGGCAGCGTCAAAGAATACGACATCATCGTGCCCAACATAAGACTTTCTCGCTTTCTACTAAAATTTGTATTCGAAAGACTGCATTCTTCTGCAACGGATTATAATCGAGTTTATTCAAAACCTGCGCGCTGCGCGTAATACACCCCAGATTGGTGATGCCGATGACGATCCTGTACGACCTGAAGACCGGCTACCCCGGTATTGATCTTGTGCCGCGCGAGCGCCTGAGCGCCCTCGCCGCCGAAGTGCTCGGCTCCGGTCGTGGCTGGCAGTACGGCGGCGACTTGCTAGGCATTCTGGCGATCCGCGAGCAGATCGCCCGCTTCCTGAGCGAAGTCAGCGGCGTCCCGGTCGCGCCTGACGAAGTGATGATGACGAACGGCGCGATTGCCGCGACTGACCTGATCTGTCGCGCGCTGACACAGCCGGGCGACGTGGTGGTCGCGGAAGACCCGACCTTCTACTTCATCGTCAACGTCCTGCGCATGAGTCACGTCGAAGTCGTCGGCGTGCCGCTGTGCGCTGAAGGCATCGACCTCGACGCGCTGGAAAGCCTGTGCGACCGCTATGGCGAGCGCCTGCGCGTCGTCTACGCGATTCCCTCGTTCCAGAATCCGACCGGGATTACGGCGACGCACGAGAACCGTGCAGCGCTGGCAGCGCTGGCGCAGCGGCGTAACTTCATCGTGATCGAGGACTCGACCTACCAGTTGCTCTATTACGATGCGCCGCCGCCGCCCTATCTCAAAACTTACGACACGAGCGGGCACGTGATCACGGTCGGCTCGATGTCCAAGCTGGTGATGCCCGCGCTGCGCCTCGGCTGGATATGGGCGCAGAGGGAGCAGCTTCAGACGCTCAAGCGCTTCAAGGACGACGCGGGCAGCGCGCTGATCGCGGAGATGGTCGCCGACTACATTCGCTCCGGCGAGTTCGCGGGGCAGGTGGCATACGCGCGCCAGCTTTACGCGGGCAAATACGCGCGCATGGTGGCGGCGCTGGATCGCCATGCGCCGGACTGGCTGGACTGGTCGGCGCCGGGCGGTGGATTCTTCGTCTGGGCGCGGCTGCCGGAGCCGCTGACCGCCGCGCGGCTGGAGTCGTTCGCGCAGGAGCGCGGCGTCAAGTTCTTCGCCGGGAAGAACTGCTACGTCAACCCGCCCGACGATCAAGCGCTGCGGCTGTGCTTCGCCATGCTCGAAGACGACAAGCTGGAAGAAGCGACGGCGCGGCTGTGCGACGCGCTCAACGCAGCGATGAAGAGCATGTGATATGGGAAACGGTAGGGGCACGATATATCGTGCCCCTACAACAGCGGATTATTACTTGCTCAGGTAGAGATTCACCCAATCCGGGCGCGCGGGCGTCGTGCCGCTGGCGACCTGCGCCCGCCATTGGTCGTCGGTCATGCGCGAGTCAATCGGCACGGAGAATTCGTAGTCGCTGTAGACCGCGCCGCGCGTCAGTTGCAGCCCGTAGGGGCTGTTGGTGATCACGTAGATCAGGTCGGGCGATGCCAATCGCCAGTTCGAGCGCCTCGTTCGACGCGGCGTTGCTGGCAACGTCGGCGATCAGCGCCGTCGTCTTGGGCGGGTTGGTGACCCATTCCTCGATGCCGTAGCGAATGTACCAGAGCTGACTTGCGAAGCTCTCCTGCAGGAAGTACGACTCGTCATAGGTCAGCGGCTCGCCTGCGAGTTCCTTGCGCGCCATCTCGGCAAGCTGCGCCGAGAGCGGCGCGAGCGACTGAAGCGCGCTGTGAACCGCGCTCAGCCCGCTGTAGTCGCCGTCGGTGTACAGCCCGCGGTCCGCCATGCCCTGATCGAGCAGCGCCGAGACGATGGCGATGCGCGCGAACACCAGCGGATTCGGCTCGACGTAGCCGTAGCTGACGACGGGCGGCTCCATGCCGCCGCCGCCCAGCCCGCCCATCGGCTGTTCGGCGTAGAGCAGGGTGGCGTGCTTGAGTTCGGTGTAGCTGCCGAGCAGGGTCGAGAGGTCTTTGCGCTTCCAGGCGTCGGTCTGCATCATCGGCGGCGTCAGGTCGGGATTCTGCACCGCGAGCGGTTGCAGCGCCCACAGCCAGCCGCCGTAGAGGTTTTCCAGCCAGTCGTCGGCGCTCATGCCGTTGACCTCGCTGCGCAGGCTGGCGACGTGATCGGTGTACTTGGCGAAGTCGGTCGCCCCGGCAGCGTCGGTCAGCGAGTATGCCATGTCCGA
This sequence comes from uncultured Chloroflexia bacterium, assembly GCA_963760975.1. Taxonomy (GTDB): domain Bacteria; phylum Chloroflexota; class Anaerolineae; order Aggregatilineales; family Phototrophicaceae; genus Flexifilum. The sequence goes on along the minus strand of CAVXEZ010000027.1, from coordinate 170,562 downwards.
CCCCAGCACCGCCGGAACGTCGAGACCCATCGGCAGCGTGCGCGATTGGTCTGCGGTGCCGACGGCGGGATAGATCAACTGCTGCATGACGTAGCCGTCGAAGGTGAAGCGCTGCCCGAACAGGCGGAAGCCGCGCGTCTGCTCCTCAAGCTGCTCCTGTGTGATCGCCCCGACGGGAATCGGGATGCTGTTGATCCTGGGCGGCGGCAGTTGAGCGATCTGCGCGCCGAACGCCGACAGGTCATTGGCGTTGGTGAGCGCGTCGAGCGGCATCCCCTGCCCGAAGGCGCTTGCCGCCAGCGGCGCGTAGTCCTTCGGACCATAATCGTCGACCGGACCGACCAGGAAATCAATCGTCTCGGCGACGTGCTGCCAATTAGCATACGCCGACGGATCGCTTTGCAGCGCGCGCAGCACCAGCAGCCCGGTCAGCGTATCCGCCTGGCTCTTGACGGTGAAGGTGATGCGCCCCAGCCACATCATGGCGCGGAAGTACGATTCGAGCAGCGGATTGCCCGCGTAGTAGCTGCGCGGCTTGTACTGGCTGAAGTCCTCGGTGTACTTTTCCAGAATCGGCACGAGTTCGCGCCCCGTCGCCGCCTGCGCCAGATCGACCATTGGCTGCGCGGCGGCGATGATCGCCGGGTCTGCCGCCGCGATCACGCTTGACAGCGACGGCTTGCTCTCGCCGTACACCGGGATCTGCTGGTAGCCCTGCACATAGTAGTCCTCGCCCTGCGCGATCAGCATCAGCGGGACGGCGTAGTAGATGGCGGCTTTGCGCGCGGCGTCCTCCAGCGGCGTGCCGACCGCCTGTCGATACTGCGCTTCGGCAGCCTGATAGCCCGCCGTCAGGAAGTCGGCGACGTTGCCGTAGAAGCTGTTGGTCTCCAGGAACATGAGCGCGTTCTGGTAGACGAGATAGAGCGAGTGCAGCAGCGCGTCGGTGGTGACGAAGGGCGCTTTGCCGGTCGTGTTGTCCCATGTGAGTTCCAGGTCGCGGTACACGTCGTCGAACTGCTGGTAGTCGCTCGGCACGACGACGAAGCCATTTTGCGCCAGCAGCTTCAACTGGTCGCTGTTCAGGCTGGCATCCTGCACGAAGTGGACGCCGCTCAAATCGACCGGCAGCACGGGCAGGTCGCCCGCGTATTTGTCCGGCATCTGCAAGGTGAGCGGATCGGGTGCGCTGTTGTAGTACGAGTTTGCCAGATAGCTCGCCCAATCCCACGACGCGAACGACGGGTTGAGCGTCGCCGGGTTGGCGGGCGGCGCGACGGTCGGCAGCGGGAAACTGAACTGGCTGATGACCGGCTGCGTCATCGGCACGTTCATCGCTACGGGCGCTTCGGGCGTGAAGCTGAAGGGCGCGACCACGTACTGCCCGTCGATGGCTTCGGGAATCCAGCCGTAGTTCATCGTGCTGTCGATGTTCCACCAGAGCGTGCCGTTAATGCACTGTGGCTGGGTGTCGGCGTGAGCGTCCTGGAACAGCTCGCCCTGCGCCAGCGTGCCGGTGACGGTGCTGGCGAACCCCGGCGAGTTGTGCGCGTCCAGCGGCTGCAGCGCGGTGCCGTGCGCGCGCGGCGCAAGACGGGTTGGCAGACCACAGTCGCCGCTCTGCGCCTGCGCCGCGAACGGCGCGACGGTCATCAGAAGAATCAGGAAGAGGAGAAGAGTTCGCTTCATGGCATTTGCCTCCTTACGAAGCGATTTGATGTAATCATAATACGTTAGGTGACGTGAAAGGTTATGGCGCTTGCCCTACGTCCGGACGGCGGCTGAACGACGATGCGAATCGGACGAGCAATGATGAGTAGGGGCACGATATATCGTGCCCCTGAAATGGCTGAGATTTAGCTCTTGCCGACGTTCTCCGGCAGGTCGTCCACCGTGACGATGCTGGATCTCGGCGGGTTCGACGGAGATGATGCTCGTTTCTGCGTGTTCGACGGGGACGATGCTGGATTCGGCGGGTTCGACCGGGACGAGCGCGCCTTCCAGCTTGAAGACGACGATGCCCAGCGGCGGCAGCGTCAGCTTGAGGCTTTGCGCGTGGACGTTCCAGGGCGTCGGCTCGCTCTGGACGCCGCCGAGGTTGCCGACGCCGCTGCCGCCGTAGACGCCCGCGTCGCTGTTGAGCACTTCGCGGTAGTAGCCCGGCTGCGGCACGCCGATGCGGTAGTCGTAGCGCACGGCGGGCGTGAAGTTGCAGACGACCACCAGAAAATCGGCGCGGTTATCGGCGAAGCGCATGTAGGCGAAGACGCTCTGCTCCACGTCGTTGACCTCGACCCATTCGAAGCCGCTGTAGTCGAAATCGTGCTCGAACAGGGCGGGCTGCTGCTGGTAGAGGTGATTGAGATCGTTCATCCAGCGCTGGACGCCCTTGTGCGTCGTCCAGTCGAGCAGATACCAGTCGAGCGCGCGTTCTTCGCTCCATTCGCTCCACTGCCCGAACTCCTGCCCCATGAAATTGAGCTTCTTGCCGGGCATAGTGTACTGGAAGCCGAACAGGAGGCGCAGCGACGCGAACTTCTGCCACCAGTCGCCCGCCATCTTGGTCAGCATCGAGCCTTTGAGATGCACCACCTCGTCGTGCGAGAGCGAGAGGACGAAATTCTCGTTGAAGGCGTACATCAGCGCGAAGGTGATCAGGGTGTGATGGTAGCGGCGGTAAATCGGGTCGAGCTTCATGTAGTCGAGCGTGTCGTGCATCCAGCCCATGTTCCACTTGAAGGTGAAGCCCAGCCCGCCGATGTAGGTCGGGCGCGAGACCATCGGCCAGGAGGTCGATTCCTCGGCAATCGTGACCGCGCCGGGCGCTTCGCGGTGGACGAGCGTGTTGAACTCGCGCAGGAAGGCAATCGCTTCGAGATTTTCGCGCCCGCCGTAGTGATTCGGTATCCACTGACCCGGTTCGCGTGAGAAGTCGAGGTAGAGCATCGACGAGACGGCGTCGACGCGCAAGCCGTCGATGTGATAGCGGCGCAGCCAGAACAGGGCGCTCGACAGCAGGAAGTTGCGCACTTCGTTGCGTCCGTAGTTAAAGATATAGGTGCCCCAGTCGGGATGCTCGCCCTGGCGCGGGTCGGCGTGGGAAAAGAGATGCGTGCCGTCAAAGTAGCTGAGGGCGTAGCCGTCTTTGGGGAAGTGCGCCGGAACCCAGTCGAGGAGCACGCCGATGCCGTTCTGGTGGCAGTAGTCGACGAAGTACATAAAGTCGTCGGGGCTGCCGTAGCGGCTGGTCGGCGCGTAGTAGCCGGTCGCCTGATAGCCCCACGAGCCGTCGAAGGGGTATTCGGTGATCGGCAGCAGTTCGAAGTGGGTGTAGCCCATCTCTTTGGCGTAATCGACCAGCTTGGTCGCCAGATCGCGGTAGTTGAGCCAGTTGCCATTCTCGTCGTGCTGCCACGAGCCGAGATGCACCTCGTACATCGCCCAGGGCTGCTTGAGCGGGTCGTGCTGGGCGCGCGCGTCCATCCATGCCTGATCGCCCCAGGTGTAGGCGTCGATGTCGTAGACAATCGAGGCGTTCGCCGGGCGCATCTCGAACGAGAAGCCGTAGGGATCGCTTTTCTCGGCGCGATAGCCCGCGTTGTGCGAGCGAATGGCGTAGCGGTAGACCGTGCCCGGCGTGCAGTCGGGGATGAACAGCTCCCAGATGCCGGTATCGCCGTGCATCTGCATGGGATAGACGCGCGGATCCCAGCTATTGAAGTCGCCGATCACGCTGATGCGGTAGGCGTTAGGCGCCCAGACGGCGAAGCGCACGCCCTTGACGCCGTCAAACTCGGTGACGTGCGCGCCAAAGGTGTTGTAGCTTTCCAGCAGGCGACCCTGCCGGAACAGGTAGATGTCGTAGTCGGTGATTTGCAGCGGGAAGGCGTAGGCGTCTTTGAAACTGGCGTCGTCGCCTTTGTCTGTCTTGCCTTCGTAGTGATAGCGCAGATCGGGCAGCGCGCCGGGAATCGTGACCTCGAAGAAGCCTTCGTCGCGCAGCTTTTTCATCTCGAAGCGCTCGCCCGTCGCCTCGACGACCACCGCGAGCTGTTCCATCGCGGGCTGGAAGGCGCGGATCGAGACGTGTCCTTCGTCGGCGGGCTGGGGTCCCAGAATCTCGTAGGGCGAGCCGTGATCGCCGTTCACGAGCGAAGCAAGCGCGTCGGGATGGATATTAAGTTCTGCGACCATTCAATACTCCTGTTGGTTTGTGCAGATTAAGTTTAGTATAACTCCGACCAAAATGCCGCATCAAACAGATGAACGTTTGATTTGTGTGCCTTTTCCCCGTGCGACTTGTGATCTATACTACAGACTGACCAGTCGGTCTAAAATGGAGCAAGCAATGGCGAAGGGCGAAGACACGCGCGACCGCATCCTCGATGCCGCGCTGAGCATCTTCTCGAACAAGGGCTACCACGACACGCGCATGGACGAGATCGTCGAAGCCTCGAATACGTCCAAAGGCGCGATTTACTTCTACTTTCCGAACAAGGAGCGGCTGTTTCTGGCGCTGGTCGATCAGTTCGCTGACCTGCTCGAACGGCGCGTGGTCGAAGCGGTCGAGCGCGAGGCGGAGGGCATCCAGCGGGTGAGGGCGGCGCTGCAAGCCTGCCTGGAGACGTTTGGGCGCTACCGCCGCCCCGCCAAAATCCTGCTGGTGCAGGCGGTCGGCTTGGGCAGCGTCTTCGAGAAGAAGCGCGTCGAGGTCAACGACCGCTTCGCCAACCTGATCCAGAAGTACCTGGACGGAGCGATTGCCGTTGGCGACATCGCCCCGGTCGATACCGACGTGGTCTCCTACGCCTGGATGGGCGCGATCTACGGGATCGTCATTCGCTGGGTCTACACGGGCGAGCCAGATTCCACGCGCATCCTCTCGGCGCTGCTGCCGCTGCTCCTGAAAAGCGTGGGCTACGAGGAGTGAGCGATGGGGATGCGCCTGATCAGCTACAGCCAGCGCTGCCCCGGCATCGCGCCCGCGCATTTTCTGCGGCAGGCAGCGGGGATGGAGCGCTTCTACTGGCAGCACAATGAGACAGTCTACGCGGGCTTCGGCATCGCGGCGGAACTGACTGCCTGGGGCGCAGAGCGTTTCCAGACGATCCGCAACCGAGCCGCCGATCTGTTCCGTGACGTGCTGCTGCTCAACGACGAACCCGCCGCGCGCCCGCGCCTGTTCGGCGGCTTCTCCTTCCGCAGCGATTTCATCACCGAGAATACCTGGGCAGCCTTCGCGCCCGCCTATTTCGTGCTGCCGCATTACCAGCTCACGCAGGCGGACGGCGAGACCTGGCTGACCATCAACGTGCAGATGGACGAAGACGAATCGCTCGACGCCGACGAAATCCGCGCGGCGCTGGAAGCTCGATGTGATGCGCTCGTAGGGGCACGGCGCGCCGTGCCCCTACATGACAACGATTTGCGCGAAATCAACTACCCGATGCCGTTCGAGACGTGGGCGGACATCATCACCGACGCGACCGAGCGCATGAAGGCGGGCGAGCTGCAAAAGGTCGTGCTGTCGCGCGTGTGCGAGCTGCGCTTTGCCGAGCGCGTCGACGTGGACAGCGCGCTCGACTTTCTGCGCGAGAAATACGCGGGCTGCTACCTGTTCCTGTTCGAGCCGAGTCCGCACCTGGCATTCTACGGCGCGACGCCCGAACTGCTGGTCAAGGTCGAGGGGCGCGAGATTGAGACGATGGCGCTGGCGGGGTCGATCCGGCGCGGCGTGACCGCCGCCGAAGACGACGCGCTCGCTCATGAACTGCTCGACGACCCCAAGAACCGACACGAGCACGCCATCGTCGCCGATACGCTGCGCCAGCGCCTTGCGCCGCTGACCCACGCGCTCGACATTCCCGACGCGCCGGGGATCAAACGGCTGAGCAACATCCAGCACCTGTACACGCCCGTGCGCGGGACGCTCAGGGAGGCGTCCGGCGTGCTGCCGCTGCTCGACGTGCTGCATCCCACCCCGGCGATGGGCGGCGTCCCGCAGGCGCGCGCGATGGATTACATCGCCCAGGCGGAACCCGTGCCGCGCGGCTGGTACGCCTCGCCGGTTGGCTGGATTGACGACAAGCTCGACGGCGCGTTCGCCGTCGCCATCCGCTCCGCCATCAGCCAGAACGAGCGTGTCTGGTTGTACGCCGGGGCGGGCATCGTCGCCGATTCCGTCCCGCAGAAGGAGTGGGACGAGACGGCGCTCAAGTTCAAGCCGATGCTGGATGCATTAGGAGCACAAGCGTATGAACGCGCCGAATCGTAATCTCCTGTGGGCGCAAATCGTCGTCGATGAACTGGCGCGCAGCGGACTGAAAGCCGTTTGCATCGCGCCCGGTTCGCGCTCGACGCCGCTGACGGTCGCCTTCGCGCAGCATCCCGGCATCACCGTCTACAGGCATATGGACGAGCGCAGCGCCGTCGTTCTTCGCGCTTGGCATCGCCCTCAAGACCGATCAGCCGGTCGCGCTGGTCTGCACGTCGGGGACGGCGCTGGCGGAGTTCTTCCCGGCGGTGATCGAGGCAAACCAGTCGCAGGTGCCGCTGATCATCCTGACGGGCGACCGTCCGCCGGAGCTGCGCGACAGCGGCGCAAACCAGACCATCGATCAGGTCAAGCTCTACGGCGGCTACGCGCTCTGGTCGGTGGACATGGCGCTGCCGGAAGCCGACCCCGATCCGCTGCTGATCCGCTATCTGCGCACGACCGCCGCTCGCGCCTACGCGACCGCCAACGGGCTGCGCAAGGGCGTGGTGCATCTCAACATGCCGTTCCGCAAGCCGCTGGAGCCGACGCTCGTTGAAACGGATAAGACGGATTTCCCGCCGCGCGAAGATGTCGGGGCGTTCACGTCCTTCGCGCGGAGCGTGACGCTGGCGCCCAGCGCGCAGTGGGATGCCTTCGAGGCGAAGATGCGCCGCTACGAAAGGGGGCTAATCGTCTGCGGTCCGCGCACGCCGGGCGGGGATTTCACGCGGGCGATCTCGCTGCTCTCGCAGATCAGCGGCTATCCCATTCTGGCGGATCCGTTGGCAGAGGCACGCTTTGGCGCGCATACGAAGTCGACGGCGGTGATCGGCGGGAGCGAGACCTTTCTCAACGGCGCGTCCATCGAAGCGCCGGACGTCGTCATCCGGTTCGGTCAAGTGCCGACTTCCAAGTGGCTGAACGAGTATCTGGATCGGGCGCAGCCGGAACATTTCATACAGGTCGGCGACAGCGGCGTGTGGGCGGACGATTTGCATCGCACGACTGAATACATTCAGGCGGATCCGCTGGAGTTCGTCGCCGCGCTCTATACCGACGAACGGCTATCGCTCGACTTCGACGTGGCTGGAGCAGTGGCGCGCGCTCGAATCCGCCACATGGGAAACGACGGAACAGGCGCTCAATTCCGGCGACGACTTCGACGGCGCGTTCGTCTATGACCTGATCGAGGCGCTGCCCGACGAAGCCCACCTGTTCGCGGGCAACAGCCTGCCGATCCGCCACGTCGATCAGTTCGGCAAGCCGTCCGCCAAGAACATCCACGTCTTCGGCAATCGCGGCGCGAGCGGCATCGACGGCAATACCTCGACGGCGCTCGGAATCGCATCGCAGACGGGCGATCCGCTGGTGCTGCTGGTCGGCGACATCACCTTCTACCACGACATGAATGGCTTGTTCGCGGTCAAGAACCTCGATCTGACCAACGTGACCATCGTGCTGATGAACAACAACGGCGGCGGCATCTTCAACCGCCTGCCGATCAACCAGTTCGATCCCCCGTTCACCGATCTGTTCCTCATGCCGCACAATCTGCGCTTCGAGCACGCGGCGCGGCTCTACGAGCTGGATTTCGCCAGCACGGATAACCGCGCGGAGTTCCGGCGGCTGCTCGGCGAGAGCATCGGCAGCGGCAAGCCGCGCATCATCGAAGTGCGCACGGACATCCGGCATGACGAACAGCGGCGGCGCGAAGTGATCGCTGCTGTACGAGAAAAACTTAACGCAAAGACGCAAAGGAGAGATGTATGACAGATTGGGTACAGGTCAAGGAATACGAAGACATCACCTATCACAAGGCGGATGGCATGGCGCGCATCGCCTTCAACCGCCCGGAAGTGCGCAACGCCTTCCGCCCCAAGACGATTGACGAGATGATCGAGGCGTTCAAGTCGGCGTGGATGGACCCGGAGATCGGCGTGGTGCTGCTGACGGGCAACGGTCCCGCCAATGACGGCAAATACGCCTTCTGCGCGGGCGGCGACCAGAAGGTGCGCGGGCACGCCGGGTACGTGGACGATCATGGCGTGGCGCGCCTGAACGTGCTGGAGCTTCAGCGCATTATCCGCACCATGCCCAAGCCGGTGATCGCGCTGGTGGCGGGCTATGCTATCGGCGGCGGGCACGTGCTGCACGTGATCTGCGACCTGACGATTGCCGCCGACAACGCCATTTTCGGGCAGACGGGTCCCAAAGTCGGCAGCTTCGACGGCGGCTACGGCGCGAGCTATCTCGCCAGCATCGTCGGGCAGAAGAAGGCGCGCGAAATCTGGTATCTGTGCCGCCAGTACAACGCGCAGCAGGCGCTCGACATGGGGCTGGTCAACACCGTCGTCCCGGTCGATCAACTGGAAGCCGAGGGCGTGCAGTGGGCGCAGGAAATCCTCAGCAAAAGCCCGATTGCGATTCGCTTCGTGAAAGCGGGGCTGAACGCCGACCTCGACGGGCAGACGGGCTTGCAGGTGCTGGCGGGCGACGCGACCATGCTCTATTACATGACCGACGAGGGCAAGGAGGGGCGCGACGCCTTTGTCGAGAAGCGCAAGCCGGACTTCGGCAAGTTCCCGCGTCATCCGTAGACCATGCGCGACTGGCTAGCAACAGCGGCAGAGCGCACGCCTGACAACCTCGCGCTGATCGTCGGCAATCAGACGTGGACGTATCGCCAAATTGACGCGCTGGTCAATCAACTCTGTGGGCGGCTGGCGGCGCTCGGCGTGACGGCGGGCGACGAGGTCGCGGCGCTACTGCCCAACGGACATGAGTATGCCTGCCTGATCGCGGCTGCGGCGCGCCTCGGCGCGGTGGTTGTTCCGCTTAACCTTCGGCTGACGCTGCCTGAACAGGCGCAACTGATCGAGCGGGTGAGCGCGAAATGCGTGATTCGCACGGCAGACGACTGGTCGGCGGTCGAACCCGTCCCGTTTACGCCCGCGCCGCTCGACCTCGACGCCGTTCAATCCATCGTGTTCACCTCTGGCACGACCGGCACGCCCAAAGGCGCGCAGATCACTTTCGGCAACCTGTATCACAGCGCGCTAGCTTCTGCTGAGCGGCTCGGCGCGTCGCCCGATGATCGCTGGCTGTGCCCGCTGCCGTTCTATCACGTCGGCGGGCTGTCGATCATCTTCCGCTCTGCCATCTATGGCTCGTCCATCGTGCTGCCCAAAGCGACCAGCACCGGGGCGATCATGAAGGCGCTGCACGATTCGCAGGCGACGATTGTCTCGCTGGTGCCGACGCAGCTCTATCGCATGTTGGAAGCGGGCTTCGAGCCGCCGCCTTCGCTGCGGCTTCTCCTGCTCGGCGGCGCGGCAGCATCGCCCGAACTGGTGCAGCGCTGCATCGAGCGCGATCTGCCGATTGCGCTGACCTACGGCTTGACCGAGTGCGCCTCGCAGGTGGCAACCGCGACGCCTGAGCAGGTGCGCGCCAAGCCGGGCAGCGTCGGCAAGCCGCTATCGGATACGTCAGTTTCCGCCGGTACGACGGTGCGCATCGTCGACGACGAGGGCTACGATCTGCCGCCGGGCGAATACGGCGAGATCGTCGTCAGCGGCGACACGGTCATGAAGGGCTATCTCGGTCAGGCAGAAACGGGCGGCACGTTTCGCACGGGTGACATCGGCTATCTGGACGCCGACGGCGACCTGTGGATCGTGCAGCGGCGCAGCGACCTGATCGTCAGCGGCGGCGAGAACGTCTATCCGTCGGAAGTCGAAGCCGTGCTGCGCGGGCATCCCGCCGTCGCGGATGTCTGCGTCGTCGGCGTGCCGGATGCCGAGTGGGGGCAGCGCGTCGCCGCGATGGTGGCGCTGCGAGACGGCGAAATGCTCAGCGAAGACGACCTGATCGCCTTCAGCCGGGAGCGGCTGGCGGGCTACAAGCAGCCGCGCCGGATCGTGTTCGTGGATGCGCTGCCGCAGACCGCCTCCGGCAAGGTGCAGCGCGCAAAAGTGAAAGAGCTTTTAACGCAAAGGCGCAAAGAATGAAAAACGCAACGGGTTTGATTCAATTTTCTTTGCGCCTTCGTACCTTTGTGTCTTTGCGTCAGGTTTTTTCGCCATGCTGATCAACGGCGTTCGCTATCACGTCGAGACGCAGGGCGCGGGTGATCCGCTCGTTCTGCTGCACGGCTTCACGGGCAGCGGCGCGAACTGGGCGCAACACGTCGATGCTTTCGCGCGGCGGTTTCAGGTCGTCACGGTTGATCTGCTGGGGCATGGCGGGACCGAATCGCCGCCTGACCCGGCTCGCTACCGGATGGAACTTGCAGCGCAAGACCTGATCGTCCTCTTCGACGCGCTCGATCTGCCCACCGTCAATCTGCTTGGCTACTCGATGGGCGGGCGGCTGGCGCTCGATACGGCGCTGACCTATCCGTCGCGCATCCGCCGCCTGATCCTCGAAAGCGCGTCGCCGGGGTTGAAGACCGCAGCCGAACGAGAGGCGCGCGTGGCACAGGACGAAGCGCTGGCGCAGCGCATCGAGCGCGACGGGATCGCCGCTTTCGCCGACTACTGGACGAATCTGCCGCTGTTCGCCACGCAGTCCGCCGAAATACGCGAACGGCTGCACGCGCTGCGCTTGCACAACGATCCGGCGGGTCTCGCCAACAGCCTGCGCGGGATGGGAACGGGCGCTCAGCCGTCGCTGTGGGATCGGCTGAGCGAACTCGACCTTCCGGTGCTGCTGCTGGCAGGCGAGCTGGACGGTAAGTTCAGCGCCATCAACGCGGAGATGCACGCGCACATCGCTCGCTCGACATTGGTTGTTGTCCCGCGCGCGGGGCACACCATCCATGTCGAGCAGCCGGAGCGCTTCCAGTCGGAAGTGATCGCCGCCTGCAATTAGTAAGATTTACGACAAAGATCACGTTCGTGGGTGCTATTTCGCACGGGCGCGTCTGTCCTTTCACGGTCGTAAACTGCATTTAGAGAGTGTGAAAGGACACATGATGAGCGTTGAAGATCGTACCCGCGAAGAAATTCTGGAGGAGCTGAACTGTACCGTTGTCGACGCAGCGGCATTTTTCTCGACGCTCAGCCCCATTGTTGCCGAAGGGCGCTACACCGCGCATGGGGTGTTAGCGCAGTTGGTTTACTGGCACGAGCGCTACGTCGAAGTGCTGCGCGCGCTTGCCGTCGGGCAGCAGCCCAGTCTGATCGACGGCACGTATGACGCGCTCGACGCTTCTGCGCGGCATCACTATGCCAGCGAGCCGATGGTCATGCTGGCGGAACGGCTCAATCTGCTCCATCACGAGCTGGATGGACTGCTGCGCACGCTGCCTGACTGGTCGGTTGAATTCCCGGTCAAGCACAACTGCGAGTCCTGTTCGGTGTACGAGCGCGTCGAACTGATCCACGAGCAGATTCATGCTCACACGGCGATTCTCAAGCGCGCGGCGCCTAAATATTGACGCGACGCGCGGCGGCAGCAGCCGGGAGGGCGTGCGCCGCGATTATTCCTTTTCTCAATCCATACCACTCGATCCGCTCCCTTTACTGGAGTGGATCGGGCGAGGCTGAAAATCCCCACCTGATCGTTCCCCCTACTGAATAACCCCATTGATCGCTACAATCGCTCCGACGTTGGTTTTCGGTGCGAGAACTATGGCTTCACGCGAAGCGACCACATCCTTGACTCTGGCGCACGGGACGCTGGAATTCCCGGTCTTTCTGCCGGACGCGACGCGCGGCGTGGTGCGGGCAGTGGACAGCGCCGATCTGGAAGGCTGCGGTGTCACCGGGCTGGTGATGAGCACCTTTCACCTGATGCAGCACCCCGGCTCGTCGGTGATCCAGCAGCACGGCGGGCTGCATCGCTTCGCCCACTGGGATCGTCCCATCGTGACCGACTCCGGCGGCTTTCAGGTCTACTCGCTGGTGCGCCAGAATCCCAAATCCGGCAGCCTGAGCGAGAAGGGCATGATTTACCGCGCCGAGGACGGTTCCAAGTACAACCTCTCGCCGGAAAAGAGCATCCAGCTTCAGGTGAGCTACGGCGGCGACATCGTCTTCTGTCTGGACGACTGCACCCACGTGGATGACTCCGAGGAGACGCAGGTCAACTCGGTGCGGCGCACGATCAAGTGGGCGAAACGCTGCCGCGAGGAGTTCGACCGGCTGATGGCGCAGAAGAAGCCGGAGACGCGCCCGCTGCTGTTCGCCGTCGTGCAGGGCGGCGGCGTACTGGAACTGCGCAGGCAGTGCGCTGAGCAACTGCTCGCCATCGGCTTCGACGGCTATGGCTACGGCGGCTATCCGCTCGACGGCGAGGGCAAGCTCGTCGCCGACATCTTCGCCTATCTGCGCGAACTGATCCCGCCGCAGTATCCGATCCACGCGCTCGGCGTCGGGCATCCGCAGAACGTGGTCGACTGCTTCCGGCTGGGCTACGACATCTTCGACAGCGCGCTCCCGACCCGCGACGCACGCAAAGGGCGGCTTTACCGCTACACGGGCGACCCGGCGCTGACGACGTTTGCGGGCAAGTGGTTCGAGTTCGTCTACGTGGAGGACAAGAAGCACATCCGCGAGACTGAGCCGATTTCGCCTTACTGCGACTGCGCCGCCTGCTCCGGCTACTCGCTCAGCTACCTGCAGCACCTCTACCACATCGGCGACGCGCTTTACATGCGCCTGGCGACCATCCACAACCTGCGCTTCATGAACCAGTTGATCGCGCGGCTCAAAACGTATGGCTGATCTCGACGCGCTGGTGGACGCGGTGCGGGCGAGCGCCAAGTATCGCAGCGTCGCGCCGGAGTTCGTGCGCAGGCTGGGCGTGGAAGAACTCGGCAAGCGCCCGAAGCTCAAAGAAGCGGTCAAGGCGACCAAGAACCGGCTGCATCAGGTGGCGGGCGCGTACCTGAGCGCGCCGCCGGACTACGACTCGTGGCTGGCGCGGCTCGCAGCGGCGCAAAACCTCGATGATCGCCGCGAGGTCTGCCGGGCGCTGATGCAGACGCACGCTTCAACGCGCGAGCGGCTGCCGATCCTCGACGAGTTCTACGCTGCGGCGCTGGCGGAGATCGCGCCGGTGCGTTCGGTGCTGGACGTGGCCTGCGGCTTGAACCCGCTGGCGATCCCGTTCATGCCGCTGGCGGAAGGGGCGACGTACTACGCCTGCGACATCTATACCGATCTAGCCGATTTCCTCAATCGGGCGTTCCCGCTGCTCGGCGTGCGCGGCGAAGCCTGGGCGCTGGACGTGACGCAGACGATTCCGCAGCAGCCCGTCGATCTGGCGCTGATCGTCAAGGCGATCCCGTGCTTGCAGCAGATCGACAAGGGCATCGGCGCGCGGCTGCTGGAGGGCGTTCAGGCGCAGCACGTGCTGGTGTCGTACCCGGCGCAGAGCCTGGGCGGGCGAGGGAAGGGGATGCGCGCGACTTACGAGGCGCAGTTCAACGATCTGGTCGCGGGGCAGGGCTGGACGATCCGGCGGTATGATTTTGCCAGCGAGCTGGCGTTCTTGATAACCAAAAAAACTTAACGCAAAGACGCAAAGGGTGAAAGACGCAAAGAAAATGATTCAGATAATCTTTGCGCCTGTTTTTCCCTTTGCGTCTTTGCGTTGAATCTTTTTACTTTTGCTTTCCCGCTACCATCAGCGTGACTTCGCCGCGAATCGGCTCGCGCGCGAAGTGATCGATCAGATCGCTGAACGCCCCGCGCGCGAACTCCTCGAACAGCTTGGTCACTTCCAGCCCGACGACGGCGGAGCGGTCGCCGAGCACGTCGCGCATCACGCCCAGCGTCCTGACGAGGCGGTTCGGGCTTTCGTAGAAGATCAGCGTTTCGGGGCAGTCGGCGAGCGCGGCGAGGAAGGCGCGCAGTTCGCTGTCCTTGCGCGGCGGGAAGCCGTAGAAGCGAAACGAATCGGTCGGCAAGCCGGAGGCGCTCAGCGCCGTCGTGATGGCGTTCGCGCCCGGCAGCGCGATCACGCGGATGCCCGCGTCAATCGCCCCGGCGATCAGCTCGTAGCCGGGGTCGGAGATGCCCGGCGTGCCCGCGTCGGTGATGATCGCCACGTCGCCTGCCGCCAGCGCGTCGAGCAGCGCGCCCGTCTTGGTGTGCTTGTTGTGCTCGTGGTAGCTGGTCAGGCGCGTGCTGATGTGAAAGCGGCTGACCAGCTTGCGCGAATGGCGCGTGTCTTCAGCCGCGATTAAACTAACGCTCTGGAGGACGTGCAGCGCTCGTAAACTGATGTCTTCGAGATTGCCGATGGGAGTCGGGACGACGTACAGGTCGCCCATTACTGCCCGGCGTTGATGACGTAGACGATTCCGGCTAGCCCCATTTGCGGGCGGATCACGCCTTTGGATTTGAGGCGCTCTAATAATTTCTTGGTGCGTGACCCTGCCGTATTATCCTTGCCAAACACAATCTCTTTGGCTTGGTCGATGGACAACCCCCGCGACCCGGCGAGTCGGAAGGCGTCGAGCAATAACTTGAAATTCTCCTCTTGGCTTCGGTTTCTCATGGTATCCTGATTAAACCCAAAAAGTATTATGTGTGATTATAAAGATACTGGATTGTTTGAATGCTGTAAAGTAGGCAAATTGGTGGAAAAATGGCGAAAACATTCCCTCAAGACGATTTCGTGGTGATTCACTCCGACGAGACCATGAACAAATCGGATCACGGGCTGATCCGCGAGTTCGGTGTGTCGTCTGTAACGAGCGGCAGCCAGAGCCTGAGCATGGCGTTTGGCGTCGTCCCGGCGGGGTCGAAATCGACGCGCCATTATCATCCATTTGAGACGGCGGTCTTCGTGATTTCCGGGCAGGCGCGGGCGTATTTCGGTCCCAACGACGAGCGCTGGGAGGACGTGTACGCCGGGGATTTCATCTACATCCCGGCAGGGATGATCCACAGCACCGAAAACACCGGCGATACGCCTGTGCAGTACATCCTCGCGCGCGCTGCCGGCGAAGACGTGGCAATCTCGGCGGAGGATGGCGATTCTCCGTAGGGGCATGGCGCGCCATGCCCCTACAACATGCTATTCATCGTCGTCAATCAGCACCGACAGGTCGGCTGCCCGAATTTCGGCGTCGAGTTCGACGTAGCGTTTCCACATGCGGTACATGATGCCGTTGGGGTCGCTGCTGACGCCCTGATCCGCGAAGTATTCGCAGACGCGCGTGATGTCGCGCTTCAGGATGTCATACGCCCGCGAATTGATGCGCGTGTCCGTCACCTGCGGGAAATCGATGAGCGTAATCTCGCCCTCCCAGTAGAGGATGTTGTAGGCGGACAGGTCGCCGTGAATCATGCTGTTTTGCAGCATGACCTCGATGTTGCGCAGCACCTCCACAAACAGCGGCTTGGCTTCGTCGGCGTCGAGCGCGATCTCGCTGAGCGCCGGGGCTGCCATCTTGTCGTCGCCGCAGTAACCCATCAGCAGCGCGTTTTCGGCGTTGGAAATCGGCTGCGGGACGGACGCGCCCGCCTCATACAGCCGTCGCAGCGAGGTGTACTCGTACATCAGCCATGACGTATGCGAGACCTGCTCGCCGAACGCCGATTTCTTGCCGATGGCGCGCATGACGCGGTGGTCGTTCTTCTTGACCACCTTGCCGTCGGCGGTCAGCACTTCGCGCCCCTCGCGGTACATCTTGTCGTTGCGCAGGTTGCGGAACATGCGCGGGCGGTAGACCTTCGCCGCGACCAGCGACAGCCCGGTTCCGGGGTGCGCGGCGCAGCGGTAGACGTTGGCTTCCTTGCCGCCCTTGATGCGCGCCAGCACGTCGGTGATCAAGCCCCGGTCGTAGAATGGTCGCAGCGAGTTCGAGCAGCCAGCCCTGTTCAAAATGACCGGGCACGTAAGTCGTCTCGAAGGCGACCTCGGCGCTGGCGTTATCGGCGATCTCCTCGATCACCGCGCTGCGCTGCTTTTTCGCCTTGTGGCGTGCATCTGGCTTGCGCCCGCGCCGCGCCTTGCGGTCGTGGCTCACGGGGTCGAACAGCGCTTCGTAGTCTTCGTATTGATCGAAGTCGTTCAAGATGGAAATGTCCTTCAATGGTCAGAATCAGTCAACAACGCTGGCGCGATGCCAGCCGCGAATCCAATCCTTGCATGTTGACCTGACCAGTGACGAAGGGATGCTTCGCGTGGGGGAGTCAACAGGCAGCACAATCGCATCCCTGACGGGGCGATTTCGTCTGTACGCCTGTTGGGGTGTTACGAGGGCAGCTTAAGCGGCAGCAGGCGTACCCGTTGCGACAAGGGTCGTGAAGACTTGGCTGGACATATACGCCTCCTGCGTAACCTGAATAAACAAACGCCTCGCAGTATAGCATAAGTCGTCAGGGGTTGTAAAGAGGGGCAGCGAGAGTCCAGGTGAATCGCCAGGATGCCAGGAATGCCGAAAAGGCGCGGTGCATATTCACAAATGTGATTTGACAGACGTGAATTGCCGCGTTACATTGGTCGTATGAACAAACGTGAAATCACAAATGTGAAAAACCCCGATGCCTATATCGCCAAACTTGTCGAGGTGGCGCGCGCCTACTATCTGGAGAACCAGACGCAGGCGGAGATCGCGCGCAGCCTCGGCTTGTCGCGCAGCCTGATTTCACGCTATCTGGCGACCGCCCGCGAACTGGGCATCGTGCAGATCAACATTGCCGCGCCGGAGTGGACGTTCGACGCGCTGGCGCACGCGCTGCGCGGGCGCTACCCGCACCTGAAAGCCGTGATCGTCGCGCCGACCTTCAGCGATGATCCGGACGCGCAGCGGGCGATGATCGGGCGCTTCGCCGCCAACTACCTCGCGGACACGGTACAGCCGGGGATGCGGCTGGCGCTCGGCTGTGGACGCACGCTGCGGGCGACGGTCGACGCGCTGCCCAAGCGCACGATTGCCGACGTGATCGTGGTGCAGGCGATGGGCAGCATCGGTCACGAAGCGCACCAGATCGACTACAACGAGGTCGCGCGGCACGCCGCCGAAGCCTGGAGCGGACAGGCGTACTACCTGAGCGCCCCGGCGATTCTGGGGGCGGGCAGCGCGGCGGAGTTCGTCGCCGCCAACCCGACGCTGCAATCGTCGCTGGCAGTGACCAACTCGGCGGACGTGTACGTCGTCGGACTGGGCACGCTGGAGAGCGACCAGCTTTACGCGCGCGTCGGCTTGATCCGCGATTACGAGCTGGACGACCTGCGCGGGCGCGCGGTCGGCGACATCTGCGGACGCTTCTTCGACATCGACGGGCGCGAGCAGCCGACCGCCTTCGGCGAGCGGATCGTCGGCATCGAGCTGGAGCGGCTGCGCGCGGCGAAGCTGTCGGTGGGCGTGGCGGGCGGCGACGATAAAGTCGCGGCGCTGCTGGGCGCGCTGCGCGGGCGCTACCTCAACGTACTGATCAGCGACGAGCGCACGATTCAGGCGCTCCTGCGGCTCGAAGACGAGAATTAACAAGCGAGATTTAGAAGCGAGAACGGACGAAAGGAGGCGCGGCGCTTCGGAACCTGTAGGACTTTGACTGATAAGCCTTTTAGGAGAGTAGTGATGAAAAAGTCCATTTACCTGATGCTGATTTTGATTTTGACCATCGGCGCGCTTGCCGTCCACGCGCAGGACGCGACCCCCGAAATGACGCCTGAGATGACTGAAATGGCGCCGCTGGGCACGGCGGAAGACCTCGTGCCGAGCGATGCCGAAGTCGCAGCGGCAAAAACGGCGCTCGGCAGCGACGGTTTCGTCGCCATCATTCGCCTGCACGCTCTCGACCGACTATCACTCGACCGTCGCCAATTCCGGCGAAGGCGCGGCTGGACCGATCTGGGCATTCCGGCGCAGTGAATTCGATCCCGAAATCAACGTCGAGAAGCAGATCAGCGCGATTGAGAACTTCACGGCGAGCGGCGCGAAGGTGCTGATCGTCTGCCTGTTTGATCCGCCGAGCGTGCTCTCCGCGCTTCAGGCGGCAGCGGATCAGGGTGTGCAGATCGTGCAGTATGCCGGGCGTCAGGCGGGCGACCTGGGCGGCGTGACCATCAGCATCGAAGACGCCGACCTCGGTAAAGCGGCAGGCGATTACGCCGCGCAGTTGATCAACGACGAGATGGGCGGCAAAGCCAACGTCGCCATCCTCGACTACCCGGACGTGGCGAACGTGGTCGTGCGCGCGGATGCGATTCGCGCGGCGATTGAGACGAACGCGCCCGACGCGACCATCGTCGGCAATTACCTGGGCGGCACGACCGAGAACGGTCTTTCCTCGATGGAGTCGGCGTTGATCGAACATCCTGACATCAACGTGGTCGTCAGCATCAACGACGCGGGCGCTTACGGCGCGATGCAGGCGCTGCAAAACGCCGGGAACGACAACGCCATCATCGTCGGCATCGACGCCGAGCCGCAGGCGCGCGAGTTGATCGCGGCGGGTGGGATGTATCGCGGCACGGTGGATACGTCCCCGGCGCAGACGGGCGTGATGTCCGCCAACGCCGCCGTGCAGTCTGCTGGCGGGCGGCGATTTCCCGCACGACATCGCCGTGCCGGTGACGCTGATCACCAAGGACAACGCGGGGTAAGAGATTACGTCCGTGTCGATTGACTGATGCACGGTTACCGTTGACCTTACCTCCTTCCCACGACCTACGGTCGTTTCCTTCCCCCGAATTCGGGAGAAAGCGCGAACGGGTTCGTACCCCTCCCTGAAGTCGGGGAGGGGCGGGGGTGGGGTTAAGGTCAGGGTCATCGCGCCCCTACGAGTGGGATTTTATTCTCAAAACCTCTGGAACAATGCAATGGCTTCTGGACAGAATATTCGCGGGGAGCGGACGACGGGTCGCCGGGCGATTCAATGGATCGGCGAGCAGGGTTTCATCGTCATCTTCCTGCTGTGGGCAGTCTACCTGGCGCTGAACACGCGCAACTTCGCCACCACCAACAACCTGTTTACGGTGCTGCGCCAGGCGTCGATCATCGGCGTGGTCGCCATCGGCGCGCACTTCATCATTTTGATGGGGGATATGGACCTGTCGATGGCGGCGAATCTGTCGCTTTCCGGCGTCGTCATGGCGATGCTGATGGTCAACAACGATCTGCCGCCGCTGATCGCCGGCGCAGCCGCGCTGGGGATCGGCGCGTTGATCGGGTTGGTCAACGGACTGATCGTCACGCGGCTGAAGATCAACGCCATCATCACCACGCTGGGCATGATGAGCATCCTCGAAGGCTTGGCATTCATTCTGACGCAGGGCAAGACGATCTTCGGCGACCCGATCAGCAGCATCAAGTTCCTTTCGAGCGGCACGCTCTTCGACGCGATTCCCGTGCCGGTCATCATCCTGTTCGTCTTTTACGCGCTGGCGTTCGTGGTGCTGCGGCGCACGACCTTCGGCGCTTACGTCTTCGCCAGCGGCAACAACGCCAAAGCCGCCTGGCTCTCCGGCGTGAACGTCAATCGTATCAAGGTGGCGGCTTACGTGCTTGCCGGGATGCTGGCAGCCATCGGCGGCGTCATGCAGATCGCGCGGCAGGGGACGGCGACCGCCGGGATGGGGTCGGATTTCCTGTTCCCAATTCTGACGGCGGTCGTGCTGGGCGGCGCCAGCCTGACGGGCGGGCGCGGCAAGATCGTCAATACGCTGATCGCCGCGATCTTCCTGACGACGATCACCAACGGCATGGTGCTGCTCAACATCAGCATCTACACGCAGCGGGTGATCTCCGGTCTGATCCTGATCGTGGCGCTGTCGCTGGATCGCTTACGGACGCTGCGGCTATGAGCTTCCTACGACTGGAATCGGTCAGCAAGGCGTATCCCGGCGTGCAGGCGCTGCGCGGCGTGTCGTTCGCGGTCGAGCGCGGGCAGGTTCACGCGCTGGTCGGCGAGAACGGCGCGGGCAAATCGACGCTGATCAAAATCCTGGCGGGCGCGGAGCAGCCGGACAGCGGCACGATCTGGCTGGATGACGCTGTCTACGCCCCGCGCGACCCCAAAGCGGCGCTCGGCGCGGGCGTTTCGACCATCTATCAGGTCTTTAATCTGCTGCCCGACCGCACGGTGATGCAGAATATTCTGCTCGGCAAGGAGCCGCGCACGGGCATCGGCTTGATCGACACGAAGGCGATGCGCGAGCAGACCGTGCAGGTGCTGGCGCGCCTGAACGCGAGTTACTTGCAGCCGGATCAGATCGTCGGGCTGCTCAAGGTTAGCGAGAAGCAGATCGTCGAAATCGGCAAGGCGCTGCTGAATGAGAGCAAGCTGCTGATCATGGACGAGCCGACTTCGGCGCTCAACCAGACCGAAGTCGAGGCGCTGTTCGGCATCGTCGATCTGCTCAAGGCGCAGGGCGTGACCATTCTGTACGTCTCGCACCGGCTGGAAGAGATTTTTCGGCTGGCGGACGCGGTGACGGTGCTGCGCGACGGCGCGCACATCAGCAGCAAGCCGCTGGGCGAGGTGACGCGCGAGTCGCTGATCGAGGACATGATCGGGCGCAAGCTGGCGGGCGTCTTCCCGGAGAAGGCGTTCAGTCACGGCGACGAAGTGCTGCGCGTCGAGGGCTTGTGCGCGCGCGGCGCGCTGGACGACGTGAGCTTCAGTCTGCATCGCGGTGAGGTGCTGGCGGTGGCGGGCTTGTCCGGCAGCGGCAAGACGGAACTCGGTCGCGCGCTGTTCGGCGATCTGCCGCTGAGCGGCGGGCGCGTCACGCTGATGGGCGAGCCGTACAAGCCGCAGCCGGGGCGCGCGCTCAGTCGTGGGCTGATCTACCTGCCTGAAGACCGCAAGACCGAGGGCGTGCTGCAGGAGATGAGCATCCGCAAGAATATCGCGCTGCCGGTGCTGCGACGCATCGCCAATCCGCTCGGCTTCGTCAGCCCGGCGCAGGAGCGCGCGGTCGCGCAGGCGCAGGTGGACGCGCTCGACATCAAGACGCCGAGCCTCGATCAACTGGTGCTCAACCTGAGCGGCGGCAACCAGCAGAAAGTGGCGCTGGCGAAGTGCCTGGCGCTCGACCCGGAGATTTTCATCTTCATGGAGCCGACGCAGGGCATCGACGTGGGCGTCAAGTTCGACATCTACCAGTTCATCGCCGCGCAGGCAGCCGCCGGGCGCGCCGTGCTGCTGATCTCGTCCGAGCTTGCCGAAATTCTCGGCTTGGCGCACCGCATTCTGGTGATGCGCGAGGGGCGCATCGCCGCCGACCTCGACGGGCACACGGCGACGCAGGAGGCGATTCTGCGCTATGCGTTGGGCGAAACTGAAATGCAGAATGTGTAGGGGCGGGTTTCAAACCTGCCCCTACGAAGACACGCGAATTATTCGGGACACAGGAGCGACGTTCATGACGGATCAATACGAGCGCGAGACGGGCAAGCGCATCAAGCAGTGGGGCATCGAGGGCGACATCCAGCGCCACATCGAGGGCACGGCGGAGTACTCGATCATGTACCGCGCGCTCGGCACCGAGCCGAAAACGCAGCACCCGTTCAACCTCTACGGCGACATCCACAGCCAGGGCAAAGCCCTGCGCGAGACTTTCGCCAACAACCGCGAAGTCGTCCCTGCCATTGCCAAACGGCTGGTCGAGCGCGGCTTTCAGGGGATGGCGGGGCACGGCTTGGGCACGTCGCAGTTCGTGGCGCACACGGCGTCGGCGGCGTTCTGGTCGTGGGCGGGCTGGGACGCGCGCGACCTCGACTCGCTGGAGTACGTCAACTACGACCATCCGATTGACTTCACGCGCACGGCGTTCTTCTCGTATTCCGGCAGCGGCAGCACCGTCGACAGCAACCGCGCCGCCGCTAAGGCGAAAGAACTCGGCGCGTATCAGGTCGCCTTCACGAGCATCGCGGGCAGCCCGATCACCCAGAAATGCGACGACTCGATTGTTTGCTCCGGCGGCTTCGACACGGGCGGCTCGGACACGTTTCACTACACGACGCGGCTGGCGGCGACGGTCTGGCTGGCGCTGGAGATCGGCGCGCTGACCCGCCCCGACGCCCGCGACTGGGACGACCTGCGCGGGAGGCTGTTCGCCAGCGCCGACAAGTACGACGCCATGTTCGACTGGGTGAGCGAGCGCGCCCGCATTATCTCGGCGCGCTACAAGGACATCCGCTCGATTCTGGTGGTCGGCAGCGGCGCGAACGAAGGCACGGCGGAGGAGATCGCGCTCAAGTACGACGAGATGAGCCACATCCCGACCAAGGCGATGTGCGCCGGGCGGCACATTCACGGCGCGCTCGGCTTGACTCAGCCGAACATCCTGACCATCGTGGTCGCGCCGCTGGAAGACCCCGGCTACAAGGAACTGCGCGACATCGCGCAGGTGACGTACATGCTCAAATCGCCGTCGGTGGGCATCATCAGCGAGGACGACGAGGCGGTCGCCGAGCAGGTGGACGACGTGTTCCGGCTGGACGAGACCGACCCGATCCTGTTCTCGATTCTGGCGATCCTGCCGGGGCAGCTTCTGCCGTACTGGGGCGCGGTGGCGCAGGGCAACATTAACCCGGATACGCAGCGCTCGAACATCCCGCGCCACGCGAAGGTCTGGAACTGGCTGTTCCCGAAGGATACGCATTAGACCTATGTCTCACCAATTGTTCAGCGTTTTTCGCCCCTCTCTCCGCTTGCGTGGGAGAGGGGAAGCTGACCGTAGGTCAGCGGGGGTGAGGGGAGGTTGACCATGCGTGACGTGTCGGTCGTCGGACCGCTCAACATCGACCTGCTGATCAAGGGCGAGGGACCGCCGAGCTGGGAGTCGATCCCGACCTGGGACGGTCCTGCCCAGATGGACATGACGGCTGCCGGATCGGTCGGCTACACCGTGCAGAATCTGGCGCGGCTGGGGCTGTCGGTGCGCGTCTGTTCGTGCCTGCCGGACGATCCGCTCGGCATGTTCATCGACGATACGCTGCGGCGCGCGGGCGTCGACACCGGCTCGGTCGAGCGGATTCCCAATACGCTCGGCGGCATCGGCGTCTACGCGCTGATGTTCGGCAGCCGCAAGCGCCCGCTGATCTACCGCCTGCCGACGCATCCGCTCTGGCAGAGCACGTTCACGCCCGATGAGATCGAACGGCTGCTGGATGCGCGCCTGCTGCATCAGGGCGGCTACCTGCATCACAAAGAGGCGTGGCACGGCGGTACGCGCGACCTGTTCCGCGAGGCGAAGGCGCGCGGGCTGATCACCAGCATCGACCCGCAGTTTCCGCTGTTCGCCATGCCCGCGCCCTGGATGCCCGCGCTGGAAGACGTGCTGCCCTCCATCGACATCCTGTTCTGCGACGACGGCGAGGCGCGCAGCATCACGGGCGAGAGCGAGATCGATGCGGCAGCGGCGCGCCTGCTGGATGCGGGCGTGACCACCGTGATCGTCAAGCAGGGCGCGGACGGCTCGACCATCTATCAGAGCGGCTGGCGGCATCATCAGGACGCGATTGTGCTGGGCGAAGTCGAGGACACTATCGGCGCGGGCGATGCTTACGACGCGGGCTTCCTGTACGGCACGCTGCAGGGCTGGTCGCTGGAGCAGCGGGCGCGGTTCGCCAGCGTCGCCGCCGGCTTCACCGTGACGGGCGTCGGCGGCGCGCAGACCATGCCCGAACTGCCCGTGATTTTGGCGGAGATGGAACGCCGCCGATGAGCGACCGCTGGCTGGAAATGGACCTGACCTGGTTCGATCCTGATGCGGCGCTTCAGCCGCAGATCGAGACGCTGGTCGAGCGCATCGCGCCGCTGCTGGAACATGTCGAGGGCTGGCGCGGGCTGTTCTTCAACGTCGGCTGGCTGATCGACCTGGTGACGGAGTGGTCAGGCGATCCGCAGCAAAAGATGCCGACGCGCAGCCGCCGCACGGCGAAGTGGGCGGCGCACAGCTACGCCGACCTGCGAGCGTTTGTCGCGGCGCTGCGACCTGCGGCGGCGAATCGCGGGCTGGCGGACTTCAAAATCGGTGTGCTGTTCGTCGGCTGGGGGCACGTGGTCTGGCCCCCCGAACTGAAAATCTACGACTTCGATTCAAGCTGGTACGAACGCCATCCCGAACTCTACGCCGAGCCGCACACCATCATCGGGATGCCCGATCTGCATCCGATCAATCGCCTGCACGCCGACGATTATCCCTACGCCGCTTTCCCGCACGGCTTGAGCGAGGGTACGTACTTCCCCGATTTCTTCGGCGCGCAGTGGGGCAGCTTTGCGGATTACACCGGCTTCGACGCGCTGCTGCTGCGCGACGGGCTGACGGGTCCGATGGTCTATACGCGCAACGGTCCCTACGGCACCAGCGCGCCTGCCGATCCGGCGCTGGTGGCGGCGTTCAGCCAATCGGTGCGCGACCTCTACCGCGCGGTCAAGACGGCGAACCCGGCGAAGCTGGTCTTCGGCTATTCGAGCGCCATCAGCCCGGTGGCGGACTGGCGCGTCGGCTGTGTCGATTTTGAGGCGCTGGTGGCGGACGGCTTCATCGACGGCTGGGTCGAGCAGACCTGGGGCGGCGCGTGGCAGGACTGGTGGCATCAACTGTGGAAGGGCTGGACGTTCCAGACGGCGAACCTGCTCACGCGCGGCGCGATGATCGCGCGGGCGAACCAGCAGCGCGCGACGCCGTGCCGCTTCTATAACCTGATCGAGACCTGGGACGGCTGGGAACCCTGGGACACGCTGCATCAGGTGCCGGACAAGCTGCGCTGGGCGATGTGGGCGTTCTCGCACGCGGCGGTCAGCGCGCCGGATGGCGTCAAGCCGCCCGACGGCAGCTACGTCTCGTGGGTCAACAACGGCGCGCTCGACCTGCTCAGCGCCGAGGACGTGGACTACATCAGGACGAATCTCGACGCGGCGGGGGCGAGCGCGGCGCGGCTGGAGCAGGTCTACGGCTGGACGCTGGTCTACAACCGCGCGCTGATGGAGCGGCTGAGCGCGCAGCATCCCGACTGGAACGCCAGCGAGTGGATCGACGATCAGGCGGGGCTGCTGATGAAGTGGGGCGTGCCGATTTTGAGCGCGACCCGCGCCGAATGGCTCGACGGTGTTTCGGCGGACGCGCTGATCGCGCAGGGCGGCGACTGCGGCGCTGCTTCAGGCGGATTGCCCGGTGCTGGTCACGGGGCGCGCGGATGTGCTCGACGCGGCGGTGCAGGCGCGGCTGGGTATCGCGCCGCATGGCGATCTCGTAGCGGCGGATTTTCACGTCGCGTCCGGGGCTGGCGCGCCGCCGTATGATCGCCCCTATCTGCCGGAGCATCAACCGATAGACACGGCGGACGACTCGCAGGTGCTGTATCGCACGCAGGCGACCCCGCTGATCACGCGGCGCGGCGCGTGGGCGTACTGGCAGCCGCCGGACTGGTCGGAGCCGTTCAATCCGTTCGTGCCCAAGTACCAGTTGGGCAGCACCTACCCGCATTTCGCGGTCGCGCGGCTGCTGCACGAGCTGGCGCGCGAGGCGGGGTTGAGCTACCTCGACGGCATTGAACGAGCGCAGCCGGTGGCGTTTCACCTGTGGCGCAGCGGCGGGCAGGTCTACGTGCTGCTCGGCAATCTGGAAACCGGGGAGTTCGGCGACGCGCGGACGCCGCGCAGCGTTCGCCTCTGCCTGAGCCGTGCCCAGCTTGGTCTGGGCGGCGACGCCTGTCGACTTCGGCGCGTCGACGCGAACGATGAGGAAATTGTGCCCGCATCCAGCGACGACGTATGGCTGCGCTATACGGTCACGCTGCCGCCGGAGTCGTGCGCCGTGTACGTGGTGGGGTAGGGGCACGATATACCGTGCCCCTACGATGTCCGTCTGAACACCCGCCTGATCCATTCCCCGAACGACCATTTTCTGACCGCCTCATACTGCGGGCGACCGTGCGCGTCTTTGGGCGCGGCATCGCCTAAATTGACGCCGCAGCCCGCGCAGTAACGCGCGCCTTCGGCGTTGCGGCGTCCGCAGTTGGGGCAGCGGATGTCGGGCATCAGGTGCGCAGGTAAGACGCGCCGTTCACGTCGATGACCGCGCCGGTTGAGAAGAACGCTTCGTCCGAGGCGAAGAAGACGACCACCGCCGCGACTTCCTCTGGCGTCGCCACGCGCTTGAGCGGACTTTGCGCACGGATGCTGTCGCCCTGCACGCCTTCGAGATGCTCCTTCGCCATGTCGGTCTCGACCCAACCGGGCGCGACCGTCACGACGGAAATGTGATGCGGCGCCAGCGCGACCGCCAGCGACTGCCCCATCGAATTCATCCCGGCTTTGCTCGCGCCGTAGGCGGGCGCGGCAGGCTCGCCGCGAAAGGCGCCGCGCGACGACACGTTGACGATCCTGCCGCCGCCGCGCGCGATCATGTGCTGCGCCGCGCAGTAGCACAGGTTGGCTGCGCCGATCAGGTTCGCGCCGAGAATTTCCGTCCACTGGCGCTGCCATTCGGCGTAGTCCACGCTGGCGATAGGATGCTCGGTGTAAATGCCCGCGTTGTTGACCAGCACGTCCAGCGCGCCCATCTCGGCGACGACCGCATCGACCAACTGGCGCACCGCCTCCGCGTCGGCGACATTCGCCTGGTAGATGCGATGCCCCGCGCCAGGGAGCAGGGCGAGCGTTTCCTCGGCGGCGGCGCGGTTCTGGTTGTAGTGAATGGCGACTGTTGCGCCGCGCTGCGCGAACTGCTGCGCGACCGCTCGCCCGATGCCGCGCGACGCGCCCGTGACGAGGGCGACCTTGCCGGTGAAATCCATGCTGTATTCTCCAATGGGATCGAATAGGGGCACGGCAGCGCCGTGCCCCTATAGATTATGACACGTTTTCGACCTGCGCCTCGACGTATTTCGCATAGCCATCGACCAGAATCTGCCCGTCTTCGAGCGCCCAGACTTCGCCCTCGAACTGCTGGATGAAGCGGCGGTCGTGCGAGGCGGCGATCACGGGACCGGGGAAGCTCTTGAGCGCCGTCTCCAGCTCTTCGAGCACGTCGAAGCTGACGTAGTTGGTTGGCTCGTCCAGAATCAGCAGATTGCATTGAGCGGCGATCAGGCGCGCGATTTGCAGCTTGCGCTGCTGCCCGGCGCTCAGCACGCCGACGCGCTTGTCGAGGTCGTCGTAGCGGAACAAGCCGGAGCGCAGCAGGATCGACTTGAGCGCCTGCTCGCTGCCCTCCAAGCCCCTGGCTGTACGCCTCGAACACCGTGTGGTCAGGGTCGAGCGTCTTGCCTTCCTGATCCAGATAGCCGACGCGCACGGCGGGGTTGACGGACACCTCGCCGTCGTCCGGCGTTTCGTCGCCGACGAGGATGCGCAGCAGCGTCGACTTGCCCGCGCCGTTGACGCCGACGAAGACCACGCGGCTGCGCTGCTCAATCGTGAACGAGATGTCGTCGAAGATCGTCTTGTCGCCGTAGCGCTTGCTCAGGCGCGCGACGGTCAGCGGCAGCCGCCCCTTGAGCGCCTGCGGGTCGAAACTCGCCTCGAAGCGCAGCGCGTCGGGCGGCTGCGGGATCGGGTCGGCTTCGATGCGCTTGAGCTTCTCCTCGGCGGAGCGCACCCGTTTGGAGACCGTTTCGGCATGATTGGCGATCTTGGCGTTGCGGATGTACTTGTCGTTGTCGGTATGCGCGCGGTAGTTCGAATTGCTGTGCGCGGTCTGCTTGATGGCGATGCGCAGCGCCTTAATTTCCTCCTGCTGCTGCGCGTAGTCATGCGCCCACTTCTCGCGCTCCTGCATCTTGGCGCGGTGATAGGTGTCGTAGTCGCCGCTGTAGCGTTTGGCGGCGCGCGTATGCTCGTCGATCTCGACAATCGCGGTGGCGATGCGGTTGAGGAACTGGCGGTCGTGCGAGACGACGAGGATCGCGCCGCGATAGCGCTGCAGGTAATCCTCCAGCCAGTTCATGGTGGCGAAGTCGAGGTGATTGGTCGGCTCGTCGAGCAGCAGCACGTCGGGCGACTGCAAGAGCAGCAGCGCCAGCCCGACGCGCGCCTTCTCGCCGCCGGAGAGCGTGCCGAACTGGCGGTCGCGGGCGAGGTCGGCGACGCCTAAGCCGCCCAGCACGATGTCGACGCGGTAGTCGATGTCGTAGCCGCCGTAGCGCTCGAAGCGGTCGCTGATTTCGCCGTATTCGCCCATGACGGCGTCGAGCGCGTCGCCTTCGGCGGTGGACATCTGGCGCTCCAGCGCGCGCATCCGCCGTTCCAGTTCGTGCAGATAAGCGACTGAGGCGGCGATCAGCGCGTCGAGCGTCTGGTCATCGTAGCCCTCGATGATCTGCGCCAGATAGCCGAGCTTGCGATCCGGCGCGAGGACGATCTCGCCGCCTTCGGGCGTGATTTCCCCCATGATGATCTTGAGCAGAGTCGATTTGCCGACGCCGTTCGCGCCGACCAGACCGATGCGCTCGCCCGCGTTGACCACGAGCGTAATGTCGCTCAGGATTTGCTGGAATCCGTAGCTTTTGGAAATGTGATTGATGGTGAGAAAAGCTGTCATAAACTGCGACCTCCTGTATCGCTTCGACGAGTCAACAGGCGGCGCGCATGAGAATCAAAAACGCCGCCCAGGGACGCCCCTCAGCGGCGCGAAGATGCAGTTGTCAGGCAAAACCACGCAGCAGACCGGGGAATCCGTTAATGAGAATGGATGCTGCGGTCGGTGGTCACCAATATGCTCCTTGCTAGAGCCAATAAGAGTTCGGGGAACAGCGAAATGTTCGCCGGAACATTTGCTAGGATACGCGAGTCGCGCCGGTTTGTCAATCGCCTTTCGCAGAGGCTATGATTAGCGGTTGGAGGAAAGGGAGTGACCTATGCCGCTGCAAATTCTGGAAAATGAACACTGGCAGATCGGGATTCTGCCGGAAACGGGATCGTCCATCGCCTTTGGGCGCATCTGGCGCGGCGCGCGCTGGCAGGATGTGCTGCGCCCGACCGCCGAGAGCGATTACGGCAACGCCAGCCTGTGTTCGAGCTTCATCATGCTGCCCTGGTGCAACCGCATTCGTGACGCGCGTTTTCGCTTCGAGGGGCGCGACTACCAGCTTCAGCCGACCGCTGCCGATGGCACGGCGGCGCACGGGACGGTGCGGCGCTTGCCCTGGAAGCTCGAAAGCGCCGACGGCACGCGCGTCGTCACGCGGTTCGACTCGTCGGCGCACCCGGCGGACGCGATCAACTTCCCGTTTCGCTTCTCGGCGCGGGCGGAGTTCCGGCTCGAAGGAGAGGATTTCGTCGCTGCGCTGACGCTGACGAACGAGGATACGCAGGTTTTCCCGGCGGGCTTCGGACATCATCCCTACTTCGTGCGCGACGCGGCGAACGCGGTGCAGGTCGAGATTCCCTGCGAGCGCCGCTTCGAGCTGGTCGACGTGCTGGCGACCGCGCCGCCGGTGCCGATCCCGCCGGAGGTCGATTTCCGCGCGCTGCGACCGCTGGGCACGCGCGTCTACGAAGAACTGCTGACGTGGCGCACCGACGATCTGGCGGGGCGGGTCGTGTACCCGGACGTGACCGTCGCGCTGTACGCCGACTCGCTGTTCAAGCACGTGCTGCTGTACGCGCCGGAAGGCAAGCCGTTCTTCGCCGTCGAGCCGATGACCAACGCCACCGACGGCTTCAACCTGTACGACCGGGGCGTCGAGGGCAGCGGCGTGTTCGTGCTTCAGCCGGGCGAAGCGCAGACCGGGACGATGACCTTGCGAGTGGAGCGTTGAGGATGAGCGAACGGCAGAATATCGCGTCGGGCACGCCCTGGGAGCGTGTCGTCGGTTATTCGCGGGCGGTGCGGGTCGGCAATCTGGTCTACGTCTCCGGCACGACCGCCAGCGACGAACAGGGCAACGTGGTCGCTGCGGGGGACGTGTACGCGCAGACCGCCTACGCGCTGGCGAAGATCGGGCGGGCGTTGAACGAAGCGGGCGCGGATTTCAAAGACGTGGTGCGGACGCGCACCTTCATCACCGACATCAGCCGCTGGGAGGAGTTTGCGAAGGCGCACGCCGAGGTCTTCGAGGACGTGCGCCCGGTCAGCACGCTGGTGCAGGTCAGCCAGTTGGTCGATCCGGCGCATCTGGTCGAAATCGAAGTCGACGCGGTCATACAGGACTGAATGAACCCCAGAGTTCGCAGAGGACACACAGGAAAATTCTCTGTGTCCTCTGTGGTTGATCACTTTTAGAGGTTTCGGACGGCGTCGATCAGGTCGTAGATCGAGTTGAACATGGTAGCTTCGGCGTTGTGCGACAGACGCCAGCGCCCCGCCGCGACTTCGACGCGCGCCAGCGAAGCATCGCCGTTGCTGGCGACGGCGAATCCGGCGCGTTCGAGCGCGCGCCGCGTCCACAGGGCGGGCAGCCCATCGCCGACGACGCTGACGCGCCCGTGCAGGTCGCCGCTGACGCGAAACGCACCCGTTTGCGGGTCGAAGCGCACGCCTTCGGAGCGGAAGGCGGCTTCAAACGCGCCGCTCAGCACCAAATCTTCGGGTGCGCCGCTGCGCAGCGTGCCGTCGCTGGACATCAGCCAGATGCGGTCGGCGGTGCGCAGCGCCAGATCGAGGTCGTGGGTCGAGAGCAGCACGGTGCGCGCCTCGTCGTGAGCGAGGCGGCGCAAGAGCTGCATGATCTCGACGCGGCGCGGCAGGTCGAGGTAGGCAGTCGGCTCGTCGAGGATCAGCAGGGCGGGTTCCTGCGCCAGCGCCCGCGCGATCATGATCTTCTGGCGCTCGCCGTCGCTGAGTTCGATCACCTGACGATCCGCCAGCGCCGACGCGCCGACGGCGTCCAGCGCGTGCCGGACGGCGGCTTCGTCGTGGGCGGTCAGGCGTCCCGCCCAGTCGGTATGCGGGTGGCGACCGATGGAGACCAGCGTGTAGGCGTTGAGCAAACCGGGATTGACGCGCTCGGTCAGGACGACGCTCAGGCGGCGCGCCAGCTCGCGGGCGGACAGCGCCCGCACGTCGTCGCCCATCAGCGCGACTGTCCCACGCAGCGGCGGCTGCATCCCGGCGAGCGTGCGGATCAGCGTCGATTTGCCCGCGCCGTTGGGTCCAATCAGGCAGACCAGCTCGCCCGCGCGCAGCGTGACGCTGATCCCGTCGGCGACGACGCGCGGCGGACGACCGCCGTAGCCGACGGCGAGGTCGCGCGTATCCAGTGTGGCTGGGTCGGGCTGATCGATCAAAAATCCCGCCGGGTGGCGGGAGCGAGATTCAAGCGATGCTGCCATGCTCGTTCCCCTCTTTCCACGAAGGTGAAAGCCAAGCTCAAGTGACGGCGGGTAGTCGGGCTTGGTTCTGCTGTATTCACAGAGACCTCACCGTTGCGGGTCAGCGCCGGACTGGACTCCTCTCGGAATCGTCACCGGACTTCCCCCGAAGCCATACGTTGCGTACAGCCCCGTGCTGCGCATCCGGGCGCAAGCACACCGACACTTCACTTATGTCGAACTGAGGATAGCATGAGGGCGGGGCAAAGTCAACGCGCGGACGCTAACGCGCCAGCAGGCTGAGCAGTATTTCATCCTTGTTGAGCTTGAGCTTGCCTGCCGGGATGCCCGCGCTGTCCTGCGTGCGGACGCGCTGGTTGGTGGCGATCCACAGCATGGCGTCTCCGTCCCAGAGGGTGACGGTTTGCAGGCTGCGCTTGGGGAAGATGCTGGTGCCGCCGTTCTGGAGGTCTTCGGTCAGGGGGATGCTGGCGGCGCGCAGGTGCATGATCGTGCCGTCGCTGGCGGCGAGCAGGAATTGCGCGGCGCGATCCACCGCGAAAGCGGCGATCAGGCGGTCGTCGGCGCTCAGGCGCATCAAACGACCCTCGGCGGCTTGTTCCAGCAGGCTCATGGGCAGGCGCACGGCGCGCCCGGTCGTGTTGAAGGCGACGACCTGCGCGTCCGCGCCGACCAGCGCGAAGGGATAGCCCCGGATGCGCTCCGGCTGGTAGCCGACCGGCTGCTCGACGCGGCTGATCAGGGCGTCGCCCTTGAAGGCTTTGAAATGCCCGCTCGTGCTGATCAGGACTGCCGGGGCGTCAGGTTGGATCAAGCGCCATTCGCCGATGCCGCTGACGTATTCCGCGCCGAAGGCGTCGGCGTGAAAGCTCTCCGCTTCTTCCAGCGTCAAGCCGAGCGATTCCAGCGTGGCAAGCTGCTGCGTCGTCCTGAGCATGAAGCGGTACTCCGAGGTCATGATCAGGATCGATTCGTCGGCAGCAGCGGCGATCATGCGCGGCGCGGCGATCCCGGCTTGATCCGGCGCTTTGACCGAGGCGTGCAGCTTGCCCTCGTCGCTGAGCGCGACCACGCCGATGGCTTCGGGCTGCGCAACGCGATCCTGCGTGAGGGCGACGTACTTCTTAAGCACGTCGAAATCGACCGAGGCGACGCTGGTCTCGGCGCTGTCCGCGAAGGCGAAATCCTTGCTGCGGAAGACGCGCGCGTCGATGTCGCCCATTTCGATCTGGTGGGCGATGATGCCCAAGCCCGACGTGACGCTGCTGAAGGTATCGACGGCGCGGACGCGGGCGCTGCCGAAGCGGCTTTCGAGCATCTGCACGAAGGCGGGGATTTGCGACGATCCGCCCGTGCGGATGACCACGTCGATGTCGTCCGGCTTGATCCCGGCGTCGCGCAGCAGGTTGTCGAGGTAGTCCTCGATGGTACGGGTTTCCGGTCCGATGATCGCCTCGAACTCGCCGCGCGTGACCGGCTCGTACACGTCGAAGCCGCTGCCTTGCAGGTGGATGGTGGCGCGCTCGTTCTGCGAAAGCTGGCGTTTCGCGCCCTCGACGATGTCGAACATCTTCAGGCTGTAGCTGCTGGAGATCAGGTTGCGCAGGGCGCGGATTTGCTGCGGGCGCTGGGCGGTCGGCTCGATGCGCTCGATCTGCTGGAACAGGTCGGGGCGCTGGAGGGCGAGCATCTCCTGCCAGTTGGCGAATGCCTCGAAGAAGCTGCTGGGCACGGGCAGGCGCTTGCCCGTCGAGCGGTAGAAGCTGCCTTCGCCGAAATGCTTGGGCAGGCGGGCGCGCGAGAGTTTCGAGTCGAATATGTCCCCGGCGATAGGCACGCCGCCCGTCGCCAGCACGGCGCGCGTCTTGGGATTGCCGACGCGCAGCACGGAGAGGTCGAGCGTGCCGCCGCCGAAGTCGAAGACGAGGATAATCTGCTCGCGCTCGATGGTCGATTCGTAGTGGTAGGCAGCGGCAATCGGCTCGTATTGCAGGTAGACTTCCTCGTAGCCCGCGCGGAAGGCGGCTTTGAGCAGGCGTTCGCGGGCGAGGGCGTCGTCCTCCGGCTTGAAGGCGAAGCGCACCGGGCGACCGAGCGCAATCTGCTTGATTTCGGTATGCAGGGCGGCTTCGGCGCGCTGCTTGGCGATGTACAGGTAGAGGGCGATGATGTCTTCGAGAAAGTAGAAGTGCGTGCCGACGACCGTGCCGAGATAGTCGAGCGACGACAGCGCCGTCTTGAACGAGACGAATAAGCGCCCCGGCGAGAGCAGGTCTTTGTCGATGTACACGTCGCGGACGAAAGTGGGCAGCTCGGCGAAGGTCAGCGTGATTTCGCCGACGCGCACGCGGCTGATGTTGACCGGGCGGTCGAGGTTCTGCGTAAAGTAGGTGTCGATTGCCTCGCGCCCGATGTAGAACTGGCGGTCGTTGGTGATGTAGAGGGCGGTGCGGGCGACGGTGTTGCTGCCGTCGATGGGGATGAGCTGCAAGCGCTTGCCGTCGTAGGTGGCGATGCCCGAATTGGTTGTGCCGAAGTCCATGCCGATGATCATCTGGCGCTCCCTCTGGTGCGTTTCGTATCACATCATGCAGCGCAGGCGGCTGGGTGTGATTGTGGAGGGTTCAGGGCGGACTATTATAGCGACGTGCGCCGGATTCGGTAGGGGGAGTTCGGCGAAAGAACGTTGGTGCAAAGGTGGAGGCACGACATATCGTGCCTCTACGATAATCTTCTCGCTATGACGCAGCCGCTTTGTGCAGATTGCGGCAGAATATGGTTTAATCTGCCTAATTGCCACGAGACAGAAATGGGCTTATCGTTTAGACTGTTCAACCAACCTGACCTAGCGAGTAAGCTATGAATCCGCGTCTGTTCAAGAAGTCGAAGAAGCCGATCACCGAACGATAGTCCGGGCTTTTTTGCTTTTGAACGCGCACAAGCAGAGAAAACGACCGCCCGGAAGGGCGGTTTTTCGTTTACAGAGGCAGATCATGATCGTCAATTTCGTCGATACCCAGAAAAAGCAGAGCAAGAAGCCGGATGACCCATCTGGATCGTTGTGCTGCGCCTGAGTTATGCGTACCGCCGCCGTCCAGATGAAGACCTGGGCGGCGGTTTTTTTGTGCCTTGTGAGAGCGATTGAGAACGGAGAGCGAGCCATGAATACCTGTCCCGAATGTGAAGCCGAACTGACCCTGCCGAACGGCGTGATGGAAAACGAACTGATCGCCTGCCCGGAATGCGGCGCGGAACTGGAAGTCATCAGCCTGAACCCGGTCGAGCTGGCGCTCGCGCCGGAAGTTGAAGAAGACTGGGGCGAATAAATGCGCGCTGCGGTACTGGTGACGCTGATCCGCCCGGAAGAAAAGCTGCTGGTCGCGGCGTTTCAGGCACAGGGGATCGAGCCGGACGTAATTCTCGACCGGGAGCTGAACTTCGACGTGAACGCCGGGGCGGAGCAGCTTGCACCGGGCTTGCAAGCAAGCAAAGGCATTCCCTGGCGCGAGTACGACGTGGTGCTGGAGCGCTGCGTCAGCACGTCGCGCGGGCTGTACGCGATGGCGCTGCTCAATAGCTGGGGCGTGCCGACGATCAACCGCTACGCCACCGCCTCGGTGTGCGCCGACAAGCTGCTGACCAGCCTGGCGCTGGCGCGCGCGGGCGTGCCGCAGCCCGCGACCCGTGTCGCCTTCACGCCCGACAGCACGATGCAGGCTATCGGGGATGTGGGCTACCCGGCGGTGCTCAAACCCGTGACCGGCTCGTGGGGGCGGCTGCTCGCCCGCGTCAGCGACGCCAACAGCGCCGAGGCGATCATCGAGCACCGCGAGACGCTGGGCGACTACAACCACCACGTCTACTACGTGCAGGAATACGTCGATAAACCGGGGCGCGACATCCGCGCCTTCGTGGTCGGCGACCGGACGATCTGCGCGATCTACCGCGCCTCCGAACACTGGATCACCAACACGGCGCGCGGCGGCAAAGCCTCGAACTGCCCGGTCACGCCGGAACTGGACGACCTGTGCCAGCGGGCGGCGGCGGCAGTCGGCGGCGGCGTGCTGGCGATTGACGTGTTCGAAGACGCCGAGCGCGGGCTGCTGGTCAACGAGATCAACCACACGATGGAGTTCAAAAACAGCAGCGCGCCGACGGGCGTCGACATTGCCGCCGAGGTCGTCCGCTACGCGGTCTCGCAGGCGAAGGTGACGATATGACGACGGTCGGCATCGTCGGCGGCAGCGGCTATACGGGCGGCGAACTGCTGCGCCTGCTGCATTTCCATCCAAACGTCGAGGTGACGCAGATCACCAGCCGCGAGAACGCCGGGCATTACGTCCATACGGTGCATCCGAACATGCGCGGCGTGAGCAGCCTGCAATTCATCCACCCGGACGGGTTACAGCCGTGCGACGTGCTCTTTCTGGCGCTGCCGCACGGCACAACCGCCCACCTGATCGAGCAGTACGCCGCGCTCGCCCCCACGCTTGTCGACCTTTCCGCAGATTTCCGCCTCAATTCCACAGACTCATACGCCCACTGGTATGGCGAAACGCACCCCGCGCCGGAATGGCTGGATCGCTTCGTCTACGGCTTGCCGGAAATCAACCGCGAGGCGCTGCGCGGCGCGCACTACGCCAGCGGCGTCGGCTGCAACGCGACGGCGGTCAACCTGTCGCTGCTGCCGCTGGTTCAGGCGGGCGTGCTGGAACGCGCTGCGATTGAGATCAAGGTCGGCTCGTCCGAAGGCGGCAATCAGGTCAACGCGGGATCGCACCATCCGGTGCGCAGCGGCGCGGTGCGGACGTACAAGCCGACGCAGCACCGCCACCTCGCCGAAGTGCGGATGATCCTGGGCGAAGACGCCCCGGTCGATTTCGCGGTGACGGCGATTGAGATGGTGCGCGGTGTTCATCTGCTGGCACACGTCTATTTGAACAAAATGCTTACTGAAAAAGACATCTGGAAGCTGTATCGCGGGGCGTACAAAGACGAGCCGTTCGTGCGGCTGGTCAGCAGCAAAACCGGGCTGCATCGCTTCCCGGAGCCGCGCATCGTGGCGGGGACGAATTACTGCGACATCGGCTTTGAACTGGACGTAAATGCCAACGCCGCAGGCGCTGGCACTGGCACGCACCTCGTCGTGATTGCCGCGCTCGACAACCTGGGCAAAGGCGCGGCGGGGTCGGCGGTGCAGTGCATGAACCTGATGCTGGGTTTCGACGAGACGGCAGGCTTAACTTTTCCGGGGGTGTATCCATGATTTACGTACAGGAACGCATCGAAAATCTGCTGGTCGTCAAAATAGGCGGCGGCGAAGGCGTCGATATGGAACGCTGCGCCCGCGACCTGGCGCTGCTGGCGCAGCAGCGACCGCTGATCGTCGTTCACGGCGTCAGCGCGGCGATGAACGCCCTGTGCGCCGCGCGCGGCATCCCGGTGCGGACGATCACGTCACCGACCGGACATTCCTCGCGCTACACCGATCCTGAGACGCGCGACCTGTTCGTCGAGGCGGCGAACGGCGTCAACCGTGATCTGGTCGGGCGGCTGTGCGGGCGCGGCGTCAACGCGGCGGGCATGATCGACGGGCGCGTCGCCCTGCGCGGCGAGCGCAAAACGGCGATTCGCGCGGTAGTCGACGGGCGCATCCGTATGATCCGCGACGACTACAGCGGCTCGATCAACGGCGTGAACGCCGCGCCGCTGCTGGAAGCGCTCGGCATGGGCGATGTCCCGGTCGTGCCGCCCTACGCCGCCAGCGCCGACGGACTGCTCAACGTCGACGGCGACCGCGCGGGCGCGGCGATTGCCGGAGCGCTCGGCGCGGCAGAGCTGGTCATCCTGAGCAACGTGCGCGGGCTGTACCGCAGCTTCCCGGACGAGAGCAGCTTCGTGGCGCACGTCGAGGGGCGCGACCTGTCACGCGCGCTCGATTGGGCGCAAGGACGCATGAAACGCAAGGTGCTGGGCGCGCAGGAAGCACTCGCCGGTGGAGTACACCGGGTGGTGATCGCCGACGGGCGCAGCGAAAGCCCGGTGACGGGCGCGCTGAGCGGGCTGGGGACGGAGTTCATCGCCTAGCGAAACACAATCACCTCACCCCGCGCGAACTTCGTTCGCGTTTCCCCTCTCCACGTCGTGGAGAGGGGAGCTAAGCGAAGCTGACCGAAGGTCTGCCGCGCAGCGGGTGAGGTCAACTAGAAACGAAACTGATTGGACGGGTTTTCTAACATGACCACATTGGTTCAGAGCATTACCGAACTTGAAGACCAGCACACGTCGGGCGGGTACTCGAAACGCCCGCTGACGATTGTACGCGGCGAAGGCTGCACCGTCTACGACGACGCCGGGAATGCATATCTCGACCTGACCAGCGGTATGGGCGTCGCGCTGCTCGGTCACGCGCACCCGGCGGTCGCGGCGGCGATTGCGCAGCAGGCGAACACGCTGATCACGCTGCCGGAGATTTTCTACAACGACCGCCGCGCCGAACTGTACGGCATCCTCAGCGAAATCCTGCCCGGCGACTTGCATCGCTACTTCCTGTGCAACAGCGGCGCGGAAGCCATCGAGGGATCGCTGAAAGTAGCGCGCCTGCTGACCGGACGCACGGGCATCGTCGCCGCCAAGCGCGGCTTTCACGGGCGGACGCTGGGCGCGCTCGGCTTGACCTGGAACCCGCATTACCGCGAGCCGTTCGCGGGCTGGACGCCGGAAAACATCACGCACATCACTTACAACGATCTGAGCGCCGCCGAAGCCGCCATCACCGACCAGACCGCCGCTGTGGTGGTCGAGGCGGTGCAGGGCGAGAGCGGCGTCTATCCCGCCAGCCTGGAATTTATGCAGGGCTTGCGGCGGCTGTGCGACGAGCGCGGCGCGCTGCTGGTCGTGGACGAAATCCAGACGGGCTTGGGGCGTACCGGGCGTTGGTTCGGCTTCCAGCACGCCGAGGTGCTGCCGGACGTGGTGGCGCTGGGCAAAGGCATCGCTGGCGGCGTGCCGATGGGCGCGGTCGCCTGGCGGGCGAGCCTCGGTCAGATCGAGCAGGGGACGCACAGCAGCACCTTCGGCGGCAACCCGCTGGCGTGCGCGGCGGCGGTCGCGGCGCTGACGACTCTGCGCGAAATCGACGCCCCGGCGCGGGCGGCGGAACTGGGCGGCTGGCTGCTGGGTGAGCTGCGCGAGCGCGACCTGCCTTATGCCCGCGAGGTGCGCGGCTTGGGCTTGATGGTCGGCATTGAGCTGCGCGGGCGGGTGACGCCGGTGATACAGGCGCTGCAAGCGCGCGGCATCCTGGCGCTGGTCGCCGGGAAAAACGTGCTGCGGCTGCTGCCGCCGCTGATCATCACGCCGGACGAGCTGCGCCGGACGGTCGACGCGATTGACGAGGTGATGCACGATGTCGCAGGCTGAGACGACGCAAAACGCGACCCCACCCCCGACCCCTCCCCGATTTCAGGGAGGGGAGCAAGCGAAAGATGCTCTCAGCGATCAAGTGATTGAGGATTTGCTCTGCGATCTGGTCGCGGTGCCGAGTCCGTCGACACGCGAGGCGGCGGCGGCGCATATGCTGGTCGACTGGATGGCGGAACATGGCTACGACCGCGCCTTCGTGGACGACGCTGGAAACGCCGTCGGCATCATCGGACACGGCAGCCGTGACGTGGTGCTGCTCGGTCACGTCGACACCTTCGGGGCGAATTTCCCGGTGCGGCGCGAAGGGCGGCTGCTCTACGGGCGCGGCTCGGTCGACGCTAAAGCGCCGCTCTGCACGTTCGCGGCGGCGGCGGCGCAGGCGAACGTCGACCCTGACGTGCGCCTGATCGTGATCGGCGCGACCGAGGAAGAAGCGCCCAGCAGCAAGG
This sequence comes from uncultured Chloroflexia bacterium, assembly GCA_963760975.1. Classification (GTDB taxonomy): domain Bacteria; phylum Chloroflexota; class Anaerolineae; order Aggregatilineales; family Phototrophicaceae; genus Flexifilum. The sequence goes on along the minus strand of CAVXEZ010000027.1, from coordinate 131,239 downwards.
GCGCGCACTTCGCGGCGACGCAGTATCAGCCGGAAGTGTGCGTAATCGGCGAGCCGTCGCAGTGGGATCGGATCACGCTGGGTTACAAGGGACGGCTGCTGCTCGACTGGACGTGGCACGGCGATCTGGGACACAGCGCCGGGCAGATGGCGACGGCGGGCGAGCTGGCGTTCGCGTACTGGCAGCGCGTGCAGGCTTACGTCGAACAGGTCAACGCCGGGCGCGAGCGCGTCTTCGACCGGCTGGACACGGCATTGCAGGAAATCACGACCGGGCACGACGGTGTCTACGGGCAGGGACGGATGGTGATCGGCTTCCGGCTGCCGCCGCGCCTGACGCCGGATGAAGTCGCCGGGGCGCTTGTGCCACAGGCGAGCGACGGCGCGCTGGTGACGGCGCGCGGCAGGGAGATCGCCTTCGTCGCCGAGCGCGATTCGGTGATCAGCCGGGCGCTGCGCGGCGCGATCCGCGTCGAGGGCGGGCAGCCCGCCTTCGTCCACAAAACGGGCACGTCGGACATGAACATCCTGGGGCAGAAATGGACGTGTCCGTTCGTCGCCTACGGTCCCGGCGATTCGTCGCTCGATCACACGCCCTATGAGCACATCGATCTGGATGAATACCTGCGCGCGGTTCGCGTCCTCAAGAACGCGCTGGAGCGGCTCTAGCGATGGACGAGGCGAACTTCTCCACCTTTGAGGCGCTGGCGCGTCGGCTGGATGCGCGTAATCGCCTGCTGAGCGCCCGGACGCTGACGGGTGGCGTCTCGGCGCGGACGACGGCGCTGGCAATCGCGCGCGGCGACGGGCGGACGCAGCGGCTGGTCGTGCATCAGTACGGCGAAGCCGATCTCAGAGATAACCCGCAGATCGCGGCGGACGAATTCCGGCTGCTGCAAATCGTGCGCGCGGCGGGCATCCCCGCGCCGACGCCGTACTGCTTCGAATTGATCGACGCGCCCTATCTGGTGGTCGAATACGTCGAAGGCACGACCGAGATCGCGCCGCCGGACGTGGATGCGGCGGTTGATACGCTTGCCGGGCAGTTGGCGCAGATTCACGCGCTCGATACGGTGGCTTTCGGCTTTCTGTCGCGGCGAGACCTGCTGCAAGACCGGGCTGCGCAGCACACCGATCCGACGGCGGAGCGTATACGGATGACGCTGTCGGCTGCTTCGCTGCACTCAGCGCAATCCGACTGTGCTGCTGCACGGCGATTTCTGGTCGGGCAACGTGATCTGGCAAGACGGACGGATCGCGGCGGTGATCGACTGGGAAGACGCCGCGCTGGGCGATCCGCTGGCGGACGTGGCGAACAGCCGCCTCGAAATCCTGTGGGCGTTCGGAGAGGCGGCGATGCGGCGCTTCACGGCGCGCTACCAATCCCTGACCGGGTTCGATTTCACCGATCTGCCGTACTGGGATTTGTCTGCCGCGCTGCACCCGATTGGCAAATTCATCGCAGTGGGCTGCCGATGCCGATGCAGCCCGCGTCATGCGCGAGCGACATGATTATTTCGTGGCGCAGGCGTTTGAAAAGCTGTCCCGTTCTGAGCCGTTGATGACAAGACCCATTGCTGAGTTTGAGGAAGAGTAAGCGTATGCCGTTTGAAAATTTCAGCATTATTGAGAGCACGTTACGCGAAGGCGAGCAGTTCAGCACGGCGACCTTCAGCACGGCGCAGAAGCTGGAGATCGCCGGGATGCTGGACGAGTTTGGCGTCGAGATGATCGAGATGACCTCGCCGGTCGCTTCGCCGCAGAGCGAAGCCGACATCCGCGCGGTCACCAACGCGGGCTTGAAGGCGCGCATCCTGACGCACATCCGCTGCAAGCGCGAGGACGCGCTCAAGGCGCTGGAAACGGGCGTGCATGGCATCGACGTGGTGATCGGCACGTCGCCGCAGTTGATGCAGTACAGTCATGGCAAGAGCATCCGCCAGATCATCGACGCGGCGGCGGAAGTGATGGCGTTCATCCGCGAGCAGGCGCCGGACATGATCCTGCGCTTCAGCACCGAGGACAGCTTCCGCAGCCGTGAAGCCGACCTGCTGCGCGTGTACCTGGCGGTGGCAGAACTGGGTTTCGTCAACCGGCTGGGCGTGGCGGATACGGTCGGCGTGGCGCTGCCGAGCCAGGTCTATCAACTGGTGCATCAACTGGTGCGCCTGACCGGGCTGGACGTGGAGTTTCACGGGCACAACGACAGCGGCTGTGCTATCGCCAACGCCTGCTCGGCGCTGGAGGGCGGGGCGACGCACATCGACACGACCATCATGGGCATCGGCGAGCGCAACGGCATCACGCCGATGGGCGGCTTGATCGCGCGGCTGTACACCATCAACCGCGCCTACGTGACCAAGTACAACCTGCGCCTGCTGCCCGTGCTCGACCAACTGATTGCGGATACCTGCCACATCGACATCCCGTTCAACAACTACATCACCGGGTCGAGCGCTTTCATCCACAAAGCGGGTATTCATGCCAAAGCGGTGCTGGCGGATCCGAGGTCGTACGAGGCGATTGATCCCAGTGATTTCGGCGTGTCGCGCGAGATCGCCATCGGGCACCGCCTGACCGGGTGGAACGCCGTGCGCAGCCGCGCGCAGACGCTCGGCTTGACGATTGACGACGCTGCGCTGCAAGCCGTGACGCGCGTCATCAAGGAGCGCGCCGACGCGCAGCCGCTGAGCCTGGACGAAGTCGATGCGCTGCTGCGCGAAGTGGCGGTGGCGCTGTGAGCAGCGTGATAGCGATTGCAGGTAGGGGCGCACCTGCGTGTGCGCCCGGTTTCGCTGGGCAGACACATCGGTCTGCCCCTACAAAGATCGGGGTGGTGGCGTTATGACCGGATACACCTTTGCAGAGAAAGTGCTGGCGCGGGCGGCGGGTGTCAGCGGGGCGCGGGCGGGCGACGTGCTCGACGTGCGCGCGGACGTGCGCTTCAGCCACGACAATACCGCCGCCATCCGCAAAATCTTTGAGCAGATCGGCGCGCCGGGGATTCTGCATCCGGAGCGGATCGTCGTCACGCTTGACCATGCCGTGCCCGCGCCGACGACGCAGCACGCGCAGAACCACGCCGAAATCCGCGAGTGGGTGCGGGAGCAGGGCATCGGGCATTTTTTCGAGGTTGGGCGCGGCATCTGCCATCAGGTGATCAGCGAGGAAGCGCTGGTGCTGCCGGGCGAGACGATCTTCGGCTCGGACAGCCACACGACGCACTTCGGCTGGCTGGGCGCGTTCGGCATGGGCGTCGGGCGGACGGAGATGGCGGCGCTGTGGGCGACGGGCGAATTATGGCTGCGCGTCCCCGAAGCGATGCAGATCACGCTCAACGGCAGGCTGCCCGCGGGCGTGACGGCGAAAGACATCATGCTGCACATCCTGGGCGCGCTGGGTGTCAACGGCGGGCAGTATCGCTCGATTGAGTTCGCCGGGGATACGATCAGGACGCTGCCGATTGACGAGCGTCCGGTGATCCCGAACATGATGGCGGAGTTCGGCGCGATGAACGCCTATTTCCCGCCCGACGAAGCGGTCTTCGAATATCTGGAAGCGCGCGGCGCGCCGGTCGAGTCGTACATGCCGGTCTACCCTGATCCCGATGCGGTCTACGAGGAGCGGCACAGCTTCGACGTGAGCGCGCTGGAGCCGAAAGTCGCGCTGCCGCACCAGCCGGATCACGTCGTCGCGCTGGGCGAAGCTGTTGGTCAGCCAATCCAGCAGGCGTTTATCGGCACGTGTACGGGCGGGCGCTACAGCGACCTTGCCGCCGCTGCCTCGGTCGTCAGGGGGCGCAAGACGCGGATTCGCTTCGTCGTCATCCCGGCGAGCCAGCAGGTGCTGCTGCAAGCGCTGGAAACAGGGCGTGCTCGCCGATTTGATCGAAGCCGGAGCCGCGATTGCGACGCCGGGCTGCGGTCCCTGCATGGGCAATCACATGGGCGTGCCCGCGCCCAACGAGGCGACGATCAGCAGCGGCAGTCGCAATTTCAAGGGGCGCATGGGCACCGCCGACGCGCCGATCTACCTGTCGAATCCTTACGTGGTCGCCGCCAGCGCGCTGACGGGCTGCATCACGAATCCCGGAGAGTTTCTGTCATGAAGCATCGAGTCTGGGTTTACGGGGATAATGTCAACACCGACGTGATTTTCCCCGGCAAATACACCTATACGCTCAGGACGCAGGCGGAGATCGCCGCGCACGCGCTCGAAGACCTCGATCCGGCGTTCGCGGGGCAGGCGCAGCCGGGCGACGTGATCGTGGCGGGCGTCAACTGGGGCTGCGGCAGCAGCCGCGAGCAGGCGGTCACGGCGCTCAAGTGGTCGGGCGTCGACGGCGATCATCGCCGGGTCGTTCGGCGGGCTGTACTTCCGCAACTGCATCAATCAGGGCGTGCGCCCGATTGTGCTGCGGGGTGTGGAGAAGCTGGTGAAAACGGGTGATGCGGTTGAGATCGACGGCGATAGCGTCGTCATCGGCGGGCAGCGCTTCACCGCGCCGAGGCTGTCGCCGTCGGTGCAGGCGATCCTCGACGCGGGCGGCTTGCTGCCGATGCTGCAGCGGCGCTTTCAGGCTTCCACCCTGATCGTAGGCTGCCTGCAGCGCCGCGATGTCCAGCTTCTTCATCTGGAGCATGGCTTCCACGACGCGCTTCGCTTTTGCCGGGTCTTCGTCCTGCATCAGCTTGCCCAGGACGGAAGGGACGATCTGCCACGAGACGCCGAATTTGTCCTGGAGCCAGCCGCACTGCTCGGCTTCCGGGACGGCGGAGAGCTGGTTCCAGAGGTGGTCGACTTCTTCCTGCGTGGCGCAGTCGACGTAGAGTGAGATCGCCGGGGTAAACTGGAAGATGGGACCGCCATTGAGCGCGACGAAGTCCTGCCCCTCCAGCTTGAAGTTGACGGTCATTGCGCTGCCCGGCGTTCCCGGTCCGGCTTCGCTGTAACGGGAAACGCTTTCGATGCTTGAATTCTTGAAAACCGAGACGTAAAAATTCGCGGCTTCTTCCGCCTGGTTGTCGAACCACAGAAACGGGGTGATTTTCTGCATCATTATCTCCATGGTCTGCTGGTATTACACAATGTGTATATTGCGCGGACAAGCTAGTATAATGCGCCTGATGTACAGAGTCAAGAACAAATTTTCTAAATTTCGGAGGGAAAATTGACCCAAACACACACGATTACCCTGATCAACGGCGACGGCATCGGGCAGGAGGTGATCCCGGCGGCGCGGACGGTGATCGAGTCGCTCAGGCTGCCGATCACGATTCAGACGGCGGAGGCGGGCTTCGGCACGTTCGAGCAAACCGGCGACGCGCTGCCGCCGGAGACGCTCGAACGCTGCGCTGCCAGCGACGCCGTGCTGTTCGGCGCGACTCAGTCGCCGATGACCAAAGTCGCGGGCTACCGCAGCCCGATCCTGACGCTGCGCAGGCACTTCGACCTGTTCGCCAACCTGCGCCCGGCGGTCGGCGGCGGCATCGACCTGCTGGTCGTGCGCGAGAACACCGAGGGCATGTACAGCGGGCGCGAGCGCCTCGAAGACGACGGCAATACTGCCATTCTGGAGCGCGTGATCACGGCGAAGGCATCCGAGCGAATTGTGCGCGTCGCCTGCGAGCAGGCGATGGCGCGGCGGCGCAAGCTGACGATCATCCACAAGGCGAACGTGCTCAAGGAGACCTGCGGGCTGTTCCGGCGCGTCGCCTTCGAGGTCGTGGGTGATTTCCCCGACTTGCAGGTCGATGAGCTGCTGGTCGATACGGCGGCGCTGCAACTGGCGCAGGATGCCGGGCGTTTCGACGTGATGGTGACGACCAACCTGTTCGGCGACATCCTGAGCGACCTGGCGGCGGGGCTGACGGGTGGCTTGGGCTTGGCGGCGTCGGCGAACGTCGGCGCGGGGCGGACGGCGGTCTTCGAGCCGGTGCATGGCAGCGCGCCGGACATCGCCGGGCAGGGCATCGCCGACCCGCGCGCCGCCATCCTGAGCGCGAGTATGATGCTCGATCACCTCGGCTATCACGAGGCGGCGGAGAAAGTGCGCCGCGTGACGTATAATACGCCGCATTCGGGCAGCACGTCGGGACGGCGAGCTGGATCGCGCAAGAGGTTGCCGATGAGATTGAGACGTATCTCTAGCTGGACTGGGCAGGCGGGCGCACCGCCGTGCGCCTCTACGCGCACGCTGTCGTTGCTGCTTATTCTGGCGCTGCTGGCGGCGAGTCTGGGCGGATGCGCGCAGGCAGGCGATCCGGGCGCGGCGATGCTGAAATATCTTCAGGCGCGGGCTGACGCCGACGCCGACGCGATTCGCGGCTTGTCGTGCGCGGCGTGGGAAGGGCAGGCGGTCATGCAGGCGGATTCGTTCCGCTCGATGAACGCCAAGCTCGACAACGTGACCTGCAAGCAGAGCGGCACGGACGGCGACGCGACGCTCGTCTCCTGCGACGGGCAGATCGTCACGACCTACAACGGCGAGAACCGAAGCTGGGCGCTGGGCACGTACCGCATGGTGCAGGAAGACGGCGAGTGGAAAATGTGCGGCGAAGCGCCGTGACGACCAAGATTTAACGCAAAGGCACAAGGCGAAACTTCGTTTCGCACGAACAAAAGACGCAAAGGGTAGGGGCACGATACATCGTGCCCCGTTTTGATCATCCCCGCGAGGCGGGCGTCGCCTGATCCGCGATCAGCCCGTTGTAGAGCACGTCGAGCGCTTGCAGCGTGACCAGATTGCGCAGGGTGTAGCCGCGCTGAAGGTTATCCGGCGTGAAATTCCCGGCATTGTCGCCGATGGGCGACGACAGGTGAATCGGGTCGTTCGAGATTGATGCCCTTGTCCGGCAGGTCTTCGAGCGCGCGGTACAGGTTGATCAGCGGCAGGTCGTAATCCTGCGCGATCTGCACGACGATCTGGTTGAACAGGATCGACTTGTCCGGGAACTCCGGGCGCTCCGGGAAGGTGTAAAGCACCGGGACGATGTTGGCGGCGATAGTCTGGTCGATGATCTGGCGCAGGTACTGGTTGAACGAGTCCGCCTCGAAGAAGGTGGTGTCGTTGGTGCCGAACATGATCAGCGCGAAGGCGGGGTTGGAGACGCGGTATTCGCAGGTGAGCGGGCTTTCGTTGGCGGAGCAGAACTGCGGGTCTGCCCAGATCGGGTCCTGCACGCTGACGGTGGTGAAGCCGGTCGTGGTCGCCAAGCCGGGGTTGGAGAGCGCGTTGTACTGGTCGCGGATGGTCGATGCGGAGAAGTAGTCGATCACGGGCTGAAGGTTCTGGTAATCGCCCAGGTCGTAGCCGCCTGCGGTGCTGAAAGGCACCATGAAATTGGGCGAGGCGGTCATGCAGTCGCCGATTTTGGAGAAGACGTGCGGGTCGCGCCCGGCTTGCTGCCCGCGCGCGAAAATCTGGCGGGCGGTGTCGGTGATCTGCGGCAGAACCGGAATGTCGTCGAGCTGAATGGCGGCAGCGGCAGCCGGATCGAACGCCGCCTGCGCGGAGACGCCGAAGGCGATGCACGCCACGAACAAGCTGAGAAACAGACGAAAGCGCATGGAGAAAGCCCTGTCCCTGTGAACGTGCCGCGATCTTAACCGCAAACCGGAATCCGGCGCAACTGACTCTGCCCCGTTTGAGACAAAATCCGGTACAATGGCGGCTCGATACCGGAACGACAGAGGGACAGCGGATGATCGTCAGGGTGATTGCCATCGGACTGCTGCTGACGCTGCTCGTCAGCGGCGTGTCTGCTGCGAGTGACATCAACACCTGTGCGGCGTCGACCACGTGGTCGATGGCTGCGCTGGCGCAGAGCGGCGCGAGCACCTGCATCGCCCCGGACGCGCTGACGGCGGCACAGGCTGCCTGCGAGAGCGCAGCGGCGGGGCAGGTCTGCCTGGGCGCGGGCGACGTGCAAGCCGCGCCGGGGAACAATCTGATCATTGCGGGCGAAACAGTTGACCTGAGCAGCGTGGACAGCCTGACCGGCAGCGCCGGATCGCTGGCGTTGGTCAGGATGCAGGCGGATTTGCCGCCGGATGCCGAGCCAGATTCAGCTTGTGCTGTTCGGCGATGCCAGCGTCAGCAACGCCATCACCGGCTTGCAGGAACCGTACCCGACGGCGACGGTCAAGAACGGTCCCGTCAACATCCTCAACCTGCGCGCGACGCCGAACACGGACGCCGATGTGGTCACGACCATGAAGTGGAGCGAGGAGCTGACCGCCGACGGGCGCAACAGCGCGGGCGACTGGCTGCGCGTCCAGACGGACAAGGGCGCCGCCTGGGTGCTGGCTTCGCTGGTGACGGTCACGGAAGGCGACGCAAACAGCCTCTACGTGCTCGACAGCCCGGTCACGCAGCACATGCAGAGCCTGACGCTGGAGAGCACGTCCGGCACCTGCGGCGGCGGCTTGCTGGTGCAGGCGGCGAACGACGCGACGGCGCATTTGCAGGTCAACGGCGCGCTGCTGTCGTTCTCGACGGCGACGCTGCTGCTCGGCGCGCAGTCGGGCGCAGCGCTGGACGTGCAGGTCATCGACGGCAGCGCTGACGTGGCGGCGGGCGGCGAAACGGTCGAAGCCAAGACGGGCGCGGACGTGCGCGTCGCGCTCGACGGCTTGCAAGCGGCTGCCGCCCCGGAAATGCAGGACAGCTTCGCCTTCGCCTCGCTGCTGAGCGCCCCGCTTAGCCTGCTGCCAGCGGAAGCCCTGACCTGCGCTGCGGGCGTGACCAGCGGCAGCGCAGCGCTGGCTTCGACGCCGGGCGGCGACCCGGCGGGCGAACTCGACGCCGCCAGCCACGCGACCATCACCGGGCAGGCGACGGTCGACGGCGTGCCTTACTGGCTGCTGGATGGCTCGCAGTGGGCGGCGCAGGACGCGGTGCAGACCGCCGGGCTGTGCGACGCCGTGCCGGAAGTCTCGCCGACGGCGGCGCAGCAGCAGGTGTCGCAGCCCGCGCAGCCTTCGGGCTTCGCCCACGATCTGCTGCCGGATGGGCGCTCGATCTGGCAGGCGCATACCGGCGTCGATAATCTGTCGGGCGTATGCGTCCAGCCGCCGATTGCCCAGTGCGACCATCTGGCGGCGGTGACGGCGCAGCCCGAACGGCACGATCACCTGGCTGGGGCAGGAGCCGCAGCCCTACACGCTGCGCCCGACCGGAGCCAATACCTTCAGCTACAGCGGGCGCAACCAGCTCAACAACGCCAACCTGTCGCTGACCGTCACCTTCACCAGCGCGACGACCTGGGTCGGAACGATGCGGATCGTCTACGACAGCGATTCCGGCTGCACGCACCAGTTCAATTACACGGCGGATCGAATTCGTTAGGGAGAAGAATATGTTGAAAAAGGCAGTCATTCTACTGTTCATGCTGTTACTGAGCAGTGTGAGTCTTGCCCAGGGCGACGTGACCGGAGTCACGCTCGTGAACCTGAACATGCGCGACCAACCGAGCCAGAGCGGGCACGTGATCACCAAGCTCCCTGTCGGCACGGCGTTTGTGGTCGAGGGGCGCGACAGCAACGAGAGCTGGCTGCTCGTCCACTCGCAGGATGGGCAGGCGCGCGGCTGGATGGCGATCCAGTACCTAAGGCTGGACGAAGCGGTCAGCATTCGTGATCTGCCGGATTTGACGGGGACTGACCTGAGCAGCGCGCCAGCGGGCGGGGACGCTGCGCCGCCCGTGATCCCGGACGAGCGTTTCGATTATCCCGCCGCTGTGGCTGGACGACGCCACCATGAGCAACGCCCGCGCCATCTACCAGCGCGGACAGCAGCGCGGCAACAACCCGAACTCGCTGATCAAAATCGGCGAGAGCAACACCGCCGGGACGGTCTACATGTGTACCTTCCACTACGGCAATTACGACCTCGGTCCGTATCAGGACCTTCAGCCGGTGGTGGATCGCTTCAATTCGACCGGATCGTTCTGCCGTTACAACTACACGGCGCGCAGCGGCTTTGCTACCGCCAACGTGCTCGACCCGCAGTGGGCGGTGGAGCAGGAATGCCAGTCCGGCGAGTCGCCCGTGCAGTGCGCCTACCGCATCTACAAGCCGAGCTACGCGCTGATCTACCTCGGCATCGCCGACATGGGCTTCTACACCGAAAAGCAGTTCCACGACAACATGGTCGCGCTGCTGCGCTACCTGAGCAGCAACGGCGTCGTGCCGATCCTGACGACTTACCCGATGGCGGACATCTTCAACGACGGCAAGCCGCAGATTTTCAACGGCATTATCCGCGACATCGCCTCGACGGAACACATCCCGCTGATGGACGTGCGCTCGGTGCTGCACGACTACGACAATCGCGGCACGGGACCGGACGGCTATCACCTGTCGGTGCGCGACCCGGAGTTCACCAGCTTCGGCGGCGACCAAAACACCTACGGGCGCACCATGCGCGAGCTGATGACGCTGCAAATGCTCCAGGCGCTGTCATTCTGAGCGCCGCACCATCAATCTGGCTGCCGCGCCTTCGACCTTGACCGTCGTTCAGGCGCGGCGCTATGATTGCACGCGCGTTTTTGGAGATGCCTGGCGCATGACTTGGACTAGACAATTGATTCGCGGGCGCAGCATGGTCGCTTTGCTTCTGCTGGTATCGGCTGCGGCTTGCGCGCCCACGTCCCCGACTGCCACGCCTACGCCGATTGTACTGACGACGACCCCTGTGCCGCGCACGCCCGTGCCGACGATGCCCATCATCCGAACGGCGACCCCGACGCCTGTACCGACCGAGCCATTGGTCATCCGCGATTCGCTGACCGGGAGCGCCGACGCGCTTTACGTGCGCGAGAAGCCGAGCACGATGGCGGCGATCACGCAGACGATCAAGCCGACCGATCCACTGGATTTCGTCGGGCGCACCGACGATAACCGCTGGATACAGGTGTCGTTTGCGGACGCAAGCACAGGCTGGCTGCTGTCGCGCGCGCTGACTCTGCCGATGGACATCACGACGCTGCCCGTCACCGGGACGGCGGAGAACGTCGATTTCGTGGCGCTGGTCTCGCCGGATGCCGCCGACGGCATCTCGCTCTACGCCAGCCCGCACGGGACGGCGGAAGTGCTGGCGACGCTGCCCGCGCTGACGCCGCTGCGCCTCGACGGGCGGCGCGAGGACGGCATCTGGATACACGGCTTCACCGCCGACAGCAAAGAGGGCTGGCTGCGGCGCTCGCTGGTCGATTTGAACTTCGACATCGGGCTGCTGACGGTCATGAACGTCGAGGGGCTGGACACGGGCACGGAAGTCGTGGAGGCGCAGGTGCTCGAATTGGGCGGCGGCTTGCGCCTGCGCCAGCTTCCCGGCGACAATGGCGCGGTCATGCTCAACCTGAACGCCGGAACCGATCTGACCATCGAGGGGCGCACGTCCGACAGCGGCTGGCTGCTGGTGAAATCGGCGGACGGCTATGAAGGCTGGGTCGCCTCGAATTTCGTCGAACTGTACGTCGATCTGGCGGACGTGGACGTGATCAACAATCCGCAGCCCGTCCAGTTTGTCGCGCCGACCGCGCCGCCCAACGCGCCGCAGGTGGTGAGCAGCGTCGGCGGCGGCGCGCGCCAGATTTACCTGAACGGGCAGGCGACGGGCAACCAGCGCAACGTCTTCACCAAAGTCGGCGACAGCCTGACCGATACGCCCAACTTCTTCCGCGCGCTGGGCGGCAGCTACAACCTGCGCGATTACGGCTATCTGCTGCCGGTGATTCAGTTCTTCTCCAGCGGGAGCGCGCTGGGCGGTAATCCGTTCGTCAGCGGCGCGATTTCGTCGCGGGCGTCGTGGGGCACGGTCAGCGCGCTTGACCCCGGCTCGGCTGATCCCAGCCGCTGCAACAGCGGTGAGACGCCGGTCGCCTGCGAGATGCGCGTGGTCAAGCCCGCCATCGCGCTGATCATGATCGGCACCAACGACGCGCCCGCTTACCCGCCCGATCAATACGGCGAGCGGCTGCGCCAGATCGTCGAGACCTGCATCCAGAACAACGTGGTGCCGATTTTGAGCACGCTGCCGCCGCGCGCGCAGTATAACGACAACATCATCGCCTACAATCAGGTGATCGCGGCGATGGCGCAGAATTACGGCGTGCCGCTGACCGACCTGTACAGCGCGCTGGTCAACCTGCCCAATCACGGCTACGGCGACGACGGGATTCACCTGTCGGTGCCGCCGGGCGGCGTGCCCGCAACGGTCGATTTCACGGCGGACAACCTGCAATACGGCTCGACCATGCGCAACCTGACGGCGCTGCAAGCCCTCGACGCGGTGTGGAAGAATGTGCTGAATTAGCGATGAGTGTTGTAAATTTGACGCCCGCGAACCCGCGTGCTATGCTGATCGGCGTAATTGAACAGCTAAAGAGATGGTGTGCCTGCGCCCGGATGCGCAAGCACGTGGCGAAACCAGGCGAAACTCTGTTTCGCACTTCGCTTCGGGGGAAGTCCGGTGAGCGTTCAACAACGCAAGTCCGGCGCTGTCCCGCAACGGTAAGGTCTATCGCGTCAGCGATAGAATCAAGCCCGACTACCCGCCATCACTTTTGCTCGTGCATCACCTTCGAGGTCAAGGGGGAGCGAGCGTGGAGTTTGTGCTTGATTCCCGCCACCCGGCGGGTTTTTTATTCCATGTCAACCGAATACGGCACCGGCTGCCCCCGGCGAAGGCTACTCGTCTCTCATTCGCACAAAGGGGTCGAACATGAAATTACGCTGGCTGCTGGTTCTTCTGGTCGCGCTGTCGTTCTCGGTTGCCGTCGCGCAGGACGCGCCTGCCGCGACGCAGGCGTGCGTCACCAATTACGATCCGCAGGTTGATTATTTTCCCGATAAGGTCGAGCCGGAATACTCGAAAGGCTGGCAGGTCGAGTACCACAACAGTTACAAAGTGGTCGACGTGACCACGCCCTGGCCCGGCGCGACCGCCAGCGACGCCTTCGAGTACGTGCTGGTGGAATGCGGCACGCCCAAGCCGGACGGCTACGACGGCGCGGAGTTCATCGAAATCCCCGCCGGGAAGGTGATCGCGCTGGGGACGAGCTACATCCCGCAGTTGAAGGAGCTGGGGCTGCTGGACGACCTGATCGGCGTGGACAGCCTGCCGCTCTACAACACGCCGGAAGTGGTCGAGATGGGCGCGGAAGGGAAGCTGCTCGAAGTGGGCGTCGGGTCGAACATCAACGTCGAGGCGGTGCTGAACGCCGAACCCGGTCTGGTGCTGACGTTTGGCAGCGGCAGCCCGGATTATGACGCGCATCCGGCGCTGATTCAGGCGGGCGTGCCGGTCGTGGTGGCGTCGGATTACGTCGAGCAGACGCCGCTTGGTCAGGCGGAGTGGATCAAGTTCACGTCGATGTTCTACGACGAGGAAGCGCTGGCGAACAGCATCTTCGACGCCAAAGTCGCGGAGTACGACCGCCTCAGCGGACTGACGGCGAGCCTGAGCGAGGACCAGAAGCCGCTGGTGCTGTGGAACAGCTATACCAACTACAGCAATGCCTGGTTCATCCCCGGCACGGACAGCTATGCGGCGACTTACGTGCGCGACGCGGGCGGCAAGCTGGTGCTGGGCGACGACCCATCGCTGCAAGGCAACAACAACGCGCTGCCGTTCGACTTCGAGGCGGTCTACGCGGCGGGTCTCGACGCCGACTACTGGATGCCGGGCGTGTTCGGCGTGGCGACGCTCGACGATCTGGTCGCGCAGGACGAGCGCTACCGCGATTTCGCCGCCGTCAAGCACGACGCGGTTTACAACTACGACGCCCGCGAGAACGCCAACAGCGGCAACGACTATTTCGAGAACGGCATCGCCAACCCGCAGGACGTGCTCGCCGACCTGATCAGGATTTTCCACCCCGACCTGCTGCCGGATCACCAGTTGATCTATTTCCGTCAGCTTCCGAGGGCGGGGCAGTAAGGATAATTCATGGTAGGGGCACGATATATCGTGCCCCTACAGAAATGCTTATCTTGACACAAGACTCTGATACTTCATCCCCCAAACCGATGCACAGCGCGCGGCTGTTCCTGCTGATCGTGCTGGCGCTGCTGCTGGTCGGCGTGTTTCTGCTCAGTCTGGCGCTCGGCTCGGTGCAAATTCCGCTGGGCGACATCGTGAACGTGCTGCTGGGCGGCAGCGCCAGCCGCGACGCCTGGACGAGCATCATCCTCAAGTTTCGCCTGCCCAAAGCGCTGACGGCGATGCTGGCGGGCGCGGCGCTGGGCGTCGGCGGGCTGCAAATGCAGACGCTGTTTCGCAACCCGCTCGCCGACCCGTTCGTGCTGGGGATCAGCTCCGGCGCGAGTCTGGGCGTGGCGCTGGTCGTGCTGACGGTCGGGACGACCGGGATGATCCTGCTGGCGGGTGTGACGCTGCTGGGCGACCTGAGTCTGGTGGTGGCGGCGAGCCTGGGCAGCGCGCTGATGCTCGGCTTGGTGCTGGTGGCGGCGCGGCGCGTGCAGAGCAGCGTCACGCTGCTCATCCTCGGCTTGATGTTCGGCTACGGCGTGAGCGCGCTGGTCAGCCTGCTGCTCTACTACAGCATCGCCGAGCGGATACAGGCATACGTCAACTGGACGTTCGGCTCGTTCGGCGGCGTGACCTGGAGCCAGATGGAAGTGTTCGCGCCGACCATCCTGATCGGCTTGGTGCTGGCGGGCGTGATGTCGAAATCGCTCAATGCGCTGCTGCTGGGCGAAACCTACGCGCGCAGCATGGGCATGAACGTGCGCCGCGCGCGCCTGTGGATTATCGTCAGCACGGCGCTGCTGGCGGGCGCGGTGACGGCGTTCTGCGGTCCCATCGGCTTCGTCGGCATCGCCGTGCCGCACATCTGCCGCAGCCTGCTCAATACGTCGGATCACCGCGTGCTGATTCCCGCGACGATCCTGACGGGCGGGATCGTCGCGGTGCTTGCCGACCTGATCGCGCAGGTGCCGGGCAGCCAGACGGTGCTGCCGCTCAATGCCATCACCGCGCTGATCGGCGCGCCGGTCGTGATCTGGATCGTGCTGCGCGGGCGTGGTCTGAAAGCATCGTTCGAGCCTTGAGCTATAATAGCCCGTAATTGGTTCGGTCTTTGTGAAAGATGATTTACACGATGCAACAGACAATTGATCACACCGCCGTTGAGCAGACCCGCGCCAAAGTCGCCCGCCTGGGCGGGATGCTCTTTGACCGCCACCTGACCGACGCCGCCGGAGGCAACATCAGCGCGCGCGTCGGCGAAGTGGTGTGCATGTCGCCCAGCTACAGCGGCTCGAAGCGCCAGTGGCAGCTTCAGCCCGACGACGTGCTGGTCGTCGATCTCGACGGCAATATCCTCGAAGGCGACGGCAAGCTGACGCGCGAGGCGAACGTGCATTTCAAGCTGCACCGCGAATACGGCGCGCACGGCACGGGGGTGATTCACGCCCATTCGCGCAACCTGCTGGTGTTCGCGGCGATGCAGAAGTCGATGCCGCCCGTGCTGGAAGCCAATCTCAAGTTCGGCGAAGTCAAATGCGTCGAGTACGCGCCCGCGCACAGCCCGAAGCTGGCGGAGAACGTCGCCGAGGCGCTGCGCGGGCAGGAAGCGCGCATCCGCAAGCAGGCGGCGGGCGTGATCGCGCCCTGGCACGGCGTTTTCCTGATCGGCAAGGACATCGACGCGGCGTTCGACGCCGTCGAGCGCTTCGACACCAACGCCTACATCCTGATGATGGCGGCGCAGGCGTTCGGCGCGACCGATCTGATGGCGCAGCAGCGCGCCGACCTCGACGCGGCGGTCGAATACTGGTCGCACGAGTGGCACGAATGATTGTCACGGTCACCGCCAACACGGGTCTCGACCTGATTTATTTCATCCCGGCGCTGGAGCAGGGGCGCACGCTTCGCGCGAGCCGGGTCGTTCAGACCATCAGCGGCAAGCCGATTGACTGCTCGTGGATTTTGATGGAGATGGGCATCCCCAGCCTGGCGCTCGGCTTCACGGCGGGGCAGACGGGGGAAATCTTCAAGCAGATGGTGCGCGATCACGGCATCCAGAGCGATTTCGTCACCACAGACGGTGAAACGCGGCGCAATCTGGTGATCGCCACCGAAGATGGCAAGCCGCACACGGCGATCACGTCGTCCACGATGTTCGTCTCCGAGGCGCACATCGCCGCGCTGCGCGAAAAATACATCGCCGCGCTGGACGACTGCGAGCTGGTAGTGCTGGGCGGGACGCTGCCGACGGGCGTGAAGCCCGAATACTACACGGACATGGTTGCGCTGGCGCGCGCGCGCGACATCCCGGTCATCCTCGACGCCGTCGAGCCGAATCTGAGCGCGGGGCTGGCGTCGCACCCGACTTACGTCAAGCCCAACCGCGACGAACTCTCGCAGTTCATGGGCAAGCCCGTCAGGAGCGTCGAAGAAGTCTACGAAGCGGGGCGCGAGCTGCTCCGGCGCTACGGAACGATCCCGGTGATTTCGCTGGGCGGCGATGGCGGCATGGCGGTGCTGCCCGACCGCGCCTACCGCATCCCGCCGATTCACGTGCCGGTCGTCAACGCGGCGGGCGCGGGCGACGCGGTGCTGGCAGGGCTGGCGGCGTCGGTTGTGCGCGGGCTGCCGATTGAAGAAGGCTTGCGGCTCGGCTTTGGCGCGGCGAGCGCCGTCGTGACCACGCCGGGCACGGCGGAATGCACACTGGAGCAGATCGAGCGTTACGCGGACATGATCGAGGTGCAGACGTATGAGCGGGTTTGAGTTCGCAACGGCGTCGCGTATCATCTTCGGCGAAGGTAAGCTGCGCGAGATCACGGCGATTGTGCCGGAGTTCGGGCAGCGGGCGCTGGTGATCGTCGGCGGCAACGTCGAGCGGGCGAAGCCGCTGTTCGACCTGCTCGACGAAGCGAAGATCGCGCACACGGCGTTCACGGTCAACAGCGAGCCAGACATTCAGTTGGTGAATACGGGTCTCGATCTGGTACGCCAAACCGGCGCGCAGATGGTGATCTCGTTCGGCGGCGGCAGCGCCATCGACACGGGCAAAGCCATCGCGGCGCTGGCGACCAATCCCGGCGACGTGCTGGATTATCTCGAAGTGATCGGCAAGGGGCAGAAGCTGGTCAACCCGCCGATTCCGTTCGTCGCCATCCCGACGACGGCGGGCACGGGCGCGGAAGTGACGCGCAACGCCGTGATCGCTTCGCCGGAGCACAAGCGCAAGGTCAGCCTGCGCAGCCCGCTGATGCTGCCGCGCGTCGCGCTGGTCGATCCTGAACTGACCTACGGGCTGCCGAAGGCGATCACCGCCTACACGGGCATGGATGCGCTGACGCAGGTGATCGAGCCGCTCACGTCGAATATGGCGAATCCGCTGACGGATGCCTTGTGCCGCGAGGCGATCCCGCTGGCGGCGCGCTCGATCAAGAATGCCTACGCGGACGACGACCCGGCGGCGCGACGCGACATGGCGCTGGTCAGCCTGTTCGGCGGTCTGGCGCTGGCGAATGCCAAACTGGGTGCGGTACATGGATTCGCGGGCGTGCTCGGCGGCATGTACGACGCCCCGCACGGGGCGATTTGCGCGGCGCTGCTGCCGTATGCCACCGAGGTCAATCTGCAGGCGCTGGGCGCGCGCCAGCCGGATCACGCTGCCCTGAAGCGCTACGCCGAAATCGAGCAGATTGTCGGCGCGAATGGCGATTTGGTCGGCTGGCTCGCGGGACTGGCGCAGGCGCTGGCGATCCCATCGTTGGGCAGCTACGGCATCCAGCGCGGGGATTTCCCCGAGATCGTCGCCCAGAGCGCCAAGTCGAGCAGCATGAAGGGCAATCCGATTGTGCTGACGGACGACGAACTGACCGAGATATTAGAGAAGGCGCTGTAGCCTCACCCCGTCTCGCTGCGCTCGACTCCCCTCTCCGTATGGAGAGGGGAAGCAACCGGGAAAACGGAGTTTCACGCGGTTTGCGGGGGTGAGGTCATTGGGAGGCTGGATGTATCTTCTCAGCGTGAACGTGGGCAAGGCGCAGCCGATCAACGCCAAGAGCGGCATGAGCGGCATCTTCAAGCAGCCGACGACGGCTCCGGTGCAGATCGGGCGGCTGGGGCTGGAAGGCGACGCGATTGTCGATACCGTCAGTCACGGCGGCGTCGATCAGGCGATCTACGTCTTCGGCGCGCCGGATTACGACTGGTGGTCGAAGCAGCTAGGGCACGAAATTGCGCCGGGCACGTTCGGCGACAACCTGACGATCACCGGGCTGGAGAGCGCGAAATTCAAGATCGGCGACCGGCTGCGCGTGGGCGAGGCGCTGCTCGAAGTGACCTCGGCGCGCATCCCGTGCGTGACGCTGGCGGCGCGCATGGACGACCCCCAGTTCGTCAAGCGCTTCCGCGACGCCGAGCGTTTCGGGCTGTACTGCCGCGTGATCCAGACGGGCGCGGTGCAGGCGGGCGATCCGGTCAGCGTCATCCCCTATCCCGGCGACACGATTTCGGCGCTGGAGATGTTTCGGCTGTACTACGAGCCGGACTACGACGAAGCGCTGCTGCGGCGGGCGCTGGCTGCGCCGCTGCATCACACCACGCGGCGCGAATATGAAGAACGACTGGCGCAGATGACGCAGGATCAATCGGAAGCGCCGTGAGTCCGCACCTGCGCGCCGTCTTGCTGGCGCTGTTCGTGACCTTTCTATGGTCGACCTCGTGGGTCTTCATCAAAATTGGCTTGGGTGACATCCCTGCCCTGACATTCGCCGGGCTGCGCTACTGCCTGGCGTTTTTGCTGCTGCTGCCGTATGCCGGCTCGGCGATCCGGCAGGTGCCGCGCCGCCTGTGGGGGAGGCTGGTCGTGCTGGGGCTGGTCTATTACACGGTGACGCAGGGCGCGCAGTTCGTCGGGCTGTCGTATCTGCCCGCCGTGACGGTTTCGCTGCTGCTGAGCTTTTCGGCGGTGGCGGCGCTGCTGCTCGGCGCGCTGCTGCTGGGCGAGCGCCCGACGCGCTGGCAGATTCGGCGGCATGGCGCTCTATCTCGTCGGCGTGGTCGTCTATTTCTACCCGATTGTCATGCCGGAAGGCGAGGTGATCGGGCTGGTCGTCGTCCTGATCGGCGTGCTGGCGAACGCCTACGCCGCCGTGCTGGGGCGCGAGATCAACAGCCGCAGCGACCTGCCGCCTGCGGTGGTGACGGCGGTCAGCATGGGCATCGGCGCGCCGGTACTGCTGGTCGGCGGGATCGCGGTGCAGGGGCTGCCCGCGCTCAGTCTGTCCAACTGGCTGATCATCATCTGGCTGGCGGCGGTCAGCACGGCGCTGGCGTTCACGCTCTGGAACCGCACGCTGCGCACGCTGACGGCTGGCGAATCAAGCGTGATCAACAACATGATGCTGATCCAGATCGCGGTGCTGGCGTGGCTGTTTCTGGGCGAAGGGATCAGCACGCAGCAGGGGATCGGCATGGTGCTGGCGGGCGCGGGCATCCTGATCGTGCAGATGCGGCGCGGATTGCGGCTGCGGCGTCGCGCGGAAGTGGGTGTGTCGTAGGGGCAGGTTTCAACGCGAGCAGTGCTAATGCAGGGGCTGTAGGGGCACGATATATCGTGCCCCTACGAAAACCTTCTCTGTAATCAGACGTAGGCTTCGCGGAGCTGTGAGCTGATGTAATCCAGCACCGAGACGGTGATGGCGATCAGCCAGACCGCGATGCCCGCCGAGTTGAAGTTGCCCAGGCGAATCCACTGGATCAGGATAAAGCCGATACCGCCGCCGCCGACCGCGCCGATGATGGTGGACATACGCACGTTGATGTCCCAGCGGTAGACGGTGAAGGAGACGAACGGCGGGATGACCTGCGGCAGCACCGCGTAGACAATCACTTGCAGGCGGCTCGCGCCGGTCGCTTGCAGCGCCTCGATGGGTCCTTCCTCGATGCTCTCGATGGCTTCGGAGTAGAGTTTGCCGAGCGACGCGACCGAGTGCAGCGTGAGGGCGATCATGCCCGCGAAGGGACCCAGCCCAACCCACGCCGCCGCGATGATCGCCCAGATCAGCGGCTCAATCGAGCGGATCACGTTGAGCAGCGTGCGCGTGATGAAGTAGATCGCTCGCGTGACGACGTTCTCCGACATCAGGTTGCGGGCGGCGATGAAGCTGAGCGGGATGGCGAAGACCGTGCCGAAGAAGGTCGCCATCAAGCCGAGGTAGATCGTCTCGACCATCAGGCTGAGCGCCAGCAGCAGGTCGGAGCTGGGGCGCAGCGCCCCCTGCGATTCGACCTGACGGACGATGACCGTGCTGGAGATCGTACCGACGGCGACGCTGGGGATGGTGAAGTTGGGCGCGTTGAAGGTGAAGCGAAACGCGCCTTCGTCGTCCGGCGTCAGCACGACGGGCGCGCCGTTGGCGCGCGGGCGAAATTCGGGGATGCTCTGCGGCTTCCACCAGAGCGTTGCCGTTTCGCCGGGCTTGAAGCCGCGCCCGACGACGGTGATCTCGGTGCCGAGGTCGCGCGTGCCATCCAACTTAGCAGGACCGGAAATATCGCCGCAGGTCGGCTCGATGCGCAGATAAGGCTGCCCGGAAACCTCCTCCGGCGGGTTGGGCGCGTCGCTGGTGCAGGGCGTATCCCAGGTCGCTGCGGCTTCGATGTTGACCTCGCCAGTCACGAATGCCTGATCCCAGGGCCAGGCAAGCTGCGACAGGCGCGGCACGATGTCGCCGATCTCGGTGATCGCCTTGTAGAGATTGATCTGCGTCACGTCCCAGCCGATGATGAAGGCGACCAGAAACAGCGCGAAGAAGGGCGAGCGCGCCGAGAGAGTCCTGCCGCCCGCGCTGCTGTAGGCATCCCAGATGCTCCACAGGTAGATCAACACCAGCATGACGAACAGCACGACCGCCATGCCGAAATGGGTGGTGGCGGTGCTGGTGGCGCTGACGGTCGATTGATCCCCGCGCAGGACTGCGCCGAGATCAACGCCTGCGACCTCCAGACGCCACAGCGTGAGGACCAGCATCGATGGGAGCAGCAGGAGCAGGATGATTCCGCGCGTGCGCGACCTGACGTAAAAATGCCCCAGACCGGGGATCAGCGCCAGCAGCGCCGCGATCAGAGGGCTGCGTCCGCCGGGCTGACGAGGACCTTGCGATTGAACCTGTTCACGGGGTCGTGCGGCTGCGGTCATGGCTTATTCCCCCGTCAAACTTCCCAGGCGCTGCGCCTCCTCGCCGTAAATTTCGGCAAACTCGGCATCGGACAGCCGCCGGATTTGCTCGCGGTCGCCCTGGTAGACGATCTCCCCGGCGCGCAGCCCGATCACACGGTCGGAGTAGCGCTGGACGAGGTCGAGGTAGTGCAGGCTGCAAATGACGGTGCGCCCGTCGTTGCGGTTCAATTCTTCGAGATAGCCCATGATGGAATGCGCCAGCACCGGGTCGAGGCTGGCGACGGGTTCGTCGGCGAGGATGAGCTGCGGGTCCTGCATCAGGGCGCGGGCAATGCCGACGCGCTGCTGCTGACCGCCGCTCAACTCGTCCGCTCGAACGCGCGCCTTGTTCTCGATGCCGACGCGGGTCAGCGCGTCCATCGCGCGCTGGTAATCGGCTTTGCTGAAGCGGTTGCCCAGGCTCCAGAAAGGCGGGTTGTAGCCCAGCCGCCCGGTCAGCACGTTGGTGATGACGCTGGAGCGCTTGACCAGATTGAACTGCTGGAAGATCATGCCGATGCGGCGGCGCACGGGGCGCAGCTCGCCTACCTTGAGGGCGGTGATGTTGATGTCGTCCAGCCAGATTTCGCCCTCGGTCGGGTCGATCAGGCGGTTGATGCAGCGCAGCAGGGTCGATTTGCCCGACCCGCTCAAGCCGATCACCGCCAGAAAATCGCCGTCTTTCACCTCGAAGCTGACGTTCTTGAGGGCGACCGTACCGTTATCGTAGACTTTGGTGAGATTGATTACTCGCAGCATAGGATTGGGGTTATCAACAAACGCGCAGCCGTGACGCCGCGCCGTATTCACGCACGATTTTGGACAGGGGCGGGTCTGAAACGCGCCCGCCCCTGTGAAGGTACTGCTTAGCCTGCCAGGTCTTCGATCTTGACACCGGCGGCGTCAAGCTGCTGGCGGAAGTCGTCGAAGAAGGCATCCTGCGCCTCTGCCAGACCGCCCCAGTTGTAGGTGTCGGTCAGAAGCTGGGCATTGTCGGGGTTAGCGGCAATGTCGAGCAGCGCCTGGGTGATTTTGTCGCGGGTGGCGCTGTCGAAGCCGGACTCGAAAGAGATGGTGTCGTTGGGAATCTGCGACGTTTCGGCGATCACCACCGTGTCGGCTTTCTGGTCGTCGGTGCGCGCGTCCACGAAGGTCGCGCCCGCGTCGCAGTCGCCGTTGAGGACTGCCGTCACCACCTGCGGATGTCCGCCCGCGTCCACGACCTTGAGGTCGGTGTCGGGGTCGATGCCGTTGGCGCGCAGGGTGATGGAAGGCACGATCCAGCCGGAGGTGCTGAGCGGGTCAGGGCGGCAGAAGGTCTTGCCCTTGAGGTCGGCGAGGGTGGTGATGCCGCTGTCGGCGCGGGTGATGATCTGCCCGCTGTAGTAGGCGGAGCCGAAGCGGACGGAGACGAGGGCGACATCAGCGCAGCCGCGACTGTGAGCGAGGATGTAGCTGAAGGTGTTGAGCGCCGCCATCTGCGCCTCACCGCCGCAGACCGCCTCGACCACGCCGCTGTAGTCCGTCGCCACGACGGGCTTGATGTAGACGCCGGTCGCCTGCTGGACGAGGTCGGTGAGTTCGGATGCTCCGGTCATCACGGTCTCGCTGTCGGAGGACGGCACGAATGCCCAGACAATCGGGTTGTCCTGCGTGCCGACCGTCATGGCGGCTTCCTCAGTCGCTGCTTCGGTCGGGGCGGGCGTTGGCACCAGTTCATCGATCTTGACACCGGCGGCGTCAAGCTGCTGGCGGAAGTCGTCGAAGAAGGCGTCCTGCGCCTCTGCCAGACCGCCCCAGTTGTAGGTGTCGCTCAGAATAGGCGCGGTCAGCGGATCGGCGGCAATGTCGAGCAGCGCCTGGGTGATTTTGTCGCGGGTGGCGCTGTCGAAGCCGGTCTCGAAAGAGATGGTGTCGTTGGGAATCTGCGACGTTTCGGCGATCACCACTGTGTCGGCTTTCTGGTCGTCGGTGCGCGCGTCCACGAAGGTCGCGCCCGCGTCGCAGTCGCCGTTGAGGACTGCCGTCACCACCTGCGGATGTCCGCCCGCGTCCACGACCTTGAGGTCGGTGTCGGGGTCGATGCCGTTGGCACGCAGGGTGATGGAGGGCACGATCCAGCCGGAGGTGCTGAGCGGGTCAGGGCGGCAGAAGGTCTTGCCCTTGAGGTCGGCGAGGGTGGTGATGCCGCTGTCGGCGCGGGTGATGATCTGCCCGCTGTAGTAGGCGGAGCCGAAGCGGACGGAGACGAGGGCGACATCAGCGCAGCCGCGGCTGTGAGCGAGGATGTAGCTGAAGGTGTTGAGCGCCGCCATCTGCGCCTCACCGTTGCACATCGCCTCGACCACGCCGCTGTAGTCGGTGGCGACTACCGGCTTGATCTGAATACCCGTCTTCTCTGCGATCAGATCGGTCAACTGCGACGCGCCCGCCAGGACAGTCTCGCTGTCGGAGGACGGCACGAATGCCCAGACGATCTGATTGTCCTGCGCAGCGGCGGGGACAATGGAAATAATTAAACTGAGCGCAAACAAAATCAACAAAATTACTGCGGATCGCTGGCGCATAGGAGAACCCCCTTTTGCAATCGGTTAGCAGCGCACTAGTTTAAGTCAATGGTAGAGAGTGTGCAATATAACTCATCTTTAAGATTCGAAGATGCAAAGAAATGCCCCGTCTTTTTTATGCACTCTCCACAGATGCGGCTTCAACTGCCGCCTGCGCTGAGCTGCCGCCGGGTGAGCGCGGCGAACTGCCCGCCCGCGCCGTTCAGCGTGGCATACGTCCCCGTCTCGACGATGCGCCCGGCTTGCAGGACGATGATGCGGTCGGCGGCGGCGAGCGCGCTGAGGCTGTTGGAGACGACGATACGGGTCGCGTCCAGGCGGCGCAGCGCGTTCATCACCTGTATCTGCGCTCCTTCGTCGAGCGTGCTGGTCGCGTCGTCGAACAGCAGGACACGCGGCTGCGCCGCCAGCGCGCGGGCGATCAGGATGCGCTGGCGCTGCCCGCTGGAAAACGTGCCGCCGTCCGCGCGGACGGGGGTCGACATGCCCATCGGCATCCGGCGGATGTCGTCCTCGATGCCCGCCGCCCGCGCCGCGCGCCAGGCGTCTTCGAGGCTGAGGTCGAGCGCGCCCGCGATGTTGCTGTAGATGTCGCCCGCGATCAGGCGCGCGCTCTCCAACACCGCGCCGATCTGCCCGCGCAGCGCCGGGAGATCGATCTGGGAAAGTGGCTGCTCGTCGTAATAGATCGTGCCCGCGCTGGGCTGCTCGAAGCCGAGCAGCAGGCGCAGCAGCGTCGTCTTGCCCGCGCCGGACGCGCCGACGATGGCGACGAACTCGCCCGGCTCGACCCGGAAGGAAACGTCGCGCAGCGCCAGCGATTGATCGTCGGCGTAGCGGAAGGACAGGTTCTGGACGTAGACCGCGCCCTGTAGTTCGCCGGGCGACTGCGCGCCGGGCGCGGCTTCGGGCGGCGTCTCCAGAATCGGCGTCAGTCGGCTGAAGCCGGGCGCGGCTTCCTGAAGCGCGATCCACGCGCCGCTCCACTGCACGACCGCCAGGTTGAGCTGGAGGAAGGCGAGATTGAAGGCGAGGAATTCGCCGAGCGGAAGCGTCGCGCGGGTATACATCACGGCGAACAGGATCAGCCCGGCGACGACCGGATACGCGCCCATCAGCAGGTCGAGCAGATTACGCCAGCGGCGCGCGCCGAAGGTCAGGCGCTGCTCCCAGCCGAATGCCTGCGACCAGATGCCGAAAGCGCGCTTCTCCGCGCCCGCGACGCGCAGCTTTGCCAGCCCGTTAAGGAACTGGGCGACCAGCCCGGCGGTCTCGCCGCGAAGCTCGGCGCGGGTGCGCAGGAACGAGCGCCGCAAGCCGCCGAGCGCCAGCGTGAGCAGCACGGCGACGGCGACCACCACCAGCGCGACCAGCGCCATCACCACGTCGTAGTAAATCAGCAGCGCAAAGGTGACCAGCGCGAACACGCCGGAGACGAGCGAGAGCGTGGCAAAATCGGAAAGGATGCGGCGAATCTCGCTGACTCCGAAGGCACGCCCGGCGAGATCGCCCACTGTGAACTGGCGGAAGAAGGCGGCGGGCAGGCTGAGCAGTCGCTCCCAGATGGCAGGCTGAAGCGCGGCGTCCAAGTGGCTCTGGATGCGCAGCGCCGCCGCATTGCGGACGATTTGCAAGAGCCACAGCCCCAGCGCGACGCCCGCCAGCGCCAACCCGACGCGCTGAAGCAGCGAATAATCGCCAGTAGGCAGGGCGGTGTCGATGACGGCGGCGGTCAGCAGCGGCAGGACCAGCGCCAGCGCCCCGGCGATCAAGCCCGCGACGACCAGCAGCAGAATATCACCGCGCGTCCCGCGCAGCCCAAATCTGACAAGCTGGCGCGCGTCGAGCGATGCGGCGGGCAGCGCGTGAGTCGCTGGCAGCGCAGGCATCTCACGGCGCGGTGCGGCTGCCTCGCGCGCCTGCGGCTGCAGCCACGCCGGGATCAGCTTGCCGGGGGCGAGATAGTCGGTTTCGGCGGCGAGCAGGCGCGCGTAGAGACCGCCTGACGCCACGAGTTCGTCGTGTGTACCCTGCTCGGCGATTTTGCCCTGATCGAGCACGACGATGCGGTCGCAGTCGCGGATGGCGCTCAAGCGCTGGGTGGTGACCAGACTGGAGCAGCCGCGCCAGCCGAGGTTCTCCAGCACCGCCGCTTCCGTGACCGAGTCGAGCGCGCTGGTGGCTTCGTCGAGGACGACCAGCGTCGGATTGTTGACCAGCGCCCGCGCGATTTCGAGGCGCTGCCGCTCCCCGGCGCTGAAGTTCAGCCCGTCCGCTTCCACGAGATAGTTGTAGCCGTTGGGACGCGCCAGAATGGCTTCGTTGACGCTGGCGTCGCGGGCTGCGCGCCACACGTCCGTTGGTGGGGTGTTCTCGTCCCAGAGCGTCAGGTTTTCGCGCACCGTGCCGACGAACAGGGCAGGCTCCTGACCGACCAGCGCCAGCGAGCGGCTGAGGACTTCGCCCGGAAGGGCGTTCCGATCCACGCCGTCGAGCAGAACCATGCCGCGCCAGGGCTGGTACAGCCCGGCGATCAAGCCCGCGATGGTCGATTTGCCGCTGCCGGACGCGCCGACCAGCGCCACGCGCTCGCCCGGCGCGATGCTGAGCGAGAAATCTTCGATGAAGGGCGCTTGCAGCGGATTGTAGCCGAAGGTCACGTTGCGTAGTTCCAGCGCGCCGCTCAGTACGCTGTCGTCGGGTTCGTCGTGCGCCGGTTCAGGCGGATACGCCAGCGTCTCGTCGAGCAGGTCGAGGTCGCCGCTGGCTTCCTGAATCTGGCTGCCGAGGCTGAGCAGGTCCGTGATCGGCTGGCTGAAGCTGAACATCAGGCTTTGGAAGGCAACCAGCATCCCGACGGTGAGCGCGCCTTGCAGCACCAGCTCGCCGCCGACGACCAGCAGGATCGCCGCGTTGATGGCGAACAGGAAGACCGCCGTCGCCGCCAGCAGGCGCGTCGAAGCGCTGATCTGATCCTCAAGATTGACCAGCCGGTTGTGCGAGTCCGTCCAGCGCGCCAGCAGGTCGCTTTCCATACCGAGTGATTTGTAGGTCTCGACGGCGCGCAAGCCGTCCATCAGCGAGGCGCGCAGGCGATTGCGCTCGTGCAGCAGCGCGCGGTTGGCGTCGACGCGGCGGCGCGAGACGTAGCGCAGCAGCCACAGGCTGAGCAGCGCGATCAGGATGCCGATCCCGGTCAGCGTTACGCTGTACTGGAGCATAACCAGCGCGTAGATCGGGCATCATCAGCACGTTGATGACCGCCAGCGCCAGATCGCCGGAGAGCAGACGCGCCACGTCCTCGTTCAAGCCGAGGCGGGCGGTCGTGTCGCCGGGGTCGCGCTGGGTGAAGTAGGTAGTCGGCAGCCGCAGGGCGTGCCAGAAGAATTCGGCGGAGGCGCGGGCGGCGACGTGGATTTCGAGGCGCAGCAGCGAACGCTGTTGCAGCCAGGTCAGGACGGCGCGCAGCAGCGCGGCGATGCCCATGCCGACCAGCAGCGCCGTGATCCAGCTTTGCCCGCCGACGAGGATGTCGTCGACGAAGACGCGCAGCAGCGCCGGGACGACCACGCCGGGGACGACCAGAAACAGGCTGACCAGCAGCAGGTAGACGAATGCCGGACGCGAGTCGGCGAGGCGCTGGCGCAGCGCGGTCATCAGGTGAAACGGCTGCCCAGTTTTCTGGAAATCGCCGCCAGGTTTGAGCGAGATCGCCACGCCGCCGAACGCGGCTTCAAACTGCCTGCGCCGGATCGTGCGGCGTCCGCTCGCCGGGTCGTTGATGTGGACGATACTGCCGCCGACGCCCTCCAGCACGACGAACTGCCCCGCTTCCCACGACAGGATTTGCGGCAGCGGCAGATTCCTGAGCGCGGCGAAATCGCTCGGCTGCGTTTCCTCGGCTTGCAGCCCGTAATACTCGGCAGCCTGGATCAGGCTGTGCGGATTACCCCCGTCGCGCGAGACGGCGCAGGCGAGGCGCAGTTCTTCGAGCGGGACATAGCTGCCGTAGTAGCGCAGGACGATGCCGAGCGCCGCCGCGCCGCTCTCGACAGGTTCCATTTGGAGCAGGATGGGAGTATGGACTCGTTTTGCCATCGGCTTCAGGAGAAGATGGGAAGCACCCGGCTGACCGGGCGCTCGTCGCGGGTAGGGATCGAAATCGTACAGGGCGCGCCCTCGGCGAACTGCGCCGAATCGAGCGCGATATGGACTTCAAACAGGGAACTCGTAGTCAGTCCTTTCGCCCCGATCAGCGCCGCAGCCTGTTCCGGCGACACCGGCGACGGCGCGACCGAAACCACCTGCCCGGCGATAACGCCGCCCGACCGCGGCAGGACGCGCGCCGACATCCCCGGACGAAGCTCCTGCGCCTGTGTCGCGCTGACGTAAGTGAGCGCCTCCGGTAGTTGAACGCGGTAGGTCAGGATGCCCGCCGCTTCGACCGCGAGCGGCAGCCTGCCGACAAAACCCCAGAGGACGAGTGCGACCAATACAATGGCGACCAGCACCAGCCAGACGCGCAGATGAAGCGGCACCAGCGTGATCGGTCGATCCAGCATTTCGGGGTGGGCGCTGTGGTGAACCGATGGGTCGATGGCGGACATGGGACTTCATCATACGATAGGCATCAATACTCAAATTTATACATGAAGCCGCCGGAAAACACAAAGCCACGCGGGAGGTAATCAGGATTGGTGAATTTCAGGTCGCGGAAACGCCGACACAGAGTGGAGGGACACAAAGGGGCGACCCGGCGACGTACTTCCGCCTGAGCCGCCCCTTGTGCGCGTGAGTGGTCTATCGTGAAGACAACGGCAGGGGCGGGCGAACCGCGTTCACACCCGGCTCGCCACAACCCCTACACGCATCCGCGCCTAGTTTTTGCGGTCACGAAGCGCCGCGTGCGCCGCCGCCAGACGCGCCACCGGGACGCGGAACGGCGAGCAGCTCACGTAGTTCAGATTGGCTTTGTGGCAGAAGGCGATACTTCTCGGATCGCCGCCGTGCTCGCCGCAAATGCCCACTTCGAGATCGGGACGCACGTCGCGCCCCTTGGCAACCGCCATCTTGATCAGGAAGCCCACACCCTCTTCGTCGAGCACCTGGAACGGGTTGTCCGGCAGGATACCTTTTTCGACGTAATCGAGCAGGAACTTGCCTTCGGCGTCGTCGCGGCTGATGCCGAACGTGGTCTGTGTCAGGTCGTTGGTGCCGAAGGAGAAGAATTCGGAATACTCCGCCATCTTGTCGGCGGTAATGGCTGCGCGCGGCAGCTCGATCATCGTGCCGACCTTGTATTCCACCGGGGCGCATTCCTCGGCGATGACTTCGGCGGCGACCTGGTCAATCATTTCGCGCATCAGTTTGACTTCGTTGGCGTGAGAGGTGACGGCGACCATGATTTCGGGGTGAACGTCAACGCCTTCCTTCTTCAACTGGCAGGCTGCGGTGAAGAGCGCGTGAACCTGCATTTTGGTGAGATTCGGACGCATGAGACCAAGCCGCGTGCCACGCAGACCGAGCATCGGGTTGAACTCGCGCAGTCCTTCGACCGCCTTCATCAAGTCTTCGACGAGGGCGAGTTCGTTGGGGCGGTCGCCCATGATGCGCAGACCAGCGGCGCGCATCGCCAACTGCTCGTGATCCGGCATGAATTCGTGCAGCGGCGGGTCGAGCAGGCGGACGATGACGGGCAGCCCGTCCATCGCCTTGAAGATGCCGTAGAAGTCGTCGTGCTGGAACAGTTCGAGCTTATCGAGGTTCTGCTTCTCATCCTCGCTGTTCGGCTCGGAGAGGATCATCGCCTGGACAATCGGCAGACGCTCTTCCTGGAAGAACATGTGCTCGGTGCGGCACAGACCGACACCGACCGCGCCATACTCACGCGCGCGCCGCGCGTCCTTCGGATAGTCCGCGTTGGCGTACACACCCAGGCGGCGGAACTCATCCGCCCAGCCGAGCAGCGTGCGCAGGTCGATCTCGCGGTTGAAGTCGGGGTCGATACGCTCGATGTCGCCGACGAAGACTTCGCCCGTGCCGCCGTCAATCGAGATGGTGTCGCCTTCACGGACGACCAGGTCGTTGACCTTGAAGAAGCGACCGCGCAGGTCGATTTCCAGCGCTTCCGCGCCGCAGACGCAGGGGACACCGAACTGGCGCGCCACGACTGCCGCATGGCTGGTCGCGCCGCCCCGGCTGGTCAGGATGCCTTTGGCTGCGAGCATTCCGTGAACATCGTCCGGTTTGGTCTCCGGGCGAACCATGATGACCGAGCGCCCGGCTTTGCCCCACTTCTCCGCCAGGTCGGCGTCGAAGGCGGCAATACCAACGGCTGCGCCAGGGGAGGCGTTCACGCCGGAGGCGATGAAGCGACCTTCACTCTCGGCGCGTTTTTTCTCTTCGTCGTTGAACTGGGGGTGCAGCAGTTGCAGCACGTGCTCCGGCTTGACGCGCAGCACGGCTTCTTCTTTCGTGATGAGACCTTCTTCCACCATTTCGACGGCGATGCGAATGGTCGCGCGGGCGGTGCGCTTACCGTCACGGGTTTGCAGCATCCACAGCTTGCCGCGCTCAATCGTGAATTCCACGTCCTGCATTTCGCGGTAGTGCTTTTCGAGCTTGGCGCACACGTCTTCAAACTGGCGGTAAATGGCGTCGTTCTCGGCGGCGAGCTTGGCAATCGGCACGGGAGTGCGGATACCAGCCACCACGTCTTCGCCCTGGGCGTTCATCAGGAAGTCGCCGAAGAGCACGCGCTCGCCCGTCGAGGGGTTGCGGGTGAAGGCGACGCCGGTGCCGGAGTTGTCGCCCATGTTGCCGAAGACCATCGTCACGATGTTGACCGCCGTGCCGAGGTCGTGGGAAATGCCGGCGGCATTGCGGTAATCGACCGCGCGCTTGCCGTTCCACGAGCGGAAGACCGCCTGGATCGCCAGTTCGAGCTGCTTGAGCGGCTCCTGTGGGAAGTCCGAGCCGACGTGCTCACGATAAATCTTCTTGAATTCGGCGGTGACGCGCTTCCAGTCGTCGGCGCTCAATTCAACGTCGGATTTAACGCCTTTCTTGCGCTTGGTTTCAGTCAGAAAATCTTCAAATGGCTCGTCGGAGATACCCATGACGACGGAGCCGAACATCTGCACGAGACGACGGAAGGCGTCGTAGGCGAAGCGCGGGTCGCCGGTCATTTCCGCGAGGCTGTCGGTGATGGTGTCGGTCAAGCCGAGGTTGAGCACCGTGTCCATCATGCCGGGCATCGAGAACTTCGCGCCGGAACGTACCGAGACAAGCAGCGGGTTCTTGTTATCGCCAAAGCACTTGCCGGATTTTTCTTCTACGACCGCGAGCGAGTTGAGCACCTGCTCCCACATGCCATCGGGGAATTTCGCATCGTGCTTGCTGTAGTAATTGCAGGCTTCGGTGGTGATGCTGAAGCCGGGGGGCACGGGCAGACCCGCGCGCGTCATATCCGCAAGCCCGGCGCCTTTACCGCCGAGCAGCGCCTTGACGTTGTCCCAGGCACCGCCGACTGTTTTTTCGGCGAGGGCGACTTCGTCAAAGAGATACACCCACTTCTTACCACCGTCCTGCTTATTGCCGCGTTTCTTCGCGGGCGCTTCCATTGAAACAGCCATCGTCATTTTGCTCCTTTATATGACCGACGAGCGGCGTTGTAGAGAACAATGCGTTCTTTTCACACTATTGTTTCAGTTCTGAGGGAAGGTGACTACTGACATAACGCACGTGACGGTATGATGTGCGTCACCTCTCATCGATCTGATCAATGCGCGCGGCGCGGCGCACGAGAGGAACGACGAGGCTGTCGGAAGGCTGGCGGCGCTGGCGGCAGCGGCGATCATCAGACGGATGAGTTGGGGCACGGGCGCAATCATGGACTGCGAACCCGTGCCCCGACGACAAGGAGGGAGGTTAGGATGAAACGCGATAGGTTGTCAGCGCGCGCATGTACTGCACGCGCTCGAAAGCGGCGGGATCGGGGCTGTTGATCTGGCTCAGACTGCCGCGCATCTGAGTCACCGACTCGTACTCGTTGGTTTCGAGCCAGGCGGTCATGCCGCGCTCGACCAGACCGAGATATTCAATGCCATTCTTGAGCAGCGCCGAAGTCATCATGGCGACGTTCGCGCCCGCCATCAGCACCTTGATCGCGTCTTCCGGCGTGTGGATGCCACTGGTGGCGGCGAGACTGGCGCGCACCCGTCCGTAGAGGATGGCGACCCAGCGCAGCGGCAGGCGAAGCGACTGCTGCGTGCTGAGCAGGACGTGCGGCTCGACCTCCAGCGTCTCCAGGTTGATGTCCGGCTGGTAGAAGCGGTTGAACAGGACCAGCGCGTCCGCGCCTGCGTTGTCGAGACGCCGCGCCATGTTCGCCATGTTGCTGAAGTACGGGCTGAGCTTGACCGCGACCGGGATGCTGACGGCGCTCTTGACGGCGGTCAGGATGTCGATGTATGTCTGCTCGACCGTCGTGCCGGGCGTGTCCATATCGGTCGGGATGTAGTAGATGTTGAGTTCGAGCGCGCTCGCGCCCGCTTCCTGCATCCGACGCGCGAACTTCGTCCAGCTCCCGATGCTCGTGCCGTTGAGGCTGGCGATCACGGGGATGTCAACTGCCTCACGCGCGCGGCGGATCAGCTCAAGATACTCGTCCGGCTTGGCGTGGTAGGTCGGCGGCTCCGGGAAGAAGGTGAGCGCTTCCGGGAAGCTCTCCGTGTTGTGCGTCATGTAGTAGTGAACCAGCTCGCGCTCCTGGCGAATCTGCTCCTCGAAGAGCGAGTAGAGCACCACTGCGCCGGCTCCGGCGTCCTCGGCGCGCTTGATGTTATCGACGTTATCCCAGTAGGGCGACGCCGAAGCGACCAGCGGCGAGCGTAGTTTCAACCCCATGTAGGTTGTGGTAATGTCCATCCTGAACTCCTATTCCTGATGCCCGTTCGAGCCGGGGCGGGATGCGAGGTATTCGTAAAGTGCCCAGCGCATATCCACGTCGTCCTGCGCTTCCTGGAACAGCGTCTTCGCCACTTCGGGGCGCCCGAATTCGAGCATCTTGAAGCGATTCTCCATCTGTAGATAGGTGGTGACCGGAATTTTCGGCGCGCGCGAGTCGAGCAGCAGCGGGTTTTCGCCCACCTGAGCGCGCTCCGGGTTGTAGCGGTAGAGCAGCCATTGACCGGAGTCGACGGCGGCTTTCTGGTCGTGCAGCGCCTTGCCCATGTCGATGCCCTGCATCAGGCAGTGGCTGTAGGCGATGATAATTGAAGGACCGTTGTAGGCTTCGGCTTCGAGGAAGGCGCGCAGAGTTTGCTCGTCCTTGCCGCCCATCGCCACGCGCGCCACGTAGACGCTGCCGTAGCTCATGGCGATCATGCCGAGGTCCTTCTTAGCGGTGCGCTTGCCCGCCGCCGCAAACTTGGCGACGGCTGCACGCGGCGTCGATTTCGACATCTGACCGCCGGTGTTGGAGTAGACTTCGGTATCGAGCACGAGGATGTTGACGTTGCGACCGCTGGCGAGCACGTGATCCAGCCCGCCGAAGCCGATGTCATACGCCCAGCCGTCACCGCCGACGATCCACACGTCTTTCTTGACCAGCGTGTCGGCGAGCGATTCAAGCTGGCGCGCCTCGTCGCTCCTGACGGCTTGCAGCCGTTCCTTGAGCAAAACGACCCGCTCGCGCTGAGCGTAAATGCCCGTTTCGTCACTCTGGTCGGCGTCGAGCAGCGCATCGACCAATTCGCCGCCGATTTCCGCGCCGAGCCGACGGAGCAGCTCACGCGCGAATTCGACCTGCTTGTCGAGCGCGACGCGCATCCCCAAGCCAAATTCGGCATTGTCTTCGAAGAGCGAGTTCGACCACGCGGGACCGCGCCCTTCGCCGTTCTGCGACCAGGGGGTCGTCGGCAGGTTGCCGCCGTAAATCGACGAGCAGCCGGTCGCGTTGGCGACCAGCGAGCGGTCGCCGAACAACTGCGAGATCAGCTTGAGATAGGGTGTCTCGCCGCAGCCGGAGCACGCGCCGGAGAATTCGAACAGCGGACGCTGTACCTGCTGCTGGCGGATGGCGCTGACCTTGATGTCGCGGCGGTCGATTTCCGGCAAGCCGAGGAAGAAGTTCCAGTTATCGCGTTCCTGCTCGCGCAGCGGCGGCTGATCCGCCATGTTGAGCGCCTTGAGGTTGGCTGCCGACTTGTTCTTGACCGGGCAGACATCGACGCACAGACCGCAGCCCGTGCAGTCTTCCGGCGAGACCTGGATGGTGTACTGCTTGCCTTTCCATTCGGTGTCGCGGGCGGGAACGGCTTTGAAGCTCTCCGGTGCGCCTGCCAGCGTTTCCGACTCGACGACTTTGATGCGGATGACGGCGTGCGGGCAGACCATCGCGCATTTGCCGCACTGGATGCAGATGTTCTCGTCCCAGACGGGGATTTCGAGCGCCAGATTGCGCTTCTCATACTGCGACGTTCCGGTGGGATAGGTGCCGTCAACAGGCAGCACGCTGACCGGGAGCAGGTCGCCCTGCTGCGCGATCATCCTGCCGAGCACGTTCTGGACGAAGATAGGCGCGGTCGTCGGGACGGGCGGCAGCGTTTCGATGGTGCTGCTTACGACGGCGGGGACGCTGACCTCAAACAGATTGTCGAGCGTCTGGTCGACCGCGTGCAGGTTCATCTCGACGATTTCTTCGCCCTTGCGACCGTAAGTCTTGGCGATGGCGTGTTTGATGGCGTCGATGGCTTCGTCGCGCGGCAGGATGCCGGAGATAGCGAAGAAGCAGACCTGCATGACGGTATTGATGTGCCCGCCCATGCCGCTTTCACGCGCGACCTTGTTGGCGTCGATGACGTAGAAGCTCAGGTTCTTGTCGATGATCTGCTGCTGGATGGTGCGCGGCAGATGCTCCCAGACTTCGTCCGGTCCGAAGGGCGAACTGAGCAGGAAGACGCCGCCGGGGATGGCATTCTTGAGCACGTCGTAGCGCTCCAGGAAGTTCCACTGGTGGCAGGCGACGAAGCTGGCGTGCGAAATCTGGTAGCTGGAGCGGATCGGGTTGGGACCAAAGCGCAGGTGCGAGATCGTCATCGTGCCGGACTTCTTCGAGTCGTAGACGAAGTAGCCCTGCGCGTAGTTGTCGGTGTTCTCGCCGATGATCTTGATCGAGTTCTTGTTCGCGCCGACCGTGCCGTCCGAGCCAAGCCCGTAGAAGATAGCGCGCACGACGCTCTTGGGTTCACTGGAGAAGGTTGGGTCGAAGTCGAGGCTGGTGTGCGACAGGTCGTCGTTGATGCCGATGGTGAAGTGATTCTTCGGCTTTGCTTGCGACAGGTTGTCGAAGACCGCCTTGATCATGGCAGGCGTAAATTCCTTCGAGGACAAGCCGTAACGCCCACCGACGATCTTGGGCAGGTTTTCGCCCTGCCATTCTTCGTGCAGCGCCGTCAGGCAGTCCAGGTAGAGCGGCTCGCCCGTGCTGCCCGGCTCTTTGGTGCGGTCGAGCACGGCAATCGCCTTGACGGTTTCCGGCAGCGCTTCGACGAAAGCGCGCATGTCGAACGGGCGGTACAGCCGGACTTTGATGATACCGATCTTCTCGCCCTGCGCTGTCAGGTAATCGACCAGTTCGTGCGCGGCTTCTGCGCCCGAACCCATCAGCACGATCACACGCTCGGCATCCGGCGCGCCGTAATAGTCGAACAGACGATATTGCCGCCCGGTCAGCTCGGCGAACTTGTCCATCGCGCGCTGCACGATGGCGGGGGTCGCCTCGTAGAAGGGGTTGACCGTCTCGCGCGCCTGGAAGAAAATGTCGGGGTTCTGCGCCGTGCCGCGCATGAACGGACGATCCGGCGACAGCCCGCGCGCGCGGTGCGCCAGGACGAGTTCGTCGTCGATGAGCGCACGGACGACCGCGTCGTCCAGCAGTTCAATCTTGTTGACCTCGTGCGAGGTGCGGAACCCGTCGAAGAAGTGGAGGAAAGGCACGCGGGATTCGAGCGTCGCCGCCTGGGCGATCAACGCTAAGTCCTGCGCTTCCTGCACCGAATTGGACGCGAGCAGGGCGAAGCCGGTCCCGCGCGTTGCCATCACATCGCTGTGATCGCCGAAAATCGAGAGTGCCTGCGCCGCTAACGAGCGGGCGGCGACGTGAAAGACCGTCGAAGTAAGCTCACCGGCGATCTTGTACATGTTCGGGATCATCAGCAGCAGCCCCTGCGAGGCGGTGAAGGTCGTTGTCATCGACCCCACCTGCAGCGAGCCGTGAATCGCGCCTGCCGCGCCGCCTTCGCTCTGCATCTCGATCACTGTCGGGATGGTGCCCCACAGGTTCGGTTTGCTTTGCGATGCCCATTCGTCCGCCCACTCACCCATCGGGGAAGACGGTGTGATCGGGTAAATGGCGATGACCTCGTTGGTCTTGAAGGCAACACGGGCGACTGCTTCGTTCCCGTCTAACGTAATACGCTCACTCATTGTCGAGTTCTCCTAATGCGCTCCATCTGTCCAAAAACCTGTTGGCTTGCTGCATGATCAGGTCGTCACCGGAATCGGCATCCAACACACGAGCGAGTAACTGGTTCTGAAAGCCTCTCTTAACCATAGCCCATTCGCCGGGAGGGCATGATTATCAATGCTCAGGTTCCTGCGGTGAGGAATGTCACGTTAGGGACAATGGAGGGACAAAGCAATAATGTTTCATTGGCGTCGCCACGTTCATTGACTCAGTAATGTTATAATGCGAGTCCGCGTGTTAAGAGGACGAGATTATGTTCAGATTCCTGAAGATTACTTGTGGTGTGGCGCTGCTGCTGCTGATCGCTGCGTTCCCGCTGCTGGCGCAGACGCAGAACGCGACGCCTGATCCCAACGATCAGGTTGTGCTGGTCGGCACGGTCGATCTTAGCCAGGGTGTCATCATGGTCAACGGCTACATCGTCGTCCCATCGCCCGACTTCCAGTCGGCGACTTTGTATCAGGGCGATCTGGTCGTGGTGATCGGTTACATACAGCCCGACGGCGTGACCGTTCAGGCGACCAGCGTGGAGTTATTCGACGAGTACACTCCGCCGCCGGAAGCCACCGAAGAACCGACGGCTGAAGTGACTCCTGAAATCACGCCGGAGCCGACTTCCGTGGCGACCGCTGAAGTCACTCCTGAGCCGGTAGGCTCGGTGGGCTGTAGTCAGACAAACCAGCCGGTCGCGCAGCGCCTCGCCGATTTGTTCGGCGTGAGCTACAACGAGATCATGGGCTGGCACTGCGCCGGGTTCGGCTTCGGGGAAATCGCGCGGGCATACCTGCTCGCGGATGCGACCGGCGATACGCCGCAAAGCTACTTCGCTGATCGGCAGGCAGGGGAAGGCTGGGGGCAGATCGTCAAGGATGCTGGCGTACACCCCTCGGAGCTTGCACCTGGTCATGTGATCCGTCCCGGACACGACCAGAACGACGACGGCAACGGCACCAGCGACGATCATCCCGGCAACGGCAACGGTCATGGAAATGGCAATAACGGCGGCAATGGTAACGGGAACGGTAACGGCGGTGGGAATGGCAATGGCAAAGGGGGCAACGGCTGACGCCATCCGGCGTTGAAGCACGGCAGAGCGTCGATCTCGCACGGGGTCGGCGCTCTGTTTGATCCTGCTGGCTGCCGGACGCGGATTTCACGCTATACTTGCCGGATTGCCGCGTACCGAACCGGGAGAAGCTTATGACGCAGGCGCTCTGGACTGCTGTTGACGACTACATCACCGACCTGTTCGTGCCGTCCGATCCAGCGCTGGATGCGGCGCTGCGCAGCTCCGCCGAGGCGGGTTTGCCGCCCGCTCAGGTCGCGCCAAACCAGGGTAAACTGCTGTCAATCCTGGCGCGGGCAGTCGGCGCGCGCTCGATTCTGGAGATCGGCACGCTGGGTGGCTACAGCACGATCTGGCTGGCGCGGGCGCTGCCGCCCGACGGGACGACTGATCACGCTGGAGTTTGACCCGAAGCACGCCGAAGTCGCCCGCGCGAACATTGCCCGCGCCGGGCTGTCGGCACAGGTGGACGTGCGCGTCGGGCGGGCGCTGGATTTGCTGCCGCAGCTTGCGGCGGAAGGGCGCGCGCCGTTCGATCTGGTCTTCATCGACGCCGACAAGGGCAGCAACGCCGCCTATTTCGAGTGGGCGCTCAAGCTGACCCGGCGCGGCAGCCTGATCATCTGCGATAACGTGGTGCGCGACGGCGCGGTCGTGGACGCCGACAGCAGCGACGCCAGCGCGCAGGGCGTGCGCCGTTTCAACGAGGTCGCCGCCGCCGAGCCGCGCGTGAGTATGACCGCGATCCAGACGGTGGGCAGCAAGGGCTACGACGGCTTCGCCATCGCGCTGGTCACGGATGACGCGCGGCAGCAGCTATCCTAATCTCTGAACGAAAGACGACTTTATGCTGGTTGGCGTAGACATTGGCGGCACCTTCACCGATCTCGTGCTGAGTGCGGACGGCGCGCTGCGGATTTACAAGCTGCTGAGCACGCCGGACGACCCGGCGCGAGCGATGCTGCAAGGCTTGAACGCGGTCAGTGGGGAGCGGCTGGAAGCGCTGCAGCGAATCGCGCACGGGACGACCGTCGCTACCAACGCCATTCTGGAGCGCAAAGGCGCGAAATGCGCGCTGATCACGACGGAGGGCTTCCGCGACCTGCTGCTGATCGGGCGGCAGAATCGCCCGGTGCTGTACGCGCTGCATCCCGAACTGCCGCCGCCGCTGATCCCGCGCGAGCGCTGCTACGAAGTCCCCGAACGGCTTGACTATACCGGCGCGGTGCTCAAACCGCTCGATCTGGACGCGCTGGACGGCGTGCTGGACGAAATCGCGCGGACGGGCATCGAGGCGGTGGCGGTCTGCTTCCTGTTCAGCTACGTCAACCCGGCGCACGAGCAGGCGGTGCGGGCGCGCATTCTGGAGCGCGGGCTGCTCGACGAGGCGCAGATCGCGCTGTCGTGCGAGGTGCTGCCGGAGTTCCGCGAGTACGAGCGCGCCAGCACGGTCGCGCTGGAAGCCTACGTGCGCCCCGTGATCAGCCGCTATCTGGGGCATTTGGAGGACGCGCTCACGCAAAGCTCTGCTTTGCGCGTGATGAAGTCGGACGGCGGCATCATCAGCGCGCACTACGCCCGCCAGCGGGCGATCCTGACGGCGCTGAGCGGTCCCGCCGCCGGGGTGATCGGCGCGTTTCATCTGGCGAAGCTGGCGGGCTTCGACCAGATCATCACGCTCGACATCGGCGGCACGTCGACCGACGTGGCGCTCTGTCCCGGCGAGCCTGTGCGCCGCAGCGAAGCCGAGATCGACGGGCTGCCGCTGCGGATGCGCCTGCTTGACATCGAGACGGTGGGGGCGGGCGGCGGCTCGATTGCCCGGCTGGACAGCGGCGGGGCGCTGCGCGTCGGTCCCGAAAGCGCGGGCGCTGACCCCGGTCCGATTGCTTACGGGCGCGGCGGGACGCAGGTCACGGTCAGCGACGCTAACGCCGTGCTGGGGCGGCTGGACGCCGAGCATTTCCTCGGTGGGCAGATGGCGCTGGACGTAGACGCGGCGCGTTTGGCTTTGCAGACGCTTGCCGAACAGATGAACTCTGTCGCTGGACGAGGCGGCGCGCGGCGTGATCGCGCTGGCGAACGCCAACATCGACCGGGCGGTGCGGCGCGTCTCCATTGCGCGCGGCTACGACCCGCGTCGCTTCACGCTGGTCGCTTTTGGTGGGGCAGGTCCGCTGCACGCCTGCGAGGTGGCGGAGCGGCTTGAGCATCCCGCGCGTGCTGATCCCGCGCCACCCCGGCGTGCTGTGCGCGCTCGGCTTGCTGGTGGCGGACGTGACGCTCGACTACAGCCGCGCGCTGCTCGGCGTGAGCGAGTCGCCTGCCGCGCTGCTGGCGGACATGCTGGCGCAGGCGCGCGCCGACCTCGCCCGCGAAGGGATCGACGCGGCGAAGATGGTGCTCACGCCGCTGCTGGACGCGCGCTATCGCGGGCAGGCGTATGAACTGACGATCCCGTTCACCGAAGACGTGGAAGCGGCATTTCACGCGGCGCATGAGCGCGCCTACGGTCACGCGCTGGCGGGGCGCGAAGTCGAGCTGGTCAACCTGCGCTTGCAGGCGGCGGGCATGGTCGAGAAACCCATCCTGACGCCGGAGTCCGTCCGCGAGAACGACGGCATGAGCGCGCGCATCGGCGTCAAGGACGGCATGACGCGCTACGAGCGCGAGCGCTTCACGCCCGGCGCGCAGTTCGCGGGCGCGGCGCTGGTGTTCCAGTTGGACAGCACGGTCTACGTGCCGGAGGGCTGGTCGGCGCGGGTGGATGGCTATCGCAATTTGGTTTTGACGACAATAGATGAGATTACCTGAAACCTCACCCCCCTAACCCCTCTCCACGTCGTGGAGAGGGGAGTCGAGCAGGCGAAACGAAGGTTCGCGCGAGACGGGGTGAGGTCACAGTGGTGGAGGCTTCTTCATGCCCGTAGATGCAATTAGTCTGGCGGTGTTCCGCAGCCTGTTCGAGTCGGTGGCGGAGGAAATGGGCGTCACGCTGCAACGGGCGGCGTTCAGCCCCAATATCCGCGAGCGGCTGGATTTTAGCTGCGCGGTCTTCGATTCCGAGGCGCGCATGACAGCGCAGGCGGCGCATATCCCGGTGCATCTGGGCAGTATGCCCGCCTCGGTCGAGGCGGCGGTGCGCGCGTTCGACGCGCTGAATCCCGGCGATGTGATCGTGCTGAACGATCCGTACTTCGGCGGCACGCACCTGCCCGACGTGACGATGGTCTCGCCCGTGTTCGTGGAGGGCGAGGCGCGTTTCTTCGTCGCCAGCCGCGCCCATCACGCCGACGTGGGTGGCATGTCGCCCGGATCGCTGCCGCTCAGCACCGAACTCTATCAGGAAGGGATCATTCTGCCGCCGATCAAGCTGGTGGAGGCGGGCAAACGCAGCGAGACCGTGCTCACGCTGATCACCGCCAACAGCCGCGCGCCGGAAGAACGGCTGGGCGACCTGGAGGCGCAGCTTGCGGCGCAGCGCGTCGGTGAGCGGCGTCTGCTGGCGATGGTCGAGGCGCACGGTCTGGCGGAAGTCGAGGCGCACAGCGCGGCGCTGCTCGATTATTCGCGGCGGATGACCGAAGCGGTGATCACCGCCATCCCCGACGGCGTGTACCGCTTCGAGGACGCGCTCGAAGGCGATGGGCAGACCGAATACCGCATCCCGATCTGCGCGACGGTCACGGTCGACGGCGGGCGCATGACGGTCGATTTCGCGGGCAGCGCGCCGCAGGTGGCGGGCAATCTGAACGCGGTCGAGGCGATTGTGCGCTCGGCGACGTGGTACTGCGTGCGTCTGCTGGCGGACGAGGATTTACCGGTCAATCACGGCTGCTTCGATCCGGTGACGGTGGTCACGCCGCCGCACAGCCTGCTCAACCCCGACTTCCCGGCGGCGGTCGCCGTTGGCAACACCGAGACCGGGCAGCGCGTCTCGGATACGGTGCTGGGCGCGCTGGCGCAGGCGCTGCCCGGACAAATTCCCGCCGCCAGCCAGGGGACGATGAACAACTTCACCTGCGGCGGCGCGGGCTTCGTCTATTACGAGACGATTGCGGGCGGGCAGGGCGCGACGGCGCACGGTGACGGCTTGAGCGGGCGGCACAGTCACATGACCAACACGCGCAACACGCCCGTCGAGGCGCTGGAATACGCGCTGCCGATGCGGGTCAACACCTATCGCCTGCGCGACGGATCGGGCGGCGCGGGGCAGCATCGCGGCGGCGACGGAATTGTCCGCGAGTACGAATTTCTGGCTCCAGCGCAGGTCACGATCAACAGCGAGCGCCGGATTTACGCGCCCTACGGCTTAGCGGGCGGCGGCGCAGGACAGCGCGGCGTCAACCGCCTGATCCGCGACGGCGAAGACTGTCCAATCGGCGGGAAGTGGGCAGGGCGGGTGCAGCCGGGCGACCGCATCGTGATCGAGACGCCCGGCGGCGGCGGATGGGGCGCTGCTAGCGAGCGTACATCCCCATAAGCTGCCCTTCGTCCAGGATGTGCCCGCGCATGGCG
Organism: uncultured Chloroflexia bacterium; assembly: GCA_963760975.1. Classification (GTDB taxonomy): domain Bacteria; phylum Chloroflexota; class Anaerolineae; order Aggregatilineales; family Phototrophicaceae; genus Flexifilum. The sequence goes on along the minus strand of CAVXEZ010000027.1, from coordinate 89,351 downwards.
TCCACGAGCGCTTGCTTCGTGGCTTTGCCCTTGAGCTGAAGCACCGTGTCCAGCGCGTAGATTCGGAAGAGGTAGCGGTGCGGCTTGCCCGGTGGAGGGCAGGGACCGCCATAGCCGACCTGCCTGAAATCGTTGATGCCCTGCTGCGCGCCGTTGGGCAGCGTTTCGCTGGTCGGCACGTTGAGGGTGATGCTGGTCGCTTCAGGCGGGATGTTGTAGATAACCCAGTGAACCCACGTTCCGCGCGGCGCGTCCGGGTCGTCGGCGATCACGGCGATGCTGCGCGTATTCGCCGGGATGCCGCTCCATGCCAGCGGTGGGGACATATTCTGACCGTCGCCTGTGAAATCTCTTGGGATCGATTCGCAGTTCAAAAATGCGGAGCTGGTGAGTCGAATTGACATTCCATTCTCCTCCTAAGCTTCGCTTTTATTATACGCTACGATTTATTTCAGTCGGGAATATTGGTTGTCATGTGGGCTGTGGGGAGATTCGATGCCGCTGCGAGGGTGGCAAAGCGCAGCGCGCCGATTGTGCAGGGAAAAAACGGGCGAGGCGCGCCTCGCCCCTACAAACACGCTGCATTTTCTCTGAGCAGTCGCTTCAGGCGCGCTGCTGGAGCACGCCGAACTGCGTCGCCAGGATCATCGACTGCGAGGGGTGGTCAAAGGTGTAGAGCGTGCGCTGGTGCTGCGCGAGCAGGCGGCGCAGCTCCCAGACGAGGTATTTACGCCAGAACGGGATGATGCTGTCGGGTATCGAAGCGAAAACCGCCTGCGCGTCCAGCAGGTCTGCCGCGTCGCACAGCGCGCCGACGAGCGAGATGCTCTGCATCTGCTCCAGCGTCAGTTCCGCGCCGTATTTTTCGGCGACGCCCTTGTACTTCCAGATGCGCGCGCTTTCCTCGGAAGACAAGCCCGGATAGCCGAACGGCGTGCCGAGCCAACTGTAATGCTGCACCGGGATCAGCCTGAGCAGCGTGACGCCGGCATGAGTGCTGCGCGTGACCGCGCAGGCGAGGTGCAGCGCCTGTTCCGTCCAGCGAGCGTCTGCCATTTGTACGAGGATCGTGGTCATGATTTCCCTCCACACGTCTTTAGTGTACGGCGGAGGGCATCAAGATGGGGTCAATAAGCGGGCAGAATGCGTAAGGGATGTATCAAGATTCGAGATCGACGAAGCGATAACCCACGCCCGGCTCGTTGAGGATGTAGCGAATGTTGCGCGCCGGGTTCTCGCGCAGCTTCTTGCGGATGGTGTTGACGAAGACGCGCACGTAGTGATCCATCTCGCTGTACTCCGTGCCCCAGACTTCCAGCAAAATCTGGCGGTGGGTGAGGACTTTGCCCGCGTTGGTCGCCAGCAGGCGCAGCAGTTCGTACTCTTTTGGCGTCAGGTGAATCTCTTCGCCCTCGACGTAGACGCGGCGGCTGACCAGATCGATGCGCAGGTCGCCGGTGACGATCTCGGTCTGCTGCGCGCCGCGCCGCGCTTCCTTCGTCCGGCGCAGCACCGCCTGGATGCGAGCGCGCAGCTCCTCGATGCCGAAGGGCTTGGTCAGATAATCGTCCGCGCCCGCGTCGAGCGCCGTCACCTTGGTTTTCTCGTCGCCGCGCACCGAGAGCATGATGATCGGCGTGCTCGACCACTCGCGCAGGTTGCGGCAGACCTGCAAGCCGTCCGGCTCGGAGCCGAGCGAAATATCCAGCACGATCACGTCGGGCGACTGCTGCGCCGCGTCGATCAGGGCTTCGTGCCCATTCGCCGCCGTGATGACCTGATAGCTGTATGCCCCCAGCCCGGTCTTGAGCAGCTTGCGAATTTGCGGTTCGTCGTCAACCACGAGGACTTTCATGTGCTGTCCTTTCCAGCGGCAGCGAGAAGGTGAAGGTCGCCCCGCCGCCCGGCGTATCGTCCACCCATAACTGACCGTGATGCGCTTCGACAATCCCTTTGGCAATCGGCAGACCCAAACCGACGTGCCCGTCCTTGCCCGTGTAAAACGGCTCCATGATCTGGTCGCGCTCGTCCGGTGAGATGTTCGCGCCGTGATTGACGACGCTGAGGCGCGCGTTCGCGCCGTCCGCCGCGCCGACGACCTCGATCATCGACTCCGGCGGCTCGTAGCGCAGCGCATTCTCGACCAGATTGGTCAGCGCCTGCAAGATCAAGCCATAGTCGAAGGGGACGAGCGACATGTCGTCGTTGAAGACCAGCTTGATGCGCTCCTGACCGAGCCGCTGGTAAGCGCGCGCGGCGACATCGCCCGCGACCTCCTCCAGGTCGTTCAGCCGAATGTCAAGCTGGAGCGCGCCCGCACGCAGGCGTGAGAGGTCGAGCAGGTTGCCGACCATCTTGTCGAGTTCGTCGGCTTCGCTTTCGACCGAGTTGAGCATGTCTTCCTGTTCATCCTCGGAAAGCGTCCGGCGCAGCGTGCGCAGGTTGTGCGCCGAGGTCTTGATGATGGTAAGCGGCGTGCGCAGGTCGTGCGAGACGGCGTGCAGCAGCGCGGTCTTGAGCCTGTCGGCTTCTTCGAAGGTCTTGCTGCGGCGCGCTCGCTCGATCAGGTCGATGCGGTGCAGCGCCATCGCCGCCTGATTGGTGCAGGTTTCCAGCAGGCGCACCTGTACGGGCGTCAGCGGATGGTCGAACGAGGCGCAGACCGTCCCGTATACGTCGCTGTCGGCGCGCAGGAGCAGATAGAAAGTCGTCTCGTCGGGGGCGGGCGCGGAACTGGCATCAGGCAGAACGCTGGCGCTGACGGCGCGCAGGTCTTCGCGCAGGGTCTTGGTCAGCGCAGCGTAGACCCCCTCGGTGGTGGTCAGGCGGTTGAAGGCGCTGGTCATGCGGAACAGGATCATCTGCTCGGCGGCGCGCTGGTGGGCGTTTTCCGCCTCGGCGCGAACGCGGGCGGCAAGCTGCCCGGTGACGATGGCGACGGCGAAGAAGATGATCAGGTCGAGCAGCTCGCGCGGGTCGCCGACGAGAAAGGTGTAGTAGGGCATGACGAGGAAGAAATTGAAGCAGACGAAGCTGAGCGCTGCCGCGAACAGCGACGGTCCGATGCCCTGGCGAATGGCGATCACCAGCACGACCAGCAGGTAGATCAGCGAGAAATTCGCCACAGTCAGGTAGCTGCGCAGCAGCCAGAGCGCGAGCGTAACCCCCGCGATGACCAGCGCCGCCAGACCGTAATCAGGAAATGACCGTTTCACACTTCTATTGTAGCGCCAAGCGCGCCGGGTGGATCACTCTGGCATGAGCATTTCGCCCGCTTCGACCGGGAATGACAGACGGTTCTGCGGCGGGGCAAGCGGGCAGACCCAGCGCGGGTTGTAGCAGCAGGACGGATGATAGGCGTAGTTGAAGTCGAGCAGGATGCTGTCGCCCTCGGTGCCCAAATCCGCGCCTTTGATCGTGTCGTAGAGGTAGCGCCCGCCGCCGTAGGTCGTTCTGCCGTTGGTGCCGTCGCGGAAGGGGAGGAACACGCCGCCGCCGTAGCCGCCGATCCAGAACAGTCCCAGCGAGCCGGAGCCGGTCGGCAGCGTGAACGCGACCTGCGCGAACTGGCGCATGATGACGTGCCCGTCGCCTTCGAGATCGTCCTCGTAGACGACCGGCTCGACGTTGGTGTCGATCTTCGCTACGACACGATAGGCGGGATCGTAGGGATAGTAGGGCAGCCCGTGAAACGCCGCTTTCTGCTCGTCGTCGAGGGCGGACTGCGGATGCGTGCGAAAGAGCATATCGCGCTCGCGGCGGAAATAGGCGTGCGCCTGCGCCGATCCCTGCTCGCGGACGGTGCGGTAGATTTCGAAGACGCGGCGGCGGTAGTCGAGCAAATCGAGCATCGGATTCCTTATAATCTCATTCTGTTCGATTGTCGCAGAGAAGTGCTGAACCGCCAAGACACCCTGTGCGAACCGAAAGTCCGTCTACGCCAAGAATGGATGATTTGTTTGTGTGCAGTGCGGGGGCACGACATGTCGTGCCCCTACGGGTTTTGCCCATTAGGTAGCGATGGATCAGGCGTCTTGTGCGGCGATCCAGCTCATCGCTTTGGTGGCGAGGCGGTCGAGCGCTTCCACCGATAGGGCGATGTGTTCTTCTTTGGTGTCTTCCTCTTTGGCGTGCGACAGCCCGCGCAGGCTCTGCACGAACAGCATGACCGTCGGGACGCCTGCGCGCGCCACTTCGGCGGCGTCGTGGAGCGGTCCGCTGGGCAGGCGGTGCGACACGCCGCAGGTCTCCCTGATGGCTTCGTCCGCCATCTCGATCAACTCCGGGTCGAACGGGATGGGATAGATGTCCCACAGCTTGCTCCACTCCATCTCGACGTTTTCCTCGGCGGCGAAGCGCTCGCTGGCTTCCCGCGCTTCCCGGAACATGGTCGCCAGACCCTCCGCGCTCAGGTGGCGCTGGTCGAGCGTAATGTCGCACTGACCGACGACCGCCGTCGGGATGCCCGGCTTGGTGACGACGCTGCCGACGGTACAGACGCCGCCGTGCCGCTTGCCGATCTCGCGGATTTCCAGTTCGAGTTTGGCTGCCGCGCCGAGTGCATCGCGGCGCTTGTCCATCGGCGTGGAGCCGGAATGCGCCGCCTGCCCGGTGAAGCGGATGGCGTGGCGCTCGACGCCGAACGTGCCGAGGACGACGCCCAGCGGCAGATCGAGGCTTTCGAGCACGGGTCCCTGCTCGATGTGCAGTTCGAGATAGGCGGCGGCATTCTTCAACTGCTTGTGGGACTCGGTCATGTGGTCAAGGTCGATGCCAAAGCGAGCAACCGCGTCGGTCAGCTTGATGCCGTCTTTGTCGGTCAGGTTGCGCACGTCGTCGGGGTTCAACGCGCCGGAGCAGGCGCCCGACCCGAACAGGCTGTGCCCGAAGCGCGCGCCTTCCTCGTCTGCCCAATCGACCAGGCGGACGGTGACGGGCGGCGTGCCTTCGCTGGCGATGCGGCGCAGCACCTCCAGCCCGGCGAGGACGTTCAGGCAGCCGTCGAGCCAGCCGCCGTTGGGCACGGAGTCCATGTGCCCGCCGATCAGCAGCTCGCGCTCGGATTCGCCTTTAAGGGTCGCCCAGGTGTTGCCCGCCTCGTCGGTCTCGACCGTGACGGGAAGCTGCGCCAGTTTCTCCGCCAGCCATTCGCGGGCGGTCTCCCAGGTATCGGTGAAGGCGACGCGCTGCGCGCCCTCGGCGTTGCCGGTGAGCCGACGCAGGTCTTTCAGCTCGTCAATCGTGCGCTGCGGTTGAAGGGTGTTTTGAGCCGCCATCGGACATCCTATCCTCATATCGTCGGGAACCTGGAGCGAAATTCTACCAAGCCGTGCCCGCGTCGCAAGCGATTGCCCGCGCCTTTAGGCACAGCCGAAACCATCTTCGGTTACAATCAGGGACAATAGCAGCCGCAAACAAGGAGAACCGCATGAGTGACGACCTGAGCCAGATCAACGCGCGCTACGAGGCATTGCGCGCGCGCTTCGACCAGCTCAACAGCAAAGGGTCGCTGTCGGACGTGGCGAGCGACGCCAGCTCGCTGACGCGCGACATCGACAAGCTGCCGCAGGAGATCGCCAAAGTGCGCCAGCGCGGCTATGCCTTCGCGTCGTATCTGGAGCACAAAAGCGAGGTGCTGGCGCAGCGCTGGGATGATCTGAAGGGCGACGTGCAGCAAGCGATTGACAGCGAAGCCGCGCGCCTGCGCCCGGAGATCAACCGCCTGCGCTTCCAGGTCGACTCCGGCGCAAAGCTGCGCAACAGCCCGGCGCTGCAAGGGCAGCTTCCCGACCTGGAACACAACGTCCAAGTGGTGGAGTCGCTGCTGAGCGGCGCGGAGTCGCGCATCAAGGGGCTGTTTGCGACTCTGCAAACCGATACGGCGCAGACGCTGGATCATCTGCGCCAGATTGGCTGGTATCTGGACGAGCGCGACGAAGCGAGCTTCGACTTCCTGGCGGGCGAAGCCCTGTTTCTGGTCGCCAAAGGCGAATGGGTGGCGACGGGCAAAGGCAAGGACGACCCCGACGGCATCCTCTACCTGACCGACCAGCGGCTGATCTTTGAGCAGAAGGAGACGGTTGGCAAGAAGCTCGGTCTGTTCGGCGGCAAGAAAGCGCAGGGAGTGGAATGGGCGATCTCGCTGCACCAGATCGAGGGCGTGCAGGCGGAGAACAAGGGTTTTCTGGGCGGGAAAGACATGCTGAACTTCACGCTCGGCTCCGGCGCGCCTTACACGGCGATCACGGTCGAGGTCAAGGGCGGCGTGCAGTCGAAATTCTGGGCAGCGCAGATCGAGCGCATGATCAAGGGCGAGACGAGCGACGAGCGCGCCATCCAGCCGGACGAGGAGACGCTGGACGCGATCCGCAGCGCGCCGACCGCCTGCCCGTCGTGCGGCGGAACGCTGCCGCAGTTGGTCGCGGGCGAGCGACAGGTCGAATGTCCCTACTGCGGCTCGGTGATTCGGGTGTAGACGCCTGCCTTACGGGTTCATGTGGTTTGACGATTCGATATGGCGTTTGTCCGTAGGGGCGTTCCATCAGTGTGTCTATAAAGTATCTTTGACCCCACCCCCAACCCCCTACTCCGCACAAGCGCTAGCTTGCAAGCTACGGCTCAGTGAGGGTGCTTTCGCGTTCGATCAGGGCGGTGCTGAGCAGAGTCAAGCCCCGGATGCGCAGCCCGGCGATCTGCCCGATCAACTGGCGGGCGGCGCGTCGTCCCAGCTCGCTCACGTCGGCGGCGACGGTCGTCAGCCCGGCTTGCGCGGCTTCTGGCGCATCGCCGAAACCGACGACGGCAACGTCAAGCGGGATGCGCCGCCCGCTGGCTCGGATCACCTCCATCGCGGCTTCGCCATCAGGTAGTCGGAGGCGACCACCGCGTCGAAATCGGGATTGGCGGCGAGAAGCTGGCGCATCGACTCGGCGGCGACCTCCGGCGAGAAGTCGCCGCGCAGGTAGAATTCGGGCGGGACGTGCAGGTTGTAGCGCATGGCTTCCTGCTGGAAAGCCGTGTAGCGCTGTACGCCGTCGCTCTGGCTCATGAAGCCCTTGATGAAGACGGGTTTGCGCCGTTTGTGGGTGACGATCAGATGCTCCATGAGCATGGCGATGCCCTGGCGATTGTTGGGCATGACGCCGGGGATGCGCCCGCCGGGGACCTGGTGGCTGACCAGCGAGAGCGGGATGCCGCGCTCATGGAGTTCGTGCAGGATGGCGTCGGGCAGCACGCTCGTGATCACCAGCGCCCCGCCGAGGCGCTCGCGCTCCAGCGGAATGTCGGTGATGTGGTCGGGCGGCTCGGTCACTTCGATGATCGCCACCTGGTAGCCTTCGCGGTCGAAAACCTCGCCCGCGCCCGCGATCACGTCGCGCTGAAAGACGGCGGACGGGAAGTTCGTGAAGATGCCCACGACGCGCCGCTCGCTCACCACGCTCATAGGATGTCCAATTCGCGGTGCAGCGCCAGCGCCGCCGCGCCGATTGCGCTCAGGTTGCCGGAATACGCCAGCGAGAAGGTGACCGAACGGGTCACTTTGCGCCAGAGCAGCGCCTCGGTTTTTACGACGACCTGATTCAGAAATTCCTCGCCCAGATTGACAATCGGTCCCGCCAGCGAGATGTGATGCGGGCGCAGCAGCCCGATAATCCACGCCATGATGCGGGCGAGGTCAGTCGAAAGCTCGTCGCAAAGCTGCGCCGCCGCCGGGTCGCCGTTGACTGCGCCGTAGTGGACGTGCATGTAGGTCAGGTGGGTCGAGGGAAGCAGCGTCCCCGGATATTCAGCGCGGAGCGCCGCCGCGCGCTGCTGCACCGCTGCCCAGCCGAGCCGCTGGTCGAGGCGTGCGCCGCCGCTGTCGCGCAGTCCGCTGATGTCGCCGCCCTGATGATAAGCGCTGCCGTCGAGCGTGACGCCGACTTCGACGCTGCTGGTAACCAGCACGGTCACCAGCTTGCTGCTGTCGTCGTCGCTGCTCAACCCGAAGGCGTACTGCGCCAGCGCGGTCAGCTCGGCGCTGTTGCCGGTGTAGACCGGGACTTCGTAGCGCTGCGACAGACACGCCGCCAGCGCGACGTTGTGCCAGCCGAGCGGCGACGAATCGAGCACGACGCCGCCAAGCGTATCGACCACGCCGGGCACGCCGACACCGATGCACAGCAGTGGCGCGTCCAACTGGGCGATCAAGCCGTTGATCACGTCGGTCAGGACGGTGACGGCATCCTCGTCCTGCGCGTTGTCGAGTTCGTCGTAATGCTGGGCGATCACCTGCCCGGCGAGGTTCGAGAGGACGGCGAAGGCGCGCCCGTTGTCGAGCGAGACGCCGATCACCTGGCGGGCGTTGGGCACGAACTTGAGCAGGGTGGGGCGCTTGCCGCCGCTGTCGGTCGATTCGCCGCGCCCGCTTTCGACCAGCAGCCCGTCGGCGATCAGCTCGCCGATCAGGTCGGAGACGGTGGGCTTCGCCAATCCGGTCTCGGCTGCCAGCGCGGCGCGGTTGTCCGCCAAGCCGGTGTAGACCGCGCGCAGCAGAAGCTGGCGGTTGTGCTGGCGGATTTGTTCGCGTGTCGCTTTGAGCGGTTTCATGGTATCCGTGTGCGATTCGGCTGGCGCGCTGCCCGCAAATCGTCTCCGTCGCCGGGTAATCGTTTGTTGCTGGCGCAATTTATACTCGATCCCACCCGAATCCGCGAAATGGATCGGACTTGAACGGCAAAGTCGGAGCCTTAAATTCCACTTAAATTCGGGGATCGCGGGGCTATAATATTCGCATACCGTATTGAATGTGGCGGGATTCGCTGCGGCTCGCACGCAAGGTAAACCCCCGCCAGAGAGTTATACTATCCTTGAATGCTCCGGCTGAATCGATCATCATGCCTCACGTTCTGTTGATTGACGACGAAATGAAACTAACCGGACCGCTGCAAAGCGCGTTCGAGCGCGCCGGGTACGACGTATCGGTCGCGCACGATGGGCACACCGGCGTCAGCATGGCGCTGGTCGAGCAGCCGGACGTGGTCGTGCTCGACGTGATGATGCCGGGGCTGGACGGCTGGCAGGTCTGCCAGGCGATACGCCAGCGCAGCTCCGTGCCGATCATCATGCTGACGGCGCTCGACGACGGTATGGATCGGATCAAGGGCTTGGAGCTGGGCGCGGACGACTATCTGGTCAAGCCGTTCGGCTTCCGCGAGCTGGAGGCGCACGTGCGCGCCATGCTGCGGCGCGTCAACCTCGACACGGGCAAGGATCGCCCGGCGCGGATTCAGGCGGGCGACATTGTGCTCGACCTCGACGCGCACGTCGTCACGCGGCGCGGTGAAGAAGTCACGCTGCGGCAGAAGGAGTTCGAAATTCTGGCGCTGATGATGACCAACCTGGGGACGGTGGTCACCCGCGAGCGCCTGTTCGACGAGGTGTGGGGTACGGACTGGCTGGGCGACACGCGCACGCTCGACGTTCACATGAGCTGGCTGCGCTCGAAGCTGGAAGACGACCCGACCCACCCGGTTTACCTGCAAACGGTGCGCGGCGTCGGCTACCGTTTCGTCAAGCCAGAGCCGAAATGAGCATCCGCCGCCGCATTCTGGTGACGTTCACGCTGATCGTGGTCGTGGGCGGCGTGGTTCAGCTTGCGATTGCCGGGAGCCAGCTTCAGGAAGCCGTCCTGGAATTCTATCGAACCCATCTTGAATCGAGTGCGATGATCGCCTCCGCCACGCTCTCCAATCTGGTCGACGATCAGGATGGATCGGGGCGCGACGCCCTTCAGCGGACGATGGCGGAAGTGCAGCGGCAGGTGGGGCAGGAATTTCTGCTGCTGGACGCCAGCGGCAAAGTGCTGGTGGATTCGAGCGCGATCGTACCAACCAGGCGATCAATTCCCCGACAACCCCGAACTGCTGGAAGTGCAGCATGGTGGCAACGGTTACGCTGTCCATTCCGATACCAAGGGCGTGGAGCGGATGTACGTTGGTAACGGTATTCGGAGGGACGGCAATCTCATCGGCTATACGGTGCTGTCTCAGCCGATGCAGCCGATGTACGACGACATCCAGCAGCGCTGGCTGGGCTTGATCGCCGCGACTGTACCCGTGATCGGCTTGGTGATCGCGGCGAGCCTGTGGATTTCGACCAGCATCTCGCGCCCGATCCAGCATTTGCGCAACTCGGCGTTGATGATGGCAGAGGGTGCCTTCGATACACGGATCGATGTGCGCTCCAACGACGAGCTGGGACAGCTTGCCCACGCCTTCAATTATATGGCGGAGCAGATCGAGAAAGCTGCTGCGGACGCAGCGCAGCTTCGTCAGCAACGCCGCGCACGAACTGCGCAATCCGCTGATGACGCTCAAGCTGCGCATCGAGGCGCTGCAAGAAGGCTCGCTGCCCGATGCGCAGCGCGAAACCTACCTGACCGAACTGGGGCAGGAAGTGGCGCGCATGAGCGAACTGACGACTTCGCTGCTGGTGCTGGCGCGGGTCGACGAGGGACGCCACCAGCCGGATACGACTCCTTACGATGCGCCGGCGCTGCTGCACGATGTCGCCCGCCACTGGCGCATCGAGGCGCACCAGAAGCAGCTTGACTTCGACGCGCAGATCGCGCCGGACCTGCCGGATTTCCCGATCCCCGCCAACGACCTGCGCCTGATCCTCGATAATTTGCTCAGCAACGCCATCAAATACACGTCGGAAGGGCGCGTCAGCCTGCGCGCGTGGGATGGGGATGGATGGCTCCATCTATGCATCGAAGACAGCGGGAATGGATTTTCGCCGGAAGAATCCGAGCAGTTGTTTTCGCGTTTCTACCGCACGCCGGGAGCACGCGACCGGCAGGTTCCCGGCACGGGGCTGGGTCTCGCCATCGTCAAGGCAGTTGTCGAGTACCATCGTGGCACGATTGAGGCGAGCAGCGCCGGGATGGACAAGGGCGCTGCCTTTAACGTCGAGCTGCCGCTGCACGCCTGAGTATCCTCTTCTGTTGACGTGCCCATGACAAGCGGGCGCGCTGTTGTAAAATAGCGCGGCACGTTCGCTTCACCGCAGCCGCCGACCCGGCGGGATTGTGAGGATTCGATGCAAAGTCTCTGGGATGACGCCGAAGCGCGGGAATACGCGGGCGATCTGGCGCAGCGGGTGTATACGTCGCGCCTGCTGGGGCGCGACCCGACGCTGGTGATGCACGGTGGCGGCAACACGTCCGTCAAGCTGCGCGAGAAGAATCTGTACGGGCGCGACGAAGACGTACTCTACGTCAAGGGAAGCGGCTGGAATCTGGCGACCATCGAGGCGGCGGGCTTTGCGCCTGTGCGGCTGGCTCCGCTGCTGGAACTGGCGACTTTGCCCGCGCTGAGCGACACGCGCATGGCGAACGAACTGCGCGGCGCGCTGACCGACGCTTCCGCGCCCGCGCCGTCGGTCGAAGCCATCCTGCACGCGATTTTGCCCTACAAATTCGTCGATCACACCCACGCCGACGCCGTGATCGCCGTCACGAACAGCGTGAACGGGCGCGAGCGCATCGAAGAAATCTACGGCGAGCGCGTGATCGTCGTGCCTTACGTGATGCCGGGGTTCAAGCTGGCGCGGCTGTGCGCCGAGGTCTTCCCAACGGAGGCGACCTCGCGGACGGTCGGCATGATCCTGCTGAAGCACGGCGTCTTTTCGTTCGGCGAGACGGCGCGCGAGTCCTACGAGCGCATGATCGATCTGGTCAGCCGCGCCGAGGATTATCTCAAGCGGCACGACGCCTGGCAGATCACTTTTCCGCACGCTTCCGCGCCGGAGCGACCGCTGCGGGAGGAACTGGCGGCGCTGCGTCACGAATTGTCGTCTGCCGCCGGATTCCCGCTGATCATGGCGACGCACAGCGACGATCAGGCGCTCGGTTTCGCACGGCGCGAGGATGTGGGCGATATTGTCGCAGCAGGGACCGCTGACGCCGGATCACGTACTGTTCACCAAGCGAATTCCACAGCTTGGGCGCGACGTGGCGGCGTATGCCGAAGCGTATCGCGCCTATTTCGCCGCCAACGAGGCGCGGGCTGAGGCTCCGCTGACGATGCTCGATCCCGCGCCGCGCGTGCTGCTCGACCCGGAGTATGGCATGATCACGGTGGGGCGCACGGCGAGGCAGGCGGCGACCGTCGAGGACATCTACCGCCATACGATTGACGTGATCTCACGAGCGACGGCGCTCGGCGGCTACGAAGCGCTGCCCGCTGGCGACATCTTCGACGTGGAATACTGGGAACTGGAACAGGCGAAGCTGCGCCGGGGTGGGCAGCCGCCGGAGTTCACGGGCGAGATCGGGCTGGTGACGGGCGCGGCGTCCGGCATCGGCAAAGCCTGCGTCGCGGCGCTGCTGGCGCGCGGCGCGGCGGTGGTCGGTCTCGACATCAACCCGGCGGTGGCGGACATGTACACGCGCCCGGATTACTTAGGCGTGCGCTGCGACGTGACCAGCGAAAGCGATCTGGCGGACGCGCTGGAAACAGCCGTGCGAGCGTTCGGCGGGCTGGACATGCTGGTGCTGAACGCAGGCATCTTCCCGCCGGGGACGCCGATTGCGAAGCTGGCGCTGGCGGACTGGGAGCGCGTGCTGCGCGTCAACCTGGATGCCAACCTGAGCCTGATGCGCGAGGCGCACCCGCTGCTGAAAGCCGCGCCGAAGGGCGGCAGGGTGGTAATCATCGGCTCGAAGAACGTGCCCGCGCCCGGTCCCGGCGCGGCGGCTTATTCGGCGTCGAAAGCCGCGCTCAATCAACTGGGGCGGGTGGCGGCGCTGGAGTGGGGCGGCGACGGCATTCGCGTCAACATGGTGCATCCCAACGCCGTCTTCGACACGGGCATCTGGAGCGACGAAGTGCTGGAAAGCCGGGCGAAGCACTATGGACTGACCGTCGAGCAGTACAAGACCAACAACGTGCTCAAGGTCGAAGTCACCAGCAAGGACGTGGCGACTCTGGTCGCGGCGATGTGTGGCTCGGTCTTCAGCAGGACGACCGGCGCGCAAATCCCCATCGACGGCGGCAACGACCGCGTGATTTAGACGGCGTTTTCGAGCTGCGCGAGTGTATCGGCGGGGAGCGTGATGCCGATCTGCTGCAAAGCGAGGAACGCCGCGCCGACGGCTGCCGGGGCGATGGGCGGACGGACGCGCGCGCCCGGCGTAAGCCCCGCGATGGCGGCTTCCAGCTTGCGGCGATAGAACCGATTGATCGTGCCGAGGCTTCCGACCGGGATGACCAGCACGTCGTCGGGGAGATTGAGCTTCCCTTTGACCGTCGAGACCATCAGCGCCAGCTCGGCGCAGCCGCGCTCGACAATCGTCCGCGCGACGGCGTCGCCCTGCTCGGCGGCGCTGACCACGAGCGGGGCGAGCGCGGCGATGCCGACGGTATCGAGGCGCGGGTAGTAGATGCGGTGCATGACGGTGTTCACGTCGTCGATGCCGAGCGCTTCCATGCAGGCGGTGGTCAGCGAGGTTTCCTGTCCGCGCCCATCGGCGGCGCGAACGACCGCTTCGAGCGCCTGCTGACCGAGGAAGAAGCCGCTGCCGTAGTCGTCGACGATGTAGCCCCAGCCGCCGCTGCGCCAGGAGTCGCCCGCCGCGTTGCGCCCGTAACAGGACGAGCCGGTGCCGACGATCAGCACGATGCCGGGCTGACCCGCCGTGCCGCCCGCCAGCGCCACGCGCACGTCGAGGTCGACGGTGAGCGGGATGTCGGCGCGCAGCCCCAGCCCGTCCAACATACCCAGCACGACCTGAACGTCGGTCGGGGAGTTGGCGCCGCCCATGCCGACGAATGCCGTGTCGATGGCGCCGGGTCCGCCGCAGATTTCGCAGGCGGCGCGGATCGCTTCCTGCAAGTGGAGCGTCCCGATTTCCGGCTCGACGGCATCGGGCTTGGATGCGCCGCTGACTCCGACGCCGATCACCCGCCCCAGATCGTCGAGTACCACGCAGCGCGTCTGCGTGCCGCCGCCGTCCACCCCGATTGCCAACGCCATTGTTTCGCTGCCTCTCCGCTGCGCCGATTCATCCGCCGAAACTGGCGGAGATGCTACCATATTTCGCTCGTTTCGGCGTCGGTTTTTGAAAATGCGCGCTTGAAAGTACGCTCGCTTGAAAGTACGCCCGCCATGAGACATATTCATGATGGCAGACTATGGAGGTGAGCGATGCGAATATTCAACGCGGACGACGTGCGCCGGGCGGTGTCGATGCGGCAGGCGATAGACGCCGTGCGCGAGGGCTTCATCGCGCTTTCGACCGGGAAGGCGAACGTGCCCGTGCGCGGCGTCCTGCCAGTGAATGGCAATACCACGCTGACGATGCCCGCCTACATTCAGGGCAGCCCGGTCAGCGTCGTCAAGGTGATCTCGGTCTACCCCGGTAATGCTCAGGTCAACCTGCCGACGGTGCTGGGCAACGTGCTGGTGCTGAACGCGAACACAGGCGAAGCGCTGGCGCTGATCGACGGGGCAGCGCTGACGGCGCTGCGCACCGGGGCGGCGTCCGGGGTGGCGACGGAACTGCTGGCGCTGCCCGACGCGGACACGCTGGCGGTGATCGGCGCGGGCAAGCAGGCACGCACGCAGGTCGAGGCGATTCGCACGGTGCGTCCGATCCGGCAGATTCGCGTCTACAGCCTGAACGGCGCGGCGCAGTTTGTCGAGGAGCTGCGCGCGCAGGGTGGGGCGGACGTGTATCTGGCGAGCGACCCGCGCTGACGCGCTGGACGGCGCGCAGGTCGTGGCGGCGGCGACCACCACTACGACCCCGGTCGTGTATCTGAAAGACCTGCGAGCGGGCGCGCACGTCAACGGCGTCGGATCGTTTCGACCGGATATGCAGGAAATCGCCGCCGACGTGGTGCAGGCGGCGAAAATCGTGGTCGATCACCGTCCGAGCGTCTGGCACGAGGCGGGCGACCTGATCATCCCGCGCGACGCCGGGCTGATCGATGCGGGCAGCGATTACGCAGAAATCGGCGAGGTGGCGGCAGGCTCGCGCCCCGGACGCGAGTCGCCGGACGAGATCACCTTCTTCAAGTCGGTGGGCAACGCCGTGCAGGACGCCGCCGTCGCCGCGCTGGTGGTCGCGGCGGGCTGATCTGGAGAGGCGCACAGCCGTGCGCCCCTACAAAACAGTGCTGTTTCGCTGGGCGAACACAGGCGACATCTGGCGAAAGAAACGGTTCTTTGGCTCGCGCGCTGGCTTACGAAACCTTTGTGTCGGTAGACAGGCGGTGCCAAGCACCGTTACAATGCTGATCAGGCGCAGTTATGTTCAGGACATGTGAATGACGACTTCGGTCGGGATCGCCGGATTTGGCACGTTCTTTCCGCAGGCGGTGGAAACTGCCGCTGACATTGCGGCGCGTTCCGGCATCCCTGAGGCGATCCTGCGCGAGAAAATGGGCATTCGCCAGCGCCACCGCGCCAATGACGAGGAAACGGTGACGATGATGGCGACCCACGCGGCGCAGCAGGCGATTGCGCAGGCGGGCGTGTCACCTGACCAAATCAACCTGGTGATTTCGCACGGCAGCGAGCATAAGGATCATCTGGTCTGGAACGCCGCCGCCAAGATCATGCACAATGTCGGCGCGACGAATGCCTATGCCTTCGAGATGTACGCTCTGTGCGCGGGCGCGCCGATTGCCATGCAGACGGCGAAAGCGATGATGCAGGGCGACGCGCGCCTGAATTACGTGCTGCTGGCGGCGGGCAGCCGCGAGAACGACCTGATCAACCTCCACAACGCGCGCTCGCGCTTCATGTTCAATTTCGGGGCGGGCGGCGGGGCGATGCTGCTGGCGCGCGACGCCGACAAGAATCTGATCCTCGGCTCGTCGGCGTACACCGATGGCAGCCTGTCGGAAGCGGTCGTGCTGACCGAGGCGGCGGTCGGAGAGGGCGATCCGGTCGTCGGCGAGCTGCGCGGCAGACTCGACGTGACCGATCCCGAATACATGGCGGAGCGGCTGGGCGAGGTCTCGCTGCCGAACTTCGTGCGCGTCATCCGCGAGGCGGTCGAGCAGAGCGGCGCGGCGCTGGACGACGTGCGCTTCCTCGGCATCACGCACATGAAGCGCTCGTTCTACCTGCAAATTCTGGAGAGCATCGGGCTGACGCCGGAACAGTCGGTCTATCTGGAGGATTACGGGCACATCCAGAGCGTCGATCAGGTGCTGGCGATTGAGCTGGGGCTGGCGCAGGGGAAAATTAAGCCCGGCGATTTGATCGTGCTGGCGGGCGCGGGCACGGGCTATACCTGGAGCGCGGTCGCCGTGCGCTGGGGGTGAAGCAGACGGTTATTGGTGATTAGTTTTTAATTCAATTGCGCTGAGTGTGAGAACGTAGGGGCGTTACATGTAACGCCCCTACAAAATAGGTAACCAATAGTTCGTTGTAAGTCGTTGAACCAGGAACCAATAACGGAAAACTAAAGACTGATAGACGTTTTGTTCAGGACTGTCCATGCGAATATTAGCTTCTGACTGGATTGCTTTCCACGCCGACCGCACGCCGGACAAGCTGGCGATGATCGACCAGGAGACGGGGCGGCGCTTCACCTACGGCGAGTTCAACGACCGCGCCGCGCGGCTGGCGGCGTACCTGCGCGACGAATGGGGCGCTCAGCCCGGCGACCGCGTCGCTATCCTCGCCAAGAATTCCACCGACTATTTCGAATTCGAGTTCGCCTGCATCAAGCTGGGCGTGCTGATGCTGCCGCTCAACTGGCGGCTGGCGGAGCCGGAACTGCTGTTCATCCTCAACGACGCCGAGCCAGTCGGCTTGGTCTACGACGCCGAGTTCGCCGAACGGATACCCGGCTTGAAAGCCTCGCCGCTGCGCCACTTCCTGCGGCTGGATTTCGGAGAGCCGCCAGCGGACGAGCATCCTGCCTACGAAGATGCCATCGCCGCGACGCAGGCGCGGGTCGTCATGGATGAGCAGACGACGCACGACACGCCGATGATGATCATGTACACGGCGGGCACGACCGGGCATCCCAAAGGCGTGCTGATCACGCACGGCATGATGCTGTGGAACGCGATCAACATCAGCACGCCGACGGCGCTCAGCAGCGAAAGCGTCTACTACTGCGTGCTGCCGACTTTCCACATCGGCGGGCTGAACCTGTACGCCAACCCGGTGCTGCATCTGGGCGGCACGAACGTCATCGCCCGCCAGTTCGATCCGGGGCTGGCGCTGCAAACGCTGAGCGACCCCGATCTGGGCGCGACCCACTTCTTTGGCGTACCGTCGATCTACCTGTTCATGAGCCAGCACCCGGATTTTGACTCGACCGATCTCAGCCGGATCGTGTCGTGGGGCTGCGGCGGCGCGCCGATGCCGGTCGCGGTGCTTCAGCAGTACGCCAAACGCGACATCATCATCCAGCTTGGCTTCGGCATGACCGAGACCAGCCCGACCGTGTTCCTGAATGATAAGCGTCGAGCGCTGGCAAAACCGTCGTCGGTGGGCAAGCCGCTGATGCACACGCGCGTGCGCGTGGTGGACGACAATTTCCACGACGTAGCGCCGGGGCAGATCGGCGAGGTGGTGATCGGCGGACCGAACATCACGCCGGGCTACTGGAAGCGCCCGGACGCCAACGCGGACAGCTTCACGATGGACGAATTCGGCAACCGCTGGATTCACTCCGGCGACGCCGGGACGGTCGACGACGAGGGCTGCATCTACATCGTCGACCGCTACAAGGACATGTACATCAGCGGCGGCGAGAACGTCTATCCGGCGGAAGTCGAGCAGGTGATTTACCAGTTGGAGGGGTCGCGGAAGCCGCCGTGATCGGCACGCCGGACGAGCGCTGGGGCGAAAGCGGGCTGGCGGTGGTCGTGGTCAAGCCGGGCTACGAGCTGCCCGCCGAGGAAATCATCGCCCACTGCGGGCGCAACCTGGCGAAGTTCAAGGTGCCGAAGCGAGTTGCGTTCATCGAGAGCCTGCCGCGCAACGCCGCCGGAAAGGTGCTGAAGCGCGAGCTGCGCGCGACGTTCGTGAAGTGACCTTCATAGCCGCGCGTTGAAACGCCCGGCTATCAACTACCTAGCCGCTCATTGAAGGGGCGGCATTTGGCGACCTCTTTAGCAGGTCGCTGGGATTCTTGTAGCTGACGGTTTAAACCGTCAGCGATTTGGCAAACATTATCGAATTAGGAGAAAACACGTTATGTCCATTCCAACGCTTCCCGGCATCACCAGCAAAATGATTACGACGCCGCGCCTGACGACACGGGTGCTGTTCAGCGGCGCGGACGACGGCATCCCGGTGCTGTTCATTCACGGCAACGCCTCGTCGGCGACCTTCTTTGAAGAGACGATGCTGGCGCTGCCGCCCGGCTACCGGGGCATCGCGCCGGATCAGCGTGGGTACGGGGACGCGGATCGCAGCAAGAAGATCGACGCGACGCGCGGCATGGGCGACCTCGCCGACGACGCGCAGGCGCTGCTGGATACACTGGGCATCGACAAGGCGCACCTGATCGCGCACTCGCTGGGCGGCTCGGTCGTGTGGCAGTTGATGATCGACGCGCCGGAGCGCATCCTGACGGTGACGCAGGCGTGCCCCGGCTCGCCCTATGGCTTCGGTGGCACGAAAGACGTGAATGGCACGCTGTGCCATGCCGACGGAGCCGGATCGGGCGGTGGCGTGGTCAACCCGGCGTTCGCGCAGGCGATTGCCGATGGCGACCGCAGCAGCGATAACCCGCAGGCATCGCCGCGCATCGTCATGAACTCGTTCTACTGGAAGCCGCCGTTCATCCCGGCGCGCGAGGAAGAACTACTCTCGTCGGTGCTGTCGGAGCATATCGGGCAGCAGGAGTACCCCGGCGATTTCGTGGCGTCGCCCAACTGGCCCGGTGCCGCGCCGGGCAAGTTCGGTCCGGCGAATGCGCTGTCGCCGCTGTACTGCGGCGACGTGAGCCGCCTGTACGCCATCGATCCCAAGCCGCCGGTACTGTGGATACGCGGGAGCGACGACCAGATTGTCAGCGATACCTCGCTGTTCGACGTGGGCACGCTCGGCGCGCTGGGGGCGATTCCGGGCTATCCCGGCGCGGACGTATTCCCGTCGCAGCCGATGGTCAGCCAGACGCGGGCGGTGCTGGACAAGTATCAGGCGGCGGGCGGCAGCTACCGCGAAGTGGTGATTGAAGGGACGGCGCATTCGCCGTACATCGAGAAGCCGGAGGAATTCAACCGCCTGTTTCACGCGCATATCCGGTGAGATGCCGTGCAAAAGAAAACAAGCCAGCGCGACGAAAAAACCATCGTTCCTTTCGGGTTTGCACTTATGGCACAATTGCTCCCATACAATGGAGCAAAAAAGACCCTTATGGCAAACACGTTATCCGAAGGCGGTTTTGACCAACTTGATCACGCAATCCTTAACGAGCTTCAGCGGAACGGTCGCGTGAGCGTCGCCGACCTCGCCCGCAAGATTCACCTGTCGTCGCCTGCCGTGTACCAGCGCATCAAGCGGCTGGAGCGGTCGGGCGTGATTCAGCAGTACGTCGCGCTGGTCGACCGGGAAGCCGCCGGATACGACCTGCTGTGCTTCATCCGCGTCAGCATCCAGCCGCATACTAAAGAGAGCATGAGCCAGTTTCAGGCGACGGTGGCGAACCATCCGGCGGTGCTGGAATGCTATCACACGGCGGGCAGCTTCGATTTGCTGATGAAAGTGGTGACGCACAACCAGAAAGAACTGGAGCGCTTCGTCAGCGACGACCTGATGACGATCAGCGGGGTGGAGCGCATCGAGACGAGCCTCGTGCTGACCGAGATGAAACGCACGACGGCGCTCAAACTGAAGTGAAAAGAAGTGCTGAGCAATGACTGCTGAGTAAAAACAGTCATCAGCAGAGTGGATTTTGGCTCAGCACTCGGTATTGTGAAACGAAATCTATTTGCGAATAGCAGGGTACACCTATGTACGTCGGTGATTATTTAGGGCGCAGGGCGCTGTACTCGCCCGATCAACTGGCTGTAGTGGATGCGGGCAAGACGCCGCATCGCAGCTTCACCTACAGCGAACTCAACAACCGGGCGAATCGGCTGGCGAACTGGCTGCGGGACGGCGCGGGCGTCGAGAAGGGCGACCGCGTGGCGGTGCTGGCTTACGACGGCGTGGAATACCTCGACACGTTCTTCGCCTGCGGCAAGCTGGGCGCGATCCTGTCGGGCATGAACTGGCGCCTGCACTGGCGCGAGCTGCTGAGCCTGATCGAGAAGGTCGGTCCCAAGGTGCTGATCTATTCCAGTGAATTCGCCGAAGCAGTCGGGGACATCGCTCACGAGACGCATATCGTCCAGCACTACCTGCACATCGAGGGCAGCGGAATCGCCAACAGCCGCTCCTACGAAAAGACGCTGAGCGATTCGGAACTGCGCCCGGTGACGACTGAGAACTTGAGCGAGGAAGACATCGCCTGCCTGATCTTTACGGGCGGCACGTCGGGCTTGCCGAAGGCGGCGCAGGTCAGCCATCGCATGATCGGCTGGAACGCGCTCAACACGATCATCCACGACTTGCAGCACGGCGACGTGACGGTCAACACCTTCCCGCTGTTTCACACGGGCGGGCTGCTGGTCTACACCACGCCGCTGCTGATTCTGGGCGGGACGGTGGTGCTGACGCGGCGCTTCAGCGCCGAGCAGGTGCTGAATTTGCTGGACGAATACGCGGCGACGGTCTACGCGGGTGTGCCGACGATGTACCAGATGATGACCTCCGCCCCGAACTGGGAGCGCGTCGACCTGAGCAACTTACGCTTCTGCACCAGCGGCGGCGCGCCACTGCCGGTGAGCCTGGTCGAGAAATTCCAGCGCGAGAAGGGGATTCAGTTCAAGCAGGGCTTCGGCATGTCGGAGTTCGGTCCCGGCGTGTTCGCGCTGGCGCAGGAAGACGCCATCCGCAAGGCGGGCAGCATCGGCAGACCGAATTTCTACGTGGACGCGCGCATCGTGGACGACGACAACAAGCCGGTCGCGCCGGGGACAGTAGGCGAGCTGGTGCTGCGCGGTCCGTCGATGTGCTCTGGCTATTTCAACGATCCGGTGGCGAGCGCCGCCGTCGTCGACGACGAGGGCTGGTTCCACACGGGCGACCTCGCCACGATGGACGAGCAGCAGTATTTCACGATTGTGGATCGCAAGAAAGATATGTTCATCAGCGGCGGCGAGAACATCTATCCGAACGAGATCGAACAGGTGCTGTACAGGCATCCGGCGGTCGACCTGTGCGCGGTGGTCGGCGTGCCCGATTCGCACTGGGGCGAGGTTGGCAAGGCGTTCGTCGTGCTCAAGAAAGATGCGACGGCGACCGAAGGCGAATTGATGGGGCACATGCAGCACTTCCTCGCCGGGTACAAAGTGCCGCGCCTGATCGAGTTCCGGGAGAGCCTGCCGGTTTCGGCGGCGGGGAAAATCCTCAAGCGCGTGCTGGTGGGCGAAAAGGAGCACGAAGTATGAGCTGGGAAATTGGTGCGACTGCCAGCCGCACCAGGCAGATCACTGACGAAGACGTGCGCACCTTCGCGCGAGATCTCCGGCGATACCAATTCGATCCATCTGGACGACGTTTACGCGGCGAAGTCGCCGTTCGGACGGCGGATCGCGCATGGAATGCTGACTGCCAGCCTGATCTCGGCGGTGATCGGCAACGACCTGCCGGGCGTCGGCACGATTTATCTGGGGCAGGACTTGAAGTTCAAAGCGCCTGTCTTCATCGGCGACACCATCACGGCGACGGTTGAAATCGTCAAATACCGCGAGGACAAGCGGATTACGACGCTGCGCACCATTGTTACGAAGCAGGATAGCACGGTAGTGATTGAGGGAGAAGCGGTTGTCATCGCTCCGCCGGAGTAACGACGGGGTGATGGCAGCCTTTTTTCAGACTAGACAAGGGTTTATAGCGGAGGAAAAAATGCGAAAAGTTCTTGTGCTTCTTGTCATATCGGTTTTGGCGCTGGCGGCGCTGTCCGGGAGCGTCGTCGCTCAGGATACGCAACCGCTGGTGATCGGCTTGATGACCGACCAGTCCGGTCCTCTGGCGATTTACGGCGTCGAGGAAGAGAACGGCTTCAAGCTCGGTCTGTTGTACGCCGTCGGAATTGACCCCGCCGACTACAACAATAACATCGACGACGCGCTGGCAGCCGCCACGATTGCCGGACGTCCGGTGCAGGTCGAGAAGCGTGATAATGCCAGCAACCCGGACACCGCCGCCAGCCAGGCGCGCGAGCTGGTCGAGCAGAGCGGCGCGGAAATCCTGGTCGGCTCGCCGAGTTCCGGGACGATGCCCAGCGTGCAGCAATTTGCGCTCGACTCCGACGTACTCGTGTTCGCCGACCCGGCGGCATCACCGAGCATCACCGGCGCGAACTTCAACGTCAACACGTTCCGCGTCTGCCGCAATACATTCCAGGACTATCTGGCATTCGGACTCTACGCTGCCGACACGGGCATCAAGTCGGGCGTGATCCTGGCAATCGACAATGACTTTGGTCGGGCATCGGCTGGCGCGGCACAGGCATCGCTGGCGGCAGCGGGAATCACGTTCGCCGGCGACCCGATCTATGCGCCACTGGATACCACCGACTTCACGCCGTACCTTCAGCAGGTGCTTGCCTCCGGCGCCGATGCCCTGTTCCCGATCTGGGCTGGCGATGGCATTGTCACGTTGAATCAGCAGATTTTTGAGCTGGGCGTCATGGACAAGATGCCGGTGGTCGGCGGCTTCAGCTCGAATGACACGACGGCGAAGAATGATCCCAGCACGATTGGGTCGCTCGGCTGGATCGTCTACCACTATTCGTTCCCGCAGAACGCCGTCAACGACTGGCTGGTCGAGAAGCACAAGGCGGTCTACAACGACGTGCCTGACCTGTTCACCGAATGCAGCTTTGCGACGGCGCAGGCGATTGTCGCAGCGGTCGAGGCGACCGGCGGCGATGCGACGCCCGAAGCGATGATTCCGCAACTGGAAGGCATGATCTTCCAGGGACCGAAGGGGACTTATGGCATCCGACCGTCCGATCATCAGGCGCTCGTGCCGATGTACATCGTTCAGTTGGACAACCTGACCGACCCGGATCAGAAGTTCTTTAAGCTGCTGGCGGAAGTGCCTGCCGACAAGATCATCCCACCGGTGCTGCTGCCGGACAGCATGGCAGATCGCACGGCGATGGACGCCGACTTCATGGCGAAGCTCGAATCGATGGCGACGCCGGAGAGCTAGGCAACGGTTATACTCTGATGCAGATGGGGGCGCACGCCGTGCGCCCCTACAAACAAACAAATTGCGCGACACGTGCCGAGAAGAATGTTTTTGCTTTTATGAACGACATCATTTTGGAAGCCCAGCATTTGCGCAAGGTGTTCGGCGGGCTGGTCGCCGTCGACGAGGTCAGCTTGCGGGTCGAGCGCGGCACGACCCACTCGATCATCGGACCGAACGGCGCGGGCAAGACCACGTTTTTCAACCTGCTGACGGGCAGATACCGCCCCACGCGCGGCGTCGTGCTGTTCAAGGGCGAGGACATCACCCACGCGCCGATCCATGCGCGCGCCCACAAGGGGATGGGACGCTCGTTCCAGATCACCAACATTTTCCCGAACCTGACGGTGCTCGAAAACGTGCGGCTGGCGGCGCAGGCGCTTGGTTCGGACAATTTCCGCTTTATGCGCCGCGCCGACTCGTTCAAGCGTTACATCGAGCGCGCCGAGTCGGTGGTGGAGCTGGTCGGGCTGAACGATGTCGCGCTGATGCCCGCCAATTCGCTGCCGCACGGCGGCAAGCGCAAGCTCGAACTGGGCATCATCCTGGCGAGCGATCCTGATCTGCTGCTGCTGGACGAGCCGACGGCGGGGATGGCGTCGGAGCAGGTGCCGGAACTGATGCGCACCATCGACAACATTCGCCGGGCGGGCAACAAAACGATTGTGATGGTCGAGCATAATATGAACGTGGTCATGAACGTATCCGACCGGATTACGGTGATGCACCTCGGTCGCGTGCTGTCCGAGGGGACGCCCGAACAGATCGCCGCCGACAAGACGGTGCAGGGTGTGTACCTGGGGACGCTGTACGATCTGGACGAAGCGCAATGACCGAAATGCTGCTGGAAGTCGAGGGGATTCAAACCTTCATCGGTCAGTTTCACATCCTCGAAGGCGTGACGGTGCGCGTGCCTGCGCACGGCATCACCGTACTGCTGGGGCGCAACGGCGCGGGCAAGACGACGACGCTGCGCAGCATCCTGGGGATGACGCCGCCGCGCGAAGGCAGCGTGCGCTTCGGCGGCGTGCCGCTGGCGGGCAAGACGACCTATGCGATTGCGAAGATGGGCATCGGCTACGTGCCGGAGCACCGCGCCATCTTCCGCGAGCTGACCGTGCAGGAGAACCTGCGCATCGCCGAGCGCAAGCCGGGCGATCTGGCGCGCAAGGGCGATTTCATCTTCGACCTGTTTCCCGATCTGAAGCGGCTGTATCACCTGCCCGGTGGCAATCTATCCGGCGGGCAGCAGCAAATGCTGGCGATGGCGCGCGCGCTGGTGGCGGACAACCGCCTGCTGCTGATCGATGAGCCGAGCGAAGGACTCGCGCCGGTGATCATCCAGCAGTTGATGGCGGCGATCATGCGGCTGTCCGAGCAGACGACGGTGCTGCTGGTAGAGCAGAACTTCCGCGTGGCGAGTCGGCTGGCGGATCATTACGTGATCATCGACGACGGCAAGAGCGTGAACAGCGGCGCGATGCCCGACCTGATGCGCGACGAAGCGTTGATCCAGCGCTATCTCGGTGTGGCGTAGGCAAGGGAACTTATGGCAGCAAAACGCAATTCGGTGCTGGTGATCGCCGTCATTATCGTCGGACTGCTGGCGCTCAGCCTGGCAACGTCGGAGAGCCTGGGCAACTTCGGCATCACGGTGCTTTCGGGGCTGTTTCAGGGGATGCTGCTGTTTCTGGTGGCGTCCGGGCTGTCGATCATCTTCGGGCTGATGGACGTGCTCAATCTGGCGCAGGGGGCATTTTTCATGCTCGGCGCTTACGTCGCCTACGATGTCCAGCATCCCGGTGGTCTGATCGACTTGACTACGATCATCCCCGACCCGAACCTGCGCTTCCCGGTGTCGGTCTTGTCCGCCATCGTCGTGGGGGCGCTGCTGGGGATCGTGCTGGAGCGCGGCTTCCTGCGACGGCTTTACGCGCGCCCGGCGTTCCAACTGGTGCTGACCTTCGGCGTGTCGCTGGTGATGCTGGAACTGGTCAAGGCGATCTGGTCGACCACGCCCTATAGCTGGACGGAGACGTTCGGCGTGCGCGAGAACTTCTTCATCCTGTTCGACCAGCGCTTCAGCACCTACCGTCTGTTCGTTGTGGGGATGGGCATCCTGCTGATCGTCGGGATCGCGCTGCTGCTGCGGCGCACGCGCATCGGCATCATCATCCGCGCGGGCGTCGAGGACAGCGAGATGGTGCAGGCGCTGGGGATCAACGTGCGGGCGGTGTTCACGCTGGTCTTCACGCTCGGCTGCGCGGTGGCGGCGCTGGGTGGGGCGGTCGCTGCGCCGTTCCTGGGCGCGTCGACCACATTGGGCGATACGTTTCTGCTTCAGGCAATCGCCGTCGTCGTGCTGGGCGGGCTGGGCAGCTACGAAGGGACTGCTGTCGCCAGCGTGCTGGTCGGGCTGGCAGTCTCGGTCGCTCAGGACACGACTATCGGCACGAGCCTGTCGATGCTGCCGAGCATCACGCCGATGCTGCTGCTGGTTCTGGTGCTGCTGATTCGTCCGAGCGGGCTGTTCGGCGGGGCGAGGTAAGGCGATGGTGCGAAACGCAGGCTGGCGCGAGACGCTGCGCAGCAACTGGGTGCTGATCCTTATAGCGATCTTCCTGATCGCGTTTCCGTTTGTGGTTGGCTGGCTGACCGGCTCCAGTCCGGTCGGCGTGCCGCGCGGCGACCGGATGATCATGCGCGGCGAGTTGGTGCGCTGGCAGTCGGTGCTGATCGAAGTGTTCATCCTCGGCATCCTGACGATGAGCTACAACCTGCTGTTCGGCTTCACCGGGATCATCTCGTTCGGGCACGCGCTCTTCTTCGGGATCGGCGCCTATGCGCTGGGGCTGGGGCTGCAATACACGTCGCTCGATTCGGGCGCGGGGCTGCTGGTCGGCATCGTGGCGGGCGTGGTCGTCGCAGGCTTGATGGGCGTGGTGGTCGGCTTGGTATCGCTGCGGCTGCGCGGCGTCTACTTCGCCATCTTCACGCTGGCGGTCGCCGAGATGTTCTACATCTTCTTCGGGCGTTTTGCGCTGACGAAAGCCGAAGATGGCTTTGCGATCACCAGCTTACCCGTCTGGCTCGACCCGTCGCAGAGCCGCCTGAACTACTATTACATCGCGCTGGTGCTGTTCGTCTTCACCTTCCTGTTCATCCGCAGGCTGGTCAATTCCCCCAGCGGCGCGGTTTTCCAGGCGATCCGCGAGAACGAAGACCGCGCGCAGTCGATTGGCTACAACACGCTCAACTACAAGCTGTTCTCGCTGGTGGTCGCCGCGGTGCTGGCGGCTGTCGCCGGGATGCTGCAAGTGCTGCTGAACAAGAAGGTGGGACCGGAACTGCTGAGCATCGGCTACACGGTCGATCCGCTGCTGATGACGGTGATCGGCGGCGTAGGCACGTTCACGGGACCGATCATCGGCTCGGCGGGGCTGCATCTGCTCGACGTGTTCTTCCGCGACAGCACGCTGGTGATCGGCGGACTCAGCATCGATGTCTCCGCGATCTGGTCGCTGCTGCTCGGCTTCATCTTCATCATCGTGGTGCTGGTCTTCCCGCAGGGCGTCGTCGGGACATGGCAGCGCTGGCGCACGCGCGGGCGCAAGCAGAGCGCGGAGCCGAAGACGGTGCAGGCAGAGCAGGCGGCGGAAGCCGAGCACCTGTGATGGGCGACTAAGTACACCCCTCAGCGACCGGCGAAAGCGTCGCCGAAGAATTCCACCTGCTGTGTGAGCAGCGTCTTCTGATTAGGGATGCGCATGATCCCGTGACCCTCGTCCTCGAAGGCGAGCAATTGGTGCTCGATGCCATGCTCGGCGAGGGCGGCGCGCACGGCGCGGACGTTCTCCGGCGATACGTTCGGGTCTTGCAAGCCCTGCACGATCAGCAAGCGCCCTTTGATGTTCTGCACGAAATGAATCGGCGAGCGCTCGCGGTAGCGTTCCGGCACTTCGTCGGGTGTGCCGCCGAGCATCTCCGCGCTGTAGGGGCGCAGGTCGGGGCGGGTCGTCTCGTAATCGACCACCAGATCGGTCATGCCGCAAATCGGCGCGGACGCGGCGACGACCTCCGGCGGAAAGTGGGTGATGGCGTGCCACGACGAATAACCGCCGTAGGACGTGCCGGTGATGCCCACCTTGCCCGCCTGGGCGATGCCATCGGCGATCAGCGCTTCGATCCCGGCGCGAATGTCGTCCTGCTCGCGCCCGCCCCAGCCGTCGATCTTGATGGCTTCGCGGTAGGCGCTGCTGAAGCCGGTGCTGCCGCGATAGTTGGGCATGAGCACGTGAAAGCCCTGCGCGGCGAAATACTGCACGTCCGGGATGATCTGGTCTTGCAGATGCCAGGTAGGACCGCCATGCACGTAGACGACCGTGCCGCGCGCCTCGCCGCGCGCGCGGTAGAGCCAGCCCTGAATTTCGAGTCCGTCAACGGACTTCCAGCGGTAATCCTCCGCCGGGACGAAGTCGGCGGGCGTGAGCGGCGTGCGCTCCCAGACGCGCGTGAGGCTCACGAACTGCTCCGGCGCAGTCGCCGGGCGTGAAGCGCACCAGATCGGCGGGCTGCTGCGAGCTGGAATAGCGCCCAATCCACGCACCGTCGGGCGTCGGGGCGAGCGGCTGCAAATCGCCGCGCGCAGCGGGCAGGCGCGTCTCGACGCCGCTGGCGAGATCGACCAGCGAAGGACACGTGCGAGCCTGATCGACCTCGACGATCACCGCCTGATCGCTGCCGAAGGGGACGTAAGCGTCCTCGACGTTGCGCGCCGGGTCGTCTACGAGCCAGCGCAGCGCGCCATCGCTCAGTGACCAGATGCCGACGCGGGTGTGCGTGGCGGTCTCCGCCAGCACGATCACGCCGCTGCTGTCGGGCAGCCACGAGCCGAAGACTTTCCTGTCGTCACCCGCGTTGACGATCTCTCGGTCGCTGCCCCCGTCGATGCCGACGAGCCACAACTGCAATCCAGACCGTCCACGCTCTTTTCGATAATAGATCACGTGCTGTCCATCCGGGCTGAGCCGAACGCGCATGAATCCCGTGCGATGTGGGCGCGCCAGCGGTGTCCGCTCGCCTGTTTCGAGGTCGTGGCGATAAATCCAGGTTGGCTCGATTTCCTGACCGCTCTCGTCCACGTTCGCGCCGTAGACGAGCCAGCGCCCGTTCGGGTGCAGGTCGCCGCCGCGCAGGAAATAATTCGGCGTGGCTTCGGTGAGCGGCTGCATCACGCCCGGCTGATCGAGATCGACGCGGAAGAGGCGGTAGCGCTCGTCGCCGTCGTGATCCTGCGCGACCAGCACGGCGCGGCTGTCGGGCGTCCACGAGGTCAGGAAGACGTTCTCGTCACTTTCGGTCAGCTTGACCGGCGGCTGCGAACCGTCGGTCGGGGCGGCGTAAACGTCCGCCGTCGCGCCGACGCCGAGCCAGCTCCAGGCAGCCCAGCGACCGTCCGGCGAGATTCTCGCGCTCAGCATGTCCGGCAGAGTCAGCAGCGCGTCGAGCAGGTCAATCGTCATGGTTCGCTCCTTGAACGAGGATACAGGCGGCGCAGTGTTCCGCCCCGACCTCGTAGAGCGCCGGATCGATCTCGCGGCAGCGGTCGATGCGTTCGGGGCAGCGAGGATGGAAGCGGCAGCCGCTCGGTAGGTCAATCGGGTTGGGGATTTCGCCCTGTAAAATCACGCGCTTGCGGCGGTCGCGCGGGTTGGGCACGGGCACTACCGAGAGCAGGGCTTTGGTGTAGGGATGCTTCGGGCGGGTGAGGACTTCGGCGGTCGGACCGATCTCGACGATGCGCCCCAGATACATGACGGCGATGCGGTCGGTGAAGAACCCGGCGGTTGCCAGATCGTGGGTGATGTAGAGAATGGTGATGCCGCGTTTGTCGCGCAGCTCGCGCAGCAGGTTGAGGATTTCAGCGCGGATCGACACGTCGAGCATCGAGACCGGCTCGTCGGCGACCAGCAGCTTGGGATCGAGGATCAGTGCGCCGGCGATGCCAACGCGCTGGCGCTGCCCGCCGGACAGGTCTTCGGGATGGCGGTTGAAGAAAGTCTCCGGGGGTTTCAAGCCCACGTCGGAGAGGGCAGCCGCCACCCGCTCGACCTGCTCCGCTTTCGTGCGGGCGATGCCGTGAATCTCCAGCGGCTCGGCGAGGATTTGAAAAACGCTCTGGCGCGGGTTGAGCGCCTCGTAGGGGTCTTGAAAGACCAGTTGAATCTGGCGGCGCAGCTTGAGGCGGTCGCGTCCGCGCGCCATCTGGGGCACGCTGCCGCCGTCGAAACGGATTTCGCCTTCGCTGGGGTCGATCAAGCCCATGACGCTCATGGCGACGGTCGTCTTGCCCGATCCCGATTCGCCAACCAAGCCGAGGATTTCGCCGCGCCGCAGCGTGAACGAGACGCCGTCGATGGCGTGGACGTGGCGCCTGGGGCGGCGGCGCAGCGCGCCGACCATGCCGCGCGAGATCGGGTAGAGCTTGCGCACCGCACGTACCGTCAGGATCGGCTCGGCGGTCATGGCGCGCGCTCCGCCGCTACAGATACTTCGGCATGGTGGCAGGCGACGCTGTGCCCCGGCTTGAGTTCGCGCACCTGCGGCGTGACCGCCGCGCACAGGTCGGTGCGGCGGTGGCAGCGCGGCTCGAAGCGGCAGCCGGGCGGCAGGGCGTTGAGCGGCGGCGGATAGCCGGGGATCGAGGCGAGCGTCGCCAGCGGCGCGTTCACGTCGGGGAAGGCTTCGAGCAGGCGCTGGGTATAGGGGTGCATCGGCTGGTTGAAGATGGTGTCGATGTCGCCGTACTCCGCGACCATGCCGCCGTACATGATCAGCACGTCGTCGCATAGTTCGGCGACGACGCCAAGATCGTGCGTGACCAGTACGACCGACAGCCCAAGCTGCTCCTGCAAATGCTGGAGCAGATCGAGAATCTGCGCCTGAATCATCACGTCGAGCGCAGTGGTCGGCTCGTCGGCGATCAGCACGTCGGGTTTGCAGGCGAGCGCCATCGCAATCATGGCGCGCTGGCGCATCCCGCCGCTGAACTGGTGCGGATACTGCCCGGCGCGGTCGGGCGCGATGCCGACCATCTCCATGAGTTCGCCGACGCGCAGGCGCGCCGTTCGCTTGTCGACCGGGCTGTGCAGGGTGATGGCTTCGGCGATCTGGTCGCCGATTTTGCGCACGGGGTTGAGCGCGTTCATCGCGCCCTGAAAGATCAGCGCGACCCGACTCCAGCGGTAGCGGCGCATCTCGGCTTCCGAAATCTGAAGCAGATCGACGCCGCTGCACAGGATTTGCCCACTGACGATGCGCCCCTCGGCGGGGAGCAGGCGCAGCAGTGCCAGCATGGTCGTGGTCTTGCCGCAACCGGATTCGCCAACCAGCGCCAGCGAGCGCCCTTTCTGCACTTCGAAGCTCACGTCCTCGACGGCGTGCATCGGCGAGCCGTCGTCGCCGAGGTAGTCAATCGAAAGATGCCTGACTTCGAGAATCGCCATCAGGCTTCTTCCTTTACCGGGATCGGCTCCGGCGGGACGGGCAGGATCAGGGCGATCATGCGCCTGGGGTCGAACAGGTGGTGCGACTTGATGCGCGGGTTGACGATCTCCTCGATGGCGGTGCCGATCAGGATCAGGGCGAGGCTGACCCACAGAATGGCGAAGCCGGGCGGCAGCAGAAACCACCACGCCTGACGGCTGATGCCGCGCTCGAAGGCGAAGTTGAGCATGTTGCCCCAACTGACCAGCGTCGGGTCGCCCAGACCGAGGAAGCTGAGCGACGACTCCGCCAGAATTGACGCCGAGATGTCGAGCACCGCCTGCGCGATGATGATCGGCATGACCTGCGGGAGAATGTGGCGTGTGATGATGCGGCGGTTGCTGGCGCCAATCGCCCGCGCCCGCGTGATGTACTGGCGCTCCTTGACGGTGAGCGTCTGGGCGCGCACCAGCCGCGCGGTGTACGTCCAGCCGAGAATGGCGATCACGAAGATGATCTTCCAGATGCCGCGCCCCCAGACGGCGATGATGACCAGCGCCAGCGGCAGGTCGGGGATGACGAGCAGAAAGTCGACGAAGCGCATGAGCAGGTTGTCGATCCTGCCGCCGAAATACCCGGCGACCAAGCCGACGCTCGTGCCGATGATCATGGTCATGAAAGAAGCGGTGAAGCCGACCAGCAGCGAGACGCGCGCGCCGTAAATCAACTGGCTGAGGACATCCTTGCCCGCGTCGTCCGTGCCGAGCAGATGCGCGGTGCTGGGCGGGGCGAGGATGTCGCTGGCTTGCACCTGCACGCGGGCGTAGGGATCGTAGGGAGCGAGCAGCGGCGCGAAGAACGCCGCCAGCAGCACGACGCCCAGCATGACCGCGCCGACCACCCCCATTCGCGTGCGCAAAAATTTGCGGATCACGTCCGTTCTCCTGTTGGTCGCTGCTCCATCAGGGCGCACAGCCGTGCGCCCCTACAGCACGTTCAATTTTATCTATGCCAGCTTGACGCGCGGGTCAAGCACCGAATAGAGGATGTCGGCGGCGAAATTCGCCAGAATGACGCTGACGGCGATCAGCAGGAACGCGCCTTGCAGCACCGGGTAATCCTGCTTGGCGACCGAGTTGTAGATCAGCCGACCGATGCCGGGCCACGAGAAGACCGTCTCGACCTGAATCGCGCCGCCGACGGTATAGCCGAGCGTGAGCGCGACTATCGTGACCATCGGCAGCATGGCATTCTTGAGGGCATGGTCGCGCAGGATTTGCAGATTGCTCATGCCCTTGGCTTTCGCCGTCAGGATGTAATCTTCCGCCAGCACTTCGACGACGCTGCTGCGCATGATCAGCATGTAGCCGCTGGCGCTGACGACCGCCAGCGTGATCGTCGGCAGAATCAAATGCCGGGCTACGTCGAGCCAGTATTCAGGCGTGCCTTCGGCGGCATAGCCGGGTGTGACCATGCCGCCGGTAGGCAGCACGCCGCGCGCGACGATCAGCAGGATGATACCCAGAAAAAACGTCGGCAGCGCCCAGGTGAGCAAGCCGAGGATCAGCGCCGCCGCGTCGACGGGCGAGCCGCGTTTCCAGGCGGCGATCAAGCCGACGCCGACGCCGATCAGGATCGCCAGTGTCTCGCCCGCGAAGACCAGGATCACCGTGCGCCAGACGCGCTCGGAGAGAAGCTCGCCCACGTCCTGCTTGTTAGCGAAGGAAATGCCGAGATTGCCTTGCAGCAGGTTGCGCACGTAGGCGGTGAACTGGCTGTCGAACGCCCCGCCGAGATCGCCCGCGCTGAGCTTGTCGGTGTCCAGCCAGATCGGCTTATCCAGCCCGAACTGCACGCGGATCAATTCCTGCGCCTGGCGTGTCAGGCGCGGATTGCGAAACAAAAGCCGCACCGGATCGCCCGGCAGAATGCGAAACAGGAAGAAGTTGAACACGATCACGACGACCAGTGTGATCGCAGCAAAGATGAACTTCCGCACGATATAGTCGGCGCGTATCATGAGCGGGCGGCAGACCCCGTTTGGCTTGTTCGCTGTTTACGAACCGGCGACCGAAAAACCGTTGAAGAGCGCGTAGCGCGTGTTGAGAATGGCGAGATCGTCGCTGAACGTGAAACGGTCGCTCCGGTAGGCGCTGATCGCCTGCGGGTAGACCACCGGGACATACGGCTTGTCGTCGAAGATTTTCTGCTGCATCTGCCAGATGACGTCCTTGCGCTGCGCTTCGTCCACCGTCGTTGACTGCTGCTCAAAGAGGGCATCGTAGTTGGAATTGCAGTAGCCGCTGTCGCTCCAGCCGCCATCCTCGGTCTCGGCGCAGGTGAAAATGCTGAGCGCGAAGCTGGGGTCGGGGTCGAAATACCAGCCCCAGTAGATCAGGTCGTCGTCGTAGTCGACCTGCAAGGCGACCAGGCTGTCATCCGACATGGTTTGCGGCGGCGCGGAAATGCCGATCTGCTGGAGATCGTTGGAGATGATTTCGATCACGCGGGCATAGTAAGCGTCGCTGTCCGGGGCGTAGAGCCGGTATTCCAGCGGCGTGCCATCGCTGTATTCGCGGATGCCATCGCCGTCGGTGTCTTTGTAGCCCGCGTCATCGAGGATGCGATTGGCTTCGTCGAGGTCGAAGGAGTTGTCGGCGATCTGGTCGTTGTGGAATTTGCCCATCGCCAGGGGCAGGATGGTGGTGGCAGGCGCGGCATAGCCCAGGTAGCCGACGGTGTTGATGGATTGCTTATCGACCGCGTGGGCAATCGCCAGGCGCACCGCCGGGTCATTCAGGCTGGCGGGCTGCGTCCCGTCGGGGCTGGAATTGATGATCAGTTCTTCCAGCTTGAAATCGTCGCCGATGGAGACCTTGACGTTATCCGCCTGCTCCAACGTCTGAACGCCGGAAGCGGGCGCGACGATGATCAGGTCAATGTCGCCAGCGAGGAGCGCCTGCACCAGCGCGTCTTCGTTGGCATATTCCTGGTAGATGATCTTGTCGGCGATGGGTTTGCCAGCCCAGTAATTCGCGTTGGCATCCATCACCATGTACTCGCCTTCGTGGTACTCGCTCAGGCTGTAGGGACCCGAACCCATCGTCGCCTGCAGGTCGTCGTAGGTCGTGATGTTGTCCGTGCTCATGCTCTGCCAGACCGACGGTGGCAGCATCCAGACGTAGAGCAGCTTGGCGCTGATCATGTCCGGCACGGGCTGCGAGACGTGGATCAGCAGTGTCGAAGCGTCCGGCGCTTCGGCGTTGGTGACGTTGGTCATGTAGCTGACCATAGAAGGAACCTGGTTTGCAATGATCCAGTTGATGTTCCAGGCGGCTTCGACCGCCGTCAGCGGCGTGCCGTCCTGAAAGGTCACGTCCGGGCGAATCTTGAACGTCCAGGTCAGCCCGTCATCGGAGACCGACCAGCTTTCCGCCAAGCCCGGCTCGACGCGATCCCCACCGACGAACATGACGAGGGTATCGTACCAGAGCGGACGGATGGCGTAGCCGTAGAAGCCGTTGGCTGGATTGAGCGTGTCGATCATGTACGTGGTGCCGATGCGCAAGGTCGTGCCCTGATCCTGCGCGGTGGTCGGTAGTGCGGGGAGAAGCAACACCAGCATTGCGCAGAGCAAAATGGAGCGCCTTAATTTTGCGAGCATCGGATATCCCCCTGTGCGATCAACAAGATTACGGACTTTAACATGCGATGATAGACCGATTTGGTGACGTGTCAACAAGCAAACGCACATTGGTACGATAGCGGGGAATTTTCGCTCGCTGGCGCGTGCATTTCTTCACCTGACTCCGGTGGATTCTCGTGATCCAGCCCGCCCGAAACTGCCCCGACGGCGAACGACATCTGGCTGTACGGCATCTTCCCCGTACATGCACCAACGTCATTTGCCTGCGGCGAAGTTGGTATCCAAAACAGAATATTGTATAGTTGCCTTTTTGCTCACATATCCGCTCAGAGATAGAACCTGGAACGCAAAACATGACTCTACAACCTGTACTGATTGATGGGACGTGGCGTGACGCAGCCGAGCCAGCAGGCTCTTTTCATGCCGTCGATCCCAGCACGAAGACGCCGCTTGAGGACAGCTATCCGATCTCCAGCGCGGCGGATGTCCAGCTTGCGCTGGAGGCGTCGCAGGAGGCGGTGCGAGCGCTGCGCGGGATCGGCGGCGCGCAGATCGCCGAATTCCTCGAAGCCTACGCTGCGAACATCGAGAACGACGCCGACGCGCTGGTTGCGATGGCGCATCGGGAAACGGGACTGCCCGCAGAAACGCGGCTGCGCAAGACCGAACTGCCGCGCACGACCAATCAACTGCGACAGGCGGCAGCAGCGGCGCGCGACGGGTCGTGGTGCCGCGCGACCATCGATAGCAAAGCCAATATTCGCTCGAAGCTGGCTCCACTCGGCGGCGCGGTCGCGGTGTTCGGTCCGAACAATTTCCCGTTCGCGTTCAATTCGGCGTCTGGGGGCGATTTCGCCAGCGCGGTCGCGGCGGGCAACCCGGTGATCGCCAAAGCGAATCCTGGGCATCCGGGGACGACGCGGCTACTGGCGGACGCGGGGCTGCGCGCGGCGCAAGCGACCGGGATGCCGAAGGCGATGCTCCAGTTGATCTACCACATCAACCCCGACGTGGGCTTCAGCCTGGTTTCGCACCCGCTGCTGGGCGCGACGGCGTTTACGGGCAGCAAGACCGCCGGACTGCGGCTGAAAGAAGCCGCCGACAGGGCGGGAAAGCCGATCTATCTGGAAATGTCGAGCATCAACCCCGTGTTCGTCCTACCGGGGGCGCTCGCCGAGCGCGGCGAAGCGGTCGCCGCCGAGTACGTGGGGTCTGTGCTGCTGGGCGGCGGGCAGTTCTGCACCAACCCTGGGCTGGTCATCCTGATCGAGAGCGCGCAGAGCGCCGAGTTCGTCCGCATAGTGACGGATAAGCTGCGCGGCAGCCCGACCAGCGTGCTGCTCGGCGAAAACGTCCCGCGCCATCTGGAGAAGCAGCCTTTCCACGTTGCAGCGCGGCGGCGCGCAGGTTGTCGTCGGCGGAGAAGCCCTCGACGGAGAGGGCTACTGCTTCCAGAATTCGCTGCTGGAAGTGTCGAGCGATGCGTTCTTCAAGAACCCGGAACTGCTGCAAACGGAGGCGTTTGGTCCGGTCGGCTTGTTCGTCACGGTAGCGAACGAAGACGAACTGCTGGACGCTGCCCGTCATCTGGAGGGGAACCTGACCGGGACGATCTACAGCGACACGGCGGCTTCCGACGATGCGCTGTACGCTCGCCTGGAGCCGATTCTGCGGGCAAAGGTCGGGCGGCTGTTGAACGACAAAATGCCGACCGGCGTCGCGGTCACCCCGGCGATGAATCACGGCGGTCCGTATCCGGCGACAGGGCATCCCGGCTTCACGGCGGTCGGCATCCCGGCGTCGCTGCTGCGCTTCGCGGCGCTGCAATGCTACGACAACGTGCGCCCGCAGCGCCTGCCACCCGAACTGCGCGACAAGAACCCGACCGGGTCGATGTGGCGGTACGTCGACGGCGAGTGGACGCAGGGAGACGCCTAACGCCCCCGTGCGCCGTTGAGTCAGACAAAGGGCGTGGTGATTGTCACATTCACCGCGCCCTTTTCGTCTATGATGGTAGAGTGCGGGTTTTCTGGTCTGGCTCAGTTGCGATAAGTCCGCGTAAATTACTAAACTATAGCGAGCGGTATACAATTCAGGCAACTTGATCCATAGAAGCTAAGCGATAATAGGAAGTAATGATTTGCGCCCGTTCAGCGCATCGTTCACGAGCATAGCGGCAGGGTGTGGGCGGGAGGCAGCGGTCGATCAAGGCGCGACCTTCCTGTTTACGCTTTGGGATGAAAGACAGGGATAGCGGTGAAAAGCACGACCGTGCTGCTCGTCGAAGATGATCCAGACAATGTGGAGCTGACTCTTCGCGCTTTCAGGAAGAATAATCTCACGAACACGGTGGTGGTTGCGCGTGACGGCGTGGAAGCGCTCGACTACCTTTTCGGCACCGGTGCATACGCGACGCGCGACGTGTCCGACGTGCCTCGTCTGATCCTGCTTGACCTGAATCTGCCAAAGATCAACGGTCTGGAAGTGCTCAGACGTATTCGCGCCGACGCGCGCACGGAACTGCTGCCAGTGGTCATCCTCTCGACATCGACGGAGCGAGGGGACATCGTCAAGAGCTATTCGCTTGGGGCGAACAGCTACGTTTGTAAACCGACGGACTTCGACCGATTTACCAGTGCCATCCAACAGCTTGGACAGTACTGGCTGAGTCTGAACGAAGACCCGATGAAATAGACTGAGATTTTTTCGATGCAGCTTCGCGTGCTAGTTGTCGAAGATAATGAAGACGACGCCATCCTGCTGCTGCGCGAACTGAAGCACAGCGGCTACGATGTGATTTCGCAGCGCGTCCAGGATGCTGATGCCATGCGCGCAGCCTTGGAGTCGCAGGAATGGGATGTCATCCTGTCCGATTATTCCATGCCGAACTTCAGCGCGACGGGGGCGCTGAGACTGATGCAGGAGATGCGGCTGGACCTTCCGTTCATCATCATTTCCGGCACGGTCGGCGAAGATGCGGCAGTGATCGCACTGAAAGCCGGGGCGCACGACTTCTTCGCCAAAGGCAGGCTGGTGCGGCTTGCTCCGGCGATTGAGCGCGAGACGCGCGAGGCGAAGGGACGGCGCGCGCGCCGCGAGGCAGAAGAGACGCTGCGGCGCACGTCCGAGCGCCTGAAGACGCTCCACGACATTGACCGAGCGATCCTCACCGCCCAGTCCTCAGAGGCAATCGCTCGCCTGGGGCTGCAATACTTTGTCCGGCAGGGATTTCCGGCGCTGGCGGCAATTGTCGCCTTCGATTTCGAGGCGAACACCGGCATCGTGCTGGCTGCGCTCGGTAAAGCTGAGTTTGTGGTCGTCGGCACGCGTTTCGTCCTGGACGAATGGTCACCCGGAGACCTCGAACGGCTTCGGACGGGCGCCGATAAGGTCGTCGAGGTCACCGTCGACACTATCCAGTTGTTGCCGGGAATTGAGGCTCTGCTCCCGACGGGCTTCTCTGCTTTTCTGCGCGTGCCTCTGGTCGTCCAGAATGATCTGATCGGCGTTCTGGATGTGGGCGCCGACACACCCGACTACTTCACACTACGAGTACCGGGAGATCGCCAAAGAGATTGCCTCGCAGGTGGCGATTGCCATGCAGCAGTCGCGGATGCGGGCGCAGATCGAGCGCCACTCGCTGGAACTGGAGCAGCGCGTAGAAGAGCGCACGGCGGAACTCCAGCACACCAAAGAACGGGTCGAAGTCATCCTGAATAACAGCAGCGACGCGATTCTCTTCCTCACGTTCGACGGCATTATCCAGCAGGTGAATCCGGCGTTCAACGAATTATTCGGCTACCATAACGGCGGGATGTTCGGGCAGTCGCTGCTCAGCCTCGCTCACGCGGACAGCACTGAAGTGCTGCTGGATGCGCTGATCGTCGCCGTCAATACCGGCTTGCCCAGCCGGGTCGATTTCCTGGCTGCTCGTCAGGACGGCGAGTTGATCAACGTCGACATGGCGCTTGCGGCTGTCCGCGAAGGCGAAAAACTGAGAGGGCTGGTGTGCAGTATGCGGGACATCACCGAGCGCAAGCGCACCGAATCGGAACTGCTCAAGGCGCTGGAGCAGGAGCGCGAACTGAACGAACTGAAGTCGCGCTTCGTTTCGATTGTCTCGCACGAGTTTCGCACGCCGCTCACGTCAATTCTCTCGTCCAGCCAACTGCTGAAGTTGTACAGCGACCGGATGTCCGACGAGAAAAAGATGTCGCACCTCGACAAGATCGAGGACCAGGTGACGCGCCTGACCGGGATGCTGAACGACATCCTGACCCTGGGCAAGATCGAAGCGGTGGGCATGGAATTCAGCCCGGTTCCGCTTGATCTGGTGGCGGTCTGCCGCGATCTGACCGAGGAAATTCAAGCCATCACGAAGACGCCGCACCAGATCATCTTCTCCGCCTCCGGGGAGAGCGATGGGTTCGTCGGAGACGAGAAACTGCTTCGGCAGATTATCACCAATCTGCTGACCAATGCCGTCAAATATTCCCCGGATGGCACCAACGTCGAATTCACCGTGACTTACCAACCCGGACAGGCGGTGATCCGCATCAAGGACGAAGGGATGGGAATCCCGGAGGAAGACCAGAAGCACCTGTTTGAAGCCTTCCACCGCGCCAAGAACGTGGGCGAGATTCAGGGAACAGGACTCGGGCTGCCCATCGTCAAGCGCGCGGTCGAAGCGCACGGCGGCACTATCGCGTGCGAAAGCAAAGTCGGCAAGGGAACGACCTTCACCGTCACCCTGCCGCTGTCATCGTAAATCTTTTCTTTACAGCAGCCTGAACAACAAAGCGATTACAACCTGGATGGCAGGCGCCCGCAGGCGTGAGTGTGCTACGCGCCTTCGAATTTTCGAAGGATTTACTGTCCTGGGAGCCGTTTCAGATCTCACTACGGATAGTGATACATCGGCAGGTGCTTCGTGGTTCGGCACTTGAGTTGCTTGAGTGCATCAACTGCATCATCGTCGAACCGGGTAAACCAGCGCCCCGTATCTTGCCGTTCAGCTCCGGCTTCATGCGACGCCAGGTAAAACCACGTCGGCAGCGCATCGAAACAGCGGCTTCCAGCAAGTGGAAGGGCAATGTGCTTGTTCATATCGCTGATGCTCAAGGGGTACAGCTTGCCCATATCCACGTAATAGTAAGCTGCGATTTTGGACTGAGCGCGATAACTCAACGCAAGCACTCCGACTGTCAGCAGGCTCGAAATGCCGAACCCGATCAGCATCAAACGGATGAATAAACGCATCGTCTTCGTGCCTCATGAGGCGTCAATACCGTGATTAAACTCGGTTGCCGTCATGAATTCGTCATGTTGGGGGACAGAAGACTTCAAGAAACAAGGCTGGCGATGCGTCGTGTGAACGGGGTTTCCTGCGACGGAAAGATGGATATGCGGTTTTGTCGCTGCGCGACGGGTGGGCAGCGACTAAAGCCCCTGACGCGCTCGCGCCAAGGGCGACTCAAATTCGCAGTAGATTTTGCCTTCCGGGACTTTAATATGGCTGCGGATCGCCTGCATATAGGCGGGCACCTCTAAGGCGTCGACACGACCGTTGTCAAGCGCCTTCAGCCAGGCTTTGGCGGTGCTAAGCTGGGTGTCGTCTTCCGATAAACGCAGCCATTCAATCGCCTCTTCCATGCGCGCTCGCGCTTGCGCCAGGTCGCCCAGTTGGCTGTAATACATGCTCAAGAGCAGCAGACTGTGGGCGGCGCCCATACTGTAGCCGATCTCAATGCTGATGGCGACGGCGTCCAGCAGATACCGGAGCGCCACGTTGCGATTGTCGCTCTCCCAATGTAACGTCGCCAGCGTATGATAGACTCGGGATCGCATCACACGGTCATTGCTGGCAAGACATTGTTCCAGCGATTGTGTGTAATAATGCGCAGCTTCATCAACCTGCTGGACGGCGCGGTGCGCATTTGCCAAGCCGTAGAGCGTCAAAGCCAGCCCGCGCACGTTGCCTGTGGACCACTGGAGTTCGACCGCCTGCGTGTACATGTCTATCGACTGTTTGGCGCTGCCCAAACCGCGATGGATTTCGGCGAGATTGTGCAGCGCAGTCGCCTGACCATCGATGCTGCCCGACAGCCTGTACAAATGCAGGGCTTCCCGGTTATAGGTTAGGGCTGCGCCGTAATTCCCAATCGTCCAATGCAGAAAGCCCAACTCGTGAAGGGCATTGGCTTGACGCGCGGTGTCCCCCATGATCTGATACTGATTCAATGCCGACTGAAGCGCGTTCCTCACTTTGCGTATACTGCGCCGTGTAGGTGAAGTAGCCTGCCTGCCGCACGTAGACATCGGCAAGTAATTCGTGGTCAGATAGCTGCGTGGCGAGGCGGACGAGCGCGGCAAGCGCCTGGCTTTGCTCGGCTCGGTTGCCCACCTGATCGTAGATCGTCTCCACCATGCAGTAGATTTCGAAGCGCCGATGGATATTGTCTTTGTCGACGGCATCCAGCAGCTTCAAGGTGCGCTGGTAAAAATCGGCAGCCGAACTCAACGCAAAGACCGCCTCCGCTTCCTGAGCGGCGCGAATCAAATACTCAACGCCCCGTTGATCGGCTGCCTGCTCGAAGTGAAAGGCGATTTCCTCGGCGTTCGCGTCGGACAGCCTTTCGAGCGTCTCGGCGATGCGACGATGCAGCGCGAAGCGGCGCGGCGCGCTCAGGCTCTCGATGATGACCTGACGGCTGTAGGCATGGACAATATCCATCATGCCGTCCCGATCACTGTCGAGATCGGCGCGGATAAACCCGCGCGCGAGCAGAAAGTCAAGCTGTCCCAGCAGGTCGGCTTCGGTCGCGCCGCTGACATTGCGCAGCAGGCGGAAGTCGAACGGTCGCCCGATCAACGCAGCGCTTTCGAGGATGCGGCGCGGCGCTTCAGCCGTATCCTGCAAGCGATCCAGCACAAGCTGCCGAACGCGCTCGGAGACCGGCACCTGGCTACCCGCCGTGATGTTGAGTCCCTGTTCCACCCGCTCCGCAACGGCACGAAGAGTTTCGACCAACACGAATGGATTGCCAATGCTGAATTGGTACAACTGCTGAACGAGGCTCGGCGGCATCGCAAATGAGGCGGTCGTGACCAGGCTTTGCACGGCTTTTTCGCTGAGCGAATGGATTTGAATGACCGGCGCGGCGTCTTCGACACTATGAATGAGCTGCTGGAGTCGGCGGTTCGGATTGCCCGGTCGAAACGTGCCGATAAATAGAATCGGCTCGTGCGACAACTGACGGGTCGCATAGTGCAGCAGCTCAAGCGAGGTCTCATCTGCCCAATGCAGGTCTTCGAAGACGAGCAGCAGCGGCGACGACCCAAGCTGCATCAGGCAGTGGACGATGCCCTGAAGCAGGCGCAGGCGCTTCTCCGCGAACACGGTGCTGTCCGGTTCCTCGTCATAATCCCCGCTCAGCGCCGGGACAATTCGGGCGACTTCGCGCATCCAGACCGCTTTTAGCCCGGCGATCTCGCGCTGCCAGCCGGGCTGCGCCAAAGGGCGCAGTAGGTCTGACCAGGGAGCGAGGGGCGTGTTGACATCCACTTCAAAGCAGCGTCCTGTCAGCGACCGGTCAATCTCGTGCTGCCTGACGAACTCCTGTATCAGCCGTGACTTACCCGCGCCGATTTCTCCCTGAATGAGCAGCAGGTTTTGGGAGCTGTCCGCAATGCCGTCCCATGCCTGCGTCAGCGCTGCCAGCTCGGCATCCCGCTCAACGATTGGCAGCTCCGAAACCGGATCGACGGCGCGAATCGGGTCGGGGTTGCGATCAAGCTGGGGTTGGCTGATGTCGTCAAGCTGCTGAAACAGGAGAGTCGTCGCCGACGCGGGTTCGACGCCAAGCTCGCGCTCCAGAAGCTCGACGCACAACTGGTACTGGCGACGCGCAGCGGGTAAATCGCCCTGTGCGGCATAAATTTGCATCAGCAGGCGGTGACCTTCTTCATTGAGAAAATCCAGGTCTATCAAGCGTTTGGCGTGGGGCAGGGCAAGGTCATACGCACTGTCGCTCAGTAACCGGGCGACGTGCTTCTGCAAAGCCATGACCGTCTTTTGTTCGAAGCCCTCGCGTTGCAGAAACAACCAGGACTCATACTCCGGACAATCGGAGAGCTTCAACCCGTCGAGCAGGAGACCGCCGTACAAATCGACTACGCGCGCGAAGTCTTCGCGCTGCCACGCATCCAGAAAACTCCAGGCATCTAGCTGTATCGTATCGAGGCGCCGAAAGGTAATGCTCTCGCGTTCCACCTGCAGCAGCGCGTCGGCTTCTGCGCCCAAAACCTGCCTGATCGAGTAGAGCGCCTGGCGCAGACTGGCATAGGCACGCTGATTCGACGTTTCGCCCCAGAGCAAACTCGCTAGCTGCTCTCGACTGTGCGCTTTGTCCGGCTGCAAGGCGATGTACGCCACGAGCGCAAAAACTTTCGCGGAATAGAGCCGGACACGCCTGCCTCGTTGATGCACGGCAGGCGTTCCCAGGATGCGAACTTGAAGTGGATTGTTCACGGCGCTTTACTCCCTCCGTTTGGTCGATGAAAGGTCGGCTCACGCTGCTTTCCGGAGATTTCCAGAGGAAGATCGTGACTCATGACGTTTTCATGACGCGCGACCCGTATTGTGGTGATGGAGCATCACCAAAGGTTCTGAGCGTAGAAATAAGCCCGATGAAATTCGTTAGTGTATATTTGTTAAACCTGAATTCATAGTATACCAACGGGGATATTTATGTCGACTCCATTCGTAACGTGCAATGCAACTGCACATCTGTCCAACATGTCAGGACGGGCAATCCTTACCGCGCGCGGGCATTATTTCGTGGTGGATGCGTTACCGAGCTTGAGCGGACCGAATGAGGAAATCAATCCCGTCGAAGCCCTCATGTCGGCACTCGCAAGCAGTTGTGCGTTCATTTGCGAGGCGGTCGCCAATGACGAGCACATTCCGCTGTCGTCGCTGAACGTCACAGTGGCAGGCGACTTTGATCCACGTGGTATTTGCGGTGAGGACGTGGCTGCGAACATTCAAGTATTTCGAGTCAAGCTGACCGTCGGGGGAGCTACTCAAGCACAAGCCGAACATCTCGTAGAAGCGTTTACCAAGCGCTGCCCGATCTATTCCACCTTAGTACGGGCGGCGTCTATCGACATTCAGGTGGAGCTGCTCCCAGAGCAAAAGGAGAAACCGAAGATGAGAAAGATACGCTGTCGGGACGTGGGTTTCGATTGCCCGCACGAGGTCGAAGCCGAGAACGATGAACAGGTGCTGGCGCAGGTCGCCAAGCACGCCGCAGAAGTACACGGGGTCGTAGTCACCGAAGACATGGCGACACAGGTGCGCACGCTTATCCGCGACAGCGACGACGCCCAGGCGTGATGACACACGATCTTCTCGGCGCGGCGCTGCGCAGGCTTGACATTTGCCCTGTCAGCGCCGCGCGGGAAAGCAGCACCTAAAGCTAACTCAATCGCAAATTGAATATTGAAAGGATTGAAGCAGGATGTACAAGAGACTTCCTATTCTTGCCCTGTTGCTTGTCACCGCGCTGGCAGCAGTGCTCGGCTCCACGATGGTGGTCGCGCAGGATGACACTTCACAGAGTGAAATGAGCAGCGGCTCGGCGGAAGACATCGCCGCCATCACGGCGATCATCACCGAGCGTTATCCCGAATTTGCCAACTCGCACGATGCAGCGGGCTACGCGAGCATGTACTCGGAAGACGCGCTCTGGATACCGCCCAGTGCCCCGGAGCGTGTCGGCAGAGAAGGTATTGCGACTGCCATGCAGGCGTCGTTCGACAAGAACGTATTCGATGTGCAGCCCCACGCGGACGAGGTCGAGGTTATCGGCGACTTCGCCTACGTGATCGGCACAGCAGACGGCGTACTCACCCCCCGTGACGGCAGCGACCCCAAGCCGATCCAGTTCCGTGTATTCTGGCTGTTCCAGCGCGGCGACGATGGCTGGCAGATCGTTCGGCAGATTTGGAACAATGCACCCGCGCCGGCTGAGGCTCGCAAGGCTTCCGAAACGCCCTCACTATTGGCTGAAACGGAGTACATGAAATGATCTATCACATCCGCCGCATTGTCCTTGCTTCGACTGTTCTCGCGCTTGTCCTAGCGTCGTTCGCTTTTCTCTGCATTCCGGCTGTGAGTGCCGAGGATGAAGTCTGCTGGGTTCTGGAGGTTCAGTTCTATAACGATCTTGGCTACACCGCCACCACATCTGTTGACATCATCACTATCTCACCATTCCATGTCTATGCGACCACCGCGCTCACACTTGCGCCTGGCGAAACCGGCACTGCGAGAGCTACCGCGTTGATTCCAGCGTCCACTACAGGAGTTGTGCTTTCTGGTACGATGGTCTTCGCTTACCTCGGTGGAGGACTACATCAGGCGGACATTTCAGCGTGCAGCAGCGGCGTTGCGGAGATCGCTGACGGTCGCGTCAACGGACGGGACCTCGCCGCGCCGCTCGCCGCCTACTGCG
This sequence comes from uncultured Chloroflexia bacterium, assembly GCA_963760975.1. GTDB lineage: Bacteria > Chloroflexota > Anaerolineae > Aggregatilineales > Phototrophicaceae > Flexifilum. The sequence continues at coordinate 44,378 of CAVXEZ010000027.1, read as the reverse complement.
AGAACGGCGGCATCGCCATCTGGGACATCGATGCCGAAGGGCAGGGTACGCACGCCTTCGACGTTTCCGCCGCCGACATCAGCGCCGCGCTGGAGCAAGCCGTCGGGTCGCAGCAGAACGTCATGATCGCCGAAGGCATGGGCAACAGCCTCTACGCGCTCATGTCGAACGAACTCTCGCTCATTGGCACCGAGCCGGGTACAGGCAAACCGTATCAGCACATTTTGCTGCCGGGTGTTTGCGGCAGCTAGACGAATCCTCTCAAGGGGCGCGGTGGAGAGACGCTGCGCCCCGTTAGGCACTTACAGCTCCGGGCAGCACGCTTTAACAAAATCCCACTAGTGTCCGCCTGAACGTCACTACTCCAATGCGGCTCCCCCGTAATGCCCCGATTAGAGAGAATCCGATGTCCTTTGCTATACTGAAACATGAGTCCGACTGCTATCGAGAAGATCAGGATGCGTTATCAAGCGCGCGACGTTGGATCGAGCTTCATCGGGCGCCAGCTCGAACTCCGAGCCATTGAGCAGCGATTAGCCTCCCAGGAATGCCGCCTGCTCACCGTGACGGGACCGGGCGGGGTCGGCAAGACGCGACTCGTCCGCGAGTACGCGCGTGCTTACGTAGGGAAAACCGCCTTCGCAGCGCTGGCGGACGTGGAAGACGCCGACGGAATCTACGTCGCGCTGGCTGCTGCGCTCAACCTGCAAAGCGCGCAGGCGCGTCAGCCGAAACAGCACGTGTTCGCCTACCTGGCGGAAACGCCCACGCTGCTGATCCTCGACAACTTTGAGCACCTGATTGCGGCGACGGCGGAAATCGCCGAGCTGCTGTCCGTACCCGGCGTCAAACTGCTGGTGACTTCGCGCGAGCGGCTGCGCCTGCCGGAAGAATGGGTCTATCCGCTTGCGGGGCTGCCGCTGGACGACGACGCGCTGCGCTTGTTCGCGGCGCGCGCGCAGCAGCTTCGCCCCGATTTCGATCCTGCCGCCGAGGTGCCATCAATACAAGCGATTTGCAATGCAGTCGAGGGCATTCCTCTCGCGCTGGAACTGGCGACAGCCTGGCTGAGCCGCCTGACCTGCGCCGAGATCGCGGTGGAAATCACGCGCGACCTCACGTTTCTGCGGACGCCGCAGCGCAACGGTGCATCGCCTCCTATCAGCATCGAAGCGGTCTTTGAACACTCGTGGCGGCTGCTCAAGCCGCAGCAGCAGCGCGCGCTGTCACGGCTGACGATTTTTCGCGGCGGGTTCACGCGCGAAGCCGCCGCTGCCGTCGCGGGCGCATCGCTGGACGATCTGGGCGATCTGCTCGATAAATCGCTCCTGTACCACACCCGGCGCTACCAGCTCCACGAGTTCACGCGGCAGTTCGCCCGTGCGAAGCTCGATCCGCAGGAGGGACGCAGCCTCGAAGCGGCTCACGGGCAGTATTATCTGACGCTGCTCGCCGGGCAGGAAGCTGACCTGAAAAGCTCTGGACAAATTCGGGCGCTGGACGCCATCGAAGCGGATTTCGTGAATATCGCCGCTGCCTGGGCATGGGCGCTGCGTGATGGGCGCGACGATCTGGCTGCGGACGCGGTCGAAAGCCTGCGCCTGTTTGCGGTGATGCGCTGCCAGATCAGCGCGTGCGCGGCGCTGATCGATACCGCGCTGGCTCAGACGCGCGCCGAGCGCCGCTGGGCGCGCCTGATGGCACGGCGGCTGCAACTGCTCGAATGGCACGGAGCGTTGAACGACGATCCCCAACTCACCGCCGATGCGGTGCGCGCGCTGGCAGTGGCGCAAAACGAGCACGATCAAGGCGAGATCGCGTTCAATCTGCGCATTCAGGGACACATCGCCTTCAGCCAGCACGAGTACGCAGCAGCGCTCCAGCACTACAGCGCCAGTCTGGAGCAGTATCAAGCGCTCGATGCGCCGTACTACGTGATGGAATTGCAGCGGCTGGTCGGTCACTGCCATTTGTTCGCGGGACGTGCGGTGCAAGCCGTCGAGCCGTATCGCGCCAGCTTGCAGCTTGCCCATGCGCTCGGCGACCAGATCGGCGAAGCGGGCGCGTGGATGGGCTTGGGCGGTGCGCTGCACAGCCTCGGCGATCTGGTCGGCGCGCAAGCGGCGCATCAGCAGGCGAACCAGCTTCAGCGCGCCACCTCGAACTGGGGGCGCTTCGCCTGGAATCTCGTGAATTTAGCGGAAATCGCCTTTGAGCGCGGCGACATCGAGCGGGCACTTGCCTATGCCTGCGAAGCGGACGAACACAGCCGCACCCTCGACTCGCCGCCGACACGACGGCAGGCTTTGTGGATGCGTCTTAATCTGGCGCTGATGACCGAAGATTACCATCAGGCAGAGCAGCAGCTTGCCAGCCTGGAGCCGCAGATTTCGCTGCGCAGCGCGGCTCAGGTGCGCGGCTGGATCGCTCTGGGGCGGCGTGACGCGAACGCGGCGCGCGGTCATTTACAGATCGCGCTGCGCGCCGAGCCGGAAATGGATGTCGATTATCTCATTCGCCACTATGCGCCGCTCGCCGCGCTGCTGGCTGATCTCGAACAGCGCCCCGCCGACTCCTGCTGGCTGCTGGCGCTGTCCGACCGCTTCGAGCGCGACGTGCTGTTCCAGCGGTGGCTGCCGCTGCAACGGCTCGATCAAGCGCTTCGTGCTGCGCTCCCGGAGAGTGACTATACCGCCGCTCGTGCGTATGGCGCATCGGCTGATCCGCGCCGTTTGTGCGCGGAGATGCTGGCGATCCTGGGCGTGGAGATGCCCCTGCCTGAAGACGACTCCCTCAGCCCGCGCGAGCTGGAAGTCCTGCGCCTGATGGTCGCCGGGCAGAGCAACCGGCAGATCGCCGCGCAGCTCGTGGTCGTGCCGGGGACGGTCAAGGCGCACGTCCACAACATCCTGCACAAGCTTGACGCGCGCAACCGCACGCAGGCGGTGGTCAAGGCGCGCGCGCTGCGGCTGGTCTAGGAGATCATCCGCGCGAAGATATACCCTCCCCTTTATCTTTTGATCGATCCCAATCCGCCGCTTTTTCCGTAGGCTAAGACCAACGTCCTGCTTGATCGTGCCGAGAACCGCCGATGCGCGTCCCCCTGCGTCGTTATTTTGCGCTGCTCTGGCGCTACCTGAAAGCTCAGAAGCCGCGCTTCGTCCTGCTGGCGGCGCTGCTGCTCGGCGGCATCCTCCTGCAACTGGTGATCCCGCAGTTCACGCGCTTCGTGATCGACACGGCGACGGGAGAGGGCGCGGGCGCTGCGGGCGACGACCTGCTGGTTTTCGCGGCGCTGGCGTTCATCGGCGTGGCGATCTTTCAGCAGGTGATCACGATTGGCGCGGGCTATCTGGGTGAGACGCTCGCGTGGTCAACCACCAACGAACTCCGCGCCGATCTCATGCGCTACTGCCTGGGGCTGGATTTGGGCTTTCACCACGCGACCACGCCCGGCGCGCTGATCGAGCGGATTGACGGGGACGTTTCGCTGCTGGCGGATTTCTTCTCGGAGTTTTTCGTCCAGATTCTCGGCAGTCTGCTGCTGACGGTCGGCATCCTGATCGTGCTGTTCGCGCAGGACGTGCGCATCGGCATCGCCTTCGTCGGCTTCACGCTGGGCGCGCTTTATACGCTCTACCGCGTGCGCAATCTGGCGCTGCCCGCTCAGAAAGGCTTGCGCGAAGCCAACACCGAGCTTTCCGGTTTTCTCGAAGAACGCCTCGCGGGCGTCGAGGACTTGCGTTCCAGCGGAGCAGCCGGTTACGTGATTTACGGCTTGTTCCGGCTGCACGCCCTGATCCGCCGTCGCTGGACGCGCGCCATCCTGATGCAGTCGCTGCTGGCATCTGCCGCCGGGATGATCCTCAGCTTCGGCTACGTGGTGGCGTTTCTGTGCGGCTATTTCCTCTACAGCGGCGGCGCGCTCTCGCTCGGCGGGGTCTACCTGATCATGAACTACATGACGCTGCTCAACCAGCCGCTGAGGCAGCTTTCGCAGCAGGTCGAAAGCCTGCAAACGATTGGCGCGAGCATCGAGCGCGTCGAGGCGCTGTTCGCCACGCCCAACGCCATTGCCGAGCCGGAACAGCCGCGCGAACTGGAGACGGGCGCGCTGTCGGTGACGTTCGACTCCGTGACGTTTGCCTATCCAACAGGCGTCCAGGTTCTGGACGGCGTGTGCTTCGCGGTCGACGCGGGGCAGGTGTTGGGGATCGTCGGGCGAACGGGCAGCGGCAAATCGACCATCGCGCGGCTGCTGATGCGTTTCTACGATCCCCAGGCGGGGCGGGTTCTGCTCAACGACGCTGACCTGCGCCAGATTGCCCGGCGCGATCTGCGCCAGCGGGCGGCGCTGGTCACGCAGGAGGTGCAGTTATTCGAGGGCAGCGTCCGCGACAACCTGACTTTTTTCGACGGTCAGATCGCCGACGCGGACATCCGTGCCGCGCTCGACCTGCTGGAACTGGGCGGCTGGCTGCGCGGCTTGCCCGCCGGACTGGACACGCCGCTCGAAGCGGGCGGGCGCGGACTCTCGGCAGGGGAGGCGCAGTTACTCGCCTTCGCGCGCGTCCTGGTTCGCCAGCCCGATCTCGTTATTCTGGACGAGGCGACCTCGCGGCTCGATCCGGCGACCGAAGCGCGTCTCGAGCGCGCCGTCGCGCGGCTGCTCGACGGACGCACCGGGATCATCATCGCCCATCGTCTGGAGACGCTCAAGTATGCCGACCATATCCTGATTCTGGAAGCTGGGCGCGTGGTCGAGTCCGGCGAGCGGGCAGCCTTAGCGGGCGATCCGAACTCACGCTATCACCATCTGCTGCAAGTGGGCGAGGGGGCGCTGCTATGAGCGCGCCGCGCATCCGAACCTGGCGTGCGCTCGCCACATTGATCCGGCGCAGCCCCTGGTCGTGGGTGGGGAGCCTGCTGCTGGGGATCGTCTTCATGCTGTTTATTCAGGTGCAGGCGCTGCTGATTTAAGCCTTCTTCGACCTCGTGAGCGGCACGTCGGATTTGACAATCTGGATGATTGTCCTGCTGCTCGTCGTGGCGCGCGCCGCGCGCAACCTGACCGAATACGGCGCTTCGCTGCTGGCGGTGCTGTTTTCGGTCGATGCGCAGACGCTCCTGCGGCGCAATTTGCTGGCGCACGTCTTCCGCCAGCCGGGCGCGCGGGCGCTGCGCGGGTCGCCGGGCGATGCGCTCAGTCGCTTTCTGGGCGATGCCGCCGAAATCCCGCGCTACCTCACCTTCGTCAACTGGGTGATCGGGCAGGTGGTCTTCGCGGTGGTCGCGGTCAGCACCATGCTGCGGATCAACGCGCCCGTCGCGCTGATCGGCTTAGTACCGTTCGTGATCATCAGCATCCTGGCGACCGTCGCTTCCCGGCGCATCCAGACCTACCACCGCGCGACCCGCGAATTGACCGGGAGAATTACAGCGTTTCTCAGCGAAACGTTCGGCATCGTACAGGCGGTTCAGGGCGCAGCGGCGGAAGACACGACCGCGCGCCACTTCGGCAAACTCAATGACCAGCGCGCGCGTGCTGCCGTGCGTGAGCGCCTGTTCACGGATGTGCTGCAAGCGGTTTCGCTCAACTCGATCAGCCTCTCGACCGGGCTGATCCTGCTGATCGGCGGGCGCATGATCCGCGAAGGCAGCTTCAGCGTGAGCGATTTCGCGCTCTTTGTGTATTATCTCGATAACCTGAGCTACACCGTCGGCATGGTGAGCACGCTGCTGACGAACTGGCGGCAGGTCGGCGTCGCCATCGAACGGCTCGATCAAGTGACGCCTGAAACCACTTCTGCTGACCTGCTCAGCGCCGCTCCGATCCATCTGCGCGAGCCGATTCCGCTGCCAGCACCACCACACGTGCCCGCCGAGCACCTCCAGCGCCTCAGCGCCAGCGGCTTGACCTACCATCATCCCGGCGTACCGTCCGGGATTAAGGATGTGACGTTTACGCTGGAACGCGGCTCGTTCACGGTGATCACCGGGCGCGTTGGCGCGGGCAAGACGACGCTGCTGCGGCTGCTGCTCGGTCTGCTGCCGCTGGAACGGGGCGAAATCCGCTGGAACGATGCGCTGATCCGGTCGCCGGGCGATTTCATGACGCCGCCCAACGCCGCGTATACGCCGCAGGTTCCGCGCCTGTTCAGCGAGTTGCTGCGCGCGAATATCTGTCTGGGCTTGCCAGAAGATGCCCGGAACCTGACGCGAGCCATGCATCAAGCGGTGCTGGAGACGGACGTGCGCGCGCTCGACGCCGGACTCGATACGCTGGTTGGTCCGAAAGGCGTGCGTCTCTCCGGCGGGCAGATTCAACGGGCGGCGGCAGCGCGCATGTTTTACCGCGATCCTGAACTGCTGGTGTTCGACGATTTATCGAGCGCGCTGGATGTCGAAACCGAGCAACAGCTTTGGGCGCGCCTGCTGGATCAGCAGGGCAAGACCATTCTCGCGGTCTCGCACCGACGGGTTGCACTGCAACGCGCCGATCAGATCATCATCCTGAAAGGTGGGCATGTCGAGGCGCAGGGGCAGTTAAGCGCGCTGCTGCAGACGAGCGATGAAATGCGCTGGTTGTGGCAAAGCAAAGATGGCGATAGCTGAGATGCTGCCTGAGCAATCTCGCTTTGCGCGCGACTATCTATACCTCGTCCGTCCAAATCTGAAGTGAGTCCAGGGCGGCGCGAACGCGCGCACTCGGCGCACCGAGCGTTTCGAGAAGCTGTGCCGCGTCGGCGTCGTCCAGAACGCCCGCCAGCAAGTGCGCGGATGCCAGCGCCGTGTCGGCGCGCTGCTGCGCCGCTGCCGCAGCTCGTTCCAGCGTTCGCCGGACGCCCTCGCTCAACGCTATCTGCGGCGTCTCTCCGGCGGCTGCCTGATCTGGCGCGGCGGCGTTGAGCTTCTCCGGCGTGATGCCCAGCCCATTGAGGACGTGCGCGGCGGTGCTGTCCGCCGGAGACAGCTAGGCAAGCCCGATCAACAGATGGCGCGTGTCGATGCTGGAAGCGCGCTCAAGCTGCGCCTCGCGCAAGGCGTTGTTGAGCGCTTTGCGCGCCGTCGACGTGAACCGGAACACCAGGTTCGTGTTCATGCTTTTCTTCCCGACTCCTCTACGGAACGACGAACTGGAATTTCCACGACCCGGCGATGCGCTGCTGGTCGTCCCCGCCGCCGCTGCCGAAGCCGACCAGCTCCGTGATTTCAAGCTGCCAGTCGCCACGATAATCATACATCCCGGCGAAATAAGTGTAGTCGTCGCAGGTGCGCTCGCCGTCCATGTACGGCTGGACGCCGCCACCGCCGGGGACATCACCCGCGTCGGTCGTCAGATGCGGGATGCCTGTCCAGCGGCGCGCCGGGTCGGGCGGCGTGAAGCAGATGACCACGCGCGTTTGCGAGGGCGATACCGTCACCCGCTCCAGCGTGATCGGGATGTCGTGGTCGGTCGCGGTCTGCGCCGCCGTCAGTACGCGCTGATCACTCACCAACGGCACGCTGAAGTCGAACGTGAAGTGTCCGGCAGGTCCTTCTCCCATCTCATTGAACCGTTCGATTGGCATTTCGGTGCGTTTCTGAAGCGTGACGCTCCAGATGTCTGTTTCCAGGTGCAGGTCGAGCATTGTGCGATCTCCGATGGCGACGGAACTCAAATCGTAGGTTCGGATAATCAGGCTGCGGTCGGTGGTCAAAATCGTGTCCTGCGGAGTCGGCGGCAGCCCCATAATGTCACCGTTCTGGTCGATCATCGACGCCCATACCCTGATAAAAGGGTATCTGCCTCGCCGGTATCGCGCAGCGTCAGGGTGTAGACCTGGCTTTCCAGGTTGGTATACGGCGTGCCCGGATGCCCGGCGATCATGTAGGCAAGCGTCAGGCGGTTGCCATCGGCATACGCCCATTCCAGCGTGACCGTGTAACCCTCGATGGTCTGGCTGATGCCGATCTCGTGCCCCAGCCCCTGCTCGAAGATCGTCTTCAACCCGTCGTCGAAACCGATGACCTGACGCAAGGCGGCGCTCATGGCAATGACAACTCCGACTCCCACGATCAGAAGGATGATCAGGATGATCACGGTGCGGCGCGACAGCCGCCCAAAGCGGCGCGGCAGCGCGGGCATCAACAGCCGTCCGGCGCGTCTGCGCTGAGCGCGTTCGCGCTGGAGCCGCTGCGCCAATTCCTGTTCGAAGCCGGCGCGCGGCTGCGGCGCGGACGCCGATAATTGTGCCTCAAATTCCATCAATGCTTCCATCTTCACGTCCGTTTCGGACTGCGGATCACGGTTCATCGTCCATCGCTTTCGGCTCATCCTGAAACTTCAACGCCGTATAGCTTTCCTGAAGCTCGCTCAGTGCCCGGCTGAGATAGGCGGAGACCGTCTTTTCGCCGATGCCGAGCACGGCGGCGATTTCCTGATTGCGCAGCCCTCCGTAATAGCGCAGCGTGATCACCTCGCGCTTGCGTTCCGGCAGCGCGTGGATCAGCGCGCGAAGCTGAACAGCATCTTCATCTGCGATGACGGCGCGATCTGGCGCAGAATCGGCAGCGGCGAGCGATCCTGTGGCATCCAGAGGCACGAGCCTGTCCGCGTGCCCGTCGCGCCGGTAATAGTCGCTGACGGCGTTGCGCGCGATGACGAACAGCCATGCGGCGAAGCTGAGGTGCTGCTGATTGCGCAGTTGGTCGAGGCGCTTGACGACGCGCAGGAAAATCTCGGACACCACATCCTCGGCATCGCTCGGATTAGCAATGCGCGCTGCGGCGTAGCCGTAGACGCGCCGCACATAGCGACGATAAAGCTGTTGAAACGCATCGGGGTCGTCAACCGCGCGTCGAGCAAGCGTCTGCTCATGGTCGTCGAAGTCGTCTGGCATGACTGTTCCTTCGCTTTACATCATGATAGACGCCAGTCTGCTCGCAATTACTGCGCCGAACCCGGCACTACGGCGCGGGCAAGACGACACTGATGAAGATTCTGACGGCGCTGCTGCACCCGACCGCCGGGCGGGTCAGCGTCGCCGGGCGCGATGTGTCGAAGCCGACCCGCAGTACGTGCGCCAGCACCTCGGCTATCTGCCGCAGGAAGTCGGCTTCTACAAGAGCCTCAATGCCTACGACCTGCTCGACTACATCGGCACGATGAAGAACCTGTCCCGCACGCAGCGCCGGGAGCAGGTCGCGCGTGTGCTGGAACCGGGCAACCTGAACGCCTTGAAGAGCTGTTTCTGCCCTTCGAGCGTCGTCTTTTCAAAACACCTGCCGAAGATCGCTCAGCAGCGCCGGAGGGCGTTCCATGTCCGGCAGAAAATTCAGTACGGCAGGAAAGACACCTCGCCGTTCAACAAGCGCTTTGTTTGAACCGTGCTCCGTCAAATGACTTGACGTACTTCAAAACTGTCGATACACTCAATTCACACGTGCCAGTTGACACGTTCCAGTAAATATAATAATACATTCGACTTATGAAACGACCCACTCAAAAAGATGTTGCACGTCTGGCAGGTGTCTCTCGTTCTACCGTATCCTACGTATTGAACGATCAAACTCAAATGAAGATTCCGATTTCAGAAGCGACCCGGCAGCGGGTCATGCAGGCGATTGCCGAACTCGGCTACGAGCCGGATGCGCGCGCGCAAGCGCTGATCCGGGGTAACACCAAAACCGTCGGCGTGATCATCCCGGTCATCGAAAATCCCTATTTCTGGCAAATCTTCTCCGGCATTTCCGATGCGCTTCAGGACGCTGGTTACAGCCTGCATCTGTCCCGCCAGCCGCGCGATTCGCAGCAGGAGATCGGCACGATCCGCGAATTGACGCGCCACCGCGTCGACGGCTTCATCCTTCTGGCGGCGGTCAAGTATCTGCTGCCCAGGCTGAGCGACGATCTGCGTAGGGCGGGGCAGCCTGTAGTCGAAATCACGGCGACCAGAGCTGAGTTCGATCACGTCATCCACGATTACTCCAGCGGAACCCGCGCGCTTATGACGCACCTTTTTGAGCTGGGGCACCGGCGCATAGGCTTCATCTACGGCGTCACCCAGGATGTGCAAGGCTTCGACCGCTTGCTCACCTATCGGCAGATGCTTCAGGAAGCCGGGATGTCCGGTAATGATGTTTACGAGCTGCACTGTGGCGACAAGATGGAAGATGCCTATCGCGCTGCCTATACCCTGCTGAGCCGACCAAACCGCCCGACCGCGCTGCTGGTGATCAACGACATGCTGGCGATTGCCGTCATACGGGCGGCGAACGATCTGGGTTTGACGATCCCCGGCGACCTCTCTATCGCCGGTTTTGACGATATTCCCTTTTCTGGCTACATCACGCCGCGCCTCACTACCGTTTCAGGGAAAGCGGAAGAAAGTGGACGCGCCGCGGTTCGACTGCTGCTCAAGCGCTTCGCAGAGCCTGATCTCCCCCAGCAGGTGACGAAAGCGAATATAGAGCTGATTGTTCGAGAGTCAACGGGTCCGGTTTGCCGACCGGAGAAAGGCTAGGATCCACGAGCGACCCCAGCTCAGCGAATGTGCGATGGCAGGTTCATCTTAGGCGCATCGCTTGACTGATCTTCAGCAGATAATGACAGCCAGGGCATAGTCTCACTGAGGGACCGTAATGCGTATAAGACGAGGCGAATACAACACGAGGCTAAATGCGGGATTAAAGGAAGTATCTTTAATCTCTGGTATCACCGGATTTTTCAGGCGCAACGCCGTCGCCTACATGTTTCTCGCACCCTGGCTTGTGGGTTTCCTCGTGCTTACGCTTTACCCGATGGCATACTCGCTGTTGCTCAGTTTCACCAATTACGACTTCACCAAGCCCGATGCGACGCAGTGGATTGGGCTTGGCAATTATGTGAAAATGTTTGGGTCGGTGTTCGGGATGACCCAGTTCACCGCTTCCACGGGCGAGATTATGCGCGTGGACCCGTACTACATGAAGTCGCTCTCTGTGACGCTGACTTACGTGTTCGTGTCGGTGCCGCTAAAGCTGGTTTTCGCGCTCGCCGTGGCGATGCTCATGAACCAGAAACTGCGGGGGGTGAGCTTCTACCGCGCCGTCTACTATATCCCCACGCTCCTCGGCGGTTCAGTCGCAATCGCGGTGCTGTGGAGGAAGCTGTTCGAGAAAGACGGACTCGTAAACGGCGTGCTGGGTGGACTTGGCTTTACCAACCTCCCCGGCTGGATAACCAACCCTGATTACGCACTCGGGACGCTTATTTTGCTGACGGTCTGGCAGTTCGGCTCGTCGATGATCATCTTCCTCGCGGGGCTGAAGCAGATTCCCCAGGAGTACTACGAGGCGGCGAGCGTGGACGGCGCGAACAAGATACGGCAGTTCTTCTCTATAACCATACCCCTGCTCTCGCCAGTTATTCTGTTCAACCTGGTCATCCAGATCATCGGCGCGTTCCAGGCGTTCACCCAAGCCTATATCATCGGCGGCGGCAAGGGAGGCGTGCTCAACTCCACGCTTTTCTATACGCTCCACCTGTATATTCAGGGGTGGACATACCACGAGATGGGGTACGCCTCAGCTATGGCGTGGGTGCTGCTGATCATTATCGGGGTGATCACGGCGCTCGTCTTCAGATTTTCGAACTGGTGGGTGTCATATGGGGTCGGGGAATAACATGAAATCCGGTACGGTTATCCGCCATACTTTGACGCATCTGTTCATAATCGCCCTGGGGGTGATTATGATTTACCCCGTCATCTGGATGATTGTCAGCTCGCTCAAGCCCAACAATATGATCTTCAGCGACCCGGGGATTATCCCGAAAGCCCTGACCATTGAAAACTACATCACGGGGTGGAAAGGCTACGCGGGTACGACCTTCGGGCGGTTCTTCGCAAACTCGCTCATGATGTGTGCTGTAGCCATCATCGGGAACCTGATCTCCTGCACAATGGCGGCGTATGCGTTCGCGCGGCTCAAATTCGCGGGCAGGAAGTTCTGGTTCGCGGTGATGCTGCTCACGCTGATGCTTCCGGGTCACGTCACGCTCGTACCGCGCTATATCCTGTTCAACACCTTCGGATGGGTGGGCACGTACCTCCCGATACTCGTACCGAAATTCCTGGCAACGGACGCGTTCTTCGTGTTTCTACTCGTGCAGTTCATCCGAAGCCTACCGAAAGAGGTCGAGGAGGCGGCGATCATCGACGGGTGCGGGAAAGTCGGGGTATTCCTGCGTATCGTCATACCGCTCGCAAGCCCCGCTCTGGTGACGACAGCGCTGTTCACGTTCCTATGGACGTGGGACGACTTTTTCAACCACCTGCTGTACCTGACGACGCCGGAAACATTTACGGTATCCAGGGCTTTGCGTACTTTTGTCGGCGACGCGGGCGCGGTATCCAACTGGGGCGGCGCGCTGGCGATGTCCACGCTCTCTATAGTTCCCGCCTTTATCCTGTTCTTCTCCCTGCAGAAATACTTCGTACAGGGCATCTCGACCACGGGCATAAAGGGTTAGCACACTGAGAGGAGAAAATGAATGTGAAATGATGATCGGTGATTTATTTCAGGGTTGTCCACTGGAATTTAAACTATTACGGAAACAGGAGAATTCAAAGATGAGAAAGTTTCGCATAATCACGCTCATGGCGCTGCTCGCTCTGATGCTCGCGGCGTTTGCCCAGGCGACCGTAGCACAGACCGACTCCAGCGCACTCCCTGCTTACACGGGCGGTCCTGCCGAACTCCGCTTTGGCTGGTGGGGCAACGACGACCGCGCCCAGAGAACCCTACAGGTTATCGACCTGTTCGAGGCTGCATATCCCGACATCAAAGTCACGGGCGAGCCTAATGGTGGGGCGGGCGACCACTTCCAGATTCTCGACACGCAGTTAGCAGCCAACAACGCCCCCGACATTATCCAGTTCGGCGGCAACTGGCCCGATTACCAGCAGTACCTTGAGCCGCTCAATGACTATCTCGGCAAACAGCTCATGATCAACACCCCCGAGACGTTTGACCAGACCGCGCTTATCCCTGCGACGGCGGCTGATGGCAATCTCTATGCCGTAAGCCTCGGCACGAACACGCTCGTCCTTGCCTACGACAAGACGATGATCGAGGCGGCGGGAGTCGATCTCCCGGCGGACAACATGAGTTGGGATGAGCTTATTGCCTACGGTAAGGAACTTAAGGCGAAGCTGCCCGACGGGGTCGCGCCTTTTGTGGACAACAGCACGAACCAGGCGAACTACCTCAGCTATTTCTACACGCAGCAGGGCACCCCGATCTGGACATTGGACGATGGTGGGAAATCCTACGCGACGGTTGAGTCTGCTCAGAAATGGCTTCAGATGTGGGCAGATATGCGCGCCGAAGGGCTGATCCCCGACGCGGATACCACCTATACCTACACCGAACTGGGTCCGGATAGCTCGGCATTCGTGTCGGGCAAAGCGGCTATCGATTTGATTTGGAGCAACCAGGGCGCAGCCTATCAGGCAGCCATGACTGATGAACTCGGCATGACGACGCTCCCGACGGGCGGTGAGCCTGCATACGCCATCCAGATGAGCCAGTACCTGGCGATGAACAATGCCAGCAAGAACAAGGAAGCGGCAGCGCTGTTCATCAATTTCTTCGTTACCAGCCCCGAGGCGGGCGCGATTCTCCAAACCAATCGCGGTATTCCTTCCTCCCCGGTCGTGCGTCAGGCAATCGCCGACCAAGCCACCGCGACTGATGCGGCGGTTTACAGAATCTACGACGCAATCGCTGATCGCACGATCCCGCAGGGTCCGAACCTCCCGAACGACCAGGAGTTCGTGAACGAGCTTACGCTGATCGGTCAGCAGGTAGCGTATGGACAGTCCTCGGTTGACCAGGCTGCTCAGGACTTGCAGGCATTGATCGAGCGGCTGGCTGTCAAGTAATCTCCGGCAGAAGAGTACCAAAGGCGTGGGGTCACTCGACCCCGCGCCTTTTCATTTCCTCAACAGACTTCGAACCCCGCGAGGGAATTCCACGAATTCGATGGCGCCTCAATAAATGATCAGCGGGAAGGCTGCCGGGTTAGTCAACGCCATCGACGCGGCGAAGCTGTCACATTTGCAGATGGGACGGAAGTTGGACGCGCGTCCAACTTCCCAGAGTCACCGACGCCATCGAACTACTTCGTTGCCGCTAATGCCTGGTCGAGATCGGCAATAATATCGTCAATATTCTCGATACCAACGCAAATGCGGATCATATCTGGTGTGACGCCGGCGGATTTCAGCTCCGCTTCGCTCAACTGCCGATGAGTTGTGGAAGCCGGGTGTGCCGCTAATGATTTGGCGTCGCCAATGTTCACGAGGCGCTTGAACAACTTTAGGGCGTCGTAGAACTTCACCCCCGCCTCGAAACCGCCCTTGATGCCAAACGTCATCAACGCCGAGGGTCTACCATTGGTATACTTCTGCGCCAGTTCGTAATAGGGTGAATCCGGCAGCCCGGCGAAGCTAACCCACGCCACTTGATCATGGGTACTGAGATACTTTGCCACCGCCAAAGCGTTATCGCAATGACGCTCCATCCTGAGCGGCAGTGTTTCAATGCCCTGAAGGAACAGGAAGGCATTTAATGGACTAAGTGCTGCACCCATATTACGCAGTGGCACTGTCCGCGCGCGGGCGATATACGCTGCCGGACCCATCGCCTCCGTATAGACCACGCCATGATAGGAAGCTTCAGGCTGAGTCAACATCGGGAAGCGATCCGCGTTTTCCGCCCATGGGAACTTGCCGGAATCCACGATAATGCCGCCAATTGAAGTTCCATGCCCCCCCATATACTTGGTCAGCGAATGCACCACAATGTCTGCGCCATAATTGAATGGCTTGATCAAAATCGGTGTTGCCACCGTGTTATCGACAATCACCGGCACGCCATGCCGATGAGCCATTGCGCAGATTGCTTCGAGATCAGGGATATTGCCTGCTGGATTACCAATCGACTCGCAATACACTGCCGAGGTCTTGTCATCGATCAGGCTTTCCAGACTTGCTGCATTATCGTCTTTGGCAAAGCGCACGTCGATGCCAAGCCCCGGAAGCATATGCTTGAACAGCGTATACGTACCCCCATAGAGCAGGGGAACCGAGACGATGTTGTTGCCAGCTTGGGCGATATTCAGAATCGAATAACTGACCGCCGCGCTGCCCGCGCTGAGCGCCAGCGCACCAACACCACCTTCCAATGCCGCGACACGCTGCTCCAGTACGTCGTTGGTCGGGTTCATGATGCGCGTGTATATGTTCCCCGGCACCACCAGGTTGAACAGATCAGCACCGTGCTGTGCGTTATCAAACTCATAAGCAACAGTCTGATAAATTGGCACGGCAACCGACTTTGTGGTCGGGTCGGTCTGGTAACCGGCATGAATGGCAATGGTCTCATCTTTCATAGCTTCATCTCTCCTCTTAGTAGGAAAATTCAAAAACCCCATGTCGGGTAGGATCACAGAGCATTCTTGACGCGAAGTTGACTTTGATAGACATGACTTACAACAGCCCCAGCGGATTTTCCGGATCAATGCCGGGCATGAACAGCTTATTGCGATCCACGTGGGTCAGGCGGTATACCAAACCCAACCAGTTGTTGAAGATCGCTTTGCCGGTGTCGTTCCACGTGTTATCGAGCAGGGGGTAGATCGCATCTTCGGGAAAGTCCGGGATGACATTACCGGCTTGTTTCGCTCGTTCAGCCTCGGCGATATACGCATCCGCTATCGCCTCAGCCTCCGGCGAAAAGTAATTCTCTGGGTAGGGAGGACGGTCACGCTCGTCGTTCAGATAGCGGATCACTTCTCGCTTGTATTCCTTCAGCAGGCTGTTGATGTGATATTCAGGATGCCCTTGCAGGTAAATGTTGCGGAATTGGTCCGGACTTACTGCCATATGGACCCCATCCTCGGCGCTGTCGATGAGGATCGTCAGTCCGGCGCTCTCAAACTGCGTGCGGGTAATGGTGTTGTAGCGTGAGTGGGGTACGTCAAATCGCGTGTTGATGTCTCGCAG
Organism: uncultured Chloroflexia bacterium; assembly: GCA_963760975.1. Taxonomy (GTDB): domain Bacteria; phylum Chloroflexota; class Anaerolineae; order Aggregatilineales; family Phototrophicaceae; genus Flexifilum. Next base: position 28,347 of record CAVXEZ010000027.1, on the reverse strand, counting down.
AAGCGGATGCTCTGCTTTGGCGACGCGATACGAATAGACTCCCCACTTCTTCTTGGGCAGTAACCGGCGATCAATGTTGTACCGATACTTCATCAATGAATGGGTCGCAAGGCAGGAGCACAGTACGGACGTGACATGTTCCGCTGCCCATTCCATCACGTTCGTGAGAGGCTCCCAGAACGGCTCCATCTCCAGGTGAGGATTGGAGACATTCGCACCCGTCAGGATCAGCGCGTCCAGTCCGTCCTCTCGAAGCTGCTCAAAGGTTGTGTAGTACTCATCGATGTAGGCTTGGGTTTCCAGGCTGCGAGGGAGACCCGGTACTGAGAAGGGATGTACATAAATCTGCGCGATTTGGTTCGAGCTTCCGACCATCCGCATGAATTGCTGTTCGGTTACCTGTAACGCCGCATCCGGCATCATGTTCAGCAAGCCAATATGTAGTTCACGGATGTCTTGTTTCAGGGCGGTAGCTAGACTCAAAACCTCCTGTCCCGACTCGCGTAGTCGTGCAAAGGTTGGCAAGGGGATATGCTCAACTAAAGGCATACGTATGGATCCTTATTCCGATGTGATTGTCCAAATGCTTGGAATGCACAGCGTAGTATAAAACTGAAAACACGTAAGCTACAAACACACACATCCGGATCAGCACACGCCTTGTCAAAAATCATCGCCGGACTAACCTTTGCCCGTGTGTCCTCCGCAACAGCAGCGTTTGTAAAATGCCCAGTCAATGGGTACGGTTTCTTGATAATTGGAACGCACGTCGTGATGTGCTTTTGTACATCTGCGTGCCGTGAAAAAGGATAGGGTGATGAACAAACGTGAAGCGCTATTGGCTCTGCTGGACGACACGCAGCAACCCTCGTATATCCCGGCGGCGTTTTTCCTCCACTTCCCGCCTGCGTTTCATGCGGGGCAGGCAGCCATCGAAAAGCATATTGAGTACTTCCGCTATACCGGCATGGATCTGGTCAAAATTCAATACGAACGCACCTTTCCCAAGATGGCTGATATTCAGAAGCCTGAAGATTGGGTCAAAGTGCCTCGTTTGGGCGTAGATTTTTTCGAGGGGCAGCTCAAGGCAGTCGAAGGGCTGGTCCAGGCGTTGAAAAGCGAGGCAGTGGTGATCGTGACTTTGTATTCGCCGTTCATGTGCGCCGGACAGATCTCCGGGAGTGATCTGCTGACTCAGCACCTTCAACAAGACCCGGAAGCGGTCAACAAGGGCATGGAAGCCGTGACCGACAGCCTGCTCACGTTTGTCCGGGCGTGTATCAAGCTGGGCGTAGATGGCTTCTATGCATCTACCCAGGGTGGTGAGACCGGGCGATTCGCTGATCCTGGCATCTTCGACATCGCCATCAAACCGTATGACCTGACGATCATGAACGAAATCAACGAGACTTGTCTGTTCAACATCCTGCATGTCTGCGACTATGCCCTCCCTTATAGATGATTTCTCGCGCTTCCTCGATTATCCGGGTGATGTGGTCAACTGTCCGCTTCATCTGCGCGGCGAGACGCTCTCGATGCAAGTGGCAGCCGAAATGTTCGGGCGCCCGTATATGGGAGGGCTGGAGCGGCTGGGTATTCTCGCCACGGGCACCCCCGGAGCAGGTCAAACAAGAAACCGAGGCGGTATTACAAGCAGCGCCCAAGCGCTTCGTCCTGGGTGCGGACTGTACCGTGCCCAGCGAGACCTCCTGGGACAATCTAAAGGTGGCTATCGACACTGCGCATAACTGGGCGCGGCAGCCTTCCTGACGCCGATGACGAGCGTGCGACATCTCGGTCATCGACGTGTCTGGCACCCCCTGCAATCTCGATCCGGCAGCAAAGCCGGGTGCTCACCGGCTCAAACCGGCTGGCATGGATCGCGCTGTTACTGGTCGGCGTGTTTGCCCTGTCCCTGTTTCTGGGGCGCTATCCACAGGCGGGTTTCCTCTCGCCGGATCGGCTGGCATCGGATGAGCGGGCGCAGCGCCTGCTGCTGAACCTGCTTCTGCCGCGCCTCCTGACGGCGGTCATGCTGGGCATGTCGCTCGCCGCCGCCGCTGCCGTCGTCTCCGTCTGCGACATGGTCGGCTGGGTTGGGCTGATCGTGCCCCACATCGCCCGCCGCCTGTTCGGCGCGGACAGCCGCCGCGCTTCCGGCAGCCATGCTGATCGGCGGGACGGTAAGCCGCACGATGGCGACGCCAGACAGCAAGACGACTGGGAAGGGCGCGTGCAGGCATTTGCTGATCGGGTCGAGCGTTCCTGGCTAATTCTCCCTATCTGTGTTATACTATTTGTTAGGTACATGTCCTGTGTACTGTTTTGGTTCATCTTGGTCAGTTCTCACCCTCGGTAATCCGAGTCCGCTGTCAGTCTGATTGATTGCTCAACAAAATCCACCGTTTGTGGCGGATGATCGCTTGCAGCCTTCCGCAAACGTCCCCTCAAAAAGCTGCGCTGATTCTGTCAAAGTGAGGCGAATCATGGAAAAAATCGTGTTGGCTCAAATCGCATATCGCGCTTATGGCGACTGGACCGAGTGGAAAACATCTCTCGGGAAACCGCTGCCGAGTTGGAGCGAACTGCCCATGTCCCTGCAGAACGCCTGGACGGCAGCGGCAGAGACGGTTGCGATCCAGGTTCGCAAAGAAGAGTTAAGCACCCTGGCGCTCACCCATGAAGCATGAGGCGCTTTAGCCAGTCCCTACCACGATGAGCAACCATGAGGCTTCCGGGTTGTCGCTGTGACTCAATCGCAGCAGGTGGAGGTTACGAGTGAGACATTTCGTCTCGTCGTGTCTGCTGCATATTCAGTATCTGCGCTTTGGTGTCTGGACCTGCGGCTTGTTCAGACGTACTTCCAAACTTGATTAACTAAGTTCTTGCCGGTAGAGAAGAAAGACACGATCATGGGTATTTATCACCCAATTCCATCCCCCATATTGCGGTTGTTTCGGCTCACGGTTCAGCGTCAGGGGAAGCTGTGGAACGCCTACTCGATGGGCGAAAATGTTGACGACGCATTTAATCGGCATCTTGCTGGTGTGATCCACCGAAAAGAGAATGCAATCGATATTAAGTTTGTGGATGGCGATCTCGCCAACCCTCACGCACATTTGCATCAATAGAAGCTGACGGCGTTATCTCGCAACCCGCCTCGATAAACTGACGACTACTCAAGTGATGATCCTGCCTGATCTGGAGGTTCAGATTCTGCTCAATGATGGAGAGTCTGAACCTTCGAATCCGAATAGCCAATCACGCGCCGTAGCGTCAATCAACATCAACCAATAGAGTTTCCTGAGGAGGAACCCATGTTGGATCACGTCCTTGTCCCTTTGGATGGTTCGCCGATGGCAGAGTGTGTGCTGCCCCATGCCACTGCCATCGCCAAAGCGTTTAACGCGCAAATATTCCTGGTCCATGTTCTGGAGCAACCTTCGGCGTCGCTTCAGTTGCCAAAAGCCGATCCTCTGGATTGGTATCTCAAGAAATCTGCGGCGAGCCTTTACCTGGACACTATCCAGGCGCGTTTGGAAGGGGAGCATCTATCCGTCCAAACTATGCTCGTTGAAGGCGGCGCTGCCGAGAAAATCGTCGAACTAGCGCGCTCCACGCAAGCGGATTTGCTGATCCTGAGCGGCTATGGTGAAACGGGTATCAATGCTGGAGGGCTAAGCAGTATTGCCCAGCACATCCTTCAGCGCGTCCGGACTTCAACCCTGATTATTCGGACAAGTCAATCTACCATCGCTTCCACTGATGACCTGCGTTATCAAAGACTGCTGGTTCCTGTGGATGGATCACAGAGAGCGGGAGCTGCGCTGACAATGGCAGCGGCGCTCGCCGAGGCATATCAGGCGGAACTGCTGCTCGTGCATGTCGTCAGTAAGCCAGAAATGGCTCGTCATATGCCGCTGAGTCAGGAAGATGCCGAACTGGTTAATCGCTTTGTAGAGCGCAATCAAGAGGAAGGTCGCAGATATCTGGAACAGACCCAGGCACATTTACCCGCCAACACCCAAACGCGCCTGTTGGTTAGCGACAACGTTGCCGCTGCGCTCCAGAGCGTGAGCGAGCAGGAGCAGATTGACCTGCTGGTCTTGAGCGCTCATGGTTATTCGGGCGAGGCAAGATGGCCCTACGGGAGTATCACCAATCGTTTTATCACCAATGGCACAACGCCCTTGTTGATTGTCCAGGATTTACGCCAGGAAACATCAGAAGTGGCGCGCGCAGGAACGGAAACCAGACAACCCATCCGCCAAACCGATGTCATCTAGCCCAATTACACACGACCCTGCACGGAATACCTCATTGGAGGAAGCCCTAAGCGAAGACCCTCTGGAAGTACTCGCCCATCATCTCGCGGAGCAGTACAGCCTAGCCGAGCAGGCGGCAGGCAAACCACTCCTTCTGAATCGGATGCAAGAACACGAACAGCTCATCACGGCTGTCTATCAGCAGTTCAGCAGCGATGCTCAACAGGAAATGCCACTCTCCTATGCGGCGGAATGGCTGCTGGATAACTTTTTCGTGGTGCAGCAAGCCATCCGCCAAGTTCGTGAAGACATGCCGCCCGGCTTTTATCGAGAACTGCCGAAGCTCAAGACTCCGGACTGGGCGAACATCCCGCGAAACTACGCGCTCGCCCACGAAATCATCGCCTATTCGGGTGCTCAGCTTGACATTGAGCAGATTATCCGCTTTCTGCAAGCGTTCCAAGCCGACGCACCTTTGACGATGGGCGAGCTGTGGGCATTTCCAACCATGCTGCGTCTGGGCATTTTGAGCAGCCTGGCAAATTCGCTTTCCGCGTACATCCATGCCGACAAGCCAGCGCTTCCATTCGCCGCATCTGCGGTCGCCGATGACAACATCGTGCGAGTCTGCATAACGAGCCTGCGGGTGCTCGCCGTTCAGGATTGGAAAGTCTTCTTTGAGCGGGTCAGTCTCGTAGACAAAATCCTGCGGCTCGACCCAGCGAACGTCTATGCGACAATGGATTTTGACACGCGCAATAGCTACCGCGAGGTGATTGAACGGCTCGCCCGCCTGACCAAACAGGCTGAGGAAGAGTGTCGCAAGCCAGGCGATCACATTCAGCCAAGAGGCGGATAGCTCGTCGCGGCAAAGGCACGTCGGCTATTACCTGCTCGGCGCCGGCTATCACCAGCTAGAGGATCGGTTTCAGTATCGCCCGTCAGGGCGGCTTGCGCTGCGCCGCTGGCTGCTTGCGCATCCGACTCTTGTCTATCTCAGCAGTATGGGATTGCTCACCTTTCTGTTGATGCTGCTCTTCGCCCGTTACATGGTGTCCACGAACGACAGCATCCTGCAAATCCTCGGAGTCGGCTTGCTCACCTTCCTGCCCGCTACCGCGATTGCGAGCGCTTTGGTTAACTGGGCGGTTACCAGCAGCGTCCCGCCACGTCTCTTACCCCGGCTGGATTTCGAGCAGGGTATCCCGGACGAGTACCAGACGATGGTGGTCATTCCCACTTTATTGACCGATGCCGCCGAGATTGATTCGCTGCTGCAACAGTTGGAGCTGCATTATTTGCGCAATGCCGACTCCGCCTTGTTTTTCGCGCTGCTGACGGATTTCGCCGATGCGCCTCATCAGCAGATGCCCGAAGACGAGGAGTTGATCAGCCGCGCGCAAGCAGGGATTTCCTCGCTCAACGCCAAATATCGACTGGGCGCGCCACCGTTTTACCTGTTTCACCGCGAGCGCCAGTGGAATCCCGCCCAGAACAGTTGGATCGGCTGGGAGCGCAAGCGCGGCAAACTGGTGGAGTTCAACCACCTGCTCCGAGGCGATCAGACGACTTCCTACACCGTGCAGTTCGGCGATTTGAGCGTCTTGCCGGAGATCAAATACGTGATCACCTTGGATGCGGATACCATCCTGCCGGAAGGAGGCGCTCGGCGTCTCGTCGGCACGCTGGCGCATCCGCTCAACCGCGCGGACTACGATCCCGACAGCGGAAAAGTCGTTTCCGGCTATTCGATCCTGCAACCACGCATCGAGATCAAACCCGCCAGCGCCAACCGCACCCGCTTTACCCAGATTTTCGCCGGTGACATTGGCTTGGATTTATATACACACGCCGTCTCGGACGTTTATCAGGATTTATTTGGCGAAGGCAGCTACGTCGGCAAAGGGATTTACGACGTCGATGTACTTGAGGCGTGCCTCGCCAATCGCATCCCCGAAAACACGCTCCTAAGCCACGATCTGTTTGAGGGTATTCACGCGCGTGTCGCGCTCGTGAGCGACATTATGCTGCTGGAGGAGTATCCCGCTGGTTATCTCGCCCATACCCGCCGCCTGCACCGCTGGATACGGGGCGATTGGCAACTGCTGCCCTGGCTGCTGCCGCGCATTCCAACCGGGCAAGCGGGAGAGACGCTGCCGAACACCTTCTCGACACTGGATCGCTGGAAAATCTTTGACAATTTGCGCCGCAGTCTGGTCACACCCGCCTTGTTCATACTCCTGATTGTGGCGTGGTTGGGCTTGATCGGTTCGCCGCTCTTTTGGACACTGACCGCGTTGGCAGCACTCGGTTTCCCACTCGTGCTGTCCCTGTACAGCGGGCTGCGCTGGCGTTCACGGACGGAATCGGTGCGCGACGTGCTGCGTTCGCGCCGCATTGACGCGCTGCGCTGGCTGTTGGCGCTGGTTTTTCTACCTTACGAAGCGCTCTTGACCCTGAATGCCATCGGCACCACCCTCGTGCGCTTATTCGTCACGCGGACGCGAATGCTGCAATGGACGACCGCTGCTCAAACCGCTCAGTTTTTCGGCGCGGCGCGGGGTTCAGAATCGACTTGGCGCGAGATGCTTCCGATTCCGGTTTTCGCAAGCGCCCTCGCTTTGCTGATCGTCGCGGCGAACGCCGCAGCGCTTCCGTTCGCTTTGCCGATCCTTGTCTTATGGATCGTATCGCCGCAGGTCGCCTACTGGATCAGCCTGCCGACCAACCGCACTGAACCGGCGCTCTCGGTCGATCAAGCGGTCGCCTTACGCCGCCTTGCTCGGCAGACGTGGCTCTTTTTTGAGCAAATGGTCGGACCTGAAGACCATTGGCTGCCGCCCGATCATTTCCAAGAATCGCCGAACCTGACTGCTCATCGCACCTCCCCGACCAACATCGGCTTGCTGCTCACATCGACATTGGCGGCTCATGACCTGGGCTATACCGGGCAGCTCGACCTCATCACACGGCTGCAAGCCACCTTCGACACGCTTGATCACCTGGAGCACTATCGCGGTCATCTGCTCAACTGGTACGATACGGAGAGCCTGGCGGCGCTGGCGCCGCGCTACGTTTCGACGGTGGACAGCGGTAATCTGGCAGGGTGCTTGTTGGTGGTTGAGCAGGCTTGTCTCGCCTTGCCTGACTCGCCCGTGATTCGCCCGGAGCGCTGGCAGGGCTTGCTCGATACGCTCGGACTGCTGGAAGACAAGCCTCGACGAACTGTACAGCAACAGTCAGGACGAAGCGGTTGCCCGTCTGCGTACCTATATGATGTCACTGCGTCCAACCATTCAAGTCATTTTACAAGCGCGTGATGAATGGGCGTCGCTCATAGTTTGGTTGAATCACGAAGTCGTGGGAGACACTTTCCAGTTTAATCATTGCTGTGCTCGAGTCCAAGACCTCGGCTCCGAATGCCGAGACGCTGAGCGGGCTGCGCATCACGTCCGACCGTTTTCACCACCACTTGACGAGTATGCAGCGCGACATCGACCTGCTGCTGCCCTGGCTGCCGCTGGTCAGCCAGCCGCCAGCGCTGTTTGTTCAGGGTGACGTTGATTCGCAGATGGGCAGCATGTGGCAAGATTTGTTGGCAGTAGCCGCAGGTTCACCGCGTTTGGTCGACCTAACGGCGATCTGCGAAATGGTGAATACACACTTAAGTGACCTCAAGAGTCATTTACAGGTGGGAGTTGGCACGCCGGATCAGCTACGAGCAGCGCGCATCTGGTGTGCTGAGCTAGAGGCGCGGTTAAAGGTCACACAAACTCAGGCAAACAGCTTGCTGAAAGGCTATCGGGATTTGGCGATCCGTGCCGAGACCCGCTTTCAGGCGATGGACTTCGGATTTCTATTCGACCCCCAGCGCAAGGTGTTTCACATTGGCTACAACGTCACGGGCGATCAGCTCGACGACAACTTTTACGATTTGCTGGCTTCCGAAGCGCGCCTCGCCAGCTTCCTGGCGATTGCCAAGCGCGAAGTCCCGCCGAGTCACTGGCTGCATTTGGGGCGCCCCGCCGCGCGGGTGAACAATGCGCTCACCCTGCTGTCGTGGAGCGGGACGATGTTTGAATACCTGATGCCGACGCTGTTCATGCGAAGTTACGAGCAGACTTTCCTCACCCAAAGCTGCCGCTCCGCCGTCGATGACCAGATCGCTTATGGTCTAGCGAAGCACGTGCCTTGGGGAATCTCCGAGTCCTCGTTCTACGCTTTCGACAGCAGTATGACCTATCAGTACCACGCTTTCGGCGTGCCGGACTTAGGGCTTAAGCGCGGTCTTGCCGAAGATTTGGTCATTACTCCGTATGCCTCGCTGTTGGCGCTGCGAAAGCGCCCGCAGGCAGTCTGCCGAAACATGGATCAGCTTGACGCGCTCGACATGCGCGGACTCTACGGCTTTTACGAGGCGGTGGACTACACGCCGTCGCGGATGCCGCTGCACCAAGACCACGTGATTATCCGATCCTACATGGCGCATCACCAGGGCATGATTCTCACCTCCCTGACGAATTATCTGCTGGACGATGTCATGATCCAGCGCTTCCACAGTGATCCGCGCGTGCAGAGCTTTGCTCTGCTGCTGCAAGAAAAAATCCCGACCCAAATCCCCATCGAAGACCCGCATCCAATTGAAGCGGTCGAGTGGGTCATGCCGCCAGCCCCGGTGAACATCGCGCCCTGGCAGGTGCCGGATGACACGACCATACCGCAGGTGCATACTCTGTCCAATGGTCGCTTCAGCACCCTGATCACCAACGCAGGCAGTGGCTACAGTCAGTGGCAGGGTCTGTCGCTGACCCGTTGGGAAGCGGATACGACACTCGACAATTGGGGAAACTGGATTTACCTGCAGGATCGGGACAGCGGCGATCTCTGGTCAGCAGGGTACCAGCCGACGACCGTTCCTCGTGATTACCAGCACGTCGCGTTCTATTCACACCAAGCCGAATTTCAGCGCCGTGATCATGACATCACGGTCAACATGCAGGTGACAGTCGCCGCCGATGACGACGTGGAAATCCGGCAGATCAACCTGATCAACCACAGCGATCAGGTGCGCCATTTACGGGTGATGAGTTATGCTGAGGTGCTGCTTGCCTCCCAATCTGATCGCCATCCGGCGTTTAATAAGCTGTTCATCGAGAGTGCGTACCTGCCCGAAAGCAACCTGCTGCTCTTTCATCGCCGAGCGCGGGACGCCGATGAGGAGCCGGTCTATCTGGGGCATCGGCTGATCACCCAATCGGGCACGCCGATCACCGGCGCGTATGAAGGAGATCGGCTGCCTTTTCTTGGCAGAGGTCGCACGCTCCGGTCGCCCGCCGTATTCGACGAGGGAGCCGAGCTTTCCAAAACCGTCGGCGTGACGCTCGATCCGATCATGGCGCTGGCGCAAGAGGTTGAGCTGGAACCTTACGGCAGAGTGAGCGTCGCCTATCTGACTCTGGCGGCTCGATCACGCCCGGAGGCGCTGGCGCTTGCCAACCGCTACCAGGATTGGGCGGTGCTGGAGCGCGCGGTCGAGTTGGCTCGCCGTCAGAATGAGCTTGCCCTGCGCCAGCTTGATCTGGATACCCCTGAGTTGGCGCGAATGCAGCAGATACTCTCACTACTGCTCTATCCACACGCGAGTTTGCGAGCACCGGCGGACGTTTTGCGCGCGAATATACAGGGGCAGCCCGGCTTGTGGGCTTACGGGATTTCCGGCGATTTTCCGATTCTTCTCGTGCGCGTTAGTGACGTGGCGGAACTACCGCTCGTGCTGGAACTGCTGCGCGCGCATACCTACTGGCGCGACCAACAGGTGCGTATCGATCTGGTGATTCTCAATCTCCGCGACAGCAGTTATTCGCAGGAGCTTCAAGGACAACTTCACCGCCTGATCGCCCACTCAAACGGTAGTACATGGCTGAACCGGCGCGGCGGTATCTTTGTGGTCAATGCCGATCAAATGAAGCAGGCGGACCGAACCTTACTCGAAACGGCTGCGCGTGTCATTCTGGACGGGCAGCGTGGTTCAGTCGCCAACCAACTACCAAACATTTCGGCGCAACCGGTCTCACTGCCTATCTTCACGCCATCGCTGTCGAATTTAGGCGAGCCAGAGGCAACACCGCTTCTGACTCGTCCGCCCAATCTCCAGTTTGACAACGGCTGGGGCGGCTTCAGCGCCGATGGCAAGGAATACGTCATCTACCTTGAGGCGGGTCAATCGACGCCCGCTCCCTGGATCAACGTGATTGCCAACGAGCAGTTTGGCTTTCTGATTTCCGAGTCCGGGGCGGGCTACACCTGGGCGGCAAACAGCAGCGAAAACCGGCTGACTCCCTGGCGCAATGACGCGGTTGGTGATGCCCCCGGCGAGGCACTCTATCTGCGCGATGAGGAAACGGCTCAGGTCTGGTCACCGATGCCATTGCCGAGCCGTGACGACCAGCCCTATCTGGTACGTCATGGCGCGGGGTATTCGCTGTTCGAACATCACAGCCAGGGACTCAAGCAGACCACGCGGCTGTTTGCTGCCCCTGATGCCCCGGTCAAGATCGTCAAATTGCGGTTGGAAAACACCTGGAACCGCCCGCGCCGCGTCACCGTCACCTATTACGCCGAATGGGTGCTTGGGGTCAGCCGGAGCGCCTCGCAGCCTTACGTCATCCCGGAGTATGACAATAACAGCCGCGCTTTGCTGGCGCGCAACGCCTACAATACTGAATTCGGCGAGCGCGTCGCCTTTCTGGCGGCGAACAAAGCGCCACACGGCTTGACGACGGATCGGGCAGAATTTCTCGGACGGATGGGCGATCTCAGTCATCCGGCGGCGCTCAGCCGGATTGGACTGTCGAGCACCGTCGAGCCGGGGCTTGATCCCTGCGCGGCGATTCAGCTTCACGTCGATTTGCCCGTAGGCGGAAGCGAAGAGGTTTTCTTTCTGCTGGGCGAAGGGAATAACCGAGAACAGGCTTTGCAGCTCCTTCAGGCGTATCAGAATCCCGCGCAGGTGGAAGCGACATGGCAAGCCGTCAGCGAGTTCTGGGATCGGGTTTTAGGCACGGTCAGCGTCCAGACGCCCGATCCGGCGATGAATTTGATGTTGAACCGCTGGCTGCTCTACCAGGCGTTGTCATGTCGCATCTGGGGGCGGACGGCGTTCTACCAATCGAGCGGTGCGTTCGGTTTCCGCGATCAGTTGCAGGACGTGATGGCGCTGGTGTGGGCGGCACCGGAAATCGCTCACGACCACATTCTGCGCGCCGCACAGCATCAGTTCGAGGCAGGCGACGCGCTCCATTGGTGGCACCCGCCGAGCGGACGCGGTGTGAGGACACACTGCTCAGATGATCTGCTCTGGCTGCCGTTCGTGGTCGCGCAATATGTCGAGGCGACTGGAGACATGTCGATTTTGGACGAATGCATTCCATTCCTGCGCGGCGATCCGTTGAAAGCGGGCGAAGAGGAACGCTACGCCCAGTACGAAACCACCAGCGAAACGTACCCGCTGTACGAACACTGCCTGCGCGCCATCCAACGCGGCTCAACGGCGGGCACTCACGGTCTGCCCTTGATGGGAACCGGCGATTGGAACGACGGCATGAACCGCGTTGGCATTCAGGGGCGCGGCGAGAGCGTCTGGCTGGGCTGGTTTCTCTACAGCGTCCTGAAGCACTTTGCGCCGCTTTGCGAGCGGAGAGCGGAGGCTGAACAGGCGAGTGCATATGAGCAGCAGGCAGGTCGTTTACAGGCGGCGCTGGAGACAGCAGGCTGGGATGGACAGTGGTATCGGCGCGCCTATGATGACGAAGGAACGCCGTTGGGAGCAGCGCAAAATCTGGAGTGCCAGATCGACTCGATTGCGCAGTCATGGGCGGTGCTTTCCGAAGCCGGTGATCCCTTGCGTACAGCACAAGCTATGTCAGCCGTCGCTGAGCGACTGGTGCGCCCTGAGGATCAGCTATTCCTTCTATTCACGCCGCCGTTTGACAAAACCGCCCACGATCCTGGTTACATCAAGAGCTATCCGCCGGGAATCCGCGAAAACGGCGGGCAGTATACCCATGCCGCGCTCTGGGCGGTCTGGGCATTTGCTCAACTGGGGCAGGGCAACCGGGCAGGCGAACTATTCCGCCTATTGAACCCGATCTCGCACAGCGATACCCCTGAAAAAGTCGAACAGTATCGGGTCGATCCCTACGTGGTCGCGGCTGACGTCTACAGCGTCGCGCCGCACGTCGGGCGGGGTGGCTGGACCTGGTACACCGGCTCGGCGAGCTGGATGTATCGCCTCGGCATCGAGGCGATATTGGGCTTCAAGCGCGAGGGCAATCGGTTGGAAATCGATCCCTGCATTCCTGACGATTGGCTGGGCTACGATGCCACCTATCGAGACGGTGAAACGGTCTACAACATTCACGTCCATAATCCGCACGGGGTGAACCGAGGCGTCGTCCGGATCACGCTCGATGGCAGCACCGTCACCGAAGGATACGTTTCGCTGCTGAACGATGGCGGGGGACATGAGGTGCAGGTCGAGCTTGGAACAAAATGAAGGTATGCCGAAAGTGTGTTATACTGATATGTACACCTGACGCTTTTCGTAGGCGTCTCAGGATTTTGCCCCTCACCTGACTGCGAGGCGCGTTCGTTGTGCGCGCGCTTCTTTCCCAAACACGGAATTCGAGCACATTATTCCTGATGCAATATGCGGTATGTATTGCATAGCGCACCCCCAAGTTTTGCACCGTGCTGAAAAAACAGCATAAATGACCCCAGTTCGTCAACGCGCTGGAAAGGGAATTCTCATGGCAGCCGCTTCAACCGAGCATGAACAGGTCGTTTCAGCCTATATTGGACTGGTGAGACAGGAGAGCGCGCACGCCGCAGTGGCGCTGGAGCGAATCCGTGTGACGGTCGGCGCGCGCGCGGCTTTACGGGCGGCGCTGATCATTACGATCTTCCGCATGGAACTGAAGCAAAACCAGTGGATACCCGACATGAGTGTCTACACCTATTTGATCCGGGATTACCCGCAAGCAGTTCCGCTGCTGGAGTACGCAATCGGGTGCTGTTTGCAGGCGTGGGGTATCGGCGATCTTGAACTCGCTCACCTCGAAATGGGTGATCCCGCCAATTCAGGCACTCAAGCAACCGGCAAAACCTCGTAACGAGTGGAAAAAGACAGGCAGATGGAAGTCCCTTCAGGCTTGTACGACGACGTCGTTGCAACCGATATCCATGTGATCAAACAGGACAGCCCGGAGTGCGCTGCCGCCATCGAGGAGATTCTCGCTATTTGTGGCACGCGCGCTGCTTTGCGCGCCGCGCTTGTCATTACACTACTGAAAATGGAAGTCCAGAAAAATCAGTCAGTGGAGAACGTTAAGCTCCAGACCTATCTGATCCGGGATTACCCGCAGGCAGTTCCGTTGTTGGAGCGTGCCATCACGTGCTGGGTGCGGGCTTGGGCTATCCGTCAGGGGGAGGCTCTTGGTCTGGCAAATGAATACCCCACGAGCGCCGCTAGGCGCGCCAGCGCAGCCATCCCTTTGCTTCCGTTCATTTAGCAGTCCAAACGACATACTCCAGCGAGTCTGTGTAAACTCACACAGTCGAGCGTTTCCCGGTGGCTGACAAAAGCGGGTGAATAGGTTATAATAATATATAGACCTGATGTTTCTCGTGAACACTCAGGATTTCTACCTCTCACCGAATTGCGAAGCGCGTTTGTTGTGCGCGCGCCTCTTTCTCCAACGTGCCAGTCAAGCACACTTTCCCCTCCAGTGCGCAGAACACATTGGATCGCCAGTTTTTGAACTGTTCGCGTTCCACAACCCACCGTCCTAGCCAGCACTGCATCATTGAGTGGAAACGATACCTTCATGGAAACCGCACCTGATATGTACGAAGACGCCGCTTTCGTCTATTCACGCTTAGTCCGCCGGGAAAGCCGCGAAGCCGCTGCCACTATCGAGTTGATTCATGCAGCCTTTGGTTCTCGTGCCGCCTTACGTGCCGCGTTGATCATCACAATCATGAAAATGGAAGTTCAGCAAAACCATTGGATACCGTACATCGGTCTCTATGCTGATCTGCTTGAAGATTACCCGGATGCACTTCGGTTGACGAAGTACGCGATAAACTGCTGTTTGCGGAACTGGGTAGTTCCCGTTGTAGAAACCCCAGAATGTGCAGAATTAGCGTTCGCGTGAGTCTAGCCACCTGCGCTCTGTGATCTCTGGGAGACCAGACCACCGAGACACACGTGTAAACGTTCATGTCACCGCAATACCTATGAAGCGCAAGCGCGCTCGTGACAGCTTGTGGCTATGAAGATTACAAATAATATGTCATTGCCGGTGACTTTGCTGTATTTGAGCATCCCTCAGGAAGTCTATCCCTCACCTCGATACACGGTGAGATATTGGGAGTACATCATGACGAATTTGAAACTGGATTTGCACAAGCTGACGGAGAAATGGCGCTTGACGGGTCAGAAGACGCGGATCGCTGCGGTGGAAATACCGAACCTCCTGGCGCGAGGGCATATGCACGGGATGAGTGATGGGCTTGACGTTGCTGCCGATGATGTCGAGAACTTACTGGATAAACCTGAACCTCCGGTCTAGCCCGCAGAAGACTCGAGGTGACAGCGACGGAGTCGCGTTCGGTTCGCAGCCGGAATGAGGCGCTCTTGCGTGAGCTTGCCCCGGCTCATCGTTTTTTGACCTTATAGGTATCAAGGGCGGGAGAATTAAAAAAGGGACTGGCTTGAAAGCCAGTCCCTTTTTAGCAACTCCATTCGGGGCGCTGAGACTAATACTCAGGCATCTGCGGTGCAGCCGGAGCACCATGCTTCTCAGGCACGTCGGTGATCAGCACTTCGGTCGTGAGGATCATCGAGGCAATCGACGCCGCGTTCTCGACCGCGCCGCGCGTGACCTTCACCGGGTCAGGAATGCCCGCTGCGATCATGTCGCCGTAGCCGTTGGTCATGACGTTGTAGCCGATCTTGTAGTTATTTTGTTCGTGCTGCATCCGTCGGACTTCCTGAATGACGACCGCGCCATTGACACCTGCGTTCTCGGCAAGCTTTCTCATGGGTACTTCCAGGGCACGGCGCATAATCTGGACGCCGGTCTGCTCGTCGTCGTAGTCCATCTTCACGTCGTCCAGCGCACAGATTGCGTTGATCAGCGCCACGCCGCCGCCGGGGACAATCCCTTCTTCAACTGCGGCGCGGGTCGCGCTCAGCGCGTCCTCGACGCGGTGCTTCTTTTCCTTCAGCTCGGTCTCGGTCGCCGCGCCGACGCGGATGATGGCGACACCGCCGATCAACTTGGCAAGGCGCTCCTGGAGCTTCTCGCGGTCGTAGTCGCTGGTGCTCAGCTCGATTTCCTTGCGGATTTCCTCGATGCGCCCCTTGATCGCCTTCTCGTCGCCCGCGCCGTCCACGATCACCGTGTCTTCCTTGGTCGACGTGACCTTCGCCGCGCGACCGAGGTCTTGCAGCGTGACAGTTTCCAGCTTGCGTCCGGTCTCTTCGCTGATGACCGTGCCGCCCGTCAGGATGGCGATGTCTTGCAGCATCGCCTTGCGCCGGTCGCCGAAGCCGGGGGCTTTGACCGCCAGCACGTTCAGCATCCCGCGCAGCTTGTTGAGCACCAACGTCGCCAGCGCTTCGCCGTCCACGTCCTCGGAGATGATCACGATCTCGCGCTTGCCGATCTGCACCAGCTTTTCCAGCAGCGGCACGATGTCCTGCGCCGCGCTGATTTTCTTGTCGTAGATCAGGATGTACGGTTCTTCAATTGCCGCTTCCATCACTTCAGCAGAGGTGATGAAGTAGGCGCTGATGTAGCCGCGGTCGAACTGCATTCCTTCGACGTACTCGGTCTCGAACTCCAGACCCTTGCTTTCCTCGACCGTGACGACGCCGTCCTTGCCGACCTTGTCCATCACTTCGGCAATCAAATTGCCGATGTCGGCGTCCTGTGCTGAAACGCTGGCGACACTGGCGATTTCCTCTTTGGTGCTGATCGGAATTGCCTGTTCCTTGATGTTCCGGGCAATCGCCTCGGTGGCAGCCATGATGCCGCGCTTGAGCAGCATCGGGTTGGCGCCCGCGGCGACGTTCTTCAGACCCTCGTTGACAATCGCCTGAGCGAGGACGGTCGATGTGGTCGTGCCGTCACCGGCGATGTCGTTGGTCTTGGTCGCGGCTTCCTTGAGGAGCTGCGCGCCCATGTTTTCATAGGGGTCTTCCGAGTTCGATTTCCTTGGCGACGGTCACACCGTCGTGGGTGACGGTCGGCGCGCCGAACTTCTTGTCGAGCGCGACGTTGCGCCCCTTGGGACCGAGCGTCGTCGAAACGGCGTCGGCGAGCTTATCCACGCCGCGGAGTAGACCACGACGGGCTTCATCTTGGAACTTCATCTGTTTTGCTGGCATCGTTGTGTCTCCTATGCTCTTTACGATGGTCTGGCGAAAACTACTCGACAATCCCGAGGATGTCGCTTTCCTTCATGATCAGCAGTTTCTTGCCGCTGAGTTTGACCTCTGTGCCGCTGTACTTGGCGAACAACACGGTGTTGCCCACTTCTACGTCCATATCGATGCGCTTGCCGTCGTCGTCACGACGCCCGGCGCCGACTGCCAGGACTTTCCCCTGCTGCGGCTTCTCTTTAGCGGTTTCGGGCAGCACCAGCATACCCCCGGCGATAGTTTCCTCTTTCTCGACGGGTTCGACGATGACGCGATCTCCCAACGGGCGAATGTTGATTGTCATGCTTCCTGCCTCCTGAGTCTTCCTGTGGTGAATGTCTTGCTCATGCGATGTCATGGATGACGTTGTGATAGACGCTCACAACGATTGATGGTGCTGTCAAACAGCTAGCTCGTGCATCGTTCCTTGTTCTATCTTTGGATTCCTCAACACGTACACCACATAGTCCTTCTGTTCGGGAGATAGAATTCCCGGTGAACGAATGGTTCGTACGCCTTCAGCCACGCCCGGACGATTCCCGGCGACCGCATTCAGGACTTCCCACCCCTTGCTTAAGTAGGAGTCAAGGTCCTGCTCGAATTTCGCAATGCTGCTCGTCTTCATCGGATCAAAGACTAGAACGCAAATTGCCATGATTTACACGCTTTCGTCACTTTACATTCGTGGACGCTGACCTGCCGATCTGCGCGACAAGTGCTACTTTGGGGCGTGATCGACAGCCCCACCCTCATTATCCCAGTTGCGCAATGGGCGATTGCTCTCTTTGGTCTGCTTCACGACCAGGATTTGGTTTAGCTCATCGCTCCAGATTTTCAAAACGTCTTGAGTGGCGATCACGGCTTCAACGGGTTCACCGTTGAGCGAGCGGATCAACTGCAATTCCTCTCGCAAGACCTCGACACTCTTGAACAACCGTATCAGTTTATGCTCGGACAACTCCAGCAGGACAGAATACACCTGTCGATGATTCTCAGGTTTCGATTTGCTGGTCATGTGATGCCTCTCGCTGAGGCGGACGAGACTGCCTCTCTGGTATTCATCCGGGCTAGAAACCCACCTATCACGCTGTGGGCGGATTTTTTCGTTCGCGGTGACCGTATCGTTTCTGGATTTTGCCTACCAGGGCGGTGCGCTTCTGCTTGATTTTTTGGAGTTCATCGTCGGTGACGCGCCCCCATTGTTTGGATACTCCACCTTTGATCCGGTTCAACTTACCGGCGGGCTGATCGTCAACTTGTGCCATCGTGATCTCCTGTTCATCCGTTGAAATTCGCGCTGTGGATTCCGTCATCAGCCCGGAAGAGGGCGATGGAGATTTCGTCGTTATTCCTGCGCCTGGGAATATCTGGCGTTTTGTTCCGCCTCAGCGGGGACGGCTCAGCACGAGCCAGATCACCCGACCAACCAGCCAGGCGGCAATCGCATAGACGACCATGGCGAAAATCGTCGTAATTTCCAGCACGGAATTTGACGTGAGTACCGGGTTTTGCAGGAGATTGGCGAACAACGCCACGAACGGCGCCGACAGCCCATTCACGAAATTGGCGAACCCGTTATCCGGGTTGGCGCCGACCAGATGCAAAACGATGCGAATCGCTAACAGCAGTTCTAATGCACCGAACAGGAAGTACTCGATATTGACGATCCGGGCGACGGAGGAATTCTGATTTGCCCTGGTGATACCCTGGGTTTTTTCGTGCAGATTCAGGGCTTGATTGCGTTCAATCCCTCGGTCTAGTTGCTCGTCATGCCGGGTCAGCTCTTGATTGCGCAGCTCGTTCTCAGTCATTTCGGTTTCACCTTTTCATTGATGAGGATATGTTGGTTAGCTTGATTTGGGATGACGTAGCTAGCGCGTCAGGAAACACGCTCCGCCAGACTAATCTCCTACGCCGCCGTCGCGCAGCCCGTCAATCGCGTAGGGCTTCAGCTTCTGCCTCGGACTCGAGCCGATCCAGCCGTGTGTAGTAGTCACGTATCTCTTTCAGATGCGCCCAGGCAATCTTTCCCGTCAACAGGGGATCATCCCAGGTGACGTTGGTCTCTGGGTCACGCGCGCCATGTTCGAGTTCGACCTCCAGCCCGCGCCGAAACTGCTCCAGGTCGATTTTCTCCCAGTCGATTCCGAGCTGTGTTCCGGCTGAACGTGCTTCTTCGTCTGAAATTCGTCGTTTGCTGCTCATGAGAGCCTCACGTTTCTTTAGCTGTCTGCTTCTGTTGCATGGTTCGGTTTGAACCATATTCTAATTCTCGAAAGTACTGCCGAACTTCTGCCGCAATCTGACCGTCGGTCATCTTGTCACCGGTTTGGATAGCCATGATGCGGTCGCTAAGTCCGCAAAGTTCGAGACGCTTCTGAAGCTCGACCTTTGCTTCGCCGGGACCCAATATTAGAATCGCGGTTGCATCACGAAGATGTGAGATGACTTCGTCATAGTATTGGTCAAGCTGCTCATCAAAGCGTCTGTCGCGTCCATCCTCTGAGGCGTCACTATGGGATACGCCTGCACCCCTAGCGTGTGATGCACCCGAATAGCGGACATGCTTCCCCATACCGGAGGTGATTTGTTTTATTGCTTCCTCCTGGTCAAGGCTGATCACCAGGACAGCCCGCCGGTGGTCGATCCACAAACCCACATCTTTTTTCATGACCTGTTCCTTTGTCTATCCGCCGCCTTGTCTAGGCGCGGCTCAGATGCTCTTCAACGTTCTTATGCAGCTCGTCGAAGTCTTTTTCCAGGCGTTTCGCCATCGGTTCAACGGCTTCACGTCCATTCTGAATACCGTCTTCGACGCCCCTGGCTAGCCCATCACGGATTTTCTTACCGGACGAGGGAGCAAAAAGCAGCGCCAACACCGCGCCAATTCCCAACCCAATCACGAGGCACAGCAAGGTTAAGCGGATCATGCTACGCATCGCGTGCATTTTGGCGCTGCGGCTGTAGTAGATTCGATCATTGTTCATCATTGGAACCTCATTTCAGCAAATAGAGTGAAAATGCCAGGGGATACGGACAACGGATCGCTCGTATCCCTGACAGAGCATCAAGAGTACACATACTTCTCAGTTGAAAAGGTGTCCGCGCCGGCGTATGTTGAGCAGGTGGATTGCTACCAGCAGCACAACTGAGCCGACGAAAGCCACAACGATGCTCCAAATGATGGAAGCGGTCGTCCCCATCAATCCGGTGGCACTAAAGAAAAGTTCACCGATAAATGCGCCGATGATGCCGACAACAATGTCAGTTAATATGCCGCCGCCGCTCTTCATGACGATGCCTGCCAGCCATCCGGCAAGCGCGCCGACAATGATCCATGCGAGCAATATGGTCGGTTGCATAATCTGTTTTCCTCACGATTCTCATCGCTTGCTACGCTCAGAATTGAGGCTGGAGTTCAAGGGGATACGGACAACGTGTCGTGTCGCTCGTATCCCCAATCCAGGATCAAGGGGAAATGCGCCGCTTAGTTGAACAGGCGTCGGCGTCCGCTGAACAAGCGGATCAGCGCCAACAGCACAATCGCCCCGGCAAACGCGACGAAAATGCTCCAAATATTGAAGCCGGAAACGCCAGGTGCGCCGATGGCGTTAAACAGGAAGCCCCCGATGAAGGCGCCGACGATACCGACGACAATATCCATGAGCAGCCCCTGACCGCTGCGCATCACCTTGCTTGCCAGCCATCCGGCAACAGCACCGACAATCAACCAGGCGAGCCAACCCATCTGTCCCATATCCATGATTCGTTTTCCTTCTCGGCGTTTGTTACGCCATACTTACGCGGATGACAAGCACTGCTGGTTAACTGGATTACTCCGAAATCGACGCCCGGTTGTCGCCATAGGCGCGCATTTCCTGACCCTGACCACCTGTGATGCTCGCAAGGGACGCCAGCTTAGTGGCTCGATCAGACGCCAGCTTACGTCCAAGAATTGGGATCCAGCGATGATCAGTCGTCTTGGAAATGTAGAACAGCGCTCCCAAAACGATGACAGCGGCTACAATCATCGTCGTTCGAGCATCTTTTTCGAGTAAGGGATCTACGGTCGCCTGCAGGTTGGTACCAGTGTTCGCAACCAAACTCACGTTGGTGCCGCGTGTCACGGTAAACTGGCTCATCCCAAATGGCAGCGCAAGTTCGAACAACTGGCTGGCGTCACGTCCGACACCCTGCGTTGTCGAGGAACCGGATACGCCGGCAATCGTGCTCGTAACGGAGAAGGCGCGTATGCCTGGGCTAACCAATTGTACGGGCACCGGCATTTCGGACGGATTCGTTACCGTCACAGCTCCCGCTCCGACGTCCAATTTGAGATCAGTTCCGGAATAGGAAAGAGAACGAACTGAATTGACTGCCCAGAAGAGTGTCCCGACGATCAGTACCAGTGAGATGAAGACTTTCAAATAGATTTTCATGGTGCAGCTCCGCTCAATTCTAGAATGCCAGTGAGTGTTGAGGAAACGGAGAATTCTAAATGCCCCCAACCTCGCTCATCGAACGTAGGGGTGGGTTCAGACGTACAGAGCCTGCTTACGAGCAGGTGAGATAATATTCCTGCGCCAGGACAACACTGAGGTAGCGCAGCCGACCTTTTCAGACGACCGCCTCACTGAATAGGAAGGCAGCCGAAGCAGGTCAATCGTCTGTCAGTTGCGAGTACGTTTGTCTGGGTGATGTTTGATGAGCAGGAGATGCCTGAATCTTGCGCAGACTATGGCAGAGATTCAACGGGCATCATCAAACCTGATGGTGCGGAGTGGAGTTTTGGGTCAACAGGAGGTCGTTGATAGAAATCCCATTCGTAATTTAAACTATACACCCGATTTTGCCAAATGTAAAGAAACTCGTAATCTTTCACAGAACGCACGGTGACGACACTGAGATGCGATTACGCCAAATCCGGTATGTACGCTGTGGCGCTCCCGATTGGAATTGATGGTTACTCATGTACTACCGATCAATTTCGTTCCAAGTGCAAGGCAAGCCTTCATTTAGCTCTCGGCGTCTGGGGGCTTCCCAACGTAATTCTGGTAAAGCGCTTGAACCAGCGCAGTCAGCTCTGCCAATTCTGCACGATGCAGCTCCTCATTACTGGCAATCACAGCTCTCTGCATTTCTTCTGCCTGTTTGTGATCTTCCGCCCGTAGCGTTTCCAGACGATCCAGCAAAATGTTTTGAATGCTGTTCTGAAGAATTTGCTCGATCAACTCATGATCGGCTTGAACGCGCTTCTCAAGGACTTGTTCGTAGGACTTTGCGATTTCTTCGCGTCGCTCAGCCGCTGCCCGATCGCGCACATCGGCGATGGTCGCGTAGAGCAGCACGGTGCTGCTGACGACGACCGACATTACGTTCAGGTAGCTGTTCAAGGCGTTGACAAAAGACTGATCGCCGGTAAAGAAAATGAGTGGCACCAGCAACGCCAGCGTAGCGAGGATGATGACCCGATTAGTCAGGAACTTGACCGGATAGGGCAGCAAATGCTGATCGAGGAAGGTATTCAAGCGCTGAAATGCGCCTTCGGCTTCGGTTGGGGCAGCAGGCAAAGTTGACATGATCGCTACTCTCTCGCCACAAGATTTTCGCGGGCTGTTGATAACATCGAGCAGCTATCTTACCGACCTTTATTGAAACGAGCATTCTTGCAGCCTATGTGGTTGACCCGGTGCCGCCACGCTGTCTCATTTTTCGCCACTCCCACATAGGAACCCGAATTCGCAATTTCGCTATAATTGTGTTACACTTTGTCTTAAATCTGCATTTGAACACCTCATGCAGCCTTTTGTACCCCTCCGACTACTTCTGCGTGCGTTGTACGGACGCAGTGATTTCAGCGCAGTCTTCGATAGTCTCAATCACATCCCTTTGTTCGCAGCTTGAAACAATCACTATCCCCCTGATTCCCAATATCTAAATCAGTGGAAAGGCAAGTTCATGGAATCCAGTTTTGACTGGTATGCTTCTGTTGCTCGGCGCTATCGCTATCTGGCGGAACACGATAGCCCAGAAGCGGCAGCGATTATCGCTGAGATACAAGCCGCTTTTGGCTCTCATGCAGCGATGCGCGCCGGAATTGCACTCGCACTCACCAAAACCGGAGTTCAGCAGGATGGCAGGAAGCCAGATGTCAGCATCTATAAGCTCTTGCTCGAAAACTATCCGAACGCAGTTCCCTTATTCGAGCGCGCGCTGGCATTTTGCCTGCCCCACTGGAATAGCTCTAATACGGAATCCGCTCAAACGCAGGAGGATGCACTATCTAACCCGGACGCCAGAGCATTCCTCAGCACGGTCGCTTATTCATGGAAATATTAGCTCGCCACAGCGTGGTGACCACCAACGTCGCGGCTGTCTCCCATTGGGGAAATTCGGCAGCGCTAGAGAAAGGGCAAACTGATGCGTAAACGAATGATCAGCACGATTTCGACGGATGCTCCAGAGACCGATACGGATTGGCTGCCGCTCGATCCAATTGCTGCGGTCGAAGTCAGTTCCGAGGAGTCCTCGCATCCGATAGAAGACGCTCTACAGGGTGGGAAGGAAATGGGATGGCGCGCTGCGCTGCCAGGCGAACAGACCATCCGACTTATCTTCGATAAGCCGCAAGGGATCAAGCGTATTCGACTGGCATTCATAGAACGCGCTGTCGAGCGCTCACAGGAGTTCGTCTTGCGCTGGTCGCCCGACGGTGGGCAGACTTTTCACGAGATCGTGCGCCAGCAGTGGAACTTCAACCCGCAGAATTCGGTGCAGGAGATCGAAGAATATCATGTTGATCTCCCCGCTGTGACCCAGCTTGAATTGAAGATTGTGCCGGACAGGAGCGGGGGCGATTTGCGCGCATCGCTGGCACAGCTGCGTCTTGCCTGATGCGAGTCAGGGCTGCACTGCTGCAGCCCTGTTTGCATAACTGCGGTTGCGCTTGGAGTGCTCGACAGACGCAACGCTTGTAGCGCAGAACCTAGCGATTTCTTCTTAGTCGGACATCGGCATAAACCGCCAGAATCAGGACGCCAGCCTTGATCACATATTGCCACTCATTGGGGATATTCATCAACTGAAGACCGTTCGTGAGGGTTGCCATGATCAGGGCGCCTATCAATGCACCCAAGACTGTTCCCTCACCGCCGAGGGTCGAAGCCCCTCCTAGAATACAAGCAGCGATGACGTCGAGTTCCATACCCGTTCCGGCAGCGGGGGTACCGCCGCCAACATAAGACGCCAGAACCACGCCAGCGACACCGCACAGGAACCCCATCAGGACGAAGATCGCAAACAGGTTGTTGCGAATGTTAACGCCGGAGAGCCGGGCTGCCTCGCGGTTGCCGCCGATCGCGTAGGCATAACGACCAAAACGGGTGTTATTCGAAACGTAGTTGACCACCATCGCGACGATAGCGAGGATGAGAACAGGCGACTGGACGCCATTATACTGATTAACAACATACACGTAGAGGATGACTGCCGCCGCAAAAATCCCGGTCTTGAGCACGTCCAGGTAAATGGCGGGCAGTTCAAAGCCATATTTCAATTTTCTTCGCCGGCTGAAGACCATGCTGGCGAACAGGAAGACGGTTACCCCTGCCGCCAGAACAGCCCCCGCCCAGGTGGGTAAGTATCCATTGGCAATACTCAGGAACACGTCCTGCTTTGCCGAGATGGTCTGTCCTCCCGTCACTATCAGGATTACGCCTTGGAGCAGCCAATAACCGCCAAGGGTGACGATAAACGCCGAGACTCGCAGTTGGGCAATGATATATCCCTGGTAAATGCCAAACAATGTCCCCACAACTAACCCTATCAGCACCGATAGAATAGTGGTCACAACCACAAAGTTCACCGGGTCCTGTCCGGGGAAAAGCTGAGGAATGAGCTTCGGCCACAATTGCATCTGACACATTGCTACAATAACAGACACAAAACCAGCCAACCGTCCTACCGACAGGTCAATATTGCCAGTCACGATGACCAGAACCATTCCGACGGACATGATGGCGGTTACGCTCATCTGCCGGAACAGGAATGAAATGTTTCGGGCACCGAGAAAAGTGCCATGCGTCAGGAACGCGAAGAACAGCCATATGAGGATAACGGCACCGATGAGTCCATAGGTTTGGAGATTGGCACTGAGGCGCCTGACTAGACTGGGCGTCTCACTAGGTATAGTCGTTGTAATCGAGGACATGTGGAATACCTTTTTCAAGACTCAGCAGACTAAGCGATGCTGGAGACAGCCTTACTGGCATCAGGGTTGGCGCTGGCACTGCCTGTCGCAACGCCAGTGGCTAGAGCCATGATTTTTTCTTCGGTAGCGTCAGCGATGTCGAGTGTGCCCGCCGAATGACCTTCGCACATGACCATTATCCGGTCGCTCATGCCCAGGATTTCTTCGAGTTCGCTCGAGATCATGATGATTGAAATGCCCTGCTCAGCCAAGTCGTTCATCAATTTGTAGATCTCGTATTTGGCACCTACGTCGATGCCGCGCGTCGGGTCATCCATGATCAATACTTTGGGCTTGGACATCAGCCATTTGGAAATGACCACTTTTTGTTGGTTGCCGCCGGAGAGCGAGTCGACTTTGGCTTGGAGCGTTGGCGTCTTGATTGCCAAGCTCTTGGCATAGCGAGTACTGGCGTCGAGTTCCGCGTTAACGTCGATTCGCATCCACGAAGAGAATTGATCTAGGTTCGCCAGTGAGATATTCTTCAGAATAGTTTGAATGAGGATGAGACCATAAACTTTCCGATCTTCGGGCACCAGACCGATACCCTGCCTCATGGCTTCGCGGGAGTTCCGGATCGACAATTGCCGCCCCTCCAGCTTTATCGTACCCGCGGTGATCTTGCCATACTCGCCAAACAGGGTTGTCACCAACTCAGTGCGACCCGACCCCATTAAGCCCGCGATCCCCAGAATTTCGCCCTTACGCAGGTTGAAAGACACACCCTTGAGGACTTCGCGGTCGGAGGTCTCAGGCGGCAGCGCGTGGAGATTCTCCACCTCGAAAATGACCTCGCCCGGATGCCGATTCCCTTGGGGGAAGCGCTCCGTCATTTCACGCCCGACCATCAGACTGACGAGCTGTTCGAGCTTCAGCTCTTGAGTTGGCTGAGTTGTCACGATTTTGCCATCACGCATAACGGTGATCGAATCAGCGATCCTGAAGAACTCGCCGATCTTGTGTGTGATATAGATACATGTCACGCCATGCTCTTTGAGCACAGCCAGTATTTCCATCAATTTGTCGATCTCAGCCTCGCTGAGGGCGCTGGTCGGCTCGTCTAGAATCAAGACTTTGGCATCTTCGGAAAGCGCCTTGGCGATCTCCGTCATCTGCTGTTTGCCAACACCCATTCGCTTGATCAGTGCTTGGGGCTGAATCTCTAAACGATATTTCGTCAGGATATTCTGGGTCTCTGAATAGAGCTTATCCCAGTTGATTACGCCGTTTTCTACCGGCTCTTTGCCCAGGAAGATGTTTTCACCCACGGTCATGTTGCCGACCAGGGTCAGTTCTTGGTAAACAATCGCGATACCTTCTTTGATCGCTTGACGAATCGAACTGCCCTCTAGCCGCAGCTCATGACCATCGTATATGATGCTGCCTTCATAAGACCCCGAGGGATAAACTCCGCACAGAATCTTCATCAGGGTGGATTTGCCCGCGCCGTTTTCACCGCACAAGCCATGAATCTCGCCACGGCGAATCTGGAAAGACACACCATCTAGAGCCGTCACGCCGGAAAAGTGTTTTGTGACGTTTTTTATGTCAAGAATGATGTCATTCGCGTTGTCGCTCATGAGCTGAATGTCCTTGATTGGCACAGAGGGCTTCCTGTGATTGGCAAG
Source organism: uncultured Chloroflexia bacterium (assembly GCA_963760975.1). GTDB lineage: Bacteria > Chloroflexota > Anaerolineae > Aggregatilineales > Phototrophicaceae > Flexifilum. Next base: position 1,719 of record CAVXEZ010000027.1, on the reverse strand, counting down.
TTGCGCTTCGGCAGGAAGCCTCTTCTTTGAGAATTCGCCGCGGTTATCCCGGCAGGCTCTTGCCCACCGGGATACCAACAAACGTCATTCACCAATCTTACGATGACGCCTCTTGAGTCGCAACCTCAGGACGAGGCGGTCTCTGCGCTTCAGGAATATCCTGATAGACGTCGTCATAGCTCTGGAAGCCGCTCACGACGACATCCTGATACAGGTTGTCGATGGTGACTTCGGTAACCGGCAGGTACTTTGCCATGACTTCGCCCGTCAGGGAGTCGTTCCCTGTCAGGACAGACAGCTGGTAGGACTGCAAATCGGGATCCGTAATGCCATTGAGGAATTCGTCAACCAGATCGACAGCCTGCGGAGCCATAACGCGATAATCCTTCAGGATCGTGACGGTCAGCTGACCCTTGGCAATGCTGTTGCAGCCGGGAGCGGTGGCATCTTGACCGGAGACCGGGACGGACATCTTTTGGGCACTGAGGGCTTGGAGGGCACCGAGTCCCAAGTTGTCGTTGGCAGCGATGACAGCGTCAACCCCATTGTTCTGAGACGTCAGGATGTTTTCCATAGCCGTCACGGCATTGGTCTCATCCCAGTTGGCGATATTCTGACGGGCAACAACCGTAACAATACCCGCATCGACATACGGCTTGAGGGTTTCATCTTGTCCCGCTTCGAAGAACTTGGCATTGTTATCGCCGGGGTCGCCTTCGAGCTTGACCAGCTTGACCGGGTTGGCCGCCGACCAATCGCCAGTGTGATCCATGTCGGTGATGCCCAGCGCCTTGAGCACACCATCAGCCTGTCCGTTACCAACCTGGGTGAGTCCGAAGGTAATGTAAGCTGAAATGTTAGTTGTGGCGATCAGGCGGTCATAAGCGATCACGACGACGCCTTCTTTGGCAGCATCGTCGACTGCGGTCGCGGCAGCATCAGCGTCCTGAGCGACGATAATGATCGCCTTGGCACCCTGCGTAACCATGTTGGCAATCTGGTTGTTCTGGGTCACGGGGTCGTGGCTGGCTTGCTGCGACACGACGGCATAACCCTTAGCCTCAAGGGCTGCTGTCATGATGTCATTTTCTTGTTTCCAGCGGGGCGTTTCGAAGTCCGAGAAGGATAGACCAACGAGGACCTGATCTTGCGCCTGCACGGATACCGGGGCAGGCATCACAAACAGGCTCAGCAAAAATGCTGCCGCTATGACGGCAGAAACAAAACGGACGACTTTACCGAACATTTGTGCCTCCTTGATTTCGCATCATGCTAATAAGTCTCGTTCGAAGGCCGAAGGGCGTACGGTTTTCTGCTTCTTTGGACCTCCTTTGATAACATATTAGGGGGAATCTTTTCGGAAAAGAAAAACTTTCGGCTACCCCCACCTTGGAGTGAATATAGATACCCCGGCGGATTCTCAATAGTGACAAACGTCACAATTAACTTGATGCACCCCCTATTACAGGTTCCGGCACAATAGTAATGCTATCATTAATAAATCACCCTCGTTGGACGAGAGGTAAAAACTCATGGCGAATACCACGCCTTTGCCGTTACTCGGCTGCCACGTCGACTCAGTTACCGAGGATGATAGAACATTGTGGGTCGCAGTGTACACGACGATAAAGCGCAGCAATCGTCCCGATCTGTCTGCGCATCGGACGCTTTCGCTGTATGGCTTCCAAATGTCTCGCAGCACCTTTGCTGAAGCGATTA
>CAVXEZ010000026.1:0-361207 GCA_963760975.1 uncultured Chloroflexia bacterium | reverse complement strand
ACCAAATGCGACGTAAAGCGAACCAGTCTTCCAAGACTGGTTCGCTTTCTATTTTGACCCGCACCACAGGCTGCCGCACGCCCTCGAAGCCCTTCACGAAGCGACATTCATCACGCCGGATTGCGAAAAGGATCACTGTGTCGCACAACGCCGGGCGCACTATGCTTATACTTAAGGAGGAAAAGACAAATATAAGAGTTTCGTTTCATTCGCCGTTTCGATAAAGAATTCGTGCATCTCCTTTTTAGCTACCCGTCCGTTCAAGACCCTCATCCTGACCCTGTTCATGGAGGCATTCGCAATGCCGAGAACGAGGAGAAGGCGCACCTGCTGCGGCACACGCCGCCAAACTGGGTGACGCCAGGCTCGTGCGTCTGTGAGGGCTGTATTCCCGGTCAGGCGAGTCTGAGCGCGTCGGGATCGATCTTCGATGCGGTGGACTGGCGGCTGCACGCGCCTGAGCCTATACCGACACGTTGTGAAACGAATGAGGAGCAAAAACTATGGAAACTATGGAACCCATTCTTGCAAAACATCCTTTTTTTGAAGGACTGGAGCCTCGATATATTGAGTTAGTAGCTGGCTGCGCCACTAACGCGCGCTATGATGCCGGGGAGTATCTTTTCCACGAAGGGGAGGAGGCGACGAAGTTTTTCGTCATCCGGCACGGCAGGGTGGCGATTGAGACCGCCATCCCCGGACGCGGGCTGGTCACGATCTACACGCACGACGAAGGTGACGTGGTGGGCTGGTCGTGGCTGTTTTCGCCGTATTACTGGCATTTCAGCGGGCGCGCGATAGGGCTGACGCGGGTGACGGAGCTGGATGGCGTGTGCCTGCGCGGCAAATGTGAAGCGGATCAGGCACTGGGGTATGCCTTCCTGAAGCGTTTCTCGCAGAAAGTGGTGCGCTCGCTCGACCTGACGCGCTTGCAGCTTCTGGAACTGCTCTACGACGCGCCGAGAGAACACGCGGGCAAACCGACTCCCTAGCTCGATTTGATCCGGCAGCCGGGTAGAGCGAAAACCGCCCCTGCCACGTTCGGCAGGGGCGCGGCTTGGATTTCCCTGTTTCGGCGAAGCCTGCGTCGCGGACTGCGCAGGAGCCTGCGTGACGCCTCAACTCCTTCTTTTCTCAGATGACTTTCGTGAATAAGGATCAGTGACATTTGGTAACAGTCAGCGACATTATCCCATCAACATCCCATCAACGGGAAAGACAACACTTTCTTCTGGACGATCATCAAGCGCATGGCGCCCGCCTCGGTGTTCCTGATGTTCACCTTCAAAATCGGCAACTTCTGGTTCTTCGACACCCGGATCGGCTTGATCCTGCTGTACTGCGTGTTCAACCTGCCTTTCTCGATCTGGTTGATGAAAGGCATTATGGATGGTATACCGATAGAACTGGACGAAGCTGCTATGATCGACGGCGCGGGGCTGTTCGGCGTGCTGCGCCGGATCATCCTGCCGCTGGCTGCGCCCGGTCTGGCGGTGACTGCGATCCTGAGCTGGATTTTCTCCTGGAATGAGTACCTTTTCGCCGCGACCCTGACCAGCGTGAACGCTCGAACGATCACCACCGGATTGGCGGAATTCGTGACCGTCACCGGCACGAACTGGGGCGAGATGGCGGCGACGGCGACGCTGGTGCTGATCCCGTCGCTGATTTTCGTGAGTTTCGCGCAGCGCTACATCGTCACCGGCTTGACCTTTGGCGCGGTGAAGGATTAGGGGGAGAATATGCCTACAGAAAGCTCCGACACACTCAAGAAAATTGAGGACGAGGGGATGAAGGAGGAGGTGGAGCGTCTGAACAAGCTGGACGCACCGCCGCCGCCAGCGCCGCGCAAAGGCTTTCTCCCGATTGACACCAATCTGTTCGACCGCTATTTCATCAGCATTGTGTGTCTGATCGCCATTCATCTGGTGTGGCTGCGCTTTATCGAAGCGATTCTTCCCATCGGGTTTGCGACGGGCATTTCGCTCGTCTTGGCATTTGCCATTATCCGCTGGGGTTAGATAGAAAGGGGTTGTGGGCTATGGAAGCCCTCGTACTGGAAAAAGTTGGTCAACTGGCGATCCGTGACATCGATGTCGACCAGGTATTAGGTCCGCACGATGTCCGCATTGCGCTGCACACGGTTGGCGTGTGCGGCAGTGACGTGCATTACTACGAGTATGGTCGCATCGGGCAGTTCATCGTGCGCGAGCCAATGGTGCTGGGGCACGAAGCCGCCGGAGTCATCGTGGAAGTCGGCTCCGAGGTGAAAAGCCTGAAGGTTGGGGATCGCGTCTGCATGGAACCGGGCATTCCCGATCCCAACAGCAAAGCGACCCGGCTGGGCATCTACAATCTCGACCCGGCGGTGCGCTTCTGGGCGACGCCGCCCGTGCATGGTGTCCTGCGCCCGACGGTCGTCCATCCGGAGGCGTTCACGTTCAGGCTGCCGGATACGGTCAGCTTCGCCGAAGGCGCGATGGTCGAGCCGCTGGCGGTCGGGATGCACGCCGCCAATAAGGCGCAGATCAAGCCGGGCGATGTCGCCGTCGTGTCGGGCGCGGGTCCCATCGGCATGGTGACGGTGCTCTCGGCGCTGGCGGGTGGATGCAGCGAAGTCATCGTCAGCGACGTGCAGCAGCCCAAGCTGGACATCATCGCCAAGCTCGGTCCGATCACGCCCGTCAACGTCGCTAAAGAGAGCCTGGTCGACGTGGTGATGAAAAAGACCGATGGCTGGGGCGCGGACATCGTGTTCGAAGCCAGCGGCAACCCCAAAGCCGCCTCCAGCGTGTTCGAGCCGCTCGCGCCTGCCGGGCGCGTCGTCTACATCGGGATGCCGGTCGAGCCGATTCCCTACGACGTGGTCGCCGCGTCGGTGAAAGAGGCGCGCGTGGAGCACGTCTTCCGCTACGCGCACGTGTATCCGAGGGCGCTGGCGCTGATGGGCAGCGGGCAGTTGAACGTCAAGCCGTTGATTACCGATACCTTCACCTTCGCGGACAGCATCGAGGCGTTTGATTACGCGCTGCATATGCCCGCGACATCGGTGAAGGTGCAAATTGCGATGCCGCAGAACTAACCGGGAGAACGAATGATGGCGGATGATCCTGTTTTGAGTGCAAAGCCAATTCTCGAACGATTTTCGTTGAAGGGACGTACCGCGCTGGTGACAGGCGCGGGGCAGGGCATCGGTCGCGCCTACGCGCACGCGCTGGGCGAAGCGGGCGCGGCTGTCGCGGTCGTGGACATCCTGCTTCCGCTCGCACAGACGGTCGTCGAGGAACTGAAGGCGAAGGGCGTGGATGCCATCGCCGTGCAAGCCGACGTGACCAAAGCCGACCAGGTGCAGGCGATGATCGATGCCGTCCTGAAGCAGTGGGGCAAGCTGACGATTGGCGTCAACAACGCCGGCGTCGGTCAGTGGGTGGCGGCAGAGGAGATGAGCGAAGCCGATTGGGATCGCATGATCAACATCAACCTCAAGGGCGTCTTCCTGTGCGCGCAAGCCGAAGGGCGCCAGATGATCAAAGCCGGGTATGGCAAGATCATCAACACCGCGTCGATGTCCGGCTCGATTTCCAACACGCCGCAAGATCAATCGCACTACAACACGTCCAAAGCGGGCGTAATTCATTTGACGCGCAGCCTCGGCGCGGAATGGGCGGAGGATGGCGTCCGGGTTAACAGCATCAGCCCCGGCTACACGCGCACCAAACTGGTCGATGACCTGCTCCAGACGCCCGTAGGGCAGCAAATGTTGCCCGCCTGGATGGGTCTCATACCTCAGCGCGTCATGGCGGAAGTCACCGACTTGCAGGGCGCAGTGGTTTATCTCGCTGCGGAAGCGTCGGACTACATGACGGGCAGCGACATTATCATCGACGGCGGCTATACCTCCTGGTAGCGCACCAAACAAGGGCTTGCCGGAACACCCGGCAAGCCCTCGTCCATTGGCTCATCGACTATTCTGGAAAGGGAAATCTCTTGTGAACAGGCAGGAGACGCTTGAAGCCATTCGTCGCCAGCCGGAAGTATCCGTGTTGATCGTCGGCGGCGGCATCAACGGCGCCGGGCTTTTCCGCGATCTGGCGCTACAGGGCGTCGACGTGCTGCTGGTCGAGAAGTCCGACTTTTGCGCGGCGTGCAGCGCGGCATCCGGGCGGGTGATTCACGGCGGCTTGCGCTATCTGGAGAACGGCGAGTTTCGGCTGGTGAGGGAAAGCCTGCTGGAGCGCAACCGTCTGCTGGTCAACGCGCCGCATTACGTCAAGCCGCTGCCCGCGACCATCCCGATCTACAGTTGGCTGGGCGGGATGCTCTACGCGATCCGGCAGTTCTTGCACATGAAAAGCCAGCCGGGGGATCGCGGGGCGCTGCTCGTCGAGGTCGGGCTGATCATGTACGATCTGTTCGCCGGGAAGCAGCAAATCCTGCCGCACCACCGTTTTGAGCTGCGCGGCGCTGCCCGCGCCCGCCGTCCGCTGCTCAATCCGCGCGCCGTCTGCACGGAGACCTATTACGACGCCCGGCTGACCTACGCCGAACGCCTGTGTCTGGAGCTTTTGCTGGATGGCGAAGCCGCCAACGCCGACGCGCACGCGCTCAACTACGTGCGCATGGAGAGCGCGGCGGGCGACACGGTGACGCTGAAGGATGAAGTCACGGGCGAGGCGATCAGCGTCCAGCCGAAAATCGTGGTCAACGCCAGCGGCGCGTGGATCGACTTCGCCAACCGCGCCATGCAGCGCCCGACGCAGTTCATCGGCGGCACCAAAGGTTCGCATCTGGTCGTGGATCACAGGGAATTGTGGGAAGCGACGCAGGGGCAGATGATGCACTTCGTCAACTCCGACGGTCGCCTCACCATCTTCTACCCGATTGAAGATAAAGTGTTCATCGGCACGACCGACATCCCCGTGACCGACCCGGATCAGGCGACCTGCGACGAGGAAGAGACCGACTATCTGCTCCAGACGGTCAGGCTCGTCTTCCCTGGCATCAAACTCGACCGCTCGCACATCGTCTTTCGGCTGTGCGGCGTGCGCCCGCTGCCGAGCAGCGACGCTTTCGTGCCGGGGCAGATCAGCCGCGATCACAGCGTGCCGCTCGTGCCAGCAAGCGATGGCATCGCCTTCCCGATTTACTCGCTGGTCGGCGGCAAGTGGACGACCTTCCGCGCCTTCTCCGAGCAGGTGACCGATCAGCTTTTGCCCGCGTTCGGACGCACGCGCACGGTCGATACCAAGAACCTGACGATTGGCGGCGGCGCGAACTATCCCCGGAGCGCGGACGCGCGCGCGGCATGGATCGCCAAGCATCAGCAGCAGAGCGGACTGCCCGCCGAGCGCATCGACGCGCTGCTGGAGCGCTACGGAACCCGCGCCGAAGCCGTGATCGCCTGGATGCAAGCCGGTGCGGATCGTCCGCTTGAGCACCTCGACGGCTATTCGCAGCGCGAAATCCAGTTCATGGCGGCGCAGGAAAAGATGGCGCATCTGGACGACCTGATCCTGCGGCGGACGCTGGTCGGCTTCCTGGGGCGGGTGAACCGCGCCGTCCTCGACGAACTCGCCGCCGCTGCCGCGCCCGCGCTGGGCTGGTCGGAAGCGGACGCGCGTCAGGAAGTGGAACGCACCGCAGCGCTCTTGCAGCAGCGCCACAGCGTCACGCTCGCGGACGGATGGTAGGGTTGCAGGTAGATTGCTGGATGTGATTGGAGGGGCGCACAGCCGTGCGCCCCTACGAATCGCCCGCGTCGCGCAGGGCAGCCGCGTCGTCAAAATCCTCGCGCAGATGCTCGTAGAGCCTGCGGAACAGTGGGTAAAGCTGGTTGTAGCGCTCGTGCGCGGCGGGGTTCGGCTCGTAACGCCGCTGGATGCGCACGCTGTCGCGGATCGTCTGGCGAATGTCGGGGTACAGCCCCAAGCCCATGCCGACCAGCAGCGCGTCGCCGAAGGGCGCGCCGACCGACGCTTCCGGCAGCAGGATGGGCAGACCCAACACGTCCGCCTTGATCTGATTCCACAGGTCGCTGCGCGCGCCGCCGCCCACCGAACGGATTTCGCTCAGGTGGATGCCTGCTTCCCCGGCGACCTCGACGTTGTGACGCAGCGCGAACGCCGCGCCTTCCAGAATCGCGCGGATGACGGCGGCTCTCGACGTTGCCAGCGACAGCCCGAACAGGACGCCGCGCGCGTTGCTGTTCCACAGCGGCGAGCGCTCGCCCATCATGTAGGGCAGAAACAACACGCCCTCGCTGCCCGGCTCGACCTGCGCCGCCTGCTCGGTGAGCAGGTCGAACGGGTCGCGGTTGAGCCGCGCACCCGTTTGCACTTCCTCCGCGCCGAATTGATCCCGATACCAGCGCAGGCTGGCGCCTGAGGCGACGGTCGCGCCAATCAACAACTGCGTTTCGGGCAGCGCGTGCGGCATGGCGATCAGCGACGGATGCGCGAGGTGCCGGTCGTTGGGCATATTCAGGACGGTGGACGTGCCGGTCATCTCGGCGGCGACTCCGAGTTCGGTCGCGCCCGCTTCCAGCGTTGCCGCCGCGCCATCGACCGCGCCCGCCACGACCGGCGTGCCCGCGCGCAAGCCGGTCGCCCCGGCAGCCTCGGTGGTCACTTCGCCCTGAAGCGCGTGGCAGGCGAGGATGGGCGGGAACTGCGCCGGGTCGACACCGCAGGCAGCGCACAAAGCGGGCGACCACTCGCCGCTGGCGAAATCATGAAGCTGCATCAGCCCGGTATGTGAGCGGTCAAGGCTGAGGGTGCGGGTCAGCCGGTAGTTGATGTAGCCGTTGATCTGCACGAAGCGCTGCGTCCGCGCCATCAGGTCGGGTTCGTGCTGGCTGAACCAGCGCAGCTTGGCGGCGAGATAGAAGGCATCGGCGTGGTTGCCGGTGGTGGCGAAAACCATCTCCGCGCCGAGCAGCCGTTCCAGCTCGACGGCTTCGGCTTGCGCGCGGCGATCCATCCAGATCAACGCGGGGCGCAGCGGCTCGCCCGCCCGGTCGAGCGCGATCAGCGTGGGGGCTTGAGAACTGACCGCCAAGCCCGCGATGCGCTCGGCGGCATCCGGCAGGGCGGCGCAGGCTTGCCGGACGACCTGACAGACCGCCCGCCACCAGTCGTCGGGATTCTGCTCGATCCAGCCGGGGCGGACGTGCCGCAGCGAAGTTTCCACGCTGCCGGATGCTTGCAGCCGCCCATCGAGGCTGAACAGCGCCGCCTTGACGGTGGTCGTCCCTACGTCGATTCCCAGGAGGAGCTTGTCCAACGATGATCCTTCTGCTGCCGTCCCCGCGCCGGGGTCATTCCAATGTACAACGCGGTCGGCGCGCTCGCAATCTATCGAATGACAGTAAATTGCCGTGATCAGTGGCGTTGCGAGTGCGGCGTCGGGCGGGTACGATCTGACGCATAGATTTTGGCGAGAGATATTTGGAGAAAATGACATGAAAGCCGCCCGAATTGAACAGCCCGGCAAAGGCATCGTCACCAGCGTGCCGGAGCCAACTCCCGGAGCGGACGATGTGTTGATCAAGGTGCGCGCGGCGGGGATTTGCGGCACCGACCTGCACATCTTCAAAGGCGAATATGAAGCGATTTACCCGATCATTCCGGGGCACGAGTTCAGCGGCGAGGTGGTGGCGGTCGGGGCGAACGTTCGCAATTTTCGCGTCGGGGATCGCGTCAGCGCCGACCCGAATATCCCCTGCAACCGCTGCTCAAGCTGCCAGCGCAACGAACCGAACCAGTGCAAAAATCTTCAGGCGATTGGCGTGACCCGCAGCGGGGCGTTCGCCGAGTACGTCATCGCGCCGGAGGGGAACGTGTTTGCAATCGGCGACATGCCTTTTTCGTCGGCGGCGGTGATCGAGCCGCTGGCGTGCGTCGTGTGGGGCATCAAACAGGTCGACGTGCAGGCGGGCGACAGCGCCCTCGTCTTCGGCGCGGGTCCGATGGGCTGTCTGGTGGCGCAGGCGTTGAAGCAGGCGGGCGCGGCGCGCGTGGTCGTCACCGACGTGGTTCCTTCGCGGCTGGAACTGGCGCAGCGCCTCGGCGCGACTCACGTGGTCAGAGCGGACGAACATCAGGCGGCGGCGATCAAGGCTATCGAGCCGGACGGCTATGACATCGTCGTCGACGCGACCGGCATCCCGGCGGTGCTGGAAGGTACGTTCGCCTACGTCAAGCCGCGCGGCAAAATCTGGGTCTTCGGCGTCACGCCCAATGGGACGCTCGTCAAGTTCCCGGCGTATGAGGTGTTCCGGCGCGACCTGAAGATCATCGGCAGTTTCGCCGTCAACCGCACCTTCCCACAGGCTATCACCCTGATCCAGAGCGGAGCGGTGCAGGTCGAGCCGCTGATTTCGCACCGGCTGCCGCTGGACGATTTCTGTCGCGGGCTGGAGATCGCCGAGAAAGACCCGATGCGCATGAAGGTGCAGTTCCAGTTGTGAGCTGGACAGCAGCGCTTGAGTTGACGTGATTTGGTAGGGGCGCGGCACGCCGTGCCCCTACGACGGTATGCTCGAAACATTCTCCACAGGCGATTAACAAGCGCCTGTATCCCCTGCCGAATTCTCCAAAACGAATACGCCCGCAGACCCAATTTTCAGCTCATTTTCGCCCGTCTGAGGCGAAAAACCCCATTGTTTATGCAGCGCACAGGAAATTTAAAGAAATTTGGCTGTTTCTTAACATGGGCTTACAGCACTCGCGTTACACCTATAGCGTGTAAGGGCCCGAACGATTCTACCTTTCCGTCTGCGTGCCAGGAGGATGTCAAAACATGAAAAAGCAGGTACTGCTCGTTATCTGCGCAATGGCTCTCGTCACTGCGTTCAGTGTGCCGTTTGCGCTGGCTCAGGATACCACGCCTGCGCCGGTTCCCGGTTCGGGGTTGATCACTGGTCCGATGGATGGCGAAGCACAGAGCCTAACAGGTGCAGGCGCGACTTTCCCCGCGCCGCTTTACACGACGTGGTTTAGTGATTACGCGGCTCTGACCGGCGTCGAAATCAACTACCAGGCGATTGGTTCGGGTGGCGGCATCAAGGCTGTCACCGATCAGACGGTCGACTTTGGCGCTTCGGACGCCCCGATGACGGACGATCAGTTGACGGCAGCAGAAGCAACCTGCGGCGCGCCCATTCTGCACCTTCCGATGGCGCTCGGTGGCGTGGTTGTGACCTACAATATTCCTGAACTTGCTGGCAGCGACACGGTGCTGAAATTCACGCCCGATACGCTGGCAGGGATTTTCCTGGGCGACATCACCAACTGGAAAGACGACAAACTGGTCGCCGACAATCCTCAGTTGGCGGACATCGACCAGCCGATCTCGGTGGTGCATCGTTCGGACGGCTCCGGCACGACCAACATTTTCACCAGCTACCTGAAGGCTGTAAGCGACACGTGGGCGACCAATGTGGGCGCTGGCACGTCCGTCCGCTGGCCGACGGGCATCGGTCAAAAAGGTAATTCCGGTATCGCTGGCGCGATTGCCGGTGTCCCCTACGCGCTGGGTTACGTCGAACTGGCTTACGCTCAGCAGAATAACCTGCCCATTTCCCTGCTTGAGAACCAGGCGGGTAACTTCGTCGCTCCGACCACCGAGACGGTGAGCGAGGCGGCTGCGGGTGTTGAACTGCCGGATGACCTGCGCATCATGATCGTCAACGGCGCTGGCGACAACACCTATCCGATTGCTGGCTTTACCTGGATGCTGGTCTGCCCGAACCAGACCGACGCTGCCAAGGCGACGGCGCTGACCCGTATGCTGTGGTGGGGTTCGCACGATGGTCAGGCGTACCACGAATCCCTGGGCTACTCGCCGCTGCCCGAACCGGCAGTCCTGGCAGACGAGAAGCAGATTCTCAAGATCATGGTCAACGGTGAGCAGGCGCTGCCCACCGACATTGCGACGCCTGAAGCTGGCATGTAAGACCTGCCACCCATCGATCAATTAGCTTAGCAGCGGAGGGGATACTCACGCGGGTATCCCCCTCGCTGATTGCTGTTAAGGACTGCACCATATGGCAACTTCCGTAGCGGAAGCCACTTCCCAGCGCGGAGAACGTATCTTCAAGAACGTTGTCCGCGTTACCGCGCTTAGCATGATCGTCCTGCTGGCTGGCGTCATCATCCTCCTTTATATCGATGCTGAGCCTGCTATCGCCCAATATGGCTTTAGCTTTTTGATCTCCTCCGACTGGGACCCGGTCTTCCAGAACTACGGGGCTGCGCCGTTCATCTTCGGCACCATCGTCACGTCAGTTCTGGCGCTGTTGATGGCGACACCCTTCGCCGTCGGCGCGGCGCTCTACATTTCGGAATATGCGCCCAAGACCATCGGCAATATCCTCTCCTTCATCATCGAGCTTCTGGTCGCCATTCCGAGCGTCGGCTTCGGCTTATGGGGGCTGTTCGTGCTCGCGCCATTCATGCGCAACACCATCGACCCGTTTCTGCGCAATGTGATTGGACCAATCCCGGTCATCGGCGAACTTTTCAGAGGTCCGACGATTGGGCAGGACTTGCTGACCGCCAGCGTGATCCTGGCGATCATGATCCTGCCGACGATCCTGGCGATTTCGCGCGAGATCATTGCCCAGGTTCCCCGCCTCCAGAAAGAGGGAATGCTGGCGCTGGGGGCGACGGACTGGGAGATGCTGCGCAAAGCCGTGCTGCCTTACGCGATGGGCGGCATCGTCGGCGCGGCGATGCTGGGGCTGGCGCGCGCGATTGGCGAGACGATGGCGGTCACGATGGTGATCGGCAACAGCTCACAGGAAATCTCCGCTTCGCTGTTCACCCCCGGCTATACGATTGCCAGCGCCATCGCCAACCAGTTCACCGAAGCCGATTTGCCGATGTACTTCGCCGCGATTGTCGAGCTGGGGCTGGTGCTGCTGCTCGTCTCGACCTTTTTCAACATTCTGGCGCGTGTGCTGGTCAGCCGGATTAACCGCCTCCCCGGCGGCGCTGCGGCGCAGTAACTGAAAGGGACATTGTGGAACAATCAACGATTGAAATTGCCGGAATAGGCAGTGTAGAAGAACGTCGCCGCGCCTTTTTCAGCCTGGAAGAAGCGCGCTACGTTCGCCGGAATGCGGTGAAGAATTTCATGGCAGGCTTCCTGCTTTCGCTCACGCTGATTTCGGTAGTCATCCTGTTTCTGATCGTCGGCTATATCGCCCTGCAGGGCATCGGCGGGCTGAACATTGACTTCTTCACGCAAATCCCGAAAGCGATGGGACAAGAGGGTGGTGGCATCGCGCAGGCAATTCTGGGATCGCTGGAAATGCTCGCCGTCGGCGCGCTGATGGCGGTGCCACTTGGGGTAGGTACAGGCATTTATATGGCGGAATACAGCGGCGGGCGGATCAACAGCGTGATTCGCTTCTCGCTGGAAATCCTTGCATCGCTGCCTTCGATTGTGATCGGCGTGTTCGTGTGGGCGCTGGTCGTGCATTACTTCACCGGCTTTTCGGGGCTGGCGGGCGCGATTGCGCTGGCGTTCATCATGGTGCCGATTATCGGAGTCACGGTCGAAGAAATCCTGCGGCTGGTGCCGGATTCGCTCCGTGAGGCGGGCTTGGCGCTGGGCGTGCCGCGCTGGCGCGTGATCATCAACGTAGTTATCCCGACGGTGCTGCCGGGTATTCTGACCGGCGTGGTGCTGTCGGTCGCGCGCGCGGCGGGCGAAACCGCGCCGCTGCTGCTGACCGCTTTGGGCAACCAGTTCTTCAACTTTGACCTGATGAAACCGATGGGGGCGATGCCGCTGGTAATCTACGACTACGCACAATCAGCTTATCCCGACTGGCATCAAAAAGCCTGGGCGGCAACGCTGGTGCTGGTGCTGGTGGTCGCATTGTTTAGTGGCGCCGTCCGTTACACAACCAAGAGGTTCCGTTATGTCCGCTAGTATGGCAATCAAAGGCAGCGAGCTTGAAGCTCGAAATCTGAACGTGTACTATGGCAAAACGCACGCCGTTGCCGACGTGAGCATCCATTTTCGACCGAACATCATCACCGCGTTGATCGGTCCCTCCGGGTGCGGTAAATCGACGGTGCTGCGCTGCCTGAACCGGATGCACGAGGTCGTCAAAGACGCCTACGTGACCGGAGAAGTGCTGCTCAACCGCGAGAATATCTACGGCACGGAGATCGACCCGGTGCGGATACGCCGCCGTGTGGGGATGGTCTTCCAGAAGCCGAACCCGTTCCCGATGATGTCGGTCTACGACAACGTGATCGCCGGGTTCAAGCTCAACCGGGGCAAGCCGAAGAACGTCAACTTCGACGAGGTGGTCGAGCGCGCGCTGCGCGGGGCTGCCCTGTGGGATGAAGTGAAAGACAAGCTGCACATGTCCGGCGCAGCGCTGTCGGGTGGGCAGCAGCAGCGCCTGTGCATCGCCCGCTCGATTGCTGTCGAGCCGGACGTGCTGCTGATGGACGAACCCTGCTCGGCGCTCGACCCGATCTCCACGCGGAAGATCGAAGACCTGATGAAAGAATTGGTCAAGCATTACACCATCGTCCTGGTGACGCATAACATGCAGCAGGCGATGCGCGTCGCCGAGATGACCGCCTTTCTGCTGGCGGACGAGCAGCGCATCGGGCATCTGATCGAATATGCCCCGACCGATCAACTCTTCAATAGCCCAACCGATTCGCGCACCGAAGATTACGTGACCGGTCGTATCGGCTGAGTACCGCAGGCTTGTTGGCGTGGTGACCGAGGATCATGCATACGAGCGAGTTCAGTCAGGTCGATCTTGAGCGCGTTCCCGATCAGCTTCAGCGACATCTGATTGAGTTGTTGATACGCATCGATCTGCTGGCGGACGAAGCCGAATATAAGAGCGGGCAGCAGGTACACCGTCACGATATTGCCTTCTATCAGGGCGTGGTGTTCGGCTTGGAAATCGCCCACAACGAAATCACCCGCGAACTCTACCGAGCCATCGCCGAGTGCATACCGAATTCCTCCGACGACTGAACGACGGCGTATCGGCAAGCCGCTGAAGACGTGCGAGGCTTCGGCGGTGGGCGCGAGCGTCGCTCCCGTGATGCGTATCAGCTACAGGTCGGATTGCTGACCGGGCACATCCAGCGGTCGCTGCCTTTGGCTTCGGCAGCCCAGCCGAGAGCGTCGTCGCGGGTCGTATTGCGGACGTACCAGTAGAGCGCGCCGTTGCCGCAGACGGGTCCCGTGACGATTTCGAGGCGGTCGTTGTTGTACGCCTGCGTGCGCGTGCCCATCACGCTGCCGTTGGGGTCGGACAGCAGCCGCAGCGCCCCCAATCCCTCGAAATGAACGATGGCGATGTCTCCCTCGTGGAACTGCGAGGGCGGTGCGCCGGGGCAGTTCACCAGCGTCGGGGCAGGCGTTGGTGTGCGCGATGGCGTGGGCGACAGCGTTGGCGTGAGTGTGAGCGAGGGCGTGATGGTGAAGGTCGCCGTCGGCACGATGGCGACCTGCGTGACCGGAGTCTCCGCAGGCGTCGGCGTGTCGGTAGGGGTTGGCGTCGGTGTCCGCGTGTTCGTCGGCACCAGCGTCGGCAGCGACGTGGGAATCTGGCTGAGCGCGTCCCCGGAAGCGTAGCGCGAGGTGTAAATCAGCAGCCCCATCGTCATGATCGCCTGATCCCCGGAGCGTGTGATCGTCATGCTGGCGATGTTCACGCTCGGCAGCGACGCCTCCTGAAAGTGCGAGATGAAGTCGATCAGATTGGCGACGCCGCCCGTGACCTGCAACTGATAGGCGCTGGTCTCATAAGCGGGGGCGGTGGCGTTGGGCGCCTGCGCTTGCGATGTCTGCTGCGCCTGCAAATTCGTGACGCGCACGCCTCTGGAGTAGGCATAGTTGTAGAGCCGGTTCAGCACCTGCTCCGCTTCGCCTTTCGTCAGGAAAATCGTCCCGGCGGCATTCAGTCTCCCCTGCAAACTGGTGATCTGCGTGTTCAGGATCGGCAGATTATTGGTGTCGGCTTGCTCCGCGAGATCGGTGGCGACGATCACCTGCTGGGTGCTGACCTGGCTGGAGACTTGATCAAACGCCTGCCAGCGCGGAAGCACCGTGCGAACCGCGAAGAAGGCGATGCCCATCAGGATCATCAGGATCAGGAAGAAGGGCAGCCAACTGAACAGCCGCTGCACAAGGCTTTCAAGATCCATTGCTGTTGTCCCTGATGTCCACGTACAGGATGAAGACGAAGGGGAAGTAGGGTTCCTCCAGCGACGACGTGCCGTCCGGGTTCGGCGTGGGCGGCGGGGTTGGATTCGTGGTGATCGACTGTACGTTGATGTTGGAAAAATAGCCGGTGCTGTCCAGCCCATGCGCATAGTCAAGCACGGAATTCTCCTGCATGGCGCCGCCGCCGATGGTAAGACGACCCGCGTCGTTGCTAAACGCGGTCAGCCGGATTTGATCGGCGTTGTAATCGTGGACGACCGCCGCAATCGCGGGCCAATCGACGTGGGAGGCGGCCAGCGTCGCCGGGACGCTCTCGATGACGGAAAGCTGCGAGCGCACGTCGAGAAGCTGCTGCGCCAGCGTCGCCTCTTCGGGCGGGACGGGCGGCGGCGAGGTGATGGTCGCCTGGAGTTCCTGCGCCTGGGTGGCGAGCGGCGTCGTCGAGTCGTCTATCGCGTTGGAGAACAGATAGAGCGGCAGGAACAGCAGCCCGATCCCCAGCGCGAACAGCCAGGGGACGAAGCGGCGGGCGCCACCCTGCCGCGGACTTTCCTGCTCGTCTTCTTCGGGGATTTGGTCGTCGAACATGAATTTATTCCTGGGGATTTCACGAGACGATCAGCATTGAACTATAGACGAGTATCACAACCGCTCCCAGACACAGGAAAGGCGCATACGGGATCGAATCCTTCGGCGTATGATGGCGCACCACCAGCAAAACAATGATGGCGATGGCGCTGGCAGCCGCGCTGACGATCAGCACCCCCAACACCTGCGGGAAACCGAACGCCGCGCCGATCAGCGTTGCCAGCTTGACATCGCCGCCGCCAAGACCGCCCGGTCTGATCATGGCAGTCAGATAGAATACCCCGAAGGCGAAAATCATGCCCAACACGATATTCAACACCGGCTGACGCAGCAGCACGATGTTCAGCACCAGCGCGACCACCAGACCCGGATACGTCAGGATGTTCAACACTATCCGATATTTATAATCCATGATCGTGATAAGGGCGAAAAAGCTATAGACGACGACTAACCAGAGCGTTTGCTCCGACGCGCCGTGCAGCGCGTACAGCAGCGCGAAGACGACGCCGCTGAACAATTCGAAGCCTACCTCAAAGACGCCGGTTTCGCCGCCGGCGCGGCGCAGGAGCGCGCGCAGCAGCGCCGGGGAGTGAAGGAGCGATGCTGTGCCGGATGCCTGCTTGTGGCTGTAGCGATAGAGGGTATCCCCCGCGATTTCGAGCAGCCAGCCGACGACGATGCCCAGGATTGCGACCAGCAGCATCATTGTGGCGAACCTGTTGTGCCCGTTCCGGCGCCTTCCAACCGCCCGGCTCTCAGGCTGGCGGGCAGCGAGATAATGAACTCCGCGCCGCCATGCTCGCGGTTGTGCGCCCGGACGGTGCCCAGGTGCGCTTCGATGGTCGTGCGCACGATCTCCAGACCCAGCCCGATCCCGCGCGTGCCGTCGCCGTCGTTCGGGTTGCGGTGGAAGAAGCGGTTGAACAGGTCGGGCAGTTCGTCTTCTGGGATGCCGGGTCCGGTATCGGCGACGCGAATGGTGATGCCTTCGTTGGCGAAGCTGAGGTTGACTTCGATTTCGCCGGGCGCGGGCGTGAACTTGATCGCGTTATCGAGCAGGTTGTGGACGCTGTAAAAGAGGTACTGCGCGTCGCCCCAGACCTTGTAAGGCTTCCCTTCGATCTCGCCCTTCAGGCGGAGCGGCTTGGCGTCGGCGGCGGGCTGAAGCACGTCGAGCGCGTTGCCGACGATCTGCACCAGATCGCAGGGTCCGCGCTTGGCAATCGGCTCGAGGCTGAGGCGTGCCATGTTGAGCATCCGCTCGACCAGATCGAGCGTGCCTTCGCCTGCCTCCCGGATCAGGGCGAGGACTTCCATCGTCTCGTCGTTGAAATCGCCGTCCGTCTGGAGCATGTTGGTGCGCGCGACGACCGAGTGAATCTGCCGCTTGACCTCCTGCGACAGCGCATAGTGGAATGCCGTCACGACTTTCGACGTGCGCGTGAGGTCCTGGCGCGTCTTCTGGAAGATGCGGGCGTTCTGGATGGCTATCGCCGTCAGGTTGGCGATCACCACCATGACGCGCTCGTCGACGTTGGTGAACACCTTGCCGACATCGCGGTGAACGGCGGAAATGACGCCCACCGGCACGTCGCCCAGCGTCAGCGGGACGTAGATCACGCCTTCGGCGATGTAGCCGGTCTTCAGCTTGATCGGGTCGCCGTCGGCGCGGCGGTTGGTGCGCTGCGGCTTACCCTGCTGGATGGCTTTCCCGGCGAGCGTACTCTCGACTGGCAGGTGGAAAACCTTCTGATCTTTCATGCCGTCGGCGGCTTCGAGGAATAACTCGCCGCTCATCTCGTCGATCAGCCAGATGCTGACTTCGTCGGCGGGCGTGTACAGGCGCGCCATGTCAATCGCCTGCTTAAGCACGTCCTTGAGCGCAAGCTGCGACGTGATCGCGCAGGCGATCTCCGCCACGAGGGCGTCAGGGTCTTGCGCGACGGTGACGTGCGCGTGGTCGTGCGTTTTCGGCACCTGGACGATGCGGACGATGAATTCCAGCCGCCCCAGCGCGACCATGTCGCCGTTCATGAGCGGGTAGGGGATATTCACGCCGAGCGGGCGCGTGTTCAGACGGCTGCCGTTGGTGCTGCCCAGGTCGAGCAGGTAGAGGACGCTGGCGGTCGGGCGCAGCAGGGCGTGCTTGCGCGATACACCCAGCTCGTCGATGTCGATGTTGGGGAAGATCGTCGTGATCTCGCTGGTCTGTTCGCGCCCGATGATCATATCCTGATCGACCGCCAGCTCGTAGGTCACGCTGGGGTCGAAGGACAGCTCAAGCCGGATTTTCCAGACAAACGAGCCATCGTCGGAGCCGCCCAGGGTGTCATGCGGCTGCTCGAAGTAAGCGGTCTTCTTCTGTTCATCCTGTCGGCGCATGTCTTCGCCCACTTCGGAAGTCAGACGCCGGATTTTTTCATCAGAATTCATGATGCTTTCCCTTTACTAGCCCGACTTCTGCCGAAGCGTGCGAAGGTCGGTGGCGACTTTGGTCGCCATTGTCAGGAGTTCCTCGGCGCTGCCGACTTCAACGCCCTGCAAGAGCACGTCGTAACGCGAGTCAACTTCGTCATCGACAAACACGCTGTTCAGAATGTCCTGCATTGCCGAGGCAGGCACACCCGTTTCTTCTTCCTGTTTCTCTTCTTCAGTCTCCGCCTCCGCTGCTGGAGTCTCCTCCGCGCTTGCTTCATCCGCTGCTGCGGGGGGTGCTTCCTCTGCTGCGGCGTCCGGCGGAGGCGGCTCTTCGGGCGTCTCCTCGACTTCGGCGGCTGGGGCAATGCCCTGCGCTTCCGCGATTTGCCGGGCAAGCTGCTGCGCGGCAGCCGCCTGGAGGTCGCGCTTCGTCTGCTCTCGCTTGGCGAGCCGGGCTTCGCGCGTTTCCTTGCGCTTCTCGGCTATCTGTTTCCAGCGACGGTAGAGCGACGGTCCCACCGCCAGACCGATGGCGCTGAGCAAGACCAGCCCGACCACGATCAGGCTGATCAGCACTTCTTTTCGAGAAAACAGGACTTCAGTCAGCGACATCGGTATCCCTTACTTCGTCAAGATGCCCGCCACCATCGGCGGGATAATGATGAAACTCAGACCGGAGATGAAAATCGTCAGGGCGAGATAGAGAAAGACCTTCAGCTTCATGCCGCCGTCCGAGAAGATGATGGCGGCGGAGCTTGCGACCGAAATGGCGATGACCATCGCCAGGGTAACGGTTGCCAGGAAAGCCAGGTCTTGCGGCGTAAACTGCGCCAGACCGAGGCTCATACTCGACGACTGCCCTTGAAAGTTCGGGTCGGTTTCGCTCGGCGATAGCTGCATCACCAGCGTGGCGAAGCTGTTGACGATGGAGAGCACAAAGACCATCAGTACGGAGACCATCGCCTGCATGACGGTGGAGAGCGCCGAAAACGTCCCCGAAACCAGCCGCCGCTTGGAGCGAAGCTGCGTCACCCTGGCGACGAACAGCGAGCATAGATAACCCACGCGCTCCGGGTCGCCGCCGATCTTGACCGCGCTGTAGAAGATGTTGGTCACGTCGTGGACCAGGCGGCTGCCCGTCTCCAGACCGAACTGCTCCCAGCAGATATCCGGCTCGATGCGCGCGAGCAGGCGCGTGCTGAGCCGCTGGATGTCGTCCTGAAGCGCCGGGAACGAACTGAGGTCGATTTTCGTCAGCGCCTGCTTGAGCGTTGTGCCGCTGGAAGTTGCCATGCCGCCCATCGAGCGCAGCAGCGTGCTGAACTCGATGTCCTTCTTGTTGGTCTTGCGGTCGCTGCCCATGCTGGTGAAGCCGATGGGGAGCAGGCAGACCGCCGCGATAATCAGCGCCAAGCCGGTGCTGCCCGTGACCAACTGGATCACCGCGGCGATGAGCAGCGTGGTCGGGAAGATGATCTTGAATAAGCGGTCGACGCGCCGCTGCTGCACGGAGCCTTTGGTCAAGTCCACGTTGAGGGTTTCACGCGGCGCAGAACGGAAGATGATCCACGCGCCGAAGCCCGCCATCATCGCGCCTGCCGCCACCAGTCCGCCAATCGTGGTCGGGCTGGTCGAATAGATCATCGACGTGATCATCTGGATGATGATGATCAGACCGACGGTGATGGTGATCGACGAGAAAGCGTTCGTCCACTGCTTGAGGTTTTCCAGGCTGCGCTCGTACTCGTTGCGATAGTCGTCGCCCTGCACTTCCGCCTCGCGGGCGAGAAAATCGCCCAGCGGCTCGCCGGAGCGCAGCGCGTCGGACATGCGCAGCAGGAAGCTGCGGATGTTCTCCGACTTCCCCTTGACGCCGATCATGCGGCAGGCGTCCGGGTAGTCGTAGCGGAACTCGGTCACCAGCGTATTGATCGCCTCGAAGTAAATCGCCGCCGAAGATTTCGCCTGCGCAGCAATCTGGAACGTCTTGCTCCTGGAAATCCCCGCCGAAGCCATCGCCGACATGTACGTGAGCTGGTAGAACATGTCGAAGGCGTTGACGGGTTTAAAGGAGTTTTTGTCGGCGTGCTTCGGAGAGGATTTTGAAGAAGTCATAGAAATCCGTCACTTTCTTCTCTCTGTGCAATTTCTCGAAGATTTTCGCCCGCCGCTTCACTTCGTCGTAGATTTCCTTGCGTCGGTGCGGCGGAATGCCGCGCTTGATGGCAATCACTTCTTCGAGCAGATAGCTGTTCATGTAGCCGGGAAAATCAAAGGTGTCGCTGCTGGGGTTCCAGCGGAAGGCTTCCAGGAACGAGAAGCTCTGCGAAACCGGGTCGTAGCCGATGATCTCGTTGACGCTGAGCACGCGGCGCGCCGAGCGACCGTCCGCCAGGCGAACAGCGGACTGAATCACCGCCAGGTTGAGGTTGTCGATGTAGGTCTTCGGGATGTTGATCGGGTCGCCGGTCAAGCGCTGGATCAGCTTTTCGACCGACGAGGCGTGGAACGTGGACATCACGCCGTGACCGGTCTGCATGGCTTGAAAGGCGACGACCGCTTCAATACTGCGGATTTCGCCGACGATAATCATGTCGGGGCGCTGACGGAGGGCGGCTTTGAGCAGCTCGAACATGCCCACGTCACTGCCTTTTTTCTCGCCGCTGTTGAAGCGAGTCATCTCCTGAAGCCAGTTCTGGTGTGGCACCTGAACTTCCGGCGTATCCTCAATCGTCACAATCTTGGCATCGGGCTTGATAAAGGCGGTGATGGCGTTGAGCAGGGTGGTTTTACCGGATGCCGTCGCGCCGACGACGAAGACGTTCATGTGTGATTCCAGCACCAGCGAGAGATACGCTGCCATCATGTAGTTGAGGCTGCCGAAATCGATCAGCTCCAGCACGCTGGTCGGCACGCCGGAGAATTTACGAATGGTGAAGTTGCTGCCGCGCTTGCTGATTTCCGCGCCGTAAACGATGTTGATACGCGAGCCGTCGGGCAGGACCGCGTCGACCAGCGGGTTGCGCACCGTCACCGGGCTTTTGACCCACTCGCCGAGCCACACGGCGAATTCGTCCACGTCGTCGAGCGTGGGGAAGACGATGGACAACTCGACACTTTTGAAAATCTTGTGTTCGATAAAGATATGCCCCACGCCGCTGCAGCTAATATCTTCAATATAGGGGTCGAGCAGGAGCGGCTGAAGCACGCCCAGTCCGATTTTTTCGCGTATTACGTAATAACGCACCGCCTGTAGCTGGGCGTTCGACACCAGTGTTTTGGTCTGCTTGACCTTGCCGTTTCCCGGATGCGGGCGCTGAGTCGTGAGCGTCTGGTCGATCAGGTCGATCAGCAGCTTCTTCTTCTCTTCTTTGTCCTCGGTGCGACCGATTTCTTCTGCCCAGGCGACCAGCTTGGTTTCGACCAGCGGAATGATGTGTGCAATATCCGTCACCACGGTTGGCTCGATGGCGACGTAGTGATCGCGCGCGCCGCTGGTATCGGGGAAAATGTGAACGAACAGCCCGTCTTTGGTCGGATAGATCAGGTTGCGGTCGGAACCCTGCCCGAGCGAGCGGGGCGGCTTGACGTAGTATGCGGGGATACCGAATTCGTCGATGGGCACGTACTGGAGGTAATCAAGCAGATAGCCCGATTCCTCACAGGCAGCGCGAAGTTCCGGTGTCAGCAGCGGGATCAGGTCTTCTTTGCAGGTGCGCACCTCGGAAAGCTTAAAGTCAAACGGGAGCACGGTGAGGGCGACCATCGTCAGCCCCTCGCCTTGCTGATCGGGATGACGCGCATTCCCCAACCCGGTTCTACGTCGAAGCCGACGATAGCGCCCGTGCCGCTGCTGGCGCCGCGCACTTTGCTGACTTCGAGCGTCTTGACCATGCGCTGCCCGTCCTGTTCGGTGCGCAGCCGGAGGACAGCGTCGCACATGGAACGGAGCGAGTTGAGCACTTCGTCGCTGACACCCGTCGCGTGCAGCGTCACCATGATCGAGAGGTCATTGGCGCACAAACTCTGGCATTCCTCGAAAAAGCGCAGGACATCGGCGTTGTCTGTCGACTGGATTACAGCGGAGGTGAGCGAATCGACCACGATCAGTGTGTGATTGCTTTCCTGACGGATGGCGGACAGCAGGGCTTTCGGTGCCCGTGCGCCGAGCCGGGACAGCGCCATCGGGTAGATGCGCAGCTTGCGCAGCAGCAGGAAGTCGAGGACGTCGAGGTTGAGCTTCTGCATCTGGACGACCAGACTGTTGACCGAATTCTCGCTGGTGAACAGCGAAACGGTGAAGCCATCCTGAAGCGCGCCCCAGATTATCTGCTGCGACAGCACCGACTTCCCGGAGCCGGAAGTGCCTTCGACCAGCGTCAAGGAGCCGAGAGGAAGCCCGCCGCCCATCTTGCTGTCCAGCTCCATATTGTGCGACGAGATCGTGGTGACGCTGGCGTTTTCTGTTTTATCGGTTGTGTCTATGGACATGCGCGTCTCAGCCTACCGGAGTAGGCACCTCCGTAGACTCTTCCGTCAATTCCACTGGGATGACGATGATGTTGAAAGTGTACGTCCCGATGACGTTGTAGCCATCGGATACTACAAATTTGAACATGTCTGAATCGGTTCCCGTGTGTGTGTAAGTCAGGCTGTCGCTGTCGATGTCCGACTGCCGGAACGTCGGCGAGAAGCTCAGGTATCCATCGGCTGGAAGCTGCGTCACGGTATAAACCAGGTCGGTGGGCAGGTCGTCCTCGTCCGTCGTGTGCAGCAGGGCGTCGTTGATGACCCCCGTCGATCCCGCCGGAATGGTCATCGTCAGGGCGGTCGTCTCAAGCACCGGGATTTTGTTGATGGTGATCGGGAAGTTGAACGGTCCAATCGTGTCAATACCATCCGAGACGGTGAAGTCGAAGCTGTCGGGGGTGGCTTCTCCGGCGTTGGTATAGACGACCTGATTATTGTCGATCTGCTTCTGCGTGAAGCCGGTCTGGGGCGCAGGCGTTCCCGACGCGGCGGGCGTGCTCTGGGAGATGGGCGTTCCCTGCGCCGCGAGTGCCCCCTGTACCGGGAGCGTGGCAATCGTGTAGACAAGCTGGCTCGCGTCGTTGTCGATGTCGACCACCTGCAAGTCGTCCGAGCTGATCACGCCGCCGCCGCCGCTGGGAATCTTCAATCCGTTGTCGAGCACGAGTGTCGGCGGGGTGTTGCGCGCGCTCATGAGCGAGGCGGTCACGCCGTTCGGCGTCGAGACCGTCACCTGCGCCACGTCTCCGACGTTGATCGTCGGCGATATTTTCAGGTGCAGGGTCAATTCTTCGCCGGGGTTCAGGATGCCCACCTCGAAATTCTCCGGGATGTCGTGCGCCTTGTCGAGATAAATCTGCGCGACCGACCATTCGCCATCCGTCGCCTCGCTGCTGCTGTACGTCAGCCGATCCATGTGATAGGTCGGCGTGGCGACGGACTTGTCGTAGTACTCGGCGAACACGTCCCAGCGCTCGAAGCCCGCCAGCTTCAGCGTGCCGCTGTTGCGCACCGTGACTTCGATCAGACTGCCGGAATCGAGCACGCGCATCTCGACGGGGGAGAGCGCCGTGTGCGTCAGGTCGTTGGAGCGCGTATTCATTTCCTCCCACAACTCTTGTAGAGTCTCCTGGGCGGAGATGAAGGCGTTCGACAGCGTGAGCACGCCGAACAGGAGCAGAAAGATGATGATGACGGCGACGATTACATGTTCCATGCGCTGATTCCTAGAAAGTAGTCGCTCGTAATGCCATCCGGCAGGGTGACTTTCAGGTAAAAGCGCTGGGCGCTCGGTGGGGAGAGATAGTGAATGATGATCTGCATCGTTGCCGTCGGTATCCAGTCGCCGCCGCCCTCGATGCTCCCAGACCAATAGGGATAGGTGCCGGTCGCAGTTTGCGAATAGGGAATGCGCGTGTAGTTGTCTTCGGGACCGAAAAACACGTCCATTCGATCCATGCCGATGATCCGCGCCTGCCCGATATTTTTGACCCACGCCAGGACATCGCAGGTGCTGTTTCCGTTGCTATCGGGGCACCAGCCCGTATCGTCGAATTCTGCGCTGGCATGGATCACGGAAATCTGGTTCCGCATCCGGTCTGCCACGTTATTTGCCATACTCGTCACGGCTTCTCCACCCTGCTGCACCGCAGGATAGACGGCATTAAAGAGCATGACGACCAGAATCATGCTCACGATGATGAAGAGGGCGGTGACAATCGGTTTTTCCATGTTTAGCTCGTACTCGTGTGCTTAAAAACCGCCATGTCCGTTACTAGAATTGGAAATCTCATCGCCAGCGCTCAGGATGCCCGCGATCAGCCGGAGCACAAGCTGCTGCTGCTCGCTGATCTCGTAGTGAACCTCGCTGCGACGACCGTTCGCCGTATGTTTGTGGCGCAGTTCGTCGCGGATTTCCTCGACGACCGCGCGCGTCTGGGGAACGATGGTCGGGCGCTCGGGAACGGGTTTGCTCTTGATGGCGGACGAGATAACGGTCGAAGGTGGTGTCTCGGCGGGTCCTTCGACGGTATCGTAGGCATTGACGAATTGCAGCAGGAGGTCGCGCTCCTGGCGTGTGAACCGTTCCTGGCGCATATAGACGTTGATCAGCTCGCGCGTGCGCTTGATCCCCAGTTGCTCGACTTTCTGCCCCACCCAGTTCTCAAGCTCGATCCACTCATGCTTGTCGTTCTTCTTCTGCTGCTGAGGCTGGGATTCATCCCACTCTGTCCAGTCGGAGCGGACGATCTGCATCGGTTCGGGTTTGGGTTCCGGCGTGGGCGGCGGCACAGGAGCGGCGCGGCGTGGGTTCGGCGTTACCGTCATCACGGGTTCCAGATCGTCATCGTCGTCTTCCAGATCGAGATCGGTGTCCTTGAAGGTGATGCGCTTCACGGGCGACGGCATGACCGCTTCCGGCGCGCTTGGCTCCGGTGTCGGAGTCGGCGCGACCGTCTTTACGACGGACTGCGCAGCCGGCGCGGCTGGTTTAACAGCCGCTTCTTCGCCACGCAGCATCGGATAAGTTCCATTGAGCACTTGTTCCTGAATGTCGAGCAGGGTCGCCTGAATCTGCGCTTTGAGTAGCTGAACTTCCTGCTCAAGTGCCTGCACGCGCTGTTCCAGATTCATGCGTCGTCCTCCTGTTCCCGTTCACTCCGGGAAGGTTTACCCAGAGACCGTTTCTTGTGCATGTTCGCTCGTTAGCCTGTGCCATGTGCTCTCGGTGGACGCCCTATGGATGGTATTGGAGTGGGGAGTTCCGAAGTTGCACTGATGGCGCCAGGCGCATACATCAAAAGAAACCGCAGCCCGGACATTTGTTTATTTCCGCAAGGCGGATTCTCTTATATATATTTTAAGTTAGTTTCGGTGGTGAAATGATCAAGAAAGTGAGTGGGCGGCTGTTGCAGCCGCCCACTTGGTTCGTTGTTGCGCTTAGCGGAGTTCCATGACCGCGCTGATGGCGGCGGGGGTGGTGCGATGGATTCCCAGGATACCGCCCGTCGGAGGCTTGACTTCCAGCGTGAAGGCGGTGTTGGCGCCTAAGGTAACGTCGGCACCGGTGGAACTCAGGTCGACGGTGATTTCGGCAAGCTCACCAGGCTCGAGCAGGTCATCGCCCCGTAACATAACCGTCGCTGTCAGCGGCGCCCGTCGACTCGGCGGAGACCAACCAGTTCACTTCAAAGGGAACATTCGGCTTCTGCTGCGTGTCGTCACGGTAGGAGATCAGCAGGTTGTTAACGTTGAGGGGGTCGCCACCCGCGACCGGCGACAACAGTGAAGATGACTTTGTCGACGATTGCGTGGTGTCGCCCTCGGCGATGACCGCGCCCTTGAGTTCCATCGACGACTGAACACCCTGCAAACCGGAGTAGATTGCCTGCTCACCTTTTTCCGTCGAAGCGGAACCGGCGGACAGAATTGCGAATGCGAAAACCGATGCCACGACCACGAAGGCGATCAAGATAATGGCGGCTTCAAGTGCTGCCTGACCACTTTCGTTCTTATTGAGTTTCGACCAACCGTACATTTTTTATCCTCTCGATGTGTGCTGTGGTCTATTGAAATTACTTCTACACAATAACCCCGATACAATTGCTAGAGAATTAAGCTTCGCCAGATTCATAATTATTTCATATTCGTGAGGAATTTGTTGCTCCGCGCGCCAATATTCGTCATTTTCTGCGCGATGATGTACATCTCACGGGAAGAATACCAAAATTATTGCGCTTATGTTTGTATCACTGTAATTAACCAGAGCCTTGAGAAACGGCGGCTCTGGCGCATTAAATAGAGCGTTGAGGACAAGGGGAAATCGCGCTTCCGTCAAGTAATTTTGCGTCTCGCCAGCTTTTGCCACACACTTGATTTGAGTTGACATCTTCAACGTTACTTGTTTGCGGAGCCGCCTTATGTTTCCAGCGTATATCGATGATGGTATTGTGCTGCGTCCACTCGAAGCCCCCGACAGCGCGGCGATGTTCGACCTGATCGCACGGAATCGCGCGCATCTCGATCCCTGGCTGCGCTGGTCCGGGCGCATCAAGGCGCGGGAGGACGCCGAACAGCTCATTCAGCGTTTCGCGGCTAAGTATGCGGCAGGGGATGGCTTTCATGCCGGGCTGTGGGTTGACGAGGTGCTTGCCGGGGGCATCGTCGCTCATTTCATCAATCGAGAGAGCTGCAAAACCGAAATTGGCTACTGGCTGGGCGCGGAATTCACCGGGAAAGGCTTGGTGACGCGCGCCTGCCGCGTGGTGATTGATTCCCTGTTCGCGGATGAACAGCTTCATCGTATCGAAATCCAGTGTGTGACGGACAACCAGCGCAGCCGAGCCGTTGCCGAACGCCTCGGCTTTCGCTTCGAGGGGATCAAGCGCGAGTCTGAGTGGATCACCTCGGCGTTTCGAGATCATGCGCTGTACGCGCTGCTGGATTACGAATGGCGGCGTACTCGGGACAGTGCGAGCGACGTTTGATTTGGCGACGGGCTTGCTATACTTGAAGCCTCACGTCAAGAATGCGCACATCTTCAAACGCGGTCGCGCCGAGCGCCGGGCTGACCGCCATCACGAAAGCGAGGCAAGATGTCCTTTCCGATTCAGATCGCCCTGGTATCGGAGGGCGTGAACGTCAATCTGTCCGAGCTGACACAGGTCGCTTCCGCGCTCTCCAAGCAAGTCCACCGGGATTTCCGCCCGATCTGGGGAGTGGACGCGACCGTCGACGCTTACGTTCGGCTGGAGGACGTGCCGCCGGACTACTGGCCCATTATCGTGATGGAGGACGTTCAGGGCGCGGCGGGCTACCACGAGGATCAAAACGGGCAGCCGTTCGCGGTGGTCGAGTTCAGCGGGCAGTGGTCGCTGACCGCCAGCCACGAATGCCTGGAGATGCTGGCTGATCCCTTCGGACGGCGTCTGCGCGGCGGGATGCTGCTCGATCAGGCGATCCAGTTGGGGATGCCGCCCAAGCGCGTGCGTTATCTGGTCGAGGTCTGCGATCCGAGCGAATCGGGGCAGTTCGCCTATCAGGTCAACGGCTTGCTGGTCTCGGACTTCTACACGCCGCACTTCTTCGACCCGGTGCGCGCGACCAGCGTCCGCTACAGCTTCACGGGGGCGATTGACGCGCCGCGCAAGGTGCTGGAAGGCGGCTACATTAGCTGGGAAGACCCGGTCTCGCGCCACTGGTTCCAGGTGCGCATGTTCCCTGACAACATCTCGAAAGCCGTCCCGCATCTGGTCGATCTGAGCGCGCAGACCGCCTTTGAGACGCTGCGCATCCACAACAGCCTGCGCTCGGCGGTCGATCAGGTGACCAACGCGCCGCCTTACGAAGCCGGGCTGCGCGGCAACACGCTGCGGGCGGCGCAGGTCAGGATGAACACCTCGATGGAAGCGCGGCAGGCGTGGGCGGAAGACCTGCGCGTGGAGCTGGATCGGCTGCGCAACAGGCAGCCGTGAGGGATGGAGCGATTTTCGTGCCGGATAAGAAGCAGGATCAGCGCGACCGGGCGGATCGGCTGCGCAGGCAGATCGAGCGGTCAAAACAGGCGGACGACGCGCCCGAAGGCGAAGAGCAGCCGGAGCAGCAGCCCGACGAATCCCCGAAAGAGTACGTCGAGCGGCGGATGCGCGAGATCGCGCGCAAAAAGCGCGCGTCAGGCTAGCCATGTCCTGAGCAGCGCAAGGCTGGCGCGGCAGTCGCCGCCGGGGTCATACGGGGCGGTCTCGTGCTCGATGCTGAGCGCACCCGCGTATTTCACGTCTTGCAGGGCGCGCACGCAGCGCTCCAGCGGCACGATGCCCTCGCCGAAGCGACAGGTTTCATGAGACCCGGCGCGGCGCACGTCTTTCAGGTGGACGTGCAGCAGGCGCGGCGCGAGCGCTCGCAGCGCGTCGGCGGCGTCATAGCCATGCGTGGCGAACCAGCCCACGTCGGCGCAGACGCCGATCACGTCCGCGTCATCATCCCCGATTTTGCTGAGGATTTCTTCAGGCGTCCGCTCCGCCTCGTTTTCGCAGCCCCATTTCAGCCCGTATTTGTGCAGCATGTCGATCACGAAGCCGCGCGCCGCCGTCGTGCTCCCCGTCAGCAGAGGCGCGCCCAGCGCCGCCGCGATGTCACAGTTGCGCTCGAACTCGTCCGCCGTCGCGCCGAGCCACCCGGCGAAGCTGACGACCGCCAGCTCGTATTCACGCAGCAAATCGGCGGCGGTGTCGAGATGCTCGTCGGTCAGCCAGCCGAGGTCGAGCATCGGCTGCCACAGATCGACGGCGGCGAAGCCGAGCGCGCGCACGTCCGCCAGATACGCCTCGAAGCGCGCGCCGAAAGTCGCCAGCGGCGCGAAATAGGCGCTGGTCATTTGCTCCGCCTGCGCCCAGCCCTGATCGACCTGATAATTCATCTGCCGGGCGGCGTAATTCGCCAGCATGAACGCAATCGGGGTCACGCGCCTTACGAGGCTCCCAGAAAGGCGGCTGCCGTGCCCGCGCTGCCGACGAAATTCGTGATCTTGTCGATCACGGTCGCTTCGACGGCGGCGCGTCCTTTCGCCAGCTCGTCGGGCGGCAGCGCCTTGCACTCGGCGTTGCTCATGTAGTCCGTGCGACCGAGCGCCGCCAGCAGCGCGATCTCCAGATCGGTGGCGATGTTGACCTTGCTGACGCCGCCGCCGGGGATGTGGATGGCGCTGGCGACCATCTCGGCGGGCACGCCGGAGCCGCCGTGCAAGACCAGATGCACCGGCGTCAGCGCGCGGATCGCCGTCAGCCGCGCGGTGTCGACCTTCGGCTGGCGGACGACGTAGACGCCGTGCGCCGTGCCGACCGAGACCGCCAGCGCGTCGACGCCCGTTTCTTCCACGAAACGCTGCGCTTCTTCGGGGACGGTGTAGAGTTCTTCATCCTTCTCCGTCTCGACAAAATCGGTCGTGCCGATCCTGCCGAGTTCCGCCTCGACCGAGACGCCGTGCGCGTGGGCGTATTCGGCGATTTCGCGGCTGATGCGGATGTTCTCGTCAAGCGGATGCTCCGAGGCGTCGATCATCACCGAGGTGAAGCCCGACGCGATTGCCGACTCGATGATCTCGAATTTCGACGAGTGATCGAGGTGTAGCACGACCGGGATCGTCAGCGCCTGTTCGCGCACCTGCGCGTAAAACTCGTCGGCGATTTCCGGCGGCGTGACGCCGTAGCGCGCCATCTCGCGGCTGGAAATCTGCACGATCAGCGGCGACTGCAACCGCTGCCCGGCGCGCAGGATCGGCGCGATCATGGGCGTCAGGCGCGGCGAAAATGAACCGAGCGCGCAGCCAGCCTTCTCGGCTGCTGTCAGCGCCCGGTCGAGTGTCCAGATGTTATCCATGTTTCGCGGCTTTCTTGCGCGCCGTCTCAGCTTACCGGGAAGAAGGTCGTGACGAGCAGATACAGGTTGAGAACCGCGATGACAACGGTGACCGTCCACGACAGGATTTTGAGCGCGCGCGAGTTGACGAAAGCGCCCATTTTAGCCTTTTCGCTGGTGAATTGCACCAGTGGGACGACCGCGAAGCTCAGTTGAAGCGAGAGGATGACCTGGCTCAAGACCAGCAGCTCGCCCGTGCCGCGCTCGCCGTAGAGCGCCGCGACGATCACCGCCGGGATGATGGCGATGAAGCGGGTGATCAACCGCCGCACCCAGGGCTTGAGGCGAATGTTGACGAAGCCTTCCATGACGATCTGCCCGGCGAGCGTCCCGGTCAGGGTCGCCTGCTGCCCCGAAGCCAGCAGGGCGATGGCGAACATCGGGCTGGCGAGCGCGACGCCGAGCACCGGCGTCAGCAGTTGATAGGCGTCGTTGATGTCGGCGACATTCTGATGCGCCGTGCCGTGAAAGGTCGCCGCCGAGACGATCAGGATGGCGGCGTTGATGAAGAAGGCGAACAGCAGCGAGCCGGTCGAGTTGATGCTGGCGAACTTGATCGCCTTGCGTTTGCCTGCTTCGGTCTGCTCGATGGCGCGCGTCTGAACGATGCTGGAATGCAGGTAGAGGTTGTGCGGCATGACCGTCGCGCCCAGAATGCCGATGGCGATGTAGAGCGCCGAGGGATTGAAGACGATCTCGGATGAGGGGACAAGCCCTCCGAGGATGGCGCTAAAAGCAGGCTGTGTGATCACGATTTCGTAAGCGAAAGCGGCGAAGATGATGAAGATCAGCCCGCCGACCAGCATCTCGACGTAGCGGAAGCCGCGATGCTGCAGGAACAGGATGATCACCACGTCCGATGCGGTGATGATCGTGCCGTAGACCACCGGAATGCCGAACAGCAGGTTGAGCGCGATTGCCGAGCCGATCACTTCCGCGAGGTCGGTGGCGGCGATGGCGATCTCGGTCAGTATCCACAGGAAGATGGTGACCGGGCGGGAGTAGTGGTCGCGGCACGCCTGCGCGAGGTCTCGCCCGGTGACGATGCCGAGCTTGAGCGACAGGTATTGCAGCAGGATGGCGGTGAAATTCGAGATCAGGATGACCGAGAGCAGGAGATAGCCGAACTGCGCGCCGCCTGCCAGGTCGGTTGCCCAGTTGCCGGGGTCCATGTAGCCGACCGAGACCAGCAGCCCCGGACCGACGAACGCCAGCAGCGTGCGCCAGAAGCCCGCCCCCGTCGGCACGGTAATCGACCCATGCACTTCTTCCAGCGAAGCCGCGCCGCGCTGCGCACGCCAGCCCGTTTCCTTTTTCGGTTGAGACGCAGCTTCAGGTATCGTCACCCGCTGCTCCAGTTGTCGTTCCATTAAGCGAATACCTCACCTCGAATGCGCCGAAAATGCGTTTTAGACTAACCTAAATCTTTCCTAATTTTACTCTAAACTGAGGCAATGTCAAGTGCCACCAGGGTGGAATTTGGAGAGGGATTTGCGCGAAAAAGAGGGTTTATGGCTCGATACCGTTCGGCGCGGGCTTTTAAGTCCGTTTCTGCAAGAAACGGCAGCCCGAATTGAAAAGGGCGTTCAACTGAACGCCCAGACGAAAGCTGCCGCACTCGTGATGCGCTTCTTACGCCTTCCCCGTTTTCTCCTCAATCATCGCAATGATTTGGGTGGCGTGTTTGGTTCTGGCGAAGTCCAGCGGCGTCTGCCCGTTGTGGTTTTTGAGCGTCAGGTTCGCGCCCGCCTCGATCAGCGCGCGGGCGACATCGACGTTGTTCTGCCAGATGGCGTCGTGCAGGGCGGTGTAGCCATTGTAGGGTCCCTGCTTGTCGATGTCGATGTGGTGCTGAATCAGCAGCTTGGCGGCTTCGGTGCGCCCGGCGTAAGCGGCGGCGTGCAGCGCGGTCGCCTTCATGCCCGGATCGACCGCCGCCACGTCCGCGCCCGCTTCGAGCAGCAGCCTGGTGATCTCGGTGTAGCCGTTGTAGGCTGCCATGACCAGCGGCGCATCACCGCCGGAGTCCAGCTCATCGACGTTGACCCCCTGCGCGATCAGCTTGCGCACCGCGTCCACGTCATTCTTCTTGACGGCGTTCATCAGCGCGGTCATCCGCTTCCTCCTGGGAGAATGTTTTGAAAGATCGGGATGATTGTACCATCTTCGGTGACTGCTACGGTCGGCGCTGGCGTCGGCGGGATGGCGGCGAGCGCCGTCGCCGTCAGCAGATCGGCGGCGCTGCGCGTGACGACGAAACTGCCCGCGTGGACGCACTGCTCGCCGATGCCGTCGCCGTAGACGGCGACTTTCCAGTCGTAATCGCCGGGTCCGGGCAGTTGATCGACCGGAAGCTGGATGGCGGACACCTGCCCACCGTCAAGCTGCACGCCCAGGTTCTCGCCGTCGGCGGGGCGGGTCGCCAGAAAGCGCACCACCAGCGTGATGGCGTTTCCGCTCGCCGGGTCGCGCACGGCGGAGAGCGTCGTGCCGAACACCATCGAGAGCGTGTCGTTCCAGCCGAAAGTATCCCCGTCCTGAAACTGCGTGTCGACCGTGAACGAGTCGCACAGTTCCGACAGGCTGGGAAGCGGCGTCGCCGTCGCGGTCGGCGTGACCGGCGTCGGCGTTGGGGTGAGCGTCGGGAGCGGAGTATAGGTCAGCGTCCAGGCGGGCGGCAGGGTCGCCCGGATGATCGGACCGGCGTGGGTGGGGAAGCGGTCGGTCGGCGTGGGTGAAGCGGTTTCGGTTGGCGTTGGAATGGGTTGGGGAGCGCAGGCGGCACACGCCAGCCCCGCGCACAGCAGCCCGACGGCGATCAGGCTATGCAGATTCCCCAAGGCGGCGTTCTGTTCCCGCAATGATGCGCTGGATGTTCTCGCGGAAGCGGATCAGGATCAGCGCTGTGATCCCCAGGGCGTAGAACAGGTAGTCCGGGGCGATGACGTGCTGGCTGATCAGCACGAGCAGCCAGATGATGGCGAGACCGAACATCGTCAGCACGCCCAGCGAGACGTAGCGGGTCAGCGCGATGATGAAACCCGCCAGGACGAGCATGGCTGCAATCACGTGAAAGGGCACGATCAGGAGCAGCGTGCCGAAAGCGGTCGCCGCGCCTTTGCCACCGCGAATGGTGCCCGTCAGCAGCGTGGCGAACAGCGACCAGTTATGCCCGATGATGGCGATGATGGCGGCGAGTACGCTGGCAGCGATGGGATCCCTCGGAATGATCTGCGCCGCGATCAACATGGCGATGATCCCCTTCGTGCTGTCGAAGAACCACACGATCAGCCCGTAGCCGATGCCACCCGTCGCGCGGATGACGTTGGTCGCGCCCATATTGCCACTGCCAATCTCGAAGATGTTGACGTGGCGTAAGCGTCCGATCAGGTAGGCTGTAGGGAAGGAGCCGAGCAAGTAGCTGATCACCACCACGAGACCAATTCGTGCAAACTCACCGTCCATGCTGCCTCAATCGATTGTGCAGGTTATCAGAGTGCGTATCATTTTAACATAATTTAAAACACGGGATAGTCGAGGACGATGCGGTTTGTATTTTGAAAGCAGCGATCTGTTGCCTTGAAATGCTCCATGCTACAATACGCGCCCATGCGATGGAAGCTGTTTTTGCTCATGTGTTGCCTCGTGGCAGGCGTCTTCACCGCGCAGGCGCAGGAAGCCAGCGATCTGCTGGGTCGGATCAATAACCTGCGCGCGCAGCACGGTTTGCCGGGCTATACCCTCAACGGCGCATTGAATGTCGCGGCGCAGCAGCAGGCGCAGTGGATCGTCGATACCGGCACGATTGCGCACACCCATCCTGACGGCTCTGGACCGCGCACGCGCGCGCTTGCCGCCGGGTATCCCTCCATGCAGGTCGGCGAAAATATCTACGGCGGCACCAACGCCACCGTCAACGACGCCTGGACGTTCTGGCTTAATTCGCCCATCCACTTTCAGGGCATGGTCAGCCCGCATTATCAGGACATCGGCATCGGCGTCGCGCACGGAAGCTGGGGATCGTCGTTCGTGCTGGTCTTCGGCGGCAACGGCGCGCCGCCGCCCGCGTCCGGCTCGTCGAACAGCGGGAGCAGCCCGGGATCCGCGCCCGCCGGACCGCCGCCATACGTCGGCGGCGTCGATGCGAACGGCAACATCAAGCACATCGTCCAGCCCGGCGACACGCTCGGTGACATCGCCCTGATCTACGGCTACACCTGGTCGGATTTGCCCTACATGATGCAGTTGAACGGCTTGGACAACGTGCGCGACCTCGAAGTGGGCAGTATTTTCCTCGTGCCGCCCAAAGACGGGACGTACACGCCGACCCCGGACGACCGCCCGGCGACCGAGACGCCCGCCCCAACGGCGCTCCCGGCGACGATCACGCCGTTCGTCGTGCTCACGCCGACGCTGCCGCCCGACATTGTCGAGCTGACGGTGATCGTCCCGCCTATCGCCACCGCCGGGGGCGACGTGCTGCCGCCGCCCGACGACAGCCTGCCAACTCCGACCGCCACCGAGATCACGACGGAAATCGCCGCCGTGCCGACGCCGAGCACGACGCTCGCGGCGTCGGTTGTAC
Source organism: uncultured Chloroflexia bacterium (assembly GCA_963760975.1). Taxonomy (GTDB): domain Bacteria; phylum Chloroflexota; class Anaerolineae; order Aggregatilineales; family Phototrophicaceae; genus Flexifilum. The sequence continues at coordinate 327,456 of CAVXEZ010000026.1, read as the reverse complement.
CGACGCGCAGCAGCAACTCGACCTGGATCATCATCGCAGTCGGATTTCAGGTGGTGGTGGTCGTGGGGGCGGGCATCGAGTTTCTGCGCCGCGCGCTCAGGAAACGGCGCTGACGTGGTTCTACGCAAGGTTTCCGCATGATCGAAACGCTGCGGCGCTACGCCCGCGCTTTCGCGCTGGCGCTCCGCTACACCCTGCGCGGCGAGAAGCCGCCGCTGCTGAAGGTGCGCGAGCGCTATCCTGAACTGGCGGGGTGGTGGGAGCAGACGATCCGGCTGGTCGAGGCGGTCGAGCGCAGCGCCAGCGAGAGCCAGGTCGATCCGGCGGCGCTGGTCGTCCACGTGGACAGGCGTGACATCAGCATGGAGACAATCCTGAAGACGATCCGCTTTCACGCCGAACGCGAATATCCGTATCTGGTGGCGCACGAGGGCGACGAGTATCGTCAGGTGACGCTGCAAGCCATGAACGTGAACGACCGCTACCTGATCACGCAGCTTGTCGAGCGCGTCGACAGCCCGGTCAAAAGCGCGGTCGATGCCTTACGGGCGCACCTGGAGAATTTGCCGTCAATAGACCGATAGTCCACATTGACAAATATTCACAGAAAATTTACATCTCAAGGTTGCATTGCGCTTAACTTGTGGTAGCATTAATTTAAGGCGAATATCCAGCCGGACATCATTTTATTCAGGAGAAGTCATCATGATCTATCAGCCGCGTGAAGAGGGTCAAGGGCTTGTCGAATACGCCCTGATTCTCGTATTGGTTGCCGTCGTCGTCATCGTCATCCTGGCGTTGCTCGGACCCGCGATTGGCAATATTTTCTCCAACATCGTCAACACTCTGTAGCTCTGACCTGTTAAGTAGAAAAATCCGGCGCAGCTTACAGGCTGCGCCGGATTTTTTGTTTCCCACCGATTTGCCTGTTTTTGCGAAACTTTCATGAAAACGCTACCAATTTGCGGCGATTCTGTGATAAAACTAGTGCATCGTCTTTGGTTCTGATAGCAGGCAATGATGGAACCGCTATTTGCTGAACTCGAACAAGCCATGGAAGCTGAGATTACACCGAAAGTCCTCGACATTCTGGTGGAAATTGCGAAAGCCTCGGTTTACCATGATAACAAGCAGTTTGCCGCCGAAATCCTCGCGCTGGCGCTGCAATACCCGATGCGCGTCGAAACGTTACAGGACGCCGAGACGATGTTCTCCGCCCTGGAGAGCGAACTGTGCCCGCGCGTGATCTGTGACTCCTTCGCGCAGGCGCAGGTCATGACCCTTGAGGATATGGTTACTCACGTGCTGACGACAGCCGCCGAATAAAGATAGGAATAAGGACTGAGCGTTGATCTAAATCAACGCTCAGTCCTTATTCCTCAGCCCGAAGCGCTCAGAGCGCGTTTATAATCAGTCCTGATTTTCCTTCTCCTCGGTCGCCGCCTGCATCAGCGTATACAGACGCCCCGCCATTGCCGCCGGGTCGGGATGGATGCCATCCTGTAACAGCGCCGTCTCGAAAACCTGCTCCACGACCGTGTCAATCAGCGGATTCTGCGGCGCGTGCGCGATCATGCCGCTCAGGTTGTGCAGCAGCGGGTGACGCGGGTTCAGCTCCAGTATTTTGACCGGAAGCTCGTAATCCCGATCCATCAGCCGGTTGATGCGGAACATGTTGCGCTGCGGGTTGTTGTCCTTACTGACCAGCCGCGCCGGGCTGCCGACCAGATTCTTGCTCTCGCGCACTTCCAGCACGCGCTCGCCGAGCACGTCGGCGAAGCGCTGGCGCAGCGCGCCGAAATCGCCCTGCGAGAGCGGCTCCTCCTGCGCTTCCTGCTCGTCCTCTTTGACCTCGCCCACGTCGCGCAGGTCGATGTCGGCTTCGTCGGCGCTGCGCAGCTTGTGCCCGTCGAATTCGCTCAGCCCCATCAGCATGACCGGATCGACCGGATCGGTGAAGTAGAGCACCTCGATCCCGCGCTGGCGGAAGCTGTCGAGGTGTGGGCTGCGGCTGGCGCTGGCGAAATCCTCGCCGAGCACGTAGTAAATGTCGGTCTGGTTATGCACCATGCGGCTGACGTAATCCGCCAGCGTCGTCCACTCGTCCTCGTCTTGCGAGTGCGTGCTGGGGAAGAGCAGCAGCGGCTCGATGTCGGCGCGATCCATCGGCGCGACGACCACGCCCTGCTTGAGCGCGCGCCCGAACTGCTCGAAGATTTTGTGATAGTCTTCCGGCTTGTTCTTGGCGAGGCGCTTGAGTTCGCTCAGGACTTTGTTGGTGAGCGTCTTCTTGAGGTTCGCCATGATGCGGTTCGCCTGCACGCTCTCGCGGCTGACGTTGAGCGGCAGGTCTTCGCTGTCGACCACGCCCTGTACGAAGGCGAGGTATTCGGGCAGCAGGTCGGTCGTGTACTCCTGAATCAGCACCTTGCGGGCGTAGAGCTTCAAGCCCGGCTCGCGGCGCGTGCTCAGGACGCTGCGCTCGGCGCTGGCAGGGATGTAGAGCAGCGCGTAGAACTGAAGCGGCACGTCGGCGCGCATGTGGATGCGGAAGAGCGGGTCTTCAAAGTCGAGCGTGAGCATCTTGTAGAAGTCGTTGTACTGCTCGTCGGTGACTTCTTTGGGGTCTTGCCGCCAGATCGCCGTCTGTTTGTTGACCGGCTCCTCGCCGTCGTCCACGTAAATCGGGAAGGCGATGTAATCCGAATGGCGGCGCACGATGTCCTGTAGCTGCCAGCTATGCAGGTAATCTTTGGCGTCGTCCTTCAGAGTGACGATCACGTCTGTGCCGCGCGTCTCTTTTTCGGCTGGCTCGATGGTGTAGCTGTCCGCGCCGGTCGATTCCCACGCCCAGGCGGATTCGTCGGGGTTGGCGGAGCGCGACACCACGCGCACCTTGTCCGCGACCATGAAGACCGAGTAGAAGCCGACGCCGAACTGCCCGATCAACTCCTGTGCCGAGACGCCTTCTGCTTTGGCTTCCTTGAGCGCCTCGACGAAGGCTTTCGCGCCGCTGTGGGCAATCGTGCCCAGGTTGTTGACGAGATCGTCGTGCGTCATGCCGATGCCCGTGTCGCTGATGGTCAGCGTCCCGGCGGCGTCATCCGGCTTGATCTCGATGTAGAGTTCGGCTTCGGGGTCGAGCACGTTCTCGTTGGTCAACTGCTCGAACTGGACGCGGTTGAGCGCATCCGAAGCGTTCGAGATCAACTCGCGCAGGAAAATCTCGCGGTCGGTATACAGCGAGTGGATCAAAATGTTGAGCAACTGCTGAATTTCCGCCTTAAAGGCGTGCTGCTCGTTGTGTTCGTTCACTGCCATAGCGCTATCCTCGTGTATCACGTTATCAGACTTATGGTGTACCATGCAATTGTTAGAAGGAAGTAAAAAACACGCGCATTATTGTAGCCAGACGGCAGCGTATATGAGCCTACGACGCTACTTGATAGATCGCAGGGCGGTAGCGTGGCTTAGGAGGGGGCAGCCCTTTTTCGCGCATCGTCTCAAGAATAGCATCTCGCGCGATCAACACTTGCTCCAGCGCCTCTTGCTGGGTTGCGCCAAATGCCGAGCACATTTCAAAATCGGGAATATCGGCGATGTACGCTTCGTCCTCCGGGCTGTAGAAGATATTGATGTGATAATCGTTCATTCTGAGCCTTCTTTAAGCTGAAGCGCATACTTTTCGACCAGTTTCGTAAATTGCTTCATTTGATACGATTTGGCTTGACCATTTTCGTCCGGTTGAGCGGAGATCGCTTGAGGTACATCGGGATGTGAATAAATATGATGACTGCCGCTCACGCGATCAAGGGTGAAACCGAAAGCCTCGATTAGCGTGGTGAATTCCGTGAAACGAACATTCTTCGACCCGGAAAGAATCTTGCTGAGAATCTTGCTCTTCTTGACCATGATCTATGGTTGACAGCCTCTCATCCCATTGTACTAGATGAGAGGCTGTGGAAACAACAGCTAGAAACCATTGCCGATGATTTGCGGCACGCTCAGGATGCGAAAAATTCCCGTCACGCTGCAACGGCGGATGCGCGCTTACGGCGCGAGATCGACCACGTAGATGTCGGAAGTCTCGTTCTTGCTCACCAGCCCGCCGACGACCGCCTGTGAGGCGTCCGACGTGAACGTAACGCTGGTGATGACGGGCGCGACCTGCATGTCGTCGGGCAGCGCCAGCACCTGGAGCGGTTCCGCCCCTTCCAGCGCATCGGCGACATACACGGCGTTGGTTGCGCGGTCGACCCACGCCAGCTTTGCGCCGTCGGGCGTGATGTCGAAGGGAAGCGCGCCAAAATCGAGCGCGGCGACTTCCTTTCGCGTGGTCACGTCCCAGATGTGGGTACGCTTGTCGCCGCTATCGAAGTAAACGAGCCGGGTGCTGTCGTCCGAAAAGACAAACGAGCGAATCGAGAACTGCGCCATCTGCTCGGATTTTGGGCGAAGCTCCCAGCGCTCGCTGCCAGCCGTATCCCACAGGTCAACGGCATCGTTGGCGGTCGAAGTTGCCAGCCAGCGACCGTCTGGTGAAACCGCAGCCGCTGCGAAGGTCACATCGCCGCGCCCCGGAAACTGTGTGTAGTTCGACGTGAATTGGTCAAAACTGTCAAAATGCGTCCCGAATTGGTGCGTGATGGCAGCGTTTTCGGTGTCGAGAATGGCGATCAACATATCGCTGGCGCGGTAAAGGACGCTGTGATCGTCGGGCAGGAACTGCACCCAACCGCCGCCGACCATATAGGTCGGAATAGTTTTGATCAGGCTCAGGTCGGCGACGTTCCACAGGTTCAGGTCGCCGTTGCGATGCAGCGAGATCAATTGGCTGCCGTCTGAATTGAAGTCCAGCCCCGTCACCCAGTCGGTGAACGCGCTCAACGTTCCGATTTGCTCCCCCGTGCGCGTGTCGTACAGCGTGATCGGGATCAGTTCCGGTGTGGGAGCTTCGTTGTAGATTTGATAATTGTTGTAAACCGCGAGGGTGTGATCGTCGGGCGAGAGCAGCACATTCGCCGCCATGCTCTCGACCGGGATCGTCTTCACGCCGGCGCTGGTAGCCTGCGCGCGCAGCCCGACCGCCGACAACGAAAGTAACGCGAACATCAGAAGCATTAATCGTCTCATGAGAGTACCTCCAACGAATCGCCCACGTGGATCGTTCCCGTGCTGCGGTGGATGGCGTTCTGCCCGAACAGAGGACCGCTCTTCCTGACGGGACGATACGTCATCAGGGTGCGGAGCGGTTCTTTGCTGCGCCGCGTCGTCACCTGATCAGTGGTGGTGATGGCGCAGCGCGCGCAGCCCTTGACGACATCGAAGCCGACATCGCCGATGCGGATTTCCTTCCACGTGTCTTCGGCGTATGCCTGCGGCGCGCCGCTGACGACGATATTCGGGCGGAAGCGGTTCATCGGCAGCGGTTCGTCGAGGCGCGTGTTCAGGTCTGCCAGCGACGCTTCCGAGATGATCAGGAAGGGGTAGCCATCGGCGAAGCCGACCTGATCCGTCTCGCGCGGGGCGTAGCGCTGGTCGACCTGGCGCACAAAGTCGTCGGCGAAGCGCACGAGGCGCACGCTGCGCCCCAGAACGGCGCTGAACCAGTCGGCAGCCGCGTCGCCCTGATCGACTGCGCCGACGCCGTCATCCTTCCAGATCGACACCGCCACGCGCCGCCCGTCCTGATCGACGGGCAGCTCGAAAGCGTCCGCTCCCGGCGCGCTCAGGCGCAGACAGTGGTCGTCGAGCGCGGGCTTGATCAGCGCCATGCGCGCGATCTCGCGCTGCGTCAGGAAGTCGCCAGTCTTGATCGACCACCAGCCAGCGGCGGTCGTTGACGAAGCCCCGCAAGCCGACCTGCGCCGCGTCAAGCGCGATCCCGGCGCAGGATTTGATCGGGTAAATGTTGACCTGCGAAACGAACATGTGTTTCCCTTCGGTCGGTGCGTATTCTCTGATCAGCAGGAGAGAATAAAGGATACCATAGTTCTAGGCTTCGTCCTTATGCGTCTGCTCCCGGTAGAACCGGTACCACTGCTCGCGGAAATCGCTCATGATGACATCCGGTCCGCTGGCGGGCAGGGCGCCGACCTCGACCGGCGGCAGGTCTTCCAGCGCCTTCTGCACGAAGTAAATCATCTCGTTGACCTGAAGCGCGGCGTTGAAGCGATGCCCGACCAGCGACAGCGCGAACAGCAGCCCGATGATCACGCTGATCACGGCGCGGTGCCAGGGCATGTAGACCACAATCGACGTGAAGAAGATCGGCAGCAGCAGCCCGCTGAGCAGGTAGGTGATGTTCATGCGCGAATGCAGGCGGATGAAGGTGATTTCGTCGTCGGGGCTGGAGAATTTGCCCAGCACGACCGCCGCGACGCGGCTGCGGTTGCGCCGCCCGCCCCACAGCAGGCGGTTGTCGCTGGTGATCCTGAAGCCGTCGGCTTGCGGCTGAATGTAATAACGCCGCCCGTCCGCGAACAGGTTGCGCAGATGCAGGCGGCTCGCGCTGGGCTTGGCAGCGATTTGCAGCGTTTGCAGACACTCGTTCTGCGATGCCCGCACGACCAGCGCGACGGGAGGATGAAGCTGCCAGAGCGCTTGCCAGCGCAGCCGCTGCGGAGTGGAGCGCGGAACGGAATCAGACATAGCTCAATTATATGCCATTGTCAGCCGTGCAGGAGGTCAGCAGAAGATTCTGGTTGGGCAGCACCCGTCGGATAATGCCCGGTCGGACAGTGCCCGTCGGACAATGCCGGTCGGATAATGCCTGCCGCGCGTCGGTTATTTATCCTCACGGCGGCGGCTGCGCGTGAGCGTCACGATCAGCGTCACCAGCACGCCCAGCGCCAGCAGAGTCGGCAGCGTCCAGCCGTATCTGGTCGGCAGGGGAGACAGATCAGGCGCGTCAGGCGTCGGATCGATGCGGACAATCGTGACTTTCTGAGACACGGCGGGGAGTGTGCGCGCGTCCACCTGATCGTGGTCACTGATCGCCCGGATCAGCGGGTCGTAGACGAAGGGCGCGTTACGGCGGAACAGGTGCAGCACGCGCAGGGCTTCGCCGGAGTTGGTGACGACCTCGGCGCGCGCGCCGAATTGGCGATGCCCCTGCTGCGCCAGCACGTGCGGCGCGGCTTTCAGGTTCTGGAACCACTGGGGGCGCTCGCCCCAGCCGGAGACGACGTAAATCTTGCTGCCGTGACGGCGATATTCAATCGGGGTATGGCGGGCTGCGCCGCTTTTGCGTCCGCGCGTGGTCAGGATCATGATGTGGGCGGCGTTCATCAAATCGCCCAAGCCGAGTTGATAGACGAAAACGGGGAGACGCAGCAGCCAGCGCCAAAATCCCTGAGGATACGGTATCAAGCTCTGCTCGTTCATTGCGTCTAGCGAAGGTCGTGTGTTATGCGCCATCTGTCCGTCGTTCTGCCAACTACTGTATCTTACTCCTATTACGCAGGGATGCCCAATCCGGTTGCCTGGGAGTCCGAAGGAATAGCGCTTCGCTCCGTCTTTCTTTCAGCGTGGAGTTAAACGCCGGTGCTGGCTGTCGTGCGCTCAGCCGTGCGTTCCAGCCGCCCTTCGGTCAGCGACTGCACATAGATGTCCATGTGCCAGGGGATCGACACTTCCGTCTCGCTGATCGGAACGTCGCTCAATTCGACGCCGGTATTGCGCACGATCACCAGCGGTGTCGCCTCGTCGCGCTCGCCCATGACCAGCTCCGCCGCCGCGCAGATGGTGTCGGCGACGCCGCGCTGCGTGACGATCATCGGGTTGCCAAACAGGTCGGCTTTGCCGCGCTCGTCCTGAATAGGATGGAAGCCCGCCGTCGCCAGCGCGACCCCGGTCGTGCCGAAGCGCCCCGGCATCAGCCAGCTATCGGTCAGGATCAAGCCGATGTTGACTCCGAACTCGGCGCGCAGGGCAGCGCGCAGGCTCTCCGCCGAGCGATAGGGATGTTCAGGGAACAGGACGGCGTAGCCGTTGGGGATGTTCGAGCGGTCGATCCCGGCGTTGGGCGAAACGATGCCATCCTTGAAGGTCAGCAGAAAGCCCGGAATCCCGCCGAAGATGTGGTCGGCTTCCTGAAGCACCAGTTGAACGATACGCGGGTTCATGCCGTAGCGCTCGGCGATCCCCTGCGCCTCGGCGCTGACAGACACGTCGTCCAGCCGGACGATGCGACCCTCGCTGATCGCGGTGTACTTGCTCGACACCGCCAGCACGTCGCCGTCTTGCAGGGTTTCGCCTGCCGCGCGAATGGCGTCGCTCACGGTGGCGACCAGATCGAAAGGCTTGTATTGAACCGGCGCTTCTACCGGGATGACCATCAACGGTTTTCTGCTCACAGTGGAATTCTCTCGTTTCTCTGTTGCTCGCTCTGACGCCTCATGCTATCACAGCCCGCCCCGACCAAGCCAGACCAAATCGGGCGACCACCGCGCCTCGTCTGAGGAATCGGAATCCGAAGCAGGGGCAGGTTTTAGGCTTGCCCAGCAAGCACCTGCCCCTACAAAAGCCATTCCGCATAATGCGCTGCTATTCAGTTGCGCAATCAGGCGCGGCTTATGCCGGATTCCCGTTCTGCTCGCGCTGCATCCGCGCGCGGTATTCGCGCAGCCCCCGCTCGACATCCGCCCGCGTCAGCGTGACCGAGTCGTCGGTCTCCGCCAGCAGGTCTTTCGGCACGGGGATGCGGTGGGTAGTCAGATAATCGACCAGCGCGTCGCTGAAGGTACGCGCTTCCGCCTCATCGCCGTAAGCCTCTTTGCCTTCGCGCAGGTGGTCGATCATCCACAGGTAGAGGTCGCCCTCGGTGCGCTTGGGCATGTACTTGAGCATGTCGTACTTGCGGATCAGCGTCACCGCCGGGCGATAGACGTTGTCGTACCAGTCGGCGGCGGCTTCCTCAATCGTGACCGGCTCTCCCGCCGTCGATTCCAGCACGGCGCGGTGCAGGTTGATGTGACCGAGCAGGTCGTCGTAGCGCGAAATCTCGCTCAACATGATCGACTGGTGGTGCGGGCGTGTGTAGGGCAGGCGTGTGATGTCGAGAAACTCGGCGTAGGCGGTCACGTTGTCGAGTTCCTGCTCGGACATCCCCGGTCGCAGCGAGATCGACGTTGGCAGCTCGGTGACGTGCGCCTGAATCGTCTTGGCGCCAAGCTGGCGCGCCACCGAGACGCGGTGATTGCCGTCGCGCACGAAATACACGTCGCCGACCTTGTACAACTCGATGGGCGGTAAGCCCATCATGCCGCTCGCCTGCGCGTAGACGCGGCTCCAGCGCTCCTGCATCTTGCTGCGCTTGGGCAGGAACTTGCTGGTGAATTCGCGGTAGCGTCCGACGCTCCCGGCGATCTGATTCAACGGTACTTCCTGCAATCCCTTGTAGTTTTCCTCACGTAACCGCAGGCGCGCGCGAATGTCCTCGAAGCTGAGCAGTTCGGCAGGCTTGCCGCGTACCAGCGCCAAGACCTCATCCCAGAAGGCGTGCAAGCGCGCGTTTTGAAATGCGTTCACGCCTTCCATAAAATTCACGTTGTCGAAATCATCCGGCATTGGGTGTGATACCTCCACCTTTAGACTGCCGTTCAAGTCGGTACTGTACATGAAGGGCATTTCACATACAATACGCTGTTTACACAACAATTTTACACAACATCTCGTGCAAAACGTCACCCGCACGTTAATGTTTTACCAAGCTTTATCGGTGGATTTACCCATAAACCGTTAACATGAAGCGTTTTTTCAGCAAATATTCATGAATGGACAGGGCGCAGCATGGCAAGAATCATCGTGACGATTTGTATGCTCAATGCGCCTTGCCTGAGAGGGAAATGGCTGGAAAGAAGCCCCGAAAGAGAAGGGGAGACGCGAGGATGGAGAGGCGAAAAGCCCAAGTTGAGAAATATCCATTCGGCGTGATTGTCTGGAAGTCGAATCGCCAGCGACAACTTCGTGATGATGCTCTGGCGCTCCGCACTCACGGACTAAGCTATCCAACTTATAGCACATCAGTTAGGAATCAGTGTGGTACTGCTTGGAACCTCGTGATCACGTCGCTCATTAGGGATTTTACGCCGGATCATATCAGATAGCGATTACAGGGAAAGGGACCATAGATCTAGAGGTCATATTGTTGTTTCCTCGTCAGAAACTCGAACTCGAGTGGTCCTTATCCGGTGTTGCCGTCACTGCCCGCCACGTTCTCGACAAGGCACCCCGACGTGCAAGTATTTTGAAGTGGGCGCGCAGAGCACGAGCATCGGTACATAGCCCGCAAATTGCTTCACCGATAATGGGAATGGTCAACAAGGACTTTTCAAAGCGAGAGAAGTATCTCGTTGACGTGCTTCGTGCTGCGGCAACTTGATACCGAGGCAGCAAAGGCTGATATTTTACACGGCGCGCTGTTGTCTTCAGTGGTGATCACCAACCTCAAGACCCCACGACCGCCACGTCCCTCAACACGGCGTCGAAATCTTCACGTGTAAAGATTCCCGCCCCCAACCGCAGCGCATTGGCTGTACCCGCCGCCACGCCGTAGCGGAGTGCCTCGTCCAACGCGAAGTCGCGCGTCAGACCGCAGATGATCCCGGCAAGCAGGCTGTCGCCCGAACCGACGGCGCTCTGGATGGTTCGCGGGGCAGGCTTGGCGTGAACGACCTGCGTCTCCGTCGCCAGCATCGCCCCATCTGCTCCCAGCGACAGCGCGATCATCGTCTGGTAGCGAGCGGCTGCGGCGCGCGCCGCCTGTGCCGCGCTCGCCTTGTCAAACGGCATTCCCGTCAGACCTTCGAATTCGTGCTCATTGGGCTTGATCAGGAACGGACGCGCCGCTACCCCTTGTACCAACGCCGCGCCGCTGCTGTCGAGATAAACCGGGACACCGGCTTGATGCGCGATCTCGATCAACTGCGCGTAGAAATCAGCCGGGACACCCGCAGGCAGGCTCCCCGATAAAGCAACGGCGGCGTACCGACCGATAATCGCACGAAAAAGGTCGATCAGTTCCGCCAGCTTGTCGGCGGGAATCGGAGCGCCATTCTCGTAAAGTTCGGTCAGCGTATGGTTGTCGGGATCAAGGATCGAAAGACAGGTGCGCGACTCGGACTCGGTGTGGACGAACGCCGTCTCGATACCTTCCCGGTTCAGCCCGGTCTCGATGAACTGCCCGGCAAAGCCGCCGACCCAACCCGTGACCACCGGGGTTTCGCCGAGCGTCTTCAGCGCTCGCGCGACGTTGCAGCCTTTGCCGCCGGGCAGCGCCAGTAACTGCTGGGGACGGTGAATCGCGTTCAGGCGAAACGGGCTGGTGACAGCCGTCTTGTCGATTGCCGCATTGGCGGTTACACAGAGAATCACAATGTCACTTGCCTTACCATGTCCAAGAAACGAAACGGCTTGCGCTGCGCCTGCTTGATCGAGCTTTGCGGATTGGAGCGTGTCATGCGTCCCCTTCCGGCAGCAGGATGATCTTCTGATGCGGCAGTTCGTGCGCGGCGATCTGCTCGAAGACTTCGGTCACGGACGAGAGCGGGTAGTGATGCGAGATCATCGTGTCGATGTCCAGCTCACCGCTGCGCATGGCGTCGAGCGTGTCCGTCCATTCGTGCCCCGGAAACGGCGCCGAGTAGGACATGAAGCAGCCCACCAGCTTCAGTTCCCGGCGCATCATGTTCTCGATGAACGACATCGGCAGGCTGGCGTCCATCGGCTGATTGCCGCCCAGCACCACCGATCCGCGCGGGCGCGTGATCTGAATCGTCTGCGCGAGCGCCTGTGGCGATCCTGACGCTTCGACCGCCAGATCGACGCCATCGCCGCACAACCGCTTGACTTCCGCCACCACGTCGACCTGCTGCGGATTCAGTGTCACGTGAGCGCCCAACTTCCGCGCGATGGTGAGGTTTTCTTCGGTCACGTCGGTGCAGATGATCTGCGACGCACCGAGGATGCGAAGCCACTGCACCACCATCAACCCAATCGACCCGGCGCCGAGCACAATCGCGGTCTGCCCCGCCTTGAACTCGCCCAGATCGAGGATGTGCCGCGCGACCGTCGACGGCTCGATCAGCGCCGCGACTTCGAAGCGCAGATCGTCCGGGATCGGCAGGGCGTTGCGCGCGGGAATCTCGACGTAATCGGCGAAGCCACCCGACTGGCGCGACCCGATGAACGAATAGCTGTGACAGGCGGAGTAGTAGCCGCGCTCGCATTCCTCGCAGTGGAAGCAGGGCACCAGCGGGATCACGGCGGCGCGTTTGCCGACGAGGTCTTCGCTGACGCCTTCGCCCACTGCCGCGATCACACCGGCGACCTCGTGCCCCAGGATCAGCGGGTACATGCGGTGTCCTTTGGCGAAGCGGCTGATGTCCGAGCCGCAGATCGACGCCGCTTTGACTTCCAGCAGGACGTGATCCGGCGACGGAGTCGGCTTCGGCACGTCCTGATAGGTGATGACGCCCTTGTTTTCGAGTACTGCTGCTTTCATGGTTGTTCCTTTGATTATGTGACGTAGGGGCGGTTTCAACCGTTGCCTACCTTTAATCCCCTCACCCTGCTTGCTGGCGCAAGCCGTCCCTCTCCCACGTAAACGGGGCGAGGGACAAAACCCGCGTGTTCCCCCTCTCCCACGCTTGCGTGGGAGAGGGGGTCAGGGGGTGAGGGGTTCCAAAATCAGCACCTGCACTACTTGTACCTCTCTACAATTCCTGCCAACCGCTCAAAATCACCGAGCAGTTTCCGCGAAACACTCCGGTAGACGCCGAACAGCTCCTCATAATGCGCGTGGCGTTGCGGCGACGGCTCGAACACCGTCCGTTTCGGCAGCAGCGACTCGACGTAGCCGCCGATGTCGTCGCACCAGCCGACGGCGAACGCAGTCAGCGCGAACAAGCCTAAGCTGTGCCCGCCTTCGCCGCCGTCGCCGCGCCGTGCGACCACGAACGGCTTGCCGTAAACGTCCGCCTTGATCTGGCACCAGACGGCGCTCTGCGTCGCGCCGCCGGAACCGAGGCACTCGCTGACGGAGACGCCCTTCGCCCCTGCGACCATCAGGTTATCGTAGACGGCGAAGGCGCAGCCCTCCATGATGGCGCGGATCATCTCGGCGCGCGTAGTCGCATAGGAAAGCCCGAAGAACACGCCGCGCGCGTGGCTGTCCCAGAGCGGCGTGCGCTCGCCCGCCATGTACGGAACGAAGATTAAGCCGGACACGGCTTCCGCTGCCTGCGCGCTGAGCGCCTCAAACGACTCGCCTCCGCCCAGCAGATCGCGGAACCAGCCCAGCGATCCACCGCCGACCGTCCCCGCCTGGAGCAGATATTGTCCGGGGATGACGTGGTGCGAGAAGATCAACTGCGGCTCGACCACGACGTGATCGACGCTGACGGCGAAGCCGCCCGCCTGCCCGCCCTGTTCATTGGTTTGCCCCAGCCGCGTGACGCCGGAGCCGAGCGCGCCTGACGCCGCGTCGAGGCAGCCCGCGATCACCGGGATGCCAGGGCGCAAGCCGGTCTCTTCGGCGGCGGATTGGGTCAGCCTGCCGACGATTTCGGTACACGGGCACAGGCGCGGCAGCTTCTCCAGCGGCACGCCAATGCGCCGCGCCGCTTCAGCGTCCCAGCATTCGTGCGCCATGTCGAAGCAGTGATAGCCATACGCCTGGGTGAAATCGCAGGTGAACTCGCCCGTCAGCTTCGCGGCGATGAAATCCCGACGCCGAGAGAAAGTAATGCGTCTGCTCGAAAACCTCCGGCGCGTGCTGCTTCAGCCACACCAGTTTGGGCGTGATGTAGGCGGCGTCAATCGGATTGGCGTCCAAATGGATCAGGCGATCCGCGTCGGGCAGGGCGTTGAGCCAGTCGGTTTCCGGCTGCGCCCGCCGGTCAAGCCAGATCATCGCGGGCGCGAGCGCCATGCCGCTGGCATCGACCGGCAGCAGCGTCCAACTGACTCCGTCCGCACCGATGCCGACGATCTCGCTCGGCGCGGCGCCGCTCCCGGCGATGACCTCGCGGATGGTCGAGCAGACGGCTTGCCACCAGATTTCGGCGTCGATTTCCGCCCACAGCGGTTCCGGTCGATTCAGCGGATAGGCGCGCGACGCCGTAGCAACCAGCCGCCCCGCCGCATCCCACAGCGCGGTCTTGGTGCTCGATGTGCCAACATCGAGCGTGATAATGTAGGTCATATGCACGCGATCATGGAGGCGTGATTTCGCCGCTGAGGTCCCACAAGTCTTCCCACGTCTGTCCATCTTTCCAGAGAAACACCTGCCCTTTGATCAGGCGGCAGTTCCGGTCAATTCCGGCAATCGCCTGCATCTCGGCATCGCTGAGCGGATCGCTGACCACCGCCTGCAAATTGCTCAGATAATAATCCCGCGCGACCGCGAAGGGGATCGGCACTTGCCCGCGCTGCACCGCCCACTTGATGCAGATCAGCGCCGGATGCACGCCATGCCGCTGCGCGATCTCGACCATCACCGGGTCCTCAATGTCGACGGTGTCGTCGTCGGTGCGGTCGCGGTCGGGGCGGGTCGGTGAGCCAATCGGCGAAAAGCCAATCGGGACGATGCCGTTATCGACGACGAACTGGAAGAACTCCGGCTGCTGGAAATGAGGATGCAGTTCCATCTCGTTGCAGGCAGGCTTGATCGCCGCGTCTCGCAGAACCAGTTTCAGTTTGGGCACGGTCATGTTCGACGTGCCGATGTGCCGAACCAGCCCTCGCTCGACCAGCTTCTCCATCTGCCGCCACGTCCGCATGAAACTCTCGTGGATGTAGGGCTTGGCGTGCGGATCGCGCGAGGACACGTCTACGCCGGGCGCGTGATAATTGGGGAAGGGCCAGTGAACGAGGTACAGGTCGAGATAATCAAGCTGCAAGTCTTTGAGCGACTGTTCGCAGGCAGGGATCACGTCCTGCTCGTCGTGCTTGTCGTTCCACAGCTTGGAGGTGATCCACAGGTCTTCGCGCTGGACGCCTTGCGCCATCGCCTCGCGCAGCGACTCGCCGATCAGCTTCTCATTGCCGTAGACCGCTGCACAGTCGATGTGCCGGTAGCCGACCTCGATAGCGCCTTTGACGGCGGCGGCAATCTGCTCAGCCGAAAACCGATCCGACCCAAAGGTTCCCAGTCCGACCGCCGGAATCCTGGCGCCCGTGTAAACGGTTCGCTGTGGAACGGTGCCCGGATCGACGACGGCGGACGCTGCTTGTTGGTCATTTGGTTGCATCATAAGCTCGGTTCCTTTTTAGGGAGATAGGTAATTAGTGTCGGTTGACAGTCGGTGCAGTAGTCGACTGGCGGATCATGAGCTGTGTCGGCAAGATAATCTCCTGTGGCTCGCCCAGTTCCGCCCCGGACAAGCGGTCGAGCAGCAGCGACGTTGCCCGTCGCCCGATCTCATAAGCGGGTTGGCGCACGACCGTCAGGAAAGGCTCAAGACCGATCACCTCCAGTAAATCGTCGAACGCCACCACCGAAATGTCCTCTGGCACGCGCAGGTTCGCCTCTTTCAGTGCCCGTAGCGCGCCGATGACGATGAAGTTGTTGGCAGCGAATAAGGCGGTCGGCTGCGCTGTCTCTAAAACGTGCTTTGCCAGTACATAGCCGCTCCTGGCAGTGTACTCGCCGTAATGCTCGATGGCTTGTGCTTCCAGCCCGGCTTCGACCAGCGCGCGTCGATAACCGGTAACGCGATCTGCTGCCGTCGTGACCTGACGCGGACCGCTTAGCGCGGCGATCCGCCGGTGTCCCAACTCCAGCAAATGCCGAGTGAGCTGATACGCTCCCTGCTCGGAATCGCAGCGGACAATGTCGACATCCAATTCGGGAACCCGGCGGTCGAGCACGACAAAGGGCACGCCGCAGTCCTGTAGAAACTTGATCGACTCCAGCGAAGAAAATGCGGGCACCAGCAAGACGCCATCGACCTGCTTCTGGATGACGACGTTTAGGTACTCCGTTTCTTTGTCGGGCGATTCATCGGTATTGCAGAAGATGACGCTGAAGCTCCGCTCGCTGGCGGCATCTTCGACGCCGCGCGCCAAAGTCGTGAAAAACGGATTGGTAATGTCGCTGATGACCAGCGCGAGGGTTTTGGTCTGCTTGAAGCGCAGGCTGCGGGCGAGGGCGTTGGGGACATAGTCCAGCTCGGCGATAGCTCGCTGGACACGTTCGCGCGTTTTCTCGTGGACGTAACCGGAATCATTGATCACCCGCGAGACCGTCATCGGGGATACACCCGCGAGTTTTGCGACATCTTGCAGCGTCGTCATGAAAATCCTTCGAGAAGTCGTATGAACATATGCTCGATGAGTCGATTCATGTTAACCATAACATGGTATCCGTAACATAGCGCGAATTCAGGTTCATGTCAACACGGCGGACTTAAGGCTAAAGTGCGGTGAACGCCCCAGAATTCTGACCAACGATTAGGAGCGTCTATACCAACCGACTGTAAATGCACATCTAGCCGAACCAGCGGCAGCCTTGCTGCGCTTGCTCATCGTCATGTCTGAACACGCAGCGTCGTTCCTCGCTGTGCAGTGCCCCTGGCGCATTGCAGCGTGTCTCGCCGCTATCGGTTCGGCTAGCCTTTGACTGCTCCGACCAGAATACCCTTGGCGATAAAACGTTCAAGGATGATCGCCAAAATGAGGATCGGCACGATCATCATCGTCACGAGCACGGAGATGTTCCACCACTGTGGACCGCGCGTCGCATTCTGCGCGACTACCAGCAGCGGCATCGTCTGTGTATCCGCGCCGGTCAGGAACAGCGCCAGCGTATACTCGTTCCAGGCGAAGACCAGCACGATCAGGAACGTGGCGACCAGCCCCGGCAGCGAGAGCGGCAGAATGATGCGCCAGAGCACCTGATAGCGCGTCGCGCCATCGATGAAGGCGCTCTCCTCCAACTCAATCGGGATCGTCTGGAAGTAATCGCGCAGGAACCAGATCGCCAGCGGCAGATTCGCCGCCGTGTACGCGATAATCAAGCCGAGGTGCGTATTCAGTAAGTGAAACTGCTGGAACATGATGTAGATCGGCAGGATGACGATGATCGGCGGCAGCATTCGCTGCGAAATCAGCCAGAAAGCGATATCGTTGTTGCCGAGGCTGCGCTTGAAATGGCGTCCAATCGTCAACGCCAGCAGAGTATAGATCGCCAGCGCCAGCAGGATAGCGATCTGCCACGCGACGCCGAGTGCCACCAGCACGACTCCCAAAGCGATGCAGGCGGAGAAGACGCCGATCAGTCCCAGCTTGGGGCGATAGGTGAAGCGCGTCAGCGCGTATGATGTCGAAGCGCCCAGGATCAGGGCAAGCACCGAACTACAGATGCCGACGACGATTGAATTGACGTATGGTCGCAGGGCAAAGGTCGGGTCGCCGTTCGAATACAGGATGTACTGCCACGCATCGAGTGTGGGCTGGTAATCGACGAACGGGAGATAGCGCGCGCCATTGTCCACGTCGGCGGGCGACTTGAATGCCGTAATCACCAGCCAGTAAATGGCAAACAGGACAAAGAGCGACCAGATGCCGAGGACAATGTATGAAAAGATCATCGACAGCAGTGATGGTCGAAAGGGGCTGTAGGAGGTGAAAGATCGCCTGATCATCATGCGCCCTCCAGCAGACGGTTGCGGATAAAGTTGACGAACACGAGAGCAAAGAACGTCACCACGATCAGGAGCAGATAGGCGACGGCGGCTGACCCGCCCAGATCATTCGAGCGCCAGCTTATGTATGCCTGGAGCGTCATCGACGTATTGGCAGTCCCGGGACCGCCTCCCGTCAGAATATTCGGCAGGTCGATGATTTTAAAGGCTTCGATCATGCGGATCAGGATGATGGTCGTGCTCACCGGAATCAGTTCGGGAACGATGATGCTGCTGAACAACTGCAGGCGGTTCGCGCCGTCGACCAGAGCCGCTTCGATGGTTTCTCTGGAGACTCCCTCGACCGCAGCCAGCAGAATGATGAACATGAACGGCGTCCACTCCCAGATGTCGCCAATCAGCACGGCGATACGAGCAGTGTCGCCTTGCCCCAGCATCGAAATATTGCCCAACCCCAACGCCAGCAGCAGCGGCGAAAACGGACCCTTGAGTCCGTCGGTCATCATCTTAAAGAGAAAGCCGATGCCGACCGGGGTGATCATCATGGGCAGTAAGAAGATCACCCGAAAAAAACGCTTGCCCGGTAGATTTTGAACCAGCAGCAGCGCCAGTCCGAGTCCAAACACGTACTCAATGATCACGCCGCCCAGGACGAAGACGAGTGTCACGACCAGCGAGCCGGGCAGCCCATCATTCGCTATGAGCGTAACAATGATCAACCACGCCAGCGCCACCGACAGTACCACAGTGATCAGGCGCATAATCGCGCCGAAGATACTGAAGCGCGGGTTGCGGAAGTAGCTGTAGAGCATGTAGATGAGAACGCCGGCGAAAACAGCCAGAACCATCCAGCCCCAAAGGGGCATCTCACCTGCTCTGCCCAAAAAACTACGCTGCTGACTGCCCGTCAAAAGTTTCGCGTAATTTGCCAGCCCAACAAAATCGATCTCAAACCCGCCCTTAACAATTTTGAAGATCGAAAAAGAGAGATACAGGGAAATCAGCAGCGGAAACACCGCCAGCACGAGCACGATGATGACTGCCGGCAGCAGCAGCACGTACCGGGCTGAGGCATCTAGTCGTGAGGTGAAGTTGGCGATACGAGTCGCCTGATCTTCTAACTGGTTGAGCGGGATTGCGTCCAAATTATCTTTAGCCTGCACAGAAAACTCCAATATTGGAAATAACACTCCGGCATCTTTCATGCCGGAGTGTGTCGTCAATGATCTATATCATGAAGCGAATTAGCCGCCTCCCTTGATGCCCAGCGAAGCTTTATAGGCTGCAAGCTGACTATCGCGTCCGAACTGGTCGGTCAGCTCGTTCCAGCGGTCGCTGATTTCCTTAGCGGCGTCCGCGGAGGACATTTCGCCAGCGACGAAGCGGCTCAGAACGTCGTCCAGCACAACCTGCTCATATTGCTGATTCTGCGGGATGCGCAGATCAAGCACCATGTTGGGGCTGTTGAGGCTGTTCTGGATCGCGCCCAGATAGTTATTGGCAGAAGCTTCGCTGAAGCCCGCCGCCAGCCACGGCGTGAGGTCACTGAACTGCGAGGTGCGGTACGGGTTGAAGCCCGTCTTGCCCAGGGTGACGTCCACGTTGGACTGCGCTGGTTGCGACACAAAAGACAGGAAGGCATAGGCAGCCGCCTTCACGTCATCGGGAGCAGCCGCGCTGACCCCACCCGACCAGCCGCCGAACGAAGCGAACGGCGCGTGATTAACGCCCTTGTCGTCGGCATACGGGCAGGTTGTGCTGTCGCAGTCGACCATTTCGCCCGTGCTGCGATCCAGCACCTGAGTTCCGCCAGGGGTGATGACAGCGCCGGTCAGACCGTTGACCTTCGAGCCTTCGGCGACCGCCAGCGTGCCAACATCGCCCCAGTCCAATGACAGCGCGCAGCGCCCGGAAGTGAACAGGCTGCGTGTGTCGCCGACGCCGTCCGTTAGCACGGTCGGCTCGCTGAAGGGAATCAGGGATTTGTAGATGTCCAGCGCGTGAATGAATGCCGGATTGTTGACCAGCGGCTCCATCGTGGTGGTATCAAAGAACGCACCCTGCGCGGTGCCCTGCGACTGAATGAATGGTGTGGCAATCGAAAGAATCCACCAATACGCCTGCTGTGCCTTCGCCATCGAAATGCACGACCCGAAATCTCCCACGCCGTCACCGTTCATATCCATGCCGTTGGCGGCTTGGGCAATTGCTACGTAGTCGTCCCACGTGTTTGGCGGATCCATATTCAGTTGTTCCAGCACGTCCGTGCGGTAATAGACCATGTGGAAGTCGCCATCCAGCGGAATGGTGTAAATCTTGCCGTCGTAGATAGCGCTGAAATTGCGGAAGAACTGACCAATGTCATCCCACTGAATCGCGGAGTCGTTATTGACGTAGTCGGTTAGGTCCTGCAGATAGCCGGGGGTGGCGAAGTCCGCGATCCACTGCGGAGCGAAGACGAACGCCTGGTAGCTGTTGGTTCCAGTCGCCTGATCGGTCAGCATGGTCTGATACAGATCGGAGTTCGGGACCGTCACGATATTGATCTTGGCACCGGTCAGCGCTTCAAATTCGGGAGCGTGTCGCTGGAGCGGCTCGGCAATCTGGGGACCCGTGAAGGTCAGCAGGTTCACGGTGACGCCTGCGAACTGCTGGGAGTCCTGAGCTTGGGCGGAAAATGGGATCACACCAAGCACCAGAGCTGCTAAAATAACTAGAAATAGGGTTTTCTTCATTGCCAATGCCTCATAACTATTATACAAGAACGGACGAGTAATACGATTGAACTAGTGGAGCCAATACTTCAAATCGATCACCTCGCTTTCCCTCTACAACCCGCCGCAATATGAGAGGCAGCAAAAATACTTCGCCAGATCGGCTGCATTGCGGCGCGCTTTATCGTCCCAGTTCTGCGGGCATCCGCGCGGGCGGAATCTCTATTTCCAGTGAACATGTTATCCATAACATGTTAAGGTTAACTTAGCACGGAATCCCCAAGGTGTCAACTCATGCTCGAACCGGACGAACTCACTCTAGTTGCTTGCTAGAAATACCTCCATACGCTGTCCCACGCGCTTGATATGCTGGCTAATGAGCGTCAAAAGCTGCAAATTGTCGTTCTGACGAAGCGCCTCTACGATTTGCTGGTGCTCCAGCACCGAGTCTGCACGATCAAACAGACCGATACCCGTGTATAAACGTGACAGGTGCAAATGGACGTGCAGATCCTCCCAGGATTTCAGCAAGAAGCGATTTCCCGACAGGCTGACCAGCACGCGGTGAAACTGGTGATCGAGTTGCAGATAATCCTTGTAGTCGCTGTAGAGCGCGCCGTCGCTCGCGGCTGACATCTGCGCGATCAACGCCTCCAGGTTCTCGACCGCCTCACGTGATGGCACCACTTCGGTGAGGGCGTGCAGCTCCAGCGTGTGGCGCACGTCGAATAGTTGGTGAAGCTCCTCCGGCGTCAGAATCTCGGCGACGACGAAACCGCGATTTGTTTTCAGCGTGACCAAGCCCTCGCCGTTGGCGCGCATCAGCGCTTCGCGCACCGGGGTATTGCTCATATTGAGCTGGCTTGCCAGATTGTCGATGCTGATAGGGGCGCCCGGACCGAATTCCTGATTGACGATGGCTTCGACCAGCGCGTTATAAGCGATGTCCGCCAGCGAAAGATAAGCGGATCGCTTGAGCGCGCCGTAGTCCGATCTACTACGCGACTCTGACATAGTCATGGTTTATCGACTTTCAGAATGCATGATTTGAGACAATGATAGATCGAAACGTTTTATACTTCAACCAGTAATTTCCCCGTAAAAGCGCTTCGGACTGACACTTTGTGGTTTGACAAACCTCATTCTCAGTGTTATTTTCGTGCATGATGCATCCGATTTGGAAATCGCCTGGACCACATGATTATGAAGATAACCGCCTTATCGGTTAGGGATATTCGCTTCCCCACTTCGCGTGACCTTGACGGGTCGGATGCAATGGTTGCCGACCCAGATTACTCCGCGACCTATGTCGTGTTGGAAACCGACGGCGGCTACGAAGGGCATGGTCTCACCTTCACAATAGGGCGAGGCAACGAAGTCGTGGTGGCGGGCGTCAAGGCGCTTGCGCCGCGCGTCGTCGGCAAAACGCTGGAGTTGTTCACCGAGAACATGGGCGCGTTCTGGCGCATGATTACCGGCGACAGTCAACTACGCTGGATCGGACCCGAAAAAGGCGTGATTCATCTGGCGACGGCTGCTATCGTCAATGCTGTCTGGGATTTGTGGGCGAAAGTCGAGGGCAAGCCGCTCTGGAAACTGCTGGTTGACCTCTCGCCCGAGGAGCTGGTTCGCTGCGTCGACTTCCGCTACATTACCGACGCCATCACACCGGACGAAGCGCTCGCGCTGCTCCAAACACACGAACCAACTCGCCCGTTGCGCGAAGCCGAAATGCTGCGCGACGGCTATCAGGCGTACACGACATCGAGCGGTTGGCTCGGTTACAGCGACGACAAGATTTGCCGCCTCTGCCGCGAAGCGCTCGCCGACGGCTGGACGCACTTTAAGCTCAAGGTCGGCGTGGACATCGACGACGACGTGCGCCGCTGCGCCATCCTGCGCTCGGAGATCGGCGACGAGCGTAAGTTGATGGTCGATGCCAATCAAATCTGGAACGTCGATGAAGCGATTGCCAACATGCGCCAGCTTGCGCCTTTCAATCCCTGGTGGATCGAGGAGCCGACCAGCCCGGACGACGTGCTCGGGCACGCCGCTATCCGCCGCGCCATCGCGCCGATTGGCGTGGCGACGGGCGAGCACTGCATGAACCGTGTCATGTTCAAACAGTTCATGCAGGCGCAGGCGCTCGACTTCTGCCAGATCGATAGCTGTCGTCTCGGCGGTGTCAACGAGGTGATCGCGGTCTACCTGATGGCGGCGAAGTTCGGCGTGCCGGTTTGCCCGCACGCGGGCGGTGTCGGCTTGTGCGAGTACGTCCAGCACCTGCAAATCTTCGACTACATCTGCGTCAGCGCTTCGCTCGACAACCGCATCATCGAATATGTCGATCATCTCCACGAGCATTTCATCGACCCGGTTGTCATGCGCGGCGGGCATTATATGCCGCCCTCGAGTTCCGGCTACAGCATCCAGATGAAAGCCGAAAGCCTCGCCCAGTATGAATACCCGAACGGGACAGCGTGGGCGTGAGCGCCATCGTTGACAGTCATGTCCATTTCTGGAAGCCGTCCCAGTTCCACTATGACTGGCTTGAGCCAATCGCGTCGCTCAACCGCCCATTCGAGCCGAATGATTTTCGGCAGGCGGTCGCGGGCGTCGAACTGGCAGGCGTCGTCTTCGTGCAAGCCGACTGCGCGCCTGACGAAGGGCTTGCCGAGGCGCGCTGGGTCGCTTCACTGGACGCGCCAGCCACGCCGATCAAGGGGATCGTCGCCTACGCCCCGCTTGAAGCGGGTGGGGCGGCGCGCGCGGCGCTTGACGCGCTCGCTCAGATTCCTCACGTCAAAGGGATTCGCCGCTTGATTCAGTCCGAAGGCAGCGGATTCGCCTTGCAAGCGGATTTCGTCACGGGGATACGTCTTCTCGCCGAATACGACCTGCCCTTTGATCTCTGCGTCTTACCTCACCAGTTGCCCGACGTGATCGCCCTCGTCGAGCGCTGCCCGGACGTGCGTTTCGTCCTCGACCATCTTGGCAAGCCGAGTATCGCGGACGGTGAAATCGACATCTGGCGTCAGAACATGAGCAGACTGGCGAAGTTCGAAAACGTCTCGTGCAAGCTGTCGGGTTTTGTCAGCGAATCCGCTCCCGTCAAATGGACGCCCGCCGATCTGCGACCTTATGTCGAGCACGCACTGGCAGCCTTCGGCGCGGAACGGTTGATGTTTGGCAGCAATTATCCCATCTGTACGCTCGCCGGAACCTACAAGTACTGGCAGGAAACGCTTACGGCGCTGCTCGCACCGCTGGCTCAGGACGAAAGACAGCAGATCTTCGCGGCAAATGCGACCCGTTTCTACAGGCTCTAAACCGAGTTTTCAGGGAGGCGACTCATGACGGACACGTATCTCGTCACCGGCGCGATGGGCTGCATTGGCGCATGGACGCTCTATCATCTGGTCAAGCAGGGCAAACGTGCCGTCAGCTTCGACGTGACCGAAAACCGCTCGCGCCTCGACCTCCTCCTCAGCCGCGCCGAGCAGGAGACGATCACGTTTGTCCTCGGCGATCTGACTCAGTTCGATCAGGTGCGCGCCGTCCTGCGCGATCAGCAGGTGACGCACATCATTCACCTGGCGGCGCTTCAGGTGCCGACCTGCCGCGCGAACCCCACGCTTGGCACGCAGGTCAACGTCACCGGGACAATGAACGTCTTTGAGGGCGCGCGCCAGTCCGGGATCGCTCACGTGGTTCAGGCGTCCTCGATTGCTGTCTATGGATCGCCCGATGATTACCCGACTTCCCTGCTTCCCGCCGACGCGCCAATGCTGCCGCACACACTTTACGGCGTCTTCAAAGTCGCAGACGAGGGCATTGGACGTATCTACTGGCAGGATTATCAGCTTTCGAGCACTGCGCTGCGACCTTATACGGTCTACGGTGTTGGGCGCGATCAGGGGCTGACGAGCGAGCCGACCAAAGCGATGCTGGCGGCGGCACGCGGCGAGGATTACCACATCGGTTTCGGCGGCAGGATGCAGTTTCACCTCGCCTCTGACATGGCACAGCAGTTCATCGAAGCCGCTGAAAAACCGCTGGCAGGCACGTTCGGCTTCAACCTGGGAACCGCACCGGTTGCCGTCAGCGAAGTCGCGCGCCTGATTATGGAGATCAAGCCCGGCGTGACCATCACAAGCGCCGATACAGTGCTGCCGTTTCCCGAAGGCTGTGACGGCAGCGCGTTGCGCGCCGCTTTCGAGCACGTCTACGAAACACCCCTTGCCGAAGGAGTACGCGACACGATCCGGCGGTTTGAAGCGCTGCGCCCTTAGTACCGGTTACAAACGCGGCTATCGAGATGCTGCATCATCAATACTTGGACTCAAATATAGGGCAGGGTACTTTCACGAACGATGAGCTGGGGTGGAAGTACTTTCTGCTCGACTTCCGTAGATCGTCCTTCGAGCTGGTTGATGAGCGCTTTCGCCGCCCAATCCGCAGCGGTGTTGATGTCAAAAGTGATCGAAGTCATAGGGCGAAGCAGGTTTTTTGCGATGTTATCAGCCTGGAGACACACGAGCGACCTGCGCGCTGCGATTTAAGTTCAGCAGGCAGTTTTCGGTCGTCGGCGCTGGTGGATGGCGCTGAGTATTTGCGAATCTTCTGTTCAATCGTCGTTCCGATCAACCGTAGTGCGATTATGGCTGCGGCGACGATTGCTGCCGTGCCAGCCGTTGTCCTGCTGGCTTTCGCCCAGCGCTATATCACGGCGGGTGCGGTCAAGGAATAGCGGGTTTCACACGAATTGAGCGATAATCCCCGCAGTTCATATAAGCCGGATGGACACCTGCGTGCGGTTCTCCAGGGCAAAAAATCACGCGAAGAACAATCCGAACCAAGCTAACAGAATCTGATGAACTGTCACACGAGGAAGGTTACAAGATGCAAGTTCGTGTTTCTGCCGACAATGACACCCTCTACTGGAGTATGAAGGGGGAGATACTGAAGCTTGAACCCTGGGGAGCGGATGGCGTGCGCGTGCGCGCAACCAACCTGCGGGATTTCCCCGACATCCCCGGTGCGTTGATCGAAACTCTCCCCGACCCTGACGCGATGGTCACAGTCGAGGATGGGAAAGGTCTCTTGACCAATGGAAAACTGCGAGCGGAAATCTGGACAGATGGCACCCTCCATTTCTTCAATGCTGCCACCGGCGCTGTGCTGCTGGAGGAGCCTGAGCCGATCTTCAATAAGCCGCCTGCTCGCTGGTATCGTCCGCTCCACAGCGACCTGTCGAAAATCGACGTGCATTTTCGAGCGCAGGCAAACGAACGTATCTATGGCTTGGGTCAGCACCAGCATGGTCTGTTGGATAACAAGGGGAGTGTCATCGACCTGGAACAGCGCAATACGGAAGTCTGCATTCCCTTCTATATCTCCAGTCTGGGCTACGGCTTCCTCTGGAACAATCCCGGTGTGGGGCGGGTGGAGCTGGGTATGAACCTGACCCGCTGGGTGATGGACGCCACACGCGGCATTGACTATTATGTCGTAGCCGGTGATTTACCCGCCGAAATCCTGGAGAAGTACATCGATGCCACCGGTCATCCGCCGCTCCTGCCGGATTTTGCGCTGGGATTCTGGCAGTGCAAGCTGCGCTACCGCACGCAGGAAGAACTGCTGAACGTCGTCCGCGAGTACAAGCGGCGTGAACTGCCGCTGGCGGTTATCGTGTCGGATTATTTCCACTGGCGCATGATGGGCGACTGGGCGATGGATCCGCGTGACTGGCCCGACCCGGCAGCGATGATGAAGGAACTCAAGGAGATGGGTGTGGAACTGATGGTTTCCGTCTGGCCCACCGTCAATGCCACCAACCCCGTCTACAAGGAAATGGCGGAGCGTGGGCTGCTGGCTCAGACCGTCCACGGTGTTCAGGCGCATATCCCTGTTACCGACACCACGCCCGAAGGTGTTTCGATGTGTGCCTTCTACGACGCGACTAACCCCGATGCGCGCACCTTTGTCTGGGAGAAGGTCAAGAAGAACTATCTCGACTATGGCGTGCGGGTCTTCTGGCTCGATGCGGATGAACCGGAATTGATGCCGATGCACGCGGAGAACATCCGCTATGCTCTGGGCACAGGTCTGGAGGTCACCAACATCTACCCGCTGCTGCATCAGAAGGGTTTCTATGATGGGATGCGAGCGGACGGTCAGAACGAGATCATTAACCTCTCGCGCTCGGCGTGGGCAGGG
Organism: uncultured Chloroflexia bacterium; assembly: GCA_963760975.1. GTDB lineage: Bacteria > Chloroflexota > Anaerolineae > Aggregatilineales > Phototrophicaceae > Flexifilum. Next base: position 300,875 of record CAVXEZ010000026.1, on the reverse strand, counting down.
ACGCAGCGCTACGGCGCGGCGGTCTGGTCAGGCGATATTCGCTCGCGCTTCGACGTGCTCCGGGCGCAAATCCCCGCCGGGCTGAATATCGCCATGAGCGGTATCCCCTGGTGGACGACCGACATCGGCGGGTTTATGGAAGGTGACATCCGCACGGACTATTTCAAAGAGTTGATCGTGCGCTGGTTCCAGTACGGTGTCTTCTGCCCGCTGTTTCGCCTGCATGGGGTGCGGCTGCCGCTCAATGGGCTGTACGGCGCGCAGTCCAGCGGGTCGGACAATGAAGTATGGTCTTTTGGTGAGAAAGCCTACGGGATCATCCGCAGCCTACTTTTCCTGCGCGAGCAGCTCAAGCCTTACCTGCGCGTTCTGAACCAGGCGGCGCACGCGCAGGGCACACCGCCCATGCGACCCCTCTATTACGATTTCCCGACGGATACTGCTGCCGCCAACCTCGCCGACGAATTCATGCTTGGTGCCGATCTGCTCGTCGCACCCGTGACCGAGCAGGGAGCGACTTCGCGCAGTGTTTATCTTCCGGTGGGAGCGACGTGGGTGGAAGCCTGGACTGGACAGGAATATCAAGGTGGGCAGCATATCGAAGCCGAGGCGCCGCTGGAGCGGATCCCGGTCTATTGGCGCAAAGGCAGCCGCTTCGCTTTCCAATTCCGCTAGCGCAAGCTTTGATCAGGGGAGACAGAAACCTGACGAGTTACTGACCCGTCAGGTTTTTTGTGCGTCGTTAACGCAGCCGGTCGGTGTGCCATCCGCAGGCTGAGATTTACCAGTTCGTAACTGAACCATCATTGCGATGCAGGTGCGGCAGCTCGGACATGACGAAGGGATAGCGCTGGATCGCTTCGCGGTCGAAGTCGATACCCAAGCCGGGGCGATCTGGCGGCAGCAGATAGCCGTCCTCCCACACCGGTTGATTCAAAACGACGTCGGGCAGGCTTTCCCCCGGTCGACGCGGGAGTTCCTGAACCGCGAAATTGGGGCAGGACAGATTCAGGTGGAGAAATGCCGCGGTCGCCACCGGACCAATCGGGTTGTGAACCGCCAGATCGATATAATGAGTTTCGCACCAGCCAGCGATTTTCTTGGCTTCGGTAATGCCTCCGCAGACACACAGATCGACGCGAGCATAGTCGATCAGTTCTTCCTCGATTACCTGCCGAAACTCCCATTTCGAATTGTACTGCTCGCCCGCTGCCAGCGGCGCTGCCGTTCGGCTGCGCAAATTACGATACGACTGCGCGTTTTCAACTCGGAGCGGGTCTTCCATGAACATGGGGCGAAAGCGCTCGACTTCCCGGCACAGCCGCAAAGCGTCCGCCAGATTAAGGCGCGTATGCACGTCGAAAGCCAGTTCAATCTCGTCGCCGACCGCTGCGCGCACGGCTTCGAACTGCTGGATCGCCAGCCCGACCGCCTGATTTGGAATAAGCTGATTGTCTGGCTGCTCCGGCAATCCCCAGCGCAGCACTTTCCAACCCTGCGCGACTGCCTGCTGGCATGACGCAACCAGAGCCTCCACACTATCGCCGCGATTATGGTTATAGGTCACCACCCGATCACGCACCCGCCCCCCTAGCAGTTCGTAGACCGGCACGCCGAGTGCCTTACCCTTGATGTCCCACAGCGCCACGTCGATCGCCGAGATAGCCGCCGTGAGGATGCGCTGCGCCGGGAAGAAACCGCCCCGAAACAGCATTTGCCAGATGTGTTCGGTACGGAACGGGTCCTGACCGATCAGAAGCGGCTTGAAATGTTCAATCGCGCCCTGCACAGCCAGTTCGCGCCCGGTGATTCCGGCTTCGCCCACGCCGTAGATGCCCTCGTCCGTGTCGATGACGACGAACAGGAAGGTGCGCCATTCCTTGGCGAGGAAAACAGTTACATCGGTGATTTTCATTGTTTAGGCTCCCGGTTTGGTTGGGACGTGGTCGCGCCACGAATGCTGGGGCTGATACCCAAGAACACGTTTGGCTTTCGCGCTGCTCATCAGCGACTGGTATGTGCCCAGGTCTGGCGCCAGCCGGGTAGCGGGAAAGTATTCCGCCATCAGTTCGGCGCTCGGTCGGTTCATGACCGTATCGTCAGCGGCGATGATGAACACGTCCGCGCCGGAAACGTTCGCCGTGAGACTCAATCCGACCGCCTGCGCGGCGTCGCGGCAGTCTACGTAGCTCCACAGGTCAAAAATACGCAGTTTGGGGTTTGCCCAGAAGGTTGGAAACTGCTCGTAAACTGACGGCATGACGATATTGGAAAGTTGCAGCCCGACGAATGGAATCCCGGACAAGCGGTTGAATTGACCTGCCATCGTCTCGCCAACCAGTTTTGAAATGGCGTAGCTCGATTGCGGGGCGTAGGGATGCTGCTCATCCATCGGCGCGTAGTCGGGAACGACGACATCGAATGGATAGCCGTAAACGGTTTCGCTGGACGCCCACACCACCCGTTCCAGACCAAGCGCGACTGCGGCATTGAAGACGTTGTATACCGCTGCCGTATTATTGTGAAAACGCTGCGCGCCGGACAAGTGATCGCTATCGGGGCGTGGATCGGCAGCCAAATGCACCACTGCGTCGAAACCGTACAGCGTGGCGAACGTCTGCCCGTAGTCACTCAGATCACAGGTGCGAAATGGGCATCGCCATTCGGCGTAGGGCGCGGCGGGCGGTTTCACGTCGGCGTTGATTACCTGATACCCCTGTTCCAGCAAATGCTCGATGACATACTGCCCAAGCCGTCCGCTGCCGCCTGTAACCAGAACTCGTGGCATAATCCCGTTTTCGCTCCTGTTCTTTGCTGTTATAGGATAGCGTAACTATGCCTAAATGACAGGTAATTTCCGACCTAAACCCTGAAAATAGGTATGAACTGGGAGTATCCACGTAGAACTAAATGATGAAACAATCAGATATAATTCCGCACGAGTATGTGAGGTTTTTCAGCAATTCGGGATGCCCATTTCCTCCCGCGTTAAGTCGTGGAGAGAGCATTAGACAAAGTGGGGGCTTGATAGTCTCAGCTTGGACACAGCAGGCGAACGGATGTGGTTGCTGCGGTCGTCGCGGCTGAACTAAACAGCATCGCTGGGAAGCGGCGCTATGTTTCGAACAGAGCAGCTCAGGATTTCTGTGGGAGAACTCAGCTTATGGAATATCGGCAACTTGGTACAGAGGGTCCGCATGTCCCGGTGATCGGACTCGGCGCGTGGCCGATTGGAGGCGGCATGGGTGTCGTGGACGAGCGCAATGCCATCAACACCATTCACGCCAGCATTGATCATGGCATCACGCTGATCGACACAGCACAGTATTATCGCAACAGCGAAGCCATCATCGGTCGAGCGCTGCAAAACGGCTGGCGCGAGCGCTGCTTTATCGCCACGAAGGTCAGCGGGAAATACTCGCGGACCGACATCCGTGCAGCGATTGAAAACAGCTTACGCGCGTTAAAGGTGGAAACGGTCGATTTGTACCAGATTCACAGCTGGGATTCGCACTACCCCGTCGAAGATAGCCTGGATGAGATGTCGAAGCTCCGGCGGGAAGGCAAGGTCCGCTACCTGGGCGTGTCGAATTACAATGCCGAGCAAATGCAGCGGGCGCTGCAAACCGCCCGGTTTCAATCCAACCAACCACGCTACAACCTGTTCGACCGTGATATCGAGGCACAGGACATTCCGTATTGCGAGCGGGAGGGTATCGGCATTCTGGCACACAGCCCGCTGGCAAAGGGGCTGCTGGGAGGGAAATACACACCCGACACTACCTTTCCGCCGGATGACGAGCGGTCGACGTTCCCGCGCTTTCAGGGCGAGACCTTCACGCGCTATCTCATAGCGGCAGACCGATTGAAACAGGTCGCTGCTGACAAGGGGCTGACGCTGGTGCAGTTGGCGATTGCCTGGCAGCTTCGTCTACCGGCTATCACCTGTGTGCTGGTAGGCGCGAAGTCTCCGCAACAGGTAGCCGAATATCCTGGCGCAGTCGGTGTCACATTCACGCCGGAGGAACTATCGCGCATCGAGATAATTCTGCAGGAGGTGCCGGCTCAGTGATGTTTTGCTAGCGGGGAGGGAATGGTACTTCGGAAGGCGTTGGCCCTGATTTATGAAGGCAGCATCAGGATCGTCTGTTCGCGTGAAACTGGAAGGCGCTGATTCGTTTGTATGGATGTGAACATTGGCGCCCGTTCAGACTCGCAGCACTTCACCAAAAGCCCCAGTCCGACCAAGTCGTCACGGACATCTGTTTCCGTGATCGTGTCGTCCGGGTTCTGCGGATCGAGTACAAGTGTGCTGTCCTCGGCGTAGCGCTGGTGATGCCAGTAAAAATGCTCGTGATCGGGCTGGCAATTTTCAAAGTGTGCCGTCGAGCAGATCGCTGAGAAATGTGGCTTTACCGATTCCGATTACTTTGGGCGTATTTTCCGACGCCACATGAAGATCTCGCCAGGGCTTTACCGGAAAGAATACTCCCGAACCCACGTCAACACCCATTAACCAACCTGGCGCAGACCATTTTCAGACACCTGTTGCATCGAAGTCGAGGTGTTTCTCGATGCCGTTGTCCAGGTAACAAATTTCCATAGTTGATTCTGGAAAATTGACCCTGAGCTGTACCCACGTTTCACCATTATTCCAACGGATCACTAGCGACTGATCGGCAGAAGGGAGCAATGAAAACGTCCCCTGAAATGCCGAGTGTTGGTTACGGAATCGGATGAGTTTCAAGAGGTTCTGTACGACCGGTCTGGCGAGTGACTCTTGCACTTCGTCCCAACTATAGAAGTGACGATTGATTTCTCGACCAACCTTCGTCTCTTCCAGCCGTTTCATGTCATTAGTGCCCGCTAGAAGCCCTACGTAATAAACCTGGGGAATGCCCGGCGCAAAGAATTGAACGGCGCGGGCAATCAGGTAGTCACGATCATTTCTGCCCAGCGCATCGTAATAGGTGCAGTTGATCTGATACAGGTCTAGATTCGAGGCTGCGTGCCCGGTGGCTCTCCGGCTCTGACCGCCACTTTTCTCGTGGATTGTCGCCACCAGTGTATCTATCTCGTGCGCTGAGATTAAGCCGGGCAGTTCTGAGCCATCGTCCTCAGCCGCAGCGCTAATGTCGATGACCCCAATCCCATCATGGGTATCGAGTACCGTTACCGCATTTCGTGGACTGATCGCCAGCCACGCTTTGAGATGGCGCGCCGTCTTATTGAAGATCGCATGGAGGATTAGAGGAGGCAGGGCGAAATCGTAGATGTGATCGACATGGCGAGCGATCTCGATCTGCCTGCGATAATGGGTGTGAATCTCCGCCAGCACTTCCAGCCCAAGCGATCTGGCGAAGTGTGTCAATTCCCCGATGAATTCGAACGTTTCGGGGATCATAAAGCAACTTGTGCCCGATTTCTTGATCACATATCCTACGGCGTCCAGTCGAATCGTCTTGATGCCGTGTTCCTGAAACCGCTGTAGAAGCGTTCTCCAATACGCATCCCCCTGCGAATGTTGCACGTTCAAATCGATCTGCTCGCTCGTGAATGTTGTCCACACAAGCGCTTTCTTGCCATTTGCTAAGGGTATTGTTGTGAATGGCAAACCGGGACGTGGGCGGTAAATCCGCAGCAACTCGTCTTCGGTCGCGCCATTGGGAAACACGCTGCCCAAGGTCAGGAACATCCCGCTGTAGGGCGACTCGCTGCCGTTCTGGAGAAAATCCTGAAACTGGCGCGACTGGCTGGAAATGTGATTGACGATCAGGTCGGCAGTGATTTCATGCGTGCTGCTCAAAGCAGCGATGTCGCTCCACGTCCCTATGCGTGGATCGACCGCCGCATGGTCAATGGGGTCGAAACCCGCATCCGCGCCGTCAACAGGGTAAAAAAACGGAAGGATATGCACGCCGCCAAAGACGCCCTTGAGTGGACCATCGAGCAGGCGCTGTAGGTCTTCCAGGTGGCTGCCGCCGAAGCGATTGGCATAAGTCAACAGGTGAACGCAGTTACGCATCGAAGCCCTTCATATTTCATATTGACTGGCTGTTGCCCGATTGCCTGTCATGCCGCCAGAAGCTACGTTGTGTACAAAATCACCGTCAGGAGGGCAGGATGCTCATCCCTTGACCGAGCCTTGGAGCAGCGCGGTGATAATCTGGCGCTGGAACAGCAGGAAGAGGATGAGTGTAGGCAGCAGAATCAGGATTGTGCCAGCGCACAGCAGGGGAACATTGGTCGCGTAGTGACCCTGGAATGCACCCAGCGCACCCGCCATCGTGCGCTCCGTCGGGTCTTCGACCAGCACCAGCGCGATGAGGAACTGATTCCACGTCCAGACGGACATGAGTATTCCGAGCGACGCCATCGGCGCTCGCGCGAGAGGCAAGTGGATATGCCAGAACAAGTCCCATGTCGTTGCGCCATCGACGCGAGCCGCCTCCGAGATTTCGGTGGGCATGTTGACGAAGTGCGCACGCATCCAGAACACCGCGAATGGCATGTACAAGCCGATTAACGGCAGCACGATTGCGAGCCGCGTATTGTAAATGCCTATCGCTCGTTCCAGGTAGTAGAGTGGGACGATGATCCCGCCGAAGGGGAGCGTCAGCCCGAAGACGAACAGGAGCAGAAGCACGCGCGAACCGGGGATGCGCAGCAGACCGATAGCAAACGCTGCCATCGTCGAGATGACCAGCGCCACCGGCACGACAGCAAGGACGATGAAGCTGCTCGAAGCCAGCAGCGCGGTCATGTTCGCCACGTTGAAGGCTTCGATGAAGTTGCCCCACTGCGGGTCTGCGGGCCATTCGAACCCACTGGGTACAGTGCCGGACGGATGCAAAGCCGTCAAGAAAATACTGATGAAGGGCAGGATCGTGATCACCATTAGCCCTATGAGCAGGGCACGCCCCGCATAGAGTTCGCCGCGTCCGACCTGCATCAGGTAGTCTCCCGGCTCAGGCGCTGGATGGGGATGATGACGACGATGACCAGGATCATGAGCATGACTGCCAGCGCAGACGCCAAGCCTATCCGCTGCTGGGTGAAGGCAAGGATATAGATTTGGATTCCGGGGACTGCCGTCGAGTTGCCGGGTCCGCCAGCCGTCGAAACGTAGACGATGTCGAAGGCAGCGAGCGCGGCGATCACCGTGACGGTGAGGCACACGCCGATCTCATTCCTGAGCAGCGGAATGGTGACGTTGACGAACTCCTCGAACCAGCTCGCGCCGTCGATCCTCGCGGACTTGTAGAGAGCCGGGTCGATTTTCGTCATGCCAGTTTGAAGCAGAACGACGCAGAAGCCCAGCAGAACCCAAACTCCGATGAAGCCGACAGCCGGGAGCGCCCAGTCGAAGTCGCCGAGCCACGCACGGGTAACTGCGGCGAGACCTATGGCTTTGAGAATCTGATTGATCAAGCCGGGAAGCGCCAGCAGCCACCCCCAGATGATCCCGGCTGCGACGAGCGGGATGACCTGAGGCAGAAACAGAACCGTCCGGGCGACCGTGCCGAGCCGTCCGGTCGCTACGCGGTGGATCACGCTTGCGACGACGAGACCAAGACCCACCGGAATGAAGCTGAACCATATCACCAGTTTGAATGCATTGAAGATGGTTCCGAGCAGATCGGGAACCTCCAGGACGGTCTGGTAATTCTTGAGACCCACCCAGGTCATCGGACCAATGCCGTCCCAGCGAAAGAACGAGTACTGGATGCTCATCAGAAGGGGGAGCAGCACGAAGACTGCGTATATCGCCAGCGCGGGCAGGACGAACAGCCAGCCGATAATAGTCCCCCGGCGGACTACCTTGCTTTGAGGTGTCCGCCGGGGAAGCGGGAGAGCCACGGGACGATTGTCTGATGTAGTCATCATGAATGCCGTCGAACTGGCAGGCGCAGGAATTGTCCCGCGGCTGTCACCGCTACTGAGCGAGTTCTCTCTCGTATTCCGCCTGAACAGCCTGGAGGAGACCCGCAGCGTCCTGCCTGTCGCCGACCATCTTCTGGAGTTCGGGCGTCCAGCCCTGCGCGAAGATGGCACTGGTGGCGTTGGCGATGAAGTCCATTGACGTGCCCGCCTTACCGACTACCGGACCGGCAGCGAGCGTCTCGTTCGTGACCGAGCCTTCGGTGACGGCAGGCATAGTCGCATCCGCCGGACCACCGGGGTTAGAGCCGCCGACGGTCACGTCAATCTGTCGTGCCGCGTCGTTGGAGGCGACCCAGTTGAGGAAGAACGCCGCGCAGTCCGCGTTCTTGGCGTTGGCGGCGATGCCGAACGTCAGCGGAGCGGACATCGCGGCAGGCGACCCGTCAGCTTCGGCGGGCGGCATCAGGAAGAATCCGACGTTGCCCGGCATATCTGTGTCGTACCCGGCATTCTGCCAGTCACCGTTGAAGATGAAGACACCCTCGCCCTTGCCGAAGCGAGCGTTGGCGTCGGTGTATTCGATGGCGTTGATGTCGGGCGGGAAGTAGCCGTCCTTGATCCACGTCTCCAGGTGTTGGGCAGCGATCAGGTTGTCGGGCGTGTCAATCGTCGCACCGGCTTTGTTGAAAATCCAGTCGTTGATCGGCTCGACGGGACCGAAGGCAGCCATGAGCTGCTGGAGCGGGAACGCCAGTCCCATACCACTCTTGGCGCTGCCCCACTGCATGATCGGCAGGAGTCCGGCATCCTTGGCTTTGGCGAGCAGGTCTTCGAACTCGGCGACGGTCTTGGGCGGCTCAGTCATGCCGATCTGGGCTGCCTGTTCCTTGTTGTAGAAGATGCCGGTCAGGCTGTAGTTGAGACCCATCGCATAGAGCGAGCCGGAGCCACGGATTCCGTCCGCAGAGACGCGGTTCTGGTTGAGCTGCGGCACGGGCCATTGATCCCAGCCGAACGCGGTAGCATAGTCGTCAAGGTTCTTGAGCAACCCCTGCTTGGCGAACGAGACCATCGTCGGCAGCCGAATGAGGTCGGGCGGGTTGTCGCCGGAGAGCAGGCGCGGCGTCTCGTTGATGAGGTTCGTGAACTGATCCTGGCTGATGTCCCAGGTGACGTTCGGGAACTGCTTCGTGAATTCGTCGGAAAGCTTGAAGGGCAGGTCGAAGCCGGTCTCGAAGTAGGCATTGAGCGTTACCGGATCAGTCCCGCAGGTTGGCGTGGAATCTTGCGCGAAGGCAGTCACCTGCACGGCAAAGGAGAGAACCGCTAGTAAGGCGACTGTGGACAGGACGAGAATAAATTTCCGTTTCATGCTAATATCTCCTATGTTTTATCAGGTGCAATAATGTGCCTGGAGAGTCGGGCTGCACCCCGGCTCTTTCTTTATTCGAATGACGTTAATAGACAACTCCTTTCTTGCCTACCGGCGCTCTTTGCGATAAATAGGCTCAACAGATTGACGCCGATCTTGTCTGACGCGCTTCTGGTTGATAGTAGTCATCTCTGCCAAAACATTACCTAAACAGCACTCGAATAACGCTGCGTCGTTTCCCTCACGACCAGTTCCAGTGGGGGCAACTGGCGTGGGACAACGTCGTCAGGCGTCGTCAGCATGTCAAGCAAAAGCTGCAATCCGATATAACCGCTTTGTTCAAGATGCTGTCGAACAGTCGTCAAGCCGACATAGCGGCTCAACTGCACATCGTCGAAGCCGATGACGGAAATATCTTCCGGCACGCCCAATCCTGCTTCACGGATCGCCAGAATACAGCCCACAGCCTGTATGTCGGACATAGCGAATATGGCGGAAGGTGGTTCTGGCAGGGCTAGGAGCTGTTCGGTGAGCTTGTGCGCCGTTTCCTCGCTGTGCACGCCCAGACAAACATATTCTGTACGGTAGGGGACATCGAATTCCTTGAGCGCAGAGCGGTAGCCTTGGTAGCGCAGCTCGCTCGTTGGGAAGCCGTAAATATCCGGGAATTCATCGCCCACATACGCAACGCGGCGGTGACCAAGTTCCAGCAGGTGTCGCGTCGCCATGTAGCCACCGCGTATGTTGTCCGGGCTAATGCAGTTCAACTCTCCCGAACATGCATCGCTCAAGGTGACAAACGGGATACCCGCCTGTGTCAGTAAATCTCGTTGTTCATCTGAAACTGTCAGGGTAGCGATAAGCAAGCCATCGACTGCGCCTTGCTCGACAATCGCCAGTAATTGTTCCGGGTATCGTTCCGGCTCGCTCACGTTGTAGAGGACGAGATTGAAGTCATTGTCTTGCTCGTCGAGAGCCAATTGAATCCCGCGCAACCGCTCCACAAATGAAGGATGTGTGACAAACGGCAGGATCACGCCAATGTTGCGATGCTGAATCCCCGTCGAAAGCTGGCGAGCAACCGCGCTGCGTCGGAAACCGAGCACGCGGATCGCGCTCAGCACCTTCTCCTGCGTTTCGGGACTGACACGTGTGCTGTTATTGAGAACTCGGGATACCGTCCCTACTCCGACGCCAGCAGTCCTGGCAACGTCGCGGATCGTTGGATTGGGCATTGAAAAGCCTCGGTGGATCTCAGCACATCAGTCATGCGTGGAAACGGTTCCACCAACTGTATTTATGTTAAGTCTCTTTTGGATCACTGTCAAGTATTTTCGGTGAGGGGAGTGGCTTGTCGCCCAGGCGCCAGATGGGGCTGCCGCGCTTGCTGGGTGACCCAGTTCGGTGAAGAAGAGCACATACACCGTTTCCAGGCGAATGGTTTCGACGGTGAAGAAATCGCACGCCAGCAGCTACTGCCGGTAGCGCCTGAGAAACGTGCGCCGGGAACTGCACCCCCGGTGCGGTGAGGGCAGCAGATCCTGTCATACAAGACGTTCTTGATGGCACTCGGATTGAGGTGAATGCCTATTTTCAACAATTCTCGCTGGGACTTGTCGTAACCCGTACCTGGGTTCTCCCGCGCGAGACGGACTATCAGCGCCTCAATGGCAGGCTCTCGCCTTGATCGTCCACCCCGGTTAGGGCTCGAGCTTATTGACAATAAAATCGATTTCTGATAACGTTATTAGAAATCGTTATCAGAAATTGATGTTAATGACTAAAAGAAAAGCTAGGTCCCTCAGTAAAAATCACGGCGTCACAATAACGGATGTTGCCAAAGCCGCCGGTGTTTCCGTTCCCACTGTTTCTCGCATTCTCAATAACAAGGAATATGTCGCCGACGAAACTCGCCTGCGCGTCCATGAGGCAATTCGCACGTTAGGGTATGCCCCCCACACACAGGCTCGCCGTCTGCGTGGAGGCGCGAGCATGACGATTGCGCTCCATTATCCCATCGAATCTCCGCACGAACTCAGCAGTGTGATCGCCACCCCGTACATTACTGGTGCAGCCGCGGCAGCCACTGAAAAGGAATACTTTCTCAACTTCCTCGCTTCTCAGCTAACACCCGAATCCTTACTTAACATGTATCGAAGCAACCAGATTGACGGGATCATCCTGCTGCAAGTCTGCCTGGATGATTGGCGCGTCAATCTGCTTCGGGAGAACAATTACCCCTTCGTCATGATAGGTCGGTGTGCTAACCTGGAAGGTCTAAGCTTCATTGATCTGGATTTTGAAGCCGCCATGCTTCACGCCTTCGATTACTTGGTCGAGTTAGGTCACCGGAACATTGGTTTTCTGAACTATCCCGAAACCTGGCGCAAGGCCGGCATAGGTCCCGCCGTCCACTCTCTCGACGGCTATCAACAAGCGCTCACTAAATACGGCTTCTCGCGCTGCTATCGAGAGATAGGGCTGCACAGCGTCGAAGAAGGCTTTGAAGGTACTTACGATTTGCTGCGAGAAAATCCAGACCTCACCGCCATCATTACTGTCAGCCACATGACGGCTGCGGGCAGCATCAAAGCATTAGCGCTCCAGGGTCGGAGCGTTCCCCAAGATTGCTCAGTCATGTCAATCGGATTTGGCGGCGACTTCGCCGACGTCTTGACCCCTTCGCTGACTACGCTGGAGTGGTCTTCCTATGACGTTAGTTATCAGTCCACCCTGATAATGACGGACACGCTGGCACAAGAGGAGCTTCCGCCTCAACAGATCCTCGTTCCACCCACACTTGTAGTCCGCGAGAGTACAAAGGCGGTGACTTGATCGTTTTGCTCCTCTAAAAATTCTTCAAGCATAACGGGTTCACATAAGGGGGTTAGCCTATGACGCCTACCCGCTAGTTTCGTTTTGCTCGTTACAGGCTGGTTTTTGTCGCAAAAAGTATCAGATTTACCTAATATAGGAGAATACATAATGAAAAAGCACATACTAATCGCCGTTCTATTAATGACTGTGGTTATGCTAGGTAGCGTAGCCGTCCAGGCGCAGTCTAGCGTTACCTTGACTTACATCGCCAGCCAGGGCTGGATATTCGATTCTGAACAGGCATTGGGGCAGAAATTCGAGGAACAGACCGGGATCCATATCGACTATCAGATTATCCCGTCCGATCAATATTTCACCGTCTTGCAGACCAAATTGAATTCGGGCGAAGGTCCCGACATGTTTGGCGGGCAAAGTGGCGTTTCCGACCTGGAAGTGACCTACAATGTCGAGAAAAACGCTGTCGATCTATCGGGCGAATCCTGGGCCAGCCACTTTGATCCATTGGTCGCCGCCCAAGCGACGGTCAACGGCAAACTCTATGGGCTGACGCTGTGGGCAACTACGGCGACGACCTGGGTGGTCAATTACAACAAGGCGATCTTTGACGAGCATGGACTGAGTGTCCCCACGACCTATGGCGACTTCAAGGCAGCCTGCCAGACACTGCTCGATGCCGGAATTCAGCCGATCTTTGAGCCGTTCTCGGATGGCTGGCACCATGTCCTGTGGTTCCCTGAACTGGGTCCCCGCTACGAACAGGTTACTCCGGGCTTGGCAGATGAGCTGAACGCGAACCAGGCGACGTTTGCCGGCAATGAAACCATGCTCACCGTCTTGCAGCAGTTCAAGGAACTGTACGACATGGGGTGCATGGGGCAAAATGCCCTCTCCGACGCCTATTCAGATCGTGATAGCGTTATGGCCAGTGGCAGCGCTGCCATGATTCTGGCAAATCTGACATTCCCGCAGGAGGTTGAAGCCGCTTATCCAGACGTACCGGCGGATAGCTTTGGACAGTTCGTGATGCCGCTGGCGGATAATCAACTCTTGAACATCAATCCCGCCGGACCGACCAAGTTCATCTGGTCGGGGTCGCAGCACATCGAGGAGGCAAAGCAGTACTTCGACTTCCTGACGCAGCCTGAAAATCTGCAATATATGATCGACAATACGCCGACCATGCAGACGCTTCCTTTTGATGGACTGGGGCTGCAAGCCAAGCTCCTGCCCAACCAGCAGGCTTTCCTGGATGCACATCCCGACCGGGGCACGGTCTACCAAACTGCCGTCACCTACGTCAATCCCCAGTGGATCGACATCGGTAAGGACTTGACTGCGATGGTCACCGGAGCCATGCAGCCGGAAGACATTCTGGTCAATATCGACAAGCGCCGCGCTCAGTTGGCGAAAGCTGCCGACGACCCGGCTTGGAGCAGCTAAGTCAACAAGGCATCTCGACGCATGAAGTTCGACTTCCCCAACCCGCACTTCGCGGGTTGGGGAGGAACACTTATTTCCTAGGAATAACGTGATGAAACTCCGGAACCCCTATCCTTCCTATTTTGTGCTGGTCGCGCTCGTCCTGTACGTGGTCTTTCTGATTATTCCCAACCTGAGCGGTCTCGTCTATTCCTTCACCGACTGGAGTAGTTATTCCAGCGACGTGAATTTCGTCGGCTTAACCAACTTCCAAACGATCTTCACGCCCGGCGAGCAATACCTGAGCTTCATATCCAATACGATCCTGTTTACCCTGTGGACGAGTATTTTCAAGCTCGTTTTTGGTATGGCGCTGGCGCTGCTGCTGAATGAAGGGGTCAAGCGATTTGCTGCTCACGTGTACCGGACGCTGATCTACCTGCCTGCCGTGCTGCCGACCCTCGTCGTAGCGCTGATCTTCAAATCGATCCTGAATCCGTCCACTGGTTTTCTGAATACATCGCTGCGCAGTATCGGGGCAGGGGCACTGGCAAAACCCTGGCTCGTCGACCCACACATCGCGCTAGCGTCAGTCATGGGCGTCGATACCTGGAAAGGCGTGGGCTATATCATGGTCATCCTGCTCGCCGGGCTTCAGACCATTCCGCGCGAATACTACGAGGCTGCCGAAGTGGACGGCGCGAATGCCTGGTCGAGATTCCGGCACATTACCTTGCCAATGATTATGCCGGCGGTCATGGTTGTGACCGTCCTCAACGTTCTGTACGGTCTGCGCGTCTTTGACATCGTCTATGCCCTGACCAATGGCGGTCCTGGTTACGCAACCGACGTTCTTATGACTGGCATATTCCGAGCTTTCTCACAGGGACAGTATGGGCTGGGCACGGCAGTCACGAGTATCTTGTTCGTCATTTTGATCGTCGTAGGCTATTTCGTGGTCCGCCTACTGCAACCCAAACCGATCCAGGAATAAATGACGCGCCAGGTACGGTTGATTATTGAGAGAGCTACTTACTAATGCAGCCTAAACGACTCCAAAGCGCCAGTGCCCATATCGTTGCTATGTTAGTCTGCCTGATTATGGTCATTCCGGTCTATTTGATCCTCACGAATTCGTTCAAAACGTCAGCTCAGGCCAGTTCGATGGGAATCGGGCTTCCGACGACCCTGCAATTCGATAACTTCTCCACAGTCATCGATAAGGGGAAACTGGTGACCAGTTTCTTCAACAGCGTGCTCTATGCCACTGGCTCAACTATCCTGGGAACGTTTTTTTCAGCAATGGCAGCCTTTGTACTCTCGCGCAACCCGACACGCTTGAATCGGTTTCTCTATTTCTTCATCATTATGGGCATCGCGCTGCCGTTCAACTTCTTTACCCTGACCAAAATCATGCAGGTTACCCACCTGATCAATACCAAAGTGGGGATGATTATTCTCTATTCGGCAACGCAAGTCCCCTTCTCCATCTTTCTCATTTATGGTTTTATCGACTCGGTTCCAAGGGAGCTAGACGAAGCTGGTATCATCGACGGCTGCGGTCCGCTTCAGCTTTTTGTCCGCATCATCCTGCCGCTGCTCACGCCCGTGCTGGTGACGACCGGCATCCTGAATTTCTTAGGAGTTTGGAATGATTTCCTGCTGCCCCTTTATTACCTGAACAACAGCGCCAACTGGCCCATGACCTTGGCTGTCTACAACTTTTTTGGGCAGTACCAGCAGAGTTGGAATCTGGTCTCGGCAGACATTTTGCTCACCATTTTGCCCGTGATCGTGGTTTATTTGGTGGGACAGCGTTTTATCCTCTCCGGCTTATCCTCTGGAGCGGTTAAGGGCTAAACGCTGGATATGTCGAACCGTAGAATGTCGAGAAGCACCACTCTGCCGCGAACTGCCGGACAGCCAGACATTTCGTGTCACTGAAATGAGTTCTTCTAAAGTGGAGTACAACTTGCAATCCATCCAACACACAATGCATGGCGATGCGCTGAGAATTGAAATCCCGCAGGGATTTCTGGAGCTAACGCCCTATTCGGACAGTATTGTTCGCGTGCGCTATGCCCCGACCCCTGAATTCAGCCCCAAACCAAGTCTGATGGTCGTTGCTTCCCTTGATGCGTCTGTTGATCTTGGATTGAGTGAAACGACCGAAGCGCTCGTGTTTTCAACGCCGAAGCTGTCCATTCGGATCAATCGCCAGACGGGCGCTCTTACGTATTTAGAACGGTCGGGTCAGGTTCTGACCAAAGAACCCGATCGGGGCGGAAAAACGCTCACGCCAATGAATGTCGTCAAATCCGTATTTGACGAATCCGCCAAGGCTCAAATACGGCAAGACGCGGATGGCGTCCACGCTGATACCGCGTCTGTCCGGCAAATCATTGATCGTCGGGCTTTCCATACGAAACTGGAGTTCGAATGGGCGCCAGACGAAGCCTTATACGGACTTGGCTCTCACGAAGAAGGTATGTTGAATTTGCGGGGGCAGCACCAGTACTTGTATCAGCAAAACATGAAGGCAGTTGTCCCCGTTGTCCTCTCGACGCGCGGCTACGGCATTCTGCTGGACAATTATTCGCTGATGACCTTTCACGACGATGCATTCGGTTCGTACCTGTGGACGGATGTCGATGACGAGCTGGACTACTATTTCATCTACGGTCCGGAGTTCGACCAGATTGTCCAGGGAATCCGGCAGCTCACCGGCAAAGCGCCGATGCTCCCGCGCTGGGCATTCGGTTACATCCAGTCGAAAGAGTGCTATGTCTCGCAAGCTGAACTTATTGATGTTGTTAAGAAATACCGGAAATGTGGTCTCCCGCTTGACTGTATCGTGCAAGACTGGAAATCATGGACGCGCGACTTGTGGGGACAGAAAACGCTCGACCCGGAACGATTTGCCGATCCAGATCAGATGATGGCTGAACTCCATCGAATGAATTCCCGGCTGATGATCTCAGTCTGGCCGAATATGAATCCGGGCGGTGATAACTGGCGGGAAATGCACGATCAAGGCTGTTTGCTCGGCAACCAGGCAACTTACGACGCTTTCCAGGAAAAGGCGCGCGTATTGTACTGGAAACAAGCCAACGACGGGCTGTTCACGCACGGGATTGACGCCTGGTGGTGCGACTGCACCGAACCATTCCAAGCCGATTGGATGGGCGCGTTCAAGCCGGAGCCGGAAGAACGTCTGCGCATCAACACGGAAGAAGCAAAACGCTATCTCGACCCGGAATATATCAACGCCTATTCCCTGCTGCACTCTCGGGGGATTTACGAGGGGCAGCGCAAGGCAACCTCCGACAAGCGCGTCGTCAACCTGACTCGTTCTGCGTATGCCGGGCAGCAGCGCTACAGCACCATCACTTGGTCGGGCGACGTTTCGGCGACATGGGAGACGCTCCGCCGCCAGATCGCGGATGGGCTGAATTTCTGCGCAACCGGTATGCCCTACTGGACAGTTGATATTGGCGCCTTTTTCGTCAAGAACGACCCGAATCTCTGGTTCTGGAATGGTGACTTCGACCTCGGCGTCGAGGATATGGGCTACCGCGAATTGTACGTGCGCTGGTTTCAGTACGCCGCGTTCCTGCCCATGTTCCGCTCGCACGGAACAGATACGCCGCGTGAAATCTGGCGCTTCGGAGAGCCTGGGGACTCTATGTACGAGGCTCTGGTGAAGTTCCTGCGTCTCCGCTATCGACTGATGCCCTATATCTATTCACTGGCAGGCATGGTCACGCACGAAGATTACACGATCCTGCGTGCCCTAGCCTTTGATTTCAGGGCAGACCCAGCCACTTATGACATTGCTGATCAATTCATGTTTGGTCCGGCGTTTCTGGTCAACCCGGTGACGGGACCCATGTATTTCGCGGCAGGCTCTACGGTCCTTGATGGCGTGTCCAAAACTCGTCCGGTTTACTTGCCGAAGGGAAGCGATTGGTACGAATTCTGGACTGGTTGGCGATATACCGGCGGACAGACTATTCTTGCCAACGCGGCACTGGATACTATTCCCCTTTACGTCCGCAGCGGATCGATTGTGCCGCTTGGGCCCAATGTTCAGTATGCCGACGAACAGCCGAATGCGCCGCTTGAGCTGCATATCTTTCGCGGGCAGAACGGCAGCTTCACTCTCTATGATGACGAAGGGGACAATTATAACTACGAAGATGGGCATTTCTCCCTGATTCGCGTCAGTTGGGATGATGCCGCCGAGTGTCTTACGCTGCACGACCGCCAGGGCAGCTATCCGGGAATGCCAGGTTCGCGGGAGTTTCAGATCATTATCGAGGATGGCACAAACAAATCGCCTACGTCAGATGGCTCATCGCCCCGCACCGTGCGATATGAAGGACGGGAACTCAGCCTAACCTTTGAATGAGTCAGCAAAATTCAGGTTGGAAAACAACTGGTTGTCCAGCAATTTTCAGCCGTACAAGGTCCGTATTGAAGTGTGTTTTGGATTTTAGACCGTACCGATTTTCTTGAAAGGACAAAGTGCCATGATGCAATCGTGGTTCCCGGATGCCAAGCTCGGCATTTTCATCCACTGGGGAATTTACGCCGTCGAAGGGACGGCGGAATCGTGGGCGATTTTTAGCAAAGAGCGAACCTACGAGTCCTATATAAGTCAGCGGCACGGCTTCACTGCCGCCAACTATGATCCACGCGCTTGGGCTGACCTTTTCAAACGAGCGGGCGCGCGCTACGCCGTCCTGACGAGTAAACACCATGATGGGATGGCACTGTGGGATACCCAAGTGAGTGATCTGAGCGTCGTCAAACAAACGCCCGCAGGGCGCGACCTGATTGCACCGTATGCCGAAGCAATGCGCGAGGCTGGCTTAAAGGTGGGGTTATACTTCTCGCACCTGGATTGGTCGCATCCCGACTATGCGCCGCTTCCCCCGGAGGAACGCACGAGGGATAATTTCCCCATGCCCCTGACGGATCACAGCAACGATCCATATCACCAGTATTGGTCAGAATTGGGTCCGAATACACCTGCGTGGCAGCGATTCCTGGCTTTTCGGGAAGCACAGTTGCGCGAACTCTGCACCAACTACGGAGAGATTGCTATCCTGTGGTTTGATGGCGAATGGACGCCAGATGATGACGCCTACTGGCAGATGTCCGAATTGCGCGACAAGCTCCACGCCTGGCAGCCTAATATCATCTTGAACAGCCGGATGCGCGGGTTGGGCGATTTCAAGACGCCAGAGCAGGGAATACCAATCGAACGACCCGAAGGTGTCTGGGAATTCAACACGACCATCAACAACTCGTGGGGATACAAACCGAACGACCACAATTATAAATCCGTGTCGCAGTTGGTTCGCATGTTCGCGGAATGTATCGGCATGGGCGGCAATATGCTGCTGGATGTGGGACCTATGGCAGACGGCACGATCCCGCCGGAACAGGTCGAGCGGCTGGAGGGGCTGGGAGCCTGGATCAACCGTCACGCCGAAGCGGTGTACAATACGCAGGCGGGACTCCCCCACGCTTATCACTACGGAGCCAGCACGCTGTCCAAAGATCAGCAGACCCTCAATCTGATCTGCTTTGATCGCCCGAACGGACAGGTTGCGGTCAAGGGCATTCGGAACAACATTAAGTCGATTTCTATTCAGGGAGAGCCGCTGACGTTTCGCAAGCTGGGCGGCGCGCCCTGGATAAACTTGCCCGGCGTGCTGTGGATTGATGTGCCCGAAGCGGCGCTTGATCCCATTGCTACCGTGATCAAAATCGAGTTGGAAGGTCCACTCGACCTGTTTACGGGTAAGGCTCATACCTGACTAGATGTGCCATTTGATTCTCATGGACGCACAAGAAAGGCGAATGGATACGCATTCAAGACATTCCAAGAACCACGTTACAGAAAAAGCGCAGAGATTGGTGGTTTCTGCTGGCATCTTTGGCAGATCAGAACGGTAGATGCCAGCAATATCTCGATGAACCACTGCTTAGGATTGTAGAGGCAACATGCAGAAGCAACAGAAGCGTGCAGTTTACTATGAACCGACCTGGGAATCGTTAGCTCAGTATGCCGTACCGCAGTGGTTCAAAGATGCCAAGCTGGGCATCTTCATCCACTGGGGTGTTTACAGCGTGCCCGCCTTCGCCAACGAGTGGTACGCACGCAATATGTACCAGCAGGGTAGCCCTGAGTTCCAGCATCACCGGGAAACGTGGGGTGACCATACCCAGTTCGGCTACAAAGATTTCATCCCCATGTTCAAGGCGGAACACTTCGATGCGGATGCATGGGTCGATTTGTTCAAGCGGGCTGGCGCGCGCTACGTCGTCCCGGTTGCCGAGCACCATGATGGCTTTCCCATGTACGACACCACGCTCTCCGAGTGGAACGCCGCAAAAATGGGACCGAAGCGCGATGTCGTTGCTGAAATTGCAGCCGCCGCTCGCAAGCATGATCTGGTCTTTGGCGTTTCCAGCCATCGCGCGGAACACTGGTGGTTTATGGATGGTGGGCGCAAGTTCCCATCCGACGTGCAGGACTCCCGCTACGATGATTTCTACGGACCAGCCGTCGAAGCGTCGCCTGCCGCAGAGCACACCTCGGAGCAGTGGGCAAACAAAAGCTGGCTTCCCCGCCCCAATGCCAAGTTTCTCGATGACTGGCTGGCACGGTGCTGCGAACTGGTGGACAAATACCAGCCGCAGGTCTTCTGGTTCGACTGGTGGATCGAGCAAGCGATCTTTGAACCCTATCTCCAGAAATTCGCTGCGTATTATTACAACCATGTTGCCGATCCCGTCCTTCAGTACAAGCTCGAAGCTTTTCCGAAGGGCACGGCACTCCTCGACATCGAGCGCGGGAAGCTGAGTAACATCCGCGAAGACTACTGGCAAACCGACACTTCGGTCAGCTACAAGTCGTGGTGCTACGTCGAAGATGACGACTTCAAGCCAGTGACCACCCTGGTACACGATTTAGTCGATATCGTCAGCAAGAATGGCAATCTCTTGCTCAACATCGGACCGAAACCCGACGGCACCATTCCGGCTGAAGCACGCGCACTCCTGCTCGGTCTGGGCGACTGGCTGCGGATCAACGGTGAGGCGATCTACGGAACGCGCCACTGGACAACGTTTGGCGAAGGCAGCACAACGGTTGGGGTGGGGCATATGAGCGAAAATGAGGACAAGCCATTCAATGCGCGGGACATTCGCTTCACGAGCCGCGATCAAGCGCTCTACGCCATCTGCCTCGGCTGGCCCGGCGAAAACGCCGTCATTAAGTCTTTGGGGAGCGGGTCGCCGTTGAGCGCTGAGCAGATTGAGTTTATCGGAATGCTCGGCTCGTCAGAAACGCTCTCGTGGTCGCAGCGTGAAGATGGTCTCCACATCACGACGCCTGACCAGCGCCCGTGCGACCACGCTTACACGTTCAAGATCGTCCTCAAATCGGCAGCAGGGCAATAAGCTGGAGGACAATGCAAGTTGATGATGTTCCAATGTCCGTAGTTGATGTCTTCGTTTGATCGTGTTTCCTGTTTTACTCAAGAGACATGCTGGTTGACACGCTCTAGTCAGCCAGCATGTCTTGGCGATGCATCGTTGTTTCCAAGGACAACCTGCTCCGCAACGATGCGTGGGGAACTCACCCGTATAGTAGGGTAGGCTCCTGCAATCACCCTCAACTACAGAATGCTCTCTGAAATATCCATGAGCGTTACCCCGTGCGGCTGGACCGTACATGCTAAGATTAAGGGGTCTGAGCTGGCGGAAAGATACTGGACAGTACTCTCCAATTCCATTTTTTGACGGAGCACGGTGAGGTCTTCGCGCCGAATGTGTTCCGGTGCGCCCATCTCCAGCCAGGCATCTAGAACGCTTCCATGTTCACGGTCGAAGCGCGTGGTCTCGATGCGCACACTTCCGTGAAGACCCGACAGACGAAAGTTAAACTGCTTCTCCGGCTTCTGCTCGAACATCTCGTAAAGCTGGCGGCTGCCTGCGAACTTTTGAATGGAACGGCTGTCGCTGCTCTCGTCGGTGTAGTGGCAGTAGTTCCACATCAGAACCGAGATTTTGCCGCTGGCATGGCGCGTCATCACGAACGAATTGCCGCTGTCCAGCACGTCCTCGCCCAGGCGTGAAAGGAACCAGTACCCGTGATACGAAGGCTTTTTCAGCCCCTGCGTGTTGACCAAGCCGAAGCCGCCGTGAAAGGGGGTATCCCCAAGGCGAGCTTCCTCAAAAATATCACTGACTACCCAAAACGAAAGTGAATCAGCGTGCCCTTGCCCGCGCAGGTTATTCTGAACGATAAACGGAGCCAGAAATGCGGTATCGTGGGTGGGGTCACGCGGGCTGGGGCTGCTGCTCCATTCGGTATAATGCTTTTCGAGATGGGAGAAGCCATTTTCCGCAAGCGTTTTTTCATAGCCGGTCAGGTCAACCATCAGGCGATCCGGACCATCCCAGATCATGTACCCATTGCCTTCCACATCGACAGGATGAAAGGTGGGATAAGGATGCGTGGAGAAGAAGTCAACCGGCAGATTTCTTTCGCGGCAGGCGGTCAGAAATTCTTTCCCCCACGAGGCTTGTCCCGGTCCCTTTGACGCAGACGCCGTCGCGGGACCGCCAACCTTGAGCGCCGCATCGATCTGTTTAATCGCGCGCGCGCTTCGCTCATACAGCTCCATGTACGCATCGAAATTCGCGTCTTTCCAGAAGAAAGACAAGTCTGGCTCATTCCAGACTTCAAAATACCAGCGCCGCACTTCGCCCAGACCGTAACGCTCGATCACGTGTCGGACAAATTGTTGAACCAACCATTCCCAACGCTCCCAATTATTGGGCGGTGTGATGTTGCCTTTCCACCAGAAAACGGTCTCCTCGCCGCTTGCCAGATCGTAAGGCATGAAGCCGAGTTCGACAAAGGGGCGAATCCCGATAGAAAGCCAGTGATCATATACGAGATCGACGTATTGCCAGTTTAGAATTGGCTGTCCGTCCTGCTCCCGGTAGATCATCATATCTTCGTGAAAAAGCCCGTGCATTCGGATGTACTTGAAGGGCATCTCGCGTTGGACGAGTTCCAGGTGTTTTTGAAAATCTGCTCGAAGCGCTTCGGCAACGCGCCCGCCTCCTACACACACCCGCCAATATGGGTTTAGCGGTTCACCTTCTTTGCGACAGTCTATGGAGATTTCATCGTTCTTGAGCATTTCCAGGATTATCTCTTTTCTGCTGAAATTTTCGTCCTGAAGGTAAACAAATGCGCGAAAAAATCTATTGGTCGAGCCACGGGGTGTTACAGTTGTATCGGCTTCTTCTTGACTTGACTTCAATCATGATGTAAGCACTTAGATTTGGAACTCTCTCCGTTTGGTAGAGTCCTCTCAGTCTCGCTTAGTATCTGATACCAAACTTCGGGACAAGTCAGGATGTGCCCCGGAACGGCTTCGTCAGTAGCGATTGATCCCTTTCAAATTTCTCAGACCGGACCAGAAAGTGGCGTATTTTGCAAGACGCCGCGCCGTTTGAAAGCAGGGAAAGAGCACAGGCTCGCCTTTGATTATTGTGAATCCGGAGCAACCTCAAGATTTGCTACTTGTGTGTCGGAGTATAAGTGACATTTCACGAGCACACCGTCAACGTCTAAATCCGCTGGCACCACGCCCTTACAAATATCCATGACTTCGGGACACCGCCCAGCAAATCTACAACCCTGCCGCAGGTACTCGTCTTGCTCTAGTTCAGCGAGTGTAACCGTTGTCGTCCAGCGTTTCTTGGGATCCGCTTGGGGGATGGAATCGCGGAGAAGCTTTGAGTATGGATGCCGGGGATTCATCAGCACCTGTTCCACAGTCCCCATTTCAACAATGTTGCCGCGAAACATGATGGCGATCCGGTCGCTGACGTAATAAGCCGTCGCCAGGTCATGAGTGATATACAGAATGCTCACACCCAATTCATCCCTGAGCTGTTTGAACAAGTTGACAATCGACATGCGCAGGGAGGCATCGACCATTGAAACCGGCTCATCAGCGATGATTAGTTTCGGATCAGTGACGAGCGCCCTGGCAATCGAGATGCGCTGGAGCTGCCCGCCGGAAAATTCATTCGGGTATTTCCCGGCAAATTCCTGATAGGTCATGCCCACCAGGCGCAGTTTCTGATCGATCCGGTCAACGGCTTCCTGTTTTGAACGGGCAAGCCGGAAGTTCTGCACGGTTTCGTGAAAATAGGAATCAACTGTGCGTAGTGGGTTGAATGTGCTAAACGGATCTTGGAAGATCGCTTGCACGCCTTCGGTGATCCACGGCTTCTCGTTGGGAGTTTGCAGTTTTCCGTTATGGAGAATCCCCCCGGAGGTAGGTTCTTCAAACCCGAGGACGATCTTCGCCGTAGTCGTTTTTCCACAGCCGCTTTCGCCTGCCAGTGTGAAGATTTCGGCTGGCTTGATGTAAAAACTGACATTGTCCACGGCTGTAAGTGTGATCCTGGCGATCACACTGCCCTGGGAGTACCGTTTGGTCAGTTCGTTGACCTCAAGCAGCTTATCCATGTTGTCCTTCTCCAACCAACCAGCAGGCGACTTTGTGGTCTTCATCCACATGCGTAAAGTCCGGCATTTGCTGGCGACAAATATCTTTGACATGCGGGCAGCGTGGGTGGAAGGGGCAGCCGGTAGGCAGGTCTGCCAGAGAGGGTGGACTGCCGGGCACACTGGCGCGCACACTCTTGTCACCGAACTTGGGCAGCGAGTTGATCAAGAACTGGGTATAAGGATGCCGTGGCTGGGCAAAGATCTGCTCTGTGGTTGCCTCTTCAACGATCTTCCCGGCATACATGATGCCAATCCGGTCAGCGATGTTGGCATGTACGCCCATATCGTGCGTGACCAAGATGATCGTATTCTTCAGATTCTTCTGAATTTCCCTCAACATCTGGATCACGCCGCGCTGTACCACGACATCCAGCGCCGTGGTCGGTTCATCGCCAATCATGATGCGTGGGTTCAGCGAGGCTGCTAAGGCGATGGTCACGCGCTGACGCATTCCACCCGACAACTGGTGGGGGTAGACGTTGAGGATATTTTTGGGTAAGCCCAGTTCTTGGATTCGCTGGCGAGCCAATTCGAAGATTTCTTCGCGGCTTTTCCCGTTGACGTGGCTGCCAATGAAGTCCTCATAAGTCCCTCTTATCTTGAGCACCGGATTGAACACGCTCATCGATCCCTGTGGAATATAGGAGATGTATTTCATACGCAGCTTGCGTTTTTCTTCCTGGCTTAGGTTGGTAACGTCCACTTCATCCGAGTCGATGCGGTAATAGATATTGCCGCCAATTAGTCGTAGAGGTGGCACGACCTCGCCGAAAAGCGTTTTCAGCAGCGTGGTCTTGCCGCAGCCACTTTCGCCGGCGATGCCGTAGATTTCGTCTTCGTAAATCTTCATGTTCACGTCGTTCACGGCTTCGACCGTCCGCTGGGTGCCCTGCATCTCTAAGATGTAGAAAGCCTTCAGATGATCAGTTCGTAGGATGGCTTGTTTCTGTTCTGTCATGTCTGAGTCTCCACTAGGCTCCAACCCGCTGAATGCGCGTGCGGGGATCGAGGTACTCGCTGATGCTGACCGAGAGCCAGTAGAGCGCAATAAACACGAAGAGGGCGAGGATCACCGGTGTCAGGATCCACCACCAGCGTCCTAAGAGGATAGACTGGTAGAAGAGTGCCCAGTTCAGCATTGTGCCCAGCGTAGGAATGTTGGGATTGGATAATCCAATAATCGCCAGCGTGATCTCCAACCCAATCGCCCATGACATATTGTTGATCATGGTCGAGAAGATCAACGGCGTGGTAAAGGGTATGTATTCTTTCAATACCAGCTTGACCGTCCCCGTACCCGAAAGGATAGCCGTCTTGGTGAAGTCTCGCTCACGCAGGGTTAAGACCATCGAGCGGATCAGGCGCGCGTCCCATGCCCAGCCGAAGAGTGCCAGCATCATGCCCAGAACCACCAGATTCAGATGTTCCCGCACCATCATGGCGAGCATGACGAAGAGCAGGAAAAGCGGGATGACCAGCAGACTATCACCAAAAAACATCAGTACCCGGTCGACTGAGCCACCTTTGTATCCGGCAATCATGCCAACCAGGATAGCGATCACCCTTGAAACCAATGCCGAGATGAGGGAGATGATTAAGGAATTGCGCACGGCGAAAGTGGCTTGCCAGAAGATATCCTGCCCGTTCGAATCGGTGCCAAGGATGAAATTCGCCGACGGCTTCATATCTCGCGGGACAACATTCCATAACGTCGGATCATAAGGCGAGAAAAAGGACAGCAGCGCCATAATCACGATGATCACAAGGACGACAAAGCTGACGGTAAAACGATAGTCTTTGAATAAATCTCTGAGCGTTCTCATGAAAGTGGCTTCCTCACGTATATCTCACTCTCGGGTCCAATAAGGGATATGCCAGGTCGAGGATCAGGATCGCCGTTGTGATACCAACGATAGAAAGTATGGTGATCCCCATAATCAGGTTGTAATCGCCATTGACGATAGCGTGATAGAGCAGCGTTCCCAGCCCCGGATAACTAAAAACAATCTCGGTAATCAGTGCCCCGCTGAAGATTTGCCCAAGCGAAAGCGCCAAGCCGGTGATTTGCGGCATTAAGGCGTTGCGAATGACGTACTTGCCCACGATGCGGTTTTCGGTGACGCCGCCCAGCTTGGCATACTGGACGAAATCTTCCGCATTAACGTTCTGTACGAGCAGCTTCATAATCTGAAAGTTGACCGCCCCGCCCAGAATTACGAGCGAGAGGGCAGGCAGGATCGAATGCCAGAGGACGTCTTTGATATAGCCCCAACTGAAATTAGGTAAAGCTCCCAATGACGCCCCGCCCGAAATCGGGAACCAGCGCACAACATAAGCAAAAAGCAGGAGCAACACAAATGCGAAGACGTAATAGGGCAGCGGGCGAATCACCATGGCGACGGCATCCAGGCTCCGCGACCAATGCCTGCGGGAGAAGTAACCCGCCAACCCGCCAATAATATTCCCGAATATCCATGAGAAGGCGGTCGAAGTCAGCAGGAGTCCCAGAGTCCAGGGCGCGGCGACGGCAATGAGATCGCTAACACGTGAGGGAAACTGGAAGAAAGACACGCCGAAATCACCGTGGACGAGCCTGCCCCACATTTCTCCGTACTGCTGAAGCGGCGATCCACCCAGTCCATACATCTCCGTCAGATCATGGATGATGCCATCCATCGCGCCCGGTTCCAGATTTGAACCGAACGCTCTCATCTGTGAAATCATCTGCATGACAGGATCATTCGGGATGAGTTTGGGAATAACAAAAACAATGGTGATACCCAACCAAATGACTAGAAAGTACGCAATCAGACGGGGGATGAGATATCGTTTTACGAAATTCAAGGTTCTTGCCTCATAACTCGCTTACTCTTACAACAACATACCGCTATTGAAATAATCTATGCCGTCCTCTG
This sequence comes from uncultured Chloroflexia bacterium, assembly GCA_963760975.1. Classification (GTDB taxonomy): domain Bacteria; phylum Chloroflexota; class Anaerolineae; order Aggregatilineales; family Phototrophicaceae; genus Flexifilum. The sequence goes on along the minus strand of CAVXEZ010000026.1, from coordinate 273,832 downwards.
GGCGGGGCAACCCGCCCAGAGAGACTTGAAACATGTCCTGAAATCTCTTATGTGTTGCCAGTGGCTTTCAGGAATGGCGTCGTGTACTTGAAGTTGGGCCAGTGAGTGTAAGGCTCATTGTAGGCGTTCTCGCTGCCGGGCCAATTCGTCCAGTAATACTCGTCCCAACCGATAAAGCCGATGTAGCCATAGGTTGGGGTACCGGGCATATTCTTGACCGCTTCCTTGAGTCCTTCGATACCGATGGCGATGACTTGCTCGACATTGAAGGGGTCCGTCTGGCGCAGCCGCTTGATGATGTCGTCCATCTCCGGGCTTGACCAGCGCGAGTTATAGGTGGCTGCATTGCGCTCGCCAACGGGTCGGATGTAGGAAGAGTTCCAGTCGTCGAGCGTGCGATACAGGTCGGGACCTGCACCCCATGGCTCTTTACCGGGCCAGACGGTTTCCACGTCGAAGTCGCCGACGGTATCCAGACTGGCGCCGTTTTCCGTGGCGAACAACTCGGCGTCGATGCCGAACTTCTTCCACTGCTGCACGGCAGCCGCGGCATTGCGATAGTCGTGGTTGGAAGGCACGGTGCCGGTCAAATAGGAGATCTTCCATGGGGTGCCATCGGGCAGCAGCCACATGTTGTTCGAATTGCGGCTGAATCCGTTCTTGAGCAGCAGCTTCTCGGCGATGTCCGGGGCATACTTATACCAGCCCAGTCCGAAAGCCTGTTCGATAAACGCCGGATCGTCGGAGAAGACGTAACCCCGACTGTGGGCATATTCTGCCACGCGCTGCGAGGCAGTGGGATCATAGACAGCAAAGGTCTCGCCATCGCCCACGTCGATGGTCAATGCCTTCAGCCAGTCCTGCATCGGCTCGATGTAATCCTTCGGATAGGGTCCAAGGAACGGGATATGCACCGGGCTTAGCGTGCCGGACGAATCGACGGCGATGCTCGTGTACTCGACAATATCGATTGCCAGGGTGAGTGCCCAGCGGACGTCAAGGTTATCGAACGGAGGACGAGCCGTGTTATAGACGATGCCGGTGATGGCGGGGTCGTTGTTGACGACGAAGGGGAAGGTCGGCTGGTAGGCGCGGGAGGTATCCGCCTGCGCTAACAGCGCCTTCAGACCATCGGCTGAAAGTTCCGCGTAATCCAGTTGGTGTGTCAATTGAGCCAGGATTTGCGAACCTTCGTCGGCAAAGAACTGGAAGATGACGTATTTGGGCTGCGGCTCACCGTACATGATGCCGGTCGGGCTTTTGTCCCAATCTTCGCGCTTTTCCCAGGCTGTCCAAGACCCCTGAGGATCGTAGCTGTGCAGCTTGTAAGGACCGCAACCGATATATGGATTGAAGGTGAACTGAATCGGATCGGTTTCCTGCTCCCAGATGTGCTTGGGGAAGATGCGGGTGCAGCCCCAGCGGTCAAGGAAGGTGGTGTGGAACCGCGAGTTAGCCTGCTTAAGCTTAAATACGACGGTGTAATCATCCGGGGCGGTCACGGAGTCGACATTGTCCACAAAGAAGGCGTGTGCGCCCAATGCGTCAGTACTAATCATGGTTTCGACCGCATAGACCACATCGGCAGAAGTAAACGGCTCGCCATCCGACCAGGCGACGCCCTCGCGCAGCGGAATCGTGAGGGTCATGAAATCCTCACTGTAGGTCGGGTCGCCGGATGCGAGTCCATTGATGATATTACCGGTGGCAAAGTCGACCGACCACAGCGGCTCGTCGGCCAGGTTCTGTATACCCCGGTCTTGATTTCTCCAGCCACTCCACAGGTTGAAGTTGTCGGGAGTACCGACACGCCCGGTGAGGATTTTAGCGATCAGAGTCTCCTCGCGCGGGAAAGTCCCCAATTGAGCAAGAAACGCCTCATTGGATGCGGCAAGTTCTTCGGGCAGGCGTACTAGCCCCATGGGTCCAAGCAGGAAACTTCCAGTGCCAGCAGTCAAGAGCCTTAAGAAGCTGCGGCGACTAATTTCGTGTGACATCTATGCCTCCATAATTATTCTTAAACGACGACGAAACGGACTAGTTGTTCAGATTGAGGGTGAAGTCGGTGTTAATTTATCCGCAATAGCCTACCTCCTATCGTTTTCAACGTTTTTCCTGTGTTCACTGCTTTGTTCCCGCAATGGCGCACACGAATCGCGAACGACGAGTTGCGTCGCCAGCGCAACTTTCTGCGGCGGGCGGTTCTGGTCTTCGATCTGTTCCAATAGCATCTTGACCGCCACTTGCCCCATTTGTTCGAGCGGCTGGCGAACCGTCGTAAGCTTGGGATAAACGAAAGATGCCTGAGGGACATCATCAAAACCAATGATGGAGATGTCGTCTGGAATACGGAGACCACACTCGCGTGCCGCATCCATCGCGCCAAAGGCGGATAGATCGTTGGCAGCAAAAATGGCTGTTGGCGGAACATCCACGCTCTGCAACAGCCTCCTGGCGCTCTCGTAACCGGTTTGCTGCTGGTAATCACCTGCGATGATCAATTCTGCATTGACGGGAATGCCACAATCGGCTAGTGCTGCTATGTAACCTTGATACCGGTCTGCGGCGCTTCGGACAGGAGGCGCTCCTTTAATAAAGGCTATCCGCGTGTGACCTAACTGGCACAGGTAACGTGTGGCGTCATACGCGCCTTGCCAATTCGTAGCCTCCACAACACTGCTGTTATCTGTGGTGTCTGCCTGATCGATCAGAATGTAGGGGAAATTCTGCTCACGCAGCACGTCTAGGTAGGTCGTCGGAACCAGGGGGGCGATCAGCAGCAAGCCATCAGTCAGTCCGTTAGCGATAGCGCTGACATAAAACGATTCTTTGCTCGGGTGACGGTGGCTTGTGTACAACATCAGGTCGTAGTTGGTGCCTGCCAACTCATGATCAATGCCCTGCGTGATGGTGCCCACATAACCGTTATCGAGATTGGGCACGAGCAGCCCGATTATTTGAGAACGCCCACGCGCCAAACTGCGCGCCTGCAAATTGGCGACGTAACCCAGGTCTTCCACAGCTTCCATTACACGGCTGCGCGTGGTTTCCTTGACAAACTGGTAGCCAGTCAGGACGCGCGACACCGTCGCGTAGGACACGCCTGAAGCGCGCGCCACATCTCTGATGGTGACACGACGTCTCTTAATCGGGGGAGGGTTCTTATAGTTCATCAAATTGTAAGCGTTTGCAAATAACCGACGAAAAAGGGACGGAGGGAGATCCGTCATGTTGAGTCTATTTGTGAACGGATTTCTATGAAGCGTTATTACCGTCCAATGCCCATGTAACAACGATAATAACCGAAACCCAGATTTCGTGGTTCCATATCGGAACGGAGCCATACCAGGTTTCTCTTTGAAACCGTTTACGAAAATTATAGCCATTGTCTTGGACTAAGGCAAACGGCATTCTGAAAGGGAGTGTCAAATTGAGTTGTCATAAGCGAACGTCAATCCAATCACGATCCCGAAAACGTCGTCGAAAGGGACAGCGTAGTAAAGAGTGGTGGCGCGAGGGCACGCAGACGACGGGTTTCCGCTGTAACGTGTCCTCGGTAAGCCACAACCAAAACTGACTTAGTCCTAATCTCCTGAAAGGTGGGTTCGAAGCGAACCAGGGAAGGTCGCCGCGGTTCCGACCTTACGGAGTAACAGCGAACGTCGTACTGACCGGGGCAGAAGCCCCCAGCCACGCGCCGCGCTCGCTCGGCGAGCAACCGCCGACTGTCACCCGGAACTCGCCCGGTTCTAGGACACGCTCCCCGGCATCATTCACCATCTTCATCATCTCAGGCGTTATGCTGAAGTGGATGATTGTTCGCTCGCCGGGTTTGAGATGGACTCGCCGAAAGCCGATCAGACTGTGTAGCGGTACCACCGTCGACGCTTCCAGGTCACTCAGGTAGACCTGAATTACCTCCTCTCCTTCCACCGATCCAGTGTTCGTCAGCATCCACTGAAGCGACAGTGATTCGCCCGCCGGAATCGTGGTCTTGTCCAGCGTCAGGTCGCTGTAGGTGAAGCGCGTGTAGCTCAAGCCGAAGCCGAACGGGAAAAGCGGTTCTGAGGTCGCATACCGGTAAGTTCGACCGGTCATATCGTAATCTTCGAAGGCGGGAAGCTGTTCTAGGGATTTCGGGAAGGTTAGCGGCAGCTTGCCCGATGGAGCCACGTCACCGAACAGCACGTCGGCGACCGCTTTGCCGCCCTCCTGACCGGGATACCAGACGTACACAATCGCTGCCATCAGGTCTTCCAGGTCGCCCAGAGCAATCGGACTTCCTCCGGTAAGCACCAGCACCACCTTTGCGCCGTTGTGCGCCAGTTTCCTGAGGTATTCGACCTGCACCGGCGGCAGCGCGATCTGCGCGCGATCCCCCTGCTCATCCGACATGCTGGCGTCGCCTTCTTCACCTTCTAGTAGGGGAGACAGCCCCATGCAGGCAATCGTCACGTCGGCGGATGGGGCTGCGACCAATGACCAATCCTTCAGATCGGACTGCTGGGTGAGCGGACATCCAGCGTGATAGTCCAGCCCGACGCCTTCTGGCACGCGGGCAACAATCCCCTGCATGAGCGTGGTCAGGTTGTCGCTCAGCCCGAAGTAGTTGCCCAGCAGCACGTCGACGCTGGTGGCATTCGGTCCGACCAGCATGATTTTTCGGGCATCCTCACGGATCGGCAGGATGTTATCCTTGTTCTTCAGCAGCACAATCGACTTCACCGCAGCTTCGTAGGCGAGTTGGCGATGTTCAGGGCTGCAGATGACGCTGATGGGAATCGCCGCATACGGAACGTCGGCGGGTGGATCAAACATGCCGAGTTTGAAGCGGGTGGTGAGGGTACGCCCCAGCGAGCGATCAATGTCGGTTTCCGTGATTAGCCCGCGATCAATCGCTTCACCCAGATGATCGTAGGTGCAAATACAGCTCAGGTCGCAGCCTGCCTTGAGCGCCAGCGCAGCACTTTCGACAACATCTTTGGTCACTTTGTGACCCTCATGAAAATCGGTTAGTGCGCCGCAGTCGGAGACGACGTGCCCCTGGAAAGCCCAGTCGCCGCGCAGCGTCTTGACCAGTAAGAACTGGCTGGCGCAGCACGGTTCGTCGTTAGTGCGGTTGTACGCGCCCATGACCGCTTCGACTCTGGCTTCCCTGACCAGTTTCTCGAAAGCGGGCAGATATGTTGCGTACAGGTCGCGTGGAGAGACCTTCGCGTTAAAGACGTGGCGCAGTTTTTCCGGTCCGCTGTGGACAGCGAAGTGTTTGGCACACGCCGCCGTTTTGAGATACTTCGGATCATCGCCTTGCAGCCCGCGCACGTAGGCAGCGCCCATTTCGCCGGTCAGAAACGGATCTTCGCCCCAGGTTTCCTGTCCTCGCCCCCAGCGCGGATCGCGGAAGATATTGACATTCGGAGACCACATGGTCAGCCCCTGGTAAATCCCGGTAGAACCGTTGCGACGCAGCGCCTCGTGATACTTGGCGCGGGCTTCGTCGCCGACCGCCGATGCGACTTTCTCGATCAGCGCCGGGTCCCAGGTCGCAGCCATACCGATAGCCTGGGGAAATACGGTGGCACGCCCATTCCGGGCGACGCCGTGCAGCGCCTCGCTCCAGAAGTCGTATGCCGGAATGTTCAGACGTGGAATCCCTTGAGCCGGGTTGCGCATCTGCCCGATCTTTTCGTCGAGCGTCAGTTGTGAAAGCAGATCCTGGACCCGCTCCGCGACGGGGCGGGAAGGATCGAGGTAGACAGCCTGCGATTCAATTGGTTGTGACGGGGTTGGTTCAGACATTATCGATACTATCCTTGTCAAGAATCAGAGCGCATTTTAGTCGTGCAGCACGCTCGCCATTATACCTAATAGCGATACCAACTCCCATGCCTCGGACTACGGCTCGGAGGCGACGTGACATTATTCTGCGTTCAGGATGCCAGTGTTCAGCGCGGTGGCTGGACACGCCGAAGATCAGGTTATGCTGCCGAGTAGCAGCGGCGAGTTCCGCAATGGTGTCACGTTTCGGTCCCATCTTCGCAGCCGTCTATTTCGAAAATGAACAGTCGCACATGACGTTGTACTTCTTGAAGACGATGACCGCATTCGCAATGGGGATATGTCTGAACACAAAGAAATACGGCAAAGCCGGAGCCATGACCAGATGCAACTGCCAGTGACGGCGAATGCTCTTTTTTGCTCGGTACCAATGCGAACTTCGCTCAGGATCGGCTAAGAGCGACTGCTCGTGCTCGTGTTCGAGGACAGAAGCCCCATACTCTCTGCCGGTTCGTGCCCGAAAAATGCGCATAAGTGGAAAACCCTCTTTGGAACCATTAACTTTGTCATGAAGTAACTTTGCGACTGTGCGGGATAACCCCCACTTTAATGTCAGTTGTGTGAAACATATTAAGATATGAATTACTCCAATGGCACTTTGTTGCTATACCGCGCTGTTCATGCAACCTGGGACGTATGGTATGCTTACCATGAAGCGTAGTCTAGCGCTAAAATAGGTATTGTCAAACAAAATGGCGGTTAACATAATGTACTCGAAGTTTTGGGTCGGCTTTTGAGAGCAAACCGTTTCGATGATTAAAGAGGTTATTCTTGATGTCTGCCATTCACGAGGTCGCAAAGCTGGCGGGGGTCGCGCCCATCACTGTGTCGCGGGTAGTCAATAATAACGGTTATGTAAGTGCGGAAACGCGGCAGCGTGTTGAGGCAGCCATTCAAGAGCTAGCCTACATCCCCAACTCTCTGGGACCGAGCCTGCGTTCGAAGCGGACGCAGACACTCGCTCTCGTCTTGTCCGACATCACCAATCCATTCTGGACTGCTGTAGCGCGCGGTGTTGAGGACGCGGCAAATCTACGCGGCTACCACATCATGATCGGCAATACCGACGAGTCTCCGGAGAAGGAAGAGCAATACTTGACCTTCCTCATGAAGAAACAGGCTGATGGTTTCCTGGTTGTCCCAGTATCCGCCCATTCTCCCAAAACCCTACACAGACATCACGTCCCCTTTGTGATGCTCGACCGCAAATTCCCTGACGACCGGAGCGATTCAGTGCGCTGCGACTCAGTCAGCGGCGCGTATAAGCTGACGAAACACCTGCTTGATCTGGGACACCGCGATATTGCGATTATTACGGGTCGCAAAGACATCTCGACGGCTTACGAGCGCGTCGAGGGTGCTGTTCAGGCGTTCGAGGAAGCGGGATTGACTGAAAGACCGCAAATCTACTGGGGGGAATATATTCAAGAGACAGGCTACCTGTACACCAAGCAGATCCTGGATACAGAACCGCGCCCGACGGCCATCTTTGCAGCCAATAATTTCATCGCCATCGGCGCTATGCGTGCGCTGCGTGACGCCGGAGTACGAGTTCCGGGCGATATGTCGGTTGTCGTGTTCGACGATCTCCCTGCCGCCATCACTATCGAACCGTTTTTTACGGTGGCGGCACAGCCCGCTTATGAAATGGGTAAGCTGGCTACTGTACTGCTCTTAGCGCGCCTTGCGAAGGAAGATACTGAAGAACAGCAGGAAATCGTGCTGCCGGTCGAGATCATTGTGCGGAAGTCCAGCGGAAGACCTGCCGCGCCACCCGTCTCGCATCTGCATACGGAAGACATACCGTAGCGGTTATTGACCGCATGAGTGAACATTGCCAGGATAAGCGCTCTGAAGGCGAGGAAACGGTGACACACCCCGATGCAGATTTAACCCTGTGGTACAAAGCTCCCGCGCGGCAGTGGATCAACGCGCTCCCGGTCGGGAATGGCAGACTGGGCGCGATGGTCTTTGGCGGTATTCAGCAGGAGCGTTTGCAGCTCAATGAAGATACGCTCTGGTCGGGCGAGCCGCGCGACTCGAACAACGCCGAGGCGCTGCGCGTGCTGCCGGAGGTGCGCCGCCTGATTTTCGAGGAACGCTATGCCGAAGCCAACCTGCTCGCCCAGCAGATGCAGGGTGCCTTCACCGAGTCCTACCAGCCCCTCGGCGACCTGTTTCTCGATTTTCCTTTCGCGGACGCCGACGCCGTTTCTGGCTATAGACGTGACCTCGACCTCGACCGCGCGGTGGCGACCACCCGCTGCACAATCGATGGAGTAACTTACACCCGCGAAGTGTTCTCCAGCTTCCCCGATCAGGTGATTGTGATGCGCGTGGCGTGCGATCAACCGGGAAGAGCTGAGTTTCACCGTCCGTCTGGACTCCCTGCATCCCCACACCACGCGCATCGACGGCGAAAATACGCTCATTCTGGAAGGGAGTGTTCCGGCGCACGTCGAACCCAGCTATCTGCGCGTCGAGGATCCAGTCTCGTACCGGGAGGGCGAAGGGATGCGGTTTGCGGCGCAGCTTCGCGTACTCCCCACCGGTGGCACTCTGAACACGGAAAGCGGAGATTTGAGGGTCAGCGCTGCCGATTCGGTTCTTCTGCTGCTCTCTGCCGGAACAAGTTTCGCCGGGTTTGACAAATCCCCGGCACAGGAAGGCAGAGACGCCTCCGCGCTGGCGTCTCAGTATCTGCAGGCAGCACTCAACCAGCCGTATGAAGCGCTCCTCCGCCGTCACGTCGAAGATCATCAGCGTTTGTTCCGGCGGGTAACGCTTGACCTGGGCAGCAGCGCCTACGCGGCGCTCCCTACCGACGAGCGCCTGCTTCAATGCCGTATTGACCAGTCACTCCCAGTCAACGATTATTTGAGCGAAGCACGCGCACACCACGATCCGCAGATGGAGGCGCTGCTGTTCCAGTATGGTCGCTATCTGCTGATTGCCAGTTCGCGCCCCGGCACGCAGCCCGCCAACCTTCAGGGCATCTGGAACGACAAGATTCTGTCCGCCCTGGAGCGCCAATTACACGCTGAACATCAATGCGGAGATGAACTACTGGATGGCTGAAACTGCCAATCTGGGCGAGTGCCATCTGCCGCTGTTTGACCTGATCGAAGAGTTGAGCAAAACCGGGCACAAGACCGCCGAAGTCCACTACGGTGCTCGCGGATGGGTCGCCCACCACAACAGCGATCTGTGGCGTAGTTCCGCCCCGGTCGGGGAGCTGCACGGCAATCCGGTTTGGGCGTGCTGGCAGATGGGCGCCGCGTGGCTGTGCCAGCACTTATGGGAGCATTATCTGTTTAGCGAAGACCTCGACTTTTTGCGCGAACGAGCCTATCCCCTGATGAAAGGCGCGGCGGAATTTCTGCTCGACTACCTCGTCGACGATGGGGCAGGGCATCTCGTCACGGTGCCTTCCACGTCGCCGGAACTGGAATTTCTCGACGCTCAGGGGCAGCACGTCGCGGTGAGCATGGCTTCGACGATGGATAATGCGATCACCTGGGACTTGTTCACGGCTTGCATCGACGCCTGCCGGGTGCTGAACATCGACGCCGATTTCGCCGGGCAGCTTCGTGACGCACGCGGTCGGCTCTATCCGTATCAGGTCGGTGCGCGGGGGCAGCTCCAGGAATGGTTCAAGGATTTTACCGAGGTCGACGTACATCATCGGCACAACTCGCATCTGTTCGGGCTGCATCCGGGACGGCAAATCCTCGTCGACGAAGCGCCCGACTTGATCCAGGCAATCCGCCAGACGCTGCGCCTGCGCGGTGATTTAAGCACCGGCTGGTCGCTGGCGTGGAAGATCAACCTGTGGGCGCGTTTGCGCGACGGGAACCACGCCTACGCGCTGATCCGCTACTTGCTCACCCTGGTCGAAGCGGGCGATACGATCCACAGCACGGGCGGCGGCGTCTATGCCAGCCTGCTGGACGCGCATCCGCCCTTCCAGATTGACGGGAATTTCGGTGCGACCTCCGGGATAGTTGAAATGCTGCTGCAAAGCCATGCGGGCTACATTCACCTGCTTCCTGCGCTCCCGGATGCCTGGTCGAAGGGTAGGGTAACGGGACTGCGGGCACGCGGCGGCTTTGAAGATTGATATGGTCTGGGAAGCATAAACACCTTGCTCGCGCGGTCATCAAGTCCCTGAACGGGAATCGCTGTCGGGTGCGTGCCGAGGGCGAATTCGTCGTTCAGTCGGATCAGGGGAACGCTGTTCAGACCACTGAAGCGGGCAATGTGATTGCATTCGAAACGGCGCCAGGAAGAGTCTATAGCTTGACGCCGGCAGGCGACGATGCGTAGGCGAAACGAGGATGTATGCTCGAAGGTGAGTCCTGAAGGGTTAGCAATACCGGTGTATCGCTGCCCTACGCAGGCACTCAGCTTGTCGTGCGTAGGGTCGTTGTCAACATGCACGTACCATTCGATCCCCACCAGTGGGGTTGGGTCGGATGACTGCCGGTCAGCAGGGTTGATGCACGCAGCATCGGAGCGGACCGGCGTGAGTAATTGCGCTGCGGCGTTGCTGCTGGAGCTGCCAGCCGTTTAACGTAGGGGCAGGTGTTTTTGCTCGTGAAGATGCCGAGCGAATTTATTCTGATGCGAAAGTTTACTTCTGAAAGGACTGATTGTTCGATGCTCAAAACAAAGCTGATTTATCCCGGTATCCTTGCTGCGCTGGGCAGCATGGGCCATGGAAGTAAGGTGCTGATTGCGGATGGAAATTATCCCTTCAGCACAAATACGAACCCAGGCGCGGCACACGTCTATCTCAATTTGCGACCGGGCTTGGTTTCCGTAACGGATGCCCTTGAAGCAGTGATCAGTGCTATCCCGGTCGAAGCCGTTTACGTGATGCAGCCCGCCGACGGCAGTACGCCGGGCATTTATGCCGAATTCAATGCTTTGCTGTCAGGGCATGAGCTACAGCGCGTCGAACGCTTCGCTTTCTACGACCTCGCCCGTCAATCGGATGTTGGGCTAGTGATCGCTACGGGCGAAACCCGAATTTACGCCAACATCATGCTGACTATCGGTGTGGTCTCGTAGAGACCAACCCTGTATGGAGGTCTACCTAGTTCAGCGAGTGTCTCATTGTGGAATCGCTGCCTGGTTCTGCGTGAGAGCGTCTTTATCGCAGAAGCATGGTTGATTTTCTGAAGTTGGCGTTCTGAGATGTGAGATACGTCATACCTTCCTGGACACTTCACAGCAGGATCGACGGAAGAAACAGGAGGATGGTATGCACCCAGAAGCCAGAGAAGAATTGAGCGTAAGGCTCAAGCTGACCGTACTTGAATATGCAAAATACGTCGGTGCCACCGCTGCATGTCGGGCATTCAACGTCCCTCGTTCAACATTTTATCGGTGGAAACAAACCGACGAGCACGAAGGATGTGGGGGGTATCGAAAGAAGCCTATCGCTATCCCCGCAAAACATCGCCCGAGGTAGTTGGAAAAGTCCTGGAGCTGCGCAGCGCATATCAAATCGGAGTTTTAGGTCGTGCCCCTATAAAGGGTTGGCGAAAAGCGGGAGGGTGAACAAGAGTTCCCGAACCGACCTGCTCATATGGCGAGCATCTTGGATTCAGACAACAGCTCCCAACCTGCGCTAAGCGGCTCATGGTCGTGCCTCTCGACTCTCCTCCCGGCGCATATTTTACTAACTCTTTGCCGGGGCACGACCTTATTCGACCTTCACCAGCGACACATCATCAAAGAATGCCCAACTGCCAGCCTCCGAAACGACGTGCAAGCCGATAGTACACTTGCCTCCGGTAACGGTAATTTCAGGGATGGTCGGCGTGTTCCATACCAGCCAGCCTGTGTTCACAATATCAATAGTTAACGGGTCTCCGCCGTAATCGCTCACCGATAACTGCAAGGTCGTTTCGCCGCCACCACCCTGAAGCCATGCGCTCAAACTATACGTGCCGTCGGGCAAATCCGTCACCGTCTGCGACAGCGTGAAGGCGAACGGTTCCCCTTTCCAATAATGGAGCGCGTAAGAACCTGCGTGGACATTGGAGGCGTCTTTACTAATATCCGCAGCATCCGCATCCCCATCCACTCTCCACGACGTAAAGTCGCCCGTTTCGAAGCCGGGGTTTGCCACGTAGTTTTTCTGAGTGGATACGGTAATGATAAGGTTCGCTCTCAATTCCGTGCCATTCACCATCCCCTGTACTCTGACCTCTCCCCCTTCCGAAAGGGTGGCTGGATCGGGCGTTTCCCAGGTTACTGGAACATTCCTGATCGAGTTGTCGCTGTAGGCAGCTTGAACCTCAGCAGGAAGCGACGGGGTTTCGCCCAAAGTCAATTCGAGGTTTGCTGGATACGTCCGCGCGATGGTTGCCGGGACGTAGACACTGCCGCTGCCCGGTCGCACAAGATTAAATACGTCTATAGACGGGAGAGCCTCGCCCCTAAAATTAAACATCGCCTGATTCTCCCAAGCATCGCCCTCTCCGGTTTTCCAGCCCGCGCCATCCACCGCGATCCAATCCGGCTCCCAGTAGAAAATGCCCAAGCCTCTGCCGTTGGGAACCTGCGCCACCGCTTCCATGACATCCCGAATTGCGGTCGCCTGTCCTAGCACGGTGGCTTTATAGCCGCCGAGATTCTGGTCCCGCTCGCCACTAAAAAGATTGGCAAATCCATCCTTATCATTCAAGGTCGCAGCGTAAGCTGTTTCCGCGATGACAATATCCTTATGGTAGCGCTCGCTAATATCGTTCATGTTGCTTTTGAGATCGTCCAGGCTTCCATGCCAATAGCTGTAGTAGGACAACCCGATGACGTCATAGTCCACGTCTCTTTCGGTCAGCGCGTCGAATACCCGGCGATACAGCTCATTATCTCCGCCGTTGGCAAGATGGATAACGATTTTAGCCCTCGCCTGCGGATCATCATTGTGGGGGTCGCTATCCCGGACGGCTTGAATGCCCATTTTTAACAGGGCAGCAAACCCGTCGTAACCGCCAATTGCCTCATTGCCCTCTCGCCAGGTCTTCCCCACAGGCCAAAGCATCCCGCCGTTGACCTCGTTGCCGATCTGAACCATGTCGGGCATGGCGTCCACTTCAACCAGCGCCTGGATGACCTGTGCCGTGTAGTCATAGACGGCGGTTTCCAAACCCTCCAGGTTCAATCCGACCCACACTTTCGGCATGGTTTGCTTACTCGGATCAGCCCACCAGTCGCTGTAGTGGAAATCGAGGAGCAGTTTGAAGCCCATCGCTTTGGCTCTGGCTGCCATTGCGACGGTACTTTCCAGATCGTTGTTGCCGCCGCCCAGAAAGTTCCCATCAGCATCGGTCGGATCGTTCCAGATGCGGAGCCGGATCCAATTGACGCCGTGATCTTTGAGGATGGTCAGGCAATCCGTTTCCACGCCGTTGTCGTAGAATTTCCCGCCGCTGTCTTCAATCTGCTTGAGCATGGAGACGTCAGCACCCATGATAAAATCGGGACTCAGATTATCGATGGGATTCACGTGAATATCGGTTGTGGATAAGTCTGGCTGGGCGCTTGCAGAACCAATCAGCGGTGAACTGAACATCATTATCGCTAAGATTTCGACCAGTAATAATGCTCTATTCTGGCTTCTCATAATGACCATTCTCCTCAGAGGGAAAGCAAAGCGAGGGAAGTTAGATATTCCGGCACCGCTTCGATGGTCTGGATGGCTGCCAACCCTATGTCAGCGCTGCCTGGAATGTACGCCATCGCGGACGAAGCGACGACAGCCTGCCTGACGTTCCGGCGCATCGGCGTGATCAGGACATAAAGCTCACTGGCGGGGCGCTCGCAAAGAATCTGTTTCAATCCGATTTCCCAGATCGTGCCGTTGTGGAAATTGTCCGCAACCAACTGCCCGTCGACGTAGCAGTTCCCGATGTCACCGGTGTAATCAATGCTGAGGTAGACATTATCGACACCTTCCAAAACATCGGGCGGGAGCCTGACGACAGCTTTATCAGAGTTGATCTGTTCAACGCTCAAACAGACTTCTTTGGGGTGCAGCGAGAGCCGATGTCGCGTGAACAAACCATCTTTGCTCGCTGGGATGCACTCTCCGGCGCTGGCGAGCGACGCATCGAGCGGCGGGTAAATCAGCAGGTCGATCTCCGGCTCGCGGCTGTAAACCCGGCACTCCGCTCCCGCTGCCACGACGTCTGCCGTCGAGATCACCCAGCGCTCACGCCCCCATAACATCTGCTTGCTGAACTGCTCGGCTTGTTCGCGGGTCAGGGTAAGCAGACGAATGGTCTGCCCCTGATGATCGGTCAGCGTGATCGTAGCGTGCAGTCCCGGCGTCATAGTGACAATCGCAACGCCTTCACTTTCGACCACGTTGCCACCCTCGACCTGAAGCGAATCGAAACTGCCCGCTTCGAACACATACTCGCTAATCATGCCCTGCGGCGCGAAGAAACCGTAATTCACCGCGTCGTTGGCTTCCAGCTTCGACAGCAGTTGTGCGGTCGACGAGCGCAGGCGAACCCCCGAGAGTGAGAGACCAAACGGCAGGATCGCGCTGGTATTCTTTTTCAGGGTGAGCGCGCGCGAACCGGGGATCAAGATCGTGTCCTCGCTGGTGTGGATCGCAAAGCGCAGCCCTTCAAAGTCGCGCATGGCGACATGATCCTGATAATTGTTGAGGAATAGAAAACCTGCACCGTCTTTTGATCGCACCGCACAGCGTACGTCGGTCGTATTGTCGGGCGTGATAGCGATGACATTCTCCGGCAGCGTGACCTGCATCGGTGCGAGCAGATCGCCGAAGTCTTTCAGGAAGGTATGCAGCAGGCGCAGCGCCGCGTAGGAGGCGGCGCGTTGACCGTACTCGCGCAGAGGCGCTTGAAAATCGTAGGAGCGGCGTGGCACCGTATGCTCGTTCATGAAGCTGTGCCTGCCGATCGGGTTCGTGCCGCCGTGATACATGTAATAACCGATCAGATTTGCGCCGCCTGCCAACTGCATTAACGCGAAGGCTTCGACCGCTTCGGGCGGCACGGGATTGCGATGCTGATAGGTGTCCTGCGTACCCGCGCCGATTTCGCAGCAGGCGTAAGGATATTGGGAGGGATCGTAGGTCGGATCGCCGTTGATCACGGGATGTAGATGCCGATCCCGAAACAGGAATTCGTGTGTCGGTGGCTGCTTGAAGTCGGGATCGGGAATCCAGGGAGTAAAAAAATAGCCACCCTGCATCGGCAGCACTTCGCCTGCGGGGATTGGCGAGCCGAGCCAACCCGTACAGGCGTAGATCGGCACGTCAAGTCCCGCGTCCTGCGCGATCTGCTTCAGGATCAGGATGTGCGACGCGCCATCGCTGCCGGTTGGAATGAACTCGGTTCCCTGGCGATAGGTGACTTCCCAGGGCGCGCCCGCGTGCATGTACTCATTTTCAAGCTGAATGCCGATGATGGGACCACCGTCTTTAAACAGCAAGCCGTCGATCTGCTTGGCGATTTCCGCGTACAACCGCCGGACATACGCCAGATAGCGCTCGTCGTTGGAACGAACCGCGAATGGGCGACCATACAGCCAGTCGGGGAGTCCGCCATTTCGACACTCCCCGTGCGCAAAGGGTCCAACGCGCACGACCGTCTGCAAACCGTGTCGCCCGCATAAAGTCACGTATGTTCGCAGGTCATTATCGCCTGACCAGTCAAATTGATCCTCATCTTCCTCAATGTGATTCCAGAACACATAGGTGGCAACGATGTCCACGCCGCCTGCCTTGATCTTGAGCAATTCGTCTTCCCAATATTCGTGAGCGTAGCGCGAGAAATGAAACTCGCCCATCACAGGAATACAGGGTTGATCATCCCTCGTCATGTAGTAATTGGTGAACCCGATACGCTGCCCCTGCGGATTTACACCACCCAACGTAAGATGTCCGCTAACGATTGGCTCAGGATCTTTTGAGAGATCGAACGCTTGAGAAATGGGCAACGTCATAGCATAAGGCATGATTTCACTGCTCCCGATGCGAAGCCGAAGATGACGTGGAAAGACAAATCAAACACTAGCTAAAGGAAATCGCATGTTCCTTTGCCCAAGATAAAGGACCAACCCAGAAGAAACAACGCCGCACTCTTCTAGCGTATGTTGGCACTGCAGATTACTATTTGACGCTTGCCGCCGTTAAGCCCGCGACATACTGCTTCTGAACAGCGACAAACACGATGATCACCGGGATCGAAACCAGCGTCGCCGCCGCCATCGTTGCGCCGACTGGTGGTTCGCTTCCTGCGGTCACGCTGCCGATCATGGTGGACATGCCGACAGGCAGCGTCAAGAAATCACGGGAATGAAGCACCGCAAGCGGCCACAGGAAACTATTCCAAGAACCAAGAAAGGTTAGTACTGCCAGAGCAGCCAGCGCCGGACGCGCCAGCGGGAGCATAACCCGCCAATAAATTCCGAACTCGGACGCCCCGTCGATGCGCGCCGCTTCGATCAACTCCGACGGGATTGACACCATGAACTGGCGCATCAGGAAAATACCCAGCGCCGGCGCCATGAATGGGATGATCAGCGAGAAGTACGAATTCGTCCAGCTCAGCTTGCTCATGACGATGTACAGCGGCACCAGAATCAACTGGAATGGGATCATGGTTGAAGCGAGCAGGATGATGAACAGGACGCGGCTGCCCCTGAAGCGGTACTTGGCGAAAGCATAACCCGCCAGTGAGGTGAAGAACAGCACCGCAATCGTCGCAATGATCGCCACCGCGAGGCTGTTGCCGTACCAGTTCCAGAAGGGCCAATCGGTGAACAGACGATCGTAATTCCGGGTGGTGAACATTTCCGGGATCAGGTTGGGCGGGTAAGCGTAGATTTCGTCCAGCGGCTTGAACGACGCCGAGATCATCCACACCAGCGGCAGCGCCACGACGACCCCGCCGAGGGCAACTATCACGTTGAGCAGGATACTGGAGATACGCTGTCTTGTTACTGAATTGACCATCATCTCCCCCTTAGTCCGTCGAGAAGCCGCGGAATACGCGAAGCTGAACCAGCGAAAGTACGAAGATGATCGCAAACAGGAGCACGCCCACCGCCGACGCGTAACCGAATAACTGCTGCTGCATCCCCTGATTGTAGAGATACTGCACCAGACTGACCGCGCTGTTGCCGGGACCGCCGGGGGTGGTGCCGCCGAACAGAATTTGCGGGTCGTCGAAAATCTGGAGCGAACCGATCAGCACGATGATGGAGACGAACAGCGTCACCGGACGCAGCATCGGCAGAGTGATGTGATAGAAGCGCTGAATGCCGGTCGCGCCGTCGATGGCAGCCGCCTCGTAGAGTTCCGGCGGGATCGACTGCAAACCCGCCAGAAAGTAGATCGCCAGCAGTCCTGTCCAGCGCCAGGTGACTACCCCCATCACGGCGATCTTCGTCAGGCTCTGCGATTCCATCCAGGGTATTGGTGCACCACCGAGCAGCAGGATGATCTGGTTGATGAAACCGTAATCGGTGTTATAGAGCAGGCGAAAGACCAGCGAAATCGCTACCGCCGACGTGACAATCGGCGCGAAATAGAGCGTGCGCCACAGGTACTTGAACTTCAAGCGCGGAGAATTGAGCGCCATCGCTTCCAGCAGCGCCAGCGGCAGGACCACGAACAGACTGGCAGCACCATAGAATAGCGTGTTTCCGAGTGCCTTGAGGAACAGGGGGTCCTTGAACATGTGTTCATAGTTGCGAAGCTCGAAATACTGCGGCGTGCCCAGCGCGCCCCATTTGAAGAAGCCGAGCACCAGTGCAAAGAGTGTTGGGAACAAAAAGAAGATCGCAAATAAGATATAGAAGGGCGAGATAAAGAAATATGGTGCGTACTTATCTTGTCGCAAGGCTCGCTTCCTAGACGTTGGCAGCGTGAGCGCGCCAGCCGTATCTGATGAAGCCATGTTCCGCCTCCAAAGCATATGTATGTCCGGAGGTAGGAATGGAGCGGGCGGGTAATGATCGGGGCAGACGCGCAACCTTCCGTCGCTTGTGCCTGCCCCGTTTTGCCGCTAGATCCTACCGATCACTTGAGTCGATTATTGACTACGAAAGCACGATCTATGACGCGAAGTCGATAGTGTTCTGTGTCTGCGTAATCACGTCATTCACGAAATCTTCCGGAGTCATCGAGCCGTCGAAGAGCGAAGGCAGGTCAGTTCCGGCAGCCGTGTTGTAAGCGGTGAAGAACTCGCTGTTGTACCAGACGACCATATCCTTACCTGCGTCCGCGTAAATCTGACCGACCGGCGCATCACCGTAGAAGGGATCGGTGAAGCTGGTCACACTGGGATCATTCATGGCGTCGAACATCACCGGGAACATGTTAATCTGCTGGAAGCGCGCGATCTGGCTTTCCTTGCCCAGATATGCGAATTCGAGGAATTGCCACGCGAGGTCCTGGTTCGGTCCTTGAGCGACTGCCCAACCAGTGCCGCCCCACGTCGCCGTCTTGAAACCACCACCTTCCCAATAGGGCATCGGTGCCATCGACCAGTCGCCCGCCATGTCGGGGACGCCCGGCTTCAGGCAGCAGCTCGACCACCAGTCGGGCATAACCGTCGCTGCCAGCGTGCCGTCGGTGTAAGCCGTCGGAATGGTCGCGCCGGACCAGACGTCGCCGCCGAGAACTGGCATGAAGATACCGTCTTTCACAGCTTGCTGAATATAAGTTGCGACTTCAACCGCGATTTGCTTATTCGCGTCTTCGCCCATGACGAAGCTGCCGTTCTTATCGAAGAGATCACCGCCGCGCTGGTTGTAGTACATCTGGAACCAGGTGCCGTCGTTCGTTGCAAAGGTGAAGGCATGACCATCTGCCGCCAGCTTGGGACCGACGTCATTGAGCACCTGCTCCCACGTAGTCGGCACGTCAACGCCGGATGCTTGGAACAGCGCAGGCTGATAATACAGGACGGACGGCGTCAGCGAACTCTCGATGCCGTAGATTTCGCCCTGATACGAGTAGATCGACCAACGCCCTGCCGAATAATCCGACACACGGTCGCCGATCAGCGGGGTCAGGTCGACGAAATAGCTAGCAATCGCGCCGTCCTTCATGAACCGCCCGAATGACCCGCGCTCGATGCCGACCAAGTCAGGGATTTGCTCGCCAGCCGCCAGTTGGTTGAGGACGTTGTCCGCCACCTGCAAATCAACCTGGAAGTCGTAGGTAATGTTGAGATCGGGGTGCATCGCGCTGAATTCGGCTTCACGCGATGTGAAGTAATCGATATAAAGCTGGTCATGTGTTCGTGCGGTGAGAGTCACATCGGTCTGCTGCGCTTGCACGACAGAGCTGAAAACCGCCAGGATCAGGCACGTCAGAATCAGCACAGCCAATCGCTTTTTGTTCATGTTCAAGGCTCCATTCTAAAAAACTGAGAACTTTTCGCAAATCGTTGTAACGCCGAGTTAGGGTTAGCCTGCTTTTCCTCCTTTCGACACCTGCCGTCTATACGTGTTGACTACACCTGTAGTATATTATCTCTATGTAAAGCGAGTCAACACATCTACAATGGACTTGTACAAGGTGCAACAAAACAGCCAACATCGGTAATACAATGGGCAAAGACTACAATATTGTCACACAGGCAGATGTTGCTCGGGTTGCGGGTGTTTCCAGAGCAATGGTATCCTATGTTTTGAACGACGGTCCCCGCAAGGTTTCCCCTGAAACGCGCAGCCGCATCCTTACTGCTATTCAGGAACTCGGCTATCGACCGAATCAACACGCACAGCGGCTCAAAAAAGGTGTGGGTGCTGCGCAGAATGCGATTGGCATCATCGCCGGCGGGAAGGGCTACAATCTGTTGGAGCGCCCTTACTACAGCGTGATCCTCGCCAACCTGTTTGACCGCGCGCAGCAACTGCACCAAAACGTTCGTTTTTTTAGTTTCTTTGATGCGCTGATCGACCCGATCTTTTTCAACAAACACATTCATCGAGAGGAAATCTCCTCGCTGATCCTGATGCTGCCGACACAGATGCTCATCCATCCCGAACACGAGCGCATCTTCGGGGAGATCATCGACCGCATCGACAACATTCTCTGCTTGGAAAAATCGGTTTACGGTTTGCCTGCCATCATGCTCGATCTCGCGGCGGCGGCGGAAATGGCGGTTGAACACCTGATCAGTCTGGGGCATCGGCGCATAGGCTTTCTCGCCCTGAACGACGAACGCATCGATGGCTACAAACGTGCGCTGGCGCTGCACGGCATCGCCTTTGACGCGGCGTTGATGCGCCCGCTCGATGGCGAAAAAGTCCCCGCGTCGGGCTACGCATCGACGCTCGACTTGATCGAGGCACAACCGGACATCACGGCGCTGTTCACTTCGAGTGACGAGGCGGCAATCGCGGCGATGGCAGCGCTGCACGACCGGGGGCTGCGCGTGCCGGAAGACGTCGCCATCGCGTCGATTGACAACACGGAGATCGCCGCGATCGTGCGACCGGCGCTGACGACAGTCAACGTCCCCCGGCATCAGATGATCGATTACGCATTTCAATTTCTGCTGTCTCAACGCGAACATCCCGTCGCGCATCCTGCCTCGATGATCCTGCCGATTGAATTGATCGTGCGCGAGTCCTCGGGCGCTAAACGCGCCTAGCGCATCGCCCCTGACGGCGTTTTACTCGAACTCGAATTCAATGCCGTTCGAGAGCTTGAAAATCCCCAGCAGCTCGCCGACGCTCAACTGCTGTGCGGGCGCGAATTGATCGCCCAACAGGTAGCCGATGGTCTCGCGCAGCAAAAAGCGCGCTTCCGGTAGCGGCAGGATGTCCGAGTTGGTCAGCCGCCACGTCGAGACGAACAGCCTCCCCGCACCGACTCGCGCCTCGAAGGCATAACAGAGGCGCTTCGCACGCGAGAAGTTGTCGACGACTTCGACGATTGGCTCGATGAAGGGAACTGAGTCCAGGCAGATTGCAGGCGTGTCGTTGACGAGGCTGTACCACTGCCAATCGGATGCGTTATCGTGAGGGAAGCGCGCCAGCACCGGGTGTTCGTGGATCAGCATCCCCATGACGTTGCTGACGTTATCAGGGAACCAGAGATAGCTCCAGAACGGCGGTAGATAGCGAGTCGGAACGGAGTCGTGGAGCGCCTTCGCGCCGGGCAACAACCAGACCGATCCCCCATCATAGAGATACTGCAGGACGCGCCCGGTCAATCGTTCGGAGATCGCCAGGCGGCTCACCGGCAGCTTGCCCTCGGTGAAGATGCCAATGCCGAGAAAATTATCGCTGAAATCCGCGCCGGACAGAGCGGGGCGCAGCCCGGTCAGCCGGGTGCAGATGTCGCCCGCGCCAGCGATCAAGCGCGGATATGGATACGACCAGACGTGCCAGCGATTGCGCGCGCCGCCGAATTCAACGATCAGTTCCCAGGCGTGCGCGTCATCGTCGTCGGGCAGGGGAATCGCCAAGCGTCCCAGCGCTGTAAGTTTCCCGACAGGCGCGTCCGGCGCGTCGATTTCCCCGCTGAGCGTCACCTCAGCCGAGCGAAGCACCCACTTGAGCGATCCGTCGGAGATCCGCGCGTGGCTGAAATTAGAGACCTCGACTTCAACTTCCAACGGATCGCCATTCCAAAAGGTCGGCGTGGGCGAGCGCATCAAGAGAGCGACGGCGCCGTTGAACTCGGCAAAAGTTTCCAACTCGACCAGCCCCTTGCTGTCCCAGAACACGTCGAGGATTCCGGTTGTCGCGTGCCCTTGCCCCGGAAAGTCGCGGATGTCGAGCAACTGGAAACCGGACAGCCCGCGTGTGCGCCGCGCCCGCTCGATGTTCTCCTTGTAGGTGCGGACGATGTGTGTCCCCGACACCTGAATATAATCATCGATACGCCCGGTCAAGCCTTTAGCGTCGAGAGTCTCGGTCACGTAGTCAAGCCATGCCGGATAGATGACCCCCTTGTACTTCGCGGTCTCCTGCGGGCGGACATACATAGTGAACTGCCCATGCTCATGCCCAATCACCGGCGCGTCCGCCAGCGCCGTGATCGCGCTGAAGTCCTGTGTCGTATCGTTCGAGGCAGCGTCGTAGATTTTCTTGGGCGGATGCCAGTTGCAGGATTGAACATAATAATCGACCGCCCGACTGGGCGCGGGAAGCTGTCCGAATCCGGTGTTATCCGTATAAAGGCGTGTCGGATCAAGCTGACTGCCGCGCTTGACCAGCTCGGTCAGGCTGGGATGTCCGTCCGCACCGCCGAGTAGTTCGTTGCCGCACGACAGCATCACCCACGAAGGATGGAAGTGAAGCGCCGGGACGATCCGCTCAAGTTCGCTGCTCAGGAAGCGATGCACGTCTGGCGGCGGCTCGGCTTCGGCATGATCGTAGAAGCGCGACCAGTGGGGTAGCTCGGTCTGGACGAGCATTCCGGCTTCGTCGGCGGCTTGCCAGAAGGGTTCGGGCGGCGTCCAGGAGTGCAGCCGCACGTGATTGAAGCCGTAGCTCTTGGCGATGGCGAACTGGCGGCGATACGCATCAACATCCCACGAGGGATAGCCCGTCTGCGGGAAGATGCAGCAGTCGACATAGCCTCGCAGAAAGACCGGCTGCCCGTTGAGCAGGATATTTTTGCCTTCGACCGCGATCTCGCGCAGCCCGACTCGCTGCTGGAGGCGGTCAAGCACGTCTTCTCCCCGACGCAATGTAAACTCGACATCGTAGAGGAACGGATCGTCATCCCACCAGAGGTGGGCTTCTGCGCCAAGCTCAAGCGAGAGCGCCGCCACGCTGTCGGTCACCGACGCGCTCGCCTGATAGCTCGTGCCCGTTTGCGTGTCGGTGAGCAGCACATTGACACTCAGCGTAGGGTCGTCGGCGAGGCGGAATGCGAAGTCGAAGCGCAGTGCGGCAACGTTCGGACGGCAGGTGATCTGCTCGAATCGGTTTTGCGGGAGTGCTTCAAGCTCTATGCCGCCGGTGATCCCGCCCCAGTGCGTCGCGGTATGTTCGGAGTTGATATGGCTTTCTTTGAGCGCGTAGATCATCCGGTTGTCAATGCGGACGGTCAGGCGATGACTGCCACCGGGCTGAACAAGCGCCGTCAGGTCGTAGACGTGCGGGGTTGAGAGCGACTCCTGTGCCTTCGCCGCTGCGCCGTCGATCCAGACCTCACTGCGCCAGCGGACGCCCTTGAGGTGAAGCTGAATGGTTTTCTCTGCCCATTCGGGAGGGATATTGATCGTTCGGCTGTACCAGGCGGCTCCTTCGTAGTTGTGGCGCTTGCTCCAGCCGCCGAGGGGATGTATCGTGGGCGGATCACCGAAGCCCTGTTCCTCTATAGAACCGGGCACGCGGATGGATGCGTCGAGCAAGCCGGTTTGCCAGCCCTCAGCGATGCCGACGTCATTCGGGTCGAGCGCAAACGCCCACCGCCCATTAAGATCGACAGTCTCGCGCACATGCGTCGATGACGAACGCAAAACCATAACTAGCTGTCCCTAAAGAATTCTAATCTCAATAACAACCTGCTGCCTAAACAGGGCAGGTCATTTTCCAATGTATCAGGAGAAGCCGAGGGGAGACAATAGCTGAAATGACGGTCGGATGGATTATCCTCCGGTTCAAGGCGCGTCATCCGGACGGTGACAGGCGGTATTGACTGGGTGAAGTCCCCATGATTCGCTTGAAAACACGGGAGAAATAATACTGGTCTTGATAGCCCATGTCGTAGGCGATTTCGTGAACGGTTTTCCCCGTCGATGCGAGCAGCGCGGCCGCGTGCTGCATCTTCAAATGGATGAAATAATCGACCGGGGAGTAGCCAGTTTGCTGCTTGAAAAGGAATGAGAACTGCGACGTGGAAAGCTCGGCGTGATCTGCCATTTCCTGCAACGTCAGGAATTCATGCACATTTTGCTGAAGAAAAAAGAGCGTCGGTTCAATACTGCGGAAACGGCTGGTACGCTGGTTCGCCGAAAATAGGCTGTTATTGAAAAACAGGCATCCGAGCAGATGATGGAGAATCTGGGCACAGTAGATCAAGCGATGCAGCACGAAACCGTCCACGAATGAAGCGTAGCAGGCGTTAAAAAGCTGCTCAAGCGTTCGCGCGCTTTCGGAATCAACCGCCAGCTTGTATTCTGCCGTCGGCAGTTGATCGATGTAAAACTGCGCCTCCGTGCCGATGAAATGCACCCAATGGATCGACCAGGGATTCTCGTCCGAGGCACCGTAAGCGTGAGGCTGACCGTTGGGGATCAGCAGTGCTTCGTGAGGCTGGAGAACGACTTGCCGGTTATTGATTCGGTACCAACCTTCTCCGTCGACGCAGTAGATCAGAATGTTCTCATCTGCGCCAGTTTCACGTTCACGGTAATGATAACGAGCTTCGGGATACATACCGATGTCGGTTGGGATCAGCGCCTGTAAGATCGGATAAGCTGACCAGCGTGACAGAATCGAGCGCGGCAGCACCCATTGTTTTTGACCCCGAAATCCTTCGCGTAACCGAATTGGAGCCATTGATCAACTCCTGCCCAACCGGAAGATAATCTATCCTATCACTGTTTCTTCCATTGATTTTGAGCATGTCTTGTTGATAGAGGCAAGAAAATAATGAAGCCTTGTTGCAGCAGATGGTAGATCATGCATCTCAAGCCGCCTTCTACTTCAGTGACCTGGTTCCGCTCTACCGCAACTTAGTCTACACGCCGGGTATCCATACCCCGATGCCGGACAAGAGTGAGACTTATCGAGTGGAGGGGTTCAATGCCGAATTGCGGCACTATTTGGCACGTCTCGCGCGGCGTGTCCGTTGTTTCTCGCGTGGTATCCAGGCGTTGTGACGGGTTGTTGCATCGCATCTTCTTTCCCTATAAACTCGTTGTGCTCAATGGTGAGATCGTCAAATTAGTCGAGCATCATGGTCGGCGCTCTCCGCGCCAGAAGAGTATCATTTAGCGTGCGAATCATCGTGACGAATGACGACGGCGTCCAGGCGCCGGGGCTGCTCGCGCTGGCGGGGGCGCTGCGCCGCCTCGGCGACGTGCAGGTGATCGGACCTTCGCTTAATCAAAGCGCCAGCGGGCACAAAAAGACGCTGTTTCAGGACATCCCGGTCAGCGAGGTCGTGCTGGCGGACGAGACACGCGCCATGTCGGTTGGCGGGTCTCCGGCGGACTGCGTCGCGCTGGCGGCGCTGGGCATGGTCGATTGGCCCCCTTCGCTGGTCGTCTCCGGCATCAATCGCGGACCGAATATGGGGCAGGACGTGACCTACAGCGGCACGGTGACGGCAGCGCTCGAAGCCGCCATTCAGGGCGTTCCGGCGGTCGCGGTGTCACTGGCATCCAACACCGCCACGCACGTCGAAGAATTCGAGGAAGCGGCGCGGGTCGCGGTCGCCGTGACCGAGCGTGTGATCGCCAAAGGGCTGCCGCCGCTGACAATCCTGAATCTCAATGTCCCGGTTCTGGAAACTGTGAAGGGAATTCGCCTGACGCGCCAGGGCGTGCGCATTTACCAGGATCAGCTCGAAGTCGAGGGCAGCATTTACCGCATCGTCGGACCGCCGCCGAGCGGACAGTACGAGGAAGAGGGGACAGATTTGTGGGCGGTTCACAATGGCTACGCCAGCCTGACGCCGATCCACCTCGACCTGACGGCGCATCACTTCTTCGCCGACCTCGCCGCCTGGGACATCACACTGTAGGTAATGGACAAAATCGCGGCGCTCGAAGCGGCGCTTCGGCGGCAGGGCATCGCCGCGCTGCCTCGCGTGCCGGGGCACGAAATTCTCACACATGGCGTTGGATATTCTGACGACGGCGTGTGTGGGCTGTCGCTGCGGCGCTGCGGCTGGGCGGCGCTCCCTGATGCCCTGTGGGAACTAAGCGAATTATCGCTGCTGGCGCTGGGCGAAGACCCGCTGACGGTGATTTCGCCGCGCATCGGCGACCTCATGCGGCTGTCTCATCTGTACATTTACGACACCGACGTGACCCACATCCCCCAGACGGTTAGCGATCTGCGCCATTTGCGGACGTTCGACCTGGGGCATAACAGGCTGACCGCCGTGCCGGAGTCCCTCGGCAATCTGACCGAACTGACGTTCCTCTACCTGACCGACAACCAACTGACGGCGCTGCCCGACGCGCTGTTCGAGTACATGCGCCGGCTGGTCTACCTGAACGTGGGCGACAACCAATTGAGCGCCCTTCCCGAAAGTGTCGGCAGTTTGACCGAGCTTTGTGAACTACGCATGGACAATAATCAAGTCGCGGCGCTGCCGGATGCAGTTGGCAAGCTCATCAGCCTGAAGGAACTCCACGCGCGGAATAATCGGTTCACCGCGCTGCCGGATGCGCTTGGCGAATTGATCAACCTGCGGCGGCTGTATGTGCAGGGCAATCAACTGACTGCGCTGCCGGACGCGCTTGGAAAGTTGGCGCGCCTGACCGAACTTGACCTGCGCAACAATCTGCTGACCGAACTCCCCGCTTCATTGGGCGAACTGACCAACCTTGCCTATCTCGATCTGCGCGGCAACCGGCTGATGGAACTGCCTCGCAGCTTCGGCGATTTACCGAACCTCGAAAAGCTCGATCTGCGCTGGAATCCGCTGGGCGGGCTGCCGGGGTGGCTCTCGCTGCTTGAGGCGCGCGGGTGCAGCGTCTACGCCTGATGCGATTACGGCGCGACCAGCCGCCAGAGGCGATCCACCAACCCGCGCGTGCGCATCGCCACGTAGAGGACGACGACCGTCACGAGGAAGGTGACGATCACGACGACCCACTGCGCGGGCGTCGGCTCGATGAACTCCAGCCAGCGGGGCAGGATGTACGGTCCCAGCAGCGTGCCCGCTCCCAGCACCAAGCCGAGCAGGAAGATCAGTGGATTTTTGCGGATCGTGCGCGGCTCCAGCACCTCGATGCCGTGAATGTTCCACAAGCAGACGACGCCGAAGAGGGCGATGTAGAGCATGACGGTGCTGCGCGCCTGCTGCAAATTGTGGTCGCTGGTGAGATAGGCGAAGGCGTAGACCAGTGCCATCGCCGTTGCGCCGACGAAGCCCGCCGTGACGGCGTAGTCGATCACGTCGTGGCGAAATTTGTGCATGGACTCGGGCTTGAGGATGCGGAAGGCGATCAGCGTCGCCGGGACGTTGATCACGCCGAACGTCACCCAGCTAATGTGGATCGGGTTGAGCGGAAACGGCATCAGCATCAGCCCGGCGAAGAGGAAGAACAGCAGGCTGTAGACGTTCTTGACCAGGAAAATCTTGCTGGTGCCGAAGATCGTCTGCGTGGTCATGCGCCCCTCTTTGAACGCCAGCGGCAGCGTCGTCAGGGCGTTGTTGAGCAGTACGATGTCGGCGATGTCTTTGGCGATCTGCGCGCCGTCGTTCATGGCGACGGCGAGGTGCGCCTCCTTGAGCGCGGGCACGTCGTTGACGCCGTCGCCGACCATTGCTACGTAATGTCCCTGCCGCTTGAGCGCCGCGATCAGCTTGCGCTTGGTCTCCGGCTCAATGCGGGCGAAAACGTGTCCCTCGCTCGCCGCTCTCTCCAGCTCACCCTCCGACATCGCTTCGAGCTGATCGCCGGTATACGCCTCGGTGGTCTCCATCCCCGCCTGATGGGCGATTTCGCGCACGGTCTCCACGTTGTCGCCGGAGATCACCTTGAGGGCGACGTTCTGCTGGCGCAAGGAGGCGAGCGTCTCCTGAATGTCGTCGCGCACCTCGTCGCTGAGGATGATCAGCGCCAGCGAGTCGCGGGCAGGGTCGAGCGCGCCGTCCTGCATGGGCTTGAACGTGCGCGAGAGCGCCAGCACGCGCAGCCCCTGCGCCGCCAGCTTCCGCGCCTGCTCGATGGCGTCGTGGTCTTCCGGGCAGAGCACGCGCTCCGGCGCGCCCATGATCAGCGTCTCCTGCGGCAGGACAATCGCGCCCCATTTGCGCGTGGACGTGAACGGCACTTCGTGGGTTTTGACGACCGCCGGGAGCGCGAGCTGCTGGTCGCCGCTGCCGTTGAGATAGGTAGCGACGGCGGCGGCGGTTCGGTTGAGGTGCGATAGATTGCCCGTATACAGGCGCAATCGCTCGCCGATCTCGGCTTCGGTCAGCTTCGCCAGTGGCACGATCTGGGTGACGCTCAGCTTGTTGCGCGTCAGCGTGCCGGTCTTGTCGAAGCAGAGCGTGGTCACGTTCGCCATCGACTCGACAGCGTTGACGCGCTGTACCAGCGTTTGCTTGCGGCTGATGGTGATCGCGCCGAGCGTCAGCGCCAGGATCGCCGTCAGCACCAAGCCCTGCGGCACGATGCTGGCGACGAAGACGACGGCGTCGCGGAAGGTGCTCAGCGTGATCAGGGTGTTGTGGCGGATGTAGCCCGCGATGAAGATCATCGGCGTGCAGACTGCCATCAGCACGACCGAAATCTGCACGATCAGCGAGATGCGCTCCTGCGTTGGCGTGAGCACGTGTTTGTACTGTTTGGCGACATCCGAGAGGCGGTTGATGGCGCTCTGCTTGCCGACGGTCGTCGCGCGCATGACGCCGCTCCCGGCGATGCAGAACGATCCCGACGAGATCGGATCGCCCTCATTTTTCATGACCGCATCGGATTCGCCCGTAAGCTGTGATTCGTCGATTTCGAGCGAATCGCTGCCGAGGATCACGCCGTCGACCACGATTTTGTCGCCCGGCTCGACTGGAATCACGTCGTCCTTGACGATTTTGGTCATGGGGACGGTCATCAGCGCGCCGTCGCGCCAGACATGCACGTCGCTGAGCGCGAGCGCCGCCAGCTTGTCGAGCTTGTGCTTGGCGAAAATCTCCTGAATCATGCCCAGGAACGAGTTGGTGACGACGCTGAACCCGGCGAAGATCACCGTCGAGTAGTCGCGGAAAAGCAGCACCGTGATCAGCAGGACGCCGATCACGATGTTGAACAGGTTGAAAAGATTATCGCGGACGATCTCCCAGTACGTGCGCCCGACGCGCGACTGGTAAGCGTTGCTCTCGCCGCGCGCTCGCCGTTCGGCAACCTGCGCAGAGGTGAGTCCGGTTGTTTGAGGCGTGATCTGCGTCAATCGAAATCCTCTCCGAGGATGGTTCTCGCATTATTGTACAGGCGAATGGGCGTTCGCGTCACCAATATTTCGTGAGGTTCGGCGTTATCCCAGCCTTGACGCCCGTTTTTTCGCTTTGGTACAATATACGCAGAAAGAAATGGCTCCGTAGCTCAACTGGTAGAGCAGTTGACTCTTAATCAATTGGTTCAGGGTTCGAGTCCCTGCGGAGTCACAATCTGAGGTTGTGAAAAAACGTGGATGCTTCGAGTATCTGCGTTTTTTCATGCCTGTCAATTGGAACATTTGTTCTGAAGCGGCGCTTTCTGGATTTGGGTCGTGCCCGGCAAAGAGTTGGTAAAATAACCGGGAGGACAGTCGAGAGGCACGACCACGAGCCGCTTAGCGCGGGTTGGGAAGCTGCTGCCTGAATCCAAGATGCTCGCTTCATGAGCAGGTCGGCGTGGGGAATATGATCCACTACGGCAATTCGCGGCAGGGATAGCAACGCTATCGGTGTACTGAATGCCGCCATACCTTCAACGCCCGCGCTCGAACCTGTAAGCATCGGCAGATGAATCGCGGCTAGTCATAACACGATCAGTCGTGAGAGCGTGTGTCGATAAACGTGCTCAGGAGTTGGATCAGCTCATGGGGCGGATCGCCCTTATAGACAAATCCGTCTGCCCCTGTTTCAAGGGCACAGGCACGTATCTCCGCGCGCGCGCCCGTCACAACGATGCAGACGGATTGTTGCGTGCGAAGTTCACCGATGAGCACCGATGGCTGGAGATTGGGCAGCTCCCATTCCAACAGCAGCAGATCGGGAAGTGCAGCAGCGAGGCGAGCGACAAGCTCCCTGGCATCCGCCGCTTCTGCTGCCACGATCAAGCCCAGACTTTCCTCACAAACCAGGCGCAGCGCCTGCCGTACATCCGGTTGATGATCCGCAATTAAGACTCGGAGCGCCGTGTTACGCTTCTCCATAGACGTATCCACCTTTCGGCTCAATTGAAGATCACAACCGCCTCGACCGTAATCTGCCGAGGAAGAGTCTTTTTTGATTGATTGGAGGGGGGATTTCCCCGTCAGGTGACCAGGTGATGCTGAATAGCGAGCGACACGACTTCGGTACGGTTGGTCGCGCCCAGCTTAGAGAGGATGCTGCTGACGTGGTATTTGACCGTGGAGACCTCGACACACAGCCGGTCGGCGATCTGCCGGTTGTTCAGCCCTTGGACCATCAGCGGAAGAATATCGCGTTCGCGGTTGGTGAGATCGTGTCCCGGCGCCGGTGGTGCGGTCGCGGCGTGCATCAAGACCAGAGTCGCTTCGGGGTCGAGCGTCGGGCGACCCCGCGCGGCGTTGCGTATCGCCGATGCGAGCTGTTCCACGGTGACGTTCTTCAACAGGTATCCAATTGCGCCCGCCTTCAGCGCTGCATTGACCAGTTCTTCCTCACGGAAACTGGTCAGGGCAATTATCTGGATATCCGGATTGGCTTCCCGGATGATTCGCGTCGCCGTGGGACCGTCCATCTCCGGCATCATCATGTCCATCAAGACGACATCCGGCTTTAAACGGGCACAGACATTCACTGCCTGTAGACCATTGTCTGCTTCGCCCACCAGTTCAAAGTCGTCGAAGACCATGACGAAGTCGCTCAGCCCGCTGCGAACGACCGCATGATCGTCCACGATGACGATACGGATCGGTTTGGCGTCCATTCTTTATTGCTCCTGTTCTGTCCACAACACGCTGATCCGGGTTCCTTTGTTAGTCACCGACTCCACCTTCAAGGTCGCCTGGATCGCTTCAGCGCGTTCTGCCATGATCCTGAGTCCGAGATGGTTGGCGCGATTGCCGGTCGGATCAAAGCCAACGCCATCATCGGCGATGGTGAGTTCGATTTGATGATCGGTCTGCCTCAGTACAATCTGTGTGGTTTGGGCTTTCGAATGCTTGGCGACATTATTCAAAGCCTCCTGCGCAATGCGGTAGAAAGCCGTCTTGACATCGACATGAAGCTCACATTCGCAGGCGTCGGTGACCTCAATTGCAATACCGGTACGTCCGGCAATGCCCTCGGCAAGCTGGCGCAGCAGATTACCGAGCGGGATTTCCGCCAGCGCCGCCGGACGCAGCTCAAGCAGTAAAGTGCGCATTTCAGCTAACGCCCCGCGAGTAAGCTCGCGCAGTTTGTCCAGCCGCACCATCCCTTCCGCAGGACTTCGCGCCCAGATGCGCGGTAGGACTTCCGCCGTCAGGCTGGCGGAAAACAGAGTCTGCGTGACGGCATCATGCAGGTCACGCGCTAACCGACCCCGTTCGGCAGCAACGGCGGTCTCTCGCGCCAGTTCATAGGTGCGCACATTCTCCAGCGCGATGACTGCGGAAGGAGCCATTAGCGACAGGAGACGCTCCTCTTCAGTCCCTAAGAGGCTTGCCGCTCGGTTTCCGACCGACAGGACGCCGATCGTCGCTTCGCCCGACACCAGCGGCACGGAGAGTAACGACTGCAACTGCGCCTTCACCAGGGCATTGGGGTCGACGTCACGACGCTTCGAGATATCCGTGACCAGTTGTGTTTTCCCGGTGCGAAAGGTCGTGCCGGAAATGGAGTCGGTGAGGGATATCGAGTAGCCCGGCGCCAGATCGAGTGGCTCATCATTGGAAAGCGCCGCCAGCACGAGGTTGTCGCCTTCAGGTAAGAACAGGGCGCTGACGTTTGTGTGCGTCAGCCGCCGGGCTTCGTCCGCGATGACCTGAAGCACTTCGCTCAGTTCCAGGCTGCTCGTCAGCGCCTGCTGCACGGTGACCAGGGTTTGCAGCTCACGCGTGCGTTCCTGGACCCGCCGCTCGATCAGGTTATGGGAATGTTTCATCTCGCGCAGGGCGTTTTGCAGCCGCTGTTGGGCTTCGACCTGATCGGTGACGTCGGTGCAAACGAGGAGGATAGCGCTTACCGTTTCCCCTTCGAGCAGCGGCGTGGCGACCATATCCCAGTAGGAGGTGCGCCCTTCGATTGTCATGCCCAGGGCTTGCTGGCGTGCCGTTTCACCGCCCAGAACGCTGGCAAAGATCGGTTGCAACACCTGCCTGAACTCCGGGTGCAGGTCGAAATAATCAACGCCAGCCCGGAAGGAGGGAACCCTATAAGGAGCATAGCGCTCCATATACCCCGCCCAGGTCGAATTGAAGCGAAGCACACGACAGGTAGGATCGAGGACGACGATCCCCATCGCCATCTGATCGAAGAGCAGCTCGAGCATGTCAGTGGCATGGAGTCCCGCTTCGATGGTGCGATGGCTGATTGGCATCTCAACAAGCGCCAGCCACTCTGAAGAGCAGGACGGATACTTGTTCCTAGTAATATTTTGGCGTAACCCGAAGCCCACAAAAGTGACGAACGTCACGTTCTTTCGTCATGGAGGTAAACAAAAATCCCGTCCCGGTCGACGCAGGAATTTCAGCGTCTCAACGGAAACGGGATTTCAACAGTGCTGCTCGTCGAATCAGGCAGAGATCGTAATGCTTTCGACAAAGCGATGCAGTGTAGGCGACGCAGGCGCGAAGGAGGCGGGATCAGTCGTGTTGATGGCGACGAACGTTTCCTGAAGATATTGCGGGTAATTCGCAAGGAAGGTATCCCAACTCATATCCGCAGGAATAGCCCTCGCCAGCACCCCAACCTCTACGGGCATCGAAAACGAGAGATAGTACTGCCCATCTGTGGTAATGCCCTGGTACACATACATGACCTGACCTTCGAGAATGGGTTCAGGCGCCTGACTGAAATAGGCGTAGTACTCAATGCCTGTCATAGTCCCGAAGTTGAGCGCAGCCGGACGGGCGCGGAGCACTTGCGCGGCATTCTGAACGGGCATGAATGGGAGGGCTGGTGTTCTATAGTCTGCGCTGGCGCCGGCGTAGCTGCTCAAATCTTCCGCACCCAGGCTGCGAAGCTGATCAACTACGGCTCGATAGCTTGGCTCGGCATAAGTATTCAGGTCGCTGATGCGGTAGACCGAAAGCTCGCCGATCCAGTTGGTATCAGGCTGCGCCGGGTTCGGGCGCAGGAACCGCACGCTCGTGTGCGGCGCGATATTGGCGAAATAAGGCGCATCCGCCTGATACGGCGTACCTGGTTCAAACGCTGGCAATGCCGCCCCGAATGCCTCCGGCGAATAGCCGAACTCCACGCCGTTGAAGCGCAGTGTAGCGCCGGGCTGGTCGCTCCCTTGCGTATAGACGGCGCTGCTCACCATCAGCATTGTCAGCAAAGCCGCCACGACAATCCATTGTTTCAGCATGTTGGTTTTCCTTTCATCCAATCAACTGGATGTACTGTCTCACGTTTGTGGACCACTTTTGAAGAACAACAGCCAGACGCCCAGAGCGGCGAGCATCAGCGGCCAAACGATGTTCCACGAGATATTCAGGAGGAAGACACCGCCGACCAGGCAGAGCAGTCCGCCCAAACCACCCACTGCCCAGGAACGCTGGCGGAAGGCTGCGAGGACAAGACCCGCGCCCAACACCACCAGAATCCAGGGCCACAGTGCGCCCAGGTCGCGCAAGAAGGGGAAGGTGCGATCCAGCCGCCAACCGTGTGTGAAGCTCCAGGTCGGGTCCCAGATCAAGATGGCGGACAGCGCAAGCAAGACCCCCCCGATAACTGCCTGGATCACGACGCTGCTGGTCAGCTTACCTGCATCCAATAAGGTGAATGCGGCACTTCCCAGGCTAACCAGCCCCGGAATGGCGATGAAGATCACCCACCAACTGCTGCCGTAATCGAGGATGCCCGCTTGTCCGAGAAAGAACACGCCTCCAAGTGCGATGAGAACCAAGGCGAAGATGAGGCGAGAACGGCTGATGATGAATCGATCCAATGGATGACCTTCCCCGCGCTTCGATTGTGGTTCATGTACATGTGTTGCCATCGCCGATTTCCTTTCGGTCTATTGCCCTGATGAATTCCATGCGCATCGTCGACGTCAGCAATCCGTACGTTCAGGCGAATTGCTGCCTTTCGAGACGCTGCGGACTAACTTTGTGTGATGGTCGCCGCGCCCATGATGTCTTTCGTGATACTGGGATTCCCGCTGTAACGAATGGTGGCTGTCCCAGCCACTGTGATGCCTAAGCGATCCAGAGCGTTGACTTCAATCGTGCCGTTGCCGCTGATGTTCGCCGTCACGTCACGGCTGACCAAATCGGAATTGTTCAGGCGCGCGCTGCCCTTTATCGTGATCATTTGCGTACCGACGCTGCCGCTCAGGCGGGTAGAGCCTGAGCCGCTGAAGCTGATACCGAGCGTATCGAGATCGAGATTCGCAGCAGTAACATCACTGCTTCCAACAATCTCGAGATTGGTCAGCGACTGGAAAGCCACTTTCAGCTGGATCGGGCTGCTGGGAGATAGGCTGGTATTGTGCGGCGTAGAAACGACCAGCGTTCCGTTCTGGACATCCGTGAGAATGTACGGCATGAGGTTCTCATCGGCTTCGACAACCAGACTTTCGTTATTCCCCTGCGTCAGTTCAAGATTCGCGCCGAGCATGATCCGAATACCAGCGAATCCGTTGACGCCGCGATCTTCGGCGACGATATTGCCGGAACCCTTAATCGAGCGGGTCGACACTACACCGACCGCCTGGCACGCTGTCAGAACGAGCAAGGTGCTGAGAGCCGTTATGAGGATGAGCTTGCGAAACATGAGGTGAATCTCTCCTTCATGCCGTGGACACGTGGCACGATATATGTCGAATTTCATTCTTCATTGAAGCTCAAAGGGACTTCTGAAACGACGTGCTGCCGAAGGGTTTTTGTTTCGTCCAACGACGGGGAACATTCTCAGTCAGGTGGACAGGCAGATCGACGGGGACGGCTGGCGGACACCGACTGTATTCGCAGCTGGACGTACAGCGTTTGCAATGGGTCAAGTTACGAATTGACGAAGGGATGCAGACCCGTCAGGCGATCCGCGCGCTTCAGCCTGTCGAGCGTGAGGGCGAGGGACTCGTCACGACGCGTGCTGCCTCGACCCAGCCGACCGGCAGCAGCGACTCGCTGTCGCTCCTGCACCCGCGCTTGCTCGACAGCCTGCTGGCGCACGACGCTGAAGGATCGAGTCACGCAGACGCTGGCGGGATGGTCTCACTGGCTGCTCGACGCTGCCGAATCGGGACATCCCATACATTGGGTACGGCGGACGCATCTTCAATGCTTCGGTTTACCAACAGCGGTTCACCAGCGAACGCAGTTTCGCCTGGATTGACAAGTTTCGGGCGCTGCTCATCCGTTTTGATCGCAAGGATAGCAACTTTCTTGGTGCGCATCATCTTGCGTTTGCACTCGTTAACCTGCGTCACGTCTTTGCAACAAAAGCCTGAATCAGTTCATTGTAAAAAATGTGGACACTTTCGGTGTCCTCGTTTTTGTTTGCGGCTCAGTTGAGCGAATCAGCCTCTGATCGTTCGCTGCTGAGTTCCGAGGGCGCAGGTTCGAACGAACTCCGCTGCTGCTTCGCTTCCGTGTTGTAGAGCGGAGCGAAACGGAACTTCACGAGCGCCACGATCCACGTGATCGGATCGCGCAGCACGGATACTTTCTTGCCTTCTTTGGGCGAACGCGAATGATAGTTCACGGGGATTTCGAGCGGCGAATAGCCTTTGCGCAGCAGTTTGATCACCAGCTCGAAATCAAAGTCGAAGCGGTTACTCTCCAGGCGCAGCCCCTCCAGGCAGTCACGATAAAAGACCTTG
This sequence comes from uncultured Chloroflexia bacterium, assembly GCA_963760975.1. GTDB lineage: Bacteria > Chloroflexota > Anaerolineae > Aggregatilineales > Phototrophicaceae > Flexifilum. Next base: position 238,145 of record CAVXEZ010000026.1, on the reverse strand, counting down.
TACATGGTAAAAGGGTCTTTGAGATGCTTGCCGTAGAGCAGGTTCAGCAGCGTACAGAAAAAGACGTGTCCGAAATTCATGGTCAGGGCGAGGGGAACGTTATTTTCAAACGTGCGCATGTTCCATGAACTGCGGGTCAGGTGGCGCGAGCCGAGGACAAATGGTCGCTGTCCAGCGCGAAGCGGCGCGAGCAGCTTGGCATAATCGTTCAAGTCGTATTCAAGATCGGCATCCTGAATGATGATGAAATCGCCGGTTGCCTGGGCGAGACCCGCCCGCACAGCCGACCCCTTCCCAGAGGGGCGATCCTGATATATGAGGCGGACGATGGATTGATCTCGATACGACTCGACAATTTCCCTCGTCCCATCCGTCGAGTTGCTTTCGACGACGATAATCTCCATGTCCAAATCATGAAGCGGCAGTGCAAGCAGCCCATCCATCACCTGCCGGACGGTCGCTGCCTCGTTATAAACCGCCATGACCACCGACAATTTGCGCCTGTCTGGAATCGCAGTCGTCCTTCCGATCACGGTGATGCCGCTGCCCGTCAGGCGGAATTTGTGTTCCCGTATGGGCTTCGGCAGGAAACGGTAGCCCAGCCCCACCAGCGCCGTGAAGAACGGTACGGGATAGCGTTTGAAATGGGCGAGGATGTACTTCGGGGTGAGCAGTTTGTAGGTTGGAAAGAGCCGGACGCCCTCGAAGCCGGATGAAAACATCAGCCCTTGCAGCGCGTTGTCGCTGAAATACGACATATGCTCGACTTTGAATTCCATCCAGTTGTGTTTGAGCAACCGCGATGTCCAACTGTCGATGGAGATCGTCACCATCATGAGGATGCCTCCCGGTTTGAGAATCCGGTTGATCTCCATCATGAACGCGCGAGGGTCGCGGACATGTTCGATAACGTCGGCGTGAATGACGACATCAAACGACTGCGCCGGAAACTGCGCCGTCTCCAGTTCGCCGACGAATACTTCTCCGCTGTGGAGACGCTGCCGGGCGAGCGATGCCGCGTGCTCTGAATATTCGATGCCGGTCACGTTATAGCCGCGCGATTCGGCTTCCACAAGCAGCTCGCCTTGCCCGCAGCCGATTTCTAAAAGTTTGCCTCGCTTCTGCTCAGCATATGCATCAAGCTGATCCAGATAGAGGCGTGCAGTCGCGCGCTTCATCTCTTCCCGCTGCGCGAGGTCTGCCTCGCTCTGCCCGCCGAGAAAATAATCGTCGCCGTAGATTTTCCCCAGAACCTGATCATCGGGCTGCGGATTCAGAAACAGGGATGAGCAGCCAGCGCATTCCCAGACATGTTGATCCTGCATCGTGAAGACATATTCGATGGCAGTGCCGCCACAGATCGGGCAGGCATCCAGAACATGCGTGTTCTCCGACGTTGGCGCCGGGGCTTGTGTGCGTTGAGATAGTTTCATGAGTCGGTCTTTTTCGTTCGCCGTCGAAAAGTGACAAAAACATAGCTGATGCAGAGGAAAACGAGCGTCACCACGCTAATCACCACGCCGACGACAAATGTCGTTGGCATATACCGAAACTCGACGCGATGACTCCCCTTGTCCAAATACACTGCCTGCATGATCGCATCCGCCGTAAAGACTTTGGTCTCTCGACCGTCGACGAAGGCGTGCCAGCCCGCGTAGAGAGCGAACAAGCCCATAAACCAGACGATCATATGCGCGGAAACGATTGGGGTGAGTTTGACGAACAGATAGGTGAAAAGCCCCGCCAGGAAATACCGTATCAGGAGGTGAAGGTCGAATAGCATATGTCCATATTGCATCATGAACGAGGTTCACCATCGCATAGATGGGATCAAAAACAGCCGACTGGATGTTGCCATTCAACGGAGCGCCGATTCCCGTATAGGGATTCCAGAGCGGCAGCTCGCCCTCGTGATAGATATGATCGGTGATTCGGTTCCAGGGCTGCGCTGCCCAGGCTGCGCCCCCCATATCCTTCGGAAAGCGAATATTCTCCGGGTCTACAGGGGGATACCCATATGGTCCAAGCGGCGTTACGCCCGGTATGGGCGGTCCCAGCAGAAATGTCCTGCCCTGAAAAATGACATCCGAAAAGAGGATGCCCATTGCAGCCAGCAAAACCAGCATTGCGAAAAGCAGGTCATGCCGATCAAGGATGAGGGGAATCCTTTTCAATAGGGCTGCGGACTTCGATGATTGAACCATGTTTCTCCGTTCGGAGGGACGATTTCAACTCGCTTATTATATACTTAGCGGACATGTTTGATCCCCATATGCTTAAGCCCGGTTTGTTGACGCAGCCACGACACCTGCAAAATCGGCAGTGCAGGGGCGGCGCTTGTGTTGATACAATGAACAGCAGCGAGCGCAGGGGCGCGTCGACCGATTTCGGGCTTAACGATTTGAGGGGGCTTTTGCGCTTCATTGCGGTGTATGCTGATAGAGGTGAGTACCTTACGCAAGGATCGGTGCGATGCGGTGTTTGGTGACGGGCTGCGCGGGGTTTATCGGCAGCAATCTTGTGGATCGGTTGTTGGCGGGTGGGCATATAGTCGTCGGTTATGACAATTTCTCGACCGGGCAGGAAGCCTTTTTAGATAGCGCGAGGAAATCGCCCCATTTCACGCTCGTGCGCGGCGACATCCTTGATCTGCCTGCGCTGACGGACGCGGCGCGCGGCGTGGAGATCGTCTTTCACCTTGCCGCCAACGCCGACGTGCGCTTCGGGCTGGATCATCCCGGCAAAGACCTTGAGCAGAATACCATCGGCACGTTTAACGTGCTGGAAGCGATGCGCGCCAGCGATGCGCGCCGAATTGTCTTCTCGTCGACCGGCTCGATCTACGGCGAGGCGAATGTCATCCCCACGCCCGAAGAGGCTCCGTTCCCCGTGCAAACGTCGCTCTACGGCGCGTCGAAGCTGGCGGGCGAGGGCTTAATCCAGGCGTACTGTCACGGCTACGGGTTTCAGGGCTACATCTTTCGCTTCGTGTCGATTCTGGGCGAACGCTACACGCACGGGCACGTCTTTGACTTCTACAAACAGCTTCGCAGCGACCCGGCGCAGATTCGGGTGCTCGGCGATGGCAAGCAGCGCAAGTCATACCTCTACATTCAGGACTGCATCGACGCGATTCTGTTCGTGCTCGAAAAAGCGCACGACCCGGTCAACATCTATAATCTGGGGACGGACGAATACTGCCGGGTCGATGATTCGCTCGGTTGGATTACGGAGCATCTGGGCATTGATCCGGTGCGGCACTACAGCGGCGGCGAGCGCGGCTGGATCGGCGACAATCCGTTCATCTTTCTGGACTGCCGCAAAGTACGCGCGCTCGGCTGGACGCCGAAGCTGACGATCCGTGAGAGCGTGATCCGCACGCTCGATTATTTACAGGCGAATCCATCCTTACTGGAGGCGCGTGCGTGAACGTCTGCGTTTTCGGGCTGTGGCATCTGGGGACGGTCACGGCGGCGTGCCTCGCCGATGGCGGGCATCAGGTCGTTGGCTTGGATTTCAACGCCGATACCATCACCAAATTGCAAGCCGGTACGCCGCCGCTGTTTGAACCCGGTCTGGAAGACCTGGTCAATCATGGGCAGAGCGCCGGAAATCTGCGCTTCACGACCGACCCGGCGGACGCGATCCCGCAGGCGGACGTGGTCTGGTGTACCTACGATACGCCGGTGGACGACGACGACAACGCCGACGTGAACTGGGTCGTGGAGCAGGTCGACTCCATTTTTCCGTATTTGACGGACGACACACTGGTGCTGATCTCGTCGCAGCTTCCGGTCGGCACGACCCGGCTGCTGGAAGAACGCTACCGGGCGGCGTACCCCGATCATCCGACGGTGACGTTCGGCTACTCGCCGGAGAACCTGCGGCTTGGCTCGGCGATCAAGGTGTTCACGTCGCCCGACCGCGTGGTCGTCGGCGTGCGCAGCGAAGCAGACCACGCGCGCGTGCAGGCGCTGTTGCAGCCGTTCACCGACCACATCGAATGGATGTCGGTCGAATCCGCCGAGATGACCAAGCACGCCCTCAACGCCTTTCTGGCGACGGAAGTGGTCTTCGCCAACGAGATCGCGGTACTGTGCGAGGCGGTCGGCGCGGATGCCAAAGAGGTGGAGCGCGGGCTGAAAAGCGAGATGCGCATCGGACCGAGAGCCTACCTCGCGCCGGGTGCAGCATACGCGGGCGGCACGCTGGCGCGCGACATCCGCTTCCTCAACGTGCTGGGTGCGGCGCATCATCAGCAGACGCATCTGCTGGCGGCGGTCGATGCCAGCAACGCGCATCACAAAAGCTGGGCGCAGCGCAAGCTGCTGGAACTTCTCGGCGATTTGCACGACAGGACGATTGCGGTGTGGGGGTTGACCTACAAACCCGGCACCGATACGCTGCGCCGATCCGCATCGGTCGAATTGTGCCGCTGGGCGGTCGCGCAGGGCGCGGCTGTTCGAACGCACGATCCGGCGGTCAAAGCGCTGCCGGGTGATCTGACGGTCACGCTGTGCGCGTCGCCGCTGGAGGCGCTGCGGGGCGCGGACGCGCTCGTGCTGGGGACGAACTGGCAGGATTATCGAGACGTTTCCGCTGACGCGGTGGCTGCTGAGGCGCCGGGATTGATTGTGGTCGATCAAAGCCGCTTTCTGGAGAAAACGCTGGGCAGCGATGCGCGCCTGCGTTACGTCACGGTGGGCAAACCCTGATGGAACAACGTGTGCTGGAAAACCGCAGCGCCATCATCACGGGCGCGAATCAGGGATTGGGCTTCGCCATCGCGCAGGCATACGTGGAGCCGGGGCGAACGTGCTGATCTGCGCCCGCAGCGCGGATTTGCTCGCCGAGGCGCACGAGACACTGAGCGCCAGCGCTGCCCCTGATCAGGTGATCGTCAGCGAAAGCGCCGACGTGTCCAAGCCGGAAGATGTCGAGCGGATCGCTGAAGCGGCGATCCAGCGCTTCGGGCAGGTGCATATTCTGGTCAACAACGCCGGGGTGTATGGTCCGAAGGGCGCGATTGAAGACGTGGACTGGGACGAGTGGACGACGGCAATCGCCATCAACCTGTTCGGCTCCGTCCTGCTGTGCCGGGCGCTGCTGCCGCACTTCAAGCAGCATCGCTACGGCAAAATTGTCCAGATTTCGGGCGGCGGCGCGACTTCGCCGCTGCCGTTCCTGAGCGCTTACGCGGCGTCCAAAGCGGCGGTCGTGCGCTTCGCGGAGACGCTCGCCGGAGAGGTGCGCGCGGACGGCATCGACGTGAACGCGGTCGCGCCGGGCGCGCTCAACACCCGGCTGCTGGACGAGGTGCTGAGCGCGGGTCCCGAAAAAGTCGGGCAGGCGTTTTACGAGCGTGCGCTCAGGCAGAAAGAGAAGGGCGGTACGCCGCTCGACGTGGGCGCAGCGCTGGCGGTCTACCTCGCCAGCGCCGAGAGCGACGGCATCACCGGCAAGCTGATCAGCGCGGTGTGGGACCCCTGGGAGACGCTGGCGGATCACCGGGACGACCTGCAAGGCGACGTGTATACCCTTCGGCGCATCATCCCGAAGGAGCGCGGCATGACGTGGGGGGATCGATGAGCATAGGCGTTGCGATTGTCGGCTGCGGGCTGATCGGGCAGAAGCGGGCGAAGGCGCTCGGCGATGCCCGGCTGGTCGCCTGCGCCGATCTTCAGGTGGCGCGGGCGGAAGCGCTGGCGCGGGCGTACAACGCCGAGCTTGCCAGCCCGGACTGGCGCGAAGTCGTCAGCCACCCGCAGGTTGATGTGGTGCTGATCGCCACGACCAACAACATGCTGGCGGAAATCACGGCTGCCAGCGTGCGCGCGGGCAAGCACGTGCTGGTGGAGAAGCCTGCGGCGCGCTCGGCGGCGGAACTGGAACCCGTGATCGAGGCGGCGAGGGCGAGCGGCAAGCTGGTGCGCGTCGGCTTCAACCACCGCTATCATCCGGCGTTTCGCAAAGCGCGCGAGATCGTCGATTCCGGCGCGGTCGGCGAGCTGATGTTCATTCGCGGGCGCTACGGGCACGGCGGGCGCATCGGCTACGACCGCGAGTGGCGCGCCGACCCGGCGATTTCGGGCGGCGGCGAGCTGCTCGATCAGGGTACGCACCTGATCGACCTGTCGCGCTGGTTCCTGGGCGATTTCAGCGCCATCGACGGCTTCGCGCATACCTACTTCTGGGATATGCCGGTCGATGACAACGGCTTCATGCTGCTGAAGACGGCGCAGCAGCAGGTCGCGCATCTGCACGTAAGCTGCACCGAGTGGAAAAACTTATTCTCGTTCGAGATTTACGGGCGCGACGCCAAGCTGCACGTCGAGGGCTTGGGCGGCAGCTACGGCGTCGAGCGGCTGGCGTACTACAAAATGCTGCCGCAGATGGGACCGCCGGAGACGACCATCTGGGAATACCCCGGCGCGGACACGTCCTGGGGCAGCGAATTTGCCGAATTTCTGGAAGACATCCGGCTGGGGCGTCCGCCTGCCGCCGGGCTGCCCGAAGCGCACGCCGCCCTGACAATCGTCGAACGTATCACGAAGGACTCCGGTTATGATTATCGTGCGTAGCCCGCTCCGAATTTCGCTGGGCGGCGGCGGCACCGATCTCCCCTCGTATTATCGACAGTACGGCGGCGCGTTGATTTCCGCAGCCATCGACAAATACGTTTACGTGACGGTCATGCGCCCGTTCGTCGAGGGGATTTTCCTCAAGTATTCCGAACTGGAGCACGTCGAGAAAGTTGACGAGATTCAGCATCCGATCATCCGCGAAGCCGTGCGGATGCTCGAATTCAGGACGCCGCAGCTTGAAATCACGACGCTGGCGGACATCCCGGCAGGCACCGGGCTGGGGTCGTCGGGCAGCTTCACGACGGCGCTGCTGAAGGCGCTGTATACGCATCGACGCCGTTTGCTGCCGCCGGAAGACATCGCCCGGCTTGCCTGCGAGATCGAGATCGACCGGCTCAGCCGCGCCGTCGGCAAGCAGGATCAGTACATCGCGGCTTACGGCGGGATCACGTCGTTCACGTTCAACCAGGATGACAGCGTAGAAGTCGCCCCGCTGCGTATCAGCATGGATACGCTGCACGATCTGGAAGACAATCTGCTGCTGTTCTTCACGGGCTTCGCGCGCAACGCCGACCACATTCTGCGCGATCAGCATCAGCGCAGCCAGCAGGCGGACGAGGAAATGCTCAACAACCTGCATTACGTCAAGGAGTTGGGCGAGCGCAGCCGCGCCTACCTGGAAGCCGGAAATACCGCCGCCTTTGGCGAACTGATGCACGAGCATTGGGAACATAAGAAGCGTCGCTCGCGCGGGATGTCCAATCCGCAGATTGACGAGTGGTACGAGCTGGGGCGCAAAAACGGCGCCTGCGGCGGCAAGCTGGTCGGCGCGGGCGGCGGCGGCTTCCTGATGTTCTATAGCGACGACCGCAACCGGCTGCGCAGGGCGATGCAGGGCGCGGGATTGGAGGAAGTGCGCTTCCGCTTCGACTTCGAGGGCACGAAAGTGCTGCTCGGATGAGCCTGCCTGTGGCGATTCTCGCCGGGGGGCTGGCGACGCGGCTGCGCCCGCTGACCGAATCGATCCCCAAAATCCTGATCGATCTGCACGGGCGTCCGTTCGCGGAATATCAGATCGATCTGCTGCGCCGTCACGGGATCAAGCGGATCGTCCTGTGCGTCGGCTATCTGGGCGAGCAGGTGCAGCAGGCGCTCGGCGATGGCAGCCGGTGGGGCGTCGAAATTCGCTACAGCTTCGACGGCGAGACGCTGCTGGGCACGGGCGGGTCGCTCAAGCGCGCGCTGCCGCTGCTGGGCGATGCCTTCTTCGTGATGTACGGCGACTCGTATCTGGAATGTCCGTATGAGGAGATCGAAGCTGCTTTTCGCGCCAGCGGCAAAGACGGCTTGATGACCGTCTTTCGCAACGAAAACCAGTGGGATACCAGCAACGTCGTCTTCGAGGCGGGCAGCATCCTGCGCTACGACAAGAAGGAGCGCACGCCGGACATGACGTACATCGACTACGGGCTGGGCATCCTCAAGGCGCGCACGCTGGCATCCTATGCCGAAGGGCAGGTGTTCGACCTGAGCAGCGTCTACCAGCGGCTGATTGAAAAGGGGCAGCTCGCGGGATTTGAAGTGTTCCAGCGTTTCTACGAGATCGGCTCGCACGCGGGCTTGGAAGAAACGCGACAGTATCTTTCGAGGGGGAAATGACCTACACACAACAGCATTTGGACGAAGCCGCGCAAATTATCGGGCGGTTGGATTACGACTCGGTCGAGCGGATCGCTCAACTGCTGGTCGAGCTGCGCAGCCAGCAGGGGCGGCTGTTCTTTCTGGGCGTCGGCGGCAGCGCGGCGAACTGCTCGCACGCGGTCAACGATTTCCGCAAGATCGCGGGCATCGAAGCCTACGCGCCGACGGACAACGTCTCCGAACTGACGGCGCGCACCAACGACGAAGGCTGGAGCAGCGTGTTCGTCGAGTGGCTCAAAGTTAGCCACCTGCGACCGACCGACATGCTCTTTATCCTTTCGGTGGGCGGCGGCAGCCTTGAAAAGAATATCAGTCCGAATCTGGTGACGGCGCTGCAATACGCGCGGGAAGTTGGCGCGAAAGTCGTCGGCATCGTCGGGCGGGACGGCGGCTATACCGCTCAGGTCGCGGACGCCTATGTGCTGATCCCGACGATCAACCCGGAGACGATCACGCCGCACGCCGAATTGTTCCAGGCGGTCATCTGGCACCTGCTGGTGTCGCATCCGGCAGTCAAGGCGGCGGCGACCAAATGGGAATCGACGCGATGAGCCAGCGCGCCGTGTTCCTCGACCGTGACGGCGTCATCGACCGTCCGGTGGTGCGCGAGGGCAAGCCGTATCCGCCGCAGTCGCTTGAGGAACTGGAGATTCTGCCCGGTGTGCCGGAGGCGCTGCTGCAACTGCGCGAGGCAGGCTACAAGCTGGTGGTGGTAACGAATCAGCCGGACGTGGCGCGCGGGACGCAGCAGCGTGAGGTCGTCGAGGCGATGCACGCCTTCTTGCTCGCGGAACTGCCTCTGGATATGATTAGTGCATGTTACCATGATGATAAAGATGCCTGTTCCTGTCGCAAGCCAGCGCCGGGACTGCTGCTGGACGCGGCGGAGAAATACCAGATCGCGCTCTCCGAAAGCTACATGATCGGAGACCGCTGGCGCGACATTGAAGCGGGCAAGCGTGCGGGCTGCAAGACCGTTTTCATCGACTATCACTATGCCGAAACGCTGCGCTCACCAGCAGATTACGTCGTCACCTCCCTGGCTGAAGCTGCCGCTCTGATCATGAGCCAGCCGACAGTCTGATATGCGGGTGGTCAGTGACCTTATAACTCGTTGGTGTTATTCCTATATAAAATAGAAATCTGAACTCTCTTAGCACGAACATAGAGGGACTATCTACGTGATCGATAATTTGCAGGTGAAGCTGTTCGCTGACGGCGCTGATAAAAATGGCATCCTTGAGATGTATGCCAAGCCGTACATCAAGGGGTTCACGACGAATCCCACGCTCATGCGCAAAGCCGGGCTGACCGACTACCGTGCGTTTGCGCAGGACATTCTCAGCATCATCCATGATCGTCCCATCTCGTTTGAAGTCTTTTCAGACGATTTTGACGAGATGGAGCGGCAGGCGCGCGTGATTGCGTCGTGGGGCGAGAACGTCTACGTCAAAATCCCGATCACCAACACGCACCAGGAACCGGCTTACGATCTGCTTCGTCGCCTGGCGCAGCAGGGAGTCAAAGTCAACGTGACTGCGCTGATGACGCTGGAGCAGGTGCGGGCGGCGGCAGAGGCGCTGGCAGGCGGTCCGCCAGCCTGTATCTCGGTGTTTGCCGGGCGCGTCGCCGATACGGGGCGCGACCCCGTGCCGCACATGACGAAGGCGCTGGAGCTGATGCGCCCTTATCCGAACCTCGAACTGATCTGGGCAAGCCCGCGCGAACTGCTCAACATACTCCAGGCGGACGCCATCGGCTGCCACATCATCACTGTGACCAACGACATCCTGAAAAAACTGTCGCTTGTCGGCAAAGACCTCGATGAATTCTCGCTCGATACGGTGAAGATGTTTTATCAGGATGCGCAGACCGCTGGCTACAAAATATGATATGCTGCGTGCTGCCTGAGAAACGACCGGGTGAACCGCGATGACTTATGAGGATGTGCAGTACAAGCACGCTGATTATGCTGTTCGCTCCAATGATGCGTATGCAATGGCGAAGTACCAGATCATATTGCGTTGGCTTCCTGAGAAAGAAGGGCTTCGCGTTTTGAATGCGGGCTGCGGTTCGGGCGAGATGACCGCACTGCTTGCCCGGAATTCGCTCTGGCAGGTCGATGCCATCGACGTTGATCCTGAAGCCATTCAGCTTTCTCAGGCGTTGAAAGAGAAATTCTCGCTGACGAACGTCAATGTGTATCAAACGTCTATCGAGGGACACACCGGCAGGGATTATGACATCGTCATCTGCAATGACGTTCTGGAACACCTCGAAAATGACGCCGAAGCCGTGATAAAACTGACCCGGATGCTCAAGCCCGGTGGTATCTTATGTGTCAGCGTTCCGGCAGGACAATGGCTGTTCGGCTACCACGATCACTTGTTAGGGCATTACCGCCGCTACGACCGTCGCACGCTGCTGGCGCTTCTCTCGACCCATGTCAGCGTGAGCCAGTGTCGCTATTTTGCGTTCACGCTGATCCCGATTGCCATTTTGTACAGCAAAGTGCTGCGAAAGAAATTATCCCGTCCAGAGCAGCGCTGGCTTGTCAATCGGTGCGCGCATTCTCAACTTCTGCCTTCGTCTGGAGCAGGGAATCGCATTTCCATTCGGAACGTCCTTGTTAGCTTGTGGCGTTGTACCGAGCCAGGAATAGCACAATGACGATGAACCCCGTATTGAGCTTGATCTTTCCTGCCTACAACGAGGCGCAGCGTATTGCTGATACGGTTGGCGAGGCACAGAGTTATTTCCAGGAGCGTCAGCTTGCCTACGAAATCATCGTCTCCGCCGACGGCACGGACGGCACGCGCGAAATTGTGGAAGAGATGGCGAAGTCCGATGTGGCAATCAGGGTCATCGGCAGCGCAGAGCGGCGCGGCAAGGGCTACGGGATACGAGAAGCGATCCCCTTAACGCGAGGGGAATTCGTCGGCTTCGCGGATGCGGACAACAAGACGCCGATCACCGAATTGGACAAGATACTCCCCCTGCTTCCCACGCACAACGTCGTGATCGGATCGCGCGGTTTGCGCGAATCCCGAATCGAGCAGGCACAGCCCTTTTACCGTCAGCTTGGCTCAAAGGGATTTGGGGTTTTTATGCATTTAGTGACGGGCTTGTCCGACATTGTCGATACGCAGTGCGGCTTCAAATTCTTTCAACGTCCGGTCGCGCTCGATCTGTTTGCGCGACAGCGCATTGATGGCTATATGTTCGATGTCGAGATTCTTTATCTTGCCCGGAAAGCGGGATACAGTATCGCCCAGGTCCCTGTCCGCTGGCGGGATGACGGCGATAGCCGTCTTCAGCTTCTGAGCGGAAATATCCGCAACGCGATTGATGTTTTCAAGATTTGCTTCGCCTCGACAAATCTAAAGCCGCAGTTTTTGAATGGTTCTGCTCCGGCAGTGCATAAGGACTCGTGATTCCGTGCATAGCGCGTCTTGTCCGGCTCCTGGGCTTATCGCTGCGCGATTCAGCTGTGAATCCATCACGTGATGTTGGCGTAACACAGGTATTGTGCTGAGAAACAAGTGCTGTCTGTAGCTTCATAAATGAATGGGGACTAGGTAAAGTATGCCTCCAACCATCCACTACGCGCTCTTATGTGTAGTAAGCCTCGCTTTGCTGATCCTCAGCGGGTTTGGTCTGAGCCTCCATCTCGTCTCTCGTTCGACCCCGCATCGCGTTTGGACTGCGTTTCTAATTTCTCCTGCGGTTGCGCTTGCCGAAATCGGGTTGATTCTCTATCCGCTTTTTCTGAACAGCATTCCCGTTGATCGGGTCGAAATTCCTTTTACCCTTATCCTTCTACTCCTGAGCGCCGGTCTACTCATCGTCGAGGTTCGCGCGCATCCCGGCGATTACAAAGTCCTGCTCTCGAAAGCGAATCGTTGGTATCTGCTTGGATTTGTCGCTATTTTTCTCCTGTTAGTTCTTCCTGCCTATCTGGGAGGCGATCACTATCGCTACTGGCAGGGGAATTCCTACGATGCGACGAATTACTGGTCGCTGACGTATTTTGTGGCGCACATTCCCATCCGAGAGCTAAACAATCCGAGTGCGCTGCAAACTGCTGCCCAACTCAATCCGGGTCTCATCATGCCGCTGTCCAGCGACCCGGTGCGGCTGGTGGTTGAGCTTCCCCTGGCTTGGTTGAGCTTACTCTTTAACCTCCCGGTTTATGAGTTCTATTATTATTTCAAGCTGCTCGCCCTGGCGGTGACTTTCTTCGTCGCGCTGGCGGTTGCCAGACGGCTGAAATTGCCAGCCATTTACCATTTCAGCATGGCGGCGGTCCTGAGCATTGGGTTTTGGGCTTGGTATGTCAGCGACGTTGATGCGCTTTCACATCTTTACTCTATTCCGCTGGGATTGCTTTTCCTGCTCGCGTGGCTTCAACTCGAAGAAGACGCGCCGCTAAGCCTGTTTACCCGCCAGCGCGTGCTCTTTAGCATCAGCCTTGCCGCTCTGCTTGGCTATTATCCGGAGTTCATCCCGCTTACGATCTTTGCCATTGTCCTGTATCACACCAAGCTGCTGTTCGACTTTCCGGCACGCCGCAATCTGGAGCGGGTGCCTGGAAATCTGGTGACTATGGGCATGATCGTGCTGCTCGTTTTGCCGACCCTGGGCAGAATGCTCCACGATCTCGTTGGTCAGTCGGCGTTCGCTACCACATCTCGGTCTATCTCCTGGGCACCGGCTTTTTATTCATGGCTGTATACGCGGGATATGCTCGCCGGACGGCTGTGGGGACTGTCGTACTACAGCGAGCAACCCATCAATATCCTGGCGACTACCGCTTTGGGCGTGGCATTGGGATGTATCACGCTCGTCGGGATACTGAGAAATGTATTTGACCGGAAAGCGACGGCGGGAATCGGCATCGTTACCGCGCTTCTGGTTTCGTTCTGGGGTGGGGGGCTGATGCTCTATCTGCTCGGGCGCGACTGGGTTGCCGGAAAAGCCTTCGCAATGGGCGCACCCTTCGCGCTGGTAGCGCTTTTTGTTTTCACGCATCAAATCCTTTCCACACGAACGATCCGCGTCGAAGCGCGTTACCTCGCGGCGACATCTCTCGTCGTGTGGGTCGTGGCGCAGTTCCTGGTGCCGGTCATACGCGCGACGCATTTTGTCGCAGATCAAGGATTTCAGAATTATGTGGATGTGAAATCCCCCATCGGCGACATCGTGCCCGTAATCAACTATCTGAAACAATCCCCACCAGAACTTCTCGTCTCGTATTTCCCCGGGACCCCCCGGTCGGTTGCTGTCGGCTGGGAGATGATGCTGTCGGATCAGTTCCGGCACTTCGCCCTGGATGGCTTGACAAGGTATTATGACCAGACCCCGATAGAGTTCTGGCAGCGCATCGACGAAGCGCCTTCTCATCTGCTGTTTGCTTCGCCGGAAAATTATCTACACGCGCTCGGAATTGGCGCTCTTGTACCGATTGAGAACACGCCGTTTCAACTCTATGCGGTTAGCCCGGAAGACCTGGATCAATCCGTATTTCGATCCAACCTGCTTGAAGATGATCATGAAAATGGTTTTTCGACCGCGTTTCTACCTCTGAAGACGGATCCACCGGAACCGTATCGCGCTCTTGAAAGCGCTGAAGGGCACATCCGGTTTCTCGCCGGGAGCAGCGCTCCAATTGGTATCCTGATGGGCTATAAGACAACCGCGCCCGGTTCGCTTTCTTTTCAGTTCGATGGCGAGACTATCGGCGATGAAGTCAACATCGATCCCGATAGCGTTCAATCCTGGGGTCTGTGTACGACGATGTCTCCCGGTGCGAACGATCTGATTATTCACTACGCAAACGCCAATGACACCACGATTTCGCCGCTTGAACTCAACCATTTTCAAGTCATGCCCGCCGACGGTTTTCGAGTCGATGTCGGCGCCATCAATGACGGAATAAACACGCCGGACGGATGGTATTACTCCGAAACGGGCAGCGATTTCAATTTCCGATGGGCGGCAAAAACGGCAAATGTCACGCTGCTGACGTGTAAGCAGTCAGACTACACGCTGCGGTTCAGGGCGTTTCCCATCGCCGCTGATCAGGCGGTCACCGTGTTCGTGAATGGAGACGAGGTTGGCAAAGTTGCGCTGGAAGATGGACTTCAAGAATATGAAATCCATGTTCCGGCGGCGGCTCTCAACGCTACCGGCTTGCAGACGCTCACCTTTGAACATGCTTATGCTCAAGTCCCGGAGAACGACACCCGGCAGCTTGCCGCATTCTACGATTGGATCGAGCTGCGCTCCAAACCGTGAGCGCATATCTGGCTATACACGGGTATGCGCGCCCCATACCGAGTCATCTCTGAATAACACCTCGCATCTTTCAGCGCGGGCAAACTACACCCGCGTAGGATTTGCCAGTTCTCGTCACACAATAATCTAACCACAGCGCTCCAAAAGCCTGAATGTTGCAGAATTTACAGTCTTCGGGTGACACGTGAAATAAAATGTGGTATCAATGCTTTCATTACCAGTTCTCATACAGTTGTTGCTTTCGGGGCGATCTGGGTATGGTTTGTCGTGGTTCGCCTTTTTGTCTTGCCCCTAAGGTCTTTAGCTGCGCCGGGGGGCAATCCTTCTCGCTGAGCTTGAGGCTGCTATCGTCGGAATTCACATGGAACGCTTCTCGTCCATAGATACCCCTGCTGCTTCGCTCTATCGGGCTGCGCCGCGCCGATCACCTCCTCTGCGTCTGTCTTTCGCAAGGGATGAACATGGGGTGCGGAGTTTCTCTGCCCCGTGTCCCGATTCGTCGCGCGGCAGTTGGATCGCGCTATGGGGCACTGCCGTCGATAGGAGGGGAGATGCTTCACGATAAGCGCGTCGTGGCGTCCATGCAGCAGGTCGCAGCCGATATGGGGGGTGAGGCGGTCATCCTCAACATGCAGTCCGGTGTGTATTTCGGTCTCAACAACGTGGGCGCGCGCGTCTGGGAACTCGTCCAGCAGCCGGTCTCGGTGCAAACAGTCCAGCAAACCATCCTCACCGAATATGATGTCGATGCGGAACGCTGCGATCACGACATCCAGACGCTGCTTGCGAAGCTCATCGACGCGGGTTTGATACAGGTGCTCGATGCGGAAAATCCGTAAGCTTCTGCGCCTCTCGCTGGCGGATCAAGTGCTTCTGTTGAAAACGGCGCTGCTGATCGTCGGCGTGCGCGTGGCTTTGAGCCTGTTCGCGTTTCAGACGGTACGACGTTACCTGACACGTATGGGGAAACCCACGTTGGGGATGCTGCCGGACGCGGATGGGGTGGGCGCTCAGAAACTGCTGTGGGCAGTCCAGGTGACCGGTCACTACCTGCTTCGGGAGCGCCCGTGCCTGACCAGGGCGCTCGTCGCTCAGATGCTCCTGTCTCGCAGGGGATACCGGACGACCCTGCGAATTGGCGTTGCGCACAGCGCCGCCCAGTCACTTCAGGCACATGCGTGGCTGGAGCAAAACGGAGAAATCATCGTCGGGCATCTGCATGATCTGGGACGCTATACACCGCTTCCGTCGTTGGAAACAGAGACGCCGTGAACTCGACAATATCTAGTATTGGCATCCGATTCGACATCAGCGAGGGGGTGATGGGATCGAGGGCAAATTCGGAAGGGAAGCAGTAATGCACGCTGCGCAATTGGCTGGCTATCGTTTCTTGAAAAGGGGATGAAGATGCAGAAAAAACCATATGAGACTCCCGATGTGATCGTCTACGGCACCGTCGAAGCGATCACCGGGGGCGAAAGCTATTTCTCGCCGCGTACTTGCGGTGGTACTGCATACTTCATGACGGGTCCTGGTCGAACCCGTCGATAAACCTACTAGTGACGATTTTCATCGCAAAAAATGGTGCTATGGTCTTCGGCCTGGGGCTGGTGGTCTGGTACGTAATACCTGCCTGCTGCAACATAGGCTTGACCCACAGATACTTTCTGGGAGTAAGGATGTTTCGGTATACGGCATACGGGCTGCATATTCAATCCGCTCTGGCACTGCCAGAGTTTATCGTCGACGATCAGACCGAGCCGGACGTATATATCCAGTATGGCAGCCTGGGGTGGGCGATACCAACAGAGGCAGGCTTTATCACCTACCTCCGGGCTGCCCCCCAGGAAGTCTGTCTGTCGTGGGGAAGCACTGCCAATCTGCTGATCAGGAACGGGCGGGACATCACCATTGATGCGCTGCCCGGCGTTGACGAGCGGGTGCTTCGCCTGTTCATCCTGGGGTCGGGACTGGGTGTCTTATTGCACCAGCGGCAGCAGCTTGTGCTGCACGCCAGCGCGGTCGTGATTGACGATCAGGTCGTGGCATTTGCCGGTGAGAGCGGTTGGGGCAAATCCACTACCGCAGCGGCGCTGCACGCACGTGGGCATCGTATGATGACGGACGATCTGGTCGTGGTCGAGATGCGCGATGATCGTCCGGTCGTGATACCGGGCTATCCTCAGTTGAAGCTGTGGCCCGAAGCGGTTGAAGCGCTGGGTGCTGACCCGGCGGCGCTGCCGCAACTTCGCATTAACATTGAAAAACGCGCTCAGGCGACGCGCGACCGCTTTTCGGCTGCGTCGCTGCCGCTGGGTGCGGTTTACATTTTAGCCAAAGGCGATGGGCTGCGTATCGAAGCGCTGCCGCCCCAGATGCGGCTGATGGCGCTCGTCCGAAATCTGTACGTCTCTGGTTTTGGCACACAGTTTGCGCAGGCGACGCAGGATGATACGTCATTCCTGCAATGCGCGGACGTGGCGAAGCGCGTCCCGGTGCGTCTGCTGCGCCGCCAGTACGACCTCGCTTCTATCGCCCGGCTGGCGGATTTGATCGAGGACGATTTCCGGCAGCTTCAGCCGGTTTCAACGCACTATGAGGCTTGACAGCGCCTTCAGAACCACCCTACAGAATACCCTCAGCCTCAGGCGCGCCGTGCGGCTGGTCTGGGACAGCTCGCGCGGATGGACGCTCGCCAGCTTCTTCATCCTGGTCATCCAGGGTTTGCTGCCGCTGGCAGCGCTGTACGTCCTCAAGCTGATACTGGACGCGGTCAGCGCGGCGCTGGCTGCGCCGGACAAAGCGGCGGCGTTCCAGCAGGTCGTGGTCACCGTCGTGATCGCCGGGCTGGTGAGTTTGGTGACGGACTTCGTCGGCACGCTCGGCGCGCTGGTCACGGACATTCAGGGTCGGCTGGTTGCCGACTACATGAACGACATCCTGCACGCCAAATCCATCGAAGTTGACCTCGAATATTACGAAAACTCCAAGTATTTTGACACACTCCACCGCGCGCAGCAGGAAGCGCCCTTCCGCCCGCTCCAGATAGTCGGCAGCCTGGCGCAGATCGTGCGCAGCGGGATTTCGCTGGCGGGCATCGGCGTGCTGCTGCTGTCGTTCGATCCGGTCGTGATCCTGCTGCTGGCGGCGGCGGTGCTGCCCAGCCTGTTCGTCCGGCTGCGCTTCGTGCAGGTGCTCTACCGCTTGCAGCGCGAGCACACCATCGACGAGCGGCGTTCCTGGTATTACGAAAGCCTGCTGGTCGGGCAGGACTTCGCCAAAGAGATGCGCATTTTCAACCTGGGCGCGCTGATCATGGGGCGCTACCGGGCGCTGCGGGAGATGCTGCGCGGCGTCCGGCTGCGCGTCGATGTCCAGCGCTCGATCTTCGACGTGCTGGCGAGCGCGCTCACCCAGATCGCCATCTACGGCGCGTTCTCTGTTCGTCGGCTACCGCACCGTCATGGGCAACCTGACGCTGGGCGATCTGGTCGTGTTCTATCAGGCGTTCCAGAAGGGACAGGGCTTCCTACAGTCGTTCCTGGGCAGTCTGGCGAGCCTGTACGAGCATCGCGTCTTCATCACCAACCTCTACGAGTTCCTCGACATCCCGCGCAAGGTAGTTGACCCCGAACAGCCCCTCCCGCTGCCGCAGCCGCTTAAACGAGGGCATCGAGTTTCGCAACGTCAGCTTCGGCTATCCCGACAGCGGGCGGCGCGCCTTAGAGGACGTGAGCATGACGATCCGCCCTGGCGAGGTGGTCGCGCTGGTCGGCGAAAATGGATCGGGCAAGACGACGCTGGTCAAGCTGCTGTGCCGCCTCTACGACCCGGACGGCGGCGCGATCACGCTCGACGGCATCGACCTGCGCCGCTTCTCGACCGACGCGCTGCGCCGCGAAATCAGCGTGATTTTTCAGGATTACGCCCACTACAACCTGAGCGCCGCCGAAAATATCGCCTTTGGCGACCTCGACCGCGCCGACGACCGCGAGGCGATCATCGCGGCGGCGCAGCACGCGGACGCGCACGAGGCGATCATGCGCCTGCCGCGCGGCTACGAGACGGTGCTGGGCAAGCTGTTCGAGAACGGCGAGGAGCTGAGCATCGGGCAGTGGCAGAAGATCGCGCTGGCGCGCGCCTTCCTGCGCGGCTCGCAGGTGATCGTGCTGGACGAGCCGACCAGCGCGATGGACGCCAAAGCGGAGGCGGAGGTATTCGAGCGCTTCCGCGAGCTGCTGGAGGGGCGCACCGCCATCCTGATCAGCCACCGGCTGTCGACCGTGCGCATGGCAGACCGCATCTACGTGCTGCAAGAGGGGCGGGTGATCGAAGGCGGCACGCACGACGAGCTGGTGTACCAGAACGGCATCTACGCGCACCTGTTCGAGCGGCAGGCGCGCTACTACCGGGAAGAACGCCCGACGCCGTAAGCAAAGCCTGTCTTGTAAACTAGGAGGAGTTAACCGACTAAACACTAATAGCCTTGTGAAGCACTATGCAACCTCATTCTTTTGACCCAAACGATTTCATTCCTAAAGCGAATAACTGGTTCTCTACCCAACTCTTTTATAGTGGATGGGGACACGCCGAGTTTCTCAATCCTAGTGGATGGGTTGAAGGCAGTGTGGAAATTCAGGTTGATGAAACGGGTGAAGTGTCGATACAGATGGAGGTTGTGGACTTTTTCGTTGATCCCCCATTAGGTGCTGGCTCCGCCTGGGCGAATCGAATGTGGCTTTTGGAAGGCACAAAGCCAACGCCGTTGTTGAGCGGTCAGATGTTTGGGGTGGGTATAAAGCCACGAAATAAATGTCTGAATCTCACTGTATGGACGAGGGAAGGAACGTTTGAAACACTAGATGATATTCGATACTACAGAAGCGAACATGAAGATAGTTTGCATCTAGTGTTCGACTGCATGTTTTCAGGTTATAAGGTTTACGAAGCAAAATTCGAAAAATGTTGGGTGCTTCCACTTTCGAATTTCGTCTCAAGTATACCGATACGCCAGCCATATCTCGGAGTTCATCCTCTTGATCGCCATCCTCTACGGATTTTCCCCACTCCAATTGTCCCAGACGAGATTAAGGATGATGAACGCAAACACGCTTTCCTCATAGCGAATGGGCGCAATGCTATCGTTCCATTCATGTTCAAGGATAAGCTCGGATTCATTGAAGCACTGCCGGATTATCATGATCGTCAAGAGAAATTGATAAACGGCACGGCAAATATCCAGCTAACCGCTGTACTAGTCGGCGAAGTCAGTGACGCTCAAATGAATTTTGAGCAGGTACTTCATTGGATCCCACTCGACTTCCTCCTTCATTTATCGCTAGCTACAGGCAGATTAGTAGGTGCTCCTTGGATTGAAATACGAGATGCCGAAGGTAGTTTAGTGCGGCAATCCACACACAGCAGTGGGTAACGTCTTATTTCGATGGTCATGCGTCGCTAGACCTGTTTGCACAAGGTGGTATCGGATGGTTGCTAACGCAAGCGCCTTATGAAATTAATCCAGCGCTGCGAATTGCAGCACGTTTGACGGTAAGGGGTGGTAACAAAAGCCTGACCATCGAGGATAACTTAGCATATCTGTTTCGGGCTTTAGACACATTATGTGAAGGTTATGGCTTTTATCCGATGACAAAACCGAGGGATATTCTCGATCAGCCGCAAGTAACTAAGCTCAATACCAGTATAAAACAAGTGATAAAGATCATAGGTGTATTGATTCAAGAACTGGAACAGCTTGAGGAAGATGATTTTCAGGAAAAGAAGAAGTTGCTTCAGCGAATAAGCCAGCAAGTTGCTGCCGCCAAAAATGTGCGTCCGGGCTTTGGTCAAGCGGTATGCAACCTAATCCGTGATGCTCAATTACCAGATGTCGAAATTGCTGAAGCCTACTACGAAGAACATCCGAGAGACGACAGCAAGAAATGGCATGAAGTATTATCGATGTATCGCGGAAAAGTAATTCACAGCAATGTATTTACAATACGCGAGACTCCGACGATATTGAGGATATTGTACGTATAATGCGCCATGTTCACGATATTCTGCTTCGTATAATTCTAAAAAAGCTGAATTACGATGGTTCATATAAGCGAGTTATTGCAATACAGACACATGTTCCGGTTGATTGGGTACAATCATCAACCCAAGCGCGTGACTTGGGTTATGGGGTCAGATTACGATGACTTACCCATCCTCCCCCACAACCCCGCCACACGTTACCATTAATCACCCCTCGCAACGTCGAGGCGGCGTTCTGCGTATAATCGGATGTGGGTGCGTATCCTTCCGCTTGAAAGCCGATCATGCTCAGCGTCACCAATCTCACCTATCAGTACGGGGCGAACACCGTCCTCTCCAACCTCTCGTTTGACCTGCGCGACGGCACGCTGACCGCGCTGGTCGGGCGCAACGGCGCGGGCAAATCGACGCTCCTGCGCTGTCTGGCGGGCTGGACGGTGCCGGAGGACGGCAGCGTCGCCATCGACGGGCGCGCGCTGCGCCGCCGCGATCAGGGCTACCGCGATCAGGTGGTGCTGGTGCCCGATACCCCCGACTTCTACGACGAGCTGACCGCCTGGGATCATCTGCAACTGGTCAGCCAGCTTCACCACGTCGCGGACTGGCAGGCGCGCAGCCTCGCCCTGCTGGAGCAGTTCCAGTTGGATGACCAGCGCCTCGCCTTCCCGTTCACGTTTTCGCGCGGGATGCGCTACAAGCTCGCCCTGTGCATGGCGTTCGTGGTGCAGCCGCCGCTGCTGCTGCTCGACGAGCCGTTCGGTCCGCTCGACAGCCTCGCCAGCCGCCTGCTCTGGCGGCTTCTGCGCGATTACAGCGCGGCGGGCAGGTCGGCGCTCTTTAGCAGCCACATCTTGCCGGACGACGGGCGTCCCGACCTGTTTCTCTTGCTGCACAGGCAGCAGGTGACGCCGCTCGACGCCGCGCAGGTCACCAGCCTCGCGGACGTGCTCGATGATGCCGATGATGCGTGATTTGCGCACGCTCGTCTGGTTGGCAGTGGCGGCGCTTCAAGGGCAACGCGGCGTACTGGCTCACGCTGATCGGCTTCGATCCGAGCGCGAACCGCTTTTATCTGGTCTACGTCGTGCTCTTCTGGGCGTTCTGGCTGTACACCGTCTGGGCGTTTCTGGTCGATCAGGTCTACCAGATCAGCCTGACGCTCCCCCCGGCGACCGTGACGCGGCTGACAAGGCATCCTCCCGACGCTGATTTTCCTCGTGCAGATCGTCTATCTGTACGTGGTGCTGCGCGATTCGCCGCTCAAGCTGGGCGCGCCGGAAATCGAGTACGTGGCGGCGTCCCCGGTCAGCCGGGGCATCGTGATCGCCGTCCACTTCGTGCTGGCGCTGCTGCTGCCCGTCCTGCTGATCGCGGTCGCGGGCTGCCTGCTCGCCATGCTGCTGACGTGGTCGTCCGCGCCGGGCGTCGTCGGCTTCGCGGGCTTGCAGGCGCTGGTGCTCGGCGTGCCGCTGGGCTTGTTCAGCGCGGCGCTCGCCTGGATCGTGGCGACCGTCAAGGCGTGCTCCCTTCGCGCGCGCTCAAGCTCGCGCTCTGGCTGGCGCTGCCCGCCGCGATTCTGCTGGCGGTCGCCTTCCCTGCGGTGATGCTGTTCCCCGGCGCGCTCTGGCTGACGACCTTCGACGCCGCGCTGAGCGTCGGGACGTTCGCACTTGCGCTGGCGCTGCTGGTCGCCGCCTGCGCGCTGCTCGTGATCGTCGGGAATCGGGTCAACATGGCGGCGGTCGCGGATGACAGCCGGATGTATGCCCGCATCCAGAAGCTCGGCATCTTCGGCAGGCTCTACGCCGACGACGTGATCGCCAGCGTGCGCCGTCAGTCGCGCCTGCTGCGCAAGCGCCATCTGCGGCTGGCGATGTCCGAGCGGGCGGATGGCTACGGCGTCCTGCTGAATCGGGCGCTGCTGTCGCTGTTTCGGCTGGCGCCGTCCACTATGCTGCGCCTGCTGATGCGCGGCGTCGTCTTCGCCGGGATCGTCTCGCTGGTCGTTCGCATCGGCGGGGGCGGGCATCTGCAAAGCTGGGTGCTCCTGCTGATCATCCTGATCCAGCTTCGCCCGGTCGAGTTAAACACCCTGTTCCAGCAGGACGTGGGGCAGGCGTTCACGCGCCAGTTCCTGCCAGCCAATCCGCTGGGGATCGCGCTCGCCGATAGCGTTTTCCCCATCGCCCTGATGAGCGTCGGCGGACTGCTCGCGCTGCTCGTCCAGCCGCTGACCGATCCGCTGGTCGCGCTGGTGCTGATGGTGTGCGCCGTCGCGGCGCTGGCGTTCTGCCAGGCGCTGGAGCTGGTGACCATGCCGCGTCTGCTGTTTCGCCGTGTTCCCTACACCTACTCCGTCGTCCTCTGCGGCGCGGCGCTGATCGCGGCGGGCTATCTGCTCAAGAGTATGCTCGCGGTCGTGCTTGCCGCCGTACTCATCGATCTCATCCTCGCCGCCGCGCTGTATCGCAGCCGCCTGTAGCCGCCTTCCGATACGCTTCTTATCCGTTTCCAGAACAATTCTAATGCGCCTGTACTATACTTATAGCTGTCCCATATCAATGACTATCAGGTGAAAGCGAATGTTTGAGCAGTACCTTGCCGATTTAACCCATTCCGATTCGACCGTGCGCTACGAGGCGGCGCAGAAGCTGGGCGCGTCCAGCGACCCGCGCGCCATCCCGCCGCTGATCGCCGCGCTGCCGGACGAGAACTCGAAAGTCCAGTATGCCGCCTTCAGCGGGCTGATCAAGCTCAACGCCTACGAAGCCGCCGCGCCGATCCTTGACATGCTCCTGAGCGACCTCAACAGCCGCGTCTGGCAGTTGCTCAAGCTCAACATTGGTCTGCGCCTGCGCACGGGCTTGCTCGACATGATGCCGCATGGCGACGCCGAGATGACCGATCAGCTCGTCCACTCGCTCGAACGGCGCGACCTGGACGAGCACCAGCGCGCGCTGTTCCTGCGCCTGCTTGGTCGCGCCGCCACCGCCGACTGCGTCGAGATGTTGATCGACACTCTGATCAGCGGATCGCCGACACTTCAGGGCGCGGCGGCGGAGGCGCTTGGCTACATCGGCGATGCGCGCGCCGTCTCGCCGCTGCTGCTGTTCCTCAACGACAGTCACGACGCGCTGCGCGAGATCGCTGCCGAAGCGCTCGGACGCATCGGGCACGCCAGCGCCGTCGACCCGCTGCTCGCCATGCTCGGCGACGCAAACGAGTGGGTGCGCCGCGCGGCTGCCGTCGCGCTGGGCGATCTGGGGGATCGGCGGGCGATTGAGCCGCTCAGCGCCGCGTTGCAAGACGAGACCACGCTCGTGCAGGATGCCGCCTTCGAGGCGCTCAAGAAGCTCAGCTACGGCAGCTACGACGTGACGCTGTAAAAGACGGATGATCGACCGAACGCTCGTGTATAATGTGTACACGAGCGTTTTTGTTTTACGGAGATGCGGCATGGCGGACATCACGCGGACGCGCCTCACCCTGGACGAGTTCAGGGCGCTGCCCGAAAGCCTGGATCACATCGAACTCATCGACGGAGAGTTGATCATGAGTCCTGCGCCGAAGAATAAGCATCAAAATGCTGTCCTGAACGCTGCGACTGAGCTAAAACGGCTTCCAAAAGGCAAAGTGGTCGTCTCTCCGATGGACGTGTATCTCGATGACGGCGACGTGCTGCAGCCCGACGTGTTCTGGGTGAGCGGCGAGGACAGCCTGTGCAAGCTCGGCGCGGATGACTACTGGCACGGCGCGCCCGATCTGGTGGTCGAGGTGCTGTCGCCATCGACCGCGCTGCGCGATCACGGTGTGAAGTTTGGTCTCTACGAGCGGCATGGCACGCGCGAGTACTGGCTGATCGATCCTGCCGCCGAGTTCGTCGAAGTCTTTCGCCGTGAAAACGACGCGTTTGATGCGTTTCGGCGCATTTGGAAATGCCGAGACGTTCGCGCTGAGCGTACTGCCCGATGTGACCATCCAGGTCGCCGCCTTATTCGCCTGATAAACCAAGCTGCTGTTCGTGAACAAAATCGCATCTCTTGTATGCCTGTCTTTTTGCGTCTGCCTCGCCGCTTGCGCGCCCAACGTCACCGCGCAGCCCTTCAGCGCGACCCTGCCGCCGCTGACGATCACCGCGCCGGTCTACACGGCGACTCCGCCGTTCACCGCGACGCCGATCCCGTCCGATACACTCGCGCCGACGCTCACCTTTACGCCCTCGCCGACTGCGACGGACACGCCCACGCTGCCGCCGACCGCCACGCTCACGCCGACGCCCGCCGGGACGCAGCCGCTCTATACGCTGACGCCGCCGTCGAGCGCAGGCGCGCCTGCTGCGAACGATCCGGGCGATGCGCCGCTCAGCGCATCGACGGGCTGGACGTGCGACGATTTCCCCTGCGAGAGCGACATCGAGGGGTTTCTGAAGCGGATTCAGGTGCCGCCCGGCTTTCAGGTCGAGTACGTCGGGCAGTTCCCCGGACAGCCCGTGCAGATCACCTACGGGCAGGATGGTCGCCTGTACGCGACGGTGCTGGAGAACGGCACGCAGAACGGCGCGGTCTACGTCATGGACGCCGACGGCACGACCGCCCGCTACAGCGGCGATTTCGTCTCGCCGCTCGGCTTAGCGTTCCAGCCGGGCACGGACGTGCTCTACGTCAGCGCGCGCGTGACGCTGGAGCAGGGCGCGGGCATCTGGCGCGTCCCGCCGGGCGGCGGCGACCCCGAACCCGTGATCACCGACCTGCCCTGCTGTATGCGTGTGATCGACAATCAGGCGAACGGCATGATCTTCGGGCAGGATGGCTATCTCTATCTCGGCGTCGGCTCGCTCAGCGACACGACCGTCAACCCGCCGCACTCCGCCCGCAACTGGCGCGAGCTGGTGCCCGACGAAGCCTCGATCCTGCGCATCCAGCCGCACACGGGCGAGGTCGAAGTCTACGCGCAGGGGATACGCAATCCGTTTGACATCGCCGTCGACAGCGCCGGGCAGCTTTACGCCACCGACAACGGGCTGCTGACGGGGGAGGGCGGCGACCGCGTGCTCAAGGTCGATGCAGGGCGCGAATTACGGCTGGCCCTACTGGCGGCTGCTCGGCTGCCAGGACTGCCCGATCAAGCCCGCCAGCGTGAAAGTGTCCCCCGATTTGATCGACTTCCCGCCCTACACGCTGCCGCGCGGCATCGTCGCCTACACGGGGGCGCAGTTCCCGGCGAATATGTTCGACAGCCTGTTCGTGACGCTCTGGAACGGCGTCGAGGGCGGGCAGCGCGTCATCCGCATCGACCCCAAGCGCGTCGGCGAGGATGGCTACGCGCCCGAAGCCTTCGTCACCGGCTTGATCCGCCCGATTGACGTGACGGTCGCGCCGGACGGCTCGCTGGTCGTCGCCGATTCGATCTACGGGCACATCTGGCGCATCGTCTACTCCGGCTGATTTCGCACAGAAGTGCTATAATTCCTCCGTCATCGGCTCTTCAACAATCGGATTCTCGAATGCTGCCTATTCGTCTGGAGATCAAGAATTTTCTTGCCTACCGCTCGCCCGAACCCCTGCGCTTCGACGGGATTCACCTCGCCTGCCTGACCGGGGCGAATGGCGCGGGCAAATCCTCGCTGCTCGACGCGATCACCTGGGCGCTGTGGGGCAAGGCGCGCGCCCGCCGCGACGAAGAACTCGTCCACCTGGGGCAGAGCGACATGTACGTGCTGCTCGAATTCGAGCAGGAAGGGCTGCGCTATCAGGTCATCCGGCGGCGCTCGCGCAGCAAGAGCGGCTCCGGCACGCTCGACCTGATCGCGCTGGACGAGGACGGCACGCCTAACGACATCAGCGAGCCGAACATGCGCGCCACGCAGGAGAAGATCAACCGCCTGCTCAACCTGGATTACGAGACCTTCGTTCATTCGGCGTTCTTGCAGCAGGGCAAAGCCGACGCCTTCACGACCAAGACGCCGCGCGAGCGCAAGCAGATTCTCTCGGACATCCTCGGTCTCGTGCGCTGGGAAACCTACGAAGACGCGGCGAAGGAAATCCTCAAGACCATCGACGGCGAAATCGGGATGCGCCAGATGCAGGTCGAGGAGCTGGATCGAGGAAATTGCGCGCGAGCCTGCGCTTCAGGCTGCTGTCGCCGATGCCGAGCAGCAGCAGCAGGACGCCGAAGCGGCGCTGCACGTCGCCGAGGAAGCGCTCAAGCAGGTCGAGGGCGCATCTGTCGAACGGAATAATGCACTGCGCCAACAGGCGGAGATCGAGCAGCGCCTGCGCCACTTCGGGGATGACCTGAAAGCCGCCGACGGCGAGATCGCGCGGCAGGAGCGCAAGGTCGCAGGCTACGAGGCGATCATCAGCGCTCAGGATGAAATTCAGGCGGGCTACACGGCGCTGGAAGAAGCGCGCAGCACCAACGAGGCATTGGGCGATAAGCTGATCCAGTTGAGCGATCTGGACAAGCAGCGCCACGCCGTCGAGCGCCAGCTTGACGCCGCCCGCGCCGATTTGCAGCAGGAAATCAGCGGCTACCAGGCGACGGTTGTCGAACTGGAGAAGACCATCGACGCGGCGCAGCCGGAAGCGCTCGAAGAGATTCGCCTCGAAATCGCCGAGCTGGAAGTGCTCGATGCCGAGCGCGCGCGGCTGGACGCGGATTTGAATACGCTCAAGAACGAGACCAGCGGTCTCGAAGGGACGAATAACGCGCTGCGCCCCGAAATGACCAAATTGAAGGAGCGCATCGACCGGCTCAAGGCGGCGGAAGGCGCGACCTGTCCACTCTGCGGGCAGCCGCTAACGGAGGATCACCGCGCGACGCTGCTGGCGGAGCTTCAGACGCAGGGCGAGGAGCGGGGCAACACCTACCGCACTAATCAGGCGCGCATCGCCGAGATCACGACCGAGATCAAGACGGCGCAGAGCACGATTGCCGATGTTCGCGTCCGGCTTCAGCGCCTGGTCGACCTTCAGACGCGCGAAGGCGAGTTGAAATCGGGCGTCAAACAAGCCCGCGACGCCGAGTTGCAGCTTGACGCGGTGCGCGCCCGGCTTGACGCGGCGCAGGTGACGCTGGACGGTGAGGATTTCGCCGCCGACCTGCGCTCGCAGATCGCCGCGCTGGATGCGCAGCGGACGGCGCTCGGCTACGACAGTGACCTGCACAGCGCCGCGCGGCAAAGCCTGGAAACGCTGCGCGAATTTGAAGCGCGCCAGCAGGAATTGGCGCTCGCGCTCGAAGCGCTGCCGGACGCGCAGCAGGCGCTGGAAGGCGCGCAGGTGCGGCGCGAGCGTCTGCTGGCGGCGCAGGCGGAAGAGACTGCGGCGCTGGACGCGGTGCGCGTCGAAATCGCGCGGCTGGAGGTGCTGGTCAGGGAAGAACAGGCGCGGCGCGAGGAAGTCAATCACCTGCGCATCGCCGAACGCGCCGCCTTCCGCAAACTGGCGGACGCGCAGCAGGCGCTCAAGGCGATTGAAGACGGGCGCATCCGCAAAGCCGAACTGGAAGCGCGGCTGGCGCAGTGCCGGGTCGACCGGGCGCTCTACGAGGAACTCAAGCTCGCCTTCGGCAAGAACGGCATCCCGGCGATGATCATCGAGACCGCCATCCCGGAGCTGGAAGCCGGGGCGAACCGGCTGCTCAACCGCATGACCGACGGGCGCATGAGCCTGATGCTGACGACGCAGCGCGAGAAAGTCACGGGCGGCGTCGCCGAAACGCTCGACATTCAGATCGCCGACGAACTGGGCACGCGCGCCTACGAGATGTTCAGCGGCGGGGAAGCCTTCCGCATCGACTTTGCGCTGCGCGTGGCGCTCTCGCAGATGCTGGCGCGGCGGGCGGGCGCGCAGCTACGGACGCTGTTCATCGACGAGGGCTTCGGCACGCAGGACGAGGAAGGTCGCAATAAATTGGTCGAGGCGATCACCGCCATTCAGGACGACTTCGCCCTGATCCTGGTGATCACGCACATCGACGAACTGCGCGATTCGTTCCCGGTGCATGTGCAGATCGAAAAGCTGGCGGACGGCAGTCGCATCACCGTGCGCTAGCCGTGCTATAGTTAAAGTATTCTATTCGTCTGAGAACGAAGGCAGAAGCACATGCTCCAACCTTCTCGGAAACCCAACGCCTTACCCGCCGTCCTGTTCGCGGCTGTCATGCTCGTGCTGCTTCTCATCATGGCAATGTCGTCGACCGTCGCGGCGCAGGGCAGCGCGACGCCAGAGCCGACCTCCGAGTTTAATTTGATACTGCCGCCGACCATCGGTCCCCAGTACGCCGAGCCGACGCTCAACCCGCAGATGCTGCCGAGTCTGACCGGCGTCAACGGGCAGGCAGCCAACGCCAGCGTCAACATTCGCAGCGGTCCTGGGCTGAAATACCCGCCCATCGGCGCGCTCAAGCAGGACGGCTGGATCGACATTATCGGCTGGAACGGCTGGGAAGAGGGGCGGCTTTGCTCGTCAGAGTTCAAACACGACCTCGACATGTGGGTGCAGGTGCAGGTCGGCGAGCGGAAAGGCTGGGTCGCCCGCTGCGTCCTCGACATTCGCGGAAGTATCACCGATCTGCCGATAGTCGATGCATCGGGCGAGCGCACGTTGCAGCGCTAGGAGTATCAGATTGAGCCGACCGCATTTCGTAGGGGCAGGTTTCAAACCCGTCCTTACATACGCCCCATTCAAATTGATCGTCTCCATCCTGCTGCTTCTGCTTTTCTCCGGCTGCGGTGCGACCGCCGTCCAGATCGTGCCGACTGCCCGCCCGACCGCGACGCCTTCGCCGACTGGCGCGCCGACGCGCACGCCGGCGCGCAACGTCACGCCCACCATTTCGCCCACGTCGCCGCCGATGACCGCCACCGGAGGACCCTCGCCGACGCCGCTGTTTGGTCCGACGGAAACGGCGGTGACCGCGCAGCCCGGCGATGATACCAGCCTGAATCCCAACGCGCCGCGCATCGAATTCTTCACCTCCGATGCGGTGGCGGCAGCGCCGGGTTCGACCGTGACGCTCTACTGGTCGACGCGCGGCGCGCGCGACGCCGTGATCTACCAGCTTGTGCGCGGCGTGCGCAACCGCCTGTGGAACGTCGGTCCTGACGGCAGCCTGCCGGTGCAGACCAACCGCAGCGACCGGGGCAGCGTCGATTTCGTCCTCAGCGTGGGCACGGGCGCGCAGTACGTCGAGCAAACGCTCTCCGTCCCGCTTGCCTGCCCGGATGTCTGGTTCTTCCAGCCGCCGCCGGAAGCCTGTCCGACGGCTCTGGGGCAGGAGACGCAGTTGATCGAAGAGCCGTTCGAGCGCGGGCGGATGCTTTACGTCGCCACGAGCAATCAGGTTTATGCGCTCTTCAACGACGGCTTAGCCCCGGCGTGGCTGGTGCTGGAAAACCGCTTCGACCCGGCGGTGCATCCCGAAAGCGATCCGGAGTTCTCGCCGCCGCCCGGCTACTATCAACCATTGCGACGGCTCGGCTTCGTCTGGCGCGGCAACGATACCGTGCGCAATCGTCTGGGGCTGGCGACGCAGCCGGAAGCCAGCTACAGCGGCTTCACGCAGTCGTCGCTGACGCCGGACGGCGCGCGCACGCTCTACATCAGCAGCGCCGATGGCTCCGTGCTGCAACTGCTGCCGCAGGGCGCGTCGTGGCAGATTATCACGTCGCCTTAATGAAATATCGCTATGATGAGCCGATAGCTTCTCAGCCAGAATCATTCTGACGGTGTTGGAGATCGTTGAATGCTGAATGAAACCGCCTCGTCCATCGAGGATCATCCCGCGCTGCGCTCGTCCCTGCGTTACACGCAGGACAACGCGCAGCACAGCGAACTGCGTGAAATGGTGATGTCCGTCCTGTCGATTGAGCACGAGACGTTCGAGGACGACAACAAACCTCCGAAAGGAAACCAACTGCTCATCGGACAGGACAGCCGCCTGGTCGCCACCTTTGAGGGCAAGCTGCTGCTGGAGTCCGAAGCGGCTTACGACCAGCTCAATCATTTGCTTGAGCCGGGGAATTACCTGCCGCTGTTCCGCGAAGCCAACGGCAAACACGTCGTTCACGTCGTCGCCGGGCGCATCCACCCGAAAGCGCGCCCCTGGTGGCCCAATGCGCTGCTGTTCGTCATCACCGTCTTCAGCGTGCTGCTGGTCGGCACGGAGATGGCGATCAACGAGATCGCCAACGGCAGCGCCGCGGTCGCGCAGCCATATATCGACAATCTGGTCTTCGAGCTGTGGCGCGGGCTGCCGTATACCATCGCCATCCTGCTGATCCTCGGCTCGCATGAGCTGGGGCACTATTTCGCCGCGCGCCATCACAAGCTGGCGGTGACGCTGCCGTACTTCATCCCCGCGCCGTTCATCAGCCTGATCGGCACGTTCGGCGCGTTCATCCAACTGCGCGAGCCGATGAAGAACCGCAAAGTCCTGCTCGACGTGGGCGCGGCGGGTCCGCTGACCGGGCTGGCGTTCGCCGTCCCGATCCTGTTGATCGGGCTGGCGACCTCGAAAGTCGGACCCATTCAGGTGGGCGGGCTGGTCGAGGGCAATTCGCTGCTCTACGCGCTGGCGAAGATCATCGTCTTCGGGCGCTTCCTGCCCAACGGCTCGGTCGATGTCTACGTCAATCAACTGGCGTGGGCGGGCTGGACGGGACTGCTGGTCACGGCGCTGAATCTGATCCCGATTGGGCAGCTTGACGGCGGGCATATGCTCTACTCGCTGATCGGCGAGCGCGCCCGCCGCCTGTACTATCCGCTGCTTGCCGTGATGGTGGTGCTCGTCCTGCTCGGCAGCGATGCCTGGCTCTTCTGGCTGATCCTGCTGTTCCTGTTTGGGCGGATTTATGCTGCGCCGCTCGACATGATCACGCCGATGGACAGCCGTCGCAAGTGGATCGCCGTCTTCGGCTTGGTCGTCTTCATTCTGACCTTCGTTCCCCTCCCGTTCACGACGGCGACCGAAGCCCCGGCGGCGCTGCCCAGCAGCACGATCTGGCTCCCGGCGACCATGCTGACGCTCTACACGCTCTGGCGCAGACGCTGACGTGAGCGGGAGCGAACATCGTCTGCGCGTCCTCTGGACGACCTTACGCCTGCGCTGCCCCAACTGCGGGCGCGGGCGCATCTTCACCGGGCTGTTCAGGATGAACGAGACCTGCCCGTACTGCGGCGTCCGCTACGAGCGCGAATCCGGCGAGTCGGTCGGCGGGATGTACATCAATCTCGGCTTGGCGGAACTGCTGACCATCGGCGGCTTCTTTCTGGTCTATTTCCTGTATCAGCCGCCGTTCGTCCCGCACCTGATCTTCTGGCTGATCTTCAACATCGTCTTCGTCACGCTGTTCTACCGTCATGCCCGCTCGCTGTGGATCGGCATCTCATACCTGACGGGCGGCGTCCACCCCGACACGGACGACGAGCGCGAGTACGTGCGCCCGCCGGACGATCCGCCTTGATCGCATCCTGGAAATGCGTTTATCATCGTTTCTATCAGGATGATAGAGAAACGCATGGCAGCGTTCGGGGAAATGCGATGACGGCAACGCTGCAAAAACTCGACGATGAGCCGATCCTCATCGTGACCTATGAAGGCTTTCTCTCGCTTCAGACTGTCGAAGATGCGAATATAAAGATTGTGCGGGCGATGCAGGAGTCGCCCGTGACGCTCTACGGCATCATCGACCTGCGCCACGCCACGACCCGCCTCCCCGAAGTCTTGCGCATCCTCGCGCATCAAAGCCTGGGCAAGATGGGAACCCTCTCGGACAGCGACTCTTACGTCGTGCTGGTGGGAACCAGCTTTTTCATCCGCCTGTTTCAGAAGTTGATGCACGAGCGCACGTTCGGCGGCGTGACCCTGGCAGTCTACAACACGATGGACGACGCGCTGCACGCGGTGCGCCAGCGCATCCAGCGGGACAACCAGCAAAACGCCTGAAAACGGGGCATAATGAATGTTATGTTCCGAATCTGATCTGCTGTAAATGGATTTTCAGTATGTGCGGTGGCAAACTTCGGCATACAGTAACGATCTATACCCAGGAATACGAGGGACAAATCATTGTCGTCGAAAATGTGCCCGCCTGGGTTTGCGATCAATGCGGTGAAACCTACTTCGATCCCGATGTTGTTGAGCAGGTGCAGGCATTAATCTGGTCGGGCGCGAAGCCCGCCCGCTACATCGAGACGCCCGTCTACGATCTCAATGCCGTGAAATGACCCTCGCCAAATGCCTGATCGCCAACCGGGGCGAGATCGCCGTTCGCATCATCCGCGCCTGCCGCGAGCTGGGCATCCGCGCGGTCGCCGTCTATTCGGATGTGGACGCGCACGCCAGGCACGTGCTGCTCGCCGACGAAGCCTATGCCATTGGCGCGGCGAACCCGGCGGAGAGCTACCTCAACATCGGCAAATTGATCGCGGTGGCGCGGGCGGCGGGCTGCGACTGCGTACACCCCGGCTACGGCTTTCTGTCCGAGGCGGAAGCGTTCGCGCAGGCGGTGATCGACGCCGGGCTGGTGTGGGTTGGTCCGCCGCCCGATGCCATCCGGCGCATGGGCGTCAAGACCGAGGCGCGCGCTCTGATGGAGCGGGCGGGCGTCCCCCTCGCGCCGGGTATCAGGGCGACGGCGACGCGCGCGCCTTCCTCGACGCGGCGGAACGCATCGGCTATCCGGTGATGGTCAAGGCGGCGGGCGGCGGCGGCGGCAAAGGGATTCGCGTGGTCTACGCTCCTGCCGAACTGCCGGACGCGCTGGGCGCGGCGCGGCGCGAGGCGCAGCACGCTTTCGGCGATGCGCGCGTGTTTCTGGAGCGCTTCGTCGAGCGCGCCCGCCACGTCGAAATACAGGTGCTCGCCGACCCGTTCGGCAGAACGGTGCATCTGTTCGAGCGCGAATGCAGCGCGCAGCGCCGTCACCAGAAGGTCGTCGAGGAGTCGCCGTCGCCGTTATTGGATGCCGAGACACGGGCGCGCATGGGCGCGGCGGCGGTGGCGGCAGCGCAGAGCGGTCGGCTACGTCAATGCCGGGACGGTCGAGTTCATCGCCGCGCCGGACGGCGCGTTCTACTTTCTCGAAATGAACACGCGCCTGCAGGTCGAGCATCCGGTCACGGAGATGGTCACGGGGCTTGATCTGGTCAAGCTGCAATTCGCCATTGCCGCCGGGGAGCCGCTGCCGTTCGCGCAGGACGACCTGACGCAGCAGGGGCACGCCATCGAGTGCCGCGTCTATGCCGAAGACCCGCGCAGCGGCTTCCTCCCGGTGGTCGGCGACCTGCTTCAGTTTCACCCGCCGGAGGGCATCGGCGTGCGCGTCGATTCGGGCGTCCAGTCCGGCGACGCCATCCCGATCCACTACGACCCGCTGATCGCCAAGATCATCGTCCACGAGCGCACGCGCCGCGACGGCGATCCAGCGGATGGACGCCGCGCTGCGCGAGACGGTCATCCTGGGGACGACCACCAATCTCGATTTTCTGCGCGCGCTGATCAATCACCCGGCATTCGCGGCGGGAGAGGTCGATACTGGCTTTATCGAGCGGCATCTGGACGAACTGACGCCGCCCGACGCCGATCTGCCGGACGCGGCGTTGATCGCGCTGGCGCTGGGCGACCGTCTCGCCGCGCCGACGAGCGCTGCGGCGGACGATCCCTGGTCGCGCGCCGATGGTTTCCGTTTAGGTCAGGAAAGGTAGCTGTTTATGTGTGGATTGATTGCTGCGGCGCTGATGATCTTTGGCGGGTTGTTTGGCTACGTCGTATTAACGCCCCAGACTGTCTCCGAGCCGCACATCGTTCAGATTGAGCCGACCGTCGAGGCGATGGCGGTGCCGACACAGGTGGTCGAATGTGCCTCGGCGTCCGACGAACAGGACATGCAGCAGATGCTCGCCCTCGTCGGCGACACCTTCAAGCAGGGCGACTGGGAGCAGCAGGTCAGGAACGACAGCGCCCGCACGACCGCGACCTGGCGTTCCGCGAAATACGATGCGGTCGCCTACCTGGAACTGCTGCATTACGACTGTGGCGTCAGCAAGGAGCAGATCGACCAGTATTTCAGCGCGGCGGGCTTCGCCGTGCTGCTCGCCAACTACACGTCCTACGAAAAGACTGCCCAATGCGAGGCGCACGGCGTGAAGCTGTTCGAGTTCGATGCGGTCTCGCGTGACAGCGACTATCATATCTTCTACTGGGTCGATCAGGTCTCGCCGACGCGGGTCGCCGCGATCATGCTGACCTTCCCGACCATCGAGCCATTCCAGCAGGCATTATACGCCGGACAGTTGTTCCCGGATTTGCCCACCTGCGAGCCAGCGGCAGGATGATCTACGAGCATGGCGGCGCGGCGCACAGCGTCAGCCTGGAGCCGCTCCCCGGCGGTGGATACCGTGCCACCGTCGGCGACCGCGTTTATGCCGTCACGGCGGAAGCCATCGACGGCGGCTGGCTGCTGTCGCTCGACGGCAGGCGCATCCGCGTCTATGTCGCCGCGCGGGGCAGCGAGCGCTTCGTCAGCGTCGAGGGCGCATCGTATGCGCTGACGACCGTGCAGGGACAGGAACGGCGGCGCGCGGCGAGCGCTGCCAGCGGCGACCTCACGGCGCAGATGCCGGGGCAGGTGCGTGAAGTGTTTGTGGCGGCGGGCGATGCCGTCACGAGCGGGCAAACTCTGCTGCTGCTCGAAGCGATGAAGATGGAAATCCGCGTCAGCGCACCCGCCGACGGGCGTATCAGACGGCTGCTCGTGACGGCTGGCGATGTCGTGGATCGGGGGCAGCGTCTCGTCGAGATGGAATAGAAGAAGTGCTGCGTGCCGAGCAATGCGCGATGAGTCAAAAGGCTTGTTTCATCCGGCAGGAAGAAGTTATCCTTTAGCGGGAAATCGCTCACTCGAACCGTATTGGACTCGGCACTCATTGCTCATCGCACGTCACTCTAGAATCGTTATTGCGAAAAGAGGTTAGCGCCATGACGTACACGATAAAGTTGATCGGTCTGGAATGCTTCAAGGCGGAAGAAATCGACGGCGACGAGGTTTACATCAAGCTCAATGGCGCGAAAGTCTGGGAGGCGAGTCCCGGCAAGATGGTTCCCACGCCGGAGCACGGTGAGGAGGTCAGTCACTATGACTTCGCGGGCGGGCGCAAGCACACCAGCGAGGGCTGGGAGCTGTTGATGCCCTACAATCCCGACAATTTCGTCTTCAAGGATTTGACGGGCGATTCGGTCGTGCAGCTTTGGGATGCGGACGTGCTGACCAGCGACGATCTGTTCGGGCAAACGCCGGTGGACGAATCGCAGGCGAGCGGCGGCAATATCTCAGTCATCTTCCAGCGGCTGGGCGCGCATTACCGCCTGACCTACAAGGTCGAGGTGTAGCGTTGCAGAAAGCGGAACTCCTTCGTCATCTGGAGGACACGTACCAACGGGCGCTCGCTACGTTAGAAGATGCCGACCCGGAGCAGGTGATTTACGAGGAAACGGGCTGGCGGGTCAAGGACATTGTGGCGCACGTGGCGACCTGGGACGCCGAGACGCTGCGCGCGCTCTACGCTTATCGGCGCGGGGGCGAGTACGCCATCGAGAATTATATCGATGCGGACGATTTCAATACCTTCGCGGCGCGCGTTCGCTATCCTGAGCCGATGGCGCAGATCAGGGCGGATTGGGATGCGACGGTCAAGTGGCTGCACATCCTCGCCAGTACGCTGACCCCGGACGACCTCGCTGCCGAAATGACGTATCCCTCCGGCAAGCGTGGGCAGGTCGGGGCGCTGCTTGAGGAAATCTACGAGCATCAAGAGGCGCACCTGAACGACATCCGCGAGGCGCTCAAAATCGGATAATCTATCGAGCGTTGTGTTTTCGCCAGTACAGGAAAAACAACAGGTATGGCGAACAATTTAGGAGAGAGGTGAGGCAAATCACAATGCCGAACGAATTGGTCGCTTTTGATCGCGCCGCTGGCTACTACGACGACACGCGCGGGTTTCCACCGGGAGTCGAGGTGGCGATTGCCCGGTTGATTGCGCAGGTGGGCGGCTTCGGCGCGTCGAGCCGCGTGCTGGAAATCGGCGTCGGGACGGGGCGGATCGCGCTGCCGGTTTCGGCGCACGTCGGCGCTTATTTCGGCATCGATCTTGCCCGCCCGATGATGGAGCGCCTGCGAGCGAAGCAGCAGGGCGAACCCGTGTATCTCGTGCAGGGCGATGCGACCCGCCTGCCGTTCCCGGATCGCAGCCTCGACGGGGTGATCGCCGTCCACGTCTTCCACCTGATCCCCGGCTGGCGCGACGTGCTGGGCGAAGTCGCGCGCGTGCTGCGCCCCGGTGCGCCGCTGGTGCATGGCGGGAACGCGCGGCTGGTCTCGGACAGGCTGCTGCAAATCTGGCGCGAGACGACCCACGAAACGAACGAGACTCAGGGCGCGATTCCACCGAACCGGCGCGACACATTTCTCGTCGAGAACGGCTGGCGCGAGCTGAGTCCGAGTCAGGCGCATCACTTCGTCACCCATCGCTCGCCGCAGGATTTCGTCAACAGTATGGGAGGACGCTATTTTTCCAGCACCTGGCGCATGACCGACGAACAGCACGCGCGCGGACTCGCCGCCGTCCGCGAGTACATCGCGGCTCACTACGACGATCCCACCCAGCCTGAAGCGCTGGAGGCGAGCTTCAACGTTCAGGCGTACCTGCCGCCGAATACTTAACCACAGAGGACGCAGACAAGCGTCCGCAGCCTCTCGATTCATAGAGCAGGACTATCCCGTGCGCATCCTTCACCTGACCCCTTACTACGCGCCCGCCTATGCCTTCGGCGGAGTGACGCGCGCCGTCGAGGGGCTGGCGCGGGCGCTGGCGGCGCGCGGGCATATCGTGACCGTGCTGACGACGGACGCCCTCAGCCAGAGCGAGCGCTTTGCAGGCGCGCTCGATGAGGTGCAGGACGGTGTGCGCGTGGTGCGCGTGCGCAATCGCTCGGCGTGGCTGCGCGGGCGGCTCAACCTCTCGACGCCGCTCGGCATGGGGCAGATCGCTGCTGACCTGCTGGCGGACGCCGACATCCTCCACGTTCACGAGTTCCGCACCGCCGAAAATCTGCTGGTGACGCCGACTGCCGCACGTCTGGGCGTGCCGGTGGCGCTCTCACCGCACGGCACATTGACGCTCACGACCGGGCGCAGCGCGCTCAAGTCCGGCTGGGATCGGCTGCTGTCTCCGGCGTTGGCGCGGCGCTTCGCGGCGGTGATCGGCTTGACGGCGCAGGAGGCGGACGAGGCGCGAGCGGCGTGGCGTTCGTTCGGCGTCGATCCGGCGCGCGTGCGCTTCGCCGTCGTGCCCAACGGCGTCGATCCCGACGAATTCGCCGATCTGCCGGGGCGCGATTCGTTCCGCGCGCGCTACGGTCTGGGGGACGCGCCGGTCTGCCTGTTCATGGGGCGCTTGCAGGCGCGCAAAGGCGTCGACGTGCTGGTGCGGGCGTTCAGGCAGGCGGACGTTCCCGGCGCGCGGCTGGTGATCGCCGGACCGGACGAGGGGATGCTGCCCGTTTTGCAGCCGCTGCTCGACGAGCGTATTACGCTGACGGGCTATCTCGCCGGGGAAGACCGGCTGGCGGCGCTGGCGGCGGCGGACGTATTCTGCCTGCCCGCGACGGGCGAAGGCTTGTCGATGGCGGCGCTCGAAGGGCTGGCGGCGGGGCTTCCCGCGATCCTGTCGCCGGGCTGCAATCTGCCCGAAGCCGCCGACGCGGGCGCTGGGCTGATCGTCGAGCCGCAGGTCGAGCCGCTGGCGGCGGCGCTGCACGATCTGCTGACCGATCCGGCGCGGCGCGCGGCGATGGGGACGGCAGCGCGGGCGCTGGTGCGCGAGCGCTTCACCTGGGCTGCCGCTGCCGAGCAAATGGAAGCAGTCTATCGCGCGCTGGTCGAGGATCGCGCGTAGGAGGCGGCATCCCCCATAACGCGCAGCCTGGCGCCGTGCTATGATTAGCTAAATATTCTTAACATTCTCATGAGGACAGCATGGTACTGGATTTATCGACCGATGCGCTGCTGCTGGCAGGGTTGATCTTTTTCCTGCGCATTCTCAACACGGGCATCGGCACCGTTCGGCTGGTGATCATCACGCGCCAGCAGCGGTTACTGGCGGCGTTTCTGGCTTTCTTCGAGGCGCTGCTGTTCGCCATCACGATTTCCAGCGTCGCTACCGACCTGAACAACATCATGAACCTGCTCGCCTACTGCGCGGGTTTTTCCGTCGGCAATTACATCGGCATGGTCATCGAGCGGCGCTTCATCACCAGCTTCATGACCGTCAACGTGGTCTGCGCCGCTCACGGGCACGAAATCGCGCTGGCGCTGCGTGAGCACGGCTACGGCGTCACCGAGACGGTTGGCGAGGGCAAGGACGGCGCGGTGACGATGCTGCGCAGCGTGGTCGTCAACCGCGAAGTGCCCAAAATGCTCGACGTGATCCGCAGTACGCACGACGACGCTTTCGTCGCCGTCGAGGAGGCGCGGGCGGTGCATCGTGGCTGGGTGCGCGCCGCCCGCAATTCGCAGTAGATCGCCGTTTGACGAACGCGCGGTTATAGTTACCCCTATGACGACTGATACCCTATCCACACCGCTTTCCGGCGCAGAGGCGCGGCGCGCGGCGCGCAATGCCGGGGCGATTGCCGCCGCCCGCATCGTCAGCAGCGCGGCGCAGCTCGTCTGGCAGTTGATCCTCGGTCGCGCGCTCGGCGATGCCGGGTTCGGCGTTTATGCGACGGTGGGCGGGCTGTTTGCTATCGGCGTGACCATCACCGCCTTCAGCATGAGCCTGATCGTGATCCGCGACGTGGCGCGCCGCCCGGACTCCGCCGGGCGCTACCTGTCGGCGACGCTGGTGATCGAGACGGTGCTCGGCTTGGTCGCCTACGTCGGTATCAACGTCGCCGCCTCCGGCTACGACAGCGCGATTCGCGGTTTCGTCGCCGTCGCGGGCATCAGCCTGTTCATCGACATGCTCGGTACGATGTGCTACGAGCAGCTTCTGGCGCAGGAACGGATGGTGTCGATCTCGGTCGTCGAGGTGGCGCACATCCTGATTCGCATCGCGCTGGCGGGGCTGGCGCTGTGGGCGGGCTTCGGGCTGCTGGGGGTCTACGTCGTGACCATCGTCTGCGGCATCGGGCGCTCGGCGGCGCTGTGGTGGCTGCTGCTGCGCACGGGCGTGCGTCCGCGTTTCCCGGTCGATTGGTCGGTTGCGCGCCCGCTGCTGATCAACAGCGCGCCGCTGGCGCTCTCGGCGTTCGTCAGCATGGTCTACGTGCAGATCGACAAGCTGCTGACGACCGGCTTGCTGACCGACGCGGACACCGGACACCTGAACGCCGCGCTGGTGATCATCACGGGCGTGGTTGAAGTGTTGAGCACGACTATTCTGGTCGCCGTCTACCCGATGATGTCGCGCGTCTATCGCGGCGACGGGCAGGACGCCACCTTCCGCTTCATGGTCGAAAAGCTGTCATTCTTCACACTGCTGGTCGCGCTGCCGGTCGGCTTGGTCTTCAGCCTGTTCGCCGCCGACATCATCGTGCCGCTGTTCGGCGCGAGCTACACCGATACGGCGGCGATCCTGCGCATCTTCATCTGGTACGCCGTCGTGACCATGATCGGCAACGTCTTCGCGCAGTCGCTCTACGTGCAAAACCGCCAGCGCTATCTGGTGATCGTGCGCATCGGCGGGCTGGCGCTCAAGCTGGCGCTCAGCCTGTTCCTGCTGCCGCGCATCGGCGTGATCGGCGCGGCGACGGCGACGGTCGTCTCAGAGATCGTCGTGCTGCTGATCCTGGCGGGCGATTTCCATTTCGACTTTTCGCTGCTGCTGCCGCGTCTGCTGCGCCTCGCCGGGATCGCGCTGATCGCGGTGCTGGCGATGCTGGCGCTCGGCTCGCTGCATCCGCTCCTCGGCATGGTCGGCGGGGCGCTGGTCTACGCGGGCGGCGTGCTGGCGGGGCGGGTGCTGGCTGCCGACGACTGGGATTTGCTCTACCGGCTGGCGGCGGCTGTCCCCGGTGGCTCGCTGATCCTGCGCTACTGGCATCGCAAGGTAGAATTGAACTGGTAGGCGGCGCAACATTCCGCCGGAGGTTTAAACCTCCGGCTAGGGGAAACGCGACCCGCTGAAGGGGTCGCCCTCGCGTTAGCTGGTGGTTTAAACCACCAGCGACAGGAGAAGGTAAATGCCGTTCTGGCGCTGTTATTATCACGTCATCTGGGCGACCAAGAACCGTGCGCCCCTGATCACGGCGCAGATAGAGCAGATCATTTACAATACGCTGCGTGACAAAGCACGCGAATTGGAAAGCCCCATTTTGTCGGTGAACAGCGTCCCGGATCATATTCACGTCGCCGCATCCATTCCGCCGAAACTGGCAGTCGCCCAATGGGTGAAGCAGATGAAAGGCGTCTCGACACGCGAAGTGAATGCGCTGTTTCCTGATTTGGAGACAACTTTCGGCTGGCAGCAGAGCTACGGGGTGTTGACGTTCGGCGCGAAAAATCTTGATTTCGTCGTTGCGTACATCGAGCGCCAAAAAGAACATCACGCCACGAATACGTTGACGGCTTATCTGGAACGGATCGACGATGAACCTTAAATTCTCTCAGCGTGTTTTCTCTGGCGACCCCTTTAGTGGGTCGCCGAAACTTTTAGCCGGAGGTTTAAACCTCCGGCGGTTAGCTCTGCTTCTCCTGCTCCTCCTCGTCGCTGTGCCGACCTTCGCGCAGAGCGGCGACCGCTATGCCAACCTGCCGCAGACCCAAACGCTGCAAGGTTTCCCGCAGGTCGGCTATCCCAGCGCGCTGGTGGACGTGAAGCTCTACGCCGCCTTCGACGATCCGGCTTCCGGGCAGTTCTGGGCAAACACCTTCGACAAGCTGCTCCAGCGCGTGCGCAACGGCGAAATCCGCGTGATTTTCATCCCGCTCTTTGGGACGGGTGACATCACTGGCGGGCGCGGCGCGGCGCGGGCGGCGGTCTGCGCGGTCGAGCAGAATCTGTTCTGGCAGTACGCCGATCAGTTGTTTGCGCTGCAAAATCAGAACGGCGGGGACGCCTTCTCCGGCGAGCGCCTGCTCGACAGCGCCACCAGCGTCGGTGTGAACGGCGAGCAGTTGACGAGCTGCCTCGACGGCGACGGACCCGACGCGATCCTCAACGACGCGCAGCGGGCGGCGAACAACGAAACGGCGTTCACCAGCACGCCTTACGTCGTCGTCGGCGACAGCCCGTCGCTGACCGACGCCGACAGCCTGAATTACACCATCAATCTGGTCTTGCAGCAGGCGAACGACGCGCTGGCGACCCAGACCGCTGCGGAAGCCACGCCCGAAGCGACCGAGGCTATAGATCGCTACACCTACGATCCACTGGTGCATGACAATCTCCCGCCGCCGCTGACGATTTCGCTGCCTGCAGGTTGGTCGAGCGGCTACGATGCGCTGGTGCTGCAGGACATCGACGGCATCCGCCCGATTCCTTTCGCCCTGTACACCGGACCCGTCACGGGCGGCACGGGCTACATCGTGCTGCTGTGGGGCTTCCCCAATCTGATCCGGGTTGGCGCGACCGAGCCGGATGTATGGACGGACGGCACGCGCCTGCTGCGTCTGGCGATTGTCGAGCAGGGCTGCAACGTCGGCACCGACCTGCGCCGCAATTACAGCGTCGGCGGGCTGCAGGCGGTCGGCACGCAGTTTGCGGCGGTCAACTGCCCGCAGCTTCCCGATACGCGCGGCTGGTTCGCGGCGCTGCGCCAGTTCAACGTCAGCTTCGTCTTTTATGCGTATACCGACCCGATTGCGGCGATGGACGGCGATGCTCCGGCGCAGCTTCAGGCGATCCTCGATACGGTGCAGTTCGTGATGCCAGAGGCGACGCCCGAAGCGACCGCCGGGTCTTAGGATTGGTTAGGATTGAGAGGATTATTCATGCAGCAGATTATCACGATGGGCGGGGGCGGCTTCTCGATGGAGCCGGACAATCTCGCGCTGGATCGCTACGTCATCGCGCAGGCAGGCGCCGAGCGCCCGAAGGTCTGCTTTCTGGGGCAGGCGAGCGCCGAGAATGCCGACTACATCGTGCGCTTCTATCAGGCGTTGCGCACGCTGCCGTGCGCGCCGTCACACCTGTCGCTGTTCGCCCCGCACACCGCCGACATCGAAGGCTTCCTGATGGAGCAGGACGTGATCTACGTGGGCGGCGGCAATACCAAGTCGATGCTGGCGATCTGGCGCGAATGGGGTCTGGACAAAATCCTGCTTAACGCGGCGAACAACGGGACGGTGCTGGCGGGCATCAGCGCCGGGGCGATCTGCTGGTTCGAGCATCCTTTCAGCGACTCGATCCCCGGCAGGTTCATCGGTCTGAACGGGTTAGGCTATCTGGCGGGAAGCTGCTCGCCGCATTACGATGGCGAACCCGGACGCCGCCCGGAGTTTCAGCGGCAGATCGCGGCGGGCGAGCTTCCGGCGGGCGTGGCTTACGACGACGGCGCGGCGGGGCATTACGTCGACGGGCAGCTTCGGCACGTCGTTAGCTCGCGCCCGAATGCCAGAGGCTACCGCGTCGAGCGCGACGGCGAGGGTGTGCGCGAGACGGCGCTGGAAGCGGCGTATCTGCTCAAGGGCAAAGCCCATGCCTGACATGCTCGTCAAATTGTACGAACTGCCGGAGGCGAAGCCGCTGCTCAACTCGCTGCGCGCCAATGGAATCGACGTGCGCCGCGCCATCGCGCCGGAGAAGCATCTCGTGGTTGAGTGGGTGCGCCGGACGTTCGGCGACGGCTGGGCGAGCGAGACCGAGATCGCCTACGGCAATCGCCCGATTTCGTGCTGGATCGCTACTCATGAAGGCGAGTGCATCGGCTTTGCCTGCTACGACGGCATCGCCAGAGGCTTCTTCGGTCCGACCGGCGTGGATGAAACCTATCGGGGCAGGGGCATCGGCAAGGCGCTGCTGCTGGTCTGCCTGTACGACATGCTGGCGCAGGGCTACGCTTACGCCGTCATCGGCGCTGCCGGTCCGGTGGATTTCTACGCCAGGACGGTCGGCGCGGTGGCGATCCCAGGATCGAGTCCCGGCATTTATCGCGGGATGCTGCGCTCAGACTCGCACGATGAGGATTAGCGTATTCCCCAGAACACGACCATGCCCACCATCAGCATCACGAAGGTAATCACCGTCATGCCGATGCCGACTTTCGGGAAATCGCCGGGGGAATAACCGCCGGGTCCCATCATCAATATGTTGACCGGGTGGGCGATGGGTGTCAGGAACGCCGCCGAGCAGGCAGAGGCGACCGCGACTGCCATTGCCTGCGGATTGATGCCGACTTGCAGCGCCGCGCGAACCGCAATCGGCGTCAGGATCAGCGCGGTCACCTGCGCGCCGATCCCCTGCGTCACCAGAATCGTGACCAGGCACAGCCCGCCGATCAACGCCAGCGCACCGTAAGGCGAAAGCGCGCTGATCAGCCCGGCGCCGAGCTTGTCTGCCAGCCCGGTATTGAGCATCGCTAAGCTGAGCGGCAGCATCCCGGCGATCAGAAACAGGGCTTTCCATTCGACCGAGCGATAGGCATCGTCCATGCTCAGGCATCCGGTGAGCGCCATCGCCACAGCACCCGCCAGCATCGCTTCGGCGATAGGCACGACGGTTGTGACCCCGGCAAGCAGCACCGCCGCCGTGATCACCAGCGCCCAGCGCGCCTTCTGCGGTCGGGGCGGGCGAGCGGCGTGGCTGCTCTGCATCACCATGTAGTCGCGCTCGTCCGCCAACTGCTTGATATTCTTGACGGGACCGACCATCAGCAGCGCGTCGCCGACTTGCAGCGGGAACTTGCCGACATCGGTGCGGTAGCT
Organism: uncultured Chloroflexia bacterium; assembly: GCA_963760975.1. GTDB lineage: Bacteria > Chloroflexota > Anaerolineae > Aggregatilineales > Phototrophicaceae > Flexifilum. Next base: position 193,595 of record CAVXEZ010000026.1, on the reverse strand, counting down.
GCGCCCTTCGCGCCACAGGGCGACGGTCGTCAAGCCGTATTTGTTGCGAAAGCGCAGGTCGGTCAGCGATTTGCCGATCACGCTGGCGCGCGGCGGAATGACGACTTCGGTCAGGTCGACCGAGTAGTCGTGATGCGGCGCGCTGCCGTTCTCGCGTCCGAGCGTCAGTCCCCAGTCCGTAAGCTGCCGGACGCGCTCTTCACGACCGAGCACCAGCAGGTAGTCGCCCACGCTGATCAGGTCGTCAGGCGTCGGCGAGAGGATGGCGTGCTGCCCGCGCCAGATCGCCAGCACGGTCACGCCGAGCGTCTCGCCGATCTGGCTGTCTTTCAATGACATGCCCGCCAGACGCGATTCTGCCGGGACGCGGAATTCCCACAGGCGCTCGTCAAGCTGATAGGTTTCGTACAGGTTGCGCGAAAGGGCGCGCGAACTCGCTTTCTGCCCGACCGATTCGTGGTCAGGCAGAAGCCGCCGCCCGATCAGCGCCATGTAGAGCAGCGTGGAGATGGTGATCAGCCCGCCTGTGGGCACGAAATCCAGCATGTTCAAGCCGCGCTGATTCTGATTTATCAGGATGCCGCTGACGATGATGTGGGCGCTGGTGAAGTACGTCGCCATGCCTCCGGCGAGCGTGCCGAATGCCAGCGGGATCAGCAGCTTGGACGGGACGCACGTTCGAGTCGCGCCCTGCCTGAACGGCGGCGGGCAGCAGCACGGCTCCGGCGGCGACCGTGCTCATGATGAGCGAGAGCAGCGCGCCTGCCCCCATGATCATCATCACCAGACGGGATTCGCTGCCTTTGCCGATCTCGCGCAGGCGGTCTGCGACCCACTGGACGATCCCGGTGTCCTCCAGCCCGCGCGAGATGATGAACAAGCCCATGATCGTGATGACGGCTTCGCTGCTGAAGCCGGAGATCGCCTGCTCCGGCGTGACGACGCCGGTGAAGCCCAGCGCCAGCAGTACGAGCAGACCGATCACGTCGAGGCGCAGGCGGTTCGAGAGAATCAAAACCAGCGCCGCGACGGTGACGACGATGAGGATGATTTCGTTGGTGGTGAGCATAGAAAACGTTCTGCGTACCGGACGGAACTTCGCCAGTATAGACTGATTGACCGGGCGGCGCAATCACAAATGGTGATTGTGTCCACCGCAATATTTCGTTATATTAAGGATGATCATCGGTATGAGGAGTTCCTTATCATGAATGACGAAGACCAGCCCCGCGATCCGTTTGCCGACTTCATTAACGAGACGCTCGACATGGCGGGCGTGGAAGGGCTGGATCAAGCGGCGGTTGCCAAAAAAGTGCGGCGCATCCTGCGCGATTTGCCGACCCACGTCACGCCCGATCTGTGGAACGAGCGTCTCGACAGCCTGCAAGCGGTCATTCGCGTTTGCCTTGACCTGAGCACGGTGCTGAGTGCGTTTGAAGAACGGATCGACTCGGAGCGGTTTAGCCATGATGATCTGGAAACGCTGGTCATGCTCTCCGTGACCTTCGCGTTCGCCTCGTACAACCAACTGAAACCCGCTTATAACGTCGACGACGCGCCGCCCACTGACATGATGCTGCTGGCGCAGCGCCTGCGCGATACGCTTCAGGCAACGCTTGGCTGGGTCCGGCGCGCCGCTCACGAAGGCGACCCGGTGGCGGCGCGGCTGAGCGACGAAGTCAGCGCACTGCTGGACGCCTCCAGCGATCTGGAATAGCCGACTCCTGCATACGTAGTTCGCAGATACGATCCAAAAGGGGCACGACCGTCGTGCCCCATACATTGCTAATCCCTGTCAGCGCGTTCAGGGCGACGCCCGTATGTCTGCCTCAGTATATCTGCGTCAATAAGGGCGCAGGGCTTCGCGCGTATACGCCTGACCTTCGAGAAGCTGGAGGCGCGTGTACGTCCACAAATCTGCGTCGTCGAGGATGCGCAGGTCGCCGCCGCGCTTGAGCAGGACGAGCTTATGGCTGTTGTCGAACCACAAGCCACCGTCGGCGTTGATCTGGCGCAGGAATTCCAGCGATCCCTTGATGATGGTCGAGCGCGGCGCGGAACGGTCGCGGCAGAAATCCAGCTCGAAGGCGATTTCGAGGTTCGGCGCGATGCCGTAAGTCTGCTGCATGTGGTCGCGGGCGCGCGGACTGGTCTCCGCTGCGTAGAGGATCATGCCCGGTCCCTCGGCATAGTACACCGTGCGCTCGCCCACTTCGGTCTTGATCGGCGCTTCGACGCCCAGCCCCGCCAGCCAGCGCGTGATCGCTTCTTCCGGGCTGAGATCGGTCACGACGCGCAGCGTCTCTTCGGATGCCATGCGAGATTATCCTTTCGTTGGCGCGAGTAATCCCATTCTAGTCGCGTTGAAGGCTGATTTTCTTCCTGCCGCGCTTGTACAGGAAATTTCTATCTCTATAATGGAAATGGACTCGGATGGGGCTTTTCGGCGTTTATGAAACTCCAGTTTGCCATTTTGTGGGTGTTTGTGCTGCTGCTGAGCCTGGTGCTGGTCGCCCTGCTGCTCTTTGGGCTGCGCCAGCGGCAGGGCGCTCCGCTGCCGGAACGGGTGATCGCGGAGGCTCCGCGCGGGCTGGCTGCCGTCGCCACGCGCCCGCCATCGACGCTCATTCCCGTGCCGACCTCGACTGCTTTGCCCACCAGCACGCCGACGCTCGTCCCGACCATGACTCCCTACGTGCTGACCGTGCCCGCGCCCATGCCGCGCAATGCGCTGGCGTCCAATTCGCAGAGTCAGTACAAGCTGGCGAATTACTGCTCCGGCTTTGGCAGCCCGGTTTCCCTGCGCGTCTTCGACTGGCAGAGCGGCTCCGCCGTCGGCTTGACCGACGAAACGATAGCGAGCATCCCGCTCGGCTGGGATGCCAGCGACAGCATCTGGCGGGGCTACGGCGCGGCGCGCCCGTTCGATCAGCCTGAAGATACCTACGAGCGCTGGCGCATCAACCTGTTCCTGCCGAACGGCAGGCAGCGCTGGGTCATCGTTCTGGAAAGCCCGCAGACGCCGGACGTGGATTACGTCTACGCCTTTTCGACCACCATCCCCTTTGCGGCGGCGGACGGCTCGCATTTCGGCATCCATCCCTGCCGGGCATTCGTACAGCCCAAGACGGAAATGAGCGCCTTTCTGACGACGATTGAGCAGTATCAGGAGGTGGTGCGCTACCCGTCGCTGATTTCTGCGGGCGATCCGCGCTGGGTGCGCGGCACCGCGTACCCGCTCAGCGCCGACCCGCGCGCGAAACCATCGGTCGAGCTGCGCACGATTCCATCGACCGCCTACAACGATCCAATTGCCACGATTGATCAGGTGGCGGATGTCTGGTTTGTGCTTGATCCATCGTGGGGGCGCTGGGCGCAGATCAGATACGGATCGCTACAGGGGTGGGTCGATACGCAGTTCATCGAACTCATCCCGGCGGAATAAGGATGTCGAGGTTGTCAGCCGCGCCCGGACGTGCGACCCGGCTGGGTGGAGTCAGCGGTTGGCGAAGCGATAGCCGACGCCGCGCGACGTAAGGATGTAATCCGGTCGCTCCGGGTCGCGCTCGACTTTCTGACGCAGGTAGTGAATGTAGAGCTTCAGGCTGTCGATAGCATCGCCGTATTCTTCGCCCCAGGCTTCGGTGACCAGCTCGTTGCGCGGCACGACGCGCCCGGCGTTGCGCACCAGCACGCCCAACAGGTTGAACTCTTTGGGCGTCAGGTGTTTCAGCTCGTTGCGCACGCGCACTTCGCGGTTCATGAAGTTGATGCGGAATTCCCCACCGTTGAAAGCGAGTTCTTCGCTCATATTCGGCTTGGGCGCGCGGCGCAGATGCGCCCGTATCCGCGCGATCAGCTCATCGTTATCAAACGGCTTCGGCACGTAATCGTCGGCGCCCAGTTCCAGCCCGCGCACCACGTCACGTATCTCGCCCCGCGCAGTGAGAAAGATGATCGGCACGTCGGACATGTCGCGCAAACGCTTGCATACCTCCCAGCCGTCCATCTCTGGCATCATAATGTCCAGTAATACCAGGTCTGGCTGATGACGGTACGCCTTGCGCAGCCCCTCTTCGGCGCCGTATGCCTTGATCACTTCAAACCCTTTGCGCTCCAGCAAAAGGCTGATCAAGTTGACGGTGGTCTCTTCGTCGTCAATTATTAAGATTTTCTCGCTCATGCCCGCGTCTCGTCGGATGAATCTAACTCTTGTTACAGATTGCTAACTTAGCCTATCATGGTGTGCGCTCAAACGCAAGCACCTACATAACAATTTTCTACCAACGTAGGGAAATCGTCGTTTGTGACGACAAACACTTTGAGGTAGTATCACACAACTATGCGATTTTTGCATCTTTAGGATTTGTAACATGCCTCACGCACTGATTACGGGTGGAGCGGGGTTCATCGGCAGCCATCTTTCCGAGCACTTGCTCGGCGCCGGGTATACCGTGACCGTCATCGACAATTTGAGCACCGGGCGCATCGAAAACATTCAGGCGCTGGATGGAAATCCTAACTTTGGCAGCGCCATCGAAGACATTCGCAACGTCAACGTCATGGATCGGCTGGTCAGCGAGTGTGACGTGATCTTTCACCTCGCCGCCGCCGTCGGCGTGCAGCGCATCATCAACGAGCCGATTGAAACTATCGAGACGAACATCGGCGGCACGGAAGTCGTGCTGAAAACGGCGCGCCGCTACCGCAAAAAAGTGCTGATCGCCTCGACTTCCGAAGTCTACGGTAAGGGCGTGCGCTTCCCGTTCCACGAAGACGACGACTCGCTGCTCGGTCCGACCAAGCGCAGCCGCTGGAGTTACGCCACGTCCAAAGCGGTGGACGAATTTCTGGCGCTGGCGTATCACAAAGAGGCGAACCTCCCGGTGGTGATCTTCCGGCTGTTCAACACGGTCGGTCCGCGCCAGAGCGGGCGCTACGGCATGGTGCTGCCGCGTTTCGTCAACTGGGCGCTCAAAAACGAGCCGATTCTCGTTTATGGCGATGGCGAGCAGCAGCGCTGTTTCGGCAACGTGCATGACATTGTCGATGCGATCCACACACTGAGCGAAAGCCCGGCGGCGATTGGCGAGGTGTTCAACATCGGCAGCACCGAGGAAATCACGATTTCGAGTCTTGCCGAGCGTGTGCGCGAGCACGCGGGCAGCAGTTCGGAGATTCGGCGCATCCCGTATGAGGAAGCCTACGAAGCGGGTTTCGAGGACTTTCGGCGGCGCGTGCCCTCACTGGATAAAATCCGGCATACAATCGAATGGGAGCCAACGACATTGTTGGACGACACGATTGATCAGATGATTGCTTATCAGCGCGAGGAGTTGAATAATGGCAGGAGAAATTAGTCGCAAGGAATTGATCTTAGCCTTGATCCCCGCAGGCGCGAACCCGCGTCTCGCCGGGGTCAACTTGAGCGTGCTCGACCTGACGCGGTTAGACCTGACCGGGGCGAACCTGCGCGGCGCGAATCTGCAAGCGGCGACCCTGCGCGAAGCCATCCTGCGCGCCACCAATTGTTCATACGCCACCATGATCACGGTCAACGCCGTCGGCGTCGATCTCGACAGCGCGAACCTGACCGGGGCGAACCTGTCCAGCTCGAACCTGCAAAGCGCCCGGCTGACCAACTCCAACATGAACAACGCAATCATCAACGGCGCGAACCTTCAGGGCGCGAACATGCACGGCGCGACGGTCAACGGGCTGAAGTTCGACGAAAGCACCATCTGGCCCGATGGCAAGAAGGGCAGCCAGGGCAACCCGGTCAACTACACGACCTAGTACGTTCTTCTGGCTTTGTTTCGCCCATGCGAACATGCGATGCGTAGGGGCACGGCGTAGGCAACCAGGCGAAATAAAGTTTCGCACAGGTTGCACGTGCCCCTACGGTTTCCGTTCTCTGTGCCCTCTGAAATCGCTGCTTTCCATCCCCAAAGCGCTGGCTGTGCGTCAGGTTCGCAGCATGGACGCGCCTTGACTCTCTGCTAGAATCAAACAAACCAGCACCACGACCTTAAGCGGAGCACAACATGCCCGAAGACAAACCGTTCCCGCCGGAGCGCGAGCCGGACGAAAGCGATGAAACGTCGCACGGTGACGAAACGTCGCTCGAAGATACCATCCGGGAAACCCCGGAAGACCTGCCTGCGCCCGACGTTGACGTTCACGATCTGCCGACGTTGATCGACATGGAGGGAGAAGAGGACGACGACGAAACCGACGATCTCATCCCGGTGAAAGCGCCGCCCGACCCTCGTTCCGATCCGCGCAAGACGCTGCCGGGCAGCGGCGGCTACGACCCCAACCCCGATTTCTCGGAAGATACGGAAGACAACCAGACTCTCCCGCACATCGTCCCGTTCGAGCATACGCTGGTACACGTGCCGGGCGAGGAACACCGCCCGATCCAGCCGCGCAAGCCTCAGTCGCAGGCAACCATTCCCGCGCCGCCCGTGCAGCCGCCGATGCAGTATCCCATGCCGCAGCAGCAGTACCCGCAGCAGCCGGTGGCGCTGCCGCCGCGCCAGAAGGCGCGCCCGCGCCGGATTCTGGGCTGCTCGCCCGGCTGCGCCGCGATTTTCGTCGGCTTGGTCGTCACCTTCTGCGGCGGCTTGACGCTGGTCACGCTGCTGCTGACGGCGACGCTCGGTACGCGGCTGGAGCAGCAGCTTTCGGCGCAGGTCGCGCAGGTGGACGATTACAAGAGCTTCCAGAGCACGTTCTACTACGACCGCACCGGCAAGGTGCTTTACGAAGCCTTCAACGAGGGCAAGCGCAGCAACGTCAGCTACGATCAGTTTCCGCAAGACCTGATCAACGCCACCGTCGCCATCGAGGACGACACTTTCTTCACCAACCCGGGCGTCGACATTCCGGCGACGTTGCGGGCCTTCCTGCAATACATTGGCGTGGCGCAGGGTTCCAGCGGCGGCGGCACGATCACCCAGCAGGTCGTGCGCAATATCCTGTTCAGCTACGAATATCGTAACGAGCGCAGCATTCAGCGCAAGGTCGAGGAAATCCTGCTCGCCTTGCTGCTGCGCCAGCGCAAATCTCCCGAAGAGGTGATGGAGCTGTACCTCAACGAGATTTACTACGGCAATCTGGCTTACGGCGCGCAGGCTGCCGCGCAGACGTTCTTCGGCAAGGATGTCAGCCAGTTGACGCTGGGCGAGGCGGCGCTGCTGGCGGCGCTTCCGCAGGCGCCTGCCGACCTCAACCCGCTCAGCCAGGACCCGCAGGTGCAGGCGGCGGTCGAAGCGCGCTGGCGGCTGGTGCTGGATCGGATGGTGATCGATCATTTCATCACGCAGCAGCAGCACGACGAGGCGCTGCGCGACGGGCTAAGCTATAACCCGCCGGAAGCGCCGCTGCGCGCGCCGCACTTCACCGTCTACGCGCAGCAGGAGCTGGTCTCGCTGCTGCAAAGCCTGCAAATTCCCGATGCGCAGATTGCGAAGGGGGGCTTCAAGGTCTACACGACCGTCGATCTCGACATCAACGACATGGCGCAGCAAGCCGCGCGCAACCAGATCGCCTCGCTTTCGGGCTACAACACGACCAACGCGGCGGTGGTGGTGCTCAAGCCGGTCACGGGCGAAATTCTGGCGATGGTCGGCAGCGTCGATTACAACAACGACGCCATCGACGGGCGCGTCAACGTCGCCACCTCGCTGCGCCAGCCGGGCAGCACCATGAAGCCGCTGACCTATTCCGCCGCGATGGAGCAGGGCATGACCCCCGGCGACATCATCTGGGATACGCCGATTGACGTGGACGGCTACCAGCCCGTCGACTACGACCGCAACTGGCACGGTCCGGTGCGGATGCGCACCGCGCTCGCCAACAGCTACAACATCCCGGCGGTGCAAACGCTGCGCCGTATCGGCGTGCCCTCGCTGCTGGAGATCGCGCAGCGCTTCGGCGTCGAAAGCCTGGGGACGGACGCCAGCAAGTACGGCGTGTCGCTGACGCTGGGCGGCGGCGACATTACGCTGCTGGAACTGACGCGCGTCTACGCGACCTATGCCAACGGCGGATCGTTCGTTCCGACGACTTCGATCCTGTGCGTGCTCGACAGCAGCGACAACATCATCTACCAGTACGAGAGCGGCTGCCCGCGCGGGAACACGACGCCCACGACCGTCAACCGCGAAGGCTACGGCAAGCAGGTCGTCGACCCGCGCATCGCCTACGTCATCAGCGATATTCTGAGCGACAACGCCGCCCGCACTCCGGCGATGGGCGCGAACAGCCCGCTCAACACGGGCGGTCTGCACACCTCGGTCAAGACGGGCACGACCGACAATTTCAAGGACAACTGGACGGTCGGCTACACGCGCAACGTGGCGGTCGGCGTGTGGGTCGGCAACAGCGACGGCTCGCCGATGACCGGCAGCACCACCGGCTTGACCGGCGCTGCGCCGATCTGGAACACGGTTATCAACGGCGTCTACAACAATAACAATATGCTGGGGCGCTTCGCCGTCGACGGCAGCCTCGAACCGGATCAGCTCAATCCGCCGTCGGGAATGTCGCTGCGCAGCATTTGCAGCATCGACGCGCTGCACGAGCCGTCGCTCGACTGCGGCAGCACGGTCAACGAGTGGTTCCTCGACAGCCCCGCCGGAATCCCCGATGCGGATGGCAATTTACAGTATCCACCCGCGCCGCAGCCGACTTCGCCCGCGCCGCCCCCGACCGGACCCTGGCTGCAAGAGATTCAGCCGGACATCTTCAGCGTGCTGGTCAACCCGATTGACCCCAACGTGGCGAACTCGATTGTCTTCTCGGTGCAGCCGGGGCAGCCCCAGCCCCCGCCGCCGCTCTACTGCCAGGTGCCTATCGAAGCCGCCTCCCAAGCCCCGAACGCGCGCCAGCAGTTGTTCATCGCGCCGCCGCCCGTGCCCGCCGACGCGGTGCAGGCGGAGAACTACGCCCGCGCCAACGGCTTCTCGTTCCTGCCGACGATTGCCTGCACGCCGGAGCTGCTCGCCGCGAGCAGCGGTCCGGTCGTGATCACGGCGTTCATCAGCCAGCCGTCGCCGGGGCAGATTATCAGCGCGGGCTTCCCGATCATCGGCACGGTGCAGTTCAGCCCGCAGCAGGCGCAGTACTGGAAGCTGGAACTGACCGGCGGTCAGTTTGGCAGTAACTGGGTGACGATGAACGACGTGCAGTACAACAACGTCATCAACGGGCAGCTTACGGCGCTCCCCGGCTTGCAGCCCGGCAACTACCAGATTCAACTGGTAGTGGTCGGCAACGACGGTAACTACGTGCAGACGCCCTACAGCGTGGCGTTTACGGTGCAGTAAGGAAGGTTTGCTGACCGGACGAGAGCGGTGAGCGAGGCGCTCCCGTCCGCATTTCTTCCCGTCCGGTCTGTCCAATTTCATTTTATTGTTTCGCTCATCTCCCCGTCCGCTGTTCCCGTCCGGCGTTTGCGGACGGGAAACACGGCTCCCGCGTCCAGCCGTCATGCCGCGAGCGGGTCGCGTGGCTGCGCGCCTACTGCTCCATCCACCATACCACGACCAGCGGCTTTGGGAAGGTACACTTGTCCGACAAATGTCGAATTTTCAGCCGCGCGTTGCAGCCCGCCGCAGAACAAGCGTACAATATCCGTGAATAACAACCATGTGAGGACTTAGCAATGGGCACAGCCGCACACCGCGAGTATGCCGGGCACGACCCCGTGACCGTCGCCATCGTCACCGTCAGCGATTCGCGCACGCCGGAGACCGACACCAACCGCATCTACATCGAGGGGCGCATGGCGGAATTGGGGCACAAGATCGGCGGCTATCGGCTGATCAAGGACGAGCCGGATCAGGTAGCGGCGGCGCTCGACGCGATGGTCGCGCTGCCGGAGGTGCGCATCGTCCTGTTCAACGGCGGCACGGGCATCAGCCCGCGCGACACGACCTTCGACGTGATCAGCCGGATGCTGGAGAAGACGCTGCCCGGCTTCGGCGAGCTGTTTCGGATGCTCAGTTGGGATGAAGTCGGCGCGGCAGCCATGCTCAGCCGGGCGACGGCGGGTGTCTACAAGAAGACGCTCGTGTTTTCGATGCCTGGCAGCCCCAACGCCGTCCAGGTGGCGATGGAAAAGCTGATCCTGCCCGAACTCAACCACCTGGCGTGGGAAGTCGTGCGCAAATGAAAGGCGGTCTGCTCCGGCGCGTCATTCACGGCGTCACGCTGGCGCTGGTCGCGGTGTGCGCCGTCGGCGGCTTTCTGGGGCTGCGGGCGTTCGTCTGGCGGCAGGATTATCTGGTCGTCGCCATGTTCCAGAGCGGGCTGGTGATCAGCCTGATTGCGGCGGGCGTGATCGCCGTCGGCTACGTCGTGCTGGGGTCGCTGCTGCTCAGCATCGACTGGCTCAGCGTCCAGTTCGGCGCGCTGCTGGGGGCGCTGCTCTACGGCGGCTACAACGCCATCACGCCGCTGACTCCGCTCAGCATGAACGAGACTCCGGCGTGGCGGGCGCTGCAAGGCGGCGTCGATGGCGTCTGGATCGGCGCGCTGCTGGGTGTGGCGACGCTGTTCATCAGCGCGCGCGCCCTGCGGCTGGGTCGCGGCGGGCTGACGCGCTTCCTTCTGCTCTACGTGACGGTCATCCTGATGGCATGGCTGATCCTGCTGATGCAGCAGGTCGCTCATCTGCCGGACGCGGTGGGGCTGGTGATCGCGCTGCCGCTGCTGGGAGTGCTGCGGCTGGCGGTCGGCTGGCTGGATCGCCGGGTGGACAGCAGCCACTACCGCGATTACGGCTACGACGAAGGGGGATGACGTTGGCGATCCGATTTTCAGGATCGGGCGGCAGCGGATTGAAGTCGCCGTTCGGTTTACGCCTTCTTCAGGATCGGTTGATAGACGGCGAGAATGTTGCCCGATCCTTCCCAGGTGCGCGTGCTCAGGAGCTTTAGTGACACCGGCGGACGACCTGTGAAGAGCGGAATGCCCTCGCCAGCGATCACCGGAAAAATCGTCAGGTGTAGTTCGTCGATCAGATCATGAAGCAGCAGATCATTCCATAGTATTCGGCTCATCAGCATCAGGATGTCTTCTGCCGGGCTGCTGTTTGAGCGCAGCGATTTCCTCGTACAGAGTTTCCCCTCGGACGATGCGGGTCGTATCCGCCCAGGGCGCTAAATCCTCCGTTGTGATCGTGTTCGAAACAACGATTTTCTCGACCGACTGGATTAATCCGGCAAACTCCTTTCGAATTGTCGTGGCGTTCGGATCGCCGGGAACGCTCGTCCAGTACGATTTGTTGCCCAGAAACGACGTGCGACCGCTCAAAATCAACGTGTCTGCGGCGCGCAGCAGTTCCGTATTGTAGTAATCGAAGCTCTCGTTAGCGCCGTAGCCCTGGTAGAAGTAGTCGAAGAAGCGGTCGAACGTTTTGTCCTTCGCTTCGTAGTAGCCATCCAACGTGAGGAAGTTGCTGACGATCAGCTTACGCACGATGCTGCTCCTTCGGTTTCAGGATGAGAGAATGCCCTCATTGTAGAACATTTGTGTCATTCGTCAAGCGATTGGATCGTGGAATCACAGCGGGCGTCGTTACGGGTTGGGCGAATAACGAAGAGGCGCAGCACGCTGCGCCCGTTCAACGGCAGAAATGAGGGCAGACACGCGTGTCTGCCCCTACGATTTTCGTCGGATTTACGCTTCCGCCGTGACTTCGTAAGCCGTGCCGTCGACCACGACGATCACGCGGTCGCCGAGCGCGAAGTAGTCGCCCAGTTCCGGCTGGCTGTCGAGCAGGGCGAAGTATTCGTCGCTCAGGAAGGCGATCTTCTGCGTCTCCATCGTGTCCGGGTCGAAGGTCGTGTCCGTCCACACGCCGTCTTGCAGCAGGAAGGTCTTGTCGCCGACCGTCTGGATCGGGTTGACCTGCGCCTGCGCTTCCTCGTCGGTAACGTCGCCGCCGCCCATCCCGTAAGGCGCATTCGTTCCGGCGGGCGAGGCGGTCGCCATGAGCATCGGCATCGGCGCTTCGGCGGCTTGCAGGCTCCCGGCGCTGGCGGCGGCGTTGACGGCTGCCGAGCCGGACGACTGCTGCGCCAGGTCGCGGGCGGTGTTGGCGAAGCTCTGCGCGGCTTGGTCGCGCCCGCTCTGCGAGAGAATGTCGTTCTCGTCGATCAGGAAGCTGGTGTAGGGCGTGATGATGCCGTAGCGCACGCTCAGGCTGACCACGCTGTCGACCAGCTCGCGGTTCTCACCGTTCAGGCGGATGCTGTTGAGCAGGTCGCCGATGCGCCGGGTCGCCCACAGCCGCGCGACGAACGGCTCGCCGCCCGCGCGAGCGCGGAAGCTCAGGTCGTTGTAGGTGAAGGTCTGTTCTTCGCCGCCGACTTTGCCAGTCAGGCTGATGTCGAGGTGATCCGCCGAGCCGCGATAGCGCCCGACAATCGTCAGTTGATTGCCCGCGTACAGGTCGGGGAGCGGCTGCGCCGGGTAGACCGAGTCGAGCGTCACGCCGTCGACGTGAAGCTGCACGTCGGTCAGCACGGGCGCGCCGATCTTGTTGAACAGGCTGGCGACCGCTTCGTCAATCCGCTCGGTCGGGCGCACGTAGGACGAGACGCCGTGATGGTCGCGCACCAGCGAGTTGAGCAGGACGGTGTCCACGTCGTCGCCGACGCCGAAGGTGAACAGGCTGACGTTGCGTCGCGCCGAGGCGTCCACGTTGTCGAGGATCGTCTGCGTGTCGGTCTCGCCTTCGGTCGCCAAGCCGTCGGTCAGGAACAGGATGGTCGTCGGGCGCTCGGCGTCCGCCATGCCCAGCGCGGTCGTCAGCGCGCCGTTGATGTCCGTGCCGCCCTCGGCGTACTCGCTGTTAATCCAGTCGACCGCTTCCTGCGCCGCGCTCGGCGACTCCAACTGGTTGCTGAAGGTGCGCCAGCCGGTGCTGAACAGGACGACGTTGAAGCGGTCGCCCGCGTTCAGGTGTTCGAGCACGTAAGCGGCAGCCTCGCGCGCCTGATTCCACTTGTCGCCGTCCATGCTGCCGGACTGGTCGAGCACGACGATCACGTCGCGCGCGGCGATTGCGTCCTGCGGTGCTTCGAGCGGCGGCTGCACCAGCAGCATGAAGAAGCCTTCCTCGCCCGCGCTTTCGCGGTAGGTCAGCAGGTTGACGTTGATCGCCTTGCTGGCGATGCCGTAGTACAGGCTGAAGTCCTGATCGGGCACGTAACTGCTCTGCTCCCAGCCGACGCTGAAATTGTCCGACTGCCCCGTCCGGTTGATGACGATGGCATGGCTGGGCGAGTAAATCGTGCTGACCGGATCGTTGCTGGCGACGCTGACGCGGATGCTGGCTTCCTCGACCGGGCGCTGGCTGGTCAGCCTGGTCACGTCGAACGGGTAGACGTAGTGGATCAAGCCGTTGTCGACTTCGAGCGCCTGCGTGTAGGACAGCCGGATGCGGCGCGTCTCGCCGGGCGGGATCGGGAAGATGTTCGCCTGCACCGCCTGCGAGCCGACGTATTCCAGCAGCGCCGGGTCGCGGTACTGGCGCACGATGCTGTTGTACACGTCGCGGGCTTCGCGGGCGTCGAGGATTTTCGCCTCAATCGGCGTGTCGTTGATGTACATGATCAGGCTGTCGACGGTCGCGCCGAGCGGCAGCGGGAAGACCCACGTGCCTTCGACCAAGCCGCCGCCGTCGTTCTCGAACTTCATATCGACGGTAGTGTGGGCGATCTGGTTCTCGATTTGCACGTCGATGCGGTGAAAGTCAATCTTCAACCATTCGGGGTTGGTGACGACTCCGCCCGGCGGTCGCGGGCAGGGCGGCAGGATGCACTCCGCGCCCGGCGGGCAGGCGCCGCAGGGAATCGTGGGTTCCTGCGCCGAAACGCCGGATACGGTCACCAGTAATATAAGCAGAAAAAATGAGGCAATTCGCAGCAGTTTCATGGGATTTCCTCCATATTCTGCTCATAAGACGCCGGCGCGCCGGTGTTTGTTCCATCGCACGGTTGCGTATACAATTATGCGGGGACAGGAACAGCAATAAGGGAATAGATGGTCAGCCGCTCGTCAGATACGACGAGTGGTTGTTCTATAGGTCGTTATTGTTCTGACAGAGGACGAGGAGCGTCAGCCGATGAACGAGGAATTCTATCGTCGTCAAGCCGAGAACAGTCAGGAGCAGGAGCGTCAGAAGGTCGCGCAGCAGAAGCACTCGACGCTCGAAACCTACAATCTGGAGCAGCAGGAGGCGCATTCGGGGCACATTCCCAAGCCGCAGCAGGGCGCCGAGCCTGAACCCGCGCCGCCGACGCTGTGGCAGCGCGTCAAGAAAATGCTGAAGTTCTAGCGAATTCGGTCAGTGGACTTGAGCGCGCCGGAATGTCGCGCTTACGAGTTCGTCGGGATTCTCACGACGATCAGGACGGTGCTGCCGACGTAAACGCGGTCGCCGTGTTCGAGACCGAACAACTGACCCTGCTCAAGCTGAAACCCGTTGACCGAGGTTCCGTTTCGGCTGCCTAAATCCTCGACGTAGAGGGTCGGCTGGTTGCGCTCGTTCTCGATGCTGAAACGGCAGTGTTCGCCGCTGATGTATTCGTCGTGTTGCAGGCAGATGTCCGAGTCGGGGACGCGACCGAGTATGTCGCCGTTCAGGACCGGGATCGGCAGGACGTTGCGCGGCGTCTCGAAGGCGAGCAGGAATTGCAGCGCTTCCTGACTGTCGCCGGTGGGGGAAAGGGGATGCTGGTGTTCGGCTCGCGCGCGCAGCGGGTGTGTGTCCAGCGCGGGCACGTAGCTCTCCGCATCCCGGCTGTGCAGATCGCTGATCTCGCTCATTAAGCCTTCGCGCTCGCTCTCGGCGCGCGCCCGAATCTGCTTCGCCCGGTGCAGCCCGGCGAAGGTCAGCTCAAACGAATCATCATCCGCGTAAACGTAGCCCGCGTCAATCAATTCTTCCAGCAGATCGTCAACGTGGTGACCATTCGTGTACAGCCGATGCAGCGAGTCGCGGGTGCGCGCGTTGCGCAGGTTGCTGACCAGAAGGTAAAGCAGAATATTTTCGGTATCCTGCGGAATTGTGATCGTATCCATTTGCCACTCCTCATTTCTGCAAAGATACCACGAAAAATTGTTTAAAAGTTAAGACAAAATGTTAAAATTTCGTAAATTAACTATTTTTAAACCCTTTATCAACTGTTTTCTCCGGTAAAACGCACTGTCTTCACACGCAAGCCGCTTTCCTCAGCGTGCGCGCGCCGATTCCCTGTCTTGTACAAAATTAACTATTTATCATTGCTGAAAAAGTGATAAATGATTACGATAATACATATTATCAATCGAATCAAAATCGCAGAGATGGTTTACCGCAAGCCCCGTACCGAGTTGTAGAGTGAGGAGAGGGCGACATGGCTATACAGGACATTTCCAGAGTCGAAGCGTTCAAGGCGGAAGCACAGCGCAAGATCGACCGCCTGCTGGACGATTTTGCCAAAGGCAAGATCAACCGGGAGCAGTTCAACGCCGTCTACGCGCACCACAATCAGAAAATTGAGCTTGCGCAGCAGGCGATGCTGATGGACGACCCGGAGCTGCTGGAAACGCCCCTCAAAGCCACCGTCGACATCCTCCAGGCGCACATGGGTAAAGCCGTCGGCATTATGATCTACCACAACCGCACGGGCATGTTCGTCGATACGCTCGGCACGTTCGACATCCCGGCGGCGCGCATCGCCCCGATTGTCAACGACTTCACAGAGTTGATGGAATGCAATCGCTTCATCGACGGGCATGTCGAACGGATGGGAGACAGCGACTGGCTGCTGTTCGTGGGCGGGAACTACACGACCGTCATCACGCTGTTCCAGCACGAGCCGTCGCCCTTGCAGCGCCGCGAGATCGAGCGCCTGCATCACGACTTCGAGGTCGCCAACGAGCCGCACTTGAGCGGAAACCGCATCAACTCGTCGCGGCTGGCGTATCCGTTTCTGGTGTTTATCCAGCAGAAAATGCGAAAGAACTGACGCCCGTATCGGTTACGGGTTGAGAACGAGCAGCATCAGCACCGTCACGCAGCCGCCGACCAGGATTCCGGCGATCACTTCGGAGAGGGTGTGACGGTGCAGCTTGAGGCGCGCCGCGCTGACGACCGGGATCAGCGGGCTGAGCGCGAGCGCCGTGCCGAAGCCGAAGAGCGCGCCTGCCGCCACCACCGCGCAGGTGATGCTCATCGAGTGCATACTGATCTGCCAGACCAGCGTCACCAGCATCATCGTGCCCAGCAGGACGAGGCTGACGAGGGCGAAGATCGGCATGATCGGCGGCGCACCCATCAGGCGCAGCAGCTCCCAGGCGAGCGCCGTGCCGATGATCGAGACCAGAAAGGGGCGAATCCGCTCCTTGCGCACTTCCATGTGTACGTCGGTGATATGCCCGCGCCAGACCATGAAGCCGATGTAGACGGCGGGCAGCAGGCAGACCATGACGGCGTAGGTGAACGCCCACAGCAGCGCCTGCTCGCGCGAGCTGGCTTCCCGAAAAGCAATTGGAAACGCTAGCACTCCCCAGATCACGGGCGGGCTGAGGATGTCCGAGGTCAAACGTGCCCACGAGATTTGTGGAATGCGCAACAGGCTTTTTCCTCCCCTGTGTTCGCGTGCGTCTTTAGTTTATCATATCCATTTCGCAAGCGAATTCGAATTAACGGACAGTAAAGGTCTTCTCATGAATGATCAACTAAGCGGGCAGCTTGGCTGGGCGATCCCGGCGTATGCCCGCGATTTGCTCTGGCTGGAGAGCGAGGCGGGCGCGGTCAAGGTGGAAGGGGCGCAGGGGCTGTTCACGCTGGACGCGCCCGCCGACGTGCTGACGCTGCGCTGGGGCAGCGTCGACGGTCCGGCGCTGACGCGGCTGCGCTGGCGCGTCGATTCGCTCGAATGGGACGGGTCGGTGCGCGTCGGCGGCTACATCGATGCCATGCACATCACCGAGATGGACGATCTGCCCGCGCCGATGGTGATCCTGCACGTCGGCGGGCAGCCGCTCAAGCCGGAGACGAGTGCTTTCCCGGCGCGGGCGGCGCGGCGCGGTGTTCCGTACCCGGTGCCGAGCTTCTTCGACGGCATCGCCGACCAGATCGACGAGACGGTCACGACCTGGATGGCGCTGGACGACAGCCCGGCGCTGACGCTGGCGCAGGATGCGCTGGTCAGCAAGCTGCCCGTCTACTGTTTCGGGCGGCTGGCGGAGCAGGACGCGGACTGGCACGCGCATTTCGCGCTGCCGATTGTGCTGGAAGGCATGACCCTGTTCGCGCCGTGAGCACGCTTCAGCCCAGTTTTTTCTGGTAATCCTCGCCCTCGAAGATCGCGCGGGTGCGGCGGGCTTCGTCCAGGTCGCCCGGCGCGAGCAAGCCGTATGCTTCGCGCGCGGCAGCCGCCATGCGCAGCGACCCCGCCACCACGCACAGCGCCTCCTGCGCCGTCTCCACCTGATGCAGCGCCGCGTCCAGCGACGGCACGAGCGTCACCGACGCCTGCTGCGGGGCGAAGCGCGCCAGCAGATCGTCAGGCGAGAGGGCGCGGTCGCCCGGCGCGTGCGTGTAGACGAAATGAACGTTGGGCGCGTCGAAAATGCTCAGGTAGGCGGCAGCGTTCTTGTCGCGCAGCATCCCCACGATCAGGCGGATCGACTCCGCGTCGCCGATGAAATCGCGCAGATAGCGCGCGGCGGCAGGCGTGTGCCCGCCGTCGATGATCACGCTGCGCCCGTTTACAGGGGTTCGTTCGAGCCGACCGGGCAAATATCCCCTCACCCCCGACACTGGCGCGTCGTACCCCTCTCCCACATTGATGGGGAGAGGGGTAATGCTCCCCTTCTCCCCGTCTGCGTAACGCGACCTTTGGTCGCGCGAGAAGGGGCTGGGGGTTGAGGGGGTAAGTAAGTGATTATTCATCACGTGTTCCACAATATCATTTGCGATATGGATCGCCGCGCCTTGCTCGCGCGCCTCGCGCTCCAGCACCGCCATGACCTCCGGCGTCTGCGGGACGCTGATGGCTTGCCCGCCCGGCTGGATGATCCCGGCTTTGTGCCACGCCACCGATTCGAGCGAGCCGCCGAGCATGGCGACGTGCTCGGCTTCAATCGGCGTGAAGACGGCGAGGTCGTTATGGACGACGTTCACGGCGTCGAAGCGTCCGCCGATGCCGACTTCGAGCACGGCAAGGTCGATCTGCTGCTGCGCGAACCACGACAGCGCAATCGCGGTGGCGCTCTCGAAGGTGCTGTAATGCCAGTCGAGGGATTGCGCCGCGTCGAGGACGAGACGCGCCGTATCGGCAAAATCTTGCTGCGTGATCATGCGCGAGGGCGCACCGCCGTGCGCCCCTACGGTGTCGATTAGGTTATCGGAAGAGGGCACGGCGCGCCGTGCCCCTACGGCGTCGCCTTTTTCAAGAGCATCCAGCACGGCGAAGCGCTCGCGGAACAGGTGCAGGTGCGGGCTGGTGTACAGCCCGACGCGCAGCCCGGAACGGCGCAGCGCGTCCGCGAGGCGCAGGCAGGTCGTGCCCTTGCCGGTCGAGCCGGTGACGACAATGGATCGATAATGCTGCTGCGGGCTGCCGAGCGCATTCATCAAGCGCCGCACGTGGGCGAGCGTGTGGGGCAGAGCGGCAGCGCGAATCGGCTGGCTGATGGCGCGCAGGGTCTCGAAATAATCGGCGTGCATAAAGATTTCGTTAAACGTTGACGCGGCGGCTTGAATTCAGCGCGTCATTCATGGTAGAATTAAGTAATTGTTTCAGCATTCACGACAAAAGCAAGTGCTAACCGAAAACCCAGACCAGCCTCCCCATAGAGGACGTGATCTGACAAAGACTATACCGGGTCGTTGCAGATTCTGCTGCCGACGCCCGGTCTTTTGCGTTTATAGGGCTGGTCGACAGCCAAGGAAAGCGTAAGTTGGACGAAGGCAGTATATCGAGCCTGCTGGTGCTGATCCTCCTGATCGTGCTGCACGGCGCGATGGAACTCTCCTACGCGGCGCTGACAAACACCCGCCGCACCCCCTTGAAAGAACAGTCGGAAAAGGGCGACAAGAAAGCCGGGCGCATCCTTCAGGTCGCCGGCGATCTCGCCCGCCTGACCGTGACCAAGCAGGTCTTTCTGACGCTGGTGCGCTTCGCCATCGTCGCGGTCGCCACCGTCCGGCTCGCCGAGCCGCTGATCCGCGCCGAGGATGCGATGGGCGTGTTTCTCGTCTCGGAACTGGGCTATCTGGCGGTGCTGCTGCCGATAGCGCTGGTCGCTTACCTCGCCGGCGAGCTGGTGCCGGCGGCGCTCGGTCAGGCGTATGCCGATCAGATCGCGCCCATTGTGACGATGCCCGTGCGCGCGTTGATGGTCATCCTCAGCCCGCTGACGGCGCTGTTCATCAGCGTCAGCCGCACGCTCGTGCGCGTCGCGGGCGCGGAGGACATCGGCAAGGCGGTCACCGAAGAAGAGATCATGACGCTGGTCGATGTCGGGCAGCAGGGTGGCGCGATTGAGAACGACGAGAAGGAGATGATCTACTCCGTCTTGCAGTTCGGCGAGACGCTGGCGCGCGAAGTGATGGTGCCGCGCCCGGACATCACGGCGGTGGAGATCAACGAATCGCTGACCGAGGCGGTCAAGATGTTCATGGAGAGCGGGCATTCGCGCGTCCCCGTCTACGAGGAAGAAATCGACAACGTCAAGGGCGTGCTCTACGCCAAAGACCTGCTCAAGCTGCTGGTGGACGGCGGCACGACCCAGAAGGCGATCCGCGACCTGATGCGCCCGGCGTACTTCGTCCCCGAAACCAAGCGCGCCGACACGCTCTTCAAGGAGATGCAGGAGCGCAAAGTCCATATCGCCATTCTGGTGGACGAGTACGGCGGCACGGCGGGCTTGGTGACGATTGAAGACCTGGTTGAAGAAATCGTCGGCGACATTCAGGACGAGTACGACCTGAACGAAGAAGCCGAATACACGCAGATTGGCACGGACGAGTACGTGGTCGACGGCGGCATGAACCTCGACGACCTCAACGAACTGCTCGAAATCGAGCTGCCCACCGACGAGAACGACTCGATTGGCGGCTACGTCTACAGCAGGCTGGGGCACGTGCCGGAAGTCGGCGAAGTCATCGAGGAGCCGAACCTGCTGATGCGCGTCGATGCTGTCGAGAACCGGCGCATCCGCAAGGTGTACGTCGCCAAGCGGACTCCACTGGAGGAGAGTGCCGAGGATGTCGCCGAGAAAATCGCTTCGCCCATCGAAACGACCGCCAACCCCAAGACCGCCGGTTAAGCGGCTTCCCCTTCAATCGTGACGATATAGGATATGCCTGCTCCCAACACGGGGCAGGCATATTTGATTTGCGCGCTCGCTCATCTGCGCCGAGGGGCGTGTTCATGTAATTTTAATTTTAATGAATTACAATTCATATGTCGTTTCCTGAAAATAGGAGAGAAGTGAATATGACTTTGCAAAGCACACAGCCGATTGCGCTTTCGGCAAGCACCCTGAAGGGTGATAAGGTAATGAATTTTCAGAACGAGGACATCGGAACCGTCGAAGAAATCATGATCGACGTTCAGAGCGGGCGCATCGCCTACATCGTGGTCTCGTTCGGCGGCATCCTCGGCGTGGGCGACAAACTGTTCGCCGTGCCCTGGTCGGCGCTGAAGGTTGATACGGATCGCAAATGCTTCATCATGGACGCGGACAAAGACCTGCTCAAGAACGCGCCGGGCTTCGACAAGAACGACTGGCCCGACACGCCGAACGGGCAGTGGTATCACAACGTTTACAAATTCTACAATCAGCAGCCGTACTGGCTTCAGAACAACTCGTAAGCAGGCTTGCCGCAAGCCGAAACGGGCGTCCAATGACGCCCGTTTTCGTTGTCCGCATTGGCTTCTTCGCATTGTCGAGGTATATCTCAACAGATGAGTATCAAGCGCTTTCTTCATTGGCTGCGGTCGCACCGAACCCTCACGCGCTACGTCACTGTGCGCCTGCTCGTCGGGCTGGCGATCTGCATCGTCTGCCTGCGGCTGTTCGCCGAGCTGGTCGAGGAAGTCTTCACCAAGCAGCAGTTTGGTCGGCTCGATCTGGCGCTGGCGAACGCGCTGCACGCGGTGGCGACTCCCGGCGCGACGAGCTTCTTTCTGCTCGTGACGACGCTCGGCTTTCAAGTCCTGTGGATCGTCGCGGTCGCGGTCGGTGTGTACTTCCTCTGGAAGCGGCGCTGGCTGCGGCTGATCGTGTGGATCGTGGCGCTGGCGGGCGGGGAGCTGCTCGACGCGCTGCTCAAGCTGTGGTTCGCGCGTCCGCGTCCCGCGTTTGCCGACCCGCTGGCGGTCGCGCTGTTCTACAGCTTCCCCAGCGGGCACGCCATGCTCTCGCTGATCACCTACGGGCTGCTGGGCTATTTCCTCTTTCTGGACGCTGCCGCGCGCCTGGCAGCGCGTCCCGGTCAGCGCCGGGCTGATCCTGCTGATTCTGCTAATCGGCTTCAGCCGCCTGTACCTGGGCGTGCATTACCTCAGCGACATCCTCGCCGGGTTCGCCGTCGGCGGGCTGTGGCTCAGCTTCTGCATCACCGCCATGAATTTCGTGCTGGATCGGCGGGCGCAGCGCGACGAAATCTGATCACTTCGTTTACATTTACGTGCAACTTCGATAATACCTCACCCGTATAGTCGATTCATCCGAAGCGAGTAGAAAGCGAATCGTGATGAACCGGCGTCAGTTCCTCCAGACGTTCGGCATCGGGGCAGTCGCTGCCGCGCCGCTGGCGCGCGCGTTGGCGGCGCTTCCCGATGGGGCATTCGTCCCCGCCGAGCGCGACCCGGCTGCCCACGCCATCGCCCGCCTGACCTTCGGCGTGACTCCGCAGCTTTACAGCCACGTGAAAGCGGTCGGCGCGGCGGCGTTCGTCGCCGAACAGCTTCAGCCGGAGGGCATCGACGACAGCGCCGCCGACCAGTTGATGGCGGGCTACAGCGATGTCCTCGACCAGAACGGCGGCGTCCTGCTCCAGCAGTATCAGGGGATGCGCCAGGTCGTCAGCGGAGCGCTGCTCGGCGCATGGCTCACCCGCGCCACGTATTCCGAGCGCCAGCTTTACGAGCGCATGGTGCAGTTTTTCTCCAACCACTTTTACGAATATATCGGCAAGGGTCTCGTCCTCTTTCTCAAGGTGGACGACGAGCGCGACGTGATTCGCCCCAACGCCATGACGACCTTCCGCCAACTGCTGGGCGCGTCGGCGCACAGCCCGGCGATGCTGTTCTTTCTCGACAACGCCGAAAGCACGCGCGAAATCCCCAACGAGAACTACGGACGCGAATTGATGGAGCTGCAAACCCTGAGCGTCGACGGCGGCTACACCGAAACCGACGTGAAAGAAGTCGCGCGCTGCTTCACCGGCTGGTCGGTCGACCGCCCGCAGGATACGAGCGACGGCAGCATTCACTATCGCTTCCGGCGGGTGCTGCACGACAACAACGCCAAGACGGTGCTGGGCACGACCATCCCGCGCGGCGGCGGCGAGCAGGACGGCGAGACCGTGCTCGACCTGCTGGCGACTCATCCCTCGACGGCGCACTTCGTCAGCACCAAGATCGCGCGGCGCTTCGTCAGCGACGATCCGCCCGCCGCGCTGGTTGACCGGCTGACGGCGACCTTCCAGCAGAGCGGCGGCGACGTGCGCTCGATTCTGGGCACGCTGTTCGCGGCGGACGAGTTCTGGAGCGCGCCGCCCAAGTTCAAGCAGCCGTTCGAGTACGTCGTCGGCGTGCTGCGGGCGCTCAACTTCCACATCACCAACAACCGCCACTTTCTGCGCGGGCTGAGCGCGCCGCTGGAGGCGATGGGACACATCCCGTTTACGTGGCCCTCGCCCAACGGCTTCCCTGACGTGCAGGACGAGTGGATCGGCTCGCTGCTGGAGCGCTGGAATATCGCGCTGGCGGCGGTCACGGATCAGATTCCCGGCGCGCGTATGGATTTCGCGCCGATCCTCGACCTGATGAACGCCAGCGGAGTCGCCATGAATCTCGACGCCATGCTGGATTTCATGGGGCTGTACCTGTTCGGGCGCGCGCTCACGAACGACGAGCACGCTGCCGCCGTCGATTTCGCCCGTTCCAGCGCTGCCGACTTGCAGACGCAGGTCGCGGCGGGGACGGCGCTGCTGCTGGCATCGCCCGCGTTTCAGTATCGTTAGGTCAGAGAGGAGTTCAAGTCATGTATACGAAACTCTCCCGGCGTGAGATGCTGCGCGGCAGCGCGGCGGCGCTGGCTGCGGCTGCCGCCCAGACTCAGCTTCCGGCGTGGATGCCGCGTCTGGCGTTCGCTCCGGCTCAGACAGGGTACGCGCGGCGACGTGCTGATCTCGATCTTTCTGCGCGGCGCGGCGGATATGCTCAATATGATCGTGCCGCACGGCGAAGATGCCTACTACGCGGCGCGCCCCAAGCTGGCGATTCCGCGCCCGGACGACCGCGCCGACGCGAAGGTGCTTGACCTCGACGGCTTCTTCGGGCTGCATCCGGCGCTGGGCGCGCTGCTGCCGATCTTTCAGGGCGGCGAGATGCTCGCCGTCCACGCCGCCGGGTCGCCCGACGAGACGCGCTCGCACTTCGAGGCGATGGATTTCATGGAGCGCGGCACGCCCGGCGAATACACGCTGGCGTCCGGCTGGATCGGGCGGCACCTGGCGACGCTCAACACGGGCAACACCTCGCCGATCCGCGCGGTCGGCTGGGGCACGGCGGTGCAGGCGGCGCTCAAGGGCGGGATCGCGCCGGTCGCCATCAAGTCGATTGTCGATTACCACCTCAACGGGGACGAGCGCGTTGCCGCGCAGATGCTGGCGTCGCTCAACAAGCTCTACTCGCTCGACAGCGATTTGCTGACCGCGTCCGCCGAGGCGACCGAGTCGGCAATCGACATTCTGGCGCGCGTCGGCTACCAGAATTACCGCCCGCAGAACGGCGCCAACTACCCGCAGACCGATTTTGCGCTGGCGCTGCGCCAGAGCGCCGCGCTGATCCGCGCCGACGTGGGCTTGGAAGCCGCCTGCATCGACCTGGGCGGCTGGGACACGCACGTCAATCAGGGCGGGGCGCAAGGGCAGCAGGCGCGGCTGATGACGCAGCTCGCCGAAGGCTTGGCGGCGTTCCATCAGGACATGGGCGACGCCATGCACGGCGTGTCGGTGGTGGTGATGTCGGAATTCGGGCGGCGCGTCGCCGAGAACGGCGGCGGCGGGACGGATCACGGGCACGGGAGCGCGCTGCTGGTGATGGGCGGCAATCTGGCGCAGCAGAACGTCGTCGCGCGCTGGCCCGGGCTGGCGAAAGACGCGCTCGACCGGGGCGAAGACCTCGCCACCACGACCGACTACCGCGACGTGCTCAGCGAACTGCTGGCGCAGCGCCTCAACAACTCGGCGATCCCGGACATCTTCCCGAACTTCACGCCAACGCCGGTGGGCTTGTTCAGTACATAGAGACACCTCACCCCGCTTCGCGGCGAAACGAGGTTTCGCGCTCAGCTTCCCCTCTCGTGCAACCTTCGGTTGCCATGGAGAGGGGATTGAGGGGTGAGGTTCTTGACTATTTTTCCGCAGTATTGAGGATGAGATTGACGGCGTCGCTGTAGCGCGACCAGGCGGCGCGCTCGTCGTCGAGGACGCCGCGTCCTTTGGAGGTGAGGCGGTAGAAGCGGCGCATCCGCCCGCTGTCTTCCTGTTGGTAGGCTTCGATCATGCCCTGTTTTTCCATGCGGTGCAAAGTCGGGTAGAGCGTGCCTTCCTTGTAATCCAGCACCCCGCGCGAGCCGTCTTTGATGCGCTTGGCGATGCCGTAGCCGTGATTGGCTTCCTGCGCCAGCACGTGCAGCACCAGTAACGGCAGGCTTCCCTTGAGATTCATCCCTCTTACCCCGACCCATTGAAAACCTATGGATAAGATACGGTGATTCGACGCGGAAGTCAATCAACCGAACGGGAAACCCGATATAGAATCGAGATCGAAGACAGCGGAGAACCGGATGGCTCAGGATCGACTGCGCGCCGCGCACAACCTGATCGAGCAGGGGCGCATCGCCGAGGCGAGACAGCTCCTCCAGAACGTGGACGACCCCACCGCGCGGCTGTGGCTGGCGCAGTTGAGCGCGACCCGGCGCCCGCGCAGGCAGGGCATTGGACTGCCGCTGCCGCTGCTGGTCGCGCTGGGGATCGTGATTGGCGTCGCCATGTTGATCGTGATCCTGCTGCTGACGCCGACCCTGCTCTCGCGGATGCAGGCGCGCACAGCCGATACTGCCGCCGAAAATGCGCTTCAGACGGCGCTGGCGCGCTACTGCGCAACGCTGGTCGGCAGCGGCGCGGACGAGCCGTGCGCGAGCTGGGTTGATCAGGTGGCGGCGCAGCACCACGCCGAAGCGGTCGCCTGCATCGAGCCGTTCGGCGTCGATACGCCGGAGGCGCGCGCTCAGGTGAGCGACTGCTTCGCGGGCAAGGGCGTCCCGCCGCCTGTATAGATGATGTGTTAGGCGGAGAAAATCGTCGCGGATGGGGAGCGTGAAGCCGGGCAGCACGTCGCCGCCGTCGAGGGTGTCGTCTTCGCCGAGCGTTTGCGCGCCCGACGCGGTATGCGCGACGACCGTCCTCGTTGCCGGGTAAGCGACCCAGACCATGCGCGTGCCGTGCTGGAGATACTTGTTGACCTTCGCGTGGATTTCGTTCGCTTTATCGTTTGGAGAAACGACCTCAACTGCCAGATCGGGCACACCCGCGACATACTTCCGCGAAGGCACAGTCGTCATGCGCGCTTTGGCGATGAAACCCACGTCTGGTGCAAGAATAGTATCTTTGCCGTTTTCGTCGGTATGGACGATGAAACCTGTCTCAGCGGCCGTCACTCGACCCAGATCATGGGCGCGGACGTGCGTCCAGATAAAGCCAAAGAAATTTCCCCCATCCGATCCGTGTTCTTCTCCGGCAGGTGGCATCTCGTAGACGACTCCTTCGATGAGTTCCATGTGCTTGTCTGCGTTTTCGGGCAGGTGCGCCAGTTCCCAGAACTCGTCGGCGCTGATGTATTTTTCGCGGGTGACCATCGACATCCCTGTTGCGCTCACTTACTCATGATTATAAGCGATTCAGCAGCACTGCGACGCGCTGGATGATGACTTCGCCGATGCGGGCTTTGCTGTCGGCGAGTTCCTGCGGCTCGCTGCCCCCGGCGGCGAGGATCAGCACGCGGTTGGTGTCCACCTCGAAGCCCGCGTCCGGCGCGCTGATGTCGTTGGCGACCAGCAGGTCGAGTCCCTTGCGCTCCAGCTTGTCGCGGGCGTACTCGGCGAGATTCTGGCTCTCCGCCGCGAAGCCGACCACCACGCGCGGATAGCGCGTCTCGCGCCGCCGCTCGTGGACCGCCATCAGGATGTCGGGGTTCCTGTCCAACTGGATCGTCAGTTCGTCCGACTTCTTGATCTTCTGGTCGGAGACGCTGCGCGGGCGGAAATCCGCGACCGCCGCCGCCATCAGCAGCGCGTCGGCGCTGACGATCTGCCCCATGACCGCCGCCTTCATCTGCTCCGCCGATTCGACCGGGATCAGTTCCGCGCCAAACGGTGTATCGAGCGCGCGCGTCGCCGAGATCAGCGTGACCTGCGCGCCCGCGTCGAGCGCCGCCTGCGCCAGCGCGTAGCCCTGCTTGCCGCTGGAGCGGTTGGTCACGTAGCGCACCGGGTCGAGCGGCTCGCGCGTGCCGCCCGCCGTGACCACCACGCGCCGCCCTTTGAGGATGCCCTCCCGACCGAGCACGACGCGCACCGCGCCGAGCAGTGTCGGCGTTTCCGGCAGGCGTCCCTTGCCGACCAGCCCGGAGGCGAAGCGCCCTTCCTCCGGTGGCAGCAGCACGACGCCGCGATCCAGCAGCACGGCGAGGTTCGCCTGCGTCGCCGGGTGCGCGTACATGCCGCCGTCCATCGCCGGGGCGACCAGCAGCGGGCAGCGCGCCGCCAGCGCGGTAATCGACAGGAGGTCGTCGGCAAAGCCGTGCGCCAGCCGCGCCAGCGTGTTAGCGGTCGCCGGGGCGATCACCAGCAGATCGGCGCCCTCCGCTAGTCCGACGTGCGCGACGTGCGTCGGCAGGTCGCTGCCCGGCGCGGCTTGCCACAGGTCGGTATAGACGGCGCGCCCGGTCACCGACTGGAAGGTCAGCGGCGTGACGAAGCGCTGCGCCGCCTCGGTCATGACGACATCGACGCGCGCGCCAAGCTGGGTCAGCTTGCTGGCGAGATCGACCGCCTTGTAGGCGGCGATGCTGCCGGTTATGCCGAGCACGATTTGTTTGTTTTCGAGCAGAGTCACGTGGTCAAGGGGCATGGTCGATCTTTCGCGGTGCGCGTCCGGTTCGCCCGCCATTATAGATCAACATGCCGTCAGTCGGGATAGGGCGGCGCATCGTCGCCGTCCATCTGCTTGCGCACCAGCCAGGCGACGGTGACGATCAGGCTGGACACGTCCGCCCACTCGTCCGCGCTCAGACGATCCGCGTAGCGGCGCTGCATCAAATCGGCGATGATGCGCACGAGGCAGCGGCGAATTTCGCGGTGGAAGGGGGCAAGCTGCGCGCGCCAGTGATCGTCCTGCGGGCTGCGCAGAAGCTGATCGACGATCAGCAGCGTCTCGTGGCGGATGTCGTCCCGAATCAGCGGCATGACGTAGCGCTCGATCTCCTCGTCGGTCAGGTGATGCGCTTCGTCCAGCCCGCCCATGTCAAGCTGGCTGTTGATGAATTCGCTGAACAAGTGCAGATCGTCGGACATCTACGCTCCTGTTCCGGGGTGAAAAAGGTCTTTTGAAGTTTACAATGGGTCAGGGCGCGCGTCAACTCTTACAGATTCATCGCCCGCGCCTGCCGCGCAAACGCCCGCGCGCCCAGCACAATCGACACCGCCGGAAGCCAGATCAAGCCGTAGGCGGTGAACAGCGCGCCGATCAGCGCCAGCGGATCGTTCGCGCCTTCGCCGCGCGGCAGGCTGTAGCCGACCGCGCCCGCCAGCCCAAAAGCGATCACCAACAGCGCCAGCATCCCCCACGACGGCGGCGCAGCCATCACGTCGTCGAGCAGGGTCGCGCCTTTTTTGCGCTTCTGGAACCATATAATCATGATCGAAAACGCCACCAGTGTGACGATTACGCTCAGCGAGAACACGTCGATCTCGCCTTGCAGCGTGTGGATCATCGTCAGCCCCAGCAGCACGATCAGCGTGAACGCCCAGCCACGCGCATCGAGCCGCAGATCGACCGGGGCGGCGGCATAGTGGCGCGCGGCTCCCAGCGCCAGCGCGATCAGCCCGACGCCGACCCCGCCGTAGACCAGCAGCATCCCCGGCGCGCTTTCCGGCAGCTCGCTGAAGACCGGCGGCGACCAGCGCGCCCACGATCCCCAGCCAACGCCGACGACCAGCGCCAGCAGCACGGCGACGACCTGCCCGCGCCGCGAGCGCAGCCCGCCGCCCGCCAGCCCCAGAAACAGCGCCAGCGCGATCAGCCCGGCGCAGGCGTGCGCGCCCATCGCCCGCGTGATCAGCGTGCGCGGCACGTCGATCAGCGCCGAGTTCGGGTTGAGGATCAGCCCGTTCATGACGCCGTAGATGCCCGCCAGCGTCAGCACGCCGAACACGTCGCGCAGGCGGTGGCGGGTGGCGATCTCCAGCAGAAACGCGCTCAGGGCGACGTAGCCCAGCGCCAGCAGCAGCCAGTCGAGCGGGGCGCGCGTCGGCGGGTTGGTCCACAGCACGACCTCGGAGGCGAACGCCAGCAGCGCCGCCAGCAGCAGGCGAACCGCCCACGCGGCGAACTGAGGTTTGAGGGCTGAGGATTGGGTCATGGGTGGGCTGTATACGCCTATTGAGCAACGATACGACGATCCGAAAACGGAGCCAACAGATTTAGAAAAACGACTTTCTTGTCCGCAGGAGGCTCAAAGCCTCCTGCTAGACGTTCCAAGCCGTCTGAAGACGGCTGCGGACTGCCTGCTGCAGCAGGCTTGAAGCTCTCGCCCGATGCTTCGAGCATCGGGCGACACTTTCACAAATACGTTCTCAGCACTTTATCTTGACGGCTTGATCGCCACCAGTTGCGAGATGTGCGCCGGTTCGCTGCTGCGCAGGACGCGCCAGTCGCCGAAGAACCCGGCAAGCTCGCCGATGCCGAGCAGGAAAACCGGGTCGATGTCCGGTCGGCGCGCCCGATAGCGCGTGTTGAACGTCTGGTAGATCACGCGCCCGCCCGGTCGCACCGCCGCGCGAATCTCCGGCATCAAGGGGCGGCTGAGGAAGCGCATGACGCAGATCAGGTCGTAGGATTCCGGTTCCAGCTTGGCGCCGTCGAGGTCAAGCTGGAGGAAATTGACGCCGCGCAGGTCACGCCGGGCGGCTTCCTCCTGCGCCCGCAGCAAGCCGACGCGGCTGACATCGACCAGATCGACCACGTAGCCCTGCTCGGCGAGCCACAGCCCGTTCTGCCCGCGCCCCGATGCCAGGTCGAGCGCAATCGCCGACTGTCCCTCGCGCAGCGGCGGCGTGAACGGGAACAGCAGCGGATCGGGGTCGGGATAGGCGTCGTCCGCCCATTCGCGGTAGTGGGTATCCCAGCGGACTCGGTCTTGCGCTGCCATTCAGCTTTTCCCTCCGTAGATCGGTGTGTACGCCAGCGCGCCGGGGACGGCAGCCAGCGCTTCGGCGTCGCCGGGGTAGAGCGTCGCGTTGGGGCTGCGCCGCCTGCGCTCGTGCAGGGCGTAAGCGTCGCGCAGCGTGACGAAATCGGGCGTACGCCAATCCGGGATGCTGAGGCAGTCCATCAGGGCGCGGATGCGCGCGCCGTCCGTGCTGTTCCACTCCGGCTGGCGCAGCAGATCGCCGGGGTCGCCGCCGGTTTTCTTCATCAGATTGCCGCTCAGGCGCGAGAACATCGCGCCCGCCTGCTTGAGATCGACCCGCTGCGCCAGCGCCTGAACGTCCTGCGGCAGCGCGTCGAGCGCCACCGCGCCGAGCGCCGGGCTGTCGTCCGCGACGGCTGGCGCGGCGCCGAGGCAGTCGGGCATTTGGGCGTAGGGCGCGAGCGCCGTTTCGAGCGCGGCGGCTGCGCCATCGGCGTAGACTTCGATGCGCGCGTCCGCGCCGTCCAGCTCGATCAGCAGGCAGAGAGCAAGCCGCGAGAGCGCGGGCAGCAGCGCCGGGTCGGGCGTGCCGATCACGCGCGTCCAGCCGCCTTGCGCGGGCGCGACGAACAGGCGTACCGCCTGCGGATAGGCTTTGCCGGGGATCAGACCGAAGGGATCGTACAGCGCTGTAGCCGAGCGCCGTCAGCGCCGAGCGGATCGTCGCGGCAACGGCGTCGTCCTCATTTTCGCACGGCAAGTACAGGCTGCAAAAGGATGTCATGCGCCGGAACCTCATTCACATGCTCTGCATGTGCAGCATAACATACCATCGTGCCCGCGTCGATAAAGCCCAGCTTGCGGTTGAGGGCGCGGTCGTCTTCGCTCTCGCCGGGCGCAAAGATCAGGGTGCAGCCGCGCGCCAGCGCCGCGCGCATGGCGGCGGTCATCAGCAGCTTGGTCAGCCGTTCGCTGCGTGCCTCGCGCAGCAGCGCCAGCGCGACGATGTGCCCGCTGCGCGTCACCTGCTGCACGCCCAGCCGCACCACGCCGATGGGGGAGCCGTCGCGCAGCATGAGGATGTCCACGTCCTGATCGCGCCGCTCGGCAGCCGCATCCTGCCCGACCGCCAGCGGCTCGACGCCGAGCGTCAGCACGTCGTAGCCGTCGCTCTGCCAGACCGCGCGCCACTGCTCGATGCCGCGCTGATCAGTGACGACCTCCAGACGGATGCCCGCCGGGGACGACGTGCGCGGCACTTTCTTGTTGGCGTCTTCCAGCGAGCACGCCATGATCGGCGTCTCGCGCTCCGGCTCCAGACCGAGGTCGCTCAGCGCTTTGGCGAACTGCGGGGGGTACAAGCCTTCGATGTATTCCACGCGGGGCAGGCGGTCGAGCGCCTTCAGGCGATCCAGCCCCTGCTGGACGAATTTGCCGGACACCCAGGCGGTGTTGCGGCGCGGCGTCACGTAGTTCAGGTCAGGGATGGTATTGGTGGGGTGGTGGATGATATCGACAAAGCCGACCGTCTCGTGTTCTACTCCGAAGGCGCTGTGTGCCTGAAACAGATGATCCAGAATGCGCCGCAAGAGCTGACGGGTTTCTTTGACCGTCGAGTTGTCCATGAAATCCCCTCGCCTGGTAGGTTGATTTTATGTAAATTGGTTAGAATTATAACGAACTCTCAGCATAAGGGCATCTTTCCGCACATGAAATCAATACAGAAATCGTGAAGATTTACACACGTACCGGCGATCAGGGTACGACCAGCCTGTTTTCAGGCGGGCGCGTCCCCAAGTATCATTTGCGCGTCGAAAGCTACGGCACGGTCGACGAGCTGAACTCGATCCTGGGGCTGGCGCGCGCGCAGCAGCCCTCCGCCGCGACCGACGAGGCGCTGGCGCGCATCCAGCATCAATTGTTCAACCTCGGCGCAGACCTGGCGACGCCGCTCGACGCGCCGTCTCAGCATATCGTGCGCATGGACGCGGCTTCTGTCTCCTGGCTGGAAGAATTGATTGATCAGATGATGGCGGAGCTGCCCGCGCTGACCTACTTCATCCTGCCCGGTGGATCGCCAGCGGCGGCGACGCTCCACGTCGCGCGCACGGTCTGCCGCCGCGCCGAACGCCTCGTCGCGCAGCTTCAGGAGGGGGAAGCGGTGGGCGATCAGGTGCTGCCGTATCTCAACCGGCTCTCGGATTATCTGTTCACGCTGGCGCGCTGGGAAAATCAGCAGGCGGGCATCCCCGAAGAGAAGTGGTCGATCAAGCCATAGAAACGAACAGGGCGACCTTTCAGCCGCCCTGTTGTGAATTCATTGGGGATTTGTTGAGATAGTTGAGATTAGCGGGAGCCTTGCAGCCAGATTGCGGTATCCTGACCTTCGATGACCCAACCAGTCATCCCGCTGTGGCGGACGCGCCACCACGCCATGCCTTCAGCGGCGATGGGACCATCGAGGACGGTCACGCGCGTCCCGCTGGTGAACTGGGTGATCACGGATGACTCGAGGCACGTACCTTCGTACAGCTTCAGGTTGTTGCCGTCGGGGGTGACAGTGGCATAGGCGTCGGGCGCCAGGTCGGTCTGGGGGTTGGCGAAGGTTGCCGTATTCGACTGAATGCCGGTCACGTTGTCGGCGATTTTCGTGAGAACGTCTGGGTTAATGCCCAAGTTTCCTGCCGCGCCGGTCGTCGTCGTCGGGACGGTCAGATCGCTGACGCTGATGGAGAAACTACTCTGTCCCGCAGCATACGGGTCACAGGATTGGACTTCCAGGGGCTGCGCAGCGACGACGTTCATTCCCAGGACAAAGGCGAAAACCAGGACAGTCGTGACAATCGAGATACGCTTGAGCATCAGTTAATTCCCCATTGAAAATCAATACTTCTACTATAGCACAAGCAGCATGTTTAGATCCTTGAGGATTAATTGTCTGTTCACTGATCAACTTTTCCTTAACTCTTTCATTGTTCTTCTCCCGCCGTTATCTTTCCACTCCAGCGCCAGCACGAACGGAATATCGAGCGACCCTTCGCCCTGAAGGCGCAGGTTGAGTACTGCCGATCTGATCTACGCTAGGCAACAGCGATGAGCCGGATGTTCCCGCCGACGTGGAATGCGACTTCGATGAGAGCGTGTCGAGCGGTGTGTCCTTCCGCAAGCGGAAGGTGGCAGAGAATATCACGAAATTCACAACTCCGCTCAAATTCTAATCTTCAGCAACGGTTCGGCGCTCGCCGGGAAATCGCCCGCGTGCAACGAGATTTATACCGTCATTACCCGCTTCTCCTCAATCAGAACAGAATCGCCCTTGAAATTATAGAACATGCGTGCTATGATCGCTCCTATCAACGATGCCACTGCATATCAATCATCAAACCTTTTTCATCTGTTGGCGAGATTACAAATTTCCTACCCGTTGGTGGGCTTCGCTCGTAGTAAACTATCTGCGGAAAACATATGGCAGTCCAGACCAAGCGTTATCGCAAAGGCACTATGGCGGCGAAAACCCGTCAATTGAAGCAAGAGCCGGTCAGGCGCTCTTTCGTCCGTCTCTTGCCGGGATGGCTGATCGTCGCATTCGTGCTGGTGATCCTGCTGCCGAACGCGCTGTCGGCGACTCTCTCCGCCGCCGGGCGCGCGGTCACGCGGCTGCCGCAAACCGTCGGCATCGCCCCCGCCTACGGCAGTATCGCGCCGATGTTCACCTCGACGATTGAATACTGGAGCAGCCGCATCGCCCAGTGGGCGGCGCTCTACAATCTCGATCCCAATCTGCTGGCGACCATCATGCAGATCGAATTGTGCGGGGATGCCGACGTGACCAGCTACGCCGGGGCGCAGGGGTTGTTTCAGGTGATGCCGTTCCACTTCGCGGCGGGCGAGAACCAGCTCGACCCGGATACCAATGCCATGCGCGGCGCGGATTTCCTCAATCAATGCCTGGGCTGGTCGAGCGGCAACGCCGGGCTGGCGATGGCGTGCTACAACGGCGGTCCGGGCGTGCTCAGCCAGCCGTATGCCGCCTGGCCCGACCAGACGCAGCGCTACTATTCCTGGGGCACGACGATCTACAACGATGCGATCCAGAATAAAGACGCAAGCGACTCGCTCCAGCGCTGGCTGGACGCGGGCGGCAGCAGCCTGTGCAGCCGCGCGGCAGTCTCGCTCGGACTGAGCGGCTGAATCCGCTGATATTTGGACGTAAGAAGTTCATCAGAGAAGGCGTCCGAATATAGACACTGCGTCCAAATTTGCAGTATGATACTGAGTGGTTCGACAAAGTTCGGCGTGTGAGGTGTTCGTATGCCCATATATACCTATCGTCGTGAAGATGGGACGACCTTTGATTATCGTCAGAAGTTTCTGGATGAGCCATTGAGTGTTGACCCGGAAACCGGGCAGCGCGTCGTGCGCGTGATCCAGCCTGCCGGTGTGATTTTCAAAGGCTCCGGTTTTTACGTCAACGATAGCAAGAACGCCTCGCGCTCGGCGGTCACCGGGACGCCCAAGCACGATACGACCGAACACAAGCACGACACGACCGAAAAGACCGAGAGCAAAAGCGCAGACAAGCCCGCCAGCACCAGCACGGAGAGCAGCAAGTCGTCGGTAGCGGCTGGCGCGGCAGCGGACTGACTTATTCGAGACGGAAATGAAAACGCCCACAGATAGTGGGCGTTTTTTTATTGCTGGTGGATCGTTTACCAGGCGAAGGCTTCCGGTGCGGGACCGCCCGGTCCGGGGAAGATTTCGTCCAGCGTCTGCAACTGCTCCGGCGTCAGCTTGATGTCCAGCGAATGAATGTTGTCCTTGAACTGCTCTATCGTGCGCGGTCCGACGATGGGCGCGGTGACGGCAGGCTGCGCCAGCAGCCACGCCAGCGCCACGTCGGCGGGGTGCTCGCCCAGTTCCTTGCAGAAGTTTTCGTAGCGCTCCAGCCGGTCGTGATATTTCTCGACGTTCTTCTGAAGACCTTCGCTGGCGCGGCGACCCTCGCTGATCTTTTGCAGCACGCCGCCGAGCAGACCGCCCGCCAGCGGACTCCAGGGGATCAGCCCCAAGCCGTAATCCTGGCACGCCGGGATCACGTCCATCTCGACCATGCGGGCGTTCAGGTTGTAGAGCGACTGCTCGCTGACCAAGCCGAGGAAGTTGCGCCGTTTGGCGGCTTCGTTGGCTTTGGCGATGTGCCACCCGGCGAAGTTGCTGCTGCCGACGTAGATCACTTTGCCCTGCTGCACCAGCGTTTCCATCGCCTGCCAGACTTCATCCCAGGGGGCGGAGCGGTCGATGTGGTGCATCTGGTACAGGTCGATGTGATCGGTTTGCAGGCGGCGCAGGCTTTCTTCGCAGGCGTGGCGGATGTGCAGCGCCGACAGGTGGTTCTCGTTGGGCCAGTCGCCCATGTTGCCGTAGACTTTCGTGGCGATCACGACCTTTTCACGCCGTCCGCCGCCCTGCGCGAACCAGCGCCCGACGATCTGCTCGGTGACGCCCTCTCCCTTTTTCCAGCCGTAGACGTTCGCTGTATCGAAGAAATTGATGCCCTGATCCAGCGCGAAGTCCATGATGGTGTGGCTGTCCTGCTCGGACGTGAAGGGACCAAAGTTCATCGTACCCAGGCACACCCGGCTCACCCGTAACCCGGTGCGACCAAGATGGGTATATTCCATGCGTTTGCTCCTCGTGCCTAAATGAATTCCCGGTTAGAAACGTTACCGAATCTATTCCGACCAATCAAGCCCGCGTGGACTTATCCGGCAGCAGGGGAGGGGCGGAGAACGCTCTAGAATGAAGGATTTCCGAAAATAATTGAGATAAAGTTAATGGTTTCTAATCAAAATATCTATTATCCAGTACCACAGGGCTATATTCGCCCTTATACTTATGAGTGTAAGGTAGATGCATATGCTGGAATAGGTTCTTTATCGTTAGGGAGCCGAAAGGTAAATTCATGAGCCAAGAGGCTTCGCACGTTCCAATGAACACCCGTAACTTGCAACTGCCGGTGGAGGCAGCGCCTGCCAAGCCCAGCGAGACAGGTCCGCTCGACATCCGCCGTCCCTGGGTGATTGAGTTTCGCGTGGTCGGAACGGCTTCGACTATTCATGCGCGTGTTGGCGACGCGATGGTGATCGGGCGCGGCGATACGAGCGGTGGGTTTGCGCCGGAAGTCGACTTGACCTCGTTTGATGCCTTCACGAAAGGCGTGTCTCGCAAGCACGCGCTGATCACCGTCAAGGATCAGCGCCTGATGATCCGCGATCTCAACAGCACCAACGGCACGCGCCTCAACAACGTGCTGTGCAAGCCGGGCGAGGAATATCGGCTGCGGCACGGCAACGACATCATGCTGGGCACGCTGCGCTTGCAAGTCTCGTTCGCCGTCGTCCCGGCGGTCAGCGACACGCAGCGGCTGCCTGCGGTGGATCAGGCGAAGACACACCCGATCATCAACGGCAATGGCAAGCGCGTCCTGGTGATCGAGGACGATCACGACATTGGCAACGTGTTCCGCTCGGCGCTTGAATACGCGGGCTACAAAGTGACGCTCGTGAACGACGTGACCAAGGCGCTCGGCGTCATCTTTCAGGGAATGCCTGACGCGATTGTCCTCGACCTGATGGTGCCGGACATGAACGGTCTCGACCTGGTGCGCTACGTCCGCAAGCAGAAGACGCCGCAGCACGTGCCGATGCTGATCGTCTCCGGCATGACGGGCGGCTATCAGGCGAATCAGGCGCTGGCGGCGGGGGCAGACTCGCTGCTGAGCAAGCCGGTCGCCGTCGAGGAACTCGTCCACGCGGTTGGTAGTGCCGTCCTACAGACGGGCGTGCCTCCGACCCCTGCCGTTCCGACGGTCAAGTCTCCGGTTGTCACGCCGCCAACCACTCATCCCAGAGTGATGTCGCAGGCGACCACGCCGACCGCCGTGCCGCAATAAATTGACTTCTCCATCCAAATGGTGTCCTGGAGGCGCTGTGAAACTTCTCCCACAGCGCCTCTCTTTATTTATGCGCGACAATGTAGACGCGCTGGGTCTGCGCCTCGACTTCGGGATAGGAATTGTGTTGGGTTCTGCCGTATCCGCCGCGTATATTTCTCGGCGGCGTGGGCGTAGCCGGTCTGAGTGGGAGCGGAGGGACACAAGACGCTTCAATTAATAGGGTTTGACAGCTAATTCAGCGCCGATAAGGATGCGCATATCCTTCAAGTTGTGCGTATAGAGAGGTACTTGAAGTCGATGACACACAGAAGCGATCAGGCAGTCGTTCATCGCCGCGCCGTGACTAAGGCGATTGTCTACGATGCCAATGGTCATTCATTCTGTCCCCAGTCGAGCCTGCGATGAGCTTCCTGTTCCTGGCGGATTTGCTTCACCCATTCCACTGAATCCTCGATTTCTGGATGTGACAGTTCAATTGGCTTCAGTTCATCCAGCAAACGAAGTAGATTCTTTCCCCAATGTTCTTCACCTGACGAGGGGGTTTCAATTTCGCGCTCAACTGAGGACGCGATCTGTTCAATTAGTTGTAAACGCTGCCTTGTCGGTAACTTCAGTGCCAGTGCCAGTACCTCATCGAGCAAGATGGCATCGGTCATGGGAGTGCCCCTACTTAATGATTGACAACTTCTATTGTATTCCATCTTATGGCGAAATGGGTGGGCGTGGCAGATAGAAGACCTGCCCGGAATACAGGATACCGCGCGGATTGTTCAGGCAGTTGGCGAATGCCAGCTCATTGAACGTACTCCCGGTGCGATCGGCGAGCGAGCGGATGGAATCGCCGGGCTGGGTGATGTAGCTGTACCAGTTGGGCGGCTGCGGGCAAAAAACATCCGTCGGTAGATCGGTCGGGTAGGGTGAAGGTGTTGGCGTCGGGGTTGGCGCGGGGCTGCACGCCGCCAGCAGACAAAGTGCCGCCGTTGCAACTAAACTGCCTATGATGCGCTTTGTCCTCACGTTGATCCCTCGACGAAAAACCCGACTCGATTCTCGCGTGATTCTTACCCGCGCGCTGCCCTTGACTTTGCTATTCCGTAATGATAATATGCTACGGCGCGTGTACGGCACACAACCTCCGCGTTGAGGCAATGGCGTGCTGAACTGAGCGAGAGGTGGCGAAAGCGTCCCGCAGGGCGGTATCGCTCGTCACAAAGGTGCATACAGGCGTTCGTTTTCGACGCCTTTTTGCATGTCTGCACTCAGGCTAGCGAACAGTTTAAAGTGAGGTCGTTTTTATGCCAACCATTAATCAGTTGGTGCGCAAAGGTCGTCAGCCGAAGAAGAGCAAGAGCAAAGCCCCGGCTTTGCAATATACGCTCAACGTCTACGATCAGCGGCGCACCCGCCGCAAGAAGGGGTCGCCGCAGAAACGCGGCGTCTGCACCGTCGTCAAGACGATGACGCCCAAGAAGCCTAATTCGGCGCTGCGTAAAGTCGCGCGTGTCCGCCTCTCCAATGGGATCGAAGTCACCGCTTATATCCCCGGCGAGGGTCACAGCTTACAGGAACACAGCGTCGTGCTGGTGCGCGGCGGTCGTGTCAAGGACTTGCCTGGCGTGCGCTATCACATCGTGCGCGGCACGCTCGACACCGACGGAGTCAAGAACCGTGAGCAGGCGCGCAGTAAGTATGGCGCCAAGCGTCCGAAGCCCGGTCAGGCTGGTGCTAAGAAATAAGGTTGATGATCGATGCCGAGAAGAAAAAGTCCTCCGAAGCGGATTACTCCGCTGGATAACAAGTTCCAGAACCTGCACATTGCGATGTTAATCAACCGCATGATGCGGGGCGGCAAGAAAAGTACAGCGCAGCGGATTATGTACACGGCGCTGGACATGATCGAGGAGCGCGCCAAGCGCAACCCGGTCGAAGTGATGGAGCAGGGGCTGCGCAACGTCTCCCCCGCGATTGAAGTCAAGCCAATGCGTGTCGGCGGCGCGACCTATCAGGTTCCGGTGGAAGTGCCGGGCGACCGCTCGATCACGCTGGCGATGCGCTGGGTGCTGGAGAACGCGCGCAAGCGCGGCGGGCGCAGTATGGCGGAAAAGCTGGCAAGTGAGCTGATGGATGCTGCCAACGGGCAGGGCGCGTCGGTCAAGCGCAAGGACGACACGCACCGCATGGCTGAGGCGAACCGCGCCTTCGCTCATTTCCGTTAAATGTCCTGGTCGGGCGGGGTAACTGCCTGACCCAGTTGAAGTGAAGTATGGCGAAAAAGACAGAAACTCAATTCGAGCTGAGTAAGGTGCGTAACATCGGCATCATCGCGCACATCGATGCCGGTAAGACCACCACAACAGAGCGCGTACTCTATTACACCGGCATGGTGCATCGCATCGGCGAAGTTCACGAAGGCGCTGCCACCACCGACTACATGGAGCAGGAGCGCGAGCGTGGCATCACCATCACGGCGGCTGCCGTCACGGCGTCGTGGAATGGGCACCAGATCAACATCATCGACACCCCAGGGCACGTCGATTTCACGGCGGAAGTGCAGCGCAGTCTGCGCGTGCTCGACGGCGGCGTGGTCGTGTTCGACGGCGTTGCCGGTGTTGAGCCGCAGTCGGAGACGGTTTGGCGGCAGGCGAACGACTACAAAGTGCCGCGCATGTGCTTCGTCAATAAGATGGATCGCACCGGCGCGAGCTTCAGCCGCTGCGTCGATATGATCATCGACCGGCTGCACGCTCACCCCATTCTGCTGCAATTCCCTTACGGGGAAGGTCCGGAGTTCGCCGGGATTATCGACCTGCTCAATATGGAACTCATCACTTACGGCGACGACCTGGGCACGGCGATTGAGCACCACCCGATCCCGGAAAGCCACCGCGAGCAGGCGGAGACCATGCGCGTCGAGATGATCGAGAAGATCATCGAGAACGACGATTACCTGACCGAAAAATACCTGATGGGTGAGGAAATCACCGACGACGAGCTGCTGCCCGCACTGCGCGCGGCGACCATCGCTGGCAAGGTTCACCCGGTGCTGTGTGGTTCGGCGCTCAAGAACAAGGGCGTACAGTTGATGCTCGACAAGGTCGTCGAGCTGCTGCCGTCGCCGCTGGACGTTCCGCCGGTCATCGGGCATGATCCGAAGACGGATCAGGAACTCGTCCGTCACGCGAGCGACGACGAGCCGACGGCAGCGCTGGTCTTCAAAATCCTGACCGATCCCTACGTCGGGCGTCTCGCCTTCTTCCGCGTTTACTCCGGCGTGCTGCGCATCGGCACGAACATGCTCAACAGCACGACCGGCGACCGCGAGCGTATCGGGCGTATCGTCCGTATGTTCGCTGACCGGCGCGAGGACATCGAAGAAGTTCACGCGGGCGACATCGGCGCGGTACTGGCACTCAAGAGTACCTTCACCGGCGACACCCTGTGCGACCAGAATCACCCGATTGTCCTGGAGAAGATTTCCTTCCCGGAACCCGTGATCGAAGTCGCCATCGAGCCGAATACCAAGGGCGACTCCGATAAGATGGGCGAAGCCCTGCGCCGCCTGGCTGAAGAAGACCCGACCTTCAAGGTCGAGGTGGACGACAAGCTGGGGCAGACCAAAATTCGCGGCATGGGCGAGCTGCACCTCGAAGTGCTGGTCGACCGTATGATGCGCGAGTTCGGCGTACAGGCGACGGTCGGTCGTCCGCGCGTGGCGTACCGCGAGAGTATCACCCGCGAGTTGCACGTTGACATGACCTTCAAGCGCCAGAGCGGTGGTAAAGGTCAGTATGCGCGTGTCGTCCTCGATTTCGAGCCGATGACGGACGAGGAAATGGCGGAAAGCAAAGACGGCTTGATCTGGCTGGACGATATTCGCGGCGGGACGATCCCGCGCGAGTTCATCAAGCCGACCGAACACGGCGTGCGCGAAGCGATGGCTGGCGGCGTGCTGGCGGGTTATCCGGTCGTCGGCGTCAAGGCGCATCTGGTCGACGGCGCATTCCACGAAGTGGACTCCAGCGAAATGGCGTTCAAGATCGCCGGGTCGATGGCGCTTAAGGAAGGCGTGCAGAAGGGCAAACCCGTTCTGCTTGAGCCGACCATGAAAGTCGAAGTCAATGTGCCAGACGAGTACACGGGCACGATTGTGGGCGACCTGTCCGCGCGGCGCGGAACGATCTCCGGGATGGAACCACGCGGCGCGGGCGCAACCGCCATTCGCGCCAACGTTCCGCTCGGCGAGATGTTCGGCTACGCGACGCAGATTCGCAACATGACGCAGGGGCGCGGCAGCTTCACGATGGAATTCGAGAAGTACAGCATCGCACCCGCGAACATTGCCGATGAAATCATCAAGGGCAATGGCTAACGGTATTCGACGAGTCCCGCTCAAGCGCGGGGCGACAACACAAAATCTTTGGGTTCGTAGAAGGTAAGAGGAAGCAAAGAAATGGCGAAGGCAAAATACGAGCGCAGCAAGCCGCATGTCAACATCGGCACCATCGGTCACGTCGATCACGGCAAGACCACACTGACGGCTGCCATCACGAAAGTGCTGGCGCTGAAGGGTCGCGCGCAGTTGATGAGGTATGACGAAATCGACAACGCCCCCGAGGAAAAAGCGCGCGGTATCACGATCAACATCCGCCACGTCGAATACGAGACGGACGCGCGTCACTACGCGCACGTGGACTGCCCCGGTCACCGCGACTACATCAAGAACATGATCACCGGCGCGGCGCAGATGGACGGCGCGATCCTGGTCGTGAGCGCCCCGGATGGTCCGATGCCCCAGACTCGTGAGCACGTGCTGCTCGCCCGTCAGGTGGAAGTCCCCGCGATGGTGGTCTTCCTGAACAAGACCGATCAACTCGACGACGAAGAACTGCTTGAGCTGGTCGAGCTTGAACTGCACGAACTGCTGGAGAGCTACGGCTTCAGCCCGGACACCCCGATCATTCGCGGTTCCGCGCTTCAGGCGAACGAGTTGACCAGCATGGACATCAACGCGCCGGAGTACCAGCCAATCCTGCAACTGATGGACGCGGTGGACGCCTGGATCCCGACCCCGGTGCGCGAGAAGGACAAGCCGTTCCTGATGCCCGTCGAAGACGTGTTCTCGATCAAGGGTCGTGGTACGGTCGTGACCGGTCGTGTCGAGCGCGGCACGCTCAAGAAGGGCGAGGAAGTCGAGATCATCGGTCTGCGCGACGAGATCATGAAGACCATCGTCACCGGCATCGAGATGTTCCACAAGGAACTCGATTCGGCGGACGCGGGCGACAACGCCGGTATCCTCCTGCGCGGCACCACCCGTGAAGAAGTCGAGCGTGGTATGGTGCTGGCGAAACCCGGCAGCATCACGCCGCACAAGCGCTTCATGAGCCAGGTGTACGTCCTCAAGAAGGAAGAAGGCGGGCGTCACAAGGCGTTCTTCACCGGCTATCGTCCGCAGTTCTACATCCGCACGATGGACGTGACCGGGACGGTAACGCTGCCGGAAGGCGTCGAGATGGTCATGCCCGGCGACACCATTCAGCTTGAAGTCGAGCTGATCACGCCGGTCGCGCTCGAAAAAGGCTCGAAGTTCGCTATCCGCGAAGGCGGGCTGACGGTCGGCGCTGGCTCGATCACCGAGATTCTCAGCTAGCACCCACGTCGTAGAGACAGACGAACTGTGATGCCGGGAGGCGCTCCTTGCTCCCGGCATCACTTACTCAGAGGAATTGAGATGTTCAAAAACAAGATTCGTATCCGTCTGAAGGCATACGATCACCGGGTGCTCGATCAGTCGGCGCAGCGGATTGTCGAGACGGCAGAGCGCACGGGCGCGCGGGTGGTGGGTCCCGTCCCGCTGCCGACGCGGCTCGAACGGTTCACCGTGATGCGCGGACCGTTCATCGACAAAGACTCGCAGGAGCACTTTGAAATTCGCACGCACAAGCGTTTGATCGACGTGCTCGACCCGGACAGCAAGACGATTGACACCTTGATGCGCCTGAACCTGCCAGCAGGCGTGGACATCGAAATCAAGATTTAGCGCTAGCTGCCAGCGATTAGCTGTCAGCAATCAGCCAACCGCTGAGCGCCGATAGCTAAACCTGAAAGCTGACCGCTGATAGCTGAAAGCTAGAGAGACTCGCACGCGGGATAGCCTTCCCGCCAATACGAGCAGATCGAGACGAGAAAGAGGGGTGATGGCTCCCCTCTGGAGGCAAACGAATGAAGGGCATCATCGGTAAAAAATTGGGCATGACCCAGATTTTTGACGACAGCGGGAATGCTGTTCCCGTGACCGTTATTCAGGCGGGTCCCTGCTTCGTCACGCAGGTTCGCACGGGCGAAAAAGATGGATACACCGCCGTGCAACTGGGCTATGGCGAAACCAAGCCGCAGCGTCTGACGCAAGGCGAGCTTGGACACCTGAAGCGCAACAACCTGCCCGCCCTGCGTCATCTGCGCGAGTTTCGCCTGAAGAACGGCGAAGTCGACGTGGCGGAAGGCGCGGAGGTCAAGGTGGACGTATTCGCCAAAGGCGAGCGCGTGGACGTGATCGGTACGAGCAAAGGACGAGGCTTCGCGGGAACGGTGAAGCGCCACCACTTCCACCGGCAGCCGAAAACTCACGGTCAGTCCGACCGCGAGCGCGCGCCGGGTTCGGTCGGTTCGACGACCACGCCGGGGCGCACCTATCCCGGTCAGAAGATGGCTGGGCGCATGGGCGGTGACCGCGTGACCGCGCAGAACCTGGAAGTGATCGTGGTCGATGCCGAGCGCAATTTGCTCGCGGTGCGGGGTTCCGTCCCCGGCGCCAACGACGGTATTGTCATCATTAAGCCTGCGCGTGTGCGCCGTCGTTAGCGAGGAGAATAAATCATGCAGGTTCCAGTGATGGATATGACCGGCAAGCAGGTGCAGACGATTGATCTGCCCGCCGACATTTTTGAAGCCAAGATCAACAAAGGGCTGATGCACCAGGCGTTTGTGCGCCAGATGGCGAATGCCCGCCTGGGCACGCACAAGGTCAAGCGTCGCGGCGAAGTCAACATGACGACCAAGAAGATGTACCGCCAGAAGGGCACGGGGCGCGCGCGTCACGGCGCGGAAAGCGCGACCCAGTTCGTCGGCGGCGGTCGCCCGATGGGTCCTCGCCCGCGCGATTATACGCTCGACATGCCCAAGAAGATGCGTCGCGGTGCGATCCGCTCCACCTTGAGCGCGCTGCTGCAAGACGATCAACTGGTATTCGTCGACCGTTTGGCGGTGGATACGCCCAAGACTAAA
The DNA here is from genome assembly GCA_963760975.1 of uncultured Chloroflexia bacterium. Taxonomy (GTDB): domain Bacteria; phylum Chloroflexota; class Anaerolineae; order Aggregatilineales; family Phototrophicaceae; genus Flexifilum. Next base: position 149,636 of record CAVXEZ010000026.1, on the reverse strand, counting down.
GACATGAAGCGCATCCTCGAAGCGCTGGCGGGCGAAAACTCGACGCTGGTGCTGCTCGCCGAGCGCAACGACAACGTGCAGCGCAGCGTCAACAACCTGGAGAAATCCAAGACTCTGCGCGCCAGCTACCTGAACATCCGCGATCTGCTCCAGTACGACAAGGTAATTGTCCCGCTGGATGCGCTCGACGTGATCAAAAGCATCTGGGGATTGGAGAAGCAGTAATGGCTGAACTTCACCTGTATGACGTGATCCGTCGTCCGGTGGTCTCTGAGAAGGCGAACATCATTTCCGAAGAGCGGAATCAGTACGCCTTCGAAGTCGCGCCGGAAGCGAACAAGCAGCAGATCAAGCAGGCGGTCGAGATCATTTTTGAAAAGCGTGTCAAGAAGGTCAACACCATGATCATGCCCGCCAAGCGCGGGATGCGCGGGCGCAATGCGTACCGGCGCTCCAGCGAGTGGAAGAAAGCGATTGTCACTCTCGAAGCGGGCGAAAAGCTCGAATTATTCGACCTATAACGAGGGGGGAACATGCCCATCAAGGTCTACAAGCCCACCTCGGCGGGTCGCCGGGGAATGACAGGGCACTCTTTTGACGAAATCACCACGTCGCGCCCACAGCGGTCGCTGACGGAAGCCATCCGCAAGCACGGCGGGCGCAACAATACGGGTCGCGTGACGGTGCGACATCGCGGTGGCGGCGCGCGGCGGCGCTACCGGATCATCGACTTCAAGCGCAACAAGTTCGACGTGACGGCAGAGGTCATCTCGATTGAATACGACCCGAACCGCTCGGCGCGCATTGCGCTGCTGGAGTACGAAGACAGCGAACGGCGCTACATCATCGCGCCGCTGGGCGTGAAGGTCGGCGACAAGATCGCCAACGGCGAGAACGCCGAAATCCGTCCGGGCAACGCGCTGTACATCCGGGACATCCCGGTCGGCACGCAGATTCACAACGTGGAGCTGCTGCCGGGCGAAGGCGGTCAGCTTGCGCGCTCCGCCGGGGTTTCGGCGCAGCTTCTGGCGAAGGAAGGCATTTACTGCCAGGTTCGTCTGCCCAGCGGCGAAGTCCGGCTGGTACATGAGCGCTGCATGGCGACGATTGGTCAGGTCGGCAACACCGATCATGGCAACATCAAGCTCGGTAAAGCCGGGCGCAATCGCTGGAAGGGCTGGCGTCCGACCGTGCGCGGCACGGCGATGGACCCGGCGAGTCACCCGCACGGTGGTGGCGAGGGTCGTTCGGGGATCGGTCTGCCCGGTCCGAAGACGCCCTGGGGCAAGCCTGCGCTGGGCAAGCGCACGCGCGTCAACAAGCGCACCGACCGCATGATCGTCCGCCGTCGCGGGAAGAGACGATAAGGATAGCCGACTGACGGTTGGCATCGTAGGAGTGCAGAACGCTTCGCTCCTACCCACCGCTCAGAGCTAACGAGGAAAAACTATGTCACGTTCGTTGAAAAAGGGTCCATTCATCAGCCCGAAGCTGCTCAAGAAGATTGAGAAGCTGAACACGGAGAACCGCAAAGTCGTGATCCGCACGTGGAGCCGCGCCAGCACGATCTTCCCGCAGATGGTGGGTCACACGATTGCGGTGCATGATGGTCGCCGCCACGTGCCGATTTACGTGACCGAGAACATGGTCGGGCACAAGCTCGGCGAGTTCGCGCCGACGCGCACGTATCGCGGTCATCTCGTCGAAAAGAAGAAGAAGTAGGGGGACGGTCATGGAAGTGCGTGCAAGCTACAGTTATGCCTCCATCAGCCCTCAGAAACTTCGCCTGGTGTGCGACAAGGTGCGCGGTATGGGCGCCGAGCAGGCGCTGACCGTACTGCAATTCATGCCGCAGAAGGGCGCGGAGATTGTTCACAAGCTGGTCGCATCTGCGCTGGCAAACGCCGAAAACAACTTCGAGCTTGCCAGAGGAGATATGGTCGTTGCGAGAATTTTCGCCGATGGCGGTCCCATGCTCAAACGCTACAAAGCGGGCGCGCGTGGGCGTTACAAACCGCGCAAGAAGCGCACGTCGCATCTGACCGTCGTGTTGGCAGAACGAGAGGAAAAGTAACATGGGTCGCAAAGTCAACCCGATTGGTTTCCGCCTGAAGGTCAACCGCGACTGGGACGCGCGCTGGTTTGCGAAGGGGCAGCAGTTCCGCGACCTGCTCAAGGAAGATTTCGCCATTCGCCGCTTCATCAAGAAAGAAGGCGAGAAGGCGGGCGTGTCGCGCATCGAAATCGAGCGCAACTCGAACCAGCTTCAGATCACCATCCACACCGCCCGCCCCGGCATCCTGATCGGGCGCAAGGGTGATGCGGTCAAGAAGATGAAGCAGGGTCTTCAGGAAATGACCGGCAAGACGGCGAAGGTCGAGGTCAGCGAGATCGAGAAGCCCGACCTGGACGCGCAGTTGGTCGCCGAGAACATCGCCCAGCAGCTTGAGCGCCGTATCGGGCACAGCCGCGCCATCAAGCGCGCCATCAGCCAGGCGATGCGTCAGGGCGGGCAGGGCATCAAGATCGAAGTCAGCGGTCGTCTGGCGGGCGCGGACATGGCTCGCCGCGAATGGCAGAGCGAGGGGCGCGTCCCGCGCGGCACGCTGCGCGCCAACATCGACTTCGCCCGCGCCGAAGCGCTGACCACTTTTGGACGTATCGGCATCAAGGTATGGATTTACAAGGGCGAAACGCTGGGCGAGGAAAAGCAGAAGCCGAGCGGGAAAAACGAAGAAGTTTACGTCAGCCCGTAGGAGTTATGTGCAATGTTAATGCCAAAACGTGTCAAGTACCGGAAGCAAATGCGCGGGCGCATGACGGGCAAGTCGTATCGCGGCTCGACGGTGGCGTTCGGCGAATGGGGTCTGCAAGCGCTGGAACCCTGCTGGATGACCAGCCGCCAGATCGAAGCCGCGCGCCGCACGATGGTGCGTTTCGTCCGCCGTCGTGGCAAAGTCTGGATTCGTATCTTCCCGGATAAGCCGGTCACCAAGAAAGCCGCCGAGACTCGTATGGGCAGCGGCAAGGGCGCGGTCGAGTTCTGGGTCGCCGTCATTCGTCCGGGGCGCGTCCTGTTCGAAATGGGCGGTATCCCGGATGAAGAAGCGCGCGAAGCCCTGCGTCTCGCCTCGCACAAGCTGCCGATCCGCACCAAGATCGTCCGGCGTATCGACCCAATTTCCGGGCAGGAGATTGGTGGCTTATGAACATTCGAGACCTGCGTCAACTACCGGATGACCGGCTGTTCGACGAGCTGGAAGACCTGAAAGAAGCGTTGTTCAACCTGCGCTTCCAGAAGAGTTTCGGACAGCTCGAAGACCCGAACGCGCTGCGCAGCGCCAAGCGCGATGTCGCCCGCATCCTGACCGTAGTCCGTGAGCGGCAGATCGCAGCGCAGCAGGGAGGGAACAATGCCTAACAAACGTCGGCGGCTCGTAGGACGAGTCGTTAGCAACAAGATGGACAAAACCGTCGTCGTCGCCATTGAGCGGCGCAAGATGCATCCCATCTACAAGAAGGTTGTGCGCACGACCAAGAAGATCATGGCGCACGACGAGAGCAACGCGCTCGAAATGGGCGCGCTGGTGCGCGTCGTCGAAAGCAAGCCGCTCAGCCGCCACAAGCGCTGGGTGGTCGAGGAAGTCTTGCAGGCAGTGGGCACGCCGGTGCTGGAAGTCCTGCCCGACGAGGAAGAAATCCTCGAAGGCGGTGCAGACGCTGACGTGGACACTGAGGAAGTAGAGGACGAGGAAAATGATCCAGAATGAATCTCGTCTGAAAGTCGCCGATAACACCGGCGCGCAAGAAATTCTGGTGATCCGGGTGCTCGGTGGCTCGTTCCGCTATTACGGCGGCATCGGCGACATCGTGGTAGCGACCGTGAAATCGGCGACGCCGCAGGGCAGTGTCAAGAAAAGCGACGTGGTCAAGGCGGTGGTCGTGCGCGTGGCGAAGGAATACCGCCGCGACGACGGCTCGTACATCCGCTTCGACGACAACGCCGCTGTGATTTTGAGTGACGATTTACAGAACCCGCGCGGGACGCGCGTTTTCGGACCTGTCGCCCGCGAACTGCGCGACCGGGGCTTCCTGAAAATCGTGTCGCTCGCGCCGGAAACCCTGTGAGTGGTGGAGGGTTAAGATGCAGCGTGTAAAGAAGGGCGATACGGTCGAAGTGATCGCCGGAAAAGACCTCGGCGAGCGCGGCGAAGTGTTGACGGTGCTGCCGAAGCAGGATCGCGTGGTGGTGCAGGGCGTCAACCTGCTCAAGCGCCATCGCAAGGCGCGCCAGTCGGACAACCAGCAGATTCCCGCGCAAATCGTGGAATTCAACGGACCCATCCATCTCTCCAACGTGATGGTGGTCTGCCCGACCTGTAGCAAGAAGACGCGCGTCGGCTTCCGCGTCCGCGACGATGGTTTCAAAGTCCGCGTTTGTAAGCAGTGCGATTCGGACATCGAGTAGCATTATGGCGAAATACGACATCCAACAATTGTACGAAGACAAGGTCATGCCCACGCTCAGCAGTGAGTTTGGCTACGACAACGTGATGCAGGTGCCGCGCGTCGAGAAGATCGTGCTCAACATCGGCGTCGGGGAAGCGATTGACAACCCGAAGTCGCTGGACGGGGCGGTCACCGATCTGCGCGCGATCACCGGGCAGCAGCCCGTGATCAACAAGGCGAAGAAGAGCATCGCCGCGTTCAAGCTGCGTGAAGGGCGTCCGATTGGCACGAAGGTGACGCTGCGCGGCGAACGGATGTGGGCGCTGCTCGACCGGCTGATCAACATCGCGCTGCCGCGCATCCGCGACTTCCGTGGTGTCTCGCCGGATACGTTCGACGGGCGCGGCAACTATACGATTGGTCTGCGTGAGCAGCTTGCCTTCCCCGAAATTCAGTACGACAAAATCGACAAGGTGCGCGGCATGGAGATCACGATTGTCACCACCGCGAAGACGGACGAGGAAGGGCGACGCCTGCTTAAGCTGCTGGGTATGCCTTTCCAGGAAAGGTAAAGAGGGCTATGGCAAAGAAATCCATGACAGCTCGTGAATCTCACCGGAAATACAAGGTGCGTGTCCGCAACCGCTGTAGTTATGTCGATCCGAATTCAGGCAAGATTTGTGGTCGCCCGCGTGGTTACATCCGGCGGTTCGGCTTGTGCCGCATTCATTTCCGCGAGTTGGCGCTCAAGGGGCAAATCCCTGGCGTCGTGAAGTCGAGCTGGTAGTCGGAGAACGGAAGGGAAGCATGACGAGCGATCCCATTGCAGATATGCTGACGCGCATTCGTAATGCGCTGATGGTCGGGAAACCCACCTGCGAGGTTCCTGCCTCGAAGATCAAGGTGGAGATTGCCCGCATCTTGAAGGAAGAAGGCTATATCGAAGACTACATCGTCGGCGATGAAAAACCTTTTTCGTTGATTACGATTCAGTTGAAATATCACGGTGCGCGCCGCGAGCGCAAGCCGGTGATCTCGAACATCCAGCGCGTGAGCAAGCCCGGTCGCCGCGTCTACCGGGGGCGGGCAGACCTGCCGCGCCCGATGAGCGGCATCGGCATTGCAATTGTGACCACGCCGAAGGGTGTGATGACCGCGCAGCAGGCGCGCCGCGAGCGTGTCGGCGGCGAAGTGCTGTGCTACGTCTGGTAAGCGAGGAAATTGGCGATGTCTCGTATTGGTAAGCAACCAATTCAAATTCCCGCGAAAGTGACGGCGACCATCAGCGGTCAATCCGTCACCATCAAGGGACCGAAGGGCGAATTGCAGCACGCGGTTCACCCCAATATCAGTGTTCAGCAGGATGACGGCGTGCTGACCGTGACCCGCCCCGACGACGAGCGCGAGAACCGCGCGCTGCATGGCTTGGAGCGGGCGCTGCTGGCGAACATGGTCAAGGGTGTCTCGGATGGGTTCGAGCGCACGCTGTTGATCGAGGGCGTTGGCTACAGCAGCGACCTGCGTGGCAAAGACCTGGTGATGCGGCTGGGCTACTCGCACGAGATCGTCGTCAACCCGCCCGCGAACATCACCTTCGAGACCGAAGATCGTGGTCGCATGATCCACATCAAGGGGATTGACAAGCAGGTCGTCGGGCAGGTGGCGGCGAATATCCGTGAGCTTCGCCCGCCGGAGCCGTATCTGGGCAAAGGCATCCGCTACTCTGACGAAATCATCCGCCGCAAAGCGGGTAAGACCGGGAAGTAAGGTGACGTATGGCTACCACGAAGCAGCTTAAGAAGAAAAGTGCGCAGTTTGAGCGACGCCACCGACGTGTACGCGCCCGCGTCAGCGGGACGGCGGAACGCCCGCGTCTGAACGTCTTTCGCAGCCTGAGCAATATCTACGCGCAGGTGATCGACGATGCGACGGGGCGCACGCTGGCGTCGGCGTCGACGATTGACAAGACCGTCGCCAAGCAGATCGACGGCAAGGGCAAGGTCGAAGCAGCGAAGATCGTCGGGCAGGTGCTGGCGGATCGCGCCAAAGCGGCGGGCATCAGCGCCGTCGTCTTCGACCGGGGCGGGTATCGGTATCATGGTCGCGTGGCAGCGCTGGCTGAAGGCGCGCGTGAAGGCGGACTGAATTTTTAGGAGCAGTTTATGAAAAACAGACAGCAGCGCGAACCGCGTGAGCCACGTGAACCTCGTGAAGACCGTGAGGAACTGGACGAGCGCGTGATCGACATTAAGCGCGTCGCCAAGGTGATTCAGGGCGGTCGTCGCTTCTCCTTCCGCACGGTCGTGGTCGTCGGTGACGGCAACGGGCGTATCGGCGTCGGCGTCGGCAAGGCGCGCGCCGTGCCGGACAGCATCCGTAAAGGCACCGACCGGGCGCGGCGGCGCATGAAGAAGGTCACGCTTTCCGGTACGACGATCCCGCACCAGGTGCTAGGGGAATACGGCGGCGCGAAAGTGCTGCTCAAGCCTGCTGCTCCCGGTACAGGCGTCATCGCGGGTGGCGGCGTGCGCGCCGTGCTGGAAGCGGTCGGCGTGCATGACATCCTGACCAAGAGCCAGGGCAGCGCCAACCTGCTGAACGTGGCAATGGCGACGCTGACGGCGCTTGAATTGCTGCGCAGCCCCGAAGAAATGGCGGCGATGCGCGGCAAGAACATCAACGAGGTCCGCCCCTTCTGGGAGCGCAAGCGCCCGGAAGCGACGGTGCCGGAGAGTGAGTAACGTTCATGGCTGAGAAACAACTCAAGGTCACGCTGGTGAAAAGCCCCATCGGCTACGAAAAGAGCCAGGGCGAGACGGCGCGGGCGCTCGGTCTGCGCAAGATGCACGCCAGTGTGGTCGTTAAAGACATCCCATCGGTACGCGGCATGATCAACAAGATCATCCATCTCGTTTCGGTGGAGGAGGTTGGCTGATGAAACTGCATGATTTGCAGCCCGATCCCGGTTCACACCGGAAGAAGACCCGCGTCGGTCGCGGTATCTCGGCGGGCAAGGGTAAAACTGCCGGACGCGGTACAAAAGGTGCGGGCGCGCGCGGTCGTGGGGCGCGCAAGGGCGCGTACTTTGAAGGCGGTCAGCTCCCATTGGTGCGCCGTCTGCCCTTCAAGCGCGGCTTCACCAACATCTTCCGGACGGAATACCAAGAAGTCAACGTCAAGCAGCTTGAGGCGCTCGACGCTGGCACGACGGTGACGCCGGACGTGATGGTGGCGAACGGCTGGATTCGGGAAGCCGACAAGCCGGTCGTCGTCCTGGGTGGCGGCGATCTGAGCAAGAAGCTGACGGTTCATGCGCACCGCTTCAGCAAGAGCGCGCAGGAAAAGATCAGCAATGCCGGGGGCAGCGTCGAAGTCCTGCCGATTAAGGTCAAGGGCGCGCGCATCACGGTCAAGCTGCTGCCGAAAGCCAAGCTCGCCAAACTAAACGCGGAATAAACCGCGAACGCGCAAGCGGGGACACGCCAACCTCGCTATAATCAGCCCGCTTGCCCGTAGAGGAAGCCAGAAGTGTTGCGCTTCTGGTGGCGCGAATGAAATGCGCCTTATGTAATCGAGAAGACTTAAGGAATCTGGCATGATTGAGGCACTTCGTAATGCCTTCCGCCTGCCGGACTTGCGCAACAAGCTGTTGATCACCGGCTTAATCCTGGTGATCTATCAGTTTGCGGCGCACGTGCCGGTGGTTGGCGTGAACCGCGTCGCCTTGCAGAACCTGCTCGCCGGAAACTCCGGCGGCTTGGTCGGGGTGCTTGACCTGCTGTCAGGCGGCGCGCTGCAAAACTTCAGCGTCATTGCCAACGGCGTCTACCCGTACATCACGGCGCAGATTATTTTGCAGGTGCTCACGCCGGTGATTCCCAGCCTGGAGAACCTCCAGAAGGAACCGGGCGGGCGCGAGAAGATCGAAAATTACACCTACTATCTGGCGATCCCGATGTCGATTTTGCAGACCGTCAGCCAGATACAGATTTTCAATACGCTGGGCGGCACGCCGATCATCCCCGGCTTTGGCACCGACATCTTGCTGACATTAACGGTGATCGTTACCATGACCGCCGGGACGATGTTCGCTATCTGGCTCGGCGAGTTGATCACCGAGCAGGGCATCGGCAACGGTCTGTCGATCATCATCTTCGCAGGAATCGTCGCCCGCGCGCCGCAGCGTCTGGTGCAGTTGATCAGCAGCTCGACGCAGCCCGTCTTCAACATCGGCGCGTTCGTCATCATCACGATCATCAGCGTGATCGGCATCGTCTTCATTCAGGAAGGCGTGCGGCGCATCCCGGTGCAGTATGGCAAGCGCGTGCGCGGACGAAAACAGTACGGCGGCGCGAGCACACACATCCCGCTGAAAGTCAACCCGGTGGGCATGATCCCGCTGATTTTCGCGCAGGCGGTCATCGCCTTCCCTGCGCTGCTGGTCAACCTGTTCCCGGATGGTCCGATACGCACGTCGATTACGCAGACCTTCGGGCAGCAGACCGGGCTGTTCTACTGGCTCACCTATTTTATACTGGTGGTCGGCTTCACGTTCGTCTATTCGGACATCATGGTCGGCAACCAGGACCTAGCCGATAACTTGCAGCGCAACGGCGGCTTCATACCGGGCATTCGCCCCGGCAAGCGCACGCAGGATTACATCATCCGCGTGACCCGCCGCGTGACGCTGATCGGCGCGCTGTTCCTGGGGATCATCGCCGTCGTGCCCGGCATCATGGACTTCGTGAACCGTCTGCTGTTCCCCAACGAAGCGGTCTCCGGCAGCGCAGGCAACGCAGCCTACGTGCTGACGGGTTCCGGCTTGATCATCGTGGTCGGCGTCGTGATCGACACTATGCGCCAGTTAGAGGCGCAGTTGGTCATGCGCAATTACGACCGTTTCATGCGCTAAGCACCGCCGGAGGCTCAAAGCCTCCGGCTAAAAAACCAAGCCACCTGAAGGTGGCTGATCAGCAGCCTGCTTGAGCAGGCTTGCATTCCTAGCCCGATGCTTCAAGCATCGGGCGGCAATTTATGGAGATTTTGAAAAATGGGTTTGTACGTCATTCTGATGGGCGTGCAGGGCGCGGGCAAAGGCGAACAAGCCAAGTTCATCCGCGAGACCTACAACATCCCGCACGTCTCGACCGGCGATTTGTTCCGCGCGATGAAGACCCGCGAAGACGACCTCGCTCGCCGCATCCAGCAGATCATGTCGGAAGGGCGCCTGATCGACGACGCCACCACCAACGAAGTGCTCAAGGATCGTCTCAGCCAGCCTGACGCCGCCAACGGCGTAATCTTCGACGGGTATCCGCGCACGCCGGCGCAGGCGGATTGGCTGGAGCACTATCTGGCGGACAAAGGCGAGCGCGTCAACGTCGTGCTGCTGCTCCAGCTTGACCTGTACAGCGCATTCAAGCGGGCGTTCGGGCGGGTCAGCCAGCCGGACGGCAGCAAGAGCTACAACATCTACTTCAACGACGAGGGCATCGAGTGGCAGTTCGTCGACCACCCGGACAAGCTGTTCCCGCCGCGCTTGAAAGCGGTCGAGAAGGATACGGGGACGGAACTGGTGCGCCGCGCGGACGATGGCAACGCTCATGCCATCCTCAAGCGCATCGACATTTACGTCGAGACGACCAAGCCCCTGATCGACTATTACCGGGGCAAAGGGCTGCTGCGCGAGATCGATGCGGATCAATCGATCCCGGCGGTCAGCCAGGCAATTCAGGCGGCTATCGATGCCGCAAGAGTAAAGTGAACTGAGGCAAGTCGTAATGGCAATATACATCAAGACGGCGGACGAGATTCGCATCATGCGCGAGGCGGGGCGGATTGTCGCCGAAGCGCATCAGGCGATGCGGGAGGCGGTGCGTCCTGGCGTTACCACCCTCGAACTGGATCAGATCGCCGAGAAAGTTATTCGGGATCACGACGCGGTGCCGTCGTTCCTGAATTATCCGAACAACAAGCCCGGCGCACCCGCTTACCCGGCGACGATCAACGCCTCGATCAACAACGAGCTGGTGCATGGGATTCCCAGCAGCAAGCGCGTTTTGCAAGAGGGCGACATCATCAGCCTGGACGTGGGCTGCATCTATCAGGGTTTCGTCGGCGACGGCGCTTTCACGATGAGCGTGGGCAAGATCGCGCCGTCGGTGCAGCGTCTGCTCGACGTGACCCAAGAAGCGCTGATGGTCGGCATCAAAGCGTCGGTGGTGGGCAATGAAACCAGCGACGTGTCGCTGGCGGTGCAGCACTTTGTCGAGAGTCACGGCTACAGCGTCGTGCGCGAGTACACCGGGCACGGTGTCGGGCGGGCGATGCACGAGGAGCCGCAGGTTCCCAACTGGTGGCCCCGTCATGCACGCCAGCGCGGCTGGAAAAGCTATCCGCTCAAGCCGGGCATGACCTACGCCATCGAGCCGATGGTTAATACCGGGCGACCGGAGACGCGCGAGCTGGACGACGGCTGGACGGTGGTCACACGCGACGGCTCGCTGTGCGCCCATTTCGAGCATACAATCGCCGTCACGGAAGGCGAGCCAGAGATTCTGACGGTGCTATGAATACGACGAAACTGACCGTAGACTCACCCGGTCAATATCGCTATAATGTATAACCTGTTAAGAAGCGCAGAGAGCGAGATTTTGTCATGCGTGTTAGTGCATCTGTGAAAAAGCGTTGCCCGAAGTGCCGTATCATCAAGCGTCACGGCAATGTCATGGTCATTTGTTCAAATCCAAAGCACAAGCAGCGTCAGGGTTAGGGGAAGGCGAGTTATGGCACGTATCGAAGGTGTAGACCTGCCCCGCGATAAGCGCGTGGAAGTGGCGTTGACCTACATTTATGGGATCGGTCGTCCGACGAGCAAGCAGGTGCTCTCGCGGACGGGGGTCGATCCGAACCTGCGCGTCCGCGACCTGACCGAAGCGCAGCTTCAAGCGCTGCGCGATGCGATTGGCGGGCTGCCAACGGAAGGCGACCTGCGCCGTCAGGTGCAGTTGAACATCAAGCGCCTGTCCGAAATCGGCAGCTATCGCGGTCTGCGTCATCGTCGCAACCTGCCGGTACATGGTCAGCGCACGCGCACGAACGCGCGCACGCGCAAGGGTATCAAGAAGACCGTGCCAGGTCGTGGTCGTCGTCGTGGCGCGACCAAGAAGTAACCACGCCAGCGCATTGGCGCGTTCCCTCGCGCACGTTTATCGCAACTGATTGGTTCAACAATTGTGTAAATGCGCCCTGGAAACAGGGCGCATCTTACCGCAAGAGCATTCTGGAGAGGATTTATGCCGCGCACACCTGCTAAAAAAGGGACGACCGGACGCCGCACGACGACGAAAAAGTCTGTCAAGAATATCCCATATGGTCAGGCGCACGTTTTTGCCACCTTCAACAACACGATCATCTCGATGAGCGATCAATCGGGCAACGTGGTGTCGTGGGCGAGCGCCGGGACTTCGGGCTTCAAAGGCAGCCGCAAGAGCACGCCCTACGCCGCGCGCGTGGCGGCGCAGTCCGCGTCGGATGCGGCACAAACACATGGGATGCAGGAAGTCGATGTCTTTGTGAAGGGACCCGGTCCGGGTCGTGAAGCGGCGATCCGCGCCATCCAAGCCAGCGGCTTGAAGGTGCGCTCGATCACCGACCTGACTCCGATCCCGCACAATGGAGTTCGCCCGCCTAAAAAGCGTCGCGTTTAACCCAGGAGGGCGTTTTGATGAATAACATGGTGCTGCCGCATAAGGTCGAAAGTGACGCCGTAACGCGCAATTACGGGCGTTTTATCATCAGCCCGCTGGAAAGCGGTTACGGTCTGACACTGGGGACGGCGCTGCGCCGCGTATTGCTGTCGTCGCTGCCCGGCGCGGCGGTGACAAGTATGCGCGTCTCGGACGTGCATCACGAATTTTCGGCAATTCCCAATGTCCGCGAGGACATGACCCAGTTGATCCTTCAGGTCAAGCAGCTTCGCCTGCGCCTGTTCGATACCGAGCAGGCTCGGCTGCGCCTGGAGCATCGTGGGGAAGGCACGGTGACGGCGGCGGACATCATCTGCCCGCCGGAGGTCGAGATCATCAATACCGATCTCTATCTGTTCACCGCCGACTCGCCTGACGCGCACGTCGAGATGGAATTCGAGGTGCAGGCGGGGCGGGGCTACAGCCAGGCGGAGGAGCGCGGGCGTCTGCCGATTGGCGAACTGCCAATCGACGCCATCTTCAGCCCGATCCGCCGCGTGAATTTCGACGTTGACCGCGCGCGCGTGGGGCAGCGCACCAACTACGACAAGCTGATCATCGAAATCTGGACGGACGGCACGGTTCGCCCCGAAGATTCCTTGATCGAAGCCGCGCGCATCCTCAGCAAGCACCTGACCGTCATGGGCGGCATTCACGGCGAGCTGAGCGAGGAATACAAGAACGCGGGCGAGCCGGAAGAGACGAGCGGGCGTCAGGACGTGCTCTACGAGAAGTTGATCGAAGAGCTTGACCTGAGCGTGCGCGTGTTCAATTCGCTCAAGCGTACCGGCATCACCACGATTGGTGACGTGCTCGACATGCTTGATCGCGGACCGGACGCGATGCTGGCGATCCGCAACTTCGGCGAGAAATCGCTGGATGAACTGGTCACGAAGCTGAAAGAGAAGGGATACCTGCCGCCAGACACGGAAATCCCTACACACCTGAGCGAGTAAGGGAAGAATTATGCGACATCGCGTCTATGGAAAACAACTAGGACGGAATACGGCACAGCGCAAGGCGCTGCGGCTGTCGCTGGCGACGGCGCTGATCCAGCACGAACGCATCGAGACCACGCGCGCCAAAGCCGATTTCGTGCGCAGTTACGTCGAAGGCTTGATCACGACGGCGAAGCGCGGTCTGATACATGAAGACCCGAACCGGGCGATTCATGCTCGCCGCATCGCTGCCAGCCGTCTCAACAACGACCGCAAACTGGTCGGGAAACTGTTTGATACGCTGGCGCCGCGCTATGCGGGGCGTCCGGGCGGCTACACGCGCATCATCAAGCTGGGACCGCGCAAGGGCGACTCGGCGGAAATGGTGCTGCTGGAGCTGGTCGACCGCGAAGCGTCGTAAGGACGTGGATAAATCGTACCGTCGGTAGGGGTGTTCAATTGAACGCCCCTACAGAATAACCATGATGCGCTACCGGGCGACACTGGCATACGACGGCACGAGCTACTCCGGGTTTCAGCGTCAGGCGGCGGGTATCCCGACTATTCAGGGAGCGGTTGAGGATGCCGTCGCTCAGGTCACCGGGCAGTCGGTGACGGTTACGGGAGCAGGACGCACCGACACGGGCGTCCACGCGACCGGGCAGGTGATCGCTTTCGATGTCACCTGGAAGCACAGCAGTGATGATCTTTTGAACGCCATCAACGCTGTGCTGCCCGACGACATCGCGCTGCAAGACATTGCGGCGTTGGGCGAAGTGGTCGCGGGCGAGCGCGGGTTTCATCCCCGCTTCGACGCGGCATCGCGCGTTTACAGGTACACAGTCTATCCCGCAGCCCAGCGCGACCCGCTGCTGCGCCAGCGCGTCTGGCACGTGCGCGCCTCGCTCAATTTTGAGGCGATGCAGCAGGCGGCGGCGCTGCTGGTCGGGACGCACGATTTCGGCGCGTTCGGGCAGCCGCCGCAGGGCGAAAACACGGTGCGCGTCGTGATGCGCTCCGAGTGGACGCGCGAAGGCGCGCTGCTGATCTACCGCATCGAGGCGAACGCTTTTTTGCAGCACATGGTGCGGCGCGTCGTCGGGATGCTGGTGGCAGTCGGGCGCGGGGCGATGACGATTGGCGAGTTCGAGGCGATCTTCCAGAGTGGGCAGATCGCGCCGGGCGTGCCGCTCGCGCCGCCGCAGGGATTGGTACTGGAACAGGTTAAGTATCCGGGTGAGAGGCAGCCAGACGACTGATAGCTGCACGTGCCCTTCAGTGAGTACATAGGATAAAACGATGTTGGTGAAAACCTATACACCCAAACCACAGGACATCGAGCACAAATGGTGGATTGTGGACGCGGAGGGTCAGACTCTTGGGCGTCTCGCCTCGAAGATTGCGCCGATCCTGCGCGGCAAGCACAAGCCGTCGTTCGCGCCGAACCTCGACGTGGGCGATTTCGTGATCGTCATCAACTGCGACAAGATCGCCGTCACCGGCAACAAGCTGGATGAGAAGATGTACTATCATCACTCCGGCTATCCGGGTGGATTGAGCGAGATCAACCTGAGCGACAACCTGCGCCGCTTCCCGGATCGCCCGCTGCGCGAAGCGGTCAAGGGGATGCTGCCCAAGAACGCGCTCGGTCGCAAGATGCTGAGCAAATTGAAGCTGTACACCGGCTCGGAACACCCGCACGCTGCGCAGAAGCCGACCGCGCTGGAACTGTAGAGGTAAAGGGAGTTATTTATGTCTGCACAGTATTATGAAGGCATCGGTCGCCGCAAGCAGTCATCGGCGCGCGTGCGCATTTTCCCCGGCGGCACGGGTCGCCTGACGATCAACGAGCGCGAGGGTGGCGAATACCTGTCGCGCGAAGGCGATTACGAGATCGTCATGCAGCCGCTCACCGTGATCGGGCAGGAGCGCAGCTACGACATTTCCGTCCACGTCAACGGCGGCGGCATCACCGGGCAGCGTGACGCCATCCAGCTTGGACTGGCGCGCGCCCTGCTCAAGCTCGACCCCGACCTCAAGGGGCAGCTCCGCGACGCCGAACTGCTGACGCGCGACGCCCGCGTCAAGGAACGCAAGAAGCCGGGTCTCAAGCGCGCCCGCAAGGCGCCGACCTACACCAAGCGCTAACGCGAGACGCTTATCATCGGGTACAATCGGGCAAGGTCCAGGCAACCACAGGTTGCACGTGACCTTGCCTTTTGCGTTTTGAAAGACAGTTGAAAGTTAAAAGCAGAAGAAGTTAAAAGTGGCGACTGCGGTATTTACTTTTAACTTCACTTACCTTTAACTTGTAACTCGGAGATGTCATGACCGCCGAATACATCCTGTTCGACTTCGCCGACGACGCGACCCTGCTCGACAAGGACCACATCGTGCGCCTGCTGGTCGCCATCGCCGAGGGCGATACGTTCCAGTTCCTCAAGAAAGCGATTGTCTGCGACGACTCGCCGGGCATTACCTACGTGCCCAATTCGCCGGAGACGCTGGCGAACGCCTGGAACAACGCCATCCGCGCGCGGCAGCGCTACAACGGCTACTGGATGGAATTCGAGAACGCGGACGGGCTGCGCTTCTCGTTCGGCTTCGACCCCGACGAGGCGCAGCGCCTGTTCCTCGCCAGCAAAAAGACCGATCTGCGCGCCAACGATGCGCTGCGCGAGTACGTCCGCATCGCCGAACTGATCTTCAACACGCTGCGCCCGCGCTGCGGCTTCGGGCTGTTCTCGTATGACGCGCACGAGACGCCGGAGATTGGCGCTGATCCGGCGGCGCTGTGGGATTACAACTTCTACGGCGCGGAGTTGGTTCACGACTGGGGACGCGAAACGCTCGACGCGCTGCCCGCCTGGCGTAAAGCCGACCTTGCGGGCGGCGGGCTGCTGCTGGAACTCTCGGAGAACCCGATCACGCGCCCGGCGATCAGGAACTACCGCGAAGGCAGCGCCGCGCTGGGCTTCGGGCGGTATTATCAGGGTGGGTAATTTGATCCGCCGCGACGCCAGAAATCGTTTGTAGGGGGCACCTTTGTGTGCGCCCGCCATCACCGGGGCAGACACGTAGGTCTGCCCCGTACGACCTGTACAGGAAGCGGGAAGCAAGGCTATGACCCTAACCATTGTCGGACTGGGACCGGGCAGCGTCGATGACCTGACGCGGCGGGCGTGGCGCGTCCTCTCGAACGCGCCCATCGTCTACGTGCGCACGGCGCAGCATCCCTGCGTGCCGGATTTGCCCGCCCTGTGCGTGTCCTTCGACGACGTGTACGAAGTCATCCCGGATTTCGCCGGGGTCTACGACGAGATCGTGGCGCGGGTGATGGACGCGGCGCTGGTCGGCGACGTGGTTTACGCCGTCCCCGGCGACCCGCTGGTGGCGGAATCGACCGTTTCGCGGCTGATCGCCGGGGCGAAAGCCGGGAATATCCCGGTCGAGGTCGTCAGTGGGGTGAGCTTCGTCGAGCCGACGCTGGCGCTGCTCGGTATCGACGCGCTCGACGGCTTGCAGCTTCTCGACGCGATCAGCGTCGCCGCCATGCACCACCCGCCGATCAACCCGGACTATCCGGCGCTGCTGGGGCAGGTCTACAGCCGCGACCTCGCCTCCAACCTCAAGCTGACGCTGATGAACCAGTACCCCGACGACTTCGAAGTCAGGCTGATCCACGCCGCCGGGACGCCGGACGCGCTGGTCGAGACGCTGCCGCTGTTCGAGATCGACCGCAGCGAGCACATCGAACACCTGACGGCGCTGTATCTGCCCGCGCTGGGCGGCATGTCGAGCTACGAGCAGTTTCAGGAGGTGATCGCTCACCTGCGCGCGCCGGAGGGCTGCCCCTGGGATCGCAAGCAGACGCATCTGTCGCTGCGCAAGTATCTGCTCGAAGAGACCCACGAAGTCCTGGAAGCGCTCGACGCCGAAGACACAGACGCGCTGGTCGAGGAGCTGGGCGACCTGCTGCTGCAAATCGGGCTGCACGCGCAAATCGCCACCGACGACGGCGAATTTCGCATGGCGGACGTGATCAGCGCCATCAACAAGAAGCTGATCCACCGGCACCCGCACGTGTGGGGCGACGTGCAGGTGGAGAATGCCGAGGGCGTGGTCAGGAACTGGGACGCGCTCAAGCAGCAGGAGCGCGCGGAGAACGGCAAGCAGAAGCGCGAGTTGAAGCTCGACGGCGTGCCGAAGGGCTTGCCCGCGCTGCTGCAAGCCAACGAGTATCAGGACAAGGCGGCGAAGCTGGGCTTCGACTGGCACTTGATCGACGACGTGGTGGACAAGGTGCGCGAGGAATTCGACGAGGTGCTGAGCGCCGATGGCGACGCACACCGCGCCGAAGAAATGGGCGACCTGCTGTTCGTGATCGTCAACTGGGCGCGCTGGCATAAGATCGAGCCGGAGGCGGCGCTGCGCGAGGCGAACGCCAAGTTCTACCGCCGCTTCCACTACATCGAGCAGGCGGTGGCGGCGCAGGGCAAGCCGATGACCGACTATCCGCTGGCGGCACTCGACGCGCTGTGGGACGAAGCGAAGGAAAAAGGACTCTAGTTAAAAGTAAAAGAAGTTGAAAGTTAAAAGAACGCGCTCGTTTGGATGCTCCTTTTAACTGTTTCTACTTTTAACTTTGAACTGACGTATGAGCGACGAACAGGCGGTCCTCGAAGGGCTGATTTCAGTCGAGGCGGCGCTCAAAGCGGGCAGCCGCAAGATCGACAAGCTGCTGATCCGCGACGGCGGCGCTGTTGACCGCGACGCGGCGCGGCTGGCGCGCGATGCCGAGCGCATGGGCGTCGCCGTCGAGCGCGTCCCGGCGGATGTGATCGACGGGCTGGCGCAGGGCAAGACGCACGGCGGCATCGTGGCGCTGGCGGGCGCGCGCCAGTTCGTCCCGCTGGAGTTGCTGGTCAAGGAGATCACGCGCTCGTTCGTGGTCATGCTCGACGGCGTGGAAGACCCGTTCAACTTCGGGCAGGCGGTGCGCGCCTTTTATGCCGCCGGAGCCGACGGCTTGGTGCTGCGCCCGCGCAACTGGATGTCGGCGGCGGGCGTGGTGGCGCGGGCATCGGCGGGAGCGTCGGAGTGGATGCCGACCGCTATCGCCGAGACGACGCAGGCGGCAGCGGATTTCTTCCGCGCGCGCGGCTTGCGGGTGGCGGTGGCGACGCAGGAACGCGCCACGTCGATCTATGAGACGGATTTATCCAGCGCGCTGTTTCTGGTCGTTGGTGGCGAGAAGCGCGGCGTGACCCGCTCGTTCGAAGATGCGGCGGACGTGCGCCTGAGCATCCCCTACGGGCGGCGCTTCACCCATTCGCTCGGTACGACGGCAGCGGCGTCGGTGCTGGCGTTCGAGATCATGCGCCAGCGCGCCAACCGCAACCCCGCCAACGAAGAAGAATAGCGCCGCTGACGGTTTAAACCGTCAGCCAGGCAAAATCTGGCGACCGAGGCGAACCGAAGGTTCGCACAAGGGGTCGCCAAAGTTGGTGTGTATCTCGTGCCCTCCCTTCAGAGGACGGCTAGGTCTTTCATAGCCGGACGTTTAAACGTCCGGCGGGCTTAATCCTCACGCCTCGCGCTCACGCAAATCCTGAGCGAGTGTTTCCAGCCGCGCCAGCGCCTCCGCTTCGCTGAGCGTGGTGTCGCTCAGCTTCTCTAGCTGCCGACCCGGACGCCCTGCTTCCGCTGGTTCCAGAAACGTCAGGACGAAATCCGGCGTCAGGTTCAGGGCTTTCATGCGCGTGTTGAAGCGCTGACCGCCGCTGTCCTTCGCCCAGTGCAGCGGCGTGCCATCCATTAGCCACGCCTTGAGCGTCTCGCCAAGCGCCGCGCCGGGGTAGGGGATGACCTTGCCGCTCAGCCGGGGGATGCGCGTCTTGGTCACGAACAGCGTATTCTGCATGTCCATCTCCGCCACCACGTCGAATTCGTACTCCATGCCTTCGCGCTGCACCGGCGCCAGCCCGACCTTGCGCGGCGTCATCTTGCCGCGCTCGTCGCGCTCCAGCACGTACTCGGTTTTGCTGCGCATGGTGGCGATCAGGTGCAGGGGGGCAGCCAGCAGCGCCTCGACCAGTTGGTTGTGCAGGGGCGTCGCGTCGCGCCAGGCGGCGAACGAGTTTTTGCTCTCGCTGCGCCGGGCGGCTTTGTCGACGATTTCCAGCACGCCGCCGGAGCCGTTCCAGGCGTGGCTCAGGCTGTCGATCACCAGCACGTCGTAGTCGCCCGATCCGGCTGCCTGGATGGCGTCGATGTACTGCTGCGGGTGGTAGTCGTTCAGTTCGAGCACGTCGAAGCTGAAGCGGTCGCCGTATTTGCTGGCGCTGCCGTGCTCGGTGTCGATGACGGCGACTCTGCCCGTCGCAGACGCCAGAGCGCCCGCGACGCTCAGCGCGGTGTAGGTCTTGCCGCTACCGGAGGGTCCCATGATCGCCATGCGCAGCTTCGCCTGCGATTTGGTGGCGCGGCGGAACGGACTGTTCGTCATGATTAGAACTCCTGTTCTGTTTCTTTCCCCCATGATACACCAATTTGGCGCGATCCGGACAGGTCATTTCCGGGATTTAGATGCGGTCGCAGGTGATGTATACTCGTGGCGGCTGGAAAGCCGGAGGGAAAATAAAACTCCCGCCGAAAGTTATCTCTCGGCGGGAGTTCGGGTGTCGGGGCGGCGGGATTTGAACCCACGGCCTCAGCGTCCCGATCGCTGCGCGCTACCAGGCTGCGCTACGCCCCGTGAATGAAATAAGTGTAGTCGATTGCCTGGCGAATATCAAGTCCTTATAGGGCGGAAAGCATCATGCTCGACAACATCCACATCACACTTGAATCGCCAACGCCTGCCGACGAGGAACGCCTGCTGCATCACCGGCTTGACGGACTGCCGCCGGGGCATACCCGTTACTTCATGCAGAAGTCGCTGGTATGACGCAGCCGCCCGTCACGCTCTCCGACCGGATGCGCGCGCTGACCGCCGGGCTGACGCGGCGCGTCGGCGCAGCAGTACACGGCATGGGCATCCACCCGGATACCATCACGATTGCCGGGTTGGTGGTGGTCGCAGCGGCGGCTTTCTGCATCGCGCAGGGGCAGATTCAGCTCGGCGGCGTGCTGCTGGTGCTCAGCCTGCCGCTGGACGCGCTCGACGGCGCAGTGGCGCGGGCGATGGCGCGCACAGACCGCTTCGGCGGCGTGCTCGATTCGACGCTCGACCGCTACGCCGACGGGCTGATCTTCGGGGCGCTCGCCTATTATTTCGCCGGGCGCGGTGAGCAGTTAGGCTTGCTTTTAGCTCTCACCTCCCTTGTGGGCAGTTTTGTGGTAAGCTATGTCCGCGCTCGTGCTGGTGAAGCCGATCTGTCGGTGAAAATCGGATTGTTCTCGCGTTTCGAGCGTGTGATTACGCTGCTCATGATGCTGCTGATCCCGCCGCTCCTGATGCTTGGCTTGTGGGTGCTGGCGATTGGCACCAATCTGACCGGCGTGCAGCGCCTGTGGTACGTCTACAAACATCTCGATAAAGAGGCGTGATTATGGTATTCAAGGCAGAATATATAGTTCTCTTCGACAAGGTGCAGATTCGCTACTACGGGATCATCATCGTCGTGGCAATGCTGGTCGCCGCCTGGGTGGCGGCGCGGCTGGCGAAGCGCGACGGGCGCGACCCGGATCACGTATGGGGCGCGCTGACCTGGGCGATCATCCCGGCGATTGTGCTGGCGCGGCTGTGGTTCGTGCTCTTCCCGCCGATTTCGGTCGTCGAGCAGGGCATGGACCTGAACTGGTTCATGCAGCACTTCTTCGACCTCCAGAACGGCGCTATCGCCATCTGGAGCGGCGGCTTGAGCATTTTCGGCGCGGTGCTGGGCGGCGCGGGGGGTGCGTACATCTACGTTCGTCGCAATCATCTGCCGTTTGCGCCCTGGTTGGACATCGCAGGCGTGGCGCTGCCGCTCGGTCAGGCGATTGGTCGTTGGGCGAACTTCGTCAATCAGGAACTCTACGGCACGGTCACGAGCCTGCCCTGGGGCATTTCGATTGACGCGACCCACCGCGTGACGCCGTTCAAGAGCCTGGTCGATTACCCGGTGGCGACGACGCGCTTCCACCCCCTGTTCCTGTACGAGTCGCTCTGGAATCTGCTGGCGTTCGTCGTGCTGGCGAACATCTTCCTGCGTCACCGCAGCAAGCTGCGCTACGGCGACCTGTTCCTGATCTACGTGATGCAGTATTCGTTCATCCGCTTCATGCTGGAATTCCTGCGCGTGGAAGTGGCGCACATTCCCGGCACGAGCATCAATTCGTCGCAGGCGTTCACGGCGCTGGCGTTCCTGGTGGCGTTCATTATCTTCCTCTACGCCAGCGCACGACGCCGACGGTCGAAGAGGCGCAGCAGGTACAGAAGCCCGCGACCTCCAGCAAAGCGGCGTAAGTTATGAGGTTCGTGTAGGGGCAGGTTTCAAACCTGCCCCTACGAAATCAGTCAGGTGTTCCCCCATGATCGAGCAGCGTATTGCGCTCCCGCGCGAAGCGATTGCCGAATTCTGTCAGCGGCATCGCATCCGCAAGCTGTCGCTGTTCGGCTCGGTGCTGCGCGACGATTTCCGCCCCGACAGCGACATCGACGTGCTGGTCGAGTTCGAGCCGGGGCAGGTGCCGGGGTTGCTGCGCATGGCTGGTCTGGAGATCGAGTTGGCGGGTATTCTGGAGCGTAAGGTTGACCTGCGCACGCCAGCCGAACTGAGTCGCTATTTCCGCCAGCAGGTCGTTGAAGATGCTGAGCTAATATATGACAATGCCTGATGATCTGACGCGGCTGCGCCATATGCGCGACGCTGGACTTATGGCACATCGCATTGCCATGAATACAACCCGTGAGTCACTTGAGACGGACGAAACGTCGGTTCTCGCCCTGTGCAGAGTCATCGAGATTATCGGCGAGGCGGCAAGCAAGACCACAAAAGCGCTGCGCGAACAGTATCCGCAAATCCCCTGGGCGGAGATTGTCGCTATGCGTAATCGCCTGATCCATGCTTACTTTGAGGTCGATCTCGATCAGGTCTGGAACGCTGTCACCGAAGATATTCCCCCGTTGATCGCGCAACTGGAAGCGATCCTTCCGCCGGAGAGCGGCGGCGATACGGCGAGTCAGTAGAACCTGCGCTTAATCCCTCTTCACAGATCATTTACTCACGCCGCTCGCTAGTCGTGTGATAATCGTAAATGGACATTTGGTGTAATGAGACCCATTTATGATCGAAGCGCACGAACTGACGAAGTTCTACGACGATTTTCTGGCGGTGGATCACGTCTCCATGAACATCCCTACCGGGACGGTGCTGGCGCTGCTGGGACCGAACGGCGCGGGCAAGACGACCACCGTTCGCATGTTGACCTCGATCCTCTCGCCGTCGTCGGGCTGGGCGCGCATCGCCGGGTACGACGTGGCGCAGCAGCCGGAACGGGTGCGGGCGCACGTCGGCGTGCTGACCGAGCAGCACGGGCTGTACGAGCGCATGAGGGCGGTCGAATACCTCGACTTCTTCGGGCAGGTCTATCATCTGCCCCCGGCGATGCGCAAGAAGCGCACCTACGACCTGATGGAGCGCTTCGGGCTGATCTTCGCGCTCGACCGGCAGCTTGGCGAATACTCCAAAGGCATGAAGCAGAAGCTGGCACTGGTGCGGGCGATGCTGCACGATCCGCCGGTGCTGCTGCTGGACGAGCCGACCTCGGCGATGGACCCGCAGAGCGCCAAGCTCGTGCGCGACGCGATTGAGGAGCTTCAGCGCGACGAGCGCACCTTCCTGATCACGACGCACAATCTGACTGAAGCGCAGCAGCTTGCCGACCGCATCGCCATCATCCGGCGCGGGCGCATCATCGCCAACGGCGATTTCGACGAACTGGCGCGGCGCTTCGTCGGCGACCCGCGCATGGAGCTGCGCGTGCGCGGTCGGCTCAACGGGCTGGCGCACGATATTGGCGATATGGTGACGGTCGAGGACAGCGGCGAGAACTGGCTGCGCTACCGGGTCGCCAGCCCCGACCAGACCAACCCGGCGCTGATCCAGCGGGTGATCGGGCTGGGCGTGGAGATCGTCACGCTGGCGCCCGTCTCGCAGACGTTGGAGGAAATCTACTTGCAGGTTGTGAAAGAAGATGAACAGCACGGAGGCACAGCCGATGACGACCTCCTCTAAGCCGCTCGATGTGGCGTATCGGGACTCGGAAAGCAGCGTCAGGACGACGCTCAGCAACGCTTTGATCATCACGCGGCGCGAAGTGCGCGACAGCTTCCGCGACTGGCGCATCATCGGACCCATCGTCATCCTGACGTTCCTGTTTCCGGGGCTGGCGCAGTTCGTCGCCGGGCGCTTCGCCGCTTTTGTCGAAGGCTACGGCGCGGCGGTGATCGGCACACGCACCGTGCCGTTTCTGCTGATGATCGTCGGCTTCTTCCCGATCTCGATCTCGCTGGTGATCGCGCTGGAGACGTTCGTCGGCGAGAAAGAGCGGCGCAGCCTGGAACCGCTGCTGAGCACGCCGCTGACCAACACCGAGCTGTACATCGGCAAGACGCTGGCGGCGATGCTGCCGCCGCTGCTCTCCAGCTACGGCGGCATGACCGTCTATCTGGTCAGCCTGATCTTCGGCGACCTCGCCTGGCGACCGCACGCCATGCTGGTCGCGCAGATCATCGTGCTGACGACGGTGCAGGCGCTGGTGATGGTCACGGGCGCGGTGGTCGTCAGCAGCCAGACGACCAGCACGCGCGCCGCCAACCTGCTCGCCAGCTTTATCATCATCCCGATGACGCTGCTGATTCAGGGCGAAAGCGCGATCATGTTCCTCGCGCCGGACGCCGAGTTGCCCAACGGGATCGGCGCGCTGTGGGTGATCATCGCCGGGATGGTGATCGTCGTGATCCTGCTGCTGCGCGTCGGCAACAGCATGTTCAACCGCGAGGAGCTGCTCGGTCGCACGCTGGACAAGCTCAATCTCAAGGGCACGGCGTCGAGAATCTGGCGCAGCGTGCGCGCTATCGACGATCAGGGGACACCCGCGCGCAGCCTGGTCGAGTGGTATCGGCGCGGCATTCCGCTGAGCGTCCGCCGTCTGGGGCTGGCGATCCCGGTGACGGTGGTCGTCTTCGTGGCTGCGCTGGTCGGCGGTTACTGGATCGGCACGCTGCCGCAGTGGCAGATTCACCTGGCGCCGAACCTGCCGCTGCGCCTGATCGCCGGACAGATCAACGGCTACACCGGCTATTTCTTCGGCTCGAACCCGGTGCTGGCGATTGCCTGGCAAAACGGGCGGATTCTGCTCGGCGCGACGATTCTGGCGAGCTTCACCTTCGGCGCTGCCGCGCTGATCCTGACGCCAGCGGTTTACGTGATCCTCGGCTACATCTTCAGCCAGATCGTGCTGGCGGGCTACAACCCGGCGTTCATGATCCCGGCAGTGCTCACGCACGGCATCATCGAAATCCCGGTGATCGTGCTGGCGACGGCGGCGGCGCTGCACTTCGGCGCGGTCATCACGCGCCCGCCGCGCGGCACGACCGTCGGGCAGGCGTGGACGCTGGCGCTCGGCGACGTGATCCGCATCGGCTTGGGGCTGATCGTGCCCGGCTTGCTGATCGCGGCGCTGCTCGAAGCCTACGTCACGCCGCTGACGATCCGGCTGGCGCTGGGCGGTTGAGGCGACTGAGAAACCGTCATCCATCATCCTGAACGCGATTGCGTACCGATTGTGCAGTATCCAACAACTAAATACTGTGTACGGTTCGCGCTCTTGGGATGTGGCAGTGAGAGGCGAGGAGAGAACTCATGAGGCTTCATCGTAAGGTTGCGTATTTGTTCGTGCTGCTGTGCTTTTCCACCGCCGTCGCACAGGACTCCGCCTGCCCCACT
This sequence comes from uncultured Chloroflexia bacterium, assembly GCA_963760975.1. Taxonomy (GTDB): domain Bacteria; phylum Chloroflexota; class Anaerolineae; order Aggregatilineales; family Phototrophicaceae; genus Flexifilum. The sequence continues at coordinate 124,565 of CAVXEZ010000026.1, read as the reverse complement.
GTCGTTCGACAAGCCATGTCGGTCGTCCAGCAGGACTGCGCCTCGACCGGGCGCAATCAGGCGTGTTACGGCTACGTCTCGCTGAACGCCACGCCGCGCGAAGGTGCGGCGAACTTCAACTTTTCGAAAGAGGGCGACCTTGCCAACGTGGTTGACCTCGACACCCTGCGCCTGAGCGCGCTCGATGTCGCCAACAACACCTGGGGTATCGCGCTGATGAAGCTGCAAGCCAATCTGCCGGATTCAGTGCCCGGTCAGAACGTGACTTTCCTGATGTTTGGCGATGTGCAAGTCCACAACGCGGTCAACGCCATCACCTTGCAGGTGACGGCGCAGGGCAGCGTCAATATCCGCAGCGCGCCCTCGACCAGCGCGGAGATCGCCGGGGTATTGAGCCGTAACGTGACAGCGACCGCCGACGCACGTATCGACGACGGGTCGTGGCTGCGCATCCAGATACCCGACAGCGACGCGCAGGGCTGGGTGTTCGCCAGCCTGGTGACCGCTTCGGGCGATGTCAGCGCGCTCAAAGTGGTCGATCCGACCCAGCAGGAGACCCTGTACACGCCGATGCAGGCGTTCTCCTTCAGCACAGGCATCGGGCAGACGAACTGCGAGCAGGCACCGCAGGACGGGATTCTGATCCAGACGCCGGAAGGCGCGGGACAAATCAACCTGCGAGCGAACGAGGTGGACATTCAGCTTGGGTCGACGGCGTTCTTGCAGGCGCAGCCCAATGGCAACATGACGGTGAGCGTGGTCGAGGGCGAAGGACACGTCACCGCTGACGGCAAGACCGTCGCCGTCCCCGCGGGAACGCAGGTCTTGATCCCGATGGACGCCAACCTGCATCCGGCAGGGCAGCCCGGCGACGCGCAGCCTTATGACGCCGCGCTGGTGCGACCGCTGCCCGTTGCGCTTGCGGTGCTCCCGTTGCAGATTACGATTGCGCTGCCGAGGATCGCGGGTGCGACCGTCGTAACGACTCCTGAAGCGACGGAAGCCGTCGGCGGGGGCGGCAGCGAGACGGGCAGCACGGGCTATGAGGTGGTTAAGGTGATGGACATGGGCGGCGAAACGCTGTCGGGGACGATCTGCGCGCTCGATCAGCCGTTCGAGGTGACGATGGATACGCCGCGAATCGCCTTCACGATCAGCTTCACGCCCGCGAACACGACGAATGGGTCGTTCGAGTTTGCCTACGATTTCCCCGACCTGGGCGAAAGCGACAGCGGCGGCGGCACGTATGTGATCAGCAACCCGGCTGGCGATGGATCGCGCACGGTGACGATGAATGGCACCATCACCACGACATTTAACGGCGGTGGTGGCACGATCCCGCTGCACTATGAGATGGGGCTGTCACCGAGCAGCTCTTGCAGTGGAGGCTGAATTCCAGTACAAATGGCGCACATCGGCGTATACTAACAAAGTGCTGAGCAAAAGTGTGGTCGGACGAGGCTATTGCCCGCCCGACCAGGGTCTTGACCCGTTACTCCGTACTCGGCACTCGTGACGGACTTCATTGAGGCTGCGTTATGGCACGGATCATCATTCTCGGAACGGCAGCGGCGGTCAACGACGCCGAGCACGATTACACCCACTTCATCATCGAAGGCGAAAACGGACCGATCCTGATCGATGCCGGGTCGAACCCGCTTGGCAAGATGGATAAGCTCGGCATCCCGACCGACTCGCTGCAAGACATGATCCTGACGCATTTCCACGCCGATCACGTCTCCGGCGTGCCGAACATGCTGCTGCACATGTGGCTGCTCGGTCGCAAAGCGCCGCTGCGCATCTACGGGCTGAACCACTGCGTCAACCGCGTCGAAGACATGATGATGTTCTTCTCGTGGGATACCTACCCGAACTTCTTCCCGGTGACGTTTCACCGCGTGCTGGAGCGTAACAACGCGCCGGTGTTCGAGAACGACGATTTCCTGATCACCTCGTGGCCCACCAAGCATTTCGTCCCGACCATCGGCTTGCGCATCCTCAACAAGCGCTCCGGCAAGGTGCTCGCCTACACCTGCGACACCGAGCCGATCCCGGCGCTGCTGGAACTCGGTCACGATGCTGACCTGCTGATTCACGAGGCGGCGGGGAAGGGCTTCGGGCATTCGAGCGCGCGGCAGGCGGGCGAGATCGCGGCGGAGGCTCGCGCCAAGTCGCTCTACCTGATCCACTATCAGGTGTGGAACACCGACCCGACGCCGCTGGTTGCCGAAGCGGAGGAAGTCTTCGACGGACCCGTGCATCTGTGCGAGGATTTCGACGAGTACGAGTTCTAGCGAGCCAGCGCGTTAGTGATTCGACGGTGTGAGGATGCCGGTCTGCTTCTTGACGAGCGGGCGGGCGGTGGCGTGCAGGAACTGGAAATCGTCGCGCGGTGGCATGATCTCCTTGACTTCGATGACTTCAAACGTCCCGCGCCCAAAGCGGACGTGATCGCCCACCTTAGGGCGCTCTTCCTGACTTTTGATGCCGCCTTTGTGCCTGCCGCCGAGGATGACGTAGCTCACTTTGTAAATCATGGGCTTCCCTCGCTCAACTTCCTTAGCTCTGGTGGCGCAGCTTGAACGCCAGGTCGAGCGCGAGATTGCGCATCATCTGATAGCCGAGCGCCGTATCGGCGCGGCATAACGTGTCGAATGGTTCCCGTTTGAGCGTGAAGACGACGGTCGGGTCGTCGTCGGCGATCACCGTCGCGGTGCGCAAGCCCTGGTCGAGCATCACGATCTCACCGAAAACCTGTCCCGCGCCCAGAAAAAGCGCCGTGTGCAGCTCGCCCTGCAGGTCGCGCTTGATGATTTCGACCTGCCCCTCGACGATGATGTAGAGGCAGTCGCCGGGCATGTCCTGCTGAATGATGAGGTCGCCGCCGCTGTAGACCTCGCGTCCGCAAATCGCCGCAAGCTGGCGAAGCTGGCTGTCGCTCAAGCCCTGAAAGAATTCTATTTTTCGGATAACCCCGATAATTTCTTCCATAGCATTTCTCTTTTTCTGGATTTTAATGCAGTATTGATGTTTGAAGATATGCCGATCTAATACTTCTTTTACGTGGTTAGGCTATACTAGGAATCCTGAGCAATATCGAAAAGCCACACGTGCTACCGGCTTGAGGTGAATCACTTGCAGGCAACCTGACATGAATGGTGGCACGAATGCTCCCAGTGAGGCACTATGCAAGAAGAGAAAAATAACAGGCGAGAGCACCACTGGCTCGAGTATACCGTATGGCACCCGTCGGGGCATTTTGTCCCGCCGACGGATGTCATCGAATTTGCTGACAAAGTGCTGGTGGTGATCGAAATTGCCGCGCTGCGCCCGTCCAACCTGAGCATCACACTGCTGGAAGATCGGCTGGCGGTGACGGGCACGCGCGAGCGACCGCCGCTGCAACACGCGGCATATCATCAGGTCGAAATTGGCTATGGCGAGTTTCGCGTGGAGGTGGTTTTGCACTGGATGGTGCAGCGCGACGGCGTGAGCGCCACTTACCGCGATGGTCTTCTGGAGATTGAACTGCCACGCCAGCCGGAAAGCCAGATTCCCGTGAAAGACGGAACCCCGAAGGATGTCGAATGACTGAAGAGATGAATAATACCAATACCGTCGTCGATTGGACGGAAAACGAACAGGACGTGGAAATCAACGACAGCGGCGAGCAGGAAGCCGAAGAAATCGTCGAGATGATCCCGGAAGAACTGCCAATCCTGCCGCTGCGCGGCGTGGTGGTCTACCCGCAAACGATTATCCCGCTGACGGTCGGGCAGCCGCGCAGTATCAAGCTGGTCGACGAAGTCGTCGGCGGCAGCCGCATGATCGGGCTGATCACGTCGAAAGACCCGAACCTGGAAACGCCGGGTCCTGACGACATTTACCGCATCGGGACGATTGCCTCGATTCACCGCCTGTTCCGCGCGCCCGATGGCACGATCCGTATGCTCGTGCAGGGCGTCTCGCGCGTGGCGGTGGACGAGTTCACGACGACCGAGCCGTACCTCAAGGCGCGCGTCCACAGCAATCCCGAAGTCGTGGAGAAGTCGATTGAAGTCGAGGCGCTGACGCGCAACGTCGTCGGCTTGTTCACGCGGCTGGCGGAACTCGTGCCGAGCATCCCCGGCGAATTGATCTCGTCGGCGCTCAACGTGGACGATCCGCTGCAACTGGCGTACACCATCGCGACCTACATCCGTATCGATCTGGAAGAAGCGCAGGCGCTGCTCGAACTCGACAGCACCGAAGCCAAGCTGCGCCGTCTGATGACGCTGCTGAGCAAGGAACTGGAAGTGCTCGAACTGGGGCGCAAAATCCAGACCGAAGCGCAGACCGAGATGGAGAAAGTCCAGCGCGAATACTACCTGCGCGAGCAGTTGAAGGCGATCCAGCGCGAATTGGGCGAGGAAGACGAGCAGGCAGTCGAAGTCGAGGAGTTCCGCAAGAAGATCGCCGAGACCGGGATGCCGGACGAAGCCAAGAAGGAAGCCGAGCGCGAGCTTGACCGGCTCTCCAAGCTGCCGACGGCGGCAGCCGAGTACGGCGTGATCCGCACGTATCTCGACTGGCTGACCAGCCTGCCCTGGAACCAGCGCACGCAGGACAACCTCGACATCGCCCACGCCCGGCAGGTGCTGGACGAGGATCACTACGGGCTGAAGGACATCAAGGAGCGTATCCTCGAATATCTGGCGGTGCGCAAGCTGCGGATGGAGCGCGCCGAGGAACTGGAGAGCGCCGAACAGCACGATTTCGTCCGCCGCGAGCGGCAGGGCGCGATCCTGTGCTTCGTCGGTCCCCCCGGCGTCGGTAAAACCTCGCTGGGCGCGTCGATTGCGCGGGCGATGAACCGCAAGTTCATCCGTATGAGCCTGGGCGGCGTGCGCGACGAAGCCGAGATTCGCGGCTTCCGCCGGACGTACATCGGCGCGATGCCCGGTCGCATCATCCAGACGATCCGGCGCGTCGAAACCCGTAATCCGATCATCATGCTGGACGAGGTCGACAAGCTCGGTCACGATTTCCGGGGCGACCCGGCGAGCGCGCTGCTCGAAGTGCTTGACCCGGAGCAGAACAACGAGTTCCGCGACCACTATCTCGACGTGGCGTTCGACCTGAGCGAAGTCATCTTCATCACGACCGCCAACGAACTCGACCCGATCCCCAGCCCGCTGCGCGACCGGATGGAGATCATCCAGCTAAGCGGCTACACCGAGCAGGAAAAGGCGGCGATTGCCGAGCAGTATCTGATCCCGCGCCAGCAGCGTGAGAACGGGCTGCGCCCGGACGAGGTTGAAGTGACCTCCGACGCGCTGCAGGAAGTTATCCGCGATTACACGCGCGAGGCGGGCGTCCGCACGCTCGAACGCGAGATCGGGCGGGCGATGCGCAAGGTGGTGACGCGCGTCGCCGAAGGCGACGACGGGCACGTGCAGATCGACGCCAAGCTGCTGCGCGAACTGCTGGGTAAGCCGCGCTATGGCTACCGCGAGGAGCTGGCGGAGCGCACCGACCGTCCCGGCGTGGCGACCGGACTGGCATGGACGCCGTTCGGCGGCGAAGTGCTCTACGTCGAAGCGACGCAGATGCCCGGCAGCAAGGGCTTCCAGTACACCGGGCAGTTGGGCGAAGTCATGCAGGAAAGCGCGCGAATCGCCATGAGCGTGATGCGCGCCAACGCCAAGAAGTTCGGGCTTGCCGACGACTTCTTCGAGAAGCACGACATTCACCTGCACGTCCCGGCGGGCGCGGTGCCGAAGGATGGACCCTCGGCGGGCGTGACGATGGTCGTGGCGCTGGCGTCGCTGCTCACCGGACGCCCGGTCAAGGGTAATGTCGCCATGACCGGCGAGATCACGCTGCGCGGGCAGGTGCTTCCGGTCGGCGGCATCAAGGACAAGGTGCTGGCAGCGCACCGGCTGGGCGTAGATACCGTGATCCTGCCGAAGAAGAACGAGAACGACCTCGACGATCTGCCGAAGGACGTGCGCGGGAAGCTGCATTTCATCCTTGCCGAGCAGATCGACGACGTGATCGACGCGGCGCTCGTCAATGGACAGACCGAGCAGAAACAGGTACACTCAGAAGCATAGGTTTTGCGGCGACCGGCAGAGCCAACCTCTGCCGGTTTCTTTGGGAGCGTGCGTCGTGTCCAAAGTCATGATTGTCGAAGACGACCAGACCTCGGTCAAACTCTTGAAGATTCTGCTGGAAGAAGTGCATGGCTATGAAGTCTCCGTCGCCCGACACGGCGCGGACGTGATCCCGCTGGCGTCCGAAGTGAAGCCGGATATTTTTCTGGTCGATTACCACCTGCTCGACATGAACGGCATCGACTTGATCCGCTCCCTGCGCGGCGACGCGCGCTTTGAAAAGACGCCGATTGTGATGGCATCCGGGTTGGATGTCTCGGAAGAGGCGATCAAGGCGGGCGCGACTTCTTTCCTGACCAAACCCTACGAGCCGGACGACCTCTCGAATCTGTTCGAGGTGCTGACCGCCGCCCCGTCGGGGCAGGCAGGGCAGCCCCTCTCCAGCGCCGACCCCGACAGCAGCGCTCCAGCATCGTAGGAGCCGGGTGTCGCGGAAATCTACCGTTGTGCAAAAGCGAATCAAAAGGCGAGGTCAGCGACCCCGCCTTTTTGTTTCAGATACGGAACGACAGCTTACATGTCGCCGCCGATTTTGATGACCGCGCCGCTGTCGGGCGGTCCGAAGACCGTGCCGACGCTGACCGCCCAGCTTCCGTCGGGCGCCTGCGCCAGCGAGTAGGGCTGCGGCAGATTCGGAGCAATCGGCGTCGCGCCGTCTGAGGAGAGCATGACCACGTCGCCGGAGCTGGGGACGGGACCCTGATCGCCCATCTGGGTGACGAGTTCGACCGCGTAGACGTTCCCGTCCGAGCCGACCGCCACGTCGGTGACGGTGGTCAGGTTGCCGAAGGTCTCGATCAGCGACTGACCATCCGCCGACCAGTGTTCGACCTTCCCGGCGCCGACTCCTAGCCCCTGACCCAGAAAGCCGACGTAGTAGGTGCCGTCCGGCGCGAACGCCAGCGCGGTCGGCACGGGGTCGTCCTGCCAGGTCTGGAATACCTGAAGACCGTCGTTGGACGTCCAGGTGTAGATGGTGTTCGCGCCCGTATCGACGATGTAGAGCGAGCCGTCCGGTCCCATCTGGATGGCGTTGACGTTGCTGTCGATGTCGCCGCCGTCGGGGTTGTTGGTCTGCTCGTTGATGTACAGGTTGATGAAGGTCTTCACCGTGCCGGTCGCCTTGTCGATTTCGACCACCGAATCGCTGAAGGGATTGCCGGGTAGCTGGCTGGCGATGGCGACCCACAGCGAGCTGTCGGTGGCGATCATGTCGGTCGCGCCGACGATCTCGCCGCCCAACGCGCCGCTGCTGATCAGGTAGGGGACTGGGGCGGACTGCGTGCCGTCGGCGGCAAGCTCGGTGATCTTGCTGGTCAGCCCGGCGTACAGATCGCCGCTGTCGGGGTCGTGCGTGACGAGCGTTTCGCCCGCGCCGCCCGCTTCCGCGACGTAGAGATTGCCATCGGCATCATACGAGACGCCGCGCGGGTCGTTCAACCCGCTCAGGATCGCGTTCGCCGGGGCTTCCATCGTCATTTCGGGGGTCGCTTCCGGGGTGGCGTCCTGTGCCAGCGCGGGCAGCGCCAGCGCGCTTGCAAGCCCCAGACTCATCAGACAGACAACCAGACTTTTCCTTAACATTTTTGCTGCTCCGTTTGAATCAACCCATTCAAATACCCGACCGCACGCGCCGACCACAGACGCAGTCACGCGCTCCCATGCGCATCGCAGCGCCGGGGGCGTCTATCCTGGTCAAATGTGAGCTTGTGATCGGATTGCGCCATGATAAATTAAAATCGTTATTTCCGCAAGCTCTCTTCACGGGCGGCGCGGCGAATCGAAAAGGCGGGGTCAGCGACCCCGCCTTGACTTGCAGCGGTGTTGAATTACATCCCGCCGCCGATTTTGACGCACCATACCCGCGCCGGGACCCGCCAGCGTGCCGAGGCTGACCGCCCAGCTACCATCGGGCGCCTGCGCCAGCGAATAGGGCATGAACAGACCGTCGGCGACCGGCGTCGCGCCGTCGGCGTTGACCATGACGACGCTGCCGCCCATCATGTCGGGACCCTGATCGTTGTACTTCCACAACTGCACGGCGTAGACGTTGCCATCCTGACCGACGGCAATATCAGTCACGGCGGTCAGCCCGGAGAAGGTCTCCAGCACTTCGCTGCCGTCCGCCGACAGGTGCTCGATGTGACCCGCGCCGGGGGCGATGCCCGCGCCCAGGAAGCTGACGTAAGCGGTGCCGTCAGCGGCGAAGTCGATGGCGGTCGGAACCGGGTCGTCTTTCCAGATGTGCCAGGGCACCAGCCCGCCGTCCGCCGTCCAGGTGAAGATGGTGTTCGCGCCGGTATCGACGATGTAGGTGTTGCCGTTCGCATCCCAGGCGATGTTGTTGACGTTGCTGTCCAGCGGATCGGCTTCGTCGGGGTTATTCGCCACTTCGTTGGCATACATGTCGATGCTGTCCGCGACGCGCCACAGCCCGTTCACGTTGGTCAGTTGGAAGACCTGATCGCCGTAGAAAGGCTGGTGCGGGTCGGGACCGCTGCCGCCAGCGACGAGCCAGAGCGTATCGCCCTGCTTGGCAACCGTCGACGCGCCACCGGATTCCTGCGCCGAGGCGTACCCGAACAGGAAGGGCAGCGCGACCGACTGCGTGCCGTCGGCGGCGACCATCGACACCTGGCTGGTGAGACCGACCGTGATGTCGCCCGTGTCAGGATCGGACATCATGATCTGGCTGCCGCCGTTGCCCGCTTCGGCAATCCACAGGTTGCCGTCAGCGTCGTAGTTGATGCCGCGCGGGTTGTTCAGCCCGACGGCGATGGCGTTCGGAGGGGCAGGCGGCATCATGCCTTCGGTGGATTCTTCGGTTGCATCCTGCGCGAAGCTGGGCAGCGCCAGCACGGTGAATAGAGAGCAGATCAGAACGGCAGCAAGTGCTTTTCGAAACATGGTGCATATTCTCCTTGAGAGTTGTAAATTGTTGACCTAAACATTATACGCAAAATATAGTTACAAAAGCTATTCGCCTATATGGATAGTTCTTTTCCTGGTCAGGGGGCTAGGTTGAAGGGGGAATTGCTGGCTTGGCGGGCGGATTTCAGGCGGGCGCGCCGGGATGCGACTCTTGCAGCACGCGCCGCGCGATCACGATGCGCTGGATTTCGCTGGTGCCTTCGCCGATGGTCATCAGGCGCTGGTCGCGGTAGATGCGCTCGACCGGGTACTCGCGGCTGTAGCCGTAGCTGCCGTGAATCTGGAGGGCGTTGCGCGCGGTCTTCTCGGCGACTTCGCTCGCCATCAGCTTGCCCATCGCCGCCGCTTTGGTGAAGTCTTTGCCCTGATCCTTGAGCCAGGCGGCGCGGTAGACCAGCAGGCGGGCGGCGTCGATTTCCATCGCGGCGTCGGCGATCATCCACTGGATCGCCTGATGCTGGGCAATCGGCTTGCCGAAAGCGCGGCGCTGCCGGGCGTAATTGACGCCCTCCTCGAAGGCGGCTTGCGCCAGCCCCACGCTGATCGCGCCGATGCCGATGCGCCCGCTGTCGAGCGTCTGCATGGTCTGGTAGAAGCCCTCGCCCTGCTCGCCGAGCAGCGCGTCGAGCGGGACGCGCACGCCGTCGAAGCTGAGCATCGACGTGGGCGAGCCGCGCAGCCCCATCTTCTTTTCGGGCGCGCCGATGCTTAAGCCGGGGGAGTTGGTCGGCACCAGAATCATGCTGAAGTCGTGCGAGCTGTCCCGGCTGCCCGTGCGCAGCAGCACCGTGATCACGGGCGCGACTCTGGCGTTGGTGATCCACGCCTTCGCCCCGTCGATCACCCATTCGCCGCCGTCGCGGCGGGCGCTGGTCTGGACGCCGAGCAGGTCCGACCCGGCGCCCGGCTCGGTCAATGCCAGCGCGCCCAGATGCGCGCCGTCGATCAGCTTCGGGAACCACTGCGCCTGCTGTTCCGGCGTGCCCCAGCGCTTGATCGGCGCGCAGCCTAAGCCGTTGTGCGCCGCCAGCGAGAGAGCGGTCGAGCCGCAGGCGCGCCCCAGTTCTTCGAGCGCGATGACGAGGCTGATGGCGTCAGTCTCGATGCCGCCGTAAGCCTCCGGGACTTCCATGCTCAGCAAGCCGATGTCCGCCATCTTGCGGATGGCTTCCCAGCGAAGCTCGCCCGTCTCATCGACCTCGGCAGCGTAAGGCTTCAGCTCGCTCTCGCAGAAATCGCGCACGCTGCGCTGCCACATCCGCTGCTCGTTATCGAGTTCGAAGTCCATCGCGCTGCTCCGTTTGTACGCAGGACTGGAATATACTATATCTATTCAGGGGTTGCTACAGGAGCGGACATGCCCCGCATCGACCAGCATCTCGGCTTCACCCGCTACGAAGCCGACGAGTATTACAAGCAGGCGCTGGAAGCCTACCGCAAGGGCGATTACGACACGGCGGTGGACGCCATGAAGAACGCTATCGCCGCGCTGCCCAAGAAAGCCGAATATTACGCGGCGCGCGGCTTGATGTATCTGGAAGACGGCGTGACGCAGAGCGCGCTGGAAGACTTCGACCAGGCGCTCCAGTTATTCCCGCACGAGATGCTGGCGCACTACGGCAAAGGGATCGTCGCCTTCAAGGATCAAAACTGGGAGGAAGCGCTTCAGCACTTCACCGCCGCCTATTACGCCGATCAGCAGCGCCCGGAGACGCTCTATTATCTGGCGCTGACCTACTATCATCTGCGCGATTTCGCCAGCGCCGCCAATCTGATGAAGCTGGCGAACGACGGCTTCGAGGCGGCGAACGACAGGCGCAAATCCGATGCCCAGAAATGGCTGCGCGGGCTGGCGAAGCTGGCGGACAAGACGGCGGAGCTGCTCGGCGTCGGCGCGGACAAATCGCTCGAAGCGGGCGGCGACGAGGAACAACGAAATGACCTTTAACGCAAAGGCACAGGCGAAACCGAGTTTCGCACGGGTAAAAGAAAGGCGCAAAGTCAGTTCTTTCTTTGCGTCTCTGCGCCTTTGCGCCTTTGCGTTAAGTATTTTTCTTTTTGGGCTGATTCCGCTACCTGCACGCGCGCAGGACACGGCGGACTGGCAGGTCGTCGTCTTCGCGGACGGCGCGAACGCGCTGCAAGTCCTGACCGCGGACGGCGTGAGCCTGACCATCCCGTCGGGGACGCTGCCGCTGCGCATCGGGACGCTGCCGAGCGCGCCGCTGGTCGCCGTCTCGGAAGATCGGCGGGCGCTGGCGGCGCTCAATTTCGCGCCCAACCAGCGCCTGAGCGTCTCGATTGCCGATCACGGCTCGTGCTGCAAAAGCGTGCGCCTCGCGGATGGCGGCGTGGCGCAGGCGAACATCGGGGCTTTCAGCCCGAACGGCAGGCGCTTCGCCGTTAGCTACCTCGCCATCACCGATCAGGCTGCTGGGCAGTTCGACTCGGAGATCGCGGTCGTCGATGTCGAGATGGGCGCGGTCGTAACGCGGCTGCAAGGTGGCGACATCGGCGGCGATTACGCGCTGCTGCGCGGCTGGGGCGACGACGGCATCGACTATCTGCCGATGTGCTACGGCTGCGACCAGCCGCCCGCCGGGTCGCTGGATCGCTGGAATCCCGATACGGGCGACGTGACCCGCGACGTGGGCTACTTCGACTCGGTGCAGGATACGCTCGCCGTCACGGGCGAGACGATTGAGCCGGTGCGCCGCCCCGATTACCCGCTGCCTGTGCAGCAGAACGCCGACACGCAGTCCACGCAGCCCAACGTCCTGGTCTACGGAGACGACGCTCGCGTGATCTACTACAATCCGCGCAGCCTGCAAATCGACGCCGCGCACTGGGTCGCCGACGGCTGGGAGGTACTGGTCGAGCACCCGGACGGCGACGTGCTGCTCGACCGCGCCGGGGCGCAGCATCCCCTCGCCAGCAGCGATCAATTTCTGGTCGGCACGCCGGACGGCTGGCTGGCGACGCGCGCGGTCAACGGCGCGGTCGAAGTCGTCCATCACACGCTGTCCAACCTCGGCGGCATCGAAATCGCGCGCTTCTACCATCCGGTCACGGTCGTGCAGGCGCCGCCGCTGGGCGCGACCGCCTCGCACGGCGGCTTTCCGCCGATACAGTCGCCCGTCAGCCGGATCACCTGCACGGGCGCGCTGCCGCTGCGGCTGTTCGCCGGGGGCAAGGGGCGCGCCATCAGCGGCGGCGTCAACCTGCGCCGCGAGCCGTCGCTCAATGGCGCCACCATCGCCACGATCAACGATCAGGTCTTCGACGTGATCGGCGGACCCAACTGCGACCCGACCGGCATCGCCTGGTGGGAGGTGGGAATCGGTGGGCTGCACGGATGGATGGCGGAGAGCAAGGATGGGGTCTACCTGCTGCAACCCGTGCTACACTGACAACCGAGTAGCGAGTAACAGAAGGACATGGTTCGATGAAGCGCGTGATTTCGCTGGCACTGATCCTGGTGCTGGCTTCAATTTTGACGTTTCCTGCGGCGGCACAGCCCGGCTGGTCGCTTTATCTGCTCAACAGCAGCACGCAGCAGATCGTGCGGGTCTATCTGGACGGCACGCAGCAGACTTACGATCTCGGCGTCCCCGGCGGCGCCTACCTGGGCACGAACGAGATTGACTTCACGTCCGACGGCGGGCGGGCAGCTTACTGCCTGATGGGAGACGGTGGGCAGGCGACCCTGACCGTCCGCGATCTGGCGGCGCAAAGCACGCTGGCGTCTGCCGACCTGGGCAGCGCGCAGGGCTGCTGGGTGACCTACAGCGACGATAACAGCCAGATCGCCGTCGGGCTGATGCGCCATTATCCCGGCGATCCCGGCGCTGACCCGAACCTCCCGACGTGGCAGCTTCTCATCCTCGACGCGGCGACGGGCAATCAGCTTCACGAGCTGAATCCGAATGATGGCGCGGCTGCCTTCGACCCGTCGCGCGCGATCATGCCGGAAGTGCGCTACTTCGCCAACAACCAGATCGTCTTCGCCGGGCTGCCCTGGGGCACGGAAGGCTTTCCGTCGAGTCCGGCTTATCTATGGCGGTTAGGTGACGGCATCATCCAGCCGATTGACCGCTGGTGGCGCTGGGGGCTGGACAGCCTGAACCAAACGGGCGAGCTGGTCTGGGTCGAACTCGATCCGAGCCTGCCCGCCGCCGATCCGGGCGGTCCGGTGCCGCAGGCGAACGTCGTCAAGCTGGCGGACAAGAGCGGGCAGGAGCGCACAATCTACGCCGACCCGAACTGGGTGCTGCTCGACGCCAAGTTCATCGATAATGGGCGACAGCTTGCCATCAACGCGCTGCAAGCCGCCAGCGGGAATCCGGGCGCGCAGGCGACGCGCTGGCTGGGGCTGGATCGGAGCGGCAACGTGAGCGAGCTGGCGACGACGGCGGGCTTCTCGGAGGTGGCTGCCGCGCCGGACGGTTACGTGATCCTGTGGGCGAGCGACGCCAGCGCCTCGCCGCTGCTGGCGCTCGACTATCACAGCGGGCGCGAGACGACGCGGCTCTGGCAGCAGCAGGCGAGCGGCGGCATCACCTGGTCGCTGCTGTGGGCGGCGCCGACCGCCACCGCCGACGGCTTGGGGGCGTTCCCGGCGGTTAGCCCGTAAAAGCGAGAAGAAAAAGATTCAACGCAAAGGCGCAAAGGGATAGAAAGACGCAAAGGTTTTTAACTGAATTTCCTTTGCGTCTTTCTTTTCCACTTTGCGTCTTTGCGTCAAAGGTTTTTGTCCTTTTGGATCGTCCACCACGCCAGCAGCAGACCGATCCCCGCGAAGATGCCCGCCAGCGCCCACAGCGGCGAGCGCTCCAGAATCGCCACGATCATGCCGAAGGGGTAGTCGGGGAACAGATGCGAGTGCAGTCCATCCTTGACCAGCATCAGGACGGCGGTCGCCAGGCTGGACGCCAACCCCAGCGCCGCGCCCGCCAGAGCCGTCGCCAGCAGAGCAGTGCGCCCCGCCAGCGTCCTGCCGCCGTACTGCCGGATGATCCACAGCGCCATGCCCAGCAGCGCCAGCCCGACGCCGAGCAGGACGACCGGCAGCGTATTGTTGTCTTCCAGGCTTGACCAGAACAGGAGCAGCCCGCCGTAGACCAGCGTGATCAGGCGCAGGCGGCTGTGAAAATGGGGGATAGTCAGCGTCAGCTTAGTCGGCAGCGATGGACTCGGCGGCAGCGACCGGCTCGAAACGAAAGACGTGCGATTCGTATGCGTCAAGCAGAATCGTCAGTCCCTCCTGTGTCATCATGCCGCCCGCGCGCTCGTACTCCATGCCGTCGGTCACGTCGTAGAGCCGCCAGGCTTCGCCTTCCAGCCACGACCACGCCGACAGATCGACGCGCCCCTGAGCGGAGTAGGGCGTCAGGTTGATCACGATCAGGCGGTAGTCCTTGTCGCGCTCGTACCAGCCGTAAGCCAGCAGGTTCTGGTACGAATTGTTGCCCTCGGCAATCGGGCGCATCTCGAACAGATACCAGTCGCCTTCCTGGTAGATCGGGTCGCGCGTCTCGCGCAGCAGGCGCAGATAGTAGCGCTCCAGGTCTGCGTGTACGGCTTCGTCCGGCTGGCGCTTGATCTGCACCGGCAGCTTGACCTTGCGCCCGGTGAGCTGTCCGTCGTGGAGCAGCGTCGCGCCGGGCAGCGTGCAGATCAGCGTGGCGGCGGCGTAGCTGCGCCTCTCGCCGAGAAGCGCCTGAGCGCGCGGCTCGTCGTGGTTTTCGATGAAGCGCAGCATGTGCTGCTGGTATTCGATGGGCGCGACCAGGTGCTGGCGAATTTTCTGGACGTTGCCCTCGACGATGCGGTCGTAGAGCGTCTTGTCGTAGGCGTAGTCGAAACCCAGTTGCAGGATGTCGTACTCTTTGTTCCAGTAGACTTCGGCGACGAACAGGAATTCCGGGTACCACGCCTTGATGTGGTCGATGACTTCCTTCCAGTATTCCTGCTTGGGCGGCGCGCCGACGTGCCCGTTCCAGGTGCTGGCGAAGATGTCGTTCATCAGCAGCATCGCCATGTCGCAGCGCACGCCGTCACACTGGCTGGCGATGTCCAGCAGTGTCTTGATCATCGCCTGGCGCAGTTCCGGGTTGAAGACGTTCAGTTGCGCGGTGTCCGACCAGCCGGGAAAGAGCGGGTCGCGCCCGTGCGCCACGATCATGCGCTTGCCGCGCGGCAGCGTGCGCACGAAATAGTCTTCCGGGTGGTTCTTCAAGTCATCCCGCGTGCCCTGCACGAAATAATCGGGATGGCGTGATGACCCAGGGATGATCGATGGCGAGGTGATTGGGTACGAAGTCCAGCATGAGCGACAGCCCGCGCGCTTTCAGGCGCTCGCGCAGCGCTGCCAGCCCCGCGCGCCCGCCGATGCGCTCGTCCACGACGTAATCGCCCACCGCATACGCCGAGCCGATCACGTCGTCGTCGGTCAGGTCGGGCAGGGCGCTGCGGTACTCGTGCTTGTACGTGAGAGCGTTCTCGCGCCCGCGCACACTGCGCTGCCAGACGCCCATCAACCAGATCATGTCGAGACCGGGGCGGGCGATCTCGTCCAGGGCGCTGTCGGGTACGTTGTCGAGTGTGATGGGCTTATTGTAATGGCGACTGAGCGTGTTGAGCCACACCCAGGTATTGATTTCATAGATGAAGTGCTTGTGGGACCACGGTGCCATAACTGGCATCCCTAATTGAACAACTAGCGATGAAGAATAAAACAGAAGACCATTAATATAACACCCTGAGCGAGAATTCGCAATGTGTTTCCCTGACTTTCTCTCATTCTTATCTTTATTGTAGGCGTTCGGTGGCGGATCATTGCAATGATGTGCTGTGAATAATCCGTTAACGCTGCCTCGGTGCGCGTATAAGTCCATTAATCGACAAAGGCATTGGAGATCGGCATAATACCACGCAATTTGAACGAGGAGGTGGGGTATGCCCGACGGGTATTTTATTACGCCAAAGGATGCTTTTCAGGTCGAGATGCTGCCCGGCGTCCACCGTCGCACGATGGCAATCACCGACGAAGAGATGCTCTGCGAGTTTTACCTTGAACGCGACTCAATTGTGCCGGAACACAGCCACATGAACGATCAGGTGGGCTACGTGATTTACGGCAGAGTGGAACTGACGATTGGCGACGAGCTGCACGTGTGCCAGCCGGGCGATAGTTATGCGATTCCTGGTGGGATCGTTCACAAAGCGCACGCGCTGGTCGATTCGCTGGTCATCGACGTATTCTCACCGCCGCGTAACGATTATCGAACCGAGGCGAGATAATTCGCGCGGATTTCCAAAAATACATTAGAATAGTAACAGTTCCACTCGTTGGCGATGTTAGAGAGACGTGATAATGGAAGTTTATCAACCCGAACGCAGGCAGCGCGGGCAGGCGCGCGAGCGTTACGCGGCACGCCAGCGCAAACAGATGGTGAAGCAGCGCAGTCCGAGCGCACCGGAAGTGACCGCCGAAAAGCCGATCATGTCGCGTGCGCCCTATGATCCCGGACGTGTGAACTCCCAGGTTTTGAAAGGTCGCGCGCTGGTCGTCACGCGCGATGTGCTCTGGCATGTCCATCACAATACCTTCATCATGACCGGCATCCTCGCGCTGGTCGTTGCCCTCATCGGGCTGTTTCTGGGAACGCACATCTTCGGCGGGCGGGTTTTTCCTAACGTTTGGGCACTCAACACCAACCTCGGCGATATGACCGTCGAGCAGGCGGAGCAGGCGCTTCAGAATCGATGGGCGAACGCCACGCAAATCCAACTGCGCGATGGCGACAATGCCTGGTCGGTGACCCCGTCGCAGCTTGGGATGTCGCTCGACGCGGCGGCGACCGTTGAGGAAGCGCGCAACGTCGGGATGGCGGGGCTGCCCTTTGGCTACGGCGTGATGCCCATCGTCAACATGGACACGCTGACGGCGCAGAGCTTTCTTTTAGATTTGACCGAACAAACCAAAATTATGCCTTATAACGCGGGCTTCCGCTGGGACGGCGATCAACTGGTCGGCGTGACGGGGACGGATGGACGCTTCCTCGACGTAGCCGGGACGATTGCCAATCTCCAGAGTAATCTCTCGCTGATCGCCGCGACGGGCAAGGTCGATCTGTCGATGACGGCGATGCCGCCCGACGCGCGCGACCCGTCGCAGTTTCTGGCGCGGGCGAAGGCGTTCACCACCCAGAACTTCGTCATGAACGGCTACGATCCCTTCACGGACGAGCATTTCGCCTGGACGACCGACCGCGACACCTTGACCTCGTGGCTGGAAGTGGACAAGAACGGCTTGGGACTGCGGCAGGATGTCTTCGCCAACTTCGTGCAGGCGCAGACGCAGTCGCTCGAACAGACCAACCCGCAGCGCTACATCGAGCCGAACGACACGATGGCGAAGATGCAGGACGCCATCGATAACCTGAAAGGGGAGGTCGATCTGCGCATCCATTATCGCGGGGCGACCTATACCGTCCAGCCCGGCGACAGCGGCTACGGGATTGCCCGCCGCAACGGGATTCCCTTCAATCAGCTTCAACAGGCGAACCCCGGACGCGACTGGGACGTGCCGCTGGTCGTGGGCGAGACGATGAACCTGCCGTCGCCCGACATCATGCTTCCTATCGATCCGGTGCCGAACAAGCGCATCGTCGTCAACCTGGCGACGCAGTCGATGGTCGCCTACGAGAACGGGCAGCCCGTCTTTAGCTGGCTGATTTCGTCGGGGATGGATCGCGCGCCGACCTCGCCCGGCATCTACGAAATCCTGAGCCACGACCCGGTGGCGACCGGCGGCAGCTACGAGCTGTGCAGTCAGCTCGGCTGCGCGCAGTGGACGATGTACTGGTTCATGGGGATTTACGAAGTCTACCCGGGGCTGGTCAACGGGTTCCACGGCGCGGTGCTGCTGGCGAACGGGCGCTACCTGGGCGATGGCTTGACCGGCAAGCCCTTCACCTACGGCTGCATCATGTCCGACAACGACAACGGCAAGGCGCTGTACGATTGGGCAGACGAAGGCACCATTGTCGAGATCGTCTCGCCGAGCTTCGAGCCGCGCAGCGAACTAGGGCGCGAGATGCTGGCGCAGAGCGAGGCACAGGCGGCGGCGCTCAAGCAATCCTGACGATTTGGACTGAAGTTAGGGCGCATTTTTCAGCAGGAGCAGACAATGCTCCTGCTTTTTTATTGGGCGATAATCGCTATCGTGGCGAATTGATCCACGTTTTGTGCATGTGAGTCGTCAGGCTGCGAGCTGCCGTACCCACCTTCTAACCCTAAAAACCCCTGTTTTCGGTGAGTCCATACATTCGCCGCCTCACAAGTTTTTTGTGCAACTTGTACTAAATTAAAATTTGCTGAAAAGAGATTAAAGACCGGATTACAACAACGGAATTAAGGATTCGACAACGTAAAACCGTCGATTCTTTGCGTGAAAACGTTTAACACACATTTAAAGAGCGCTCCCAAACACCTTCTATTTTATTGTGTGAATCAGAACTAACGATAATTTTGGTGGTTGCGGTGTCATTTCCCAAAAATTTCTGAAAAGAAGTGTTTGACTTTGGAGGGCGGATTTCATATACTACCAATAGACAAACGAATTAGGACGTGCGGGGTACTAAATAGTCTTAATTGTAAAAACTTCTTTCACCCCGTACCAAAAACCAACGCCCCATGAAAATGGGGCGTTTCCTTTGGAGTCATATCCGAATGCCCAAACAAAAACGCATGTATGGCACGTGGGACAGCCCGATCAGTCCCGCGATGATCGCCGCTGGTCTGCGCTTCAACGACGTGCAGTGGGACGACGAAACGCTGGTCTGGCTGGAAGGGCGCGGCGGGCTGGGCGTGCTGGTCGCGCAGACCGGGACGCAGGCGCCGCGCGACCTGACCGATTCGTCCACGCCGGTGCGCGGGCGCGTCGGCTATGGCGGCGGTGAGTTCACCACCCGTCACGGCATCGTCTACTTCGCCGGACCCGAAGGTCGCCTCTACCGCGTCGCGCTCGACGGCGGTATCCCGCAGCCGATCACGCCCGCTTTCGGCGCAGCGGCGTCACCGCGCGTCTCGGCGGATGGACGCTGGGTCGTCTACGTCCACAACGGCGATGGCATCGACGGGCTGGCGCTGGTCGACAGCGAAGGCGCACGGTTCCCGCGCAAGCTGGCGTATGGCACGGATTTCGTCATGCAGCCCGCCTGGCATCCAAACGGGACGCACGTCGCCTATATCGCCTGGGATCAGCCGCAGATGCCCTGGGACGGCACGCGCCTGCAACTGGCGCATCTGAAGACCGATCCCGATGGCGCGCCGTCGCTTGATCACGTCGAAACGCTGGCGGGCGACGCGCATACGTCGCTGTTCCAGCCGGAATTCTCGCCGGATGGACGCACGCTCGCCTACGTCAGCGACGAAAGCGGCTGGTGGCGGCTTTACCTGTACGATCTGGCGAGCGGGACGCACACGCCGCTGACCGACGCCGAAGCCGAGGACGCCGTGCCCGCCTGGACGCAGGGCGTGCGCAGCTACGCCTGGTCGCACGATGGCAAGGCGATCTATTTCCTCCGCAATCAGGAGACGCGCAGCAGTCTGTGGCGCTGCGAAGTGAGCAATCACAAGCTGCGGCGGATTACGGCGCTCGATCACTACGGCTATCTGCACCAGATTGCGGCGTCGCCGCTGCGCGGCGAGGTGGCGCTGCTGGCGTCCGCGAGCACGATCCCCGACCGCGTGATCAGCTACGAGGTCGAGCACGAGGTCGTCCCGACGATCTCCGAGCCGGGCGAGCCGCCGAGCATCCGCGTGATCGTCGACGACGAGCGCGACGAAGAATGGGTGCGCCGACGCAGCCGCTCCGAGATGCTGACGGCGCGTTACGCCGACGCCCAGCCGATCTCGTGGACGGGGCACGACGGCGAGACGGTCTACGGACTGTACTATGCGCCGACCAGTCCCGATTACGAGAGCAGCGGCGCGCCGCCTCTGATCGTCAAGGTGCATGGCGGACCGACCAGCCAGACGCATCTGTCGTTCTCCGCCGAGGCGCAGTTTTACACGACACGGGGCTTCGCCTTCCTCGAAGTGAACCATCGCGGCAGCACCGGCTACGGCAAGGTATACCGCGACAAGCTGCTGTACGACTGGGGTAACTACGACGTGGAAGACAGCGCCAGCGGCGCGCAGCACCTCGTCGAGCGGGGGCTTGCCGATTCCAAGCGGCTGGTGATCCTCGGCGGCAGCGCGGGCGGCTATACCGTGCTGCAATCGCTGGTGGCGAAGCCGGGTTTCTGGCGGGCGGGCGTCTGCCTCTACGGGATTTCCAACCAATTCACGCTGTCGCTGAACGACGCCTGGAAGTTCGAGGCGCGCTATAACGACATGATGCTGGGTATGCTGCCGGAAGCCGAAGCGCTCTACCGCGAACGCTCGCCGCTGTTCCACGCCGACCAGATCAGGGACGCGGTCATTCTCTTTCAGGGCGAGGACGATCCGGTCGTGCCGAAGGATCAGGCGGACAGCATCGTCGCGGTGCTCAAACGGCGCGGCGTCCCGCACGAGTACCACGTCTTCCCCGGCGAGGGGCACGGCTGGCGCAAGCCGGAGACGATCCAGCGCTACTACGAGCTGGCGCTGGCGTTCCTGAAGCAGTACGTCATCTTCGGATAGTGACTGACCTCACCCCGGCTGACCTGCGGTCAGCTTTCCCCTCTCCACGCAGTGGCTGAGGGGAGTCGAGTTCGTGAACTGCAAGGTCACACGAGACGGGGTGAGGTTTGCTTTGGCGGTTCAAATCGCCCCCGCTTCACGCCTCTTGTAATTATTGCCGACTTGCAGTACGCTTGATGACTGGTCGGCTCAGTCTAAGCATCCATGCGACGCTACTTCTTCCTTTTCCTCTTGATTCTTGCGGGCTGCAATCTCGAAACGCCCGGCGTGGCGACGGTCGAGCCAACCGCGACGCCCTACGTTGCGCCGACGCCGTACCGCCCGCCGACGCAGGTCGGCGCGACGCCCGTGCAGGGCGCAGGGGCGCAGGCGGTCGTCGCCACGCCGACGCGGGGCAATCTGCTGACGCCCATCCCGGCGCAAACACTGATCGCGCAGCCGCAGCCGCCACCGGAGCAGCAGAACGCCGTCGAGGCGGTCGTCAACAACGTGCTCGTCCCGATATGGAATTTCCTCTACACCTTCGTGATCGAAGGCGCGGGGACGCTGTGGCTGTTCGCAGGCGCGCGCGGCGGCGCGTTCGCGCAGGTTTTCTGCTGCGTCGCACCCGCCATCGTGGTCGTCGGCGTCGCGCTGCTGCGCTTCCGCCGCTGGCGGCGGCGCTGAGCGCTACACCTTCTCAATCACCTCCGCGCCGCCCAGGTACGGGCGCAGCACCTCCGGGATGATCACGCTGCCGTCGGCTTGCTGATAATTCTCCAGAATGGCGATGATCACGCGCGGCGTCGCCAATCCGCTGCCGTTGAGCGTGTGGACGTACTGCGTCTTCTTGCTGCCTTCGGGGCGATAGCGGATGTTGGCACGCCGCGCCTGAAAGTCTTCGGTGTTGCTGCACGAGCTGACTTCCAGCCACTCGTCGCAGCCGGGCGAATAGACCTCGATGTCGTATTTCTTGCTCGCCGCGAAGCCGAGATCGCCCGTGACGATCTCCAGGCGGCGGAAGGGCAGCTTGAGCGCCCGGCAGATGTCGCTGGCGGCTTCTGCCAGCGACTCCAGCTCGGCATAGCTGGTCTCCGGCGTCGTGAACTTGTACATCTCGACTTTCTCGAACTGATGCACGCGCTTGATGCCGCGCACGTCGCGCCCGGCGCTGGTCTTCTCGCGGCGGAAGCAGGGGGTGTGCGCGACGTAGTAGAGCGGAAGCTGCGCCTCGTCGAGAATTTCGTCGCGGTGCAGGTTGGTGATGGCGACTTCGGCGGTCGGCAGCAGGAACAGGTCGGCGTCGGGGTCGAAGTAGACCACGTCGCGGAACTTGGGGAACTGCGCCGAGCCGTAGAGCATTTCCTCGCGCATCAGGTAGGGCACGTAGAGTTCGGTGAAGCCCTTCGCGCGTGCCATGTCGAGGAAGAAGCTGATCAGCGCCCGCTGCAAGCGCGCGCCCCATCCCTTGAGCACGTAGCCGCGCGACCCCATCAGCTTGACGCCGCGCTCGAAATCGATGATGCCGAGTTCCGGTCCCAGGTCCCAGTGAGCTTTGGGCTGGAAGTCGAACTCGTAGAAGTCGCCCTCCGGCTTCCAGGGGATGTTGTGTTCTTCGCTGTCGAAGACTGGCACGCTCTCGTGCGGCAGGTTGGGCAGCCAGAGCATGTTTTCTTCAAGCTGCGCCTCGACCGCCTTGACCTGCTGGTTGATGTCTTCGACGCGCTGACCGAGTGCACCGAGACTTGTTCATCAAGCTCGCCAGCGCTGATCCTCAGCGCTCGACAATCTGCGTCCGGCGATAGCTGCACGTTGGCCGCTGAGTATCTTCAGCCGCTTCGTCGTAATTCTCCCGCTTCGATCAGCCGCGCTGCCTCGATAGCGCGAGTCGCGCGGACGTGCGGCGTCGAGGTTCTTGTCGCCGCGCAAGCGCCCCATGGCCTTGTTCAGCTTGTTGCGCGCCGCCTGGATCGACTCGGATTCGGTCAGCAGGGCGCGGCGCTGCTTGTCCAGCTCGACGATAGCATCGACGCGCGCGGCGGCGCCGGGATCGTTGAGCTTGAGGATTTGCTGCTTAACCCATTCCGGCTTCTCGCGGATCAGGGCGATGTCGATCATGGTGTAGCCTCCTAATGCGACAGGAATGCGCTCGTTTCTCATTGTAGGGGCACGATATATCGTGCCCCTACTCAGGCGTTCAGTCCTTGATGACCTTGTTCGGTCGCGTGTCCTCGTCGTCCTGGGGCGGCAGCGGGCGGGTGAAGTCGGCATACAGCCGCACGACTGCCAGCGCCAAGCCGATGATGATCACGACGATCACCAGCGTACTGAAAAATTCCGGCGTGAGTGTTTTCAGAAACTCCAGCATCATGTTCACCTCTCCGGCAAACAAAAACGCCTCCCCTGACCGTTGGGGGAGGCGCGTGTCCGAAAGTTCGTTTCGGCTTGACCCTCACGACGGTGCAGGCGTGGCGTGTTTATCCCTTAGACGAAGACAGGCTGCCGGTTTCGCGCCAGGCGGGCAGCTTGACGCTGAAAGTCGTGCCGACCCCTTCTTCGCTTTGAAACCAGATGCGCCCGTTCATCGCTTCGACCTCGTTCTTGCACAGGTACAGGCTCAGCCCGTAGCCAAATTCGCCCATGATCTGCGGCTGGCGCGAACGCATGAACGGCTGAAAGACCCGTTCGTTTTCGGCGGCGCGAATGCCATAACCCTCGTCGACGATGTCGATCTGGATGCAGTTGACGGGGGTGGCATACGCGGCGATCTTGATGGGCGTCGCCCGCATACTGTACATGATAGCATTGCGCAGCACGTCCCGCAAGACTTGCGCCAGATGCTCCGGCGCGGCGACCAGCGCGACTTTACGCGGGATGACCGCGCGAATCCGGCTGCGGTACTCGCCAATGTCGCTTTCGGGGTCGAGCAGGGGCGTTTCGTCCAGCACCTCCATGAAATCTTCCATGAAGTCGGTGAGCACCACGCGCCGCGTGTTCGCTTCGATCAACTGGTGGACTTTGCCCGTGCGGACGCGCTCCAGCCGCTCGATCAGCTCGGTGAGCGCGTTCAGGCGGTACATGTGAATGTCGATCAGGCGGGTGAAGCCGGTGATGCGCTTGCCAAGCTGCTCGGCGCTGTCGGTTGGTTTGGAGCGGGCGATGCTCTGCGTGATCAGGTCGGCATGACCGCGCGTCGCTGTGGCGACTTCGCGGACTTCTTCGAGATACTTCTCGACCAGATCGGCGATTGCCGACCAGTCCGGCATCTCGATGCTGATCATGATGTAGGTGTCGTCCTGCGTGCGCAGCGCCGTAATCCAGCAGGGCAGGCGCTCGCCGGAATGGTAGATGTGAAAGCGCTCCGGCTGCCCTGAGCCGACCGCCTGCGCCCGCACGGTCTCGATCAGCCTGCCGGGGTCGGTCAGGCGGCTGTTGAACAGCACCGCCGCCGCGACCCAGCCCTCGTTGCGAATCAGCTTCATGTCCGTGCCGAGGATCGCGCGAGCGGCGGCATTCTCCTGAATGAGACGATTTGCGCTGTCGAAAACCAAGACTCCCTGACTCAGACCGTCCAGAACGATCTGGTTATCCAGTTTTTTATTCAAGATCACGCAACACCCCGTTTGTGTTCGAGCCGATGCTGAGAGCGAAGTAATCTTATTTTAAGCGGAAGTGCCGGGCGCGCTTCATAGACGTTTTCCGAGGTTTATACAATTAGGCGATCCAGCGCCAGGTGACGAAGCGCAGGATGAAGAGCAGCGCCAGCAGCGCCGCGCCGCCGTAGACGAGCGCCTGCTTGTAGCGGCGATCCGACCATGCCGCCAGCAGGATGTAGAAGGGGAACAGCACCGCTCCGAAGCGCGGCATCGAGAGGAGCGAGCCGCTGGCAATCGGGATCAGCAGGGCGACCAGCGCGAACAAGCCCCACGCGCGTGTGCGCTCGCGCACGAGCAGGATCACCGCCAGCGCCAGATAGAACAGCGTCATGATCAGGTCGATCCACGAGAGCTGCCAGCCGAAATAGCTGACCTCCTGCCCGCTGAAATAGGCGGTAAACGCCTGAATCGGCGTCCCGGCGACGCGCCCCCAGGTGGCGTCGTAGGTCTTGAAGTACGCCAGCGGGTCGCCGACGCTGACGCCCGCCAGCAGAATATACCCGGCGAACACCAGCGGCGGAATGAACGCCAATACGATTCGGTAGAGGCGCACGGGAGTGCGCCCTTCATCATTTGCCCCGCGCCACGCCACCCACAGCAGCGGCAGGAACAGCGCCACGCCGACCGAGCGCGTCAGGCAGGCGAGCGCCGCCGCCAGCACCGCCAGCCCGAAGCGATTCCGCTCCAGAAACCAGAAAGTCAGCAGCGAGAGCAGCAGGAACAGCGCCTCGGTGTAGACGCCGGAAAGGTAAATGCTGATCGGCGAGACGAGCAGCAGCAGCGCCGCGCGCCAGGCGACCGCTTTGCCGAAATGCCGCAGCGCCAGATCGAACAGCAGAAAGAGGGCGATCAGCAGGGCGAGGTTGGAGACCGCCAGCCCGCCGAGCGTCGCGCAGGTGCTGCGGTAGGGCGACGCCAGGCATCCGGTGGGCGTTACGCCGCTGACGAGGCGGATCGCCAGCGGATAGACCGGCAGGAACGCCATGTCGTCCGCTGGCGCGTGATCGTTGATCCAGTCGTAGCCGTCGGTGGCAATGGTGGCATAGAACCCGGCATCCCAGCGATACCACATGTCGAGCGCCGCGCCGCCGTCGAGCAGGTGCGTGAACTCGGCATCCTCGTTGGAGGGATAGAAGCGCAGCGCCAGCACCCCGGCGGCAGTGATCGCCGCGCGGGTGAGGACGAACGCCAGCAGCAGCAGCAGGATGTCGCGGCGGGTCATGCCGTTGGTGATGCCTTTGGTTACACCGTCAGATAGTTACGCCACGAGTGTTCCGGTTGATAGCCCAGCAGCTTATGCGCCTTGTCCACGCTCAGCAGGGTTTCGTAATCGCCGATGTCGGGGCGCAGCGGCACGCCGGGGAAGACTTCTGCCATCAGCTCGCGGTTGGGACGGTTCATGCAGGTATCCCCGGCGGCGATGATGAAGGCTTCCGCGCCCTGAATGTCGGCTTCCAGCCCCAGACGGCAGCTTTGCGCCACGTCGCGCGCGTCGACGTAGCCCCACAGATTCCACTTGCGGATAGTCGGGTCGCCCCAGAAGCTCGAAAAGCGCTGGTAGTCGTGCGGCTCCATGATGTTGGAGAAGCGCAGCCCGATGAACGGGATGCCGCTCCAGCGGTTCATCTGGCGCGCCATTTCCTCGGTGAGCACTTTCGAGAGCGCGTAGCTCGATTCGGGGTAGAGCGGGTGCTGTTCGTCAATCGGCGCGTACTTCGGCTTCTCGCGGTCGAAAGGCAAGCCGAGCGTCGTCTCGCTGCTCGCCCAGACGACCCGCTTCAAGCCGAGCGACAGCGCCGCCTGAAAGACGTTGTAGTTGATGGCATGGTTGACGCGCATCGTGTGTTCTTCGGTGTAAAGCCCCGGCGCGGGGATGGCGGCGAGGTGGACGACCGCGTCCACGCCCTGCAGGACTTCGAGCGTTTCGCCGTAGTGCGTCAGGTCGGCGCGCAGGAACGACGAAATCGGCTCGGCGGGCGGCGCGCTGTCGACGTTGAGCACGTCGTAGCCGTGATCGAGCAGATCACGCACGACGGCGCGCCCGGCTTTGCCGCTGCCCCCGGTGACGACGATTTTGGTCATGAGTTGTTCTCCTCAGATGCAATATGATTTGTCGGCATACTTTTCAGTTTCTAGCGTAATTTTTTTGAATCCTCAACGTTTTGATCTGATTTGTGAATCGCTGCTCGAATTTCCTCAAGATGCTCATAGGCGTATGTCAGTGCGGCATGAACCTGTGCCAGCGACAGATCGTGTTCTTCGGCGATTTGGTCGTCGCTCATGCCCATCAATTCGTACCATACGTACACGTCGGGCGCACCTTGATCCGTCGCCCGGCGATGCAGGGTTCGCCTCCACAGACGCCCGGCGTCCGGGTGATGTGCGCGGCAGTGACGTTGTAAGCCTGTGATTCTGCCATCGGCTTTGCTCCCATCATCAAATCGAGTGGATTATAGCGCAGACCTTTGCGCGGCAGCATGTTTGCGCTATCGTTTTATCGGGGGAGTCCACAGGGGGAAGTCATGCAGCGCGTTCTCGTCACCGGGGCATCGCGGGGGATCGGCTTGGAATTCGTGCGGCAGTATCTGCTGCGCGGCGATCAGGTCTTCGCCGCCTGCCGCGATCCTGAAAACGCCGATAACCTGTACGCGCTGGAATCGGAGCGCCTGCACGTGATCACGCTCGACGTTGCCGACGAGCGCAGCATCGAATCCTCTTACGCGGTTGTGCGGGCGCAGACCGACGCGCTCGACCTGCTGATCAACAATGCCGGGATTCTGCTCGACGACGACGAGCTGGGCGTGCTCAGCTTCGAGGGGCTGCTGCACATTCTGCGCGTCAACGCGGTCGCGCCGATTTTGATCGCCCAGCGCTACGTCGACCTGCTCCTGCACGGCAGCGAGCCGAAGATCGTCGGCATCACCTCGGAGAACGGCTCGCTCGCGTCCAAGCCGGACGGCGGTCCCTACGGCTATTCCGCCAGCAAGGCGGCGCTCAACATGTTCATGCGCACGCTGGCGTTCGACGTGCGCGGCTTGACCGCCTTCGTCATCGATCCGGGTTGGGTGCGCACCGACATGGGTGGGCGCAGCGCGGCGCTGTCCCCGGCGCGCTCGGTCGGCGGCATGATCAGCATCATCGATCAGGCGACCCGCTACGACAGCGGCAGGTTCTTTCGCTGGGACGGTGAAGAGGAACCCTGGTAATCGACATGAGGAATAAACGATGTAGGGGCGGGTTTCAAACCTGCCCCTACGGGATGCAATTTGCAGAGGCTAATTCCGCTGCAAGCGGCGGCGGGCTTCGGCGCGCACCAGCGCCAGGATGCCCATCAGTCCCGCGCCTTTGCCCATCGACAGTTCCTTGCCGAAAATCTGGAAGACCACGTCGTCCGTGACGTTGACGACCTGCTCCAGCGGCTGACCGGAGACCGTCTCGGCGAGGATCACCGCCATCGCCATCGCCGACAAGCCCTGCGGGTTGAGTACGTCGAAGTAATACTGAAGCGTGCCACCCGGCGCGTCGACCGCCCACACGTAGGCTTCGGACTCGCAGGCGGGCGCGCGGTGGCGCTCGTCGTAGGGCTGGGTCGCCACCGACGGCGGCACTTTCACCTCGTCGAAGCGGTCGGCGATCTCGATCAGCAGGTCGGCGCGCTCGCGTCGGTCGGTGATCGATGCCATATCGTCGACTAACTCGGCGAGTTTCTCAGGGTAGTCTGCCATCGTTACTTCGCAATCGGCACGTTGACCAGATTGCCGTACTCCGTCCAGCTCCCGTCGTAGTTGCGCACGTTGGGGTAGCCGAGCAGGTACTTGAGCACGAACCAGGTGTGGCTGCTGCGCTCGCCGATGCGGCAGTAGGTGATCACGTCCTGATCTTTGCTCAGCCCCTGTTCGCCCTCGTAGAGCGTCTCCAGTTCGTCGGCGCTGCGGAATGTGCCGTCGTCGGGGCTGACGGCTTTGCTCCAGGGGACGTTCTTCGCGCCGGGGATGTGCCCGCCGCGCAGCGCGCCCTCGTTCGGATAGTCCGGCATGTGCAGGCGCTCGCCGCTGTATTCGGCGGGGCTGCGCACGTCGATCAGCGGGTTGCCTGCCAGTTCGTGCGCCAGCACTTGATCGCGGAAGGCGCGAATCTGGCTGTCGTCGCGGTCGGGCGCGCTGTAGCGCGTCGGCGAGTATTCGGGGACGGCGCGCGTCATCGGGCGACCTTCGCGCTCCCACTTGGCGCGCCCGCCGTCCATAATTTTCGCGCTGGTGTGCCCGAACAACTGGTAGACCCAGAAGGCGTAGGTCGCCCACCAGTTGTTCTTGTCGCCGTAAAAGACGATGGTCGTGTCCTTCGTCGCGCCGATGCGGGACATCAGGCGCTCAAAACCATCCTTGTTCAAATAGTCGCGGCGCACTTCGTCGTTGAGGTCGTGCGTCCAATCGACCTGCGCTGCGCCGGGGATGTGCCCGGAGGCGTAAAGCAGCGGGTCTTCGTTCGATTCGACGATCCGCACGTTAGGATCGTTCAAATGCGCTGCAACCCACTCGGTCGAGACCAGCACTTCGGGATGGGCGTAGCCGCGCTCGGAAATATCAGAGGACATCGAGTTTCACACTCCTCACCAGGATGAATAAAACAGACTGGTATGATAATAACTGGTCGTGATCGATCTGCAAAGGCTCATTGATTCCAACCGTCCAGGCGCCCGCCACCGTTCAGGACGACTTCGCCGCCAGCCGCAGGACTGCCGTCTGCGGCGGCAGTTCCAGCAAGCCGTTGACATCTTCGAGCGATAGTCGCGCGTGTTCGAGCCTCAGGGCGAGATAGGCATCCGGCGGGACGGTCACGAGAAAGCTCGCGCCCGCCATCGCCCCGACCAGCGGGCGGCGCAGCGCCACCAGATAGACGCCCGCTTCGTCCTGCTCGGCGGCGACGCGCCAGCCGAACGGCGCCTGTAGCTGCGCCGCGATCTCGATCTGCGGCGCGTTGTGACGGGCGATGCGCACTTCGGCGTCCGCGACGTGGACGTAGCAGGTCGCGCCGCTGCCGACGTTGAAAACGTAGGTCTGCGACGAGCGCGCTATCTCCGCAACGGTGGATGCGGCATTGACGAGCTGCGTGAGCGTATTCAAGTGCTGCATGGTGCGCCTTATCAGCGGCTGATCGCACGATGCCCCGATTATATGCGGTTGCAGGCGAAATGTCAGGTTAGATTTGCCTGAGGAGCGCGTTAGCGCTCCTCAGCTTGAAGGTGGGATGTGACTACTGGGGTGGAGGCTGGGTGGCGATCCCGTGCGCCTGCTTGATCAAGTCCGCGCCGCGCTCGGCGATCATCATGATCCCGGCGTGGCAGTTGCCCGACGGCACGACCGGCATCACGCTGGCGTCGGCGATGCGCACGCCCTCGACGCCGTAGACGCGAAGCTGCGGATCGACCACCGACATGTCGTCCAGCCCCATCTTGCACGAGCCGGATTGATGATGGTACGAGTTGGCGTTGTTCTTGGTGAATTCGAGCAGTTCTTCTTCAGTCTGCACCTGCGGACCGGGCATCAGTTCGTCGCCGATCCACGAGGAGAAGGCTTTGGTATGGAAGATGTCGCGCCCCAGCTTGACCGCGTCTTTCAGACGCACCAGGTCGGAATGGTTGCCGAGGTAATTCGGGTTGATCAGCGGATAGTCGAGCGGGTTGGCGCTCGCCAGCCGAATCCAGCCGCGCGAAAGCGGACGGACGACGCCCGGCAGGATGCTGACCGAATTCGGATGCCCCTTGCCGTAGATGATGTTGAACGGGACGTGGACGAAGCCGATCTGAAGGTCGGGACCGACCCAGCCCGGCTCGGATTTGCAGAACAGCGCGCTCTCCGACAGGTTCTGATTGGGCGGCGGCACGGGCTGCTTGCATTCGTAAATCACGCCCGTCAGCACGTGGTTGTGGAAGTTCTCGCCCACGCCGATCACGTCGGAGACGACCGGGATATTGAATTCCTTCAACTGTTCGGGGTTGCCGATGCCGGAGAGCATCAGAATCTTGGGCGACTCGATTGCCCCGGCGCAGACGATCACTTCGCTGGTGCAGCGGGCGGTCTCCAGCGAGCCGTTGCGCGAATACTCCACGCCGACGCAGCGCTTGCCCTCAAACAGCAGGCGGGTCGTCTGCGAGTTGGTCTGGAAGGTCAGGTTGGGGCGCACGCCCAGAAATGGCTCCAGATAGGCTTCGTTGGCGGCGTGGCGCTTGCCGTTCTTGACGTTGATGTGATGCCAGCCCGCGCCTTCCATGTTGGGACCGTTGAAGTCGTCGGTGGGGGGGAAGCCCAGTTCCAGACAGGCGTCGATGAAAGCGCGGGAAGTCGGGTTCGGGTTGTGCTTCCCGGCGTTGATGACGCTCATCATGCCGCCGTGCCCCGCCCAGGGGCTGGTATCATCTTCCTGATCTTCAACTTTTTTGAAATAAGGCAGCGCGTCCTGATACGACCAGCCGGGCGCGCCGTTGTAAGCCCAGTTGTCGAAGTCGGAAACATGCCCGCGAATGTGCATCATCAAATACAGGCTGCTGGAGCCGCCGGGCAGCTTGCCGCGCGGCTCGAAAGTCTGGCGACCGTTCAAGCCGGGCTGCGGGACGCTGTGATAGCTCCAATCGACATCCGAGCCGAGCAGCGTGACCCACTTGGACGGATCGCGCACGTTATCCGGGACTCGCGCGCCGCCCGCTTCGAGCAGCAGCACCTTCACGTTGGGGTCTTCGCTCAGGCGGTTCGCCATGACCGCGCCCCCTGCGCCAGCGCCGATTACAATAAAATCGTATTCACTCATTATTTCCTCCGCTGCAATTAATGAAGATGGCTGACATGGCTTGCTTTGCCATTGTGATAGTATCACAACGGAAAAAGCGACTGAAGAACGTCACTACGAATGGCGACGTTCTTCACTTGCGAAATTAATTATGGACGATGGCGAACAGCACGGTAAAGCTGCAAGGTGTGCCGTCGAGGGCGAAATTGCCAGTCGCCTGCCCGGACATCGACGTGGGAGAATTGACCGTGAGCCACATCTGCACGCTGCTCACGTCGCCGTCGAACGAGAACAAGCCCGTGAAGGTGTTGGTTCCCGGCGCGCGGGTGTATACGTCACCTGCGTAGTTGAACGAATTCTGATTAATCACGCTCACCGAATTGACGTAGACCATCTGATCGATGAGGTCGGTGGTCGGGATAGCGACGTTCTGATACCCCGAACAGGAGGCGTTGGTCGTCGCATTGAGCGTGCCCGTCCAGCGTCCGTTGGCGGGCAGGATGCCGGGCGCGGCGCTCGCGCTGCCCTGATCGGCGGCGCTGTTACCTCCGCTGTTCGCAGCAGGCGGCGGTGCGACGCTGCCCGGAATGATCGGCGGGGCGCTGGTGTCGCCTACCTGATCGCAGTCGCCGCTGGCGTTCACGTCGTCCGCCGCGACCCATAGTTCCGCCGCCGCCGTGCCGTTGGGCGCCGCCTCGGATTTGTCAAGCTGATACCACACGCTGCCGTCGTTCAGCTCGATGCGCCCGGTGACGGTCACGTCCACGCCTGCGGGCAGGAAGCTGATCGCGCCGCGATTGGTGCCGGGACCGACGCGAAGCTGCGCGGCGTTCGCCGCGTCGATGCTGACGGTACATCCGACTCCGCTCGACGCGCTGACGGTGCGCGCGCTGTCGAACGACGCGATGATGTCGTCGATCTGCGAGCTGAACGCGGCGATGTCGTCTTTCGCGCCGGATAACGAGAGATAGCCGAAATGCTGGTCGCTCATCGTGACGGCGACGTAAATTTTATCGACAGTCGGGTCGTCCGAATTGGCGTAGACGGCGGTCTGGCGGTTGTCGTAGCGGGCTTTCTGGACGGAGGCAGATTCCAGAGTCGCGCCGTCGAAGGGCAGGGCGAGGTTGACCAGCACGTCGACCACGTTGCTGTTATCAGCGAAATTCACACCCAGATCGCGCAGGCGGGTCGGCGTGGTCACCAAGAGCGTGATCGCGCTGTTTCCCATCCTGAAAGCTCCGTCGTGTAATTTCTTCGCTACCCAGTCGGCGGGGACGGTGATCGAATAGCCGTTGCCCAGATCGACCACCTGTGTTGTCGCGTCCTGTGCGACGGCGACCAACGGCAGCGCCAGCAGACAGCACAGCAGCGCCTTTAACAATAATTTCATGGGAACACTCCTTTAATCAGAATCCCGCCTGCAAGCAGCAGACGGGGCAAAAACCTAATCTCTATAAATAAGTATATGGGCGATTCATAGATAAAAACGTTGTGCCAGACCCTATTTCGACTGTAGATCGTCATGAAAAAGGCGACTCGTCGAGTCGCCCATGAAAATTGCCTGAATGGGGAAGCGCTTGCTGCTAAACGGTGGGCTGCGCTTTCAGGTCGTCCCAGTCGATGGTCGCCAGGAAATCGGCGTCGAGGCTGGCGATGAACTGCGCCAGCAGCCGACCCGTGCGCGTGATGTCCTTGAGGTCGAGCGTTTCGACGGGCGAGTGCATGTTGCGGATGGCGATGCTGAACAGCGCCGTCGGGATGCCTTCCCGCGCCACCTGAATCGACCAGGCGTCGGTGCCGCTCGCGCCGGGGATGGTGTCTTCCTGGAACTTGAGTTCCGCGCGCCGCGCCGTCTCTTTGATCTGCTCGACCAGCCTGGCGTGGAAGTTGGGACCGATGGAAATCGCGGGACCAGCGCCGATCTCGCTGGCGGTGTCGACATCGACGCCGGGCTGCGCCGCGAAGGTCACGTCGAGGGCGATGGCGATGTCCGGCTGGATGGCGTAGGCGGCGGTCTGCGCGCCGAACAGCCCGGTCTCCTCCTGCACGGTGGCGACGGCATAGACATCCCATTTGTGCTGGAGCGATTGCAGCTCGTTCAGGCAGACGGTGACGGCGGCGACGCAGGCGCGGTCGTCCATCGCCTTCCCGGCGACGCGCGTCCCGTTGAGTTCGATCATCGGCGCGTCCGGCGTGATCAGGTCGCCAATGCGCACCAGCTCGGCGACTTCGGCGGCGGGCAAGCCCACGTCGATGATCAACTCGTCAAACGAGGGATATTTCGTGCGCATGTCGGCGGTCAGCAGGTGCGGCGGCACGCTGGCGACGATGCCGGGCAGTTCGCGCCTGCCGTGAACGATCACGGGCTGCGAGGGCATGATGCGGTTGTCCACGCCGCTGATGCGATGGACGTAGATGAAGCCGTCCACCACGTCGCGCACCATCAAGCCGATCTCGTCCATGTGCGCCGCCAGCATGATCCGGCGCGGCGGGTCGAGCGGCTGAGTCGCCCGCTTGATGCCGATCAGGCTGCCCAGTCCGTCGGTCTCCATGCTGTCGGTCATCGGCGCCCACTCCTGGCGCAGCACGTCGCGGATCGCCCCTTCGTAGCCGGAAGGGGCGTGGGTTTCGACCAGCGTTTTCAGGTGTGCTTTGACATCAAACACGGGCGTTCTCCTTAGGGTTATCGCTTAGGGATTATCGAATGGAATCGGCGTGGCATCCGTAGACGTGGCTGTCTCCGTCGGGGTTGCCGTGTCGGTGTTGATCGGGATCGGGGTATTCGACGGGATCGGGCGTATTCTGACGGCACTATCGTCGCCGACGGAATCGGCGTGTCCGACGCGGGCGGGATGGGCGTGCTCGACGGGATCGGAATCGCGGTGTCGGTCGGGATCGGCGTCTGCGATGGGATCAGCGTGAGCGTCGGCGCGTTGGTGGATGTCGGGAAGATGTAATTGGTCGCCGTCGGGAAGAAGTTGTAGGTCGGCGAGAGGAAGCGCGTCACGGGCGGCGGGATGTAGGGCTGCTGCGTCGGGACGTTGGGCACATTCTGCGTCGGGAACTGGAACGGCGTCAGGCTGGGGAACAGGATATTGGTGCTTGTCGCTTGCAGCGGGACGAGCGTCGTAGCGGGGATGCCGGTCGGCGTGTGAGCGATGCGCTGCTGCGGCGCGGTGCCCCAGAGCAGGAAACCCAGGCAGTACAGCGGCAGCGTGCCGAGGATGATCGCAAACAACACGATGCGCAGATTGCGCCGCCGTCGTTCCACTGCTCCTAGCTGGTTCATGCCCGCCTCGTTCGATGCAATGTCCGCGTGTATGATACCATACAGCGCGGGCGCGCCGAAACAGCGGTTTTACGGGTGGAGTCGGTGGGTTATACGGTCGAGCGCGTCTTCTCGGCGATGCGCGCGCGGGCTTCTTCGACGCTTTCGGCAAACGCGAAAACTTCCTCGTCGCGCGTCAAGCGCTGAAATGCGTAGCCGAATGCCTGCCACATGGCGGAAATGATCGGACTTGCGCCGACGATCACGTTGAGTCCACCGCGCGCATGGCGCTGCCCGACCAGGTTGCGCGCGTGCGCCAGCGCGCCGGAGGGCACGCCAATGCTGGCGCTCACGTCGACGATGCAGTCGACGACCTGATCGACCGTGTCGATCATCTGGCTGCTGGTGATGACGGCTTCCTGAACTTCGTCCCACGTCCAGTGTCCGTCGAACGCCATGCAGATGGTGGTATGTTCGTCATTGTCCCAGACGACGGTAACAGGCATAAGACTCTCTTGGATAGCTATCGGACTTACTGCATCTTACGCCTGATTCGTGCTTACATCACCTTGAGGCTTTGAAACAAATTTCCATCCACGAAGCCGCGCTTGCGATAGTAGCCGCGCGTGCCGACGGCGGAGATCACGGCGAGGCGCTGGTAGCCGCGCTCGCGCGCAATTTCGGCGGCGCGCTCGATCAGGCGCGTGCCCAGCCCGGCGTGCTGCGCGCGTCCGTCCGCCGCTTCGCCGATCTCGACCGACTGCCCGTAGACGTGGACTTCGCGGATCATCGCCGCGCCCGCCAGTTCCTCGGTGATCGGCTCGGCAGTCGGCAGCGACAGGCGCAGGAACCCGGCGATGTCGCGCCCGGCGGTGATGAACTGCAAGAAGACCTCGCTGCCGCAGCCTGTCTCGTAGCTCAGTTCGTCCAGGCGCAGGTCGTCCGGCGTCACGCTGCGGAAGCGCACTTCGCGGGCGCGGATGTCACGGCTGCGCTCGCCGTGTCTGGCAAGCTCGCCCTCGACGATCTGGCGGAAATTGGTCGTGCGGTTGCCGCTGACGATGTCCGTGCCGGGGATGTCGCGGATCACGCGGGTCAGGCGGCAGTATTCCGGCGTCTGGCGGAAACATTCGACCAGCACGCCGAGCAGTTCGTCGTGCGTATACGGTCGCCACGAGCCGTCGCGGTAATTGCGCATCAGCTCGGCGCTCTCGATCAGCGAGCAGGGGTAGATTTTGAGTTCGTCGGGGCGGAAATCCGGGTCGGCGAACAGCTTCGCATAGTCCTCTACGTCCTGCGCGGGCGACGAGCCGTACAGGTTCGGCATCCAGTGGGCGTAAATCTTGAAGCCCGCCTGACGCAGCAGCCGGACGGCGCGCCGCGTGGCGGCGACGGTGTGCCCGCGCCGGTTGAGGCGCAGCACCTCGTCGTTCAGGCTCTGGAAGCCGATCTGCACTTTGGTGCAGCCGAGCCGCCGCACGCGCAGCACTTCCTCGACGCTGATGTGATCCGGGCGCGTCTCGATCACCAGCCCGACGCAGCGGCAGGGCGCGCTCTCGTTGAAACGGTGCGCGGCTTCCAGTTCCTCCCAGGTCGCGTATTCGTCAATCGGAGAACGCTCTGCGGACGTGGCGACCTGTGACGCCAGCTCGCGCGAGCGGCGCATTTCGTCTTTGTAGACCGTCTGCACGACCTGATTGTACGTTTGCTCGCTCGCCTCGCCGAGCCGCGTGCCGACGATCCTGACGTTGACGGTATTGCGCTCCGGCGTCAACTGCGAGCCTGCGCTGCAGCAGCATTTCGACCTCGGCGGAGCGGTTGACGCCCGCGCCGAAGTCGTGGAGCGCGTCGAAGATGCGCTTGACGAACCAGATTTGATAGGTCTCCGGGTAGAACGACCAGGTGCCGCCCAGGATGATCACCTCGACCTTATCGGTCGGATGCCCGGTGTTGTAGTAGGCGGTCAGGCGCGACATGGTTTGCAGGTAGGGGTCGAAGCTGTTCTGCTCGGCGCGCTGCGCGCCCGGCTCGTCGGAGAGGTAGCTCTTGGGCATTCGCACGTCGTTGGGGCAGAAGATGCACTCGCCGGGACAGGGGAAGGGCTTGGTCAGCACCGTCACCGGGGTCACGCCGGAACTGGTGCGCACCGGCTTCATGCGCAGGCGCTCCAGCACGGCGGCGTCGTAAGGCGGCAGCCCGTCCGACCCGGCGAAAGCCCGGTAGGCGCGGATCAGCTCGTCGCGGCTGAAGATGGGCGTCCCGCTGCGCCGCGCCTGCGCCCGCACCAGCTTGTCGAGGTCGACTTTCGTCAGCGCGGGGGCGCGGACGATGGCTTGCAGGACGGCGACCAGCGCCTCGTGATGCTCGTTGAGATCAAGCGCGCTCTTGTGACTCATGGACTCCTGAGCGTGGAACAATGCTTCTCCGTCATTCTAGCGCATCCGCGTCTCCGTTCGTAGAGTAAATGGTTTCGCCATGAATCCTTAAGAAAAGCTTGGCGTATGGGGTGATATTATGAGGACACGCCTTAAGGCATATTGTAAGTGCAATGATCGAAAATCGCTTCGGCAAATTCCGTATATTGGAGACTGTCGGCGTGGGCGGCATGTCGACGGTCTATCACGCTGTCGACGAATTGCTCGACCGCGAAGTCGCGCTCAAGCTGCTGAACGTCTTTAAGGCATCGAATTCGGTCGAAGCGCGGCGGCTGCGGCGCGAATTGCAGATCACGCAGCGGCTGAAGCACCCGCACATCATCACCATCTACGAATTTGGCGAGATCAACGAGCGCTTCTACCTGGCGATGGAATACATGGCGAAGGGCAGCCTGGCGCAGTATTTCGCCAACCCGATGTCGATTTGCCTGCGCGATTCCGCCAAGATTTTACGCGCGCTGGGGTCGGCGCTGGATTACGCCCATTCACACGACGTTGTTCACCGCGACCTGAAGCTGGAAAACGTCCTGATCGGCGAGCGCAACCGCCCGATGCTGAGCGATTTTGGCATCGCCCACATGCCCAACATGAGTCACCTGACGGTGACGGGGCAGGTGCTCGGCACGCCGCTCTACATGGCGCCGGAGCAGTTCAACGGCGCGCGCGATGTCGATTACCGCGTCGACCTCTATGCGCTGGCGGTGATCGGCTATCTGCTGGCGACCGGATACTTCCCCTTCGCCAGCGAATTGGCGCTGCACATCCTCAACCAGCAGCTTAACGCGGAGCCACCTCTGCCGTCGAACCTCAATCCGCGCCTGCCGCGCTCGCTCGACGAGGTGCTGTTGAAAGGCTTGGCGAAAGACCCGGCGGATCGCTATGCGTCGGCGGGGGAATTCGCGCAGGCGTTCACCAGCGCGACGCAGGCGATCCAGGATACGGAAGTCGTCATCCTGACCTCGCAGCCGACGCCTATCCTCGACCATACGCGGGCGTTCGTCGGTCTGCCGACGCCGGTCGTCCCCAACCCGGCGGGCGGGAGGAAACGCGGGACGCAGCGGTTGGTGCGCGCCGCCGCGAGCGTCGTCGGCGTCCTGCTGCTGATCCTGCTGCTGAGCGCCGGGAACAGCCTGTTCAACGTACTTGCGACGCCGACGACCAGCGCGAGCGTGATCGGCGAGCAGGCGACCGCCACGCCGTCGAGCACGGCGGCGCTTGCGCCGAGCGCGACCGCTGCGACCGAGGAAGCGGTCGATTTTCTCGCGCCGACCAACACGGTCGAGCCGACGTTCACCGATACGACCGTCCCGCCGGCGCTGCTCGCCTCGACCGCACCGGCGACGCCGACTCCAGACGTTGGCAAGCTGTTTGCGACCTACATGAGCCGCTATCCGACCGCGACGGCGACCGATCAATCGAAGCCATCCCCGTCGCCGACATCGACGCCGCGCCCCAGCGCAACGCGCACGCCCACGACGCCGCCGACCGCCAGCGCGACGCGCACGGCGTCACCGACTGCCACGCCGCGCCCCAGCGCGACGCGCACGCCCATCCCACCGACGTATACGTCTGTCCCGCCGACACAACCGCCGCCGACGCCTGTGCCGCCTACACCCGTGCCGGCAACACAGGTGCCGCCGACACAGGTGCCGCCGACGCAGGTGCCACCCACTCAGGTGCCGCCGACACAGGTGCCGCCGACGCAGGTGCCACCGACGCAGGTGCCACCCACATCCGTGCCACCCACGCAGCCGCCGCCGACGAGCATCATTGAGCCGCTGGTTCCGCCCATCGTGC
This sequence comes from uncultured Chloroflexia bacterium, assembly GCA_963760975.1. Taxonomy (GTDB): domain Bacteria; phylum Chloroflexota; class Anaerolineae; order Aggregatilineales; family Phototrophicaceae; genus Flexifilum. The sequence goes on along the minus strand of CAVXEZ010000026.1, from coordinate 85,870 downwards.
CGACACTTGTGGGCGGTCTGCTGGGCGGATAGAGGGGCTTAGAGTTCGCCTTCGCCGCGCTTGCGCTTGCCCAGGTCGCGCTCGATGTCGTCGAGCAGCCCCGTATCTTCGGTCTCCAGTTGGAACTTGATCCCGCCGACCCAATCGGCGGCGCGGTTGTAGCACCACGCGCCGACGGCGAACTGGATGCCGCCGACGAACGCCGCCGCGACCACGCCGACGCCGTAGAAGCACAGCAGGCTCAGAATGCCCGTGCCGAGGAAAAAGGTCGCGTTATTGGGCATGTTGGGCATGTCGAGCGTGACCGAGCGCGCGAACAGGTTGATCAGGAAGCTCTGGAAGGCGACGAGCAGCAGCCCGAAGATGGCGAACAACAGCCCGTACAGCACAATCCCGACGCGGAATGCCGATCCCACGTCGATTCGTTTTAGCGTCGTCTGCATGTACAATCCTCGTACTAAGAAGTGTCTCTCAACCTATTGTACGGGACATTTGGCAGGTGGACGACGCAACGATCCGCTATCTGAACGACCTCAACCGCCGCTTTTACGAGACGGTCGCCGCCGATTTCGACGCGACGCGCCAGACGGCGTGGCAGGGTTGGGCGCGCGTATTTGAAGCCGTAGGGGCAGGTTTTAAACCTGCCCCTACACAATTATCGGTGCTCGACGTGGGCTGCGGCAACGGGCGCTTCGGCGTCTTTCTGGCGGAGCGGCTGGGGAAGGCGCGGCTGCGCTACGTCGGCATCGACAACAACGCGGCGCTGCTCGACCGGGCGCGCGCGGCGCTCGCCGGGATCGATGCGCAGTTCGAGCGGCGCGACATCCTGACGCAGCCGCCCGACGAGGCGCTCGGCTCGTTCGATCTGGTGGCGCTGTTCGGCGTGCTGCACCACGTCCCCGGCGCGGATCGGCGGCGGACGCTGCTGCGCGCGCTGGCGGATCGGGTCGCGCCGGGTGGGCTGCTGGTCTTCACGGAATGGCGTTTCTACGACGAGCCGCGCTTTCGTGAGCGGATTATCCCCTGGGAGGCGGAGGTGCAGGTCGAGCCGGGCGATTATCTGCTCGACTGGCGGCGCGGCGAAACCATTTTGCGCTACTGTCACCACGTCGACGACGCCGAGCACGCGCAGTTGATCGCCGCGACCGGGCTGGCGACGGTGGCGGCGTACCGCGCCGACGCCGCTAACCTGTATGCGATTTTGCAGAGACAAGACTAGAAACTTAACGCAAAGGCGCAAAGTGACAAAACAAGACGCAAAGGTTTGTATCGCAACTTCTTTGCGGCTTTCTATTTGCGTTCGCGTCTTTGCGTTCGTGTACTTGCGGCATGGTGCGGCTCTACAGCCTCATAGGTGCAGTCTGGTACAATCGCAAGATAAGAAAGGGACGTGGCGATGCTCAAGCTGAACAGCCGGATGCTGCCCTGGCCCGCCGATTGGACGGCGTTGTTCGGGGCGTCGCGCCCGCTGGTCGTCGAGATCGGCTTCGGGCAGGGGGCGTTCCTGCTGCATCTGGCGCGCTGCCACCCCGACATGAACGTGATCGGCTTGGAGATCGCCAACCGCTCGCTCGCCAGGACCGAGGGCAAAATCGAGCGGGCGCGCCTGACCAACGTCCGCGTGATCCATTCGATGGCGGAGACGGCGCTGCATCACCTGTTCACGCCCGCGTCGATCCAGCAGATACACGTCAATTTCCCCGATCCCTGGTTCAAGCAGGGGCACAGCCACCGCCGCCTGATGCAGCGCGACACGCTCGACGCCATCGTCAGCCGCCTCGCGCCCGGCGGCACGTTCTATCTGGCGACCGATATTCTCGCCTACGCCGAAATGTCGCACGAGCTGCTCGCCGCCACGCCCGGTCTGGACAATCTGCTGCCGGACGCCTGGGCGCACGACCTGCCGGATCGCGTGGTCACCAAATACGAAGCCGCCGCCCGGCGCGAGGGGCGCGAATGCTACTACTTCGCCTACCGCCGCAACGCGCTGCCCGCGCCGGACGTGCCTGTGATCAAGGATGCCGCCATGCCGCACGTGGTTTTCACCAGCCCGCTGACGCTTGATCAGATGGCGAAGCGCTTCGAGCCGCAGCAGGTCAGCGAGGACGGGATCAACGTCCACCTGAGCCACGTCTTCCTCGGCGACTCCGTGCTGCTGGTCGAGGCGCACGTCGGCGAGCCGACGATCACCCAGCACGTCGCGCTGGTGATCGTCGCCCGCCAGCACCCCGACACGCCCGGCGCGGACGAATACACGCTTCAACTCAGCACCATCGGTCAGCCGCGCCCCACCGTCGGGATTCACCGCGCGGTTCGGCTGCTGACCGACTGGCTGCTGCGCCTGCATCCTGAAACCAGAATCCTCAAAGAAAAGGTGAGCGCGGAATGAACATCGACACAGACCTGATTACCTTATGGCTGCGTGACATGGTGCGGATCAATTCGGTCAATCCGGTGCTCGCCGAAGGCGGGGTCGGCGAGCGCGTGATCGCCGACTGGCTCACCAAAATCTGCGAAGACCTGGGCTTCGACGTGCAGCAGCAGGAGAGCGCGCCGGGGCGTCCCAACGTGGTCGCACACCGGGCGGGCACGGGCGGCGGGCGCAGTCTGCTGCTGACCGGGCACACCGACACCGTCAGCATCGAGAACATGACAGGCGATCCGTTCGACGCGCGCATCGAAGACGGGCGGCTCTACGGGCGCGGCTCGGTCGACATGAAGGGCGGTCTGGCGGCGATCCTGGGCGCGGCGGCGGCGCTGCGCGACGAGCCGCTGTCCGGCGACCTGTGGCTGGGCTTCGTCACCGACGAAGAATACGCCAGCGTCGGCGTGGACGCACTCGTCCGCCTGATCCACCCCGACGCCGCCATCCTGACCGAGCCGACCGAGGATGAAATCTGCCTGGCGCACAAGGGCTTCGCCTGGCTGACCCTGACGACCGAGGGCAGGGCGGCGCACGGCAGCCTCTACGACACGGGCGTCGACGCCATCGTGCGCATGGGGCGTCTGCTGGGCGAGCTGGAGCGGATGGAGCGCGAAATCTTCCCGAAGCGCGAGCACCCGCTGGTCGGGCGCGCCTCGGCGCACGCCAGCATGATCATGGGCGGCTTGGGCTTGAGCACCTACCCGGATCGCTGCCGTCTGGAAGTCGAGCACCGCCTGCTGCCCGACGAGCCGGTCGAGACGGTAATCCGCTTGTGGGAAGACGCCATCGGGCGGCTGACCTCCGACGACCCGACCTTCAGCGCGTCGGTCGAGGTCGATTTTACGCGACCGGGCTACGAAATCAGCCGCCACGCGCCGATTGTCGAGACGCTGGGCGAAGCCTACCGCTGCGTCACCCGCAGCGAGCCGGTCTTCAGCGGCATGTACGCCTGGCTCGATGCGTCGATTCTGGGGCGGGCGGGCATCCCCACCGCGATCTACGGACCGCGCGGCGACGGCGCGCACGCCGCCGTCGAGTACGTCGAGCTGGACAGCGTGTATCGCTGCGCGGCGGTGCTGACCGAAACGGTCACGCGCTGGATGCAGCTATAGCCCACAAAATTCACAAAATCTTCCGTTGCCCAACGGAAATCGCCCCCGGTTGTCGCTCTATAATGGAGTCAGGTGCTGAGCGCATCAATACAACAGACCAACCGGTGGGCGTTTTCGATTCAATTCGTAAATGTTCGCCCGCGTCCGCACATTCTAAGCCAGGATTTATGAAATCCTGTTATCGTCGGCGGTAAAAGACGATTATTGTGAAGGCTTTGGTGATGAGTAGAGAAGACTACATTCGTGAGTTTCTGGATCACATGGGCGTCAAGGCGGACATCCAGTACGATGCGAGCAACGAGAAGGTGATCATCATCGAGCGGGAAGAATTCAGCCGCCGCCGCGCCTGGATCGAGACGTGGTTCACGCTCGTCCAGGAAGACGACAAGTACAGCTATTTCCGCGAGCGCCCGCGCGGAACCGGGCAAACGATTTAGCGACGATCCTGTTTCAAGAGCGCCCACAGCGGCGCTCTTTTGGATTCACCCGTTGACGAGCGCCCGCAGCTTCCAGACCTTGTCCACGTCCACCGCGCCGTAGCTGCGCGCCGCCGAGCCGAAGTGATATTCGTGCGCTCCCACCGTCGCCAGCATGTCCGGCACCTGCTCCGGTTTCAGCCCGCCGGAGACTACGAAGCGCAGCCGATCCCCGTACTGGCGCACCCACGCCGCCAGCGCCAGCCGTCCTTCCCACGCCGTCGGCGCGGGACCCGCCGTCAGCACGCGCGGCGCAATGCCGATCAAGCCACCTAAGGCGACTTCCGGCTCGAAGCTCTCGTCGAGGGCGCGATGCACCGTCACGGGAATCGGGGCGCAGGCTTCGGCGACGCGCCGGATCAGCGCCAGATCGAGGCGGCGCTCCGGCGTGAGCGCGCCGAAGACCACGCCGTTAATCCCCGTTCCCGCCAGCGTCCGCGCGCCGTCGAGAATCGCGTCGATGTCCGCGTCGCTGTAGACGTAGCCGTCGGCGTGCGGGCGCAGCATGACGTTGATCCCGATCTGCACGGCGTCGCGGGCGCGGCGCACCAGATCAAAACTCGGCGTCAGCCCGCCGATGCTCAAATCGTGCGAGATTTCGATGCTGTCCGCGCCGCCATCGCGCGCGGCGAGGGCATCTGCCAGCGTGACGGCGGCGATTTCCAGTGCAGGCATTCCGTCTCCTTAACCGATGTAAAAGTCGATGCCGCCGGTCGCCTGAATGCAGCTTGTGTCCAGCGGCGCGCCCGGATCGTCCAGGAAGGCGAGCATCAGGTCTTTGGCGCACGTACCGGAGTCAGTGTCGGTGGCGGTGATGCCGTGCCCCGCCGACGGAAAGACCAGAAGCTGCCCGTTCGACAAGCCTTGCAGCGCACTCTGCGCCTCCGCAACCGGCGTGATCGGGTCGAACTTGCCGGAGAACAGCAGCGTCGGAACGTCGCTGGTCACGCGCTGCGCCTCGATGGGGGCGGCGGTCTGGACATCCCAGACCTGGCAGTCTTGCAGGCTGCTGTTGATGCCGTCGCTGATGTAGGTGTCGAGTGGGGCGGGCGTCTTTCTCCGCCAGCGCCAGATCGCTAGCCGCGTTGTCCAGTTGGTATTCTTCCTGACAATCGACCGAGTAATTCATACCTTCGCTGTCGTCGATCTGCCCGTACTGGTCGATGTACTGCTGCACCTGATCGCTTTCGGCGATGGGCGTGGCGCTGCTCTCCGGCGGGTTGACATCCGGCAGCCAGGTATCGGAGATAATGTCGTAGCCGTCCTGATAGTCGGCGTCTTCGTGCGCGTTCGCCAGCAGCTCGATGCCGTAGGGCAGGTACGGGATCGCCTGCGTATCGTAGAGCGTCTGGAACAGCTTGTTGAAGACCGTCGCGCCGTCGAGATCGACCGTGCCGTCGTCGGTTTCGACGCTGACCGGGTTGGCGTCGAGCTGCGTCGAGCATGGCGTAGAAGTCGGATTCGAGGTTGGGATAAGCGTCGCTGCAGGCGGCGTCGGCGGCGCAGCGGCTGAACAGCTCGTTGAGCGAGCCAGTCACGCCGCTGCTCTGGATTTGCAGATCGTCGACTTCAGGCGCGTAGACCGAGTCCAGCACCGCGCTTTGCACGATTTCGGGATAGTCACGCAGGACGGTCAAGCCCAGCTTTGTCCCGTAGGAGATGCCCCACAGGTTCACTTTATCGTAGCCCAACGCCGCCGCCAGATCGTTCACGTCGGCGGCGCTGGCGGCGCTGTTGTACATCTGCAAATTGACGCCTTCGGATTGCAGACGGTCGTGGCAGGCTTGCACCGGGTCGTCGCTGCTGCTGTCGCCTTCGAGTTCGGGGCAGTTCAGGCTGGGCTGCGAAAAGCCTGTGCCGCGCTGGTCGAACAGGATCAGCGTGTGATCCTCGACAACCGGATAGGTCAGGAACGTATCCGTATCAATCAGCGGGGCGTCGCCGGGACCGCCTTCCAGATAGATGACCGGGATCGGGTCGGGATTGGCGCTGCGGGCGGCGATGATCGCCACCGCCAGCTCGACGGTGTTGCCGTCCGGCTGCGCGCGATCTTCCGGCACGGTCAGGTAGCCGCAGGTGACGCCGTCCAGCGCGGGAAACGGGCAGTCGCCCTCCTGAAAGCCGAGCGTATCGGTCTGGCGCGCCTGAAGCGGCACGACGACGCCGACCAACAGCACCAGGACGGCGCCGATTGCGAACCAGCGGAGGCGGAGTGGAGTCGACATGAAGGTATCTCCTATGAAAATTTCTAGGGAAAGCCTGCGGCGAAATATTGAGTTTCCATTTTAGCACGATTCGCGGATTGGTCGTCTTGGTTGTGTGGCAAGTGGGAAGCCGCGCGCTAAGATCGGCGCATGAACGGATGATCAGTGGGGACTTATGCCATGTTTCGCATCGCCGTCGGCGGTATCGCCACCGAATGCTGTACCTTCTCGCCGCTGCCCACACGCCTGAGCGATTTCACGCTGCGGCGCGGCGACGAGCTGCTCGCCGCCTATCCTTTCCTGAACAAATTCGAGGCGGACTACGTGCCGCTGCTGCACGCGCGGGCGCTGCCCGGCGGCTCGGTCGAGGCGAGTGCTTATCAGGCGCTCAAGAGCGAGTTTCTGGATCGCCTGCGGGCGGCGCTGCCTATTGACGGGCTGTTTCTGGACATGCACGGCGCGATGAACGTGCTCGACATGGACGACGCCGAGGGCGACTGGATCACGGCGGCGCGCGAAGTCGTCGGCAAGGACTGCCTGATTTCCGGCAGCTTCGACCTGCACGGCAACGTCTCGCAGCGCGAAGCCAACGCGCTCGACATGCTCTCGGCGTTTCGCACCGCGCCGCACATCGACTACATGGAGACGCGCGAGCGCGCCTACACGCTGCTGATGCGCAGCCTGAACGACGGCGTGCGCCCGCACACGCTGCGCCTGCCCGTTCCGGTGGTGCTGCCCGGCGAAAAGACCAGCACGGAGTGGGAGCCGGGCGCGTCGCTGTATGCGGCGCTGCCGGAAAGCGATGCCGTCCCCGGCGTGATCGACGCCTCGATTTTCGTCGGCTACGTCTGGGCGGACGAGCCGCGCGCCAGCGCGACCATCCTGATCAGCGGGACGGACGACGCCGCCATGCGCGGCGAAGCCGCCAAGATCGGGCAGCGCTACTGGGACGCCCGCGACGCCTTCGCCTTCGGCGTGCAGTCCGGGTCGATTGACCAGTGCATCGACTGGGCGCTGACCGCGCCGGAAGCCCCGGTGATCATCAGCGACAGCGGCGACAACCCGACGGCGGGCGGCGCGGGCGACGTGCCGATCTTCCTCGAACGGCTGATCGCGCACAGCGTGCCGGACGCGGTCGTCGCCTGCATCGGCGATGCCCCGGCGACCGAAATCTGCTATGCGGCAGGTGTCGGCGCGCAGGTCGATCTGTCGCTGGGTGGCAAGCTCGACCCGGTGGTGAGCAAGCCGCTGCCTGTGAGCGGGACGGTTAAGTTCCTGCTCGATACGGACGATGTCGGCGAGCGGCAGGCGGTCGTGCAGGTCGGCGGCATCCAGGTGATCGTGGCGCAGCGCCGCCGCCCGTTCCACTACATCGACGATTTCCGCAAGCTGGGCATCGAGCCGAGCACGCACAAGATCGTGGTGGTCAAGGTGGGCTATCTGGTGCCGGAACTCAAGGCGGCGGCAGCCAAAGCGCTGCTGGCGCTCAGCCCCGGCGCGGTCGATCAGGCGATTGAGCGGCTGCCGTTCAAGCGCATCATCCGCCCGATCTACCCGCTCGACAAAGATATGACGTGGAGTCCGAGCTAAGCGATCTAACCTCACCCCCTGCACGACGAAACTATTTGTCGCGGCGCTTAGCGCCCCTGCGCCCAACTTGGAGCGGGGTTGGGGGTGAGATTTGCTACTTCCGCTCCATTTCCAGCCAGTAATGATCGCCGAGCAGCTTGAAGGGATAATGCGGCGCGCTCAGTCGTTCCAGTGTCAGCAGCGCGCGCGCCAGACGCCGCCGCCGTCCGACCGGCTGGTACAGGTCACTCGGCGGCAGAAACACGCCCAATCCCCACAGCAGCGAGCGCCGGAAGCCCGCGCCGAAATCGCGCTGCAAGCGCTCCGGCGTGGGATAGTAGACGGGGAAATACCTGCCGTCCAGATGGGCGATGGTGCTTTTGTGCAGGCGGCGCGTCGCGGTGCGAAAGTCGCCGTGAACGCCGTGCCAGAGCATTTCCCAGGGGCAGATGGGACCCATCACGCCGACGCCGACCCTGCCGCCCGGCTTGACCGCCCGCGCAAGCTGCGCACCGATTGTCCGCCAGTCGCCGACGCAGTTGAGCGCGCCGTAGTTCGAGTACGCGCCGTCGAACGACGCCGGGGGCAAATCCCACGATGCTGCCTCGTCGAAGTCGAGCCGCCGCGTCTCGATCAAATCGGCGACGCCTTCCGCCTGCGCCTTGCGCGCGGTCGCTTCCAGCATCGCCGGGCTGCCGTCGGTCGCCAGCACGCGCACGCCGCGCTTCGCCAGCCAGACGGCATCCTCGCCCGTGCCGCAGCCCAGCTCCAATACCGTGTCGCCCGATTGGAACAGCACGCCGAGCCGCTCCCAGACGCGCTGGCGAAACCAGCGGCTGAGTTCGGTATTGGTGAACTCGGCGTCGTAGCGCGCGCCGATGTGGTCGAAGGCTTCTGCGGACGTTCCCGGCTCGTTCAAGATGCTGCCTCATCCATACTTCATGCGCCGATTATAGCATTCGCGGAAAAGATGAAGATTCAACGCAAAGGCGCAAAGGGGAAATCTTTGCGTCTTGGCGTCAAAGTCGCTTTAATCCGTGAACCTTGCGCGCCCGATCTTGTAGTAGGGTGTAGAGAGACGATTCGAGCGCGGGTAATGGCTATCGCTACCGACGAACAACTGGCGCAGCGACTTCAGCAGGGGGATCAGGCGGCGCTCGCCGCGCTGGTCGAGCGGCACTACGATCCCCTGATGGGCTATCTCTACCGCATGGCGCGCGGCGACCGCTCGCTGGCGCAGGATTTGGCGCAGGAGACGTTTTTGCGCGCGCTGCGCGGCATCGCGGGCTACGCTTATCCGCGCCCGTTCAAGCCCTGGCTCTACGCCATCGCCACCAACCTCGCCCGCAATCACTACACCCGCGCCGATACGCGCCGCACTGACAGCGCCGACGACTCCGACTACGGCGCGGACGATCCGCCGGATGCCGCGCTGCTGGAGCAGGACGAGGCGCAAGCGGTGATTGCCGCCCTCGATACGCTGCCCGCGCACCAGCGCGAGGTGATCGTCCTCTACTATTATCAGTCGCTTTCGCTGCAAGCCATCGCCGATACGCTGGCGATCCCGCTCGGCACGGTCAAGTCGCGCCTGTCGATTGGCGTGAGCCGCTTGCGCGAACAGATCAAGGCACAGGATGATGTCTCCCAACGGTAAGCATCCCCACGACGCGCCGCAGCCGGAAATTCCGCCGGAGGGCGTCGAAGAAGTCGGCGCGTTTCTGCACCGCTGGCGCGACCCGGCTCCCGACCCGGCGGCGAAAGCGCGCCTGCTGAACATGCTGACGGACGAGATGGAGAACCAGGCACAGCCGCGTCCCATCGTTCGATGGGCGTGCCCCTACAAGGGATCGCGCAGGGACGTGTTGTCGAGCGTTCGCTGCCGCACCGTGATTTACGCTGGGCGTGGCTGATCCTGCGCTCGCAGGCGCGGCTCGTCCACCCGGCGACCTGGGCGGCGTCCGGGCTGGTGATCGCCCTCGGCGCGCTGGTCACGCTGATCTTCTATCGCCCGGTGCAGAACGGCGCGGAACTGCCGCTGGTGATCGTCGCGCCGGTGGTGGCAGCCTGCGGCGTCGCCTTCCTCTACGGGCTGGACGCCGACCCGGCGCTGGAGCTGCAACTGGCGACCCCGGTGTCGTCCCGGTTGATCCTGCTGGCGCGGCTGGCGCTGCTGTTCGGCTTCAACCTGGCGATCACGCTGGCGTGCAGCATCGGGCTGGCGCTGGCGCGGTCGCAGATTTCGCTGCTGCCGCTGGTCGCCGCCTGGCTCGCGCCGATGACGTTCCTTTCGGCGCTGGCGTTCCTGCTCAGCGTGCTTTTCTTCGACTCGCTGGCGAGTGTTTTCATTAGCCTGACGCTGTGGATCGGCACAGCGCTGCGACACTTCATCGATTTCGGCAACGTCGCGTTCTACATCCCGGATTTGCTGCGCGTCGATTTACGCCCGGCGCTGTGGCTGGTCGCGCCTGCGCTGGTCATCGCCGCGCTGTGGATCGCCGAGCGGGAAGAACGCTGGTCAGGAGGACAATCGTGATCGCAAGCAAGGGGTGGCGCTTCGCCTGGCGCTTCAGTTTTCGCTCGTCCGCTGTGCTGCTGGCGTTGATCGCCGGGCTGCTGCTCATCGCCCGCCTGATGATCGCGCTGGCGAACATGGAACTGGCGGAGTTGAGTTTCGCCAGCTTCGAGATCGTCGTGCCGTTCATCGTCGGGCTGCACGCGGCGCTGCTGTTCGCGCCGGACGACGAACCCGCGCTCGAACTGCTGCTGGCAGCCCCGCGCCCGCCCGTCTACCTGGTCTACGAGCGGCTGGCGGCGCTGATCGGGCTGCAAGGCGGGCTGGCGCTGGCGCTCTCGCTGATCACCGTGATCACGTCGCCGGGGGCGAACCTGCTCGACCTGATCCTGATCTGGCTGCCGCCTTCGGTCTGCATCCTCGGCTTGTGCATGGCGGCGACGCTTTTCGCCCGGCGCACCGCCTTCGGCGTGCTGGTGGCGATAGCGATCTGCGTGGCGATGGCGCTCGGCAGCGAGGTTATCCTGCCGATGTTCCCCGATCTGTGGTTCATCATTTTCTACCTCGACCCGCGCACCGTGACGGCGGATCAGTACTTGCTCAACCGCCTGTTCCTGATCGTCGCCGGCTTGCTGGCGCTGGGGCTGGTGCTCTACCGGATGCGCGACGAAGAAAAGCTGCTCGGCTTTCAGGAGAATCGATTAGGGTGAATATTTTGAAAACCAGACCGCGCCGGCTCGTTGTGTTGATCGGCGTTATTCTGCTCATCGGCTTCGCGCTTGTGTTTCTGGATTTCGCAATCGTTCCTGTGCTGGCTCCGTTCGACAGTGTGCGGATACCGGACTCATGTATCCAGGATGCGGCTCAGCTTCGGTCGAATCTGCCCGCCAATCTGGATTACGCCATACCGGGGATTGGCACGGGCACTCTACTCGCCAGTGACGCGAACGCCGCTGTCGTGGTCAAATCCGACCACAGTCAGCCATCCTTTCCCAGCACGGTATTTTTGATCAATCGAAAGAGCGATCAGATCGTCGGAACCTGGCAGTTTGGCAGCGACGGGATCGCCGCCGCGCTGAACGGTGGTGAACTCTACCTGTTCTACGACAATCTAGGTACCTTCGTGGACGAAAATAATGGCGCTCCGGTGAAATACATCGTTAAAGCGGATAACTATCGCCAGCTTTACAGCTCCGGGGATGCCCAGTATATGCAAACGTCCATAGAAATATCTGCACTTCACGCCGATGGAACGGTCACGGTGCATCTGCGGATGCAATTCCGAACGATGGCTTACGGTTGTATTCTCTCTTAGCTGCTTCGAGGTGAACATGAGCAAACTGGGCGCAATCGTGCGTTACGAAATCCTGATGGCATGGCGGCGGCGCAGCCTGCCGATCCTGTGGATACTGCTGCTGGCGGGCGTGGTCTTCTTCGCGCTGCTGGTCGCCAGCGTCAACCGCGCCGCGCCGGTGATGGATCAGGCGGTGCAGAACACCATCACCGATCCCAACGCGCCCGACTGGGCGCGGGGTCTCGACCTGACCGTAGTGACGCACACGCTGGCGCTGATCAACGTGGTGATCGCCGGGATGGTCTTCTACATGGTCGGCGTGTCGCTGATGCTGGGCGAACTCATCCCGCTGGATCGCCAGTTCAAGGTGCGCGAGCTGCTCGATACGCTGCCGCTCAGCCGGGCGGGCTATCTGGGCGGCAAGCTGCTGAGCGCGTGGACGGGCTTGCTCGTCGGGCTGGTGCTCGTCGGGGCGGTCAGCGCGGTCGTGCTGCGGCTGGTCTTCGGCGAGTACGACCTGCGCGTGTTTCTGATGCTGTGGGTGAGCGTGCTCGTGCCGCAAACGCTGATCGCATCGCTGCTGAGCGTGCTCTGTGCCTCGGCGGCGGGCAGCCGCCGCAGCGCCGTGATCGTCGGGCTGGTGGTCGTGCCCTTCGTGCTGATCCTCGCCTTTACGTCCGTCTCCTCGTTCGCCGGGTCGGGCGCGCTGATTGAGCCGGTCTACGCGCTGGGCATCCTGATGACTCCCGGCGCGGAGACGACCGCCGAGATCGTTCAACCGCATTGTCAATGCGCTGAGCATCTTCCTCGCCGTTGGGCTGGTCGTGTGGACGCTGGCGTGGCTGAACGCCCGTCTGCGCGAGGTGCGCTAGCCGATGAGCAACGTGATCGCCATCGCGCGCTACGAAATCCTGATGGCATGGCGGCGGCGCAGCCTGCCGATCCTGTGGCTGGTGCTGGTGCTGACCTGCCTCGCCTTCAGCCTGCTGTCGGCGTCGCAGACGCAGAGCATTCGGGCAGCATCCTGTACGTCGACCCGGCGACGCGCGCGGCTGCTGCCGCCAGCGGCTGGACGGTGGAAGCGATCACCCTGACGAGGCAGCAGATCAGCCAGGTCTCGCTGATCGCTCTGGTCTTCAACCTCGCGCTGGTGCTGATCGTCGCCGAGACCATCCCGCTGGATCGCCAGTTCAAGGTGCGCGAGCTGCTCGACGCGCTGCCGCTCAGCTACGCCGTGTACCTGCGCGGCAAGGTGCTCGGTGTCCTCGGCGGCATTGCCTTGATTTTGCTGTTCGGCGGCGCGGTCAGCATCGTTACGCAGCGGCTGATCCTCGGCGTATTCGACGTGCGCGCGGTCGCGCTGATCTGGCTGGTGCTGGTGCTGCCGATCTGCTGGGCGAACGGCACGGCTGAGCGTGCTGGCAGCCGCCTTCTGGAGCAGCCGCCGCGCGGCGGTGCTGTTCAGTCTGCTGCTGCTGCCGCTCTTCGCGTTCCTACTGTGGAGCGGGCTGCTGAACCTGACCTTCGTCAGCGGGCTGATCCAGCCGGTGTATATCCAGTCGGTCACGTCGCTGATGAATGGCGAAGTGCCGACGGTCGAAATTATTGTGCATCTCGCAATCGGGCTGACGCTCCTGGCAGGCGTGACGCTGCTGGTGTGGACGGTCGTATGGGCGCTGCTGCGCTTTCTGGACGCTCGCTAACGGAGATAAACCATGATCGAAATTCAGAATCTCACCAAGACCTACCGGGGCAATGTACACGCGCTCAACGGCATCGACCTGACCATCGGCACGGGCATGTTCGGGCTGGTCGGTCCCAACGGCGCGGGCAAAACCACGCTGATGCGCATCCTCGCCGGGCTGCTGCGCGCCAGCGGCGGCAGCGTGACCGTCTTCGGGCACGACCTTTCGACTTACGCCGGGCGGCAGGCGGCGAAAGCCAACCTCGGCTATCTGCCGCAGGAGCTGGGGCTGTATCCCAACCTGAACGCCTACGAATTCCTGGACTACATGGCGATCCTGAAGGGCGTCACCGACAAAGGCGAGCGCCAGCGGCAGATCGCCGATTTGCTCGAACAGGTGCGCCTGACCGACGCCGCCAAGCGCCGCCTCAAGACCTATTCCGGCGGCATGAAGCGGCGCATCGGCATCGCCCAGGCGCTCTTGGGCGACCCCAGGCTGCTGATCGTGGACGAGCCGACCTCCGGTCTCGACCCGGAGGAGCGCGTGCGCTTCCGCAACCTGCTTTCGGACATGGCGGCGCGGCGCACGATCATCCTCTCGACGCACATCGTCGAGGACATCAGCCAGAGCTGCAACGACGTGGCGGTGGTGCGCGCCGGGCGCGTGATCTATCGCGGCTCGCCCAGCGACCTGATCGAGCGGGCGCGTGGGCACGTCTGGGCGATCACGCTGGCGCAGGGCGAGCGCCCCGACGACCATCTGACGGTGGTCTCGTCGCTGCAAATGCAGCAGGGGATGCAGTACCGCGTGCTGGGCGACCCGGACGGCTACGAAGCGGCGGCGATTGAGCCGAGCCTCGAAGATGGCTACATGTGGCTGATGCAGGGGCAGAGCGCGGCGGTTGAATCTGTTTGACGATGGATGGTGTAGGGGCACGATATATCGTGCCCCTACGGACGATCTCTCGGCGGTTTACGGCAGCGCGGGGCAGGTGTTGGCGGAAAGCTCCCCGATGAAGTTGCTGTCGTCGCGTATATACACGCCAGAAACGTGCGACCCGCGCACGTCCGCTTCGATTAAGAACCAGCGCCGCCCATCCGTGCCGGTCTGCTGACCCAGCACATTCATCACCGTGCCGGAGGGGATGGTGCTGAAGTAATTATCGTTGGCGAGCGATGGACTCGTGCGCGTGTTGACGTTCTGCTTTGAGTAAATCTGGCAGAGGATGCGCGGCGTCGGCGTAACCGTCGGCGTATCGGTCGGCGTCGGCGTGTTGCTTGAGGTTGGCGTCGGGGTCGCGGTGTCGGTCGGCGTCGGCGTGTTGCTGGGCGTGAAGGTCGGCGTCGGCGTGTTGCTGGCGGTGGGCGTGTTGCTTGGCGTCGGCGTATCCGATGGCGTGAAGGTGGCGCTCGGCGTCGGCGTCAGGCTGGCGGTCGGCGTCGGGGAGGGGAACAGCACCGCTTCCCAGGTCGGGCGCGTCATGAAGCCGACGATCACGATGATGACGATGACCCCGCCGAACATCCCCATCAGGCGCAGACGCCCGCGCTGGCGCAGGGCGCGCACCTGGCTTTCCAGCCGCGCGATCTCGGCGCGCCGCCCGACGATGTTGAACGGCTCGTCGCGCATGGTTTGCAGCAGCGCCTGCGCCTCGTCTACATCGCCTTCGTCCACCGCTGCCACCGCCCGCTCGATGTAGCGCGTCAGCAGGTCGTTGACGACGGTGCGGTAGCGGGTGTCCTGCGCGTACTGCATCAAGCCGCTGAGCATCGAGCGCGCTTGCAGCAGCTCGTTGTCGTAGTTCTGGGCGATGTGGTTGGCTGCCCGCTCGATCACCTGGCGGGCGCGCTGCATGTCGTTGGCGGACGAGCGCGCTTCGAGCAGCAAATCCGACATGCTGGTGTCGCCGGGGTCGAGCTTGACGCCCAGTTCGAGCAGTTGGATCGCCTCGTTGGTCAGGTTGAGCTTTTCTTCGAGCGAAGTCGCACTGGTGGCGCGGTTGAGCGCCGACTGCGCCTGCTCGTTCAACTGCGTCTTGATGGCGTTCAGGCGGTTGTTGGCGGTCTCGGCAAGCTGCGCGAGCCGCTGGCTGTTGGGCAGCGACTGGCGCAGCCGCCCGATCATGCCCAGCACCGTCTGAAGCTGCGCTGCCTGTTCGGAGAGCGACCCGCCGAGCATACTCAACTGAGCCGCCGCGCCTTCGGTGTCGCCCTGAATCCGGCGCACGCGCTCGATGCGCTCTTCCGCCTGGGGATCGTTGGGCACGACGCGCAGCGCGCCTTCGTACTTGCGCAGCGCCTCGTTCCAGTTGTCCGCCGCCATCATGCGGTCGCCTTCGTTGATCATCTCGCGCGCCAGCGCCAAATCCTGAATGTCGAGCAGGGCTTGTTCGGCGTCCTGCCAGCTCAGAATCCCGCTGCGCTCGGCGAGGTCGCGCGCTTCGCGGTAGAGGCGCTCGGCTTCGTCGTAGTTGCCCGCGCGCACCAGCGAATTGGCGCGGTTGTAGGCGACGCGCGCGTCGAACGGGATGCGGTGATCCGGCACGACGCCGCGAATCAGGTTGTCTTCGGCTTTCTGGCGGTACTCCAGCGCCGTCGCGTTGCCGGGCTGCTGGCTGAGGATGCGGTTCGCCTGGTCGATCACCTGCTGGTAATCGCCCGCGTAGTACGCCTGAGTCAGTTCCGAGAGCGCTTCGTCCACGTCGCCGCCGTAGGTCGGTCCCTGACCGGGCGTGCGTCGCTGCTGCGAGTCGCGGAACATCTCGCGCTCCGGGGCGGGGTAGCCCGCCGAAGTCGGGTAGGTGATCGGCGGGGCAGCGGGCTTGCCGTTGCCGTCTCCGGTGTCTCCGGCTTTGGGGATGTCGTCCTGCGTCTCGACCGGCGTGCGCGGCGGCGGCTTGCGCTCGACGCCGTAGCGCGTGAACAGGTCGGTGACGCGCTGTTTGGCTTGCGCGTTGTTCTTGCCCGCGTCCTCCAGCATGGCGATCACGTCGGGGTCGCGCGGGGCGAGCGCCAGCGCTTCCGCCAGGATGTCAATCGCTTCGTCGATGTCGTCGTCGTCCCCGGCGATCTCGATGCGTATCCGCGCCCGGCGCAGCAGCCCGCGTACTGTCGCCGCCACCGGAGACGTGGGGCTGCTCAGGCGCGCCAGCTCTGCGAACAGCGTCTGCGCGTCCGATTCGAAGGGCGTGTTCTTGGCGTCGCCCAGCAGCGTCCGCGCCTGCTTTTCCAGATCAGAAACAGCAGCCGGGTCGGCATCTTCCGGGAGTGATTGCACAGTGCGGCGAAGATCGTCGAGCCGCTGTTGTAGGTCGGGCATAGATACCTCATATTCCTTAACACGCTGAAAGTTACCGCATTTATAGAAGTGGAACAAGGGCGGATTACCAACGCTCTCGGCGCTGCTGCGGGCGCTTGCTCGCCGCGATTCTTGGACGAGAGTCGATGTAGGTTATAATTCGAAGTAATGGAACGAGAAATCGCGCGCCTGCTCCCATATATCCTCGGCGGCATGTTCATCGCGGGGCTGCTGCTGTTCCTGCTCGCCCTGCATCAACTGCGGCTGCGGCGCACGGGGGCGTATTGGCGTCTGCGGCGCAAGGCTGGGGAGCGTGGCGGGCGTCTGTTTCTGATCTCGGCGGGGCTGATCACGTCGTCGCTGGTGCTGACGGTGATCATCGGGCTGGCGTCGCTGGCGTTCAAGAACGTCAGCGAATTCTTGAATCGCGGATCGGACAATCTCTACGGGATCGTGCTGCCGCCCGACTCGGCGCTGACGGCGACGCACGATGCGGTCGCGCAGGCGTTCACGGCGACCCGGATGTACGTGGAGACGCTGACCACGTCCACGCCTGCGCCCACGCCGACCGCGACTCCCGTGCCCCCGACGCGCACGCCGCGCCCCAGCGCGACCGCCACCACGACCTACACGCCGACGCCCACGCCTTCGCCGCTGCTCAACCTGACCCCGCTCTTTAACGTAACGCCGCGCACGCCCAGCACCGATTACCACCTGACGCTCGCTGCCGCCGCCGACGCGATGGACGCCAACGGCACCATCCCGCCGTCCAGCCAGACGTTCTCGGCGGGGATCAAGCGGATTTACCTGTTCATCTCGTTCGAAAATATGGAGAACGGCGTCGCCTGGTCGCGCGTGCTCTACCGCGACGACGTGCCGATACAGGGCAATACGCTCCTGTGGAGCCTGGGAGCGACCGGGAGCAGTTATTTCTTCTTCGGCGACGAGTCCGGCTACCCGCCCGGCGCTTACGAGGTGCGGCTATTTGTGGGAGATCACGAAGCCAGTCGCTATACTTTCAGTGTTCGCAGCCGTTGATGGGCGCACAGAATCGTTCAAGTTGCTCGTGCATCCTCAACAAGAATTTGCCTAACGTGAATTTTGTAATATAGAATGATTACATCACATTGCATTGATGCGGCTCTGATGAGCGCGCTGGGAATCTGGATTTAGCGACATGACTCAAGAAGCTATGCTCGTGGATGACGATGATCCCACTCGTACCGTCTATCACGAGATTCTGGCGCGCATGAAGTTCGAGGTTTCGGAAGCCGCCGACGGCGTTAAGGCGATTGAAGCGCTGAGTCAGCGCGCGCCGCAACTGGTGGTGCTCGATCTGCTCCTGCCGCGCAAGTCGGGGCGCGACGTGCTCGAATTCATCTACGCCAGCCCGCACCTCGCCGATACGCGCGTGATCATCTTCACCGCCCATGAGGGGCTGTATCCGCTGCATCTGCGCCCCGGCGACGAATTTCTGCTCAAGCCGCTCAACCCGCAGGCGTTCCGCGATGCCGTTTCGCGGGTGATGTCCTTCACGTCAATTAAGCGCTGATCGTCTACCCCAAATCCCTATCCACTTGATATACTTTGGTAGATTTTTGTAGATTTCAAAGTGCAGCGTATCATCGTGATACGCTGCCGTGAATTGTTTAGGGGAAGTCGAAATGCAGTCAATCACCCTGACACTGGTGTTCTCGCTGATCACGGCGGTGGTCAGCGGCATTTTCGCCTGGATGGTGCTGCGGCGCTGGCGCAGTGCCATCAAAGAGGGAAAGCAGCGCCCGCACCTGCGCGCCTGGGGCATCGGCTTGGCGCTTTACTGCGTCGGCGGGCTGAGCCAGGTCATCCTGTGCTTCACCTGGAGTCCGCTGTTCTTCGCGCTCTGGTACTGGACGGGCGCGCTGGCGGTCGCTCCCTGGCTTGGTCAGGGCACGATCTACCTGCTGGTGCGGCGCGGCAACATCGCCCGCAACGTCGAGATGGTGCTGCTGCTGATCTGCGTGATGACGCTGCCCTGGGTGATCCTGCTTACGCCCATGAACGGCAGCGCCTGGCAGCCGGGCATCGACATGAACGCCATCCTCAAGCAGGTCTTGCAGCCCGGCGGCGTGCGCAGTTTCGTGCCTTTGATGAATGTTTGGGGGACGCTGGCGCTGGTCGGCGGCGCGATCTATTCGTCGATCCTGTTCCGTCGCAAGCAGGTCCTGCGCAACCGCATGATCGGCAACTGGCTGATCGCGGCGGGCGGTCTGCTGCCCGCCTTCGGCGGCGCGCTGGTGAGCATGAACCTGACGCAGTTTAACGAGCTGGGTATCGCATTCGGGGTGGTGCTGATTTTCCTCGGCTACCTGCAAACAGCCAATGCGACCGACGATGCCCGGCAGCCGCGCCGCGCTGCCACCGGAACGGCGGGGAATTGATGCCCGACCTCTACACCCTGCTGCACACGGTTCACTACTGGATCAGCCGCACCGGGATCATCGTCGGGCTGGTCATGCTGGTGATTGCGATCTACGTCGGCTTGATCCGGCACGGCGACGTGACCAAATGGTTCCGGCGCGGCGCGTATGCCGTCACCGCCTTCATCGGCGTCGAGTTCGTGATCGGCTGGACGATGTATTTCATGGGCGGGCGACCGTATGAGGATGTCCACATCATCTACGGCTTCGGGGCGCTGCTCTCGCTGCCGTTCTTCATCTTCGTCGAGACGACCGCCAAGAAGCGCCCGGCGATGGGCAGCTACCTGTGGGCGTTCGCGCTGATGGTGGCGATCTTCGTGCGCAGCATCATGACGGGCGCGGCGGGCTGAAAAACGGATCAGTCCAGCTTCATTGACAGCTTTGCCAAATCCGGTTAGCGTAAGCGGAACTGGGGCGTTTTTGCGTCTGCCTCGCTTCTGGAGTCTGTCTCGTTGTTTCCACGCAGCCGCTTATTCTGGTCAGTCGCGCTTGGGCACTTCACCGTCGACATGTTTAACGGCAGTGTCGCGGTGCTGCTCGCCTTTTTGAGCAGCCACCTGCTGACCATGACCAACACCGAAATCGGCTTCGTCCTCAGCGCCTATCAAATGACCAGCGCGCTCAGTCAGCCGCTTTGTGGCTGGCTGGCGGATCGCAACGGCGGGCGCTGGCTGGGGGCGGGCGGCGTCGCCTGGACGGTCTCGCTGCTGATGCTGTCGCTGGTGCTGGCGGCGTCGACGCACAGCTACGTCCTGATGTTGATCCCGATGGTGCTGGCGGCGCTGGGCAGCGGCGCGTTTCACCCGGTCGGCACGATGCACGCCGCCGAGACCGATCACCTGCGCATGACCGGCAACCTCTCGGTATTCTTCTTCATGGGGCAGATGGGCGGCGGGCTGGGTCCCGCCATTGTTGGCTTCCTGCTCGACGAGACCGCCACGCACAACACCCTCTTCACGACGGCGCTCGGTCCGGCGATGACGGGGCGGCTGGCGGAACATGGCTCGGTCGCGCCGATCCTGTTCTTCGCGCTGTTCGCCATCCCCGGCGTGCTGCTGATGGCGCTCACCATCCCCGGCGCGCGCGTTCACAGGGCGCGTCCCGCTGCTCCGAGCGAGCATCGGCAGGTGGCGCTGTCGTCGCTGCTGCTGCTGGGCGTGATCGTCACCCTGCGCGGGCTGATCAATCCGGGGCTGGTCTCGTTCCTGCCCCGGCTGTTCGAGGTGCGCGGCTGGTCGGCGGCGGAGTATGGGCTGCTGACGACGATGTACTGGGTTGGCGGCGGGATCATGGGCGTCACGTTCGGGCAGCTTGCCGACCGCTACGGCAGCCGTCTGCTGATCGTCATCAGTCTGCTGCTGGCGGCTCCGGCGGTGTTCGCGCTCAGCCTGAGCGATGGAGCGATCACCTACGTGCTGGCGCTGCTGGTGGGCGGCTTCAGCGGCGGGTCGCACAGCCTGATCGTGGCGATGGCGCAGAAGCTGATGCCCGCAGGCAAAGGCTTAGCGTCCGGCGCGTCGCTGGGCTTCATTTTTGGCATGGGCGCGCTCGGCGTGTTGGCTATCGGCACGACCGCCGACCATCTGGGGCTGGCAGCAGCGTTCCAGATCGTCGCCGTGCTCGGCGTCGTGACCGGGCTGCTGGCGCTGCTGCTCCCGGCGGATCGCCCGCAGAAACAGGCGGAATCGACGCCGGTCGAAGAAGCGATCCCCGCTTAGTGCGGATGCCGCCACTCCCACAGGTCGACGCTGGCAAAGACGACGACCAGCGCGGCGAGGATCACCCCCAGCACGATCTGCGTGGCGCTGACCGGCTCCAGCGTGATCAGCAGGAGAACCCCCAGCAGGACAATGACGATAGTCTCGACCTCTTCAGCGTTCTGAAGTGGAATCTTGCTCATGACGCCACCTCCTTAGATTCAGACTAGCACTGTCCCCGGCGGCTGTCATCTGGATCGGGTCATGAGTCCGCCGTGATAGCCCTCACTTTCGCTCAGATCGCATTTGGTGATAAAATACTAACGATTACAGCGGGGGGCAGATGGCGGACATTTTCATCAGCTACAGCAAACAGAATATCGACTTCGCGCGGCACCTGCGCGACTTGCTCGAAGACGCTGAATTCGACGTATGGATGGACGAAATCAGCCTCTCCGCCAGCCAGCAGTGGGCGGACACCATCGAGAAGAGCATCAACGGCTGCGCGGTCTTCATGATCGTCCTCTCGCCGGAGTCGAAGGAGTCGCAGTGGGTAGCGCGCGAGCTGCTGCTCGCCGAGAAGCTGCGCAAGCCGATCTTCCCGATCCTCTTCTCCGGTGATGTCTGGTGGAATCTCGCCAACATTCAGTACGAGGACATGCGCGAGGGCATGGACGCCACGCTCTCGATCCGCCTGATCGAATCGGTGCAGGCGGTGCTGGATGGGCGCATCCAGATCGACAGCGAACCCGCGTCCGCCGCGCTGCCGCCGGTCACCAAGACCGATTCGCGGCGCATGGAAGCCGCGATGCCCGCCGAGACGAAATCCGGCACGGAGACGGAAGTCTGGACGAAAATCTCGCTGCCCTCGTCCGAGGGCTTGCGCGGCGAACTGCCGACCATCGTCCCGTCCGGCGAAGTCATCAACAAGGACGACACCCGCACCACCAGCTTCCCGATCCGCTTCCCGATTGATCCGCAGAGCGGGCGGCGCGTCTCGGCGCTGGCGGAACTGCGCGTCCTGACCGGCGAGTTCGAGGTCACCGCGCCCGGCTGAGACGACCGAGATCGAAATCCCGCAGGAAGCCGATTCGCGCACGGTGATCTTCACGCTGACGCCGAAGCCGGGCGCCAAGACCAGCGGGCGGGCGCGCGTCTTCATCGACCTGATCTACGACCACAAAATTCTGGCGCAAATCTCCGTCTCGACCCAACTGGTCGAGCAGGTGACGATGGTGCCGTCCTGGAATCTGGTGCAGGCGACCGATTTGGTCTCCGAGGTGGTCGATCCCAACGAAATCACACGCGGCGCGATGGCGCTGCCTTACGTCCCGTCGCTGGACGACGACGATTACGACGAGTTCGAGGAATTCGAGGGCGCGCTGCCGACGTTCGACGAGGACGCCGACAACATCACGCCGATCAGCGACTACCTGGAGCCTCCTGAGCCGCCTGCCAGCGTCGAACCTATCGACGCAGATCAGCCCTTCCCGGAGAACGCGCGATCACGCCGCCGCACGGCTGCCATGCTGCGCTTTGCGACGCTCTCCGCCGCGCTGGTGCTGGTGTTCGCGGTCGTCATGTTCGTCGGACGCGGCGGCGGTAACGCGCCGCTGGATGTCGGCGGCACGGCGACAGCGATGGGGCTGATCCCGCCCATCGTCACCGATACACCGACGCCGCTGCCGTTCTCGACCGAGGAGGCTCAGGCTCAGGACGCCTCGCTGAAAGACCTCACCATCGCGCCGCTGGTCGACTGCGCCGGAGCGCCTGCCCAGACGCTTGTCGACGTGCTGCGCTACGCGGGCTACAACGTCGGGCTGCTCGACATTGGCATCACCGATCAGGGGATCGCGCGCGGCACGATCAATGCGCGCGTCGTCGCCTGGGGCGCGTGCAGCGGGGATACACTCTGGCTCTACCTCGAACTGATCGACACCACCACGCCGGAAGGCATCACTGACCCGTCGACGGTTGCGCTCCAGATACCACTCGACACTATCGATCAGAGCGACTCGCACGCGGTGCGGCTGATCGGCGCGGTCGCCGAGTACGCGCGCGGCGGCGCGGATTACGCCACGCTGGCGCAGACCTTCGATGACCTGGCGGCTGCCGCGACGACCGACGACGAGAGCGCCGCGCTGCGCGCGCTGCAAGCCAACAGCGCCGCGCGCTAGCAACACGATCCACCTTGCAACAGCAACAGCGCCAACGGGCTGCGCGTCGCTTCATGACGGCGCTGAACAGGAATCTTTATTTTTCCCTTGTTCTTATTCGCAGGGTTTAGTGTTACTCTACATAAAATTCGATTGACGACTGCAATACGGATTCAGAATACATCGGAGGGCAAGTCGTGAGCCGTTGGGAAAATAAGTACGTCATCGGTCTCACCGGGAACATCGCGGTTGGCAAAAGTGTGGTGCGGCAAATGCTTCAGCATCTCGGTGCGTACACCGTCGATGCCGACAGCCTGACGCATCAGGCGATGATGCCGGGCGCGCCCGCTTACCAGCCCGTGATCGAGATGTTTGGGCGCTTCATGCTGGACGAAGAGGGACGGATCAACCGCGCGCGGCTGGGCAGCGTCGTCTTCACCATCCCGGAGGCGCTGACCATCCTCGAAACCATTGTGCATCCGGTCGTCCGTCAGGCGACCCAGACGCTGGTGATGCGCGCCAGGCAGCGCGTGGTCGTGATCGAGGCGATCAAGCTGCTGGAGACCGATCTGGCGAACATGGTCGATGCCATCTGGGTCGTGGATGCCTCGCCGGATACGCAGCTCCGCCGCCTCACCGATAAGCGCAAAATGTCCGAGGACGAGGCGCGCAAGCGCATCTTCGCCCAGCGCCCGCAGGCGGACAAGATCGCCCGCGCGGACGTGATCATCATGAATGACGGCAACGTCGAGGAGACCTGGAAGCAGGTGCAGGTCGCCTGGAACGACATTCGGCGGCACGTCGGCGAAACGCCGACGCAACTGCACATGGAGCGACCGAAACCGCAGCCTGCCAGCAGCCTGCCACCGATCCCGCGCCAGCAGTCCGCCGGGCAGACGACCGCGACCGACAACAAGCTGGTCGATCCCAAGACGGAGATCGTCGTCCGGCGCGGGATGCCGGGCAACGCCGAAGCCATCGCCAGTTTCATCGCGCAGGTGACGCACCGCGAGGTCGGGCGGATGGACATCATGCTGGCGTTCGGGCAGAAAAGCTATCACCTTGCCTACGGCAAAAACGATCAGGTGATCGCGCTGCTGGGCTGGACGGTGGAAAACCTGATCACGCGCGTCGACGAGTTCTACATCGCGCCCAACCTGCCCTATACCGAAATCATCCGCGATCTGGTCGGCGCGATTGAGGAAGCCTCGCGTGAATTGCAGAGCGAAGTCAGCTTCGTCGTGCTGCCGATTTCGACCTCGCCGGAAATCTTTCAGGCTTTTGTGAAAAGTGGCTATCAAATCCTCAAGCTAAGTGAGGTAAAATTCCCTGCATGGCGTGAAGCCGCGCACGAAATGATCTCGGAGAATAACGTGCAGGCATTCATGAAGCAGCTTCGCGCCGACCGGGTGATGAAACCGATTTAGCGAGGGTCTGATGGAAACGCTGCGAAGCTTACCGCCTGTCCACTGGGCATCCGTGCATCCGCGCCTGGCAGCCTGGATCGTGCTGGCGCTGGGGATGGTGATCCTGCTGGTGATCGAGGCGCGTGACGTGGGGCTGCTGCCGGGGCAGTGGATCGCGCTGATCGTGGCGACGGTGCTGGTCGCCGGGGCGTGCATCTGGATCGTCAGTTGGGAAGACAAGGACGAGCCGGAGGACGCCGACGAGCCGAAGGACAAGCCAGCGGCGTAAGGCGTTTCCGGTTCAATCTATTGATCTCTATGTGGGGGCGCACAGCCGTGCGCCCCTACGATTCCCGTCGCTTTATTTCTGCTCGCGCAGGTGCGGGTAGAGCAGCACGTCGCGGATGGTGCGCTGGTCGGTCAGCAGCATCGTCAGGCGGTCGACGCCCATGCCGAAGCCGCCGTTGGGCGGCATCCCGTAGCGCATCGCCCGCAGGTAATCCTCGTCCAGCGGAGTCTCGTCGTCGTCGCCCTCGCGGTAGAGCTTCGCCATGTCGAGGAAGCGGGCTTCCTGATCGCGCGGGTCGTTCAGTTCGGTGAAGGCGTTGCCCATCTCGAAGCCCGCGATGTAGAACTCGAAGCGCTCGACGTGAACGTCGTCGATGCGCTTGGCGAACGGCGAGATGTCGCGCGGGTAATCGTAGATGATCGTCGGCTGGATCAGCGTCGGCTCGACGTATTCGCCGAGCAGATGCTCGACCAGCTTGCCCCAGTTCGGCATGGCAGCATTGGGTGCAATCAGGTCGCGTGCCACGACCGCCTCGCGCAGCGAGTTGATCTCCGGGTAGTCCATGTAGTCGATGCCGGTCGCCTGCCTGATCGCCTCGCGCATGGTCATGCGCTTCCAGGGCGGCGCGAACTCGATCTCGTGCTCCTGATAGCGAACTCTGGTGCTGCCCGTCACCTGTTCGGCGGCGTAGGCGAGCATGTTCTCGGTCAGCTCCATCACGCCGTGATAGTCGATGTAGGCTTTGTAGAATTCCAGCATCGTGAATTCGGTGTTGTGCTTGTAGCTGACGCCCTCGTTGCGGAAGTCGCGCCCGATCTCGTAGACCGCGTCGTAGCCGCCGACCAGCAGGCGCTTGAGGTACAGCTCGAAGCTGATGCGCAGGTACAAATCCTGGTGAAGCTGGTTGTGGTGCGTGATGAACGGGCGCGCCGCCGCGCCGCCGTAGACCGGCTGGAGGATCGGCGTCTCGACTTCCAGGAAGGCGTTCGCGTCGAGGAAGTGGCGCAGCGCGCGGATCGTCTCGGCGCGCTTGACGAAGACCTCGCGCACGTCGCGGTTGACGGCGAGGTCGGCGTAGCGCTGGCGGTAGCGCGTTTCCACGTCGCTGAACTCGCCGAACTCGACCACCGAGCCATCGTCCAGCGTCTTCTGCTTGATCACGGGCAGCGGGCTGAGCGACTTGCTCAGCAGCTTGAACGCGCTGACGCGCACGCTGATTTCGCCCGCTTTGGTGCGCATCAGCGTGCCGCTCGCCTGCACGAAATCGTCCATGTCGATCAGCTTGTTCTTGACGGCGTTGTAGGCGGCTTCGTCCATGTCGTTGATGCGCAGGAACAACTGCAGGCGCGCCGTCTCATCCTCGATGTGCAGAAACGAGACCTTGCCCTTGATGTTGACGCGGCGGATCCGACCGCAGACGGTCACAGTGATGGGCGTCCCGGCGGTCACGTCGGCGTCGGGGTTGTCCGCCTCGTAGGCTTCGAGCGCGGCAATCGCCTGCGCGTTGGTGTGCGTGCGCTCGACGCGGGCGGGATAAGCCGCTATCCCCTGCGCCTCCAGATCGTGCAGTTTTTCGAGGTGCTCCTGTTCGAGCTTATTGGTGGGCTGCCACATGTGAAGTTACTCTCCCTCAAGCTCCGAATGAGTAAATGCCGCCATCGCTGAATTCGGCGACCGGCTTTAGGTTGACGGTGCTGGACAGCTCTTGCAGCGTATAGGTGCTGGCATTGTAATGGTCGTAATTCATCCAAACAAGATAAATGTGCTTCGACGCGAGCGCCGGATTGTTCCAGCCGTCGAGCGTCGTCGGCGCCATGATCGCCTGCGTATTGGAATAATACAGCGGTAGGGGTGTGTTGCTGAAGACCGTACCCGAAAGGGGATGGCTGCGCAGCCATTCGTTGACCGGGGAGCTGAACCACTCCGGCTCCATACAGCAGCTTACCGAGAGCACGCTGTACAGCTCATTGACCGCCTGGTAGAGCGGATAGTTGATCAGCCACACGACGCTGGCGCACAGGAAAACCGCCTGAGCGACTGCCAGCGCTGCCTGCCGGGTGCGGGCGGCAAGCCAGAGCCAGATGGAGTTGAAGAAGAAGGCGACGATAAAGATCACGTAGACGTAGATCGGCGACAGGAAGCGTTCTCCGGGCGGATCGAAATCGTAGCGCAGCGAGAGCAGCCCCAAAGAGGCGCAGTATCCAACCAGCACGACCACCGACGCGCCCAGCGCAGCAGCGCGCGTGTGCCAGTAACGCCGCAGCAGGAACAGCACCGCGCCGATGATCAGGATGCTCGCCAGGGCAATCCATGCACTCGCCTGCACCGAAACCGGGATGTGGTCGAACTTCTGGGTCGTAAACCAGCCGACAATCGTATGCGCGCCCGTTTTCAGATCATCCACGAGCAGCCGCTGTGGAGGACCAAAATCCGCTGAGACGGCGCCGAGCGCAAAGTAGTTGTGGATCATCAAGCCGATTGTGCCCAGCGAAGCGAATACGCCGTAAGCGACCGCATCGCGGAAGCGGCGGCGGAGCGGGTATTGGCGCAGAAGCAGGAGGATCGCCAGCGCGCCCGTCGGCACCAGAAAGATGCCGACGTAGCGCTGCAAGCTCGCCAGCACGGACACGATCACCATTGCGATCATCCAGCGGGGCTTGCCCGTTTCGAGGAGTCGCGTCAAAGCAATCGTGAACAGGAGGACGAGCAGGTTGAACAGCGGCTCGGAGATGATGTAGACCAGCACGTGCAGCACGGGAAAGTTCAGGAGCGCCACCGCCGCGACCAGCGCCAGCGGCTTGTTGTGCAGATAGCGTAGGAAATAGATGCCCGCGAAAAAGAACATCGCGCCGAAGACCAGCGCATTCGCAAGCGCCATCGCCTTCATGAAATCCAGGTTGAGCACGGTGGTCGCCCAGCCAATCGGCGCCATGAAGATGGAGAGCAGAGGCGCCCAGTGGGTCAGCGGCGTGCCGCCCCACTGCTGAAAATCGTTTCCCGCCAGAAAAGAGCGCATCGCCGAGATGTAGTTGACCGAGTTGATGTCGACGCCCGCCCCGTTCGGCATCATGCGGAGGACGTAAAGCACGACGATCAGCGTGGCAACGATCAGGAGGATGAAAGGCAGGCGCTGCATCAGCGTGCGCTGAGACATGAAAGCGAGTCTCCGATAAAAACAATCAGCCCTGATGGTTTATCGGGGCTGATTGGGCATAGATCAGGCGAATCGCGCTAGGCGATGGCTTTGATGACAAACACGATCTCCCCGGCAGGCGCGTTGACGGTCACTTTGGCGCCCACTTTGGCGCCCAGCAGCGCTTTCCCCAGCGGGCTGTCGCTGGAAATTTTCCCTTCGGCGGGGTTTGCCTCGGCAGAGCCGACGATGTGGTAGACCTCTTTGTCGCCCACGCCTTCCTCGACCACCGTCACGCGCGAGCCGAGTGAAACCACGTCTTTCTTGCCCGTCGTTTCGATCACCTGCGCGCTGCTGAGAATTCCCTCCAGCCGCATGATTTCGCCTTCGACGAATGCCTGCTCGTTCTTGGCGTCCTCGTATTCGGCATTTTCGCTGAGGTCGCCGCCTTCTTCAAGCGCCTGCCGCAGTCGCTCCGCTACCTCTGGACGGCGCACATCCTGGAGGAATTTGAGCCGATCCTCTAATTTTTTAAGTCCCTCTGGGGTCAGATACTGTGGCTGATTCACCATCTTGATGGCTCCTTGATTAGTGAAAAAACGCGCCCGAAGTTCAGCGCATTCTGGCATTGCCTATAAATTAGAAAGACACAGCATCTGCTGTGCCCGGTGGTCACATCCGGAGTAAACGGTGCGATATTTCGGTGTATATCGCCTGTACTATAACATGGAAAATAATAAAAGTAAACCACTATCTGACCTATCAATCAGGTGACAAATATCGTGAATTCGCGCGCCCATTAGGCGACAGCGCACGCTGTGACTGTCGTAATCCGGGTCAGCTTACGGGCAGGGCGAAGCTGAAGGTGCTGCCCATGCTCGGCTCGCCGGAGAACAGCAGTTCGCTGCCGTGCTGCCTGAGGATTTGCTGCGCCAGATAGAGCCGCAAGCCCGTCCCCGGGTGCTCGCGCACCAGCGTCTGCTGGCGCGCGCGCCAGAACGGCTCGCCGATGTGTTCCATGTCGTCGGCGCTCAGCCCGATGCCGTTATCGGCGACGCTGAACAGGACGTGCGTGCCGAGCGTCTCCGCCGTCACACGGATGTTGCCGCCGACCGGCGTGTAGCGGATGGCGTTGTCGAGCAGGTCGGACAGGATCGAGACGACGTAGCGGTGGTCGCCCACAATCGACGGCAGCGGGTCGTCGGCGTGAATGCTGATGTGATGCTCGCGCGCCTCGGAGGCTTCGTACTGGCGCTGCCAGGCTTCCGCCAGCAGGTCGAGACCGCTGAACGAACCCAGGTCGATATTGAGCCGCCCCTGCTGAATCAGCGAGATCGTGTCCAGCGTTTCGATCAGCCGGAGCGAGCTGACGGCGTGGTCGTTGATCACCTTGAGGCAGTCCACCTGTTCGGTCGTTATGCGACCGAGCTTGCCATCGCGCAGCGCTTCCGACTGGGCGCGGACGATGTGCAGCGCGGGGCGCAGGAATTCGAAGGTCTGGGGCATCATGTCGAACAGCGGGGGCGCGGAGACGATCTGCTGGCTGAGCGTCGCGTTTTCCTCGTCCAGTTGCTGTACCAGATCGATGACTTCGCCCAGACGTGCGGCGGTGGTGGGCGGCGCAGCCCCCTTGAGTTGTACCAGTGCGCGAAGTGCCTGATCGACTTGCATTAACTCATCCCCGTTAAAACTATGGTGAACGTCGTGCCTTTTTCCGGCACGCTCTCCACCGTGATCGTCCCGCCAAGCAGATGAATGATGCCGTAGGCGACCGGAATGCCCAAGCCGCTGCCCTTGAAGTTGCGAACCGTGTCGTTATCGGCGCGGAAGTAGATCGTGCCAAGCTGGTTGAGTTCTTCCGGGGACATGCCGATGCCGTTGTCCTGCACGACGATGGTCAGCTTATTGCCGTCGGCGCTGCCGCGAACGGTCACTTCGCCGTTTTCGCCGCTGTAGCGCAGCCCGTTTTCGACCAGCTTGTAGATCGCCTTCGCCAGCAGCTCGCCATCCACGTTGAGGATCGGCAAGCCCTGCGGGATGTCGAAAGTCAGCTTGCGCCCCAGCTCTTCGCTGAGCGGCTGCGCCTGCTTCTCGATCATCATGGCGATGTTCTTGAACGTATCCATCTTGAGATTGCTGCGCAGCACGCCGCCTTTGATCTTGGCGGTGTCGCTCACGTCGGTGAGCAGCGTTTCCATGCGCCGCGAGTTGCTGCGGATCGTGTCGACACACTGCTTCTGCATGTCGTTGAGCGCGCCCATACTGCCGAGCATGTCGCCGTAGCCGCGAATGCTGGTCAGCGGCGTGCGCAGCTCGTGGACGGCGTGCGAGACGAAGTAAGCCTGCTCCTTGACATAGTCCTCGCTGCCCGTTTCGCCGGAAGGCTCGGATGCCTGCTCCCGTGCCGCAGCGGATTCAGCAGCGGCTTTCGCCTCGCCCTGCGCCTGCTCAACTGTCTGCTCGACGAGCGCGCGGATTGCCTCAAGCTGACCGGGCAGCCGGATCGGGATGATGGTGCCCGCGTTGGCTGCCTGAATCAGTTCGTCCAGCAGCGTCTGCGCCTGTGCCAGCGTTTCTTCGCTCATCAAAAACTCCTCATCGGACGACGCGCCAGAACCGCTCGGCGGGCGTGCCGTCACCTACTAAAACCATATATTCGCGCGCCAGCCGCTCCATCTCCGCCGGGTCGTTCCAGAGGACGTGCAGGTGCGAGCCATAGCAGCCCATCGCCCGCAGCTTGGCGTCGCAGTCGTCGGCGTCCAGCATGACGATTTCGCGCGCCAGCTTCAGGTCGGGCAGGCGCTTGCGGTAAAACGTCCGCGCGCGCCGGATGGCGGGCTGATTGCGCGCATGGGGATATTCTTCATAAAACTTGAGGATAGGCGAATCATTCGCGCCGGTCAGCACCAGCGCCCAGTCGCGCACCAGTTGGTGATCGACGTGTGCGTCGATGCCGAACGGTGCGTAAAGCACCGTCACCTCGTCGAAGGCGAGGCGCGTCTCGAACAGGAACAGGCGGGCTTCGTCGGCGTCGTGGATGCCCAGAAAAGGGCTGTCATATTCCGGGTAGAGCGCGATCCAGTCGTTGGTGGCGTTGAGCGCCGCGCGGAACGGCGCTTCGATCAGCGGCATGTGGTAAACCTGCGCGCCAAGCTGCTGCGCCGCCAGGATGTCTTCGCCCCGGCGCGTCCTGAACGGGCTGTCGCCGCTGTTCCAGCGCACGCGGATCGTCTGCACGACCGGGCTGGAGGGCAGCGGCTCGCGCGGCTCGCCCGCCATCGCCGTGACGATGATCACCCGTTCTCCGCCCCGAACCAATCGGTGCATGACGCCGCCGCAGCTCAGGATAGCGTCATCCAGATGGGGAGACAGGAACAGGTGAACGCTCATCGCTCATTCTTTCGCCGTAGCGACCGAGAAGGTAAAGGTGCTGCCCTTGTCCACCTGGCTTTCCACTTTGATCTGGCTGCCCATTTGCTCGACCAGGTTGGCGGTGATGGCGTAGCCCAAGCCCGTCCCCGGCTGCGAGCGTGTGTAGTCGTCGTCGGCGCGCCAGAACTTCGTCCCCAGCTTCTTGATCGCCTCGCGCGACATGCCGATGCCCGTGTCGCTGATGCTGAACTCGATCCGGTCATCTACCTGGCGCGCGCGCAGGGTGATCGTGCCGCCGTCGTGCGTGTACTTGTAGGCGTTGCTGGAGAGGTTGGTCAGCACTTGCAGCAGACGGTAGTAATCGACCCACATGTCGGGCAGGTCGGGTTCGATCTCCACGACGTAGGTGTGGTTGCGGCTGGTGATCTGCGTCATGATGGCGTCGCGCACGCTCTGCACGATGTCCATGACGGCGACGTGCGTCTCGTTCATGAAGAAGTGCCCGCTTTCGATGCGGCTGATGTCCGCCAGGTCGGAGACGAGCATCTCCATACGCTTGACCGTGTCGCGGATGCGGTTCAGGAAGTTGACCTGCTGGTCTTGCAGGTTGCCGTCCATCAGCGTGAGATCGGCGTAGCCGAGGATGCTGGTCATGGGCACTTTGAGATCGTGGGCGACGACGCCGACGAACTCGCTCTTGGCGCGGTCGGCGGACTGCATCGCCGCGTACAGGCGCGCGTTTTCGATGGCGACGGCAGCCCGCGCGACGACGCGCTCGACCATTTCCTTCTGCTCTTCGCTGAATGCGCCTCTCCGCCGCAGGATGATCACGGCGAAGACCTTCTTCTCGCGCCGCACCGGCAGGATCAGCACGCCGTGTCTGCGCCGCTCGTCGTTGATCAGCGCCGTCTCGCCCGTCTCGATCACGTCCATCGCCGCCGGGAAGGTCTTTTCGAGGAAGATCGGCAGCGTGTCGTCCAGTTCGATGCCGTAGCTGTTCGACGTGAGCAGTCGACTGCCGTCGAGCACGCCGAAATAGCCGACTTCCGCCCCGGCGAGGCGCGCCGCCCATTCGAGCGTCGCCGCCATCGCCTTGTCGACGTTGAGCGTCTCGTTTAGCTGCTGGTCGATGCGGCGGAGCTGGCGCAGCTCCTCGACGCGCGCGTTGAGTTTCTGGTCGGTCGCGCTGAACAACTGAGCGTTGTCGAGGGCGACGGCGGCTTGCCCGGCGAAGGCGTCCAGCGTCTCCAGATCATCGTTCTTGAACAGGCTGGTGATGGAGCTGTTGTCCACGTAGATCAGCCCGATCACCTTGCCGCGCACGCGCAGGGGAGTCGCCATAATGCTGCGCATCCCTTTGGCGATGATGCTCTTCTGTTCGAGATAACGCGGGTCTTCGGCGGCGTTGGTGATGACGACCGATTCGCCGGAATCCAGCACCTGATTGCTGATCGTGCGGCTGAACTCGAACTGGTCGCTGCTCAGCGTCTGCTGGTCGAAGTTGCGGGCGGCTTTGACGACCATGTTGCCGTCGTCGTCGCGCAGCATCAGGAAGCCGCGCTCGGCTTTGGTCAGTTGGATGATGGCGTCCATGACCTGATTGAGCACGGTCTGCAACTCCAGCGAGGAACCGAGCAGGCGGCTGACGTTGTAGAGCGCCTGTAGTTGTCCCTGCTTTTGCAGCTCGTGATGCTCCTGGTCGAGCCGCTCCAGCAGGTCGATCATCCTGGTGACCTGCTTGTCGAGAAAGTCCGGCTCGACCTTCCCGGTCTGGAGCTGCGCCCGCAGCAGATTCAGATTGTGGCGCATCCCGCCGATTTCGCTGTCTGTGACCTGTAGGGTGGTTTTTTCCGTCATACCTGGCTCTGATAGTAATCACAATAGGGCGTTAATGGGCAGGCTTCACAGCGGGGGCGGCGCGCCTGGCAGATTTCGCGCCCCAGCCGGATCAGATTGATGTGAAAATTGAAGTAATCTTCGGGCGGCACAATCGCCTCCATGACCGGGTGCGCGTTGTCCGCGCTGATGCCCTGCGGTAGAAAGCCGATGCGCTGCCCGACGCGATGAATGTGCGTGTCGACCGGGAAGGCGGGGCGCTGGAAGGCGAAGCACAGCACAATCGCCGCCGTCTTGGGACCCACGCCGTTGAAGCTGGTCAGCCAGGCTTTTGCTTCGGGAATGGGCAGGTCGTCCAGAAAGTCGATGTTCAGCTCGCCGCGCTCGGCATAAATGCGGCGCAGCACTTCCTGAATACGCGGCGCTTTCTGGTTCGCCAGCCCGGCGGGCTTGATCGCCGCGATCACGGCTTCCGTCGGCGCGTTCATGACCGCTTCCCAGGTCGGGAACGCTTCTTTGAGCGCAGCGAATGCCCGGTCGCGGTTGTTGTCGTTGGTGCTCTGGCTCAGGATGCAGTCGATCAGTTCATCCAGCGGCGGCAGGAAACGACGCCAATCCATTCGCCCGAACATCTCGGTCAGGGCGGCGGCGACGGGTTCATACTTCGCCTTACGGCGCTCAAAATCCGTTACAGTTATCATACTTGGAATAGTAACACACCCTTATTTGATCGGCTCGTAATCGAGATCGGAAAAATATCCGAACGTCTCGTGAATAATAACAAACCATCGGCGCGACGTGCTGCGCGGAGCGGTTGGAGTGGTTCGATTATAGTCTAATTGGCGACAAGTGTGCCCAGATAGATGCCGTCGGCGACCTGCTCGAACGTGCCGTCGCGGATGGTGGCTTTCCAGGTCGTCTGCGCCTGCGGGTCGACGAACAGGACGGCGCTGTCGTCCTCCGTCCACAGGATCGGGCGGAGCAGGCGATCCTGCGCCGCGCCGAGCGGCTGCTGCGTCAGCGAGAGCAGGTCGACCAGCACAATCGTCGTCTGCACCGACTGCGCCGCCGTGCCGAAGCCGCTGATCCGCGCCAGCGCGTAGACGGCGCGATTGCCGTCCGGCGCGATCAACACGTCGCCGCCCTGCGTGTCACTGTTGACCGGCGGCAGCAGCGTCTCGCTGTCGTTGCTCAGGTTGCGGATGCGCAAATTGTAGCCGCTGTCCGCCAGCGTCAGGCGCAGGAACATGTCCGCCCCGATGCCCCCGCCGCAGAAACAGCCTGGTTCGCCCGGCAGCTCGCCGGTCTCGCCGCTGAACAGATCGAGCGCGAACAGCCCGGCGTACTGGCGGAAGGGCGTCAGGTCGCCGATGGTGTTGGGCTGGTAGTCCATGTAGAGCGTGGCTTTGTCCGGGCTGAAGGCGACGGGATAGGCGCGAATGCCGTTGCGCGGACCGTCCGTGAAGACCTGCCGCGCGTCCACGCCGTCGATCTCCGCGACCCACGTGGTCGTCATCAGCGCCGACGGATCGCCGCTGGTCTCCGTCCAGGCAATCGTCTGCTCGTCGTGCGACAGATTCCAGTCGATGCGGCTGACGCCCTGATCCGGCTGGATGAAGGGATGCTGGCTGAGCGCCCCGTCGGGCGTAGCGACCATCATGCGGCGCGCGGCGCGGTCGTAGAACATGACCGAATCGTGCAGGACGGTGAAGTGATCGCCGTTGACCGCGACGGTGTGCGCGTCGCCGCTGAGCAGATCGATAAACGTCAGTTGATTCCCGGAGGTCAGAAAGACCTGCCAGGCTTGCCCGGCAGGCGAGTCGTTCTGAGCGACGACGCGACAAGCCAGCAGCAAGCCGAGCAGCGCGAAAAGAGCCGCTTTACGCATCGCTGCGCAGCGCAGCCAGCACGCGCGGTAAGGTCTCGCCCGAAGGCGCGGGCAGCCACAGGTCGGCAATCGGGGTGATGGCGCTCTCCACCGGGTTGAACTCGATGATGGTCGCCCCGGCGCGCTTGGCGATCTCCGGCAGGTCGGCGGCGGGGCGCACGACGCCGGACGTGCCGACGACCAGCATCAGATCGGTGTGCTGGGCGGCGTTGTGGGCGGCGTCGAGGGCATCGCCGGGCAGCGCTTCGCCGAACCAGACGACATCCGGTCGCACCGGGCTGCCGCAGTAGGGGCAGAGCGGCAGTCCCGCTTCGTGATCCCAGGTGAGCTGGCTGATGTCGACCGGCGTCGGGCTGCCCTGGCAGTTCGCCGAGCAGCGGTTCGCCTCGATGCGCCCGTGCAGGCGGATGACGTGGTGGCTTCCGGCGCGCTCGTGCAGGTCGTCGATGTTCTGGGTGATGAGCTGCATGTTCGGGTACAGGTGTTCAAGCTCCGCCAGCGCGAGGTGCGCGGGGTTGGGCTGCGCCGGGCGCATCAGTTCGCGGCGAAACTCGTAGAAATCCCAGACCAGCTTGGGATTATCCTCGAACGCCTGCCGGGTCGCCAGCCGCGTCGGGTCGTACTGCGCCCACAGCCCGGTCAGGGCATCGCGGAAGGTGGATATGCCAGATTCGGCGCTGACTCCCGCTCCGGTGAGCGCGGTCAGCCGCTGACTGCTGCGTATCAGTTTAGCGCTTTGTTGGATGAGGTCTTCAAGCGACATCGAATTCATTTCGCGGTGTGATTTGCGAGGGTTTTATTATAGCAGAAGCGCATCGAGTGCGGGTTGTGCTATCATCAATCTCAAAATACCAATCTGAAAAATCAGGTGAATGAGGGGCGGCATCATGGT
Source organism: uncultured Chloroflexia bacterium (assembly GCA_963760975.1). Classification (GTDB taxonomy): domain Bacteria; phylum Chloroflexota; class Anaerolineae; order Aggregatilineales; family Phototrophicaceae; genus Flexifilum. Next base: position 50,168 of record CAVXEZ010000026.1, on the reverse strand, counting down.
CAAACTTGGTGTTGCGTTAATTTTGCTATCCACCTTCGTCTTTGTGGTGGCGATGGTCGCGCCGGATACGCTGACGCCGCTCGCGCCGCTGTTCTGTCCGCCGGGTGAACAACTGGTCACCGCTCAGTCCACCTTCTCAATTCCGGGGCAGACGACCACCTCCGACTCATTTGCCTGCCAGGGCGCCGAGGGCAAGCCGCGCGATGTCACCGACAACGTGACGGGCGCTGCGGCGATCATCTTCGTCGTCTTCCTGCTCTTCGGGCATTGGCATGACTATCGTCGGGGCATCGCGCAGTTTCAAAAAAGATGAGGCGGCGGACATGGCGAAGTTTATGGGGCAGGATGCCGGAGGATCGTCTGTCCCCCATTACCACACCTCTTCTGGGGATGTCGACGTCAACGCCGTTTTCAACGAAGCGATGGGCGACTTGCAGCGCGGCGTGATCCGCTTCGGCGGGAAGGAGATTCACGTCGACGACCTGAAATCGGGCAATTACGTGCTGAATGGGCAGGGGAACAAACGCACGCTCGCCGAGACGCTGCGCCAGCTTGAGGACGCGCACACGCAGGCGCTGATCAGCGACGACGAGTATCAAAAGCTGCGTCAGGAAGCGCTCGACAAGCTGGTTTAGCGCTGGGACGCAGGCAACAAAAAAGGACACGACCAGGCAGCCAAAGGCTGCATCGTGCCCCAGATTTACGGATATGCCCCTGAGGCGGCTATTCCAGCGAGATTTGCAGGCGATCCTCGCCGCCGTCGAGGTCGACCAGCTTACCCTGCGAGCCGTTGTAAGCCCCGCGCAGCAGCCGGAAAATCTCGTTCTGCATCCGGTCGAACGGCAGCGTCACTTCCGCCTTGATGACGTTCGATTCGCCATCCCGCACGACGATGCGCAGGCTGCGCTGGCGCAGGTCGTCAAAATTCACGGCGTCGAGCGGCATGAGGACGAAACTGCCTTCGCCCGGCACGGGCACGGCGGCGTAGCGCATCGCCTTGAGCAGTTCCGCCGCTTCCATCGCGGTGATCCTGCCCGACTCGACCATTTGCAGGACGCGCATACGGGTATCTGGCTCGGATTCCTGCCCAAGCGGACCGGTTTGCATTCGGGTGGGGTCGTCGTCCATAAGCGGCTCCGTACCGGGGAGATCGTCTCCCCCTTGCTGTAGCACGCGCTCCACGCACGAGCGAACGACCTGCGGCTCCAGGTTGATCTGGCGCATCAGGTAGCGGATTGCTTTATCGTCGCCCTTGACCAGCGCCAGCAGCAAATGCTCCGAGCCGATCCAGTGTTCGCCGCGCTTGCGCGCCACGTCGACGGAGCTTTCAAGCAGACGCTTGGTTTCCGGGGCAAGCCCGATATTTTTGACCGGGTTCGGCTCGCCGGGAAGCGCCGAGCGGATAATCGGCAGCGTGCGGTCGTAGTCAATGCGCAGCTCGTTGAGCACGCGGCAGGCGACGCTGTCGGGCACGCGAAGCATCCCCAGTAAAACGTGCGGGGTTTCGATGGCACTGCTGCGCGTGGCTTCGGCTTCTTCTTGCGCCGCCGCCAGAATTCGTCTTGCACGATGGGAAAAACGTTCGACTCGCGTCATACCGACAAACCTCTCACTTTCTATTGAATTATACCGAATTTCAGCGAAATTGCTGGTCTCCCCCCAGCTTTTAGGGGCTGCAAATTGTTAGAGTTCGAGTACAATGTGACCAGAATTACGAATCCGGTCATCTGGTCAATGGAGGATTATGCCAGAAAACGGTCAACGGGAACGCGAACAGCGCATCCTCGACGCTGCCGCCGACTTGATCGCCCATTATGGCTACGACAAGACGACGGTGGACGAGATCGCGCAGGAGGCGGGCGTCTCGAAAGGGGCGATCTACCTCCATTTCAAGAGCAAGATCGACCTGTTTGAAGCGCTGCTACTGCGCGAATCGGAGGCGATCACCGAACGTTTCTTCGCGCTGCTGGATGCTGCCCCCGGGGGCGTGACGCTCTTTAACATTTACCGCTACGGGCTGGTCGTGCTGGACGAATCGCCGCTGCTGAAGGCGATCTATCTGCGCGACCGCCGGGTGCTGGGCGATTACGCGCAGCGCTTGCGCGATTTGCCCGCCTACGCGCAGGCGATGAACATGTCGGTCGAGTTCGTGCGCCACTGGCAGGAAATGGGACTTATCCGGCGCGATCTCGACCCGGAGGTGGTGACCTATCTGCTCTCGGCGCTGCGCTACGGTGTGCTGACGATGGACGCCTACACGCCGGAAGCAGTACAAGCGCCCTCGGTTGCCGATCTGGGCAGCACGCTGGCGGAGATGCTGGCGAGCGGGCTTGCGCCCCGCGACGGGGAGGGCGACGCGCAGGCGGCGCGAGAATCGCTTGAGCAGTTGATGCGTTCGCGGATTCAGTTCATGAAGGACAGACAACAGCGCGCCTGAAAAGTCGTGGCTGACGACGTGATCTTCGTCTATTGACAATTATTTAGACTAGTCTAATATGATAATTAGTATACAGCTTATTTGAGGCTGTGTAGACAGCGTTTTTTTCGTTTGTTTAGCGAGGGAGGGGTGGCATGGACAACGTCATCCATACAGAAAATCTGACGAAAACGTATACGGGGACAGCGCGCGCGCTCGACAATCTCAATCTGGACGTGCAGCGCGGCGAAATCTTTGGCTATCTGGGACCGAACGGGGCGGGCAAGACGACGACGATCCGCCTGATCCTCGATTTCATCCGTCCGACGACGGGGCGCGCCTCGATATTGGGCATGGACGCGCGCGCCGACAGCGTGGCGATTAAGCAGCGCGTCGGCTATCTGCCGGGCGAACTGAGCCTGTGGGACAAGCAGACGGCGCAGCAGATCATCCATTTCGTCGGGCAGGCGCGCGGCGGCTACGACGCCAATTACGTGCGCAAGCTGGCGGAGCGCTTACAGTTCGACCTGACCAAGAAAGCGCGCAGCTACTCGGCGGGCAACAAGCGCAAGCTCGGCTTGATCCTGGCGCTGATGAACAAGCCCGACCTGCTGATTTTGGACGAGCCGTCGAGCGGTCTCGACCCTCTGATGCAGCAGACGTTTAACCAGTTAATGCAGGAAGCACGCGCCGAAGGGCGGACGGTCTTTCTGTCGTCGCACATCCTCAGCGAAGTGCAGGCGATCTGCGACCGCGTGGGCATCCTGCGCAATGGCAAGCTCGAAGCGGTGCAGCGCGTGGACGAACTGATGCACGCGGACTACCGCTTCGTCACGCTGCGCTTCCGCGACCCGGTCAAGGCGTCGCTGGTGGCGGGCGTTCCCGGCGTCAGCAACGTCAGCGCCGAGGGCAAGACGCTCAGGCTGCACCTGATCGGCGATTTCGACCCGCTGCTGCGCGTGCTCGACGGCAGCTACGTGCAAGACCTGGAAGTGCAGGAGCCGACGCTGGAGGAGGTCTTCCTCAAGTACTATGGCGCGCTGCCTGCGGTCAATAATCATCACCAGAACTCGGAGGTGGCATCATGACGGGCGTGGTCTTTCGGAATACGCTGAACCGCAACTGGCGGACAGGGTTGTACTGGGGCATCGGCATTGCGCTGCTGGGCATCTACGCTATCCTGATCATCCCGAACGTGGATATGCTCAACTCGTACGCTCAACTCGTACAGACGATGCCGCCGCTGCTGCTGCAAGCCTTTGGCGTCGACGACATTTCGTCGATGACGACGCCGGACGGCTTTCTGGGTTTCGCCTTCTTTAGCTACGCCCTGCTGATCCTGGCGGCTTACGCGGTGATCGCGGGTCTGAACATTACTGCCAACGAGGAAGATCGCGGCATCATGGACATCACGCTCAGCCTGCCAATTCCGCGCTGGCGGCTGGTGCTGGAGCGCTTCCTCGCCTATACGGTGATCGTCGTCGCCATTCTGGCGCTGTCGTTTCTAGGGATGTGGGGCGCGACGCTGACGAGCAACACGCTGCAATTCGACGTTGGGCGGATGGCGCTGGGCATCCTCAACATGATGCCGAGCGTGCTGCTGATGCTGGCGTTCACGGCGCTGGCAGGGACGGTGATGCGCAGTCGCAGCGGCGCGGCGGCGCTGGCGGCGGGGTTCGTGATCGTCAGCTACTTCATCGACTTTCTGGGCAAGGCTGCCAGCGAGTCGGCGGCGGGGTCGCTGCGCCTGATCTCGTTCTTCAACTACTATAACGGCAGCGACATCATGACGACCGGACTGAACGCCGGGAACTTCGCGCTGCTCTCGGTGGTGATGGTGGTGTTCGCAGTTGGCGCGCTGTGGTTCTTCCAGCGCCGCGACGTGGGGGTATAACCGCGAATAAGGCATTATGCCGATGGTAGGGGCACGATATATCGTGCCCCTACTGATCTGCCATGAAAGTACGTCGCTCCTGTTTTTCCCCTAAAGCGACCTTCGTTGACCCCGCGCTCATGGACGGTTCAGGATTTTCACGTAGAATAATGACAACTTATTTATGCTGAAGAAATGCCGCCATGAAACGCATTCTGTGGGTTCTGCCGATTATCCTGCTGTTCGCGCTCCCGGTCGCTGCCCAGAGCGCGACGCCGCTCGACTGGATTCCCGCCGATTTCACCGGCTTCGTGCGCGTCGATACGTCGGAGCAGCAGGCGACGCTCAACACGCTCAACCTGTCGCTGTTCGTGGCGTCGGTGCTTCAGCCCGCGCGCGCCCAGTTCAGCCAGTCGCTGGGCTATGACGACTTCTTCCCGCTCGACACGTTCGACATGGAAGGCGCGTCGTTCACCGATCTGGTTCTGCCCTGGCTTGACAAGCAGGCGATCATCGCCTACCGCAGCCTGGGGACGCATTTCGACGCCGACCCCGCCGACACGGTGATGATCCTGCCTGCCAAAGATGCGCTGCAAGCCGCCAGCTATCTCAACAAAGTCATCCAGGCGCAAGACCTGCCCAAGCAGGAGACCTACCGCGAGATACCGATCTACAACGGCGACAAGACCTCGCTCGCCTTTACGCCGTCGGCAGTGCTGGTCGGACCGGACGATCTGCTGCACGAGTTGATCGACAGGCTCAACGGCGACGGGCAGGCGCTCACTGCCGACCCGACTTACCAGCAGGTACAGGCGGCGCTGCCTGCGCGCAGTTCGCTGTTCGCCTATCTGGGGCGCGAGGCGGCAGGGCGCGCGCTCGGCGTGCTGATGAGCGGCAGCGACGCCGCCGACCCGTTTCTCACCGCGATCAGCCAGTCGCTCAACGGGCTGAACGACAGCAAGACGCCGGAGCGCCTGCTGCTCGACGGGGCGCTCGATGGAATCGGCTTCAGCGTGAATTACGACCCCGTCCACTCCACCAACGCGGAGGCGAGCGTGGTGCTGCACAGCACCGACGCGCCTGACTCGCCGGATGCGTCGTTCGATCCGTCGGTGCTGGATTTGATCCCGCGCAGCGCGATGATCGTCCACAGCGGCACAAATGCCGAGGGCGCGGCGACCGACGCGCTCTACTCGCTGCCGTTCCTGAACTTCGCCGGGAATGCGCTGGCAGCTTTCCCGGTCGCGTCGTCGCCAGCGGCGGGCGTGCTGCCTCTGCCGTCGGCTTCGGATGTCGATGCGGCGGTGATCGGGCTTCCTCGACACGATCAAGCCGGTGGTCGACGTGCGCAGCGACCTGCTGCGCCAGCTCAAGGGCAGCTATTCGCTGGCGGTGCTGCCGCGCCCGAATAACCTGCTGCCCGTGCTCGATTCGCCCGTCGATTTTCTGCTGGTCGCGCAGACCGACAGCGCCGAGTCGGCGCAGACGGCGCAAGCCAGCATCGGTAAGCTGCTGGAGACTTACGCCGCGCCGCTCGATGACGTACAGCTTGACGACCACAGCTTTCAAACCCTGCGCGCCCCGGATACGGGCGAAGCGGTCGTGAGCGTCGGCACGGTCGATAATATGCTCGTGATCGGCACGGGGTCGGCGGCGCAGTTGGCGCTCGACGCTCAGCGCGGGGATAACCGCCTGATCACGCAGGAGCGCTGGAAGAATCTGAGCCAGGACGACCAGATTCCCTTCGTCTACGTCGATGTCAACGCCTACTACAACACCTTCCTGCCGACGATTGGCGGTCCGGCGGTGCGCCCGGTCAGCCAACTGGGGATCCATTCGCGCTATCTGGGCGATAACCTGTTCCGGCTCGATCTGCTGGTTGCGCTCGCCCAGTAAATGTTTTGTGCATTTGTTCTAACTTTTCAAACGATTTCCGTACACATGTGGATTTCTTTTGCTGCTGAAATGCGGTAGTCTTGTTCGGCAACGATATGTGGCTCTTTTTCATACTCTACCATTGGAGGACATTCAGGTATGGCGCGTAAAATACTTGCGGTCTTAACGGTTCTTGTGTTGTTAGGAGTCATGCCCCTCGTCATTAATGCGCAGGGGATGACGATTGAGAAGGTTTGCCTCATCACCGACGTGGGCAAGGTCAACGACGGCACGTTCAACCAGTATGCCTACGAAGGCATGGTCAAAGCCGCCAACGATTTTGCTCTCGACAGCACCTACATTGAGACGCAGGCGCAGACTGACTACGCCACCAATATCAACACCTGCCTCACCGAAGGCTATCAGGCGATTGTCTCGGTCGGTTACCTGCTGGGTGACGCCACCCACGAGGCAGCCGCAGCCAACCCCGACGTTTACTTCATCGGCGTTGACCAGTCCTATGCCGACCGTCCGCTGCCGAACCTCGTCGGTATCCAGTACCGTGAAGATCAGGCGGGCTTCATGGTCGGCGCGATGGCGGGCTTGATGACGAAGAGCAACATCATCGCCGGCGTGTACGGGCAGCCAGTTCCCGCGGTCGTCAAGTATCGCAATGCTTACGAGCAGGGCGCGCTGTACACCAACTCGGATGCCAAGTCGTTGGGCGTTTACATCGACAGCTTCTACGCCCCGGATCGCGGCGCGACGGCTGCTGAGCAGTTCATCGGCGAAGGCGCGGACGTGATCTTCGGCGCGGGTGGTCCTACGGGTTCCGGCGGCATCACCTACGCCGCTTCGAAGGGCGTTTACGTCATCGGCGTTGACCAGGACGAATACTTCACCACCTTCGGCAACGGCGAGACCCCCGGCGCGGAGTACCTGATCACGAGCGCGATCAAGCGCGTTGACCTGGGTGTCTACAACATGATCCAGGCGCTGATTGATGGCAAGGGTTGGCCCGGTGGTCCCGACTACATCCTGTCGCTGGAGAACGGTGGCATTGACTTCGCCCCGCCGCACGACTCGAACGTGCCGCAGGACGTGGAAGACAAGGTTACGGCTGTGAAGCAGGGTCTGCTGGATGGCAGCATCGATACCGGCGTTGATCCGATGAGCGGCAACCTGATCGGTGTCGAGGCGACGCCGCCTGTGGTTGAGACGGCTGAACCGACCGCAGAAGCAACGGAAGCAATGGGGTCGTAACGACCTCTGAGCCGAAGAGGACAGCATCCTCATGCTGTCCTCTTTTTATTTTACCGGTATGCTGAACCAGCATGTGAACAGGTTGCAGCACATCGACCGATCTTTCTGAGTACATTGGAGCGAAATGCAATCGATACTGGATACAAATAAAGCTGTTCTTAGCCGTCACTTCAACGAGGTTCTCAATCAGGGCAAGCTCGACGTGATTGACGAAATCTATGGGGATCAGTACGTGCTTGATGCGCCCGTGCAGACCGAGGGATCGGTGCAGAAGCACGGCGAAACACACGGGCGTGAGGGTCTCAGGCAGCGCGTAGTGCTTTTCCGCACCGCGTTTCCCGACATTCATTTTTCAGTGGATAACCTGCTTGCCGAGGGCGGTCAGGTCGCCGTGCAGTATACGTTCGAAGGAACACACAGCGGGCAGTTCGGCGAACTTCAGCCGACTGGTCGCGCGATTTCCGTCACCGGAATGCTGATCGCGCTGGTCAGTGACGGCAGAATTCAGAGCGCCGTGAGCGTTTTCGACAGCGGCGACATGATGCACCAGCTAGAGCCAGAACACAAAAGCCCGATCCACCACTTCATCGACAGTCTGGTCGGGCGCATCCACCACAATATGCACACAGCTTGAAAACAGAATAAAAAATCCGCATCTTTGCGCCCGAAAAGCGCAAAGATGCGGATAGTTGGCGCGTTGAAACTGGTTAGCGCGCGTATTCGACGGCGCGCGTTTCGCGGATGACCTGCACCTTGATCTGACCGGGATACTGCATCGTCTCCTCGATCTTCTTGGCGACATCGCGCGAGAGCCGCAGCGCTGCCAGGTCGTCTACGTTCTCCGGGCGCACGATGATGCGCACTTCGCGCCCGGCTTGCAGGGCGTAGCTCTGTTCGACGCCGTCGAAGCTGTTGGCGATTTCTTCCAGCGTCTTGACGCGGCGAATGTAGGTCTCCAGGCTTTCACGCCGTGCGCCGGGGCGCGCGCCGGAGATGGCGTCCGCCGCCTCGACGATGTAGGCTTCGACGCATTCCTGCTCGACTTCGTGGTGGTGGCTGGCGATGCAGTTGACCACTTTGGCATTGACGCCGTAGCGCTTGGCGAACTCCGCGCCGATCAGCGCGTGCGTGCCTTCGACTTCGTGGTCAATCGCCTTGCCCAGGTCGTGGAGCAGCCCGCCGGTCTTGGCGAGCATTACGTCCGCGCCCAGTTCGGCGGCGATCATCCCGGCGATGTGTGAGGTTTCAATCGCGTGGGCGTGCATATTCTGCCCGTAGCTGGTGCGGAACTTGAGCCGCCCCAGCAGCTTGAGAATTTCCGGGTGCAGTCCGGGGACGCCGGTCTCGTAAGCCGCTCGGTCACCTTCCTGCCGGATGACCTGCTCGACTTCCGTGCGAGCGTCTTCGACCAGCTTCTCGATGCGCGCGGGATGAATGCGACCGTCGACCACCAGCTTCGCCATCGCCCGCTTGGCGACTTCGCGCCGCACCGGGTCGAAGCTGCTGATCGTGACGGCTTCGGGGGTGTCATCGACCACAACATCGACGCCGGTCGCTAATTCGAAGGCGCGAATGTTGCGCCCGTTGCGCCCGATGATACGCCCCTTCATCTCGTCGCTCGGAAGCGACACCACACTCACGGCGATCTCGCTGACGTGCTCCGACGCGAGGCGCTGCACCGCGAGCGAGATCACTTCGCGGGCGCGGGTTTCGGCTTCTTCGTGCGCCTCGGCTTCTACCTGCCGGATGATGCGCGCCATGTCGTTGCGCGCCTCGGTCTCCGCCAGCGCCATCAACTCGACGCGGGCTTCGTCCATCGTCAACTGCGCGACGCGCTGAAGCTCCGCGCTGCGCTCCTCTTCGAGTTTCTGCAAATCGGTCTGCTGTTTATCGAGACGACTCTGGCGTTTGTTCAGGCTTTGTTCGCGCTGCTCCATGCGCTCCAGGCGCTTGTCCAAATCCTCGCGTCGCCTTTGCAGGCGCTCGTCTTCCCGGTCGATTTCGCGGCGGCGGCGTACCGTCATTTCATCCGCTTCATCCAGCATCTTCTTGGACTTATCGTCCGCGTCTCTGATCGAGTTCTGTGCTTGCTCGTTAGCCTGTTCGACGATTTTACGGGCTTCCTCTTCCGCCATCGTGCGGCGGTTTCTACCCTGTTGGTTCTGGTAGTAGGTAAGACCGAAATAACATACGACAGCGCCCACGATAAAAGCAATTATCGCGGCAATCACCCATTCCATGTGCCTTAGCGCGGCGTATTCCCGGTTCGGGAAATCATCCGCTTCCTCCTTCCTGGTTAATCGATCATGTCATGTTCGTCTGTATCACCCGCAAAGTAATCCGGGTTTTCGGCGTCCAGTTCTTCGATCAGACGCCGCAGAGTCGAGCGGACGACGGCATAACTGAAGCCGCGCCGCTGTAGAAATGCACCCACTTTCGTCTCGAACGCCCGGCGCTCGCTGCCGTGGAAACGGCGCGCCTGGGCTTGCGCGGCACGATATGCCGCGTCTTCTGCGTCCAGATCAGCCAGCGCTTCGTCGATGATGTCACGGCTGATCCCTTTCTGACGCAGTTCGTAGCGCAGCGCTCTGGGGCTGGTGGGCTTGAACGTCATGCGGTCGCGCACCCAGAGGTCTGCAAAAGCGCGGTCGTCAAGATACCCGAACGCGGTCAGGCGTTCGAGCGCAGCATCGATCACGGGGTCGGCAATGCCCTTCTTGACAAGGCTCTGCCGGACTTCCTGCTTGCTGCGCGGGCGCACCGCCAGGAAACGCGCGGCGCTTTCGGTGGCGACGGTGATGGCGGCTTCGCCGGTCAGCGCCGCGATGTCGGCATCGGTGAGCGTTTGCCCTTTGTGCAGCCGCGCGGCTTCGTCCAGGCTCAGGCTAAAAGCGTACTCGTCGTCAACGAACACGCTGACGCGCTTCTTGTTCCGCTTTTGCACCTCTAGCGCTGTGATCACACCCATCCGGTTCCACCACGCAAAAATACCGTGATCGCTGCGACCGAGACCACGGCTGGAACCGTTGACGTTGCGCCGAGGCGTCTAAACGCCTATGACTAGGTTAGCTGGTTGATGTGAATGAAATACACAAAAAGGCAGGCATAGTGCGAGCCTGACGCATTTTTTTCATTTGGCACAACATCCGTATCGCCCACAGGGCGGTTTAGTTCCAGCTTAGCAACTGCCAATGGCGCAGTCGTGGCATCGATCAAAGTTAAAATGCGACCGTTTTATAAGCTAGTATTATCCACGATTTAAGTGGTTTGCACAACATTTACTTTTTGCAAGGGCTGACTAAAATTGGCGAATTCGCTGTGAGGGAAGCATGACGACGAAGCAACGGGTGCTCGTCACCGGCGGGGGGACATTTCTGGGCGATAGCATTGCCGCTGCCCTGCTGGCGGAGGGCGTCGACGTGACGCTGCTCGTGCGCCCCGGCGCGGAGGATAAGCTCGGCTCGCTGGCACAGCGCGCTCGCTGGTATGCGGCGGACGTATGGGACCCTGCCAGCCTGAAAGGGCGGGCGCGCGGTCATGCCAGCGTGATCCACACCGTCGGCAGCCTGAGCGCCGACCCGGCACAGGGCTTAACATTCCAGTGGCTCAATTTCGTCTCGGCGCGCAACGTCGCCAACATGTGCGTCAGCAGCGGCACGCCGCATATGGTTTTGTTAAGCAGCGTGCGCGCGCCCTGGGTCAGCCGTCAGTACATTCACGCCAAGCGCGAAGCCGAAGCCTACATCCCGCGCGTGGGGCTGCGCGCGACCATCATCCGCGCGCCGATTGCCTACCGGCGCGGCGCGCGGCGGCGTCCCTTCTTCGGCTTGATGACCCTGCTGGGGTCGATCCCGCCGCTGTCGTGGTTGTGGCTCCGGCGCGTCGCGCCTATGCCGATTGACGTGCTGGCGCGCGGCGTGGCGCGCATCACGCAGGAGCCGCGCCAGCAGAACGCTGTTTTCTACGCGGGCGACCTGCGCAAACGGAACACCGGGCGCGAAATTCGGCGCGGCGTTTCCGAGCGCGAGGCGCAGATTCAGCGCCAGCAGCCGTATTTCCCACAGGATGAAGATGCGCCGTTCGGCTGGCTGCCGCCCAACGACGAGTGACTCTCAGCACGTAAGACCTGTTCCGTGTAGGGGCACGATATATCGTGCCCCTACGTTTTAACATTACCCGTTACCTGTTGAGGGTAAACTCATAAATCGGTGTGGGGCTTTCTCTCACAAAATCTGCGCGAGTTCCAGCGCGGTGTAGACCAGCAGCAGCGCCAGAACGACGTTCAGCGCCAGCCGCGCGCGGGGATGATGCAGATACTTGCTGATGAGCGTCCCGAACGCTGCCCACAGCGAAATAGCGACGAACGCGGTCAGCGCCAGCCCGACGATGACTGCTCCCAACTGGGCGGGCTGCCTGCTGAGCGCGGCGAAAAAGGTCGAGAACAGCGTCAAGCCGAAGACCAGCAGCTTGGGATTGAGCAGTTGGAGCAGAAAGCCGTTCACGAAGCCCAGCGGCTTGACGGTCTCGCCCTCGAACGAATAGCTCGCCTTGAGGATGCCGTATGCCAGATAGAGCAGATAAGCGGCTCCGACGTAGCGCACAATCGACTCCAGCCCCGGAAAGACGCTCAGCACCGTCGCCGAGATCAGCGCGCAGATCGAGATGACCAGCAGGAAGCCGCACGTAATGCCGAACAGGTAGTTGAGCGTGCGCCGGTAGCCGTGCAGCACGCCCATCGCCGCGCTGGAAATATTGTTGGGACCTGGCGTGAAGACCGAAATGACGATGAAGCTCAGCGCTGCGAAGGCATCGGTTGGCATGAGTGATTTATCCTGAGATGGTCGAATGACGGTATTTCGAAGCGATGCGCTACTCGGCGACCTGCCGCGCATACACGCCGGGGGTCACGCCGATGATCTGCTTGAAGCGCTGCGTGAAGTGGCTCTGACTCCCGAAGCCGACCTGATAGGCGACATCGACGATGGAATTGCCCTCGACCAGCAGGCGTTGGGCGTTGCGCACCCGGACGCTTTCCAGGTAGAGATGCGGCGAGATGCCCGTCGCCTTCCGAAACATGCGCAGCAGATAGTAGCGGCTGAAGCTGACGTGGTCGGCAAGCTCGGACAGGGTGATCGGCTGGGCGTAGTTTGCGTCGATGTAGGCGCGCACCTTCTGCACCGCGTCCGGCTCCAACGCCGCTTTTCGCAGCTTCGGCTTGACATCGCCGAAGCGCCTGGTCAGGTCGATCAGCATCAGCAGATAGCGCGTCTCGCTTTCGAGCGGTTGATAATCGTCGCGGAGCGTGGCAAACAGCGCGCGAATCCGGTGCGCCAGTTGCAGGTCGTCGGCGCGCGGAAAGGAAAAGAAGGGCGGCTGCGTCCCGCCGAGTTCAGCGGCGGCGTGCTGCATGTGCTCGACGGTGGGGTAGAGCGCGCGGTAGACGAAACCATGCTCGTCTGCCGCTTCGCCGGTGTGAACCTCGCCCGGATTGAGCAGGATCAGCCCGTCCGGCGGCGTGTAGTATTTGCTGTCATTGTGGCTGAAGGACTGCAACCCGCTGTCCACCACCGCAACCACGTAGTAATCGTGGCTGTGGCGCGGGTAGGCGCTGACGGTGTAGTGCGCCTGCAAACAGCTTACATTCAGCGCTTTATGATGCCAGAGATGACTCCACTCGTTGCCGTTCATCGTCCTCTGCAAAATTGTGTTTGAGACGTTGCGCGTCGATCAATCCCGATCATAGCAGATCGGCGAGGAAAGTCTGTCACGATATTGCTTTTTTCAACGCGAGGGCAGGACGCGCGGTTACTCTTCCTTGACGATGACGTCGCCGCCGTAAGCGGCAGGCTCGCCGCTGCCTTCATCCGTCGTCACGGGCAGATCGACGTAAAGCCCGCCGCAGAAATCGAACTCGTCGCCGTCGTCGCGGTACTGGCAGACTTCCACGCGGATGCGCGCGGCGCTGTAATGCCCGGCGGTGACCTGGAAGGACTGCTGCTGCGAACGGTTGCCGAGCGTGAACGGCTGTTCAAGCGGGCGGCTCGGCTCTCCGTTGATGACCGAGAGCCGCACCAGCATATTGGCGGGGGCGTTCAGGTACTCGTCCTCGTCGGCTTCCTCGAAGCCGAGGGCGATCTCCACTTCCTGATCGGCGGGCAGCGTGCGCGGCGCGACGATCACCAGCCGACGCCGCAAAAAGCGCGCTTCGGATCGCGTGGTCGGACGTTCCACCTCGTCGCCGGAGGACTGCAGCCCCTCGATCACGCGCCGTCCCGGATCGGTCAGGCGGTAGACCTGATCACTGCTCATGACCAGATAATTCTTGGTGACCAGCCGCCGGATGCCTTTGCCGAAGCCCCGGTCGCTTAAGCCTGTACCCTCGACAATCGAGTCCGCGTGCGCGGAATCGCCGTCGAGGGTTGCATAGTAGCGCAGAATGTCAATCGCTTCGTCGGGCAGTGTCTGCAAACTGTAAGGCATGTCGTCCATAGCTGTCCATCCTGTGCTGGCTGTGGCGGAAACGCTGGCTTACAACATGACCACGCGAGCGCGCCCCTTATGCGGCATCGTGGCGTGGCGTGTATCGACTACCAGCGTACTATGATCGAGCACGTGCTGCCAGTCGTAGGCGCTGTGGTCGGTGACGATCACCACGCAGTCGGCGCTTTCCAGCAGCGCATCGGAATATTCCGTGCGCTTCATGATCGCATTGTCTTCCAGCCGAACCTGGGCGATGTGGGGGTCGTGAAAGACGACTTCCGCGCCGCGCTTTTCCAGCAGACTGATCACGTCGAGGGCGGGGCTTTCGCGCACGTCGTCCACGTCGCGCTTGTAGGCGACGCCCAGCACGACGATCTTCGAGCCGCGCACCGACTTGCGCGCGTCGTTGAGCGCATCGTTGACCTTGTCGATCACGTAGAGCGGCATCGACGTGTTGATCTCGCTGGCGAGTTCGATGAAGCGCGCGGTGTAGTTGAGGGTCTTGAGCTTCCAGCTCAGGTAGAGCGGGTCAATCGGGATGCAGTGACCGCCCAAACCGGGACCGGGGTAGAAGGGCATGAAGCCGAACGGCTTGCTCGACGCCGCCTTGATCACTTCCCACACGTCCACGCCGAGCTTGTCGCACATCAGCGCCATCTCGTTCGCCAGCCCGATGTTGACGGCGCGGAAGGTGTTTTCCAGCAGCTTGACCATCTCGGCGGTGGTCGGCGACGACACCGGCACGACCTGATTGACGGCTGTGCTGTAGAGCATGACTGCGACTTCGGTGCTGTCAGGGTTAATGCCGCCGATCACCTTGGGCGTATTGCGCACGCCGAACTGGGGATTGCCGGGGTCGATGCGCTCCGGCGAGAAGGCGACGAAGACGTTCTCACCGGGATGGAAGTTGTTCTCCGTAAGGCGCGGCACGATGATCTCTTCGGTCGTGCCGGGGTAGGTCGTGCTCTCCAGGACGATCAGCATTCCCTCGTGGCAGATGTCCGCGACCGCGTTGACCGCTTCGATCACGTAGGACATATCGGGGTCTTTGGTCTGGCGCAGCGGGGTCGGCACGCAGATGCTGACGGTATCCGCCGCGCTCAGGTCAGCGTAAGATGTGCTGGCGCGGAATTTGCCACTTTCGACCAGCGGCTTGAGGCGCTCGCTGGGAATATCGCCGACGTAGCTTTCGCCTCGATTCAAGTGCTGGACTTTGGCTTCGCTCACGTCAACGCCGATCACCGAAAAGCCCGCTTCGGCGAATTCCACCGCCAGCGGCAGCCCGACGTATCCCAAGCCAACAATGCCGACCTTCGCTTCTCGCTGGTTGATACGCTCCAGCAGCGTTTGTTTTGCAGTCATACAGACTTCCATCCTTGCGTACACGAAATTGGGATGGATTATAGCCGTAAGGGGAATCGCCTTCAAGGCTGGGGAAGTAAAATCGTCAGGGACTGGGGGAGTCCCTGACGAGGGAAGGGATGCTTCCCGCTCTAGCGGGAAGCAGGAAGTAATCAAACGTTCGGCGTCGCCTGCGCGGGTGGCTGCGGGTTCGGGGGGTTGTTATTGTTGAACGGGAAGCCGAAGCCGCCGCCGTTTTGTCCCCGGAAGGGCATACCAAAGGGCATCATGCCATTCGGGAACATGCCCTGAAGCGATGGCATCTGCGGCTGCGCCAGCGTGGCTTGAATATCCTGGCTCTTGCCGTCGCGCAGCACCGTCAGCGTCACCGTGTCGCCGGGTTCGTAGGCGATCAGGCGGTCGCGCAGCGTGTGTTCCTGGTCGACGGACTCGTTGTCGACGGCGGTCACCACGTCGTTGACCTGAAGTCCGGCGTCGGCGGCGGGCGACTGCGGATCGACTGCCGTGATCAGCGCGCCATCAGTCACCGTCAGGTGGTTCTGCTGGGCGACCTGGGCGTCAATCGTCTCGAAGGTGACGCCCAGACGACCGTTGCCGTAGGCGTACATGAAGTAGGGCATGATCTGCGAGAAGTCGAAGTTGCGCGGGGAATTGTCGTCGTTACCGCCAAAGAAGCCGCCTCTCCCTATCGGAAGCAGCAGCGCGGTCAGGTCGCTGGGCGACACCTGAATATCCTGCGTCTGACCGCTGCGCTCGACATTCAGCGTCACGGTAGCGTCAGCGCCGAGCGTTTGCAGGTACTGTGACAGGCTCTGCGGGTCATACGCCTTGCCGTCAATGGTCTTGATCACGTCGCCCTGGCGCAGTCCTGCGTTGTAGAGTGCGTTGTTCGTCCCCAGATTGCTGACCGTCCACGACTGCGTGTTCGCGTCGTAGGTGATGCCAATCCCGAAAATCCCGAAGCCGTTGCCACGATTGCCGCGTCCTTGCGGCGCGGGATTGCTGGGCTGCACGGGCACGACCGGCTGCGCCATTTGCTGGGGCGTCGCCGTGCCGAGCGTCGCCGTGACGCTCATTTTCTCGTTGCTGCGCGTAAAGCCGATGGTCACCTGATCACCGACGCTCAGCGCGCCAACCGCGTTGACGGCGTCGGCGACGCTGCTCACGTCCGCGCCATTGATCGTGTTGATGATGTCGCCGACCTGCAAGCCCGCGTCGGCTGCCGCTGAGCCATCGATGACCTGGACGATGGTCACACCATTGCCGTCGTCTTGGAGCTGCACGCCCAGGAACGGACGTGCAGTCGGCGTACTCGCGCTGGGTTCTTCGGCTGCCATCGGCTCTTCGGTCGTCATTGGCTCGGCGGTTGCCATCGCCTCAGCCGTGCTCGCGGCGGGCGGTTCGACGGTGCTGGTGGCTTCCTGTGCCGAGACAGCGCTCCAGACCAGCACGCTGAGAATCAACACAGCAGCCAGTATGAACAGGTTGCGCGTCTTTGTGCTCATAAATTGACTTTCCCTTCACTCCATGATTGAGAAGTCGTGTGACTTCCTTCGTTTTGATCCAACTTGTAAGGTAACTCCGCCGGGTAAGTGCTCAATGAGATAATTGCAAAAACTATGTAAACTGCGCCCGAAGGACAGATTACAGTTTCGATCCCTACACTTGTGTCTATGTGGGGAAGCGCGATCAGGGCGCGGTGAAAGGACCCAGACGCACGAACGTATCGGAGGAGTTGCTGCGGGAGACGCGCGTCAAATCCGGCAGGGTGTAATGCCCCACGTCCACCGTCAGATTCGCCGTGCCGGGCGCGATGTCGAAGAAATCCGCCATGACGATCACGCGGTCGCCGACCCGCCACGTCCCGCGCGAGAGCGACACGTCGGAAATTGCGAGGGGTTCGCCGTCCGGCTGATCGCGCAGGTGGTCGAACTGCTGGTACGTCCCCGGCGCGGCGTCGGCGCTGACGCGCCACAGCGTCGACAGGCGCATTCGGGGACCGACGCGGCGCACGCGCCAGCCGATCAGCGACGCGCCGTCCGCGAACGGAATCGGATCGAGCGCCGTGAAACCCTGCGGGTCGCTCACGCCGTCGTAGCGCGCCGCGATGAATGGGTTTGCGCCCGTGCGGCGGGGATAGGTCTGCACGTCCTGCGCCAGCCCGGAGGCTTCGACTTCCTCCCACGCCTGAAACGGCGCCAGCGTCGCCAGCAGCGTCGCCGGATAGGGCGGCAGGATTAGCAGATTTTCGCCGTTGAGGATGCGGTGCGGGCGTGTCCACAGCAGCGCCTGAAAGACGGCGGCTTCGCCATCGACCGCCGGATCATCGCCGTGCGTGAAGAACAGAATCGGCGCTTGCGGCTGGTAGGCGGCATCGCGCGATTCGCGCAGAATGCTGGACAGCGCGCTGTTGGGCGGGCGCGTCGTCGAGGTGGTATCAAGCGTTTGCCATACCTGCGCCGACCACACCAGCGCCAGCGCGATCATCACGATGGTGACGGCGGCTTTCCAGAGCGCGCGGCGGAACAGCAGGGCGCTCGCGCCCGCCAGCAGCGCCAGCGCCGGGAGCGCGACTAACTGGTAATGAATCAGGACGGGCGTGCTGTGGCGCAGAAACACCAGCGGCGAGATGACGAGCCAGAGGAGAGCGATTTCAGCAAGAGGATCCGCCGCGACACCTGATTCGGATTCAGCTCATCTTCCCCGTCTCCATGTCGTGGAGCAGGCGATTGTCGGGCCCGTGACGGTTTTGCCATATCACCACAACACAGTCCCAACCCCACCAGCGCCCCGGCGGTGATTGCTGTCGGCAGCGTCCGGCTGATCGTATCGCCGTCGCCCATGCCCAGGAACGCCCAATCCCAGCCGAGCGCCAGCCGCAGCAGGTTGGCGACGCCTTGCAGGTCGATGCTGGCGGTTCCGCTGCCGACCACCTGCCCGTAGCGGCTCAGGATTTCGGGATGCGCAACCGTGACGTAGTAGACGTAGGGGAGTGCCGCCGCCAGCGCCAGCGCCGCGCCGATCAACGCCGGAACGAGCCGCCGCCACCAGCGGAAGCGCAGAAACAAATACGCTGTCGCAGGGACGAGCGCGATCCCGGCGAAATGCACCTGCACGACGAACAATCCCAGGAAGACGTTCGCGCCGACGCCAAGTCTGCCGAGGCGGTCGTCGCGCGTCGCGCCGAGATAGCCCGTGATCGCCCACAGCAGCGACAGCGGCGCGAGCAGGTTCGGCTGCCAGATGCTGCGCCCGTAGAAGACGGCATAAGGCGACGCCGCCAGATAGAGCGCCGCGACCAGCCCCGCCCACGTGCTCCAGCGCCGCGCCAGCCACCAGACGCCCGCGACCGCGCTCAGACTAATCAGGCTGACGAACCACGTCGCTACCAGCGGATCGGGCGAGACGGCGTAGGGCAGGGCGAACAGCCAGACGCCCGCCGGGAAGAAGGGGATGTCGACCGACGAGGGCTGCCCCGCCAGGACGAACTCGCCGCCGCGCGCCATGCGCAGCGCATCGAGGCTGATGTGCGCTTCATCGCCCGCGAACGAGTTGACGCCGGGGTAGGCGAAGCGCAGCAGCGCCGCCAGCGCGAGGATCGCCAGCAGCGCGACGAGTTCGAGTTTGGAGACGGATTTCAGTGAAATGATGAACCGCCGGGACGCCAAGACCGTCAAGAACGACCAATATTACTATAAGGCAACGACGTGCGACGAGGGCTGCATCATCGCACATCGCGGGTTGGTCGAATTTAGGGGAGGCGATAGAGGGGTAGATCGCGCGCGTCGTTCGGTTTCTGCTGCTTGAGCACACGCCCGGAGACGACCAACGCCTCCAGCGCGCCGATCCGCGCGGGGTTCAGATGATTGCTCGGCGCCGCAAGCTGCCACGCGATCTGGGCGCGCCTGAACCATTGATCAGCAGCCGGATCAATCGATTTTCGGTGAAGCTCACTTAAAGCGTCGAGGATGAGTTCCGTTACTTTGGTTGCCACAATCGTGTCCTGACTATGTTGACTGTGCGGACACTATACATGACAAAAATCGTTTCACATAGCCTGACGAATCGAGATTACCCTCCGCTTTGGCAAATCGAGCAAACGTGCGTGTCTGACGCAGCCCGCGTTAGCGCCCGCGCTTGGCGACGGCGATCTCGCCTTCGGAGTCGATGTAATAACGCGGCTCTTCTTCGGGTTCGTCTTCGACCAGTTCGAGGCGGCTGGCGCGCTTGGCTTTGCCCGTCGGCAGCAGCAGGTTGTGGACGCGGTACAGCCCGACCGCCGAGAAGCGCATCAGGCGGACGGTCAGCAGGTGCAGGTCGATGGTCAGCGGCGCGAGGATCAGCACTTCGACCGCCAGCGGCAGCAGGATCAGAAACGATGCGGTGAAGGTGGCGACGCCGATTGGGAATTTCGCCAGCAGGTAGAGCACGCTGCGCCAGGTCGCCCAACTGCCGAGGTACATGCCCAGCCGCTCGCCGAGATTTGCGCCGGTGGTGTCCACGTCGTCAAAATCCGTCGGCGCGGGAACGTCGAGAATATCCGCCATTAGACGGCGATCCAGCGACGCCAGCGTGCGTGAGGCGGCGAGCATGAACAGCAGCAGCGGAATGCCGATCAACACGACCGACAGGCTGAGCGCCAGCGAGAACCCGCCGATCACGAAGATCAGATACGCCAGCCCGAACCAGAAATTGGCGAACAGCGCCAGCCAGCTGCGGATCATCTTGCCGTCCGTGAGCGCGTCGAGCCAGGAGTAATTGTTCATAAGCATCTACTCGCAGTGTGCCGCTGGCAATGGGCTGTAAACAGCCTTGATGTTTCTATTGTACGCGAAAACGGCTGCTGAAGTTGCAGTCAGGCGTTGGCGCAGGGCGGCAGCGCTGTCAGGTCGATCAGCCACAAGCCGCCGTTGACGCCGTCCGCCGCCAGCGCGATCTGCGTATCGTCGGGGGACAGCCACCACCAGGCGCGCTCGTCGTCGGCGAGCCTGAGCGGCAGCGGCGCCAGATCGTGCAGCACACCCTCGTCGCGGTTGAAGCATTGGATGTGCGCTGCGCCGTCGACCGGCAGCGCCACGTAAATCTGGCTGATCAGGTCGCCCTCGGCGTCCGCCAGCGGGATCGGGGCGGGATAATTATTGCCGGGCGGCTGCGCCTCGAATTGCAGTTCGAAGAAGCCGTTGGTGACGACGTAGAGGTAGTAGCCGGTTACGCCGTCGAACTCGCCCGCGACGACCACACGCCGCCCGTCGCGCGAAAGCCCCGGCACGATCACCGACGGCGGGTTCTTGTCCAGCGCCGGGCTGATCACGCGGGCTTCGGCGTCGGCGACGAAGTAGTAAACGGGGTCGCCGAACGCGCCGTAGTAGTAGGCGATGAAGCGCTCCTGCGGCTGCCAGTAGATGCCCTGCAAGCTGCGGTTGTTCAGATGGGTGTACAGTCCGCGCCTGTACGTACCGTTGAGATAGGCGGTCAGGAAGTCGTTGCGGTCGTTCTGGTAGACCAGCCGCTCGCCATCCTCGCCGGGAACGTAGCGCAGCATCGAGTGGGCGAAAGTGGTGTCGTCGTCAAGCTGAAGCCGCGCGCGCATGTCGTCGGTTACGTCCTGCGCGTGCGGGGCGGCGATCTCCACGTCCGCGTCGGTCTGTAGATCGTACTGGTGCCACGTCCAGTTCAGAAACAGGTCGGTCTCGCAGCCCGTCGAGTAGCGAAAGCTGTGCTCGTCAATCCATTCGACGTTGACCGTCTCGGCGCTGCTGATACGGCGGATGCCGTTCGCCAGCGGCGCGGTTGCGTCCGGGGTGGTGGGCTGCGCCTGCGCGCTGATCGTGACGCGGCTGATGGTCGCGTCGGGGTTGTCCACTTCGAGCGGCGCGCTGAACGTCTGCGACGCGCCAGGCTGCAGGGCGAAACCCGGCAGCAGTCCGACGCCGCAGGCGTTGACCAGCACGCCGATCCCTTCGCCGATGGCGATTTCCCCTGCGCGTCGTAGGCTTGCGCGCTCAGGCTGATGTCGGCGTAAGCGCGGTCGGCGCTGTGGTTGATCACCTGACCGACCGCCTTCACGACCGGCTGCCCGAAATCGCCGACGCCGTTTACGATCTGCACCTGCTCGACGGTCGAGATCAGAGGCGTCCTGCGCGGAGACGCCGAACGCCAGCAGCAGCACCGCCAGCGCGCCGAAGATACGTGTCAGGGGCATTGACGCGGTTATGCCTTCACCCTTCGAGTTCCGGGGCGGTTGCCTTGCAGCATCCCGGCGACAGACAGATCTTCATCCAGTTCTTCCCAGTGGATGCCCGCTGGCGATAATTCGTACTGCTGAAGTTGTTCCGATGTTGCCTGTATCAAGCGGGGATACCAACTGAGTGGTGTGGCAATGATACGTCCATCCGCCAGTGTGACTCGCAGCATGTTATCGCTGATCTCGACCGAGACTGGACGGTTGTCCGCTTGAGGCGTTACCTCATCTTTCGTCATCTGATTCTCCGAAAAACTCAGCCCAGACGCGTCTTAATTCATCGTGATGCCGGAGGATATTACCTTCAATTTGCCGTAGTTGGCGCTCGTTGAATCCGTAGTTCCCAACTAATTCGATTGGATTGAGCCAGTATTTCGCTTCGCCTTCAGCAGAGCGAACGTGAACATGCTGTGGCTCGGCATTCTCGTTCGAGTAAAAGAAAAAACGGTACGCGCCTACGCGCAGCACAGTCGGCATGGATCAGCCGCCGACGCGCTTCAGGGCGTCTTTCGCCATCGTGAAATCCGGGTTGCGCCACGCCGCCACCTGGAAATTCGACTTCGCCCGTGCGATGTCACCCTCGGCTTCATACGCCAGCCCGGCGTAGTAATACGTCTCCTCGACGCCCGGCGTCGTGGCGATCACGTCGCGCGCCAGCGTGATCACGTCGTCGTAGCGCCCGACATGGTAATACGCCTCGAAGGGACCGTACTGATACCACATCATGCGCCAGGGCAAGCCCAACGCGCGCGCCTGATCGAAGTAATCGGCGGCTTCGTCGTAGCGCCCCAGCTCGACCAGCGTCGATCCCATGTTGAACAGCGTGAACGAGTCGGAGCTGCCGCTGTTCAGTTCCTGCTCGGACTGCTGGAGCGCAATCTCGTCGGCGTAGGTTGGATCCCAATATCCGCCCATGATCTGCTGAATCTTCGCTTCGTCTTCGGGGCGGTAGAGCACCAGAAAATCGCGGTTGAACGGACGCCAGCGCCCGTCAATATCTGCGTAAGGGATCGGTCGCCCGGTGTCGTCCGGTCCGTCGCCCAGCAGCGAATCGAAGGTGTAAATCTCCTGCTTGCTGTCGTCGTAGCCCATGACGATCCGGTTGTGCGCCATCCAGTCCTTGAACGCGCCGGGTCCGTCGTAGTAGACGTTCTCGATCAGCACCGGGAAGCCGCCCGCCACCAGCGCCCGCAGGAGATCGAGCGTGCCGCCGATGCCGTAGACGGCGCTCAAGCCCTGCTGCCTGGCGAAATCCGCCATTTCGTCCAGGCGCACCGCCACGTCCTCGTCGTTCGGGTTGAGCGCTCGGATCGTGTCGGTGTAGGTTCCCTGCCAGCCGAAATAGGAAAGCTGCATTGTCAGCGCCGCCGCCGAGCAGCGGTTGAACTGCTGGTAGACCGGGCGGATGCCGGTCAAACGGATCGTCGAGGGCAGCGACGGCGGCGGTACGTAGGCGGCGGCTTCAGGGACTTCGGTGGAGGATGCGGTGGACTCTTGCGCGTAAACACTGCCCGATGCCACCAGAATGGCGACGGCAAAGACCAGATGGAATATCTTCATCGACACGACATCTCATTCGCCCGACAAACGCGCCGCCATTGTACAGCAAGCGATCCGCCGCTGCCAATGAGGAATCGATGAGTCCACAGGCGTGACGAACGCCTCGCTATGCGCCTGCAAGCCGGACGAGCACGATCCCGATTTGGGGCGAGCGCGAGAGCAGAACGGTGTTGTTCGCGCCCCAGATCAGCGTCTGCCAGCGGGCGAGGTTCGGCTGGTTGTAATCCCCGGCGAGCAGCAAGCGCCCCGCCTGACCGGGCGTAGCGGCGACGTACAGCCCGTTCGGCGCGGCGTTCGCGCCCTCATTGACCAGATAGACCAGCGCCGAGCCGCCCGGCGACCAGCCCGCGCCCGCCACGAAATGGTCGGGGTCGATCAGCGTGGTCGTATGGTTCTCCATATCGACCAGACGGAGCAGGCTGTTCTCCGGCGTGCGGTCGGTCGAAGCGGTCATCGGCGTCATCACCAGCGCATAGCGACCATCGGGCGAGACTTCGACGCCTGACTGTGGGTGGTCGCGGTCGGCGTGGGCGATCATCTGCGGGTCGTCGCCGTTCAGGCTGCTGACCCAGATGCCGCTTTTCTCCGATGGTCTGGCGGTCTGGTAGTTGTAGACGAGGCTGGCTTCCGGCGACGCTCAGCCCGTAGATGGCGAATGGATCGGTCGTGGGGATGGTGCCCAGCTTTTCCAGCCCGCGCCCGTCCGGCGCAATCGCGTAGATGTCGGGCGGCATGTAGTTGCCGTTGACGCGGCTGTAACGCAGGAACACGACGCGACCGTCGGGCAGCCAGTCGGGCGTCACGTCGATGTTCTTCCACGTGTCGCTGCTGAGGCTGATTTTGTTATCGCCGTCGTTGGTCAGGTCGCTGATGGTTCCGTCGGTTGTGTCCACCAGCCAGATGTCCGAATCGACGAAATAGCTGAAAGAAGTTCTCCGTCATGACCAGATAGCGGCTGTCGGGCGACCAGCGCACCGTTTCCAAATCCAGCGAACGGAGATCGTCGGGGAAGTCCGTGCAGTTTTGCTGTACATTCCCGGCATAGATGCAGACCTGGGAACCTTCAAAATGCGCGAAATGCGCGCCATCCGGCGCGAGTAGAGCGAGCGTCCGGGCGGGACCCGCCAGCAGGTCGAGGTCAGTCGTTCCGGTGACGCTAAGGCTTGATACGTCGAGCGTGGGAGCGGGCGTGGGCAGCGCTGCCTGCGCCGTCCCGGTCAGCGCCTGCTGGAGCGCCGCCTGAATCGTCCGGGTCGCGGCGATCTGCGCGGGCGCTTGCTGCGTCTGCGCGATCAGGGTGCTGACGGCGGCGTCGATGGTCGGCTGCGGGATCGGCGGGATGTCCTGGGCTTGCGCCGTCAGGGCGAGGGCAAGCGCGGCGAGGATGAGCGCGATAAACAGGCGGCGTTTGTCCATGATGTCCTCTCAGTTGACGTTGGCTCCGGCGAAGAAGCGTCTGAGCGCCGCCCCCGCCGTCGCATCTTTCAGGTAAGCGATATTTTTGTCGGCGAATGGGCGCGGATCGATCCCAAAGTAGCTGATCAGCGCGTTTTCCGGGACGGTGTTCGGCTCCTTGAGCAGCTCCAGCAGCGTCAGGGTGACGGGTGTGCCGGGCAGCGCCTTTTCCATCACCCACACCGCCGGGCGCAGCAGCCCGGTCGGCGCGTTGATCAGGACGCGGCTTGTATCCATCGCCTTCAGCACGCGCTTTTCGATCTCGCCGAGCGTCAGCACTTCCGCTCCGCCGAGCTTGAACTCCTGCCCAATCGTGCCGTCGTCGTCCAGCGAGCGCGCGATCACCTCGACCACATCATACACGGAAATGGGCTGAAACAGCGCCGTCCCGCCGCCGATCAGCGGGAAGACCAGCGGCGTCAGGCGGATCAAGCGGGCGAAGGCGTTGAAGAACTCGTCCTGCGGTCCGAAGATCACCGACGGGCGCAGGATCGTCCATTGGAGCTTCGACGCGGCGACGTACTGCCCCGCGCGCCCCTTGCTGCGCAGAAAGCGCGAGAAATGCTCCGGGTTCGAGCCGTTTTGCGACATGTGGACGAAGCGCTCGACGCCCGCTTCCAGCGCCGCATCGACCACGTTGACCGTGCCCTGATAGTTGACTTCCTCGTAGGTCGCCGCGCCGCGCTCCATCGGGATGGCAACGGTGTGGACGACGGCGGTCACGTCGCCCATGAGCGGCTTGAGGCTGTCGCGGTCGGTCACGTCGCCCGGCACGATCTCGATCTTGTCCTGAACGTCGCTCAGGCGAAGCCGCGCTTTGTCGGGATGGCGCACCATCGCCCGCACCGGCTTGCCCTGTGCGACCAGTTGGTGGACGGTGTTATTGCCGACGTATCCGGCTGCCCCGGTCACGAGAATGGTCATGATGTCATCTCCCACGCCTCAATTCGATTATGCATTTCTATTTTACGGGAATGAAATGAATGCGTGATTAATTGCTGACCGTGATCGTCGCCAGCGTCAGGTAATCGCCGCCGCTGCTGACGGGGAGGCGCGCCGCCGGATCGTCCAGGTCGTACAGCCCGGCGATCAGCGCGTACTTGCCCGCCGGCACGTCGATCAGCAGGGCGTGCCGGTCGCTGACGGTCGCGCCGGGAGTCCAGGTGGTCGTCAGCGCCAAACCGCCGCCCGGCTCGCTGTCGCGCTGGGCGACGAGCGCGCCATTTGAATCGAGCAGTTGCAGGAAGACCTTGTAGCGCGTCGTCAGCGGCGCGTCGGTGCGCCAGTCCAGCCGGATTTGCAGGGCGTCGCCGGGCTGCACCGTCTCGGCGCTGAGGGCGTAATCTTCCAGCGTGATGTGATCGCCGAAGCGCGCGCCGCTCGTGTGGGCGATCTGCAATTCGGTCGGCATGACGTAGCGGGCGAGGCGCACGTCCTGATACCAGCTTTCGCTCAGCTCGAAGGCGCCGCTGTCGAGCGTGGTCTCGACCACGCGCTGCGGGTCGCGCTCCGCCTCGCCCCAGAAAACCACGAACGCCTGCCGGTACTGGTCGATGATCTGCTCGACGCTGGCGCGGGTGGCGGCATCGTCGCCGCCCAGCCCGGCGGGCAGCGGATAGATCGGCGCGCTGCCGCGATAGTAGTAGCGGAAGACTTCTTCCTGATTGGGCGCGTCGAGGATGATGGCGTCGTCGCTGCGCAGGCTGCCCTCAATCGTCTGGACGATGCTCCGGTAGTCCGGGCGCTGGTAGGCAGGATCGTCGTAGAGCGGCGGCACGCCGTCCCAGGCGACCAGCAGCAGCCAGACGACGCTCAGAACTGCCGTCGCGGGCGGCACGTACTTGCCGAGATAGACGGCGAAATCGCGGTGCCTGCCGTAATTCAGCCTGAGCGTCCACAGCACCCAGACGCCGCGCCCGATCCAGAGCGCCATGCCGATCTGCGCGGGCAGCAGCAGCTTGATGTTGTCGCGCCGGAACATGCCCAGCGCCAGAAACAGCCCGACCGGGACGATCACCCACGCCGCCGGGATCAGCATCCGCCAGATCGTGCGCCGCCGGATGACGAGCAGCCCGAACAGCAGCAGCAAGCCGGGGATCGCCAGCGCCGCGCCCGGCGACGCGCTGCCGAAGGTCAGCCACGAGAGCACGGTGTCGAAGGCTTCGACGAAGGGCGTGGCGTCGCCGGTGTTGGGCCAGCTCGTCACCTGATGCAGCGCCGTCGGCAGCCAGGGCAGATAGAGGACGATGGTGAGCAGATTGGCGGCGACGTAGAGATACAAGCCGCGCCATCGGTCGGGGCGGGTTTCAAACCCGTCTCTACGGAATAGGGCTGCCAGCCACGCGACTGCCACCACGCCCTGCGCCAGCATCACGAACGGGTAAGCGTACTGCGTCCACAAGCCCGCCGCGTTGAAGATCGCCAGCGCCAGCCCCCAGCGCGCCGATGGGCGGCGCAGAAAGCCCGCCAGCGCCCAGAAGCTCGCCGCCGCCCACAGCGCCAGCAGCGCGTACATGCGCGCCTCCTGCGCGTAGTAGATGCTGAAGCTGTTGACGCGCGATCAGCAGCGCCGCCGTGATCCCGGCTGTCACGCCGAACAGCCGCCTGCCCAGCCCATAGGCGAAGGCGATGCTCAAAATGCTTGCCAGCGCCGAGAGCGCACGCAGCGCGAACTCGCTCGTCCCGGTGAGCAGACGCCAGCCCGCCAGCAGCCAGTAGTAGCCCGGCGGGTGGATGTCCAGCCCGGCGTTGGTGGCGATGTCGCTGAAGCTGCGCAGCGATTGAACGTAGCTGTTGCCCTCGTCGTTCCAGAACGACTGCGCGCCGAGCTGATGCAAGCGCAGCCCCGCCGCCAGGAGCAGGATGACGGTGATAGCGAGGAGTGGAATAAATCTGTCGCGGAAATGCGCCACGAGAACACCTCACCCCCGACCCCTCTCCACAAGGTGGAGAGGGGAGTCAAGCGGAGCAAGACGGGGTGAGGTCAGCCTTTTCCACGCCGCCCAGCCGATGCCGAGCAGCGCCAGCACGCCGAGCGCCGCGCCGCCCGCGACAATCGGCGTCAGGTGCGCGGCGCTGCGGTCGTAAACCGTCACGCTGTCGAGCAGGAAGCCGTCGGGGGCGGACAGCGTGACCGTGTGCGTCTCCGCCGTCATCGACTGGTGAAGCGTGACTTCCGTCCAGTCGTCCGGCGTGACGATGCGCGAGAGGATCAGCAGCGGGAGCGCCTTCGACGTGCCCGCGTCCTGCCCGTCGATCTGGATATTGAGCGTGTCGCCCATCGCGCCGATCCAGCGGACGCTGGCGTAGGTGCCGCGAAACGTGAACGTCACCTGTTTGGCTTGCAGCGCCGTGCCGAACTGCGCGCCCGACCGCGCTGACGGTCTCCGCCTCGGCGTCGGGCTGGATCGCCCAGTCGTCCGCCTGATGCACGCCCGCGTAGAGCGTCGGCGTTTCGTCGGCGATGTGCTGCTTCATGCTGTCGTAGACGGGCAGCGGCGTGAAATCCGGCTCGACCATGCGGAAATAGTAGTAGGGCTGGTTCTTATCATCGTCGCTGGGGCGCTTGAAGAACCAGTAGTTGATCACGCCGAGCCAGGGCATATCCTGCTGGGCGCGGTCGTAGGCGAGCGGCATGTAGCGCGCGGCTTGATCCGGCGTGACGCTGCCGAACTGGTCTTTGAGCGGCATGTCGGGCACGTCCGGCGCGTCGACCGGGTTCCAGGCTGCCTCGCCGATCCAGATCGGCGTGCTGGCGTCGTCGTTGGCGACCATCACGTCGCGCAGGTAGATGTTGCGGGCGAAGGTCAGCGTGGTCGGGCGCAGGCGCTGGTCGGTCGGACCGCTGAAGAAGCCGTAGCCCTGCGTTGCCATGATGTCGAAGCAGCCTTTCGCCCCGGCGTCGTACATGCGCTGCAAAAAGATGAACTCGTTCAGGTCGCGCGAAGTCAGCGCGTTGGTCGGCGAGAGCGCCGCGCTGATGACCACGTTGCTCGGATCGACCTGCTTGAGCGCGGCGTAGGCGCGGCACAGCACCTGCGTGTATTCCTCCGGGTTGACGGCGTTCTCGCCCCATTCCGGGTAGATGTTCGGCTCGTTCCAGATTTGGTAGTAGTGGATGCGCCCCTTGTAGCGCTCGGCGAAAGTGGTCAGAAAGTTGATATAGTCGTCCCAGTTGTCGGGCGGCGTGAAGTTGATGGCGTCCTGATTGGCGCGCGTCCATTTGGGCGGCTTGTCGATGCGCGCTTCCAGCTCCAGCCCGTACTGATCGACCAGATCGACGATGTTGTCGTACTTCGCCCAGGCATCGACCACGCCAATCGACGGATTGCGGCGATCCTGAAAGTCGCCACGCGCGGCGATCTCGATGTCCTCCCAGGGAATTTCCTGGCGAATCCAGTGGAAGCCCGCCTCGGCGATCATCTGCACCTGGCGCTCGCGCTTGACGGGTTCGACTTCCTGCTCCAGAAAGGTGTTCATGCCGTAGGGATTGACGCCCGTGTAGCGGATCGGCACGTCGGGCGCGGTGTTGGGCTGCGTCTCGGTGAGGTTGCCGAGCCAGTCGACCATGCCGAACAACTGGGCGATAGGCGCTTCTTCGCCGGTCAGCGACCACATCGTCCGCCACGCCAGCCCGTGATTCGCCAGATCGAGCGCCAGCAGCGCCGCCAGCACGATCACGACGACGAGGGCGGCGGCGAGCAGCCTGCGCCACGACAGGAGATGCTTCTGTTCAGTCATGGCGAGGAATTATAGCCGGGTTCTGATGGCGGGCAATTGCGAAGGACAGGCGTGCGCAGACGCCGTAGGGGAATTTTCGCCGGGGCACGATATATCGTGCCCCTACCTGCTGGATCAGATCTCTCGAAGTGCTCTTCTGCACGTAAGCCGTAAGCTGCGCCAGTTCCGCTTTGTAGATACGGCGCGTCACGGCGGGCTTCATCAGCCGCTCCATCAAGCCCGCGAAGCCGGGGCTGGCGGGGAAATCGCTGGCGATGGTGACGCGCGTCCGTCCGGCGTCGAGCGGCTCCAGGATGAACTGCGTCACCTGCTGCGTGTCGGGGTCGGATTCGACCATCAGGCGTCCCGGCTCCGGCTCGCTGACGACCAGATGAAACGGATAGGTTGTCCCGTAGACCCGGACTGCGCCGCTGACGACCGTGCCCGCGCCTTTGCCGCCTTGCTCGACGGTGAGATCGGTGAAATACTGCTTCGGCAGGATCGCCGGATGTCCGTGCCGGTAATCCGAAAAAATGTCGTAGATCACGTCCGGCTGTGCCTCGATTGTCTGTGAGTACTCCGCGTGCAGCATGTTCATGTCTGCATTCCTTTCGTCTGTGTGGTGACAACTGCTCTCGTATTTGTGAATATATTCACATTATAGGACGCTGGCGCTTGGTGTATTCGCCCGCCTGGCGAGACTATCACCTGTACGAAAGATCAGGTGAGGCAGGCGGCGGCGAAATAGTAGAGACTCGTCGTGATTTCACATATAATAAAGGTGAGCGCATTTAAAGTCAGGAGTGGGTGCGATGGTCAACGGGCATAATCATCATGTGGCGGATAAGGCGGAAGAAATCGCCGACGAAGCCAGCAAGAACGTAGCGGAAATCGGGCGCGAACTGCATCACCATGCCGAGAACGCCAAGTCGGAGATGGTCAAGAGCCTGTACGAGGCGGCGAAGAACCTGCGCAAGCAGGCGCACGAAGCAGGCGCGGGCGCGGATATGCAGAAGCACGTCGACGACATGGCGACCGGCTTCGAGAAAGCAGCCGGCTATCTCAAGCGCAGCTCCTACGGCGACATCGGCGAGGACGCCGTGCATACCGTCAAGCGTCACCCGGCGCAAACGCTGGCGATCATCTTCGTCGTCGGGGTCGTGATCGGCTTGCTGCTGCGCGGCGGGCGCTCCGAGCACGAGCGCTAAGCGTGGGCATCTGCTGGCGTTTCGACAACTTAAGGTTACAATGGTCAACCGGGCTGCGATGCCCGGTTTTCTGTTTCACCACTGGAATGTGTCATGGTCAAATTCGTCATCCACTTTCACAAGCCGGACGATGTCGAGCAGTTTGAAAATGGCTACAACCATTTCCTCATGCTGGTCGAAGGGATGCCGCTGATCAAGCGGCGGCAGGTCAACGACATCGTGGGCAGCCCGCTCGGCGAGATCGATCTATACCGCGTGCTGGAGGTCTACTTCGACGACTCCGACGAGATGAATCAGGCGTTGAGATCGCCCGCCGGGCAGGAAGCGGGCGGCGAACTGGCGCGGCGCTTCCCGGCGGGCACATTCCAGATGTATTTTGCCGAAGTCTACGAAGAAACTGGCGGACGAACGGAGGTCAGCACCTAAATGGAAGCCCTGAAACAACGTATTCTTGCCGAGGGGCGCAACCTGGGCAGCGGGATTCTGAAGATTGACAGCATCCTCAACCACCAGATTCACCCGGATTTGATGATGCAGATGGGGCAGGAGATGGCGGCGCGCTTCCAGGGGATGAAGGTTGACCGCATCCTCACGGCGGAAATCTCCGGCATCGCTCCGGCGGTGATGACCGGGCTGGCGCTGAACGTGCCGGTTGTCTACGCGCGCAAGACCAAGCCGATCACGATGTTCGGTCCTGTGTTTCTGGAGACCGCGCCCAGCCATACCAAAGGCAACGAGGTCAATCTGCTGGTGGCGGCGGAATTCATGCCGCCTAACGAGGACGTGCTGATCATCGACGACTTCCTGGCGACCGGCTTGACGCTGCGGGCGCTGGCGCGGATCGTCGAGGGCGCGCAGTCGCGCGTTGTCGGGGTCGGCATCGTGGTCGAGAAGACCTTCGAGGGCGGGCGCGATTTCATGCGCCAGAAGGGCTATACCATGCCCATCGAGGCGCTGGCGACCATCGTCAGCATGGACAACGGCAAGATCATCTTCGGGGAGTAGGCGAGGATGGTCGCTACGGCAGGTTTGCACGATGATTGTCCTTTGTAGGGGCGCACAGCTGTGCGCCCCTACGTTTACTGTCTCCAGATCAGTGGTGAAGGAGGTACGATGCAATCTGAATCTGAGTCCTCAGTTCTCAATGCGGAGCATTCCGATTTGCGCGTCGGCGGCGTTGCTATCCTCGACTTTGGCTCGCAGTACACGCAGTTGATCGCCCGGCGCGTGCGCGAGCAGGGCGTCTACGCGGAAGTCTTCTCCTGCGACGCCGACGCCGAAACCGTCAACACGCATCGCCCGCAGGGCTACATCCTCTCCGGCGGACCCAACAGTATCTACGAAGACGGCGCGCCGCAGATGCCCGGCTATCTCCTCGCCAGTGGGCTGCCGATCCTCGGCATCTGCTACGGGATGCAGGCGATCACGCACGCGCTCGGCGGCGTGGTCGCGGGGTCGCAGCGCAAAGAATTCGGTTTGGCGCAGATCACCCATACGCACGGCGAGAACCCGCTTTTCAACGGCGTGCCCGACGAGATCGACGTGTGGATGTCGCATGGCGACCGCATCGAGCGCCCGCCGCAGGGCTTCGAGCCGCTGGCGCACTCGGATAATTCGCCTTACGCGGCGATGGGCGACCTGACGCGCGGTCTGTACGGTGTCCAGTTCCACCCGGAGGTCAAGCACACGCCGCAGGGCGCGCAGATTTTGCGCAATTTCGTCTTCGACATCTGCCACTGCGCGGCGAAATGGTCGGCGGCGGCGTTCATCGAGGATGCCATCCGCACCATCCGCGAGCGCGTCGGCGACCGCAATCGCGGCGAGCGGGTGCTGCTGGCGCTCAGCGGCGGCGTCGATTCGGCGGTGGCGGGGGCGCTGCTCAACCACGCCATTGGCGATCAACTGGTGGCGGTCTTCGTCAACACGGGCTTGCTGCGCCAGGACGAGCCGGAGCAGGTCGCGCAGGTCTTCCGCGACGAGCAGCACATGAACCTGATCGCCGTCGACGCGACCGAGGATTTTCTCGACGCGCTGCGCGGCGTGACCGAGCCGGAAGCCAAGCGCAAGCTGATCGGCAGGCTGTTCATCGACACGTTTTCGGCGCAGGCGCGCCAGCTCGAAGCCGCAGGCGTGCGCTTTCTGGCGCAGGGCACGATCTACCCCGACGTGATCGAGAGCGCCGCCAGCAGTAACCAGTCGCGCGTGATCAAGAGCCATCACAACGTCGGCGGGCTGCCGCCCGACCTGCATTTCGAGCTGATCGAGCCGCTGCGCGACCTGTTCAAGGACGAGGTGCGCGCCGTCGGCACGGAACTCGGCTTGCCGGACAGCATCGTCTGGCGGCAGCCGTTCCCCGGTCCCGGCTTGGCGGTGCGCTGCCTGGGCGAAATCACGTGGGAGCGGCTGGAGACGCTGCGCGGCGCGGACGCTATCTTCCGCGACGAACTGGAACGCGCCGGGATGCTGCGAAACGTTGCCGGAGGCAACGCCGGTACGGCGCAGGCGTTCGCGGTGCTGCTGCCGGTCAAGAGCGTCGGCGTGATGGGCGACGCCCGCACCTACGAGGAAGTGATCGCGCTGCGCGCTGTCACCACCGACGACTTCATGACGGCGGACTGGGCGCGCATCCCCTACGATTTGCTGGCGCGCGCCAGCAGCCGGATCGTCAACGAGGTGCGCGGCGTCAACCGCGTGGTCTACGACGTAACCAGCAAGCCGCCCGGCACGATTGAGTGGGAATGATGGACGAAAACCGCCAATTCGCAGCCTCCGTTCTTTGTCTACTTTGATCTTGGCGCGCCGGACAGGGTTGCGGTTAATATCGACCGTCGCTCGCGCTGCCAAATCTTATATTGCGGCGCGAAAACTTGTTATAATAGTTCGAGTTTTTCCGTAGGGCGTCTATAAATAAATAGCGCGAGGGTGCGATGGCATTCAGTTTGGATTTCAGCCAGTCGGCGAGCCATTCGCCCAGAGAGAGCACGCGCGGCAGGCTGCTGGCGCTGCCCGCCATCCTCTGGTTGTTTCTGTTCTTTCTGCTGCCGCTGGCGATTGTGCTGCTCGTCAGCTTCATGACGCGCGGTCCCAACGGCACGATTGTCTTCCCGCTGACCCTCGAACATTATCAGCGCATCTTTGGTCCGATTTTCTTCCCCGTCTTTCTCAATTCCATCTGGGTTGCCCTGCTGACGACTGTCGTCTGCCTGATCGCGGGCTACCCGCTGGCGTTTTTCATCAGCACGCGCCGCAGCAAGCGCGCGCAGAGCTTCGCGCTCTTTCTGGTGATCCTGCCGTTCTGGACGAATTTCCTCGTCCGCACCTACGCCTGGCGCGTCCTGCTGGGCACGGAGGGCACGATCAACCTGACGCTGATGAACCTGCACCTGATCAGCGAGCCGCTGCAACTGCTCAATACGCGCCTCGCCGTCCTGATCGGTCTGATCTACGGCGAGCTGCCCTTCATGGTGCTGCCGATTTACGCCTCGGTTGAGCGCTTCGACTTCCGGCTGGTCGAGGCGGCGCACGACCTGGGCGCGAACGACTGGCGCGCGTTCTGGCGCGTGGTCGTCCCGCTGACGCTGCCGGGGGTGATCGCGGGCTGTATTCTGGTCTTCATCCCCTCGATTGGCGCGTTCATCACGCCCGACCTGCTCGGCGGCACGCAGGGGTTGATGATCGGCAACCTGATCAACCAGCAGTTTCACGGCACGGGCAACTGGCCCCTCGGCTCGGCGAGTTCGGTCGTGATGATGGGCATGGTGATGATCGGGCTGTTCGTCTACGGGCGTTTGGGGAGCCGGGGGTAATCATGGCAGAGACGACTATTTCACCCTCGAATCGCGCGCAGTACAAAGCAATCGTCATCAATCAGGGCAAAGTCCGGCGCGATATGCTCACCCGGCGCATCGGCAAGATCGGGCTGCTGATCGAGCCGCTGTTCGGCTATTTCTTCCTGTGGGCGCCGATCCTGCTGCTGGTGATCTTCTCGTTCAACGACTCGCGCTCGGTGGCGCAGTGGCACGGTTTCACTTTGCAGTGGTATCACAACATCTTCAACAACCTCGTCGGCGGCGATACCCGTTTCTCGACCGCGCTGATGCTCAACTCGCTCGGCAACAGCCTGATCGTCGCCTCGATTGCGACGCTGATTGCGACCATCATCGGCACGATGGTGGCGCTCAGTCTGGTGCGCGGCAACTATCCCGGCAAGCGCGTCGTCGACGGCATCCTGTTTCTGCCGGTCGTCATCCCGGAGATCACGCAGGCGATTTCGCTGCTGATCTTCTTCAGCGTGCTGTTCGACTTCATCACGCGCACGACCGGCGTGCGCGCCGACCCCGGTTTCGGGACGATCATCATCGGTCACGTGGCGTTCAACATCTCCTACGTGGCGATTGTCGTGCGCGCGCGCCTCGCCGACATGAACCCGCGCTACGAGGAAGCCGCCCGCGACCTGGGCGCGAACGAGTGGCGCACCTTCTGGCGCATCACCTTCCCGCTGATCCTGCCGGGCATCGTCTCCGGGGCGCTGCTGGCGTTCACGCTCTCGCTCGACGACTTCGTGATCACCTTCTTCAATTCCGGTCCCGGCACGACCACGCTGCCCGTCTTCGTCTACGGGCTGCTCAAGCTGACCGTCACGCCGGAGATCAACGCGATTTCGACGCTGATCCTGCTCGCTTCCACGCTTCTGATCGGCATTTCCATCGCCATGCAGGGGCGCAACGCGACCGCCGCCGCCTAATTTTGGAGCGGCATGGGCAAATGATCTATAACCTATGATGGCTCTCGATGACTCGAATTGAATGCCAAATGGAGGAACGATGCGAAAGATAATCTTTGTGATCTGTGTCATGGTACTGGCATTCCCGGTCTTCGCGCAGGACGCGACGCCGGAGATGACCGAAAGCCCCGCCTGGCAGTGCCCCGACGGCTACCAGGGACAAACCCTGAACGTGTTCAATTGGACGACCTACGTCGCCGAAGATACCATCAGCAACTTCGAGGCGGACTGCGGCGTGACCGTCGTCTATGATACTTACGAGAGCAACGAAGCGCTGCTGGCGCGCCTGCGCGGCGGCAATCCCGGCTACGACGTGATCGTGCCTACTGGCTACATGATCGCCAACATGATCGCCCTCGATCTGCTTGAGCCGCTCGACATGGACAAAATCCCCGACTTCGCCAACGTCAGCGAGAGCCTTAAAAACCAGCCCTACGACCCCGGCAACCAGTACAGCGTTCCGTACCAGTGGGGCACGGTCGGCATCGGCTACAACACGGATAAGGTCGGCAAGGAAGTGACGAGCTGGCAGGACATGTTCAACTACAACGGTCCCGTCGCCTGGCTGGACGACCAGCGCGCGATGATGGGTATCGCGCTGCAAATCCTCGGCTACGACCCCAATTCGGCTGTCCCCGATGAGGTGAAGGAAGCGGAAAACTTCCTGATCGCCAACGGCAAGAACGTGGTCGCCATCGCCGCCGATGATGGTCAGGCGATGCTGGAGCGCGGCGACGTGGACATGACGGTCGAGTACAGCGGCGACATCTTCCAGGTGATGGACGAGTGCAACTGCGATAACATCGCCTACGTCATCCCCAGTGAAGGGACCAACCTGTGGGTCGATAATCTGGCGATCCCGAAGGGTGCGCCCAACAAAGCACTGGCGGAAGTTTTCCTCGACTACATTTTAGACCCGCACGTCGGCGCGGACATCAGCAACTACACCGCCTACGCGACCCCCAACCAGGCGGCGATTGACGAAAAGCTGATCGACCCCGACATGCTCAGCAATCCGTCGATTTACCCGCCCGACGATCTGCGCGCGAAGCTGTTCTCGACCAAGGCGCTGCCGGACGCCGAGCAGCTTTACAACGACGCCTGGGACGAGATCAAGATTTCGCTGGGGCAGTAAGTACATGTGAATTAGGTATTTCCCGGTAGGGGCGGGTTTCAAAATCACTGGTGCTAGTTTCTGAACCCCTCTCCCCCTGACCCCCTCTCCCACGCAAGAGGAGAGAGGGGGAATAAGGCGGGTTTTGTCCCTCTCCCCGTTTACGTGGGAGAGGGACGGCTCAACGAAGTTGAGCAGGGCGAAGGGAAACCAGGAGCAGGAAAGTAGCACCACTGGTTTCTAATCTGCTCCCTGCGCATGAATAAAGGGCAAGCGGGATGGCACAGGTCGGCATCGAACTCAGGAACGTCACCAAAGAATTCGCGGCGCACGGCGGCGAAGTGACCGTTAAGGCGGTCGACAACGTTTCGCTGCAAATCTACGAGGGCGAGTTCTTCGCTCTGCTGGGACCGAGCGGCTGCGGCAAGACGACCACGCTCCGCATGATCGCCGGGTTTGAGGAGCCGACGCATGGCGACATCGTCATTCGCGGTCAGGCGGTGCAGGGCGTGCCGCCGTTCCACCGCCCCGTCAACACGGTCTTTCAGGATTACGCGCTGTTCCCGCACATGAGCGTGCTGCAAAACGTGATGTTCGGGCTGGAGATGGAAGGCGTGCGCAGAGACCGAGGCGAAGAAGCGCGCGCTCGAAGCGCTGGAGATGGTGCGCCTGACCCAGTTCGAGCGCAAGCCGCGCCAGCTTTCCGGCGGGCAGCAGCAGCGTGTGGCGCTGGCGCGCGCGCTGGTCAAGCGCCCTGCCGTGCTGCTGCTCGACGAGCCGCTCGGCGCGCTCGACCTCAAGCTGCGCAAGGCGATGCAGTACGAACTGATGAGTATGCAGAGCGAGCTGGGCATCACCTTCGTCTACGTCACCCACGATCAGGAAGAAGCCCTGACCATGTGCGACCGCATCGCCGTGATGGATCACGGCGTGGCGCTGCAAGTCGGCAGACCGGAGGAAATCTACGAGAAGCCGCGCTCGCGCTTCGTCGCCGACTTCATCGGCGAGACCAATTTCATCCCCGGCACGGTCGACTCGATCAGCGAGAAGCTGGCGTTTCGTTCGCATCGACCCCGACACGGTGATCGAAGCGGCGACCGATCAGGATACGCTCGACGTAGGCATGGAAGTGACGGTCGCCATCCGCCCGGAGAAGATCACGCTCGTGCCCGAAGAAGGCGTCTCCGAGAGCGAGAGCGTCAACGTCGCCACCACCGAAATCATGAGCACGATTGAGCACGAGCGCAACAAGACGCTGATCCCTGGCGAAGTCACTTTCGCCAATTACATCGGCACGGACACGCGCTACATCGTGCGCATCGGGCAGAAGACCGAGGTCGTCGTCCGCATCCAGAACTTCGGCACGCGCTACGACACCATCTACAAGATCGGTCAGCACGTCCAGGTCTACTGGGCGACGGAAAACGCGCGCGTCCTGCTCCAGTGATCGTCCTGTCGCATTTTCAGGTCGCGCCGCTGCTGAAAGCGCGCGGAACGCAGACCGCCGCGCGTCTCTCGCCCGATCTCGGCTTGACGACCGTCGACGTGTCGCTGGACGACGCGGGCGTAGTGTTTCCCGGTGGCGAGCGCCTGAGTTGGGACGACGCTAAGGAGATCGCTGAGAGCGAGACAAGCTGCTTCGCCCTGCCCGAAAAGAGTTTGGGACAAGACGGCGCGATCCGCAAGATTCAGGAATTCTCCCGCGCGACCAACCGCCACTGCGCCCTGATGCCGACGAGCGGCGCGCCGACCCTGCTGATCGCCGGATTCCCGATGCACCGCATCAAAAACACCGACCCCTACCGCGACACGCTCAGCAAGATCAAAGCCGCGCGCCCGGCGGGGCAGGTGCTTGATACCTCGATGGGCTTGGGCTACACCGCGATTCAGGCGGCGCGCACGTCCGATCACGTCGTCACGATTGAGCTTGATCCGGCGGTGGTCGAGATCGCCCGGCAGAATCCCTGGTCGCGCGAGTTGTTCGACAATCCGCGAATTGAGCGGCGGGTCGGCGACAGCGCCGAGGCGGTCGAGACCTTCGCGGACGAGGCGTTCTCCGTCGTCATCCACGACCCGCCGACTATCCAGCTTGCCGGGGATTTGTACTCCGGAGCGTTCTACCGGGAGCTGTACCGCGTCCTCAAGCCGCGCGGGCGGCTGTTTCACTATATCGGCGATTTGGAGAGCGCGTCGGTCAGCCGGATTGTCAAAGGCGTGGTCGAGCGGCTGTATACGGCGGGCTTCCGCGAGGTGAAGCGCCGCCCCGAAGCCTTCGGCGTGCTGGCGCGGAAATGAGCAAGCGATAATCGGTGGTTTTTGTAGGGGCAGACCTGCGTGTCTGCCCCGCGTTGCCGTTGTCCGGGCGAACACTCAGGTTCGCCCCTACGCGAGTCTCTTGCAGCCCTACGGCTCGCCGATGACCGGGTACGCCTGCATCACCTGCTCAAGCTGCTGAAGCGGCGAAGCCAGAAATGTCTGATCCCCTTCCAGGGTGAATTCGAGGGTGTTGTAGGAATCGCTCACGTCGTCGCTGATCGTCCCCGAAAGCGCGATGCTGCCGAGCGTGTCGGCTTCGATCTGCAAGCTGAGCCATTCCTCCGCCGTCTCGTAGCTGACGCTGCCGCTGAGCGTTCGCTGAAACTCGCGCAGGTCGTCGCGCAGCTTCTGAAGTTCTTCCGCGCGCAGCATCCCCGCGATCTCGCCTGAAAACTTGCCCGCGCGGATGACGACCGTCACGAGCAGCCAGTTGCCATCCCAGTAATCCTGACTCTGGCGGTAGGCGCGCCCGCGCACCGTGATCGACAGGAATTCCGCCTGTTCTCCACCAAAGCGAACCTCAATGATGTTATTCGGCATCGGATTTCAGCCCCGTCGCAGCAGAAGACACCCACCATCTTATCACTTTGGCTGATGTCTTGCCTTGCGTCCCTGATAGACCGAGACGCCGATGAACTGGATCAGCAGCACGACCAGCGCGGCAATCGCCGTCGCCTGCACGAAGGGACGCTCGCGCCCGCCGATGCGCTGGTAGAGGAAAGTATGCACGAAGACCAGCAGCGCCAGCAAATAGTTCAGGCGTTGAAGCTGCTTCCAGCGCTTGCCCTTCAGCGTGCGCAGCGAAAGCTGGTTGGAGAGCAGCAGCAGCAGGACGAGGATCACCGTCGCCGCTGCGCCGATCCAGTTGCTCGCTCCGGTGATATTGAGCAGCAGTCTGCCGCGCCGCGTGAAGAAGAACGCCAGCAGATTGCCGCGATTGTGCAGCACCAGGGCGAAGACGACGTGCAGGCAGCCTGTAATCCCCGCCCAGATGCCGGTGTCGCGGCGCAGGTCGATGTTGACCGGGTTGAGCCGCTTGCGCATCAAATTGAGCGGACCGATCAGCAGCGTGACGCAGGTGTAGAGCACGCTCAGGTAGCCGAAGCCGATGGTGAAGACGTAGACCGCCCCGGCATAGGGCGAGTAGCGGTGCGTCGCATACAGACCCACCAGCGTCAGCGCCGCCAGAATCAGGTGGGTGATCGCCCGCTGAAGCCCAAAGCCCCTGATGAAAGTCGTGATCACTGCACTCATCCTGGCACTACAAGAG
Organism: uncultured Chloroflexia bacterium; assembly: GCA_963760975.1. Classification (GTDB taxonomy): domain Bacteria; phylum Chloroflexota; class Anaerolineae; order Aggregatilineales; family Phototrophicaceae; genus Flexifilum. Next base: position 10,233 of record CAVXEZ010000026.1, on the reverse strand, counting down.
AACTGTACTTGCGCATATAATCGCTCGGATGTCTAGGACACGTTTGATGATTTCGCTATCCCGTGAAGACGAGGCTGCTCGCCTCGATCTTCTTTTACCAGAGAGTGATTACCAAAAGCTATCCGCTTCCTGAAAGAAGATACCTCTATGCAGAGATTTTCGCGTTCCGGGCTGGTGACGATAGGCGTCGCCTACCTCAGCTTTATCGGCTTGGGCTTGAGCGCCGGGCTGCTGGGGCTGGCGTGGCCCTCGATGGAAAAAGAGTTCGGCGTCCCGCTGGACGCGGTGGGCATTCTGCTGCTGGCGAGCACGGCGGGCTACCTGACCGCCAGTTTCTACAGCGGAACGATGGTCTATCGGCTGGGCGCCGGGCGGATGCTGACGCTGGCGGGCGTGCTGATGGCGCTGGGCTTGCTCGGAGCGGCGCTGGCACAGTCGTGGTGGCTGCTGATCGTCGCGCTTCTGTTGGGCGGCTTGGGCAACGGCACGATTGACGCCGGGCTGAACGCCTATCTGGCGCAGCATCACGGCGAGCGCGCCATGAACTGGCTGCACGCCAATTTCGGCATCGGCGTGACCGTCAGCCCGCTGATCATGACGGCGGTGCTGACGAGCGGGCAGTCGTGGCGTATCGGCTACGGGATCGTCTGCGGCTACGTCGTGGTCGTGACGGTGCTGTTCCTGCTGACGATGGCGTCGTGGCGCGGCGTCACCATCCAGACCGACGACGCGCCTGAAAAGCGCCTGAGTATGCGCGCGACGCTGCGGATGCCGCTGGTGCTGATGGGGATCGCCATGTTCTTCCTGTACGCGGGGCTGGAGGCGACGCCGGGGCAGTGGGTCTACACCTGGTTCACGCGCTCGCGCGGTATCGCCGAAGAAGCCGCCGGGCTGTGGGTCAGCATTTACTGGGGCAGCTTCACCATCGGGCGTATCTTCTTCGGGGCGATCATCACACGCCTGAATACGCTGACGCTGCTGCGCGGCTGTATGCTCGGCGCGACGGTCGGCGCGCTGCTGCTCTGGTGGAATCCTGCCGCGTGGGTGGGCTTCGCCGGGCTGACGCTGCTCGGCTTCTCGCAGGCGCCGCTTTTCCCGGTGCTGGTCTCGAACACGCCCAAGCGCGTCGGCGCGCTCCATGCGCCCAATGCGATTGGCTTTCAGGTGGCGGGCGCGGGCGTCGGCGTGGCGCTGCTTCCGGCGCTGGCGGGCTTTCTGGCGAACAACATCAGTCTGGACATCATCCCGCCCTTCATCTTCGGCGCCGCCGTGCTCATGATTGTCCTGCATGAGTTAAGCATCGTGCAGAGCACGCGCTTCCGGCAGCGCGCGGCGGTGGCGGGGGATTAAGCTAATCGCCAGATGCTTCGAGCGTCTGGCTAATCAAACAAGCCGTCTGAAGACGGCTCAAACATCAGCCTGCTTCAGCAGGCTTTCTTTTTTGCCGGAGGCTTCGAGCCTCCGGCAGCGCTTGAGCATTCGCCAATTCTGCTTCATAATCAAACCAATATTTGATTAGCGAGGCTTCTGGCGATGAATCTCGACCTTTTGCTGTCCCCGACCCGGTTTCTCGCTCAATTCGTCTCCGATCCGCTGCCACCGGGCTTGTCCGATTACGAGGCGTGGATGGATCAGCACGGGCGCGCGATTTCGGCGGCGGTGGATCGCGCCGGGACGCCCTGGGTCAAGCAGTTCGACCGCTTCGGCAGCCGCATCGACGAAATCCAGTTTCCGCCGGATTACTGGACGATGCTGCGCATGGGCTACAAGGCGGGCGCGGTCTGGCGCGCGCAGGAGGCGCTGAGCGGCGCGTATCTGGTCGGCTACGTGACCTCGTATTTCGACATGGGGCTGTACTGCCCGTATACCGTCTCGTTGGGCACAGCGGCGGCGGTCTCCAAGTACGCCGCGCCGGACGTGCATGAGCGTTTCATGCCGCATCTGATGGATCGCACCGATGCCGTCTGGCAGGGCGCGACCTGGATGACCGAAGCGCGTGGCGGCTCCGACCTGGGCGCGACGGTCGAGACGGTGGCGCGGCGCGACTGGCGAGCGCTGGCGGCTGACGGGCGACAAGTATTTTTGCAGCAACGCCGGGGCGGAGCTGGCGGTCGTCGCCGCTCGCCCGGAAGATGCGCAGCCCGGCGTGCGCGGTCTGGCGCTGTTCCTCGTGCCACGCCTGCGCGAATCTCGCGGAAGCGATCCGGTTCGCTCAATTACTGGCTGCGGCGGCTGAAGGACAAGATCGCCACGCGCTCGGTGCCAACGGGCGAAATCGAGCTGCGCGACAGCGAAGCCTACCTGCTCGGCGAACTCGGTCACGGCATTTATCACATCCTCGAAGTGCTCAACCTGTCGCGCGTCGCCAACTGCATCGGCAGCGTCGCGCTGATGCAGCACGCGCTGGCGGACGCCTATACCTTCGCCTGCGGGCGCGAAATCTTCGGCAAGAGGTTGATCGATCAACCGCTGATGCGCCGCCAGTTCGAGCAGAAAGCCGCCGCTTTGCAAAGCGGGTTCGCGCTGACCTGGCGCGTGGTCAAGCTGGCGGATGAAGTCTGGCGCGAGCCTGCGCCGCATTACTCCGAGCGCTTCCAGTTGTTCCGCGTGCTGCTGCATCTGGCGAAGTACTGGACGGCGGAGCAGGCGGTGCAGGCGGCGAAATGGGCGATGGAGGTCAACGGCGGCATGGGCACGCTGGCGGAGTTCGGCGTCGAGCGGCATTTGCGCGAAGCCATGATCGCCGACATCTGGGAGGGACCGCCGCACCGCCAGATTCTCGACGGCATCGAGGCGATGGAGCGCAAGGGCGCGCACAAGCTGCTGTTCGACTACCTCGCGCCGTATGCCGACGCCGAAGCGCTGGCGGCGATGCGGGCGCGCGTCGAGGCGCTGCTGGCGCTGCCGCAGGACGAGAAAGAAGCCGAGTCGGGCGACCTGTTCCACGATCTGGCGGCTTTCGCGGCGGGGGTGCTGAAAGATAGCTAACCACAGAGATCACAAAGAACGCAGAGAAGGGCAATCTAAGAAAAGGCGATTTACGAGGACCTGACGGGCGAGGCAGCGCCTCGCCCCTACAAAAGCCTGTCCTCACGACCTGGCTAAAGATTTTCCTCTGTGCTCTTTGTGTGCTCTGTGGTTAAAATTGCATTTTCCGTGACTGCTTCTGGGGAAAGCCGATGCGCATCTCGCCGATGTACTACCTGCTGGTCTTCGCCGTCGCAGCGGTCGTCGCCCGGCTCGCCAACGCCGACCCGGTGCTGATCTTCGCGCTCTCCGCGCTCGGCTTGATCCCGCTCGCCAAGCTGATCGGCGACGCCACCGAAGAACTCGCCGTCTACACGGGACCGAAGCTGGGCGGGCTGCTCAACGCCACGCTCGGCAACGCCGCCGAACTGATCATCACGATCTTCGCTCTTCAAGCGGGGCTGCTCGACCTCGTGCGCGCCTCGATCACCGGGTCGATCATCGGCAATCTGCTGCTCGTGCTGGGCTTCAGCATCGTCGCGGGCGGCTGGAAGCACGGCATCCAGAAGTTCGACCGGCGCACGGCGAGCATCAACGCGACGCTGGCGGTGCTGGCGGTGGTCGCGCTGGCGATTCCGTCACTGTTCGACCGAGCGCTGGTCGAGCATCCGCAGTCGGAACTGCTGTTCAGCGAGGGCGTGGCGCTGGTGCTGATCGTGCTCTACGGCTTGCACATCCTCTATTCGTTCAGGACGAAAGACGACGACGCGGCGGCTGCGTCCGGCGGCGAGGATCACGAAGCGGGCTGGTCGCTGCCGCTGACGATTGGCGTGCTGGTGGCGGCGACGATTGGCACGGCGGTGGTCAGCGAGACGCTGGTCGGCGCGGTCGAGCCGGTGGTGCAGTCGCTCGGCTTGACCGAATTCTTCCTCGGCATCATCATCATCCCCATCGTCGGCAATATCGCCGAGCACGTGGTGGCGGTGCAGGTCGCGCTCAAGAACAAGATGGAACTCAGCCTCGCCGTCTCGCTGGGGTCGAGCATTCAGATCGCGCTGTTCGTCGCCCCGGTGCTGGTCTTCATCAGCCTGCTGTTCGACAACCGCCTGCTGTTGGTCTTCAACGATTTCGAGCTGGTCGTCCTGTTCGGCGCGTCGCTGATCGCCGCGCTGATCGCGCTGGACGGCGAATCGAACTGGCTGGAGGGCGCGATGCTGCTGGCGGTCTACCTGATCGCCGGGCTGGCGTTCTTCTTCCTGCCGCCGCACGCCGTCATCCCCTGACGCGCACTTCCAACCCGTCAATGCACGCGGTATCATGATGTAGGGGCACGATATATCGTGCCCCTACGCATGTGTAGATTTACAAGGATTCTGATGCTGCGTAATATCGCCTCGATGTCGCTCTGGCAGCGGCGCCTGGTCTTCTTCCTGATTTTCGGCGGCGGCATTCTGGCGCTGCTGGCGGTGACGCTGCTGCTGGTGAGCAGCACGCTCAACGGCAGCTCGCGCGTGTCTTCGGTCGCGCTCGTGCCGGAAGTCACGGTGAGCCAGTACGCCGCGCTGCCCGACGACGACGCTTATCCCGCGACGGTGGCGGTCGCGCCCGACGGCACGGTCTACACGGGCAGCTTTGCGACCGGCGCGGTCTGGAGTATCACGCCCGACGGGACGGTGCGCGAAATCCCCGGCACGCGCGACGCCATCGGCGCAGTCAGGGGGATGACGGTTGCGCCCGACGGCTCGCTGCTGGTGGTCGATCAACTGGACACCGATCCGCGCTCGGCGGGCGGCAAGGTCGTGCGCGTTGCCGGTGGAGACGTTTCGACCTTTGCCGACATGAGCTTCATTTCGCCCAACGACGTGGCGATTGACTCGGCGGGGCGCGTCTACGTGAGCGATTCGGGCACCAACGAAATCTGGCGCTTCGACGCCGACGGCTCGAATGGCGCGGTCTGGTGGCAGTCGCCCGCGCAGGGCGACGTGCATCCCGCCGTCAGCGGGCTGGCGTATGACGCGCTCGACGACGCCCTGATCGTCACCGATCCCGAAGTCAACGAGGTTTACCGCGTGGCGGTCGGCGACGCCTCGACCGAGGTGCTCTACAGTCACGGCAGCCGCCCCGACGCGCCCGGTTTCGACGGCGTGACGGTGACGCCCGACGGCGCGATCTACGTGGCGGCGCTCGGTCAGAACGGCGTCGCCCGCGTGAGCGATGGAGCGCTTGACTACATCGCCGGGCTGTTTCGCGGCGCCAGCGACGTGAGCTACGCCGCGCCCGACCGCCTGTACGTCGCCAACTTCGACCAGTCCTCGATTGTGCTGCCGCTCGTCCACCCGGAACTGCCGTTCGCCATCGACGTGATCGAGTTCCAGAACCCGCCCTGATTTCTATCTGCCGGTCTGCGTCCCAACTTGCCAGCCGCGCGCAACAGGGCTAGTATTGCGCGTTTGCTGCGTGGGGGAGCATTCGTCCGCGTAAGATGAGGTTTTGCTATGTCCCAACAATACGACCCGTATGAGCCGCTGCCCGATCATCTCGCGGACACCGGACCCATCCGCCGCGTGAAAGAAGTCGCGGGCTGGCGGCGCGTGGTCGGCTTGATCAGTCTGATCGGGGCAGCCGGGTTGACGATTGCGACCGCGCTGCTCGTCCTGAGTCCCAGCCCCAGCCCTGCGCCCAATAATCCCATCCCGGCGACGGACGCGCCCACCAGCGCGCCGGATGTCGCCGCGCCGACGACGCAGCCGCAGGTCAATCCGGTCGTTCCTTCGGATGGCGCTCCGGCGACGCTCAGCCCCGACGTGATCGCCATGCTTATGACGACTCCCGTCGCGCCGGTCGACCAATCGAACGGCTTGGAGATCGTGCGCAACGACTTCAGCGCCTTCACCATCATCCCGGATCGCCCGCGCAGCGACGTGATCCAGTACGAGATTCAGACGGGCGACACCATCTTCGGCATCGCCGAGCGCTTCGGGCTGAAGCCGGAGACGATTGTCTGGTCGAACGGCAATGCCATCGTCGAGGGGCTGCGCCCCGGACATAAGCTCGACATTCTGCCGGTGGACGGCGCGTACATCACGGTCGCCGCCGAGCGCACCATCGACAGCATCGGCACGGAATACCACGTCGATCCCTATAACATCATCGACTCCGACTACAACAATTTCTTCGGCGACACGCCCGATACGGTGCTGCCCAGCGGGACGAAGGTCGTCATCCCCGGCGGGACGGCGCAGTCCATTGTCTGGAATCCGCGCGTGGATCGCGTTCCCGCCAGCGGTTCGGGTTCGGGCAGCAGCGGCGCGAAAATCTCGTTCGATACAGGCGACCCCGGAAGCTGCGGCTTGGTCGATAACCCCGGCGGCGGCGGCGGCTGGCTGCCTCCGTTAGCAGCTTACACCTGGGTACGTGGCTTCAGCTCGATTCACTCCGGCGTCGACCTGGCTGCGCCGATTGGCACGCCGATCATGGCGGCGAACGGCGGCACGGTGATCTTCGCCGGGTGGAGCAACTGGGGCTACGGCTGGTCGGTCGTGCTGGCGCACGGTCCCTTCACGACGGTGTACGGTCACATGAGCGCGGTCTACGCCAAATGCGGCTCGCGGGTCAACGCGGGGCAGGTGATCGGCGCAGTCGGGTCGAGCGGCGATTCGACGGGACCGCATCTCCACTTCGAGATTCGCTACAACGACATCCCGACCGACCCGACCAGCACGATCCCGTTCCATCAATAGACGCTGAATCGCGTTCATTTCGGCACGGATGCCAGCTCAATCGGCATCCGTGCCTTTTTTGTTCGTAAAATTCCAACTTTGTAATATCCCGAAATCTTTGCCGCGTGCTACACTCACCTGGGCTAAACTGAATACTAACCCTAGCCCTACGAACATTTCAGGCGAATTATGCGCATCGAACGTTCCAGGACGCGGCTTTCGTTTCGCAAGCGGCATCGACGAACTGGAGGATGTTTTTCGATCCTCTTCTCGATTGCGCTGGTTGGGGGTATCGGCGTGATCGCCTGGCTATGGCTCAATCGCGCGCCCAACGTCCCGGCGACCGCTTCCAGCGCCAGCCTGATGGCGTCGGCGCAGAACGCCTTCAAGCGCGGCGACCTGACCGGCGCGATCAGCCTGACGCGCCAGATTTTAATCGACCAGCCGGACGACACCGATGCGCTGCGCCTGCTGGTGCGCTCGCTGGTCTACCGCAGCTATTCCGAGTACAACCGCACGACTGACCAGCAGACCGCGCTGGACGCGGCGACCGAAGCGCTGGCGCGCCTGCCCACCAACGCCGACGTGCTGGCGGTGCGCGCCTTCGCCCTGCAAGCGTCCGGCTATGCCGACCAATCGGCGGACGCGGCGCAGCGCGCGCTGGAAACGCACCCGAACGATGCGCTGGCGCGGGTGTCGCTGGCGCTGGCGTATGGCAGCGCGGGCGGTCTCGAAGCGGCGCTGCGCGAAAGCCAGCGCGCCGTCCAGACCGCGAGCGCCGACACCGCGCTCGATGCGCTGCGCGCGCTGGCGATCACCTACAGCGACACGGGCAGCTATGACGACGCCATCCACACGGTCGAGCAGGCGATTGCCGTCAACAACAACCTGCTCGCGCTCTATTTCGAGCGCGCGCAGTATGCCCTTCAGATCGGCGATTCCGACGCGGCGACCGTCGCCTACTTCAATGTGCTGACCCACGACGAAAACAACGTCAAGGCGCGCCTGCGCCTGTGCGAGCTTTCCAGCCTGATGCGCGAGCGCGACCAGGCGATCCAGTACTGCGACGAGGTCACGCAGCGCGCGCCCGGTTGGTCGGAGGGCTGGTATCGGCTGGGCATGGAGTATTTCTTGCAGGGCGATTTCGAACAGGCGCAGGATGATCTGCACCGCTGCTCGACGCTTCAGGTCTTGCAGGGCGTGCCGATCTCGCAGCGCCGCTTCGAATGCTGGTACATCCAGGGACAGGCGGCGGAGATTCGCGGCGACTGCGACAGCCTGATCGCCACCTACAACGAATTCCGCGCCATGAACGCCGACGTGCAGATTCAGCAGCGCTGGACGTATCCCCCCGAAGGTCCGCCGGGCTGCACCGCTAACTGACGAATGTTGTAACCTTCGTTCCCCTCCCTGCGTATTGGATTGTAGTGTGCAGTCCGCTATGAAACAGGGGGTTTCGATGGCGACACAACGATATGAAAGACACGCCTCACCACTGTGGGCGTTCATCCTCATCGCGCTCGGCGCGATCTGGCTGCTGTTCGAGGCGAAAATCCTGACCGGCGCAAATCTGGTCGTGCTGTTCCGCCTGTGGCCCGTGATCCTGATCGCTTTCGGGCTTGAGCTGCTGATCGGGCGCGGTTCGCGCTCAATGTCACTCGCAATCGGCTTGGGAACGGTCATTCTGCTGCTCGCGCTGATGGTCGTCGGTCCGGCGCTCGGACTCGCGCCCAGCGTCGAGGTTCAGGAGCAGCAGTACAGCGAGCCGCTCGGCGCGGCGACATCGGCGCAGGTCAACCTTGATCTGTCCGTCGGGCGCACGACGATTCAGCCGCTTACCGCGCCGGATACGCTGGTCACCGCCGACCTGCGCTACGTGGGGACGGTCGATTTCCGCGTCGACGGCACAACGCAGAAGTACGTCACGCTTTCCGCCCGCGACAACAGCGTCCAGTTCTTCGATTTCCTCGGCATCTCGCTGTTCAACGGCGTGGAAAATGATCAACTGCGCTGGACGATTGGGCTGACGACCGGCATCCCGCTCGACCTGCGCCTCAGCGGCGGCGTCGGCGAGAGCACCGTCGATCTGCGCGACCTGCAACTGACGAATCTCTCCTATAACAACGGCGTCGGCGACGGCACCGTCAGCCTGCCCGGCAGCGGCAGCTACAGCGTCGACCTCAACGGCGGCGTCGGCAACACCAGCGTGATCTTCGCGCCGGGCGCTGCCGTGACCGTCAAGGTCAACGCGGGTGTGGGCAATATGCTGCTCGACGTGCCCGATAATGCGGCTGTCCGTCTGGAAAGCCGGAGCGGTCTGGGCAACGTCAGCGTGCCGGGGAGCTTCAACCGCCTCAGCGGCAGCGACAACAATGGGCTGGATCACAGCGGCACGTGGGAAACCGAGAGCTACGCTTCGGCGGGCGACAATGCGCGTATCACCATCGACTATAACGGCGGCGTCGGCAACCTGTCCATTCAGTGAACAAGTCAGTGAACAAGGCGCCCCGGACTTTCGTATATTGGATGTAACGTCCTATCAAGAGGAGATATGCAATGGACGAGGAAAAAGAGAAACGCTACACGGTGGAATGGTCCTTCTCATTCGAGAAGCTGGGTGAGCAGATCAGCGACTTCTTCAAGTCGGTTGGCGACAAGGATCACGAAGACATCAAGACCGGGCACTTCAGCGAGCCGCTCGGCGAGGCAACCTCGGCGCGCGTGCGCGTCGACTTCTCGGTCGGCGAATCGACCGTGACGGCGCTCAATACGTCGGAGAACCTGATCGAAGCCGACCTGACCTACGTCGGCGAGATCGAGCTGCACGCGACGGGCGATCAGGAAAAGGTCGTCCATCTGGGGCAGGCAGCCGGGGCGGCGGAATGGTTCCGCAGCGCGCTGGGCTGGTTCGGCAGCGGGCAGCGCCTGCGCTGGGATGTCGCGCTCACGCCGAAAATCCCGCTCAATCTGGATTTGCACGGCGGAGCAGGGCGCTCCAACCTTGACCTGAGCGCGCTTCAGGTGACCGGGCTGAACGTGTCGTCGGGCGCGGGTGAGTTCACCGTCAACCTGCCGAGCGGCACCTACAACGCGCGCTACTCCGGCGGCGTCGGGCGGTCGAGCCTCACGGTTCCGTCGGGCGCGGACGTTGATCTGAACGTGTCGTCGGGCGCGGGCGAAGTCAACCTGGAGATCGACGAAGGCGCGGCAGTCAACGCGCGCATCAGCGGCGGTGTCGGGCAGTGCAACATTCAAGTCCCGTCGGGCGCAGCCGTGCGGTTGGAAGCGCGTACCGGGCTTGGCTCGATCAAGGCGGGTCCGCAGTTCGCGCGCATCAGCGCCAGCGGCGGCGATTTCTGGGACAAGGGCGGCGTCTGGCAGACGGCGAACTTCGAGGGCGCCGAGCGCAAGATCGTCATCCGCTTCGACGGCGGCGTCGGCGAGCTTAACATCCGCTAGAGCCTGTTATGAACTTCTGCGTCTGACTTTCCCCTCACCCAGGACGCTGACGCGTCCTGTCCCTCTCCCACGCAAGCGGGGCGAGGGA